>CAWJSK010000018.1:0-183823 GCA_963845535.1 uncultured Spirochaetota bacterium
ACCGACGCCTATAGGGAACTCGAAGAAGCATCTAAGTGATCTGCGCGGTGGTCCGGCCAGCGTTAAGATACTGGGTTAGTTGGATGGTGCACGGACTGCGGAGGGTCGACCAAGCGCGCGCTTGCTTGCCCGCTCAATCATGTTCTGTGGCGTCTTGCTTGTCTCAAATAAGGTACGTGGTGGGCCCGGTCGCCCCAGGCATAGAACCCACTGCGTGCTACCCCCAACACTTGCGCCATCTTCTCTACGCTATGGGCACCCTGTTGCTCACTCATGAAGGCGTACTTCATTTCTGTAGTCTGAAGAAGACGGCGGTTGCTTTTTCGCAGGATGTCCCGCTCCTCGCGCAGCTCCTTGATCTCCTTACGCAGGGCTGCCAATTCCTCATCACGGGACTTGCCGTTCCCAGGAAACGCCCTGGCACCGTCCTGACTGAATTGCTTCCGCCAGCGGTAAATCTGTCCGCTACCGATCCCCAGGTCATGCTCGATCTCGTGCCCTGGCTTCGTACCTGACTCCAGAAGCCTTATGGCACCAAGCTTGAACTCCTTGGTGTATTTCTTCCTTTTGTCTCCCATGTCCATTGACTACCCCTTGAAGATACTGCTTAACCTTGTGTCATGATTTTCGGGGTAGGCCCACTTTTGGTTTTCTTTGTCTTGCCTTCGACATATGTCCAGACGACGGACTTTCATTGAACTGGTAGAAACTGGAACACCGCAGCAGATACAGGCCGCTATTGACCAAGGCGAAGATGTCAACGCCAAGGACAAGCTCCTCGGCTGGACCGCGCTGATGTACGCCGCCCGGTTCAACAAGAATCCAGAGGTAATCACCACGCTCCTATCGGCAGTACCCACAATCCCTCGCGATCAAGGCTGTCTGCCTCTTCTACCCATAGTCACTCCTCGAAGTCTCGGAATCAGCATTGGGACACTCCTCCGATATCCATCGTACTCGCCGCCACCGAACTCTCGCGCGAGCTCGACCTCCTCTTTGCGTGCGAAAGCATACAACATCATGAATATGAAGAGCGTGGCAATCAACGAGTATGTACCCGACATGAGAAGAGAGAACCCGACGCGCATGAGCAAAAACCCCAGATACTGTGGGTGTCGAACCCGGGCGTAGATTCCGGTCGTGACCACGCGCTCCGGGCGGTGCGCTTCAGACACCTTCCTTGTCAAGTCCGAGACCGACCGTGACAACAGAATGAGGCCCAGGAACACGAACGGCACGAACAGCATGAGATGCACCACCGGAATGACGTGGTGGATGCCGGGAACAACGAGGGACACGCGGCGAAGGATCGGAATGGTAATCCGCGGTTGCGGCGAAAACCACAGACCGATGAGGGAAGCGAACAGCATGTAGGCCGACACGTGACCGTAGAGCTCGCCGACCTTGATGCCCGTTATCCGTCCATGTTTCTGTTCCAGTCTTGCGTGCTCGACCGACACGTAGTGAATTGGTATTGCCGCGATCGCACACAACACGAATACGAAAAACAACCAGTTCATGATAGTCGACTTTGACGTTTACATGAATCTTTGGGAAGAACATCGGTATTCCATGGGGTTTCTACTGTATGCGCTCGCCCACCGGCGGCGGAGCGGGGACATGCCGTAGTAGACCAGAAACCGGTTATCGGCAGTGCTGCCACACGGCTCGCGCGAGAACGCATTGATTCTTGCTTAAATTAAGCTCCCTCCATAAGGTTCGGACATAGCGTAGGAATTCTCCGATCCTGCTTGTCCTTGGGCCATCGGTTCACGGATTTCCGGGACTTTCCACCCCATCGTCTTGTTCCTTTGCGGTTGCGGCCTTCGCGGCTCAGCGTTAGTATCTCATCCGGAGGATCCCGATGCTTATTGCAGTAATCCCTGTCCTGGTCGCCGTAGCCCTGTTAGTTGTCGGCCGAGTGATGGCGAGGAAGACAGCGAGACGTGCTGCTCTGTGGCTAAGCATCGTAGCAGCGGTTGCCTTGGGTGCCGCCATCGTGATTGCCGTTCTTACTTTTGTGCGGCGATAGCCGCTACCCCATGAAATGACACGGCAGGACTCCGCGGGAGAACACCATGTTCACTAGCAGGAGCTTGTGGTAGACCGAATCGCCCTTATGAAAGATGATGTATTGACATTGGGCACACATCAAGATACCTTTATTCGTGATCTTCGATTGGAACGAGGAGAAGAATAAGTGGCTACGGACAGCCAGAGGCATTTCGTTTGAGGAAATCGTTGTCGCCATAGAAGAGAGAGGAACACTCGATATTCTGGAACATCCGAATCCTTCGAGATACGAAGGACAACGGCTCTACATTGTCTCAATCGACAATTATGCTTGGGTCGTTCCGTTTGTCGACAGAGGGGATATTCGATTCCTCATGACCGCATTCCCCAGCCGTAAGCTTACGAAGCGTTATCTCCAAGGTCGAGAGGAGGGAAGCAAATAATGAAGCTAGACAAAGAGGAGAAGGAACTTCTCAAGAGCATTGAAAACGGGGAATGGCGATCGATTGACAATCTCGACAAAGAGATAGAGAAGGCACGAGCGATCGCCAGGGCGACCGGGGCCAAAGATGAGCGGATGAACATCCGCATGAATCGCCGAGATATGATGGCTCTCAAGACTCGCGCCTTGGAGCGGGGAGTTCCCTATCAAACCCTAGTTTCAAGCATACTCCGTCAATGGCTTAGGAGGGAATCGGTGGCCGGAAAGAGGCGAACATCGAACTAGCCGTCGAACGACTCAGCAGGATGCTATGGTTTCGAGGGGAGGGGAACAGGATGCGAAAAATAGCGGTTGCTACTAAAAGAGCGGCGTCAGGAAAACATTGGCGGTTTTGGTAGCTCTGGGTGCTGAAGTGAACCAGCTGCGGATAGCAAAAGGTCTCTCCCTTCCCGTTGAAATGGTGACTCAGACGGCCGCGATCCTGGCGAAGCGCGGCGTCGGAAAAACGCACACAGCAGTCGTGATCACCGAAGAGCTGCTCACGGCTGATCAGCAGGTGGTGATCCTGGATCCGCTGGACGTCTGGTTCGGCCTCCGATCCTCCCGAGACGGCAAGGACCCAGGCTTTCCTATCACAGTTCTTGGCGGCGAGCATGCCGATCTTCCTCTCGAGGCTTCCAGCGGGACCGTCATCGCCGACTTCGCCGTCGAGAATCGGGTCCCTCTGGTCCTGAGCTTGCGTCACTTCTCAATGGCGGATCAGCGCCGCCTGGTCACTGACTTTTGCGAGCGCCTCTATCATCGCAAGGGCAAGGATAAGTACCGCCAGCCGCTCCACGTGGTCATCGATGAGGCGGACGAGTTTGTGCCCCAGCGGATCCAGACCGGCCAGGAGCGCATGTTCGGTGCGATCGATCGTCTGGTGCGCCGCGGTCGGTCTTCTGGAATCGGAGTCACTCTTATCAGCCAACGGGCGGCCGTTATCAACAAGGACGTCTTGACGCAGATTGAGGTCCTTATCTGCCTGCGCACGATCAGCCCTCAGGACCGTAAAGCCCTCGAGGCCTGGGTTGAGGCGCATGATGCCCACGATCAGAAGGGCGAGTTCATGGCATCCCTTGCCAGCTTGGCCATCGGAGAAGCTTGGATCTGGAGCCCTGGGTGGCTTGACTTGTTCAAGCGCGTTCAGATCCGGGAGCGAAAGACCTTCGACTCAAGCGCCACGCCGAAGATTGGAGAGAAGGCGAAGTGGCCGACCGCGGCAGCGGTCGTGGACCTCGAGAAGCTCCGCGCCGAGCTCGCGAGTACGATCGAGAGGGCGAAAGCCGAGGACCCTCGGGAACTGCGAAAAAAGATCGCCGCCCTTGAGGCGGAGCTGGGGAAGGCATCCGGCAAGATGCCGATCGCAACCGTGGATGCCGCACAGCTCAGGAAAATTCAGAAAGAGAGTTATGCTCAAGGGTTCATCGAGGCCGAACGCGCTGCCGCTGGCAAGGAGACGCGGCTACGGAGAGCGCTGGCGGCCGCCTCTGACGCTTTGGCCTCTGCGCACTCCCTCTTGAATCGTAAGGTCTCGACTCCCCCGGTCAGCCGGCCATCCGCATACACCCACAGTCCGCCCCGTTGTTGTCCCAACACCTGCTCCGCGGCATGTTCGACCGACGGCGCTGTCTTCATCGATCCCAGGGGGAGAGCGAAAGATCTTGACGGCCCTGGCCCAGTACCTGCAGGGCCGATCAAAGACCCAGGTCGCGATCCTGACTGCCTACGCCGCAAGGGGCGGAGCCTTCGCCAACTATCTGGGGGCTCTGCGCAGCAAGGGAATGATCGAGGGCAGGGACCTTCTCCGTATCACTGAAGCAGGCCTGGCTGCGCTCGGGCCCTACGATCCACTCCCGACTGGGCGCGAGCTCTTGGAGCACTGGCTGAAGCAGCTCGGAAAAGCCGAACGCCTGATTCTCTCGCGTTTGACCGAGATCTATCCTGCGGCGGCATCGAAAGAAGATCTCGGCGTCGCCACCGGCTATGAGCCAAGCGGGGGTGCATTCAACAACGCGATTGGAAAGCTGCGGACGCTCGAGCTCGTTACAGGGCGCGGCGAGCTACGAGCAAGTGAAGATCTATTCGCGTGACGATAGGGGTTTCCGTGCACGAAATCGCGCCACATTGCGCCTTCGTAGCCTTTACAGAGGGCCCCTGGGGACCTAAAATAGCGCATTAGAACTGGTGTTTTAAGGTGAAAGGGGAGCTTGTCAGAAAATTACCGCCTCCCAACCCCCAAACCGATATTAAAGGCACAATGTCGGCGATCCCAGGCCTGCCCGCTATGCTAACACCATATGGAAAAGCCACGCCTGTCGCCCCCGGATGCCCGCCAAGCGGCTCAAATCCCGCGGTTGTGTATTTAGCCAGTCTCAAGCCCTCGGGGCGCGTTGTGATGGCGGGATCCCTGGACATCGTCGCACGCAAGCTCGGCGCCAAGGATACTCGCTCCATGCCCTGGGCGAGCCTTCGCTACGAGCACTTGGTCGCCTTAAGGCAGTGGCTCGCGGAGACCTTCAAGCCAGCAACGGCCAACCGATACCTGGCTGCGATCAAGGGAACGCTGCGGGAAGCTTGGCGCCTGGGTCAGTTTCCTAGCGAGGAGCTCGAGCGGGTGCGCGACATAAAGTCTGTTTCAGGATCCTCGGTGCCTGCAGGGCGCGGGCTATCATCAGGGGAGCTACGAGCTCTTCTTTTGGCCTGCGTCGACGGAACGCCCTCTGGCTACCGAGACGCAGCGGTGCTTGCTCTGGGGTACGGGGCCGGCCTGCGCCGAGCGGAGATTGCCGCTCTCGAAATCGAGGATGTCACAAGCGAGGGGGAAGGCTTCGCGGTGAAAGTCCGACACGCCAAGGGCGGGCGCGAGCGGGTTGTCTACTTGGATAACGGAGCGCGAGATGCGCTGCACGATTACATGCAGATTAGGGGGGCGGAGGCCGGTGGCCTCTTTTGGCAGGCTCGCAAGGGCGGGAAGCTGGTCCACCAAGGGATGACCGACGATGCGGTGTGGCGCCTTATCGAGAAGCGCGCGAAGCTGGCCGGGGTGACGGACGTCTCCCCACACGACCTGAGGCGGTCTTTCGTCTCGGACCTGCTGGATGCCGGGATCGACGTGACCACGGTTTCGAAGATGGCGGGACACGCGAGCGTTCTGACCACTGCAAAGTATGACAGGCGAGGCGAAGACGCAAAGCGCAAGGCCGCAAAGGCCCTCCACGTACCCTACCCTGGCCGTCCTCGCGACCTTTTCACCGGGACTTGACCTCGTGAAAAGACACGACAGGTCCGCAGAAAACCTCGCTACAGGCCCGCCATGAGCGTCGTTTGTGGGGATCTTGCTTACTTGGCCGGGCAGCTTTTCGATTGCACTGTACGACTCTGGGTACAACTACTTTCCGGACCTGAGTTCTGAGGCTCTTGCTTGATCGTTCTTTATGTTCGTCGTTCCTTCCCATTTTTGAAAAAACAAACGCACGACCGTCGTAGGCATTCGGATCTCTTCGGTCTAATTCAATCGCCGTGTCGAAATCTGCCTTCGCGTTCTCATAGTTGCCCATTCGCGCCCAGGTGAGGCGACGATTTACGTAGGCTTTGGCGCGCGTGTCATTGCCGACATGCGTCCCATCACCGGATCTTCCTGGGAACAGCTTTCGTGTCGAGACAGAAACGGCCCCGGCTCGACTTGAGCTTGCTCCAGGCGGAGCGCAAGCAGCGAGAGACAGAGCAGGAATAGCGCACCGCGATGGGAAGCGATGCCCAGCGGCGGAGACTCCCTGCCGACCCAATCGACCGCCGCGGTCACGAACGCCACTGTCCTTTTCGTGGATGATGACGAAGCGGTTCGCTCTATCGCCCTACCCCTGCATCTTGGGAGACTCCTTCAGAGAGAACAGGAGCGCGCCGCTGGCTGCAAGCAGCACGGCGAGCCCAAGGAAGGACGGGATGTACGAGTTATTGAATGCGCCGCGCAGAGCGTCCATCAGGACGATCACCAATCCCGACGCCTGCACGACGAGGGCAAATATCCCGTTGCTTGTTCCCTCGGGGGCCGGGTGGGTGATCTCCGCCCCGTACTGATATGCAAGCGGCGTAAAGCCCGTCATGCAGAACCCCACGATGAAGAAGAAGACAGCCTCTACGGGGAAGCTGCGAACAAGGACCAGGCCGATCGTGGCGGGGACGGCCATGAAGATCCCGATCAGGAGAACGGGCTTGCGGCGCCGAATGCCGTCCGAAATAACCGGCACCACGACGCTGCCGACAATGCCTCCCACAAGGAGCAGGGCGACAAGTACGACCCCTTGATCGACTCCCAGGCCTTTCTCCTGATCCAGGCCGTCGATGAGCGTGAACACCCCGTTCACGATCCCGCTGCCGATCAAAAGAGCAATGGAAAGGAAGTAGACGCTGCGGTTCCTCAGGATCTGCTTTATTCCATCCAGCACGAGCGCACGCGCTTCTTCTCCCGCCGGACTCGGCGGCGTGGGCGGTTTTGCACGCGCAAAGACCAGGAAAATCGCGGTGGCTGCCGCGCTTGCAACGCCGTCTATAAGCTGCATGCCCGGCGAACCCGAAACGGCCTACCAGGCCGGGGCTGAGTGATTCTCCCAGGCCGATCCCAACAAAAAGGGAAAGAAAGATCAGCCCGGTGATCGTGGCGCGCTGCTTCTGGGGGAACCACTCTGCAGCAAGCTTCGTGAATGCGTTCAGGAGAAAAGGCTGGCCGATGGAGATGCCGATGGATCCGATGAGCGCCGCCGTGTAGCTGGTCGGGAAGACAGCCCGTACGAGGCCGAACACCGCCATGAACATGGCGCCGAAACCCACAGCCTTCTAGAAACCGAAGGTGTCGATGGCCCACGCTGCCGGTATCGCCATGGGAAGGTAGATGAGCAGGAAGAGGTTCGCCAGCAGGTCCACTCCTTCGCGGCCGACGCCAAAGGCAGAAGCGGCGATCGAGGCCACGGGTGCGTAGCAGATCCACAGCACTTGCACCATCACGTTGATCAGCATGAACGCCGCCAGGACGACCCAGCGATACGGATAGAGCTTGACTTCAGATTCAGCCACGGCACGACCTCCTTGTGTTTGCGCTTCGGCGCAGGGTTCTACAGCCCGTAAAAGCCCGCAAGAATTCTCAAATAGAGCCGAGGATAGGACAGCGCGTACGCGAGCGCCGGGTGCGTTGTCGCACCAACAACTGTTACCCACGAAGGCGGGCGACGAAGCCGAGAACGACAGACAGGATGCCGAATGGCTGGCACATGCTATCGGGCAGGCGAACTCCCTGCGGTGCAGGTACCCGACGCGGCAAGACGCTTCGCGCGATCCGGTAGTGAAGCAGGTGGTGAGTTCCGATAGTGAAAGGGAGAACGCAAATGCGGCGCGGCACTCAAAAGACTTGAGCCTATGTTGTCGGCGGCGGAATAGCAGGGCTTTCCTCGGCCGTCTTCCTCATTCGCGACAGCCAAGTCAAAAGGTGAGAACATCTTCGTTCGCGAGCAGAATCAGGCGATGGGCGCGAGCCTAGGCAACCTTGACTAGTTCAGTAACGTTCTCGTAACCTACTACCGCCGCACAATGTCAAGGCGGCGTGGCGCGAATCTCAACGTGGTGGGCCGGAGGAGTAGAATGATGAAAAAACCACCCGCGCAGCGGCTCAGGCACTACTGGATCCGCTTTACCGCTCCCCCCGATTCCGTTACGTAGAGGTAGGTGCCGTCCGTCGTGAGGCCAGTCGGCGAAGCAAAGGCGGTAGAAATGACCGTCTTGTTGCCCCCAGCGTCTACCTTGTACACGGTATTGGAACCACTATCGGCGACGTAGAGGTACGTGCCATCCGACGTGATGCCCCAAGGAGAGTTGAAGCCAGTGGCCAGCGTGGTCACGTCTCCGGAAAAGTCCACCCTTTGAACGGCGTTGGAGGGGGGGGACTCCGTCACGTAGAGGTATGAGCCGTCCGTCGTGATGCCAACAGCGATGTTCGAGAGGCCAGTGGCCAAGACCACCGAAGCTCCCGATGCTTTATCTATCTTGTAGACCTTGCTGCTCCCGCCTCCGTTGCAAACCACATAGAGGTAGCCCCCGTCCAAGGTGATGCCGCAAGGACCGGGAAGCGCGGTGGTGAGGTCGCTCCAGGTTCCCGTCGACGCATTCACCTTCTCCACTTTCCCTGAGGCATAGCTTGTGACGTAGAGGTAGGTGCCATCCGTCACGATGCCCTGAACATCGGCAATAGTAGCCAGGACCGTGGTGTTGCCCGACAGGTCCATCTTGGAGACCTTGCCTGAGCTTTCATCGGAGAAGTAGACGTAGGTGCCGTCCGTTGTCGCGAAACAAGGATTGCTCATACCGGTAGTCTGGGTCGTGACCGCCCCTGACAGGGTGAGCGCGTGCCCCTGGATCGAGCCTCCCTCCAGGAGCGGTCCCCACATCGCATACACTGTCACGTTGGCACTGCCTATGGTGAACGTTTGCGCCGGTTTGTAGGTCGTGCCGCTGCCGTCAGAGACGGTGTTCCAACCGGCGAACGTGTAGCCGCTCCTGGCGAGGTTGCCGCTGTTGCCCGCCACCGTCACCGTCGCGCCGGGCAGGTAGAGGTTGCCGTCAGTCGGCACGGTGCCGCCGGTATTTCCGTTGCCGTTGTATGTCACCGTGTATGACAGGAGCGGTCCCCACATCGCGTAAAGGGTCAGGTTTGACGTGCCCATGGTGAACGTCTGACCTTGGGTGTAGGTGGAGCCGCTCCCGTCCGCTTTGGTGTTCCAGCCTGCGAAGAGGTAGCCTACCTTCACCAAGCCTCCGCTGTTGCCCAACACCATAACCGTCGCGCCGGGCAGGTAGAAGTTGCCGTCAGTCGGCACCGTACCGCTGGTATTTCCGCTACCGTTGTACGTCACTCTGTGTGACGAGTCGTTCTGGATCACCACGGAGGCGCTCGCGGGGGCGCCTACTGTATAGGCAGGGGGGGTATTCGGATCGGGCTGAATCGTCAAGGTGACCGTAGGGTTGGCGTTGGCGGCATTGTGCACCCCTGTAATAGAAAGGCTGATCGTGGTCGCTGAGTGCACGAGCGTCGCGGAAAAGGATGTACTCGACGCGGGGAGACCCGTCAGGTCGGCCGTCGTGTAAGTGCCGCCGGTCAGGAGCGTGACTGTGAGATCAGCACCCGGAGGGATCGAAGAGGTAATTGTGAAAGTCGCCGTTCCCCCGTCCTCGCTCACGGAGGCCTTGTCGCAGGTGACCGAAAGGATCGGGTAGGGGCTGACGATGACAGTCGCGTGGGAGGCTGGGCTGGGCAGCATGTTGGGGCCGGTTGCCACCGCGTGAATGTCCAGAGTCTGAACAGATGTACTTCGTGTGATAGTGATCTGGCCACTGGATCCGTTTATCCTCTTTGGCGTCTCGTAGTTGGTGATCTGACTTCCGTCGTCCGTATAGTAAATGACAGAGTTGTAAGTGGCGGTGGACAGAGTCACAGTCGTCGTTTTTCCTGTAGTGTAGGTAGTGTTGTTCGCGATGGCGCCGCTGGTCCCGCCCTGCTCGGCGTAGGAAACAGTTACAGCGGCTGTCAAGCTGGGGGTGCTCGGATCCGAGGTGTGCGAGGCGCCCGCGCCCTGGCCGTTGTAGTCGAACGGGAGCGGACAGCCGGCGAACATCGCAGCGAAACTCACTGCGATGACGAGCAGCCAGGGCCCCCCGGACGAGACTTTCATCAATCGCCCTTCCAAGCATCCGGCAGGCCTTGATCATGCATGGTGGTCTCGTTCGGCATCCACACCTTCCCGCCTCGAACTATGAGGTTGTCGCAATTTGTCGCGCTCGCCTTCACTTCATCGGGGGCGATGTTTAGGTTGATGGCCAAGAGCCCTCCTTACAGACCGAAATAGCACAAGTAGGACAGATCGAGCAGGGCCAGAATTGGACTAAACGCATAAGCTACGCCCGCTCCCCCCTCGGCGACAGGACCTCGCCGCCATTCGATAGCCTGTTGACGTTACTCAGCCTAAAGGAGTACCCTGCGCCGTCAAATGTTCGCGCAGAAAGCCACGCAACAATCGGGAATCGCCATGCCGCACCGGCCGGGGCAGCCATCTCTGAAGCGGATCCTGTTCCGGCCTGAAGCGTTGGAGATGAGCCAGAGTCGCAACGACAGGCTTGGCACCCAGGGAAGCGCGTACTCTGCGCTGAGCCCTCCGCTGCCGCCCGTAGACCTCCCAAACAACAACAATTGTGGCGCATGAGGTGGATCGAGTCGTCCGAGAAAAAAACTTGGACCTTTTTTTGAGGTAGGGTACACTACGGCATGCCGTTCCTGCTGTTCGCCTGCGGGGTTGTCAGTCTGTTCTTCGCCGTCGTTCAACTTACCGCCGCGAACAAACAACCCCTACACTACTGCATGGCTATCTGCTGCCTCGCCGCCGGCTACATCTTGATCTACCTCTCTGGCGCCGCCGCCCGTCTAATCCTGCGCCTCCCCTGGCTTGCGAACAGCGACATCGCCGTTCTGCTCGTGGTGTCCCCTGCCTTCTACCTGAGCTCTCTCACCATCCTTCACGAGGGCAGGCGGTCAGTTCGCAGCTATCTCGCATACTTTGTTGTCCCGATAGCCCTGGCATTCGGCACCGGGCTCTACAACGCTCTCACGGCGAAGCGTCTGGGGGTCGGTGCCGTTCTTGGGCATTTCTCGAGCTCCGTCCTGAGAGCGCTCACCCTCGCTGCCGACCTATTGTTCATCGCCGCTATTGTCTTGGCCCTCCTCGCCGCGTGGCGCCTTCACTGGGCACGACAGATCGGGGATAGGGCCGCCTTCCGCCACCAAGTCGTGTTTCTCTTTTGCTACCTTGCATCAGCTGCCGTCGTTATGGCGGGCTGGGGCCTGCGCAATGAACTCCTCTACACCATCGGGTGCCTGACAACGGGCCTGCTTGTCGTGTGCTATGCACTGTCGCGAACAGCGCCCTCTTACTTCGCTCAAAACCGGCGCCTTCTCCGTCTTGGACGGAGAGAGCCCCTATGGGACGCCTCCGCCCCGGCGCTCACCGCACGGCTCTCGCGACTCATGGAGAAGGAGGCACCCTATCGGGACGAGGAGCTGACTCCGCGGCGGCTGGCGGGCATGCTGGGAGAAGAGCCGAAGCGTCTGTCCTACCATCTGAACGTGAGTCTTTCCAACACGTTTCGGGGCTACATCAACGAGCTTCGCCTGGCGGCGATCTGTCGAGATCTCCTTGTGGACCCGCGCCGCACGATCTTGGACATCGCGTTTTCTAACGGCTTCAATTCCAAGAGCAGCTTCAATGCGCTGTTCTTCAGGAAGTACGGACGGACCCCGAAAGAGTTCCGCAAAAGAGCGCTTGGAACACCCTGACGGGACCACGCCGTTGGGGCCTCGAGAACTCAAGAGGGGAAAACGGCACGAACAGGAGGATGGCAAGGAGCGGCGTTTTGGCAAGCGCGCAAGGGCTGGGTGGTTTCAATATTCGCAGTCATCCCGGAAGCAACTCGCAGCGTTGTGCGACTGTTTAAAAGAACTTCCTCTTGCAATCGAGTTCAACCGAAGCGATTGGTATCGAAAGCGAGTCGTCGACGGTCTTCGTGTGCGTGGAGTTGCAATGGTTAGCGTCCAGGCGGGAGCCGCGGCGATGCCAGCACACGCACAAGTGACTGCTCCTTTCTCCTACTTCCGATTTATGGGCCGTCACATCCGCTACCATCTTCGCGGTCAATCAGTACTACGAGGACTGCCGTTACACGCCTGAAGAGTCGCAACAGTAGTTTAGGACTCGGAGGGCTTCACTCTAACGCCGGACCCCGAACAGCCCCCAGCAGTTCCGATCTTATGTCGCGAGTCGTGCCCCCGGACTTCATTTCCGTCCGGCGAGGGGCCCACAAGTGCTACTCCACGGTGAGTCAAAAATGAAAGTGGCTCTGGTGACGGTAGGGCGTCCCTCCCTATCCCCGGTCCCACCAATGTGGCTCATCTGCAACCTTCTCAAGGACATCAAGTTTTAGGCGTTGTTTACCGCCAAGTGAAAAGACACAGAGAGCTTCGTCACCCTCTATCTTCTCAACGGTCATCGGCGATCCGCCGCCCTTAAACCTCACGACATCTCCCACAACAATTTGCTCTTCCATGATTCTCTTATCCGTCAGCGGAAAGGCGCCAGGGGTTACCTTGAGGTTTTGAGGCGCTTCATGGAGGGACAGCCTTTTTCGGTGTGCTGGCCAGCATTTCTGTCCCAGAATACGCCCGGCGGGCTGCTCTGGGGGACCGAGCCAACCCCTGGCGCTATCTTCATGGGAGCCGTCGGTGTGACATCCACACCGCACCAAGGACAACGCCGATACTCCGCCATAAGAGCCCCCCTGCTTTCGATGGTCGTTCCAAGGGAGTATAAACTACGCGGCAGGCCTCCAGAAAGTCTCGCCATGCCCCGCCACGCGCGAACAGAAGCGCCAGATCGCGCACATTGCGCCTTTCATGGCTTTACGGAGGGGCCCGGAGAGGGCTAAAATAGCGCATTAGAAGAGCGAGGATTGCGGGAGTCCCTCCATTTGGCTTTCTACTGAAGCTGAGGCATTGCACAGGAGATTCGGCTATTGACGTGTTGCACCTGTTCAGCGATGTCTTCAGGAGGCCTGATGTCGCACCGAAGTTTTTCTTATGGAAACAAATCCCAAGGGTACTTCGGGCATCATTATCGCACGCCTTCCGGGCATTCCCGCCGCCGAGCTGCTGAAAGTCCGAGCCCGCGGGTCACTCTCAACCGATGCCTACCGGCGCGCTGTTCGCGCCTTCCTGGCCTGGGCGGAACTTCGCTCTCCAACCGCTGAGCTCTTCGCCGCTTACATCGAGTATTCACGCCAAGCGGGAGGATCAGCCTCCAAGCTCAACCGCGACCTCTACGGCGGCAAGGCGGCCATTCTACAAGCCGCTCAGCGCCAGGGCATGAGCAGCCGCGAGCTTGCCATGCTGAAAATTGCCCTGGACTCTATCCCTGGGGCAAAGACGAACACGCCCGAGATTAGGGTGATCTCACCCGAGGAGCGCGCGCGCCTGATCGCAGCGCTGCCCCTACGGGTGCGCCTTATCGCACGCTTCCTCTACGCGACCGCTGCGCGGGTTACCGAGGGCCTCAAGGTAAGGCTCACGGACCTCAAGGACGATGGAGACCGTGTACTCCTACGCTTCCATGGGAAGGGCCGCAAGGAGCGTTGGGTGAGAATCCCTGTTAGTTTGTTTGAAGAGATCGAGGGAGAGTATGGGAAGAAGGGGAGGGTGTACCTGTTCGAGAGCCACAATGGTGGCCCCTTCTCGAGACAATACGTGACGCGGGAGATTGCCAGGGCAGCCCGAAGGGTGTTGAATCGGCGGATCACAGCGCACAATCTACGGCACTCACGGGCCACGGACCTGTTTCAGAAGACCAGACGCCTCAAAGGAGTATCCGAGATGCTGGGCCACGCTTCCACCGCTACAACGGCGCGATTCTATGTGCGGGACTCTCTCACTGATGACGAGCTTTTCAACGGGGAGGAGTTGTAGTGGAGGGAAAGGTGAACGGCAGGGTGCGGGATTGTTCGCTTGGCACACTTCTTCGCTCCTTGAGGGTAGGGGGCGAG
Source organism: uncultured Spirochaetota bacterium (assembly GCA_963845535.1). Taxonomy (GTDB): domain Bacteria; phylum Spirochaetota; class Spirochaetia; order SZUA-6; family Fen-1364; genus Fen-1364. The sequence goes on from CAWJSK010000018.1 coordinate 14,123, forward strand.
GAGAGACAGAGATTCTCCATTCGCCCCAGGTTTAATTTTGCATCCGGGGAGTGCATTTCCGGCCGTGTAAATGCCGGTCGCACCCTGATGAATATCTTGCCGATCCTCACAACAGCTCGCCCCAGTCCGAACGTGCAAGATTCGGACCTCCGTGAGATCCTCCGGTGTGCCCTCCCAGGCGCGGCTGTGCTCCAAATCAGTCGACAACAAGCGCAGCACATGCACGTTCTCGTCGTACTGCACGGAAAAGGGGCGCGCCTCGAGACAGGCCGCCGTATCCCGTGCAGCGCGGCTTGATATCGTCGAAAGGCGACCCGCGTCCCCGTGTCGGTCGGCGATGATCCCTTGGGCGGGGGAGGCCCTGGAGCTGTTCAAAAAACTGTTTCGAGAGAACAGGAAGTACTTCCTCGATTTTGCGAGCTTCGAGAGCAACTTCGTGAGCCTCGTGCGCTCTGACGGCGCCTTGGACCTGTATGACAGACTTCTTCGAGCGAAAGATTCGGACGGCAGAATCATCTTCGACAAGGTCCAGCCGCGCGACTACCTCAGCGTGATCCGCGAGGAAGTCCGTCCTTGGAGCTACATGAAGTTTCCGTTTATCCATCCCCTCGGGAAAGAGAAGGGTTGGTACCGCGTGGGGCCGCTGGCGCGGCTGAACAATTGCGATTTCATCGACACGCCGCTTGCTGAAGAGGAGCGAAGGGAGTTCTTGAAGCTTGGAGAGGGTAGGCCGGTGCATGCGACCCTCGCCTACCACTGGGCGCGGCTCATCGAGACCCTCCATGCCGCGGAGAAAATGAAGGAGTTGCTCTCCGACCCCGATCTCCAGGGCGTAGACCTTGTGGTGAGCGGGACCCGTCGCGGCGAAGGTGCGGCATGCATCGAGGCGCCTCGAGGGACCCTCTTTCATCACTACCGTGTCCGCAGTGACGACACGATTGAGATGGCGAATCTCATCGTATCAACGACGAGCAATAACGAGCCAATGAACAGGGCGGTTCAGAGGGTAGCCCAGGAGGAGCTTTCCGGCCGACAGATCACGGAGGGCCTGCTCAACAAGGTGGAAGTCGCCATCCGGGCCTTCGATCCCTGTTTGAGTTGCGCGACGCACGCGCTGGGCAGGATGGCCCTCGAAGGGTCACTCGTCGATTCGCGCGGTCGGGTCGTGGACAGAAAGGTCCGCGGACAAACGTGAACAACCGCCAAGGGAAAGGAGCCTCGGTTCTTCTTTTGGGGTATGGGAACCCTGGCAGGCGGGACGACGGTTTGGGGCCGTGGATTGCCCAGGAGATGCAGCGACGACACGGCGAGCGTATGACGGTCCAGACGGACTTTCAGCTCGGAATCGAATGCTGTGTCGATATGGCGCGCCACAAGGTTGTTCTTTTTCTGGATGCGGCCCGCGTCGGACCTGAGCCGTTCAAAGTCAGGCAGTTGGGCGCAGCAGCATCAGGCTCGCTGCCGATGATCGACGTCGGGTTTACGACGCACCTCTCGAGCCCGGAGGTCCTGCTGGCTCTTTGCGAATCGAGTCTCGCGGCGCGACCGTTGGCATGGCTGGTAGGTGTCCGTGGATATAATTTTGGCGGCGGTGAGGGGACTGAGCAGGAAAGCGCAGCGGAATGCTCGCGCTGTCATTGAGCTCCTTGACGTGCTGCTCGCAAGAGGAGGTGAGGCTTTTATGGCGGAAACAAAAGAAGTGATAAAGACAATCCTCGTCATCGACGATGACCCCGACGTGCGCGCGACCTTGCGCATCATTCTCGAATCGGCGGGATTTACGGTAGGGGAGGCCGCGGAGGGGACTGCGGGGATGAAAATAGCTGAGAAAATAAGGCCGGATGCAATCATCCTGGACTTGATGATGGAGACGGTGGACGCTGGCAGCAAGGTCTCCACCAAGCTGAAGAGTGCTGGTTTCACCTGCCCGATCTACCTCCTGAGCGCCGCCGGGGATTCGGTGCGGTACAACATCGACACCCAGCAGCTGGGACTCGCGGGCATTTTCCAAAAACCAGCGGATCCCAAGACCCTCGTTGCAACCCTCAAGACGAGCCTGAAACTGCGGTAGTCGTTGAGCAGAGTATGTTTAAGTTGCGAAAGGAGCCCGGCGCTCGCAGAAGCCTTCGATCTGCGATGATGCCAACGCTTGGAAGTCTCAAATCCTTTTCGAGACGGGTCGCCGTCGCATCTTGACACCTGTAGCTTCGGTGGCTACATTTATTATATGGTCACTGTCAAAATCCGAGAGCTCAAAAATCGCCTTTCTCATTATCTGGGTATTGTGCGCGGGGGAGAAACAGTTATCGTACTGGATCGCAATGCTCCAATTGCCGAGATCCGTGCTCGGTCAACGAGCCTCTCCTCAGAGCGGATTGCCCGCTATATCACAGAGCTCACTGCGCGAGGTCTGCTTACACCGGCCACGACAGACAGCGTTCTCAACTTCGAAGAACTCTTCCGGAAAGCTCGCATCTCCAAGCCGCGCGGGGACTGGCGTCCAACTCTCAACGAACAACGAGAGGAGCGTTTTACGTGAAGGCGGTCTACATCGATACCAGTTTTGTGCTCTCGTTTCTGTTCGCTGAACAGGGGTCGGATGATTACAAAGCGTATTGGGACGCGACGCACCTCCGCTTCTCATCTATCCTCCTGCAAGCTGAGACTCTGGTCGCCCTTCATCGTCACAAAGTCCGCGTCGACGTTTGGCGCTTTATGGACTCTCTGATGAAAGCGGTGCAGTTTCGCATCCTTGACGAGCGTATTACCGCACGCATCAGGGCTGACAGGAAATTTGGGCGCCTACGCAGCCTTGACGCGATTCACCTTGCGACAGCCTGTGAGATCAGGGACGCAATTCAGGAGCCAATCGAGATTGCCTGCTTGGACTCCCGCTTGCGTGATTCTGCGACAACATTTGGATTCGTACTTTTGCCAAGGCGGGATCGGAAAGAAGCCGGCGAATAAATCTGAATCATTTGAAGTCGTTAAGGAATTAGGAATTTCCCTATGATGTCACATTCTAAAGAAGACCAAAATGTTATATAATCTCATATTGTCTAACATGCGAGGGGAGGAGTCAAATCAAATAGATGAGCCCGATCACCGCGAGACCGCAAGCATCGCTTTGATCGCTAACGCGAGTCCTGTTGATAAGCTCAGGAATCGTTTTATGTTCATTCATATTCATGAGAAAAGCTTTCTCATTCATGATAGCGTCCAGAGTATAGGAGGGCAGCCAAGCAGTCCAACCGCCTTAAATAGGTGTTTACAGCCAACTTACCACCGGTAATGAATTGGAGAGTTTTTGTATACAGCACGAAGGCCCGTTTACGCTATAACTCTCTATGCAGAAAACAGATATCGAAATCTGTTTACACTCTTTATCTTGTCCTCCTTCCGGAGTCATCCAGAAAGTATCGCCGGCGATACTCACCCACCGAACAAGCGTTCAACGGATAAGGGCAACGCATGCATTCTTGCATCCCAGGCCTTTCTCCTCTTTACTTTTCTTACTTCTTCGGCAAGACAGAGTCGTTCTTTTTGAACCAGGCAATAACCTCTGTCAGCGCGCGTCGCTTCTCAACTTTGTTTGGGTCGTAGTTGCGCGCACGCTCCTCCAGTCTTCTGAGCTCAGGGAATTTCCCCAACAATCTGTTCCAGGAATCAGTCGGATATCGCTTGCGAATCTTCGCGTACTGCAAGGCTTTGTCAGATTCTTCGTGCTCCTCCGCCATGGTAGGCTTTCCTCGCCTTTTCGCAATCCAGTCGAGAAACTTCTCTGTCATCCATGCCCGAGGAGTCCAGTTATCCCAGTTGATTTTCACAATCTTGCCCTACAGCATCAGCCCAGAAATGAGTATCGCCGGCGAATACTCGGCCGCCGAACAACCGTACAACGGGGCCATGGAAAAAGATACGGCAACCGGAGGCCCACCACGCGCGTCCGGGAAGGACTAATCTCGCAGGTCTTTGCCCTGCTCATCGCTTCAGGCTTCCCTCGCCCCCCTGCCGTCTCCGCCCTCCCCGTCCTACCCGCTCTGCACACCCACCGGTATGGTACCCTCCAGACGTCTGGGAGGGGGAGACTCTCAGGGGGGCCACGGTTTCTGTACGCTCATCGCCGCTTCGCCGTCCTGGCTCACAGCTCTTCCCTACAGAAAGCCCTTGCTCCTTTGTGCTCGGCCGCGACGGAAGGTGACGGCGCCTTCGGCGCACGGCCGGCCCCAGCGGTCAGCGCTCCGCGCGGCAGCGGCAGGGTGACACTACAATTCCACGCAACGGCGATGGCAGGGATGCCCGAGCCGTCTTACTAGATCCCCCGCCGTCCCGAAGCCGCTTCCTTCACGGGTGTTATTTCTTACCTTCCTTGATCGTCCGCATCGCCTCGTTGTACAAAAGAATGTAGTTCTTATTGGTTTGCTCAGTCTTTTTTCCGTCCTCTATTTTGTACTGTTTGCCATTCTCGAGGAGGAATTTCTCCTCTTTCTGCGAAACGATACTGACTTGCCCCTCACTGATTGACTTATCGTAAGCGTACTCTGTGCGTTGAATTGAGATCTGATCAGAATCAAGATTCTCAAAGTGATACGTAACTTTCCCCCGCTCACCGGCCAGGTACACCTCAAAATAGGCCAGCTTGTCTTTGTCATCATAGTACGCGGAAATCATCCCTCCTTCGGATAAATGGCCGCCAAAATCAAGCTGAACCTCTCGAAGCTTCCCAGAACTACTCGTGTTAGTCGCTTGATTCCCTTGAGCAGACCCACTACTGCTTTGCGTTTTTGGGGAGCATCCCAACGCTGTGACGCTCAGGATCAACAAAAACGACAGAGATATATACTTTCGGCTCTTCATACTACTATGATGCGCGTCAAGCCGCTGTGCCCTCACCTCCTCTACTATGATGCGCGTCAAGCCGCTGTGCCCTCACCTCCTCTCCGCCGATTGTTTGCTCACTCTATGGAGCCCGCTTGGACGCTTCTACTATGATGCGCGTCAAGCCGCTGTGCCCTCACCTCCTCTCCGCCGATTGTTTGCTCACTCTATGGAGCCCGCTTGGACGCTTCTTCAAGCTGCCGATAGGCGTCAGTTCCTGTCAGCTTCTCGTTTTGTCGAGCGTAGTCATAAGCAGTTTTCCCCACTCGGTCCTTCCCTTTGGCGTTCGCGCCAGCTTTAAGCAGTGCCGCAATCACCTCGGGGTATGGGTTTTTGGCAGCCGAAATCATCAATGCGGTAGATCCGTTGTCGCTATAGGCGTTGACGTCTGCGCCAGCCTTCAGGAGCGTGGTGATTATCTCGGCGTTCTGTTTTTTTCCGGCGGCAACCATCAACGCAGTCTGGCCGTACTTGTCCCGGTTATTGATGTCCGCGCCGGCCTTCAGCAGCGTGGTGATCACCTCAGGGCTGTGGTTAGTCGCGGCGGCGTAGAGCAGCGCGGTCACGCCATCCTTGTTTCGAGTATTGATGTCCGCGCCGGCTTTCAGGAGCGTGGTGATCACCTCAGGGTTGTGGTTAGCCGCCGCGGCGTAGATCAACGCAGTCTGGCCGGCCTTGTCCTGAATATTGATGTCGGCGCCAGCCTTCAGGAGCGTGGTGATTACCTCAGCATTCTGGTTATTCGTAGCGGCATTCATCAACGCAGTCACGCCATCTTTATTCTGCGTGTTGACGTTAGCGCCAGCTTTCAGGAGCGTAGTGATCACCTCGGCGTTCTGATCGTACCCAGCAGCGACGAGCAGCGCGGTACCACCGTCTTTATTCTGCGTGTTGACGTTGGCGCCAGCTTTCAGGAGCGTAGTGATTGCCACGGCGTTCTGTTTTTCAGCGGCAGCCATAAGCGCAGTCACACCATCGTTGTTTTGGGTGTTGATGTTCGCGCCGGCTTTCAGAAGCGTAGTAATTACCTCAGGGTTCATCTCAGCAGCATATTTGAGGGGAGTGTTGCCGTGTTTGTCCTGCGCATTCACCCTCGCGCCCTTGTCGATCGCGGTCTGTACCGTCTGAGGGGTTCCTGCCTTTACAAGCTCAAAGAAATCCGTCGCCTGTGCGTACGCCGAAGCTACCATAAGGACCGCGAGAGCTACTACTACGACTATTCTCTTTTTCACGTTGTGCCTCCGTGGCCAAACGCCTGCTTCACTGTAAATCTCCAAAATCCTACACGCTAGGATTGCGTAGGACGAACGCGGCGAGAGCTTGCCGTGTCTTTATACCCCCCGTTAGACCCCCATCGCGCTTCGAGTTGCTCCGCCCTTCGAGAAAACGCGTTGGTGGCACGCTGCGAGCAGCGAAAACGCCGACTATGGTGCGTGTCAAGCCGCATGCACCTTTTCCCACCTTTTGATCTCCTTCGCGTAGTCTCTGAGCTTCGCTTCGTAGAGCTTCTGCTCAACCCAGCGATAGGGCTCGCCCGCTAACAGCATTCGGCGCATCATGGAAAAGACCTTGCGAAGGAGCGCGATACGAGCTCGCCCGTACCCCTTTCGACTCGCCAACTCGCGGTAGAACCGAGCCAGTACAGGAGAGGAGTCCGCCAAGTGGCTCACCGCCTGGGTGAAAAGGCTGCGGGCAAGTCCCCGGCTGCGTCGGTTGATCGCTCCGTTGTGCGTCACCCCGCCGCTGGAGCGCACCGTGGGCACCGTCCCCAGATATGACTGTAGCCGCCGGGCACTTTTGAACCTTGTGATGTCTCCCACCTCGGAGAGGAAGACCAGAGCCAGGAGTGGGGTCACCCCGCGGATGCCGATGAGCAGCTTCAATTCGGCCTCCAGCGGCCGGCCCGACTGGTAGATCTCGCGTTTGAGACTTTCCTTCTGCTCCTGCATGCTCGCCAGAAGTGCCAGACTGGTCGTGATGCATACACGACTGGCCGCGGAAAGTTCCACCGTCTTCAGTAGCTCGTCTGCTTTGGCGGGATTGTCCGCAAGGCGCTTGCCCAGCGCATGATCCCTCACCCCGCTATCCAACAGCACCCCGTGAATCTCGTTTTTCAGCTGACGGATCTGCTTGTTCAACAACTCATACAATCCGAATAGTCTCCTCAACTCCCGCACCACCGGTCCCGGCTGCCAGACTTCTGGCAGCTTCATCTCCCCGCTTCGTGAGGCCAGCCACAACGCTAGGGACAGATTGGCAGCGTCGCGTTTGTCCGTCTTCTGCCAGGAGTCGCGGATGATGCGGAAGCGGTAGGCGTCGATCACCATGCAGCTGGCCCCCTGGCTCTGTATTCTTTCCGCCCAATACATGGCTCCTGCAGAGGCCTCGAGCACAAGTGCGTCTTCACTGCCTAGGCTCGCGACATAGCCCTTGATGTCCGCCTGGGCTCGCACGAACTTCTCTTCCGAGCCTTCTTCATTACGCACCGAGATCGTGGCGTACTTCTTGTGCAGATCCACTCCGTGATACCTCATGCCCTCCTCCAGTCTCGAAAACCTTGGATCCAAACGAGGAGACTTCCTGGAAGGCGCTGTTGACTCCATACTACTATCCGGCATCGCCAGTGGCGTGCCAAGTTTTTGGTACGGAACGGCGGTGGGTGACCTGCCAAACTTTCACGCGTGGTCACCGCTTGGGCGCCACAAGTATGCGGAAGGCCATCTACCGTCCTCCTCTTGGAGTCCCCGGGTCATCGAGGAATGCAGTATACAGCCACCCACCACCATGATCATCAACGCCCTCCAGGAAACTAGGGACTGCATCATAAAAACTTTTACTCCTTTGGCACCGCCGGCGGACTGACGTCGACATAATTGTCCTTCGTCTTTCCCTCGTCCAATCTCTTTTCAACTCTCCTGTACCTAAACCAAATGTTTCCTGGAAATGAGGGTAGTCTTTAAAATCTGTCCATGACCCTCCCCATTCAAAGCCACTTTCTTCTCCAAGCTTGCCTACAGATTGCCATGGCGTGGAGCTAAAATCCCAGTTCTGCTTCTTCCCTTCAACGATAGAAACATCGAAGGCAAGCCCGTAGTTGTGATAACTTGACCCTGGCGGGGCGTAGCTTACTACCTTACTCTTGTCGACGATGTTCCCTTTCAAATCCCTTCCTTGAGCATATATGGCCGCCTGCTCCTTCATTGATCGAAGTCCGGAAGTAACATGTACATCAATACCCGCATTCTTTGCCTGGATGATGAAATTCCTGGCTTGCTCACGAATCGCAGGGTGCAGAGTAGCCAAGTTCTCCTTGGTCTTCGGGTCTATCCGCCCTTCGTCATGTTCCCACGCGGCAATTCCGGCATCTTTCCCATTCGGATCCGTGTACCTTACCGGATTATTGTTCGAGTAGGGATACAAAGCTAAGTTGGCTGGGTAGCTCTGGGCGATCCCTCGCCCAGAGCCCCCACGGACCCGTACGTGCGCGATTCGACGCATACGGTTCTTCGGGCCATAGTTTCACTGCTTAACAAGAGTGCGCTATCCGAGCTGCAGGGAGTGGATACCTCTGGAGCAGTTGCAGAAAACGCTCCCAGGGCATGTATTGCCCGCGACTGCGACGCATGAGCCACTTACGCCACGCTCTTTTGACTTCGTAGAAGAAGCTGCTGATCCAGTGCGAGTTTCCAGTTATCCCGTAGTACGCGTAGTGTCCGTTGAGCTTCCATGTGAGCATACGTTGTTGATCCTTAAGCGGTAGATGGCGATTACGCCTACACCACTCACAGGTACTCTTCAGCGCCCGAGTAAAGCGACTCGGTTCCGTCTTTCGCTTCACGACCCACGCCCCTTTTCGACTCCGCCCCCAGTAGTGTGTGAAGCCCAGAAAATTGAACTTCGCCCACCGAGGTGGTTCAACCGTCCCTCCCTCGCGCTTCTGAGGCTTGTCGAAACATATCAACCGAGTTTTCTCGGGATGAATGGTGAGGCCATATTTGCCAAATCGCTTCGGCAGCACGTCCATCACCCGCTCGGCGTCCTCTTTGCGCGCAAACACCAGTACCTCGTCATCCGCAAACCGAATCAGGAACGCATCACCCTTCAGGCGCGGCTTCACCACCTCTGCAAACCATCTGTCCAGCACATCGTGCAGGTAGATGTTGCTTAAGATTGGTGAAATCACAGCGCCCTGTGGAGTCCCCCGCTCAGGGTAGCTTACCCCTCCCTCCTCCAGTACTCCAGCATTCAGCCATTTCCCGATCAGACGAAGGAGCACCCCGTCACACACCCGCCTCTTGAGGATCTCTCTAAGGTGGCCTTTGTCGAGAGTGTCGAAAATTTTCGTATGTCAAGATCAATTATCCACCCGCCACCCATCTTCATCAGCCCGTCCCGAAGTGCCCGCAACGCATCATGGGCTGACCGCCCTGGCCGAAATCCATACGAGCAGTCCAAAAACTCCTGCTCGTACAGCGGTTCCAGCACCATCTGCACTGCACGTTGCAGCACCTTGTCTTCGAAGGAGGTAATACCGATCGGACGTGTTTCACCTTTCGTGCCCTTCGGTATATACACGCGCTTAACAGGAGGAGCGACATACGTTCCCGCTTTCGCCCTCTCCAGTAGGCTCCTGAGGTTACCCCCAAGATCCTTTGCGTATTCCTCGGCTGTCTGTCCGTCCACTCCCACCGCCGCGTCCTTGCGCGTGCGGAGGTAAGCTTCGTACAGCCATCGCAGGTCGATGTGATGCGCCAGCGACGTGAAACTCACCTCGGGATGAATCCTCGCGAGTTCCGTTATCCGCCGTTGTTTCGTTGACACGTCTGTGGATTCCATCGCATCCTCCGTGTGTCCCACCGACAGCTCTATGACCCGACGCCTCCCTTCCCTCCACGGGGTTCCTGCTGGGTTTGGTTCCCCCGCTTCAGCGGTACTGTGAAGGCGCTACGACTTCTCGTTGACCGTTTCGCTTCGCTTCGTTTCCTTCGCTCGGCAATACCATTTGCAGCCTGCGTCTTTGTTCTTCGCTCCGCATGGGCATCATGACGCTTCTGCCCATGGGCCAGGGGTTCATTCTCTGGTGACCCTCGTCCAGTTTCCGAAGGCATGGAATCAACGAGATCTCCCAAGTTCCTGGGTGACCCTTATTCGTATTTGCCCTGTTCTCCGACCCCGGCGGGACCTCCACGTCGGGCCATTACGACGCTTCGGTGCTGTCCCCGCATAGTTAACTGCGAAGACTCCCGCATGGCTGCTATCGAGGCTCAATCGCACGGCTTTTACGATCGTTGTCTACGCTTCATGGCCACAGTCGCCTGTGGTCACGCAAGACTCACTTCCAGCTGCTGGCCAAGCTTTGCTGTGTTGGATTGGTTACCAACAGGGTCACGATGAAAGGTTTCCGCCTACATGCTGAGCATCCTCCTTTCCCAAGCTTTGCTTGGCGCGATAACTGTTCAGCTGGTCTGAAGACAGTCAGTCAGGGTTAGGTCTTTTTCAAACGCATTCATGAGAGCGTCAATAACCGATAGGCCCTGCTTTCTGATCGTTGAGATATAACTTCGTATCCGACAGAATGAGAGCGCTCCCCCATTGCTTCGGAATGCCCCGGATACTTTCTGCTGGACCCTCATCATTCTTATATCTCGTTCTGCCAAATTATTGTCGAAGTCAACTCTGAAATCGGTCATGTATCGCAGGGTCTCCTCGCGTAGTCGTTCAAGTCTTTCCAACAGATTGCGTGCTTTGCTGCGCTTGATCCGGCCCCGTTTTCCGGGGCTGTCTGCCCGATGAGGCGATGGGTTGGCTTTCATACCACTTGCGATGATCGCTTTGTAGCGGCTCTCATATTTGCGAATGTCGCAGAGGGGTAGTTTCTTCTTCCCTGTGCGTTTTGCCTGCTCCACAGTTTGCTTGCTCTCCAGAAGAAGGCCGATCATTTGCTGCGCCCACACTTGGCCACCCGGTTCATAGACCGCCGTGAGTTCTCGAATGTGATGTGCGTTGCACAGCGAATGCGAGCACCTATATTTCATGTAGGGTTTCCAATTATCATGAACCGCGTTGCCTTTCAGCCGCGGCAGAATTCCTATCTGGTCTGTGGCGGCCGTCCCGCGCCTCTGATGAGGATAGTAGTAGGTGAACTCCTGAGTGCCCGCCCCGTGCAGCCAGTGCAGTTTGCCGTTGATGCTCAAGCCGGTCTCATCAAAGTGCACCACTTTCGCCTGAATCAGTTTCTCCTTGATCTGCTCCACAACACCCTCGACTCGTTGCGCACACCGCCGATCGATACTGGCCAGCGTGCCAACGCTGAGGGGAATGGCGAACAGATCAGCGAAGGCTTGGGCGGCTCGATCGTAGGAAAGAAATCCATAGTTTTTTAGATACACTGCAAATGCCTTCAGCCGTGGACCGTACTGTGTTTTGTGACTTACCCCGAGTGGGAACACCGCTACCGAAAACTCGTGGCAGTGGGGGCAGCGCTTGATCTGGGCACGGTGTTCGGTCACATCCACGGCGATGGGCGGAATATCGAAGACTTGTCGTGACTCATACCCTCGCGGCTTTTGCTGTTGCAGCGACTTGCCGCATCCCTGGCACACTTTGACTTCATGAATCATCACCTGCTGCGGGTGTTCGACCATGGACAACGTTGTTCCCTCGTGCCCTTGCTGACCGCCAGGTTTTTTCCCGCTGGATTCTCGTCTCGTATGAATCCGTCGATGCAAGCCATCACTGGAGGGAGGCTTATCGCTGTTATGACTGTCCTTGCTGTTCTTCTCCTCCAGCGCTTTGATTCTTTGCGTTAACCTCTTGATCTGGTCTACCACCTGGTCGATGGTGTTGTCGTGCTGATCCTGTAGATACTCGATGAGAGAAACGATAGCCTCAGGGCCTGCCTTGTATGCATTCAGAATTTGCTCGCGAGGGATTCGCGGCAGATGATAGTCCTTTTCCTCTCCCATGCAACTGAGCGTGACGGACTTTTTGAGTTTCCGGAATACTTAACATCCGTCCGGTATTTCACCTCCCGGGGAGCTGAACAGTTACGCTAAGTTAATGAAATTGAAGACCCCTCCCATCCCGGGCAAATTCTTGTTGAGCTTGCGCGAACTATCATCTGAAGGCATTTCCGGTAAGTATTTCCCGAAATCCGGGTCCGCACTCATCCACCTGCTCGTGGTCGGGTCCATGTAGCGCGCCCCGAAATAGTACAGCCCTGTCTCTGTGTCCAGTTCCTTGGAGGTGAAGCGGTAGCCGATGATGCTGCGGTCGGAGCCCTCATCGATCCAGGTCTCCCCATAGGGGGAATACTCCATGTGCTCCCACTCGTCTCCGTTCGCCTTCGTGACAAAGGTCGTCGAGCCCAGATGATCGGGTTCTAACATGCCGAGGGCAGTAGTCTGCAGCCTTAGCGCGCGTTTGAGCCGACCCCCAATTAGAATAAGCTCTCGAGAGGACAAGATCACAGGCTCGAGCCACGCTCAAGGGCTTCGAACTTTGTGTACTTCGAAAGAAACGCGAGAGAAATTTCTCCAACCGGACCGTTTCGCTGCTTAGCCACGGCTACCTCGCGCACTTCCGCTTTCAGATCCTCGGTGTGGATGAAAATCACCACGTCCGCGTCTTGCTCTATGGAGCCAGACTCCCTTAAGTCAGCTAGGTTCGGCCGTTTCCCCTCTGTTTCCCGCCGGACCTGAGAAAGTGCAACCACGGGAATGTTCAGATCCCGAGACAAAGCCTTCAGCGATCGCGACACTTCCGCAATTTGTTCGTGCCGTGGCAACTCCCTGTTCTCCGTGCTGATCAGCGTGATGTAATCAATGAAAATGATCTTCACGTCATGATGGCTTTTCATTCGGCGAGCCTGCGAGCGCAAGTCTATAAGCTTAAGGTCAGGAACGTCGCTGATGTATAGTGGAGCCTCATACAACCTTCCGGCGGCTTCCGTGATACGGCTAAAGTCCGCGGGACTTAACATTCCAGTACGCATACGTTGCGAGTCGAGCCTCGCCTCCATGCTAAGAAGTCGTTGCATGATCGCCATGCTGGACATCTCGAGGGAAAAGAAGCCCACGGGGGTCTTGTCACGAATGGCCATGTTTGCAGCAACCGTGAGAGCGAGCGCGGTTTTCCCCACCGATGGCCGTGCCCCGATCACAATAAACTCCGAGTTCTGGAACCCCATCGTCAACTGGTCCAGCTCCCTGAACCCCGAGGGGATACCCGTATATTCAGTCTTCGAGTGGTAATGCTTCTCAATAGCCTCGAAAGTTTGTTTTACTATCTCTTTCGCAGGGAAATAGGTCCCGGTTTGGTTACGGTCTGAGATCTCAAATATTTTTCTCTCCGCTTCCTTAACGATGACACTAGTTTCAGCGGAGTTGTCGTACGCTTGAGCAATTATCTCTTTCGACGTGGAATCAAGCATGCGACGAATGCTCGCCCCCAGGACTATGCGCGCGTAGTGTTCAACATTTGCGCTCGTCGGGACTGAAGATGTCAATCGTGATACGTATGCGGCGCCCCCGCATTGTTCGAGAGTCCCGCGAGCTCTCAGTTCTTCGACAAGCGTAACCAAGTCAACCGACTGACCGCTGCGGTACATGGAGCTTATGGCCTCGTAGATCTTTTGGTGCGCGCCCTTGTAAAAGTCTTCTAAGTGGATCAGGTGCTCGATGGCATAGAAAGCTTCCGCGTCAATCAATATCGCACCGAGGGTAGCGACCTCCGCCTCGTCGTTGTAAGGAGGAACTCCATCTGGTAGCCCGCGTTCCATGGCCTTTTTCTCTCTCCAAGTTGTCCTTGATCAGCATACATCAGTTTTGAGGAAATGTCGGTCTGAGACTGCAAAGGCGTTGTCCCGCTCACCATCCCAACATCCACGTCGTACTACCGCTCTACTGTTATGAGAATACCCGTCAGATAATCATGAGCCGGTTTTTGATATGCAAGCAATGGCGATGTTGTATTGGCTTTGTCTGACGCCCGTCTCAACCCGCTCCCATAGTTGGTGGCTAAGGAAGGTGTCCCCTTATGCCCTCCCCCGCTCCCCTACCCTCGAGCGGCGCGCTGCAGACAAAAAGCCCGATCCAGGGGAGCGAGCTAAGGTTACCTGCAGGCTCCCAAAGTCGGACGCTTGAAGCACCAAACTAATGACTGGGGATGATATGATTTGGAGCGTCAGGCTTAGGGGTCAAGAGCAGCCGCTGGTCCAGAACTCCAAAATCCATAAACGCAACGCGTTCCGCCACGCGAGGGATCACTGGTGTCATGTATAACCCCGTTGATTACAGCGCATTCGTGCTTGCTGACGGAGACAATCAGGCGCCCCATCGGAAGCTCGCCGTCGCGCAGGTGAACACGACAACCGGTCCCGATGCCCATTGTTGGCGTAAAGTTCCATCCACTTCCCTGGAGGTAGCGACGAATGGTTTGCTTATAAACACCGTTTCGCGCAGATGAGACTCCACGCTTGCTCTTGCCGGTGCGTTCGCTTTTTGCTAGGGCATTAAGAGAGTGATACACGGTCAAGTAGTCTTGGCGCGTTGCAATCGCGATAGCGCGGGTGACACAATCTCCAGCGTCTCCGCGAAAGCCCGCGGCTGCACGTCCGCCGTCATCATATTGGAAACGCATGCTTCGGCTGTCCGTTCGAACTTGCTCGTTTAACATATCGGCGCTTTCTTACGCAGGATGATGCCTTTGAAAGTCAAACGGTTGGCCGCCTCGCAGAAAGTCGCCCCTGCTCTCCTCTTGAACAAAAACAGCCTTGGGTTATCAACCACACCGACGGTTGCGTGCGAAAGACCTTTGTCTTTTTCGGCAAAGTCCGAAGAATGTTATATAAGCTCTCATTATATAAACTGAGAAGGGGAAGGAGCAAGATGGACCAACCCGATCAGCTGAAGCCAAAGCGCGCTGGGGCTGCTTTCATAGCTGCCCGGATCGCCGAACTCGCAGAGAGCCTCCCCGAGCTCGAGGAGCTATCCCCGGAGGCCGCCACGCACATCATGCGCCTTGCGGTCGTCGACGAGCTCAAAGACCAGGTACGCCGCAGGGTCGCCGCAGAGCGCCTCGACTGGAAAGCCGAGCGCGCTACTTTCATATCGGACAAGGTCTCTCGGCGCACAAGGATGGTCTACGACCGCGCCTTGAGCCTCCTTGAGGCTTGGATGGCAGCTCACAAGCTTACCCCTAGCGACCTTACCCCCCCGGGAGGCCGATGACTTCATCCGCGAGCTACGCGGTCGCCAGGGACGCGAGGGAAAGCCCCCCGATGCCGACACCGTGCGCTTGGTGGTCTCAGTGGCCAGTTCCTTCTTCACCTTCCTTGAGCGCCGTGACGCGACCATCCGAAACCCCTTTCGTGGAACTATAATAAGATCCGCCCACGCTCCACTTGGCCCGTGGCGACCATCCCCACCAAGGAGGAGCTGGCAATCCTCATCGCCGAGGCCCGCCCCGTGCTCGCCGCGGCCCTGGCCGTGGTGGCAGAGACGGCCCTGCGTGTGGGGGGCCTCCCTGCCCTCTCCATTCGCGAGGAAGGCCGTTACTGGACAATCTCAAAAGGAAGGCAGGTTGTGGGGCCTGACCCTCTCTCTAAGGAGGCCAAGCGAATGATTCATTTGGCCCGCCTTGACCCGCAGCAACCCTTCTCCCTTGCCAGCCTTCGCCGTGTCGGGTGGAAATGGAAAGACCAGGTGCAAACATCCGCGCAAGGCCTGGTGATCGCACGGCTACAGATGCAGCTACAGCGGCTGTGCCAGCGGCTTGTGGCGCAAGGGAAGATTCGGGCGGTCTACAGCTTCCATGACCTGCGTCACGCCTTCGCCGAGCGAAACGCCCCCAACGGCCTGAGATGGCTTCAACGGAGGCTGGGACATGCGGCAATCGCGATCACAGAAAAGTATCTCAGGAACACCTTCGCATTGGACACGGAGAAGCTATGAAAATGGACTTACCACATTGGGAAGTGCGACGCACTTTCCCGGTGACGGACCCTGACAAAAAGCGTGGAAAACCTGACCGGCCTACCCCCCTATCCTCGATCCCACCAGTGAGGTTCATCTGAAACCTTCTCAAGGACATCAACTTTCACGCGTTGCTCACCACCAAGTGCAAAGACGCAGACAGCTTCGTCACCCTCTATCTGCTCGACGGTCATCGGCGATCCGCCGCCCTTGAAACGCACAGTATCTCCCACCACGATTTGCTCGTCCATGACCCTTTTGTCTCTCAGCGGAAAGGAGACAAAAGCGCCCGGGCTTCACCTTGATATTCTGGGCGCTTCATGGTTGGACAGCCTTTTTCGGTGTGCTTGCCACCCTTTCTGTCCCAGAACACGCCGGGCGGGCCGCTTTGGGCGGCCGAGCCAACCCCTGGTGCGATCTTCAGGGGAGCCGTCGGTGCGACATCCACACCGCACCAAGGACAACGCCGATACTCCGCCATAAGAGCCCCCTGCTTTCGATGGTCGTTCAAAGGGAGTATAAACCACACGGAAGGCCTTCAGAAAGTCTCGTCATGGCCTGCTACGCGCGAGCTGAGACGCCAGATCCCGCACACTCATGGTTTTACCGAAGGCCCGGAAGGGCTAAAAAATATTGTTTAAGGTGTAACGAAACAGAAAGCCGCGAAGGCGCTCCACGTACCCTACCCTGGCCGGGCCGCGAGATCTATTATGATGCGCGTCAAGCCGTAGCGCACCACACCTCCCACAGAGCAAAACTGAAAAGCATCAGGGCTGGACCCGTGAAATGAATACACGGCAGGCGTCCAGAAAACCTCACCACGCTCCACCACGCGCGTCGTCTAAGCAAGATTTGGAGCGCTTGCAACCCGTAATTGATGACTCCTAAAGAAAGTTTTTTTGACTTTGTTTGGATTGTCCAACAGTGTCAGGCTCGCTAAGATAAAGCCCACAAATGAAAGCACCCCGAGTCCTCAATTTTTCAAAAGCTCCCGCCGTTAAGGATTGGTGGAAAGACAAAATCATCTGCGGTGACTCACGCGAGGCGCTGCACGCGATGCCGAATGAATCCGTTCACCTGGCTATCACATCACCGCCATACAATGTCGGCCTCGAATATGACTCGCACAACGACAAGATGCCATATGCGGATTACCTGAAATGGTTAATGGGCTTTTGGGCAGAGCTCTATCGCGTCCTTGTTCCCGGCGGAAGATTTGCACTCAACGTTGCCCCAACTAGCATCAAAGACTTTCGCCCAGTTCATTACGATATGGCCCGCGACTTGATGCAACTGGGCTTCATCATGCGGACAGAAATCCTTTGGTACAAACAGACGATGCGTCGCCGAACGGCATGGGGCTCCTGGAAAAGTCCACGTAATCCACATATGGTCCCGAGCTGGGAGTATGTTCTTGTGTTCTGCAAAGGATCATGGGCGCTCGAGGGCGACAAAGCTGACGCAGACATAACTTCTGAGGAGTTCATCAAGTACTCTGATGCGTTCTGGGCCATTCAGCCAGAAACGCGCGGTCGGCAACCCTTCCTGAATAGTCTCTACCCACCTCGCAGGGGTCGAAAAGCCCCAGAGCAGAAGAAGGGAGGGCACCCCGCCCCCTTCCCCGAGGAGTTGATCAAACGACTGATCAAGTTCTACAGCTACCGGGGCAACGTTGTGCTCGATCCTTTCGGTGGAACGGGTACCGTCGCCGCCGTCGCGTACAGATACAATCGTCACTTCGTTCACTTAGACATATCGAAGAAGTACTGCTCGATCGCGGCGCAACGTGTTGCAGCTGAGGCGAAGCCGCTATCCGAGAAGGTACCAGCCAGCAAGTCGACCAGCCCTTCAGCTCCCGCTTTACTCCAGCAAATGCCTCGAAAGAAAACCAGGCAAAAATGAGCGCAATCCAGACCTCCGAGGCCTGCCACCGATGAGCGGCTCCAACTACTATAGCAAGATCAGAGGCGAGTTGATCGATTTTGGGAAAAACGCTGTGGCGGACGTGGGCAGGATCATGACCTTAGTGCAAAGTCTGATGATTCCAGAAAAAGAAGTCATGAAAGTCGTCCAAGATATCTATATCGCCCATTATCAGGCGGTTAACGGAGTGGATGCGAATAAAGCACGCCAGAGCTGGGTTGCCGCCAGCGGGAACAACTTCGAAGACTTCATGCGCCACTTCATCAACGACAACCTTAACGCTGAGGGCATTCTTGCAGTAAAGGGCGATCGTTTGAGGCAAAAGCCGCAAGCAATTAAGATTGTTGAGTTCCTTACCCTCAAGGCAAATCGCCGTTGCACTCAAACAACAACCGGAGTCTGGCCTGATTCAGACATCGTGGTGCTGACGAAGGAAAAGACAGGAGCTCTTAAGGCCTTCGCTCTTCTAAATTGCAAGACAAGCGATCATAGCAGAAACGATGCAGTCCTCTTTTGGGCTTTGGCGCTACGTGACAATAACATCAAGTATTGTCTCTTAACCCAGGACCTCGACAAGCGATTCGCCAAAGGAGATTCTGATCCACAAGTCAGCAACCTGCGAAAAAAAGCAGAAGCATTTCTCGACAGAGTGTACTCCACCAATCCTACAACTACGGAATGTTCGCAGGTAAAGAGATTGGATTTCAGGACTCCGGGTGGGGCTGATTCCTTGTTAATGGATCTTCGCCATTGGCGCCAGGATGTAGTGCCCAATTTTGTATTGGAAACCTTGGAAGAGAAGTCTCTTTAGAGAGCCGAGCGAACCTGATTGTTTACTCCACGAATCCCCGCAGCTCCCCCATCAGGCAAGAGTTTCTAAAGCCATCAACGGGTGACTCAGAGGCGTGAGGCAGACCCCCTACCCATTGCCCGCGTCATTTGGCAAGAGCGATTCACAATAGGTCCTTGTCGTGAGAAAGTGCGTTTTAACAGTAAGCGAGTGGCGAACCCCACCTGTTGCGGCGCAGCGAGCTAGGCCATAGTCCCTCCTCGAGGAGGGACACGATGAAGCACGACCGGGAGTTCTGGACTCGTCACGTTGAGAACTGGCGGGCAAGCGGGCTGACACAGAAAGCGTATTGCACTCGCCGCCGGCTGGCGAAGGGAAGCCTGGGCTACTGGGCATCGACACTGGGGCGGCGGAAGGCAGCGGTGACGGACCTGGTGGAGGTCGGACGTACCGAGGTCAAGCCGCCGCAGTCGAACTGCCCTATCGAGTTGGCCGTGCAGGGTGGGTATCTGCTTCGGCTGTGGCCGGGGGTGGAGCCCGCACACCTGCGCCTGGTGCTCTCGGTGCTGGAGCGCCGCTGATGATCGGCTTGGAGGTCAAAGAGGCGCGGGTCTTTGTGCGGCCGGGCCGCACCGACATGCGCAAGCAGATCAACGGGTTGGCCGTAATGGCGGAGCAGGTGATGGAGGCCAGCGTCTTTGAGCCTTCACTGTTTCTGTTCTGCAACGGTGAGCGACGCATTCTGAAGGCGTTGTACTGGGATCGCAATGGGTTTTGTCTATGGCAAAAGAGACTGCAGAAAGATCACTTCCCCTGGCCTCGAAGCAGCGAGCAGGCCCGCTTGGAGATCGACACGGAGAAGTTGCGCATGCTGCTGGAGGGCATCGACTTCTGGTCGGCACACCAGCCGTTGAGCTACCAGCGAGTGAGCTGAAAAAAGATAGCCGAAAGCGGGAGAAATCATTGCCTTCGATCATTGGGCTGTGATACTCTGCCCCGCGTGGAGGGGAACGTCGAGACGCTCGTGCTGGAGAACGCGCAGCTGCGGCGAGAGATTGCCGAACTTGCCAAGCGCGTGGAGATCCTCGCCGAGCAAAACGCGTGGCTGAAGCAGCGGTTCTTCGGGCGCAGCAGCGAAGCGCTGAGCCTCGAGGAGCAGCGTCAGCTAAAGCTGTTCGACGAGGCGGAGCTTGCCGCCGCAGAGTCGGAGAGCACACGGGGGCAGCTCGACCTGGTTCGCATTCCCGAGCATGTGCGGCAGCAGCCCAAGCGGAGACCGCTACCGCAGGCCCTCCCGCGAGTAGAAGTGATCATCGACATCCCCGAAGAGCAGAAGCACTGTGGCTGCGGCGCTGAGTTGGTGCGCATCGATGAGGAATCCAGCGAGAAGCTGGACGTGATTCCTCCGCAGCTTCGGGTGATTCGTACCATTCGACCGATGTACGCCTGCCATGTCTGCGAAGGCTCTGGGGATGAAGGACGGCCGGCGGTGCGTATCGCGCCGATGCCCCCCGCGATTATCGACAAGGGAATCGCAAGCGCAGGGTTGCTGGCCTACATCGTGACGAGCAAGTTCTGTGACTCTCTGCCGCTGTACCGCCAGCAGAAGCAGTTTGCGCGCATCGGGGTGGAGCTGTCCCGTCGGACGATGGCCGACTGGATGATCGCGGCCAGTGAAGCGTGCGCTCCGCTGATGAAACTCCTGGAGGTGAAAGTACGCTCGGGGCCGCTGCTGCAACTGGATGAGACACGCCTTCAGGTCCTGGGAGAGCCCGGACGAGCCAACACTGCGCTGAGTTACATGTGGGTCGCCCGTGGAGGGCCACCCGAGGCGCCGGTGATTCTGTACCACTATGCCCCCAGCCGCGGCACGGAGGTAGCAGTAGAGATGCTCGGGGACTACGAAGGCTACGTACAGACCGACGGCTACGAAGTCTACGACCGAGCCTGTGACGGAGCGAAGAACGTGGTGCACGTTGGATGTTTTGCCCACGCACGTCGAAAGTTCCACGATGCGCACAAGAACTCGAAAAAGGCGGGCAGCGCGGAAGAGGCCTTAGCGACGATCGCCGGACTGTACCGAGTAGAGAACCAACGGGAGCGCTACACGGATCCGCAGGAGTTTGCGGCCGAACGACGTCGGCAGGTGGAACCAATTCTGGCGGAGTTCCACACATGGCTGGAACGCCGAGCCGCTCAGGTTCCTCCCGAGACGTTGCTGGGCAAGGCGGTCGGCTACACGTTGGGGCAATGGCCCAAGCTCATTCGCTATCTGGACCACCCTGCGATGACCCCGGATACCAACTTGGTCGAAGGGGCCATACGTCCCTTTGTGCTAGGCCGGAAAAATTGGCTGTTCTCGGGCAGCCCCCGAGGTGCTACCGCCAGCGCGGTGCTGTTCAGCATCATCGAGACAGCTCGCGCGAACGGCAAGGAACCCTACTGGTATCTGCGCCAGCTCTTCGAGGCACTCCCAACGGCCCGTTCGGAGGCTGACATCCTGCGCCTATCCCCGTTCCGCTCCGCCGAGCCCTGACCCGACAGGGGTGGGGTTCGCCACTCGCTTACTTTTAACAACCTATCGCAGATAGGTTGTATACTTGGCTTTGCGCTTGAAGGGGATGTTGAAGGATCGCCTTCGGCGCATTCTCTCGCAGGCACCGATAGAGGGCGCATCGGCACCCGTGTGGAAAGCGCGGTTCCCTTGTGCCGGCCGCTCTGGTGATGGCGCTTCACGTCCTCCGTCGGGGACCTCTTGTCAGCCGACGAATATGAAATTCCGTTCTGGTACTAGCGCGTCTTGCGCTGCTCGCCCTCAGCCCCGAAGACAGGCGGTTGATACTGATTTCGAGGAACGGGATTTCCGGAAGCCTAAGTATTTTCTTCGATCCGGGCTCTTCAGACTGACAACGCCTTTTTCGAGCGAAAGCTCGAGGTCCTTCGGGGCTACCTGAAAGCGCACGAGAAGGAGGAAAACGTGCCGTATGATCTTGTGCCCCCAACGGCGTCGATCGTGACTCTCCGCAGGCTTGAAAACGCCGAGTTGGGTAGCCGTGTCGGCGAGGAAGAGGTGGCGCAAGGATGAGGCTGTCAAACATGGTGGACCGAAGGCAGGTTATTGGCACAGCAGGCGGATTCTCGCGCACAAATTAAGGTCGATACACTTTCACAATCAAGTTCTTGGGCTGCGTTCTGCTGCTTCCCTGCGAAGCTCCTGCAAGGGAACAGTCTGTCCTGACGGCTATGTCGCTGCCAATTTTGCCGTGTCGACAGCCATAACGACTCGGCTTTTACCATCCTTAGAACATCCCTTTCACTTATTGTCTAAGGCCCGGGAAATTAGTCCGTCACTCCGCATTGCGGTTATGGTGTCTGCAATGATTTTGTCAACATCGTCGGAACTAATCGAACCAATATAGTTCCCGGCCATTGCTTTTGGTGCATCAAATTTAGCCTTGGCTCGCCAAACAGTGCGACCGAGTTCTGCGTCCACGATAGTAAAGTCGAAAACGCCGCTGACAAGCTCCTTTTGCTGATTAACATTTTCTTCAGAAAGCCCTACAAGCATCACCACACTAGCACCAAAACCTTTCATGGCATTCTGCAATTCATCCTTGCTCAACTCCAAACCTCTCAGTCGCTTTCCCTTGGTTTCGATTCCTGCGGCGGCTAACTTCTTCTGCATGCTGTCGGCCAGATAGTCACCAAGTATATCGCTGCTACCAATCGTTCCATCGTTCAAGTTGCTCTCTCCTGTGTCTACCACCAAGTAGAGGCGATCCAAGACCTTGGTATAGTCTTGGTCTTTCTTGGATTCCACTGACATAGTCGACGCACAGGCTGCAAGAACGCAAACGGTGATAGTGAGCAGGATTAAGGACTTCCACATGACAGGCCCTCCAGTGGCGTTTAACTGATCCCGCTTTGGCACGACGGCTCCTTGCAGACACTCCTACACGAGCACCGTTATAGCAAGCCAGCCAAAGACTGCCAGGGGATAGAAGCAGGCTATGTTGAAGAACCGCAGCGCCTCGTCGGCGGCCTGCCGGCGGAGCCAGCGCGAGATCGGCACGAGAAGCAGCGCGACGCCTGCGGCGGTCGCCCCGGCAAGGTAGAACAGGGCTCGCGGCATGGGAACCACAAGGGGAAAGAGCAGGCTGAGGACGACCACGGCCGAAACGAAAGCAAAGGAAATCCACGAGGCCGCCTTCTGGCCATGCCGTACCGGGACAGTCTTGATGCCGAGGTGACGGTCCTCCTCGAGATCGCTCCAGTCGTTGGGAATGTTCCTGCCGCCGATTTCCCAGGTGAAGGCCCAGGCAAAGAACACGAGCACCATGGCGACGCTCGGAGCGACGTTTACCGCCCAGACGCCTGCCAGGCCGCCTACGCCTACCATCAGTCCCGAGAGCAGCCCTTTCCAGTAGCTCACGCGCAGGAGCTTGCAGTAGACCGTTTCGAGGATGAACGCCCCCGCCAGCAGGAACGCACAGCTTGGCCGCAGAAGGAACGCAAGGACAAGGGAAAGGAGGCCCCAGAACGCCACCCAGGCGACCCCCGCCCCATAGCTGAGGCTGTCCTGGGCGAGGGGGTGACGCTGCCCCATGGAATCGAGATCGAAGGTTGCGCGGTCGGATCGATATTTCACCATCTTCTCGCGATCTACCTTCACATCGATGACGTCGTTGAGCGCAAAGACCGAGGTGTAGCCGGCGAAGCCGGCGACCAGCCCCAGGATGATCGTGCGAGTCGACGGCGGGCCTCCGAGGAGCACGGCAGCCAGCGCGCCGCCCACCGCGGGATGAGCCACGTCGAGAACGGAATGCGTCATCCTCGAAAGCCCGAAGAACTGCTTGATTCCTATGACTTGGCGTACCTGCGCGGCGTCCATGCAAACCTCCTCTCTATTGCCCTCGCGCTGATTGCGCCGGCGTCGTTGACTGCGCCCGGCCGCTTGATGTGGGCACTGCCGCCCTGCGTGCGCGGAACACCCCGTAGCGGCACAGGTCCCTGCCGAATGCGAGGCGCATCAACAGGAACGTGGGTACTTCCCGCAGGGACTTGATCAAGCCCAGCAGGCCGAAACGCAGGAGCCCCTCGGGTCGAAGGACGCCCTGCCAAATCGACCATAGTTTGTCCAGTCGGCCGTCTCCACGCCTCCTTCGACCAGCCCCGTGGCATCCAGCAGCTCGGAGAAGCCCTCGACACTGGCGAACGCAGGATGCGACCACTGGTCGAGAAGTTGCCGCATCACGGGCTTTTCCCAGAAGTTCAAGGGGACCGCGCGTCCCTCTGGTTCCAATCCGCAAGCATCAGGATCCCCCCGGGCTTGAGCACCCGTATCAGCTCTCCGGCAAAGACTGCCTTGTCGGGCATGTGGGGTCCGGACGATTGGTAACGACGAGCGGTTACGAGATATAGGACGACGCCGATGGCGAGCAGCGCCGCAAGAACGCAGATCACGATCAGAAGCGCACTCACGAGGCGGGCACCTCGGTCCTGCCAGGAACGGTTTTATGGCCCGCCGTGGCCCATCTCGAACGGGCAAGAGGAATGTCCCTTGGCGGCAGTTCATGAGGGTCCCATTCTACTGGTACGGCACATCACGTCCAGGCGACAAGGTCGCACTATTACTTCCGGGAAGTTGTCCAGCCATCTCCGCCAGTGAGAGAACCTTAAGCACTGCTTAATCACCCACACTACCGTTTTGCCACCAAACCGCCAACCGCAGGGACCATGTTGCTTTGTCATCATACACTAACCACAAGGCCCACGCTTCCTTATCCACTTTTCCACAATCTGATTTCTCGGATCTCGCTCTCTCCCAGACGCGGCGCTCGTTTCGGACGGCACACATTAACGCATAACATAAATTGCCGCTCGTCCCCGCCAGTCATATCATTACGGGAGTGAGGTTACCTTGAACAAGCTCGCCTTCCTCTTGATGTCGGCGCGACCGTGGTCCTTTTTTCTCAGCCTCGCCTCCGTGACCACCGGTTCGGTCGTCGCCTATGCCGCCGGTACCTTTCACATCGGCCGGTTCATAGTGGTGGAGATCGGGTCGGTGGTCATGCACGCGGGAATCAATCTGCTCAACGACTACTTCGACTTCAAGCATGGGGTGGACGACGGGAACGTCGCGACGAGCCAGTATCGGTCTCACCCGCTCGTCGAAGGGACGATGAAGCCGGGCCAGATCCTTGCCGGAGCTGCCGTCTGCTACGCACTGGCGATTGCTGCCGCTGCGTACATGGCGGCTGCGGTCGGCTGGCCGCTTGCGGTCATAATGGCCGCGGGGGTGCTTATCAGTTACTTCTACACCGCCGAACCGGTAAACTTCAAAAGGCGCGGGCTCGGCGAGCTTTCGATGTTCATCGCAACGGGACCCCTTATGGTGACCGGAGCCTACTTCCTACAGACCGGTTCGTGGGACAACATCGGCAGAGTGGTGCTCATCTCTATTCCGGTGGGGATGTGGTGGTCGCTCATCCTTTCGGCCAACAACCTCAAGGATATCGATACCGACCGCAAGACGCTCGGCAGAACCGTCGCGAGCATGCTCGGCCGCCGGAGGGCGGTTCTTTTCTTTGCCTCTCTCGCGGCAGTTGTCTACGGCGGGACGCTCCTCGATATCTTGCTCGGGGTGATGCCGGTGTGGGCCGTCGCCGTTTATGTGACCCTTCCGCGCGTCATCGCGCTCGTCCGGCTCTTCTGGACCATCGATCGGATCCCTCCGAACGCCGATCCCATGACCGCACAGGTCGAGATCGTCTACAGTCTGCTGCTTGTCGCCTCGTTCGTGCTCAACCGATGGGTGCCACTCAATCTCTCGCTTTGATGCCGGCATGGATATAGGCGATGCCTCCGGAAAGTCGAACGATCTCTATCCGACCGAGCCCGACTGACGTCATGAGCTTCGCGAGCGCCTCCTGGTCGAGGAACGCGTTGATGGACGAGTAGAGGTAGGCGTAGGTGGGCTTCCACCCCGAGATCCTGCCTCCAAGCGCCGGCATCACGTGCTTCAGATACCACCGGTACGCGCGTCCGAACAAGGTGCGAGGCGGGGGAGAAAACTCGAGGATCATAATCTTTCCCCCCGGCCGCACCACCCGCGCCATCTCTCTGATGCCGCCTTCGAAATCGTTCAGATTACGCAGTCCGAACGCGATGGAAGCGGCGTCGAAGCTCGCGTCCGCCCACGGCAGCGAAAGGGCGTCACCGAGGACGAGCTCGATGCGATCCGAAAGTCCGGCTCGCGCCACTTTTTCGTGCCCGCGCGCAAGCATCTCGCCTACGAAGTCGACGCCGCTCACCCTACAGTCCCGGCAGGCCCGTGCAAACGCTATTGCAAGGTCGGCGGTGCCGGTTGCGATGTCCGCTACGCGGCTTCCAGGAGCCAGATTCGCCATGCGCACCAAGCGCGTCCTCCATGCCCGATCTATAGTGAAGCTGAAGAGGTGGTTGAGAAGATCGTAGGTCCGCACCACGCGGGAAAACATGTCGTGCACATCGGTCGATCGATAAAGTGTGTCAATATCTTTCAATTCATTCTCCTTGATTGCTCCACCTGCCTCGAGATGCTAGGTTCCGACGGGGAGCAACACAAAAATCGTGGTCGCCCAGAGCACGTGCGATATGACGGTAGGCGCGATGCTGCCCTCACGATAGTAGACGAATCCCCACGTTGCGCCTGCCGCGAAGGCAGCGATGATGAGCGCCGGGTTCAACGTCACGACGTGCACGAGTGTGTAGAAACCTGCCGTCGCAAAGAAGGCCGGCAAGCGGCCGTAGCGCTCGCCGAGCGTGCGCTGGACGAAGCGGTGCCAGTAGATCTCCTCTGCCGGACTCGTGACGAAGAGAAGCAGCAGCGCAACGGCCCAGTGTGGAAGAGCGCGTCCGGTCGCGTAAACGGAAGCCACCATGCGGTGCGATTCCGGTACGAGGAGCGGCAGCAGCATGTTGCCGGCGTAGAAGATGCCGTAGAGGAAGGCAGCCGAGCCTATGCCGATGAGCAGGTGGCGCGGGCGGAAAGCGCAGAAGTCTTTGCGCCGCGGCACCATCTGCGTGAGGGAAATTGCCGCAAGAATCGGTGTTGCCACTGCCATCTTGGCCCAGAAGATGCCCTTGGGAAAATCAAAGACGATATACCAGAGTACAATCGCCACGACAAGCGATGCTGCGAGCGCCGCCAGGCGGGGACGGGATTCCTTCTGCGAAACAGCCCTCCGGTCGGTCATAGCGCCAGAACGATCTTCCCTCTGTGCAGCCCCGCTTCGAGTTTCCTGTGCGCGTCGGCCGCCTCCGAGATCGGCATCACGCTGTCGATGAGCGGAACCACACGCCGCTCCGCGACCAGCCGGATGACCGCCGCCATGTCGGCTTTCGTTCCGAGAAAGAGGCCCTGGACGCTCCGATGGTGATAGTAGGTGAGGTGGATGTTGATTTCGGCGCTCCTTCCGCCCAGAATCCCGCACGCGAGCAGCCGCCCGCCGTTGGTGAGCATGGCAAGGCTCCGTTCGAAGGTGGCGCCCCCAATTGAATCTAGCACAATGTCAACGCCGCCGTCTGTTTCGTTCGCTACCCGCGCAAGAACATCGTCTGTCCGTCTGTCGACCACGACATCTGCGCCTAGGGCGCGAAGCGCGGCGAGCCGATCGTCCGATCCCGCAGCGGCTATTGTGCGCGCTCCCGCGTCCCGGGCGATCTGCAAAGCCATCGATCCGAGGATTCCGCCGCCGCCCCAGATGAAAACCGCGTCGCCACGCCCGATAGATCCAACCGTCCGGAGCGCGTGATATGCTGTGAGCCCGGCGACCGGAAGAGAAACAGCCTCTTCGAAGGTAACCGAATCGGGAAGCGGAAATACATTCTCCTTCGGCACCGCGACAAACTCCGCGTATCCGCCCTTTACGTGCAGTCCGATGCTTCGCCAGGCAAGACAGAGGTTGGTGTGCCCGGCCCTGCAGGCGGAGCAGTTGCCGCACGAGAGGAGGGGGTATACAACGACACGTTCGCCGCTTTCTAAAAGCGTTCCGACGATATCCGCGCCGCAGATGTGCGGCAACGGTGTTTCGAGGCCCGGATACCCGTTCCTCACCAGGATGTCCATCCGATTGACGCCGGTCGCGGCGACCCGCACAAGGACTTCCTCCTTGCCGGACACAGCCGATGGAACGGGATCAGGGAAGTCGCTTGCCAGCTTGAACACCTCCGGCCCACCGTAGGAGGCAATGGTCATTGCCCGCATTATACCCTCCGACTCACTCCTTAGTAGGTCATCCGTCGGAAAAGAACGCATGCCGACTGCCAAGGTTACGCAGGTCTCGTCGGAAAAGTCCAGCTCCCCCGTGTGGTAGAGGTAGCACAAGGGGAAGTCTGGCGGGTTGAGGCTACGGCAGTTTCACTGTCACGGACATGTCCTTCCGAGAAGCCATTTCAAGCACGAGGTCCAGGAATAAAAGCATCTTTTCCTTGTACACCGAATCCGGAATATTCGTGAGCGCATCCCGCGCACGCCCTGCAACCTCGGTTGCGAGGTCGAGGGTAAACCCATCCACCTCCTCGACCTCATCGTCCACGTAGTCGTCGACGAGTTGATAGGCTACCCCTACATTCATCCCGTATTCCGTCATCGCGCGGACCGAGTCAGGATCGCCTCCCGCCACCATCGCTCCGGTCCGTGACGATACCGACATCAAGGATGCGGTCTTCAATCGTACCAACGTCACGTAGGTGTCGAAATCGACCCTCTCCCCAGAATGCATCAAGTTGATGAGCTCCCCATGACACATCCCTTCGGTTGCGAGGGCTATCGGCTCGATCACCTCCTTTGGCAGGTAGTGAGCCATGAGGTAAAAGGCTTTCGAAAAAAGCGCGTCTCCGGCAAGCAGAGCGATGTGATTCGTGTAAACGGTGTTGAGCGTCGGGAGTTGGCGTCTGAGCGCGCTGCCGTCAAGAATATCGTCATGAACCAGGCTGGCGTTGTGGACGAGCTCTACCACGGTAGCAAGTTGAATGAGAGTTTCGTGAGTCTCCTCGTCATCGTGATTGCTCACGGCGCCGGCGGAGAGAAGCGCCATTGCCGGACGAAGTAGCTTACCTTTTGCTCTGAAGATGTAGTCGACGATTTTATTGACAACGCGATTCGTGGTTTGGATTTCTCTGCGAATATTGCGCTGAACGCGCGACAGGTCACTCAGAATCGGCTCGTAAACCCGTTCGATGCTGCTATTTCCTATCATCTTAATTGCGCTCTTTTGCACTAGCCATTCCGCACTCCTCCGCTGGGGTTTCAGCACCTACGCCGCGACCATTACGGTTGCAATTGCCGTATCGGATGGAGAGGTCCGAACTCCGGGGACGATCCCTAACCCCTCATTCGCGATCAGGGCGGTCACAGCGTTGAGGCTACAAGGAAAGCTGCAACATCAGCCGGCCGATCGGAACGAAGTGCGCCGAAATGTTCGAGCCTGCATAGGTGCCGCTCGTGCTGGCAAGGCCAGGCATTTCCGAGATGACATAGTTGCCGTCGGAATCAACCGACTCTGGCTCATTGAACATGAGCATGACTTCTGCAATCAGTTTGCAATAACTGTTGAGGCTATAGGAAACCGATGGGGTGACTTCCCAGATCGGATTTATGTTAGAGAAGATCTGGGCATACGTCGAGGTGGTGACACCCCCCACAGTCACATTCTTCCAAGCACCTTGGAACCCCGAATCGGGGATGACCATCGCCAGGCGTACCGCGAAAGTCCAGGTCGGGTCTTGCAGCGAAGCTGTCAGCTCGGCGCCGTAGATATTCAACGCGTACGAGTTTCCCGCTACCGCGGCTACGCCAAGGACGGTGCCGGTATCGCCGCTCTGAACGGTCGTGCCGAAGTGTCCCATTGCGGCCTGCCCGCTAAGGGTAAAAATCTTTCCGATACTCAGAGGGGCTCGCACCTGGAAGTCGAGGTCCACCTGATAATACAAGCCGCTCACAGGTTGCCCGCTCCCCGCGAAACCCATATATGGGTTGAAAACCGATGAAAGAAGAACGTTCCCGTTATAATCCTGGTTGTAGAGAAAGGCCCCAAGTCCGCTTCCCATCTCGCTGAAGAGAGTCCCATGGCCGGCGTTGCTGTTGGCAGCGACGAAACCGTTGAGGTGAATAGCGTATTGCAGGTCGTCGACTTTCGTAAATGCAGTTTGCCTCTGATGGAACGGGTCGTCTGAAATGCCATTCGAGTAGCCGACCCTTAAAAACATTGGCAGCGGCAGATAGAGCTGTTCCGGAAGATATCGCTGGGGAAGGTTTGGAGCGCCCTGAACGAGGCCGAGGGCGGAATCAAAATTGCCAAAGTGATCAACCAGGACAAGGCCCATTTCATAGCCCGAGTTAAAAAAGAGGTTGAAATTGGGTGACTTTTCCGTGAAAAGCATGTACGAATTATCAGTCGCGCTTTCCAGGTTGGTCGGGTCTTTGAACTGCCCCACTTTGAGATACATTGCATTTCCTATCAGGGGAACATCCACATAAGCGTCCGTCAGATCCAATATGCCATTAAGATTGCTCGCGCTGGCTGCGTTGGTCGTCCCGCCGTAGGTAGTCGCTAGCCGCCAGTCGAAACCGCTATAGGCTCCGCTTATGTACAGTTGATCTGCGACGTTCCATAAGTAAAGCCTGGTTTGATTGCCGACGGTGTCATCGGACACATATTCCGTTTCGCCCATGGCTTGGATCAGGCCTCCGACTGATAATTGAAGATTATCGGTGTTCACTACCGGCAGCGCATAGGCTTGAGTTACGGACACGAGGCCCAAAAGGACCATCGCCATGCTCGCCCATTTCATCAAGTCTTTCATTGTTCACCTCCCCCAGACGTGTCTCCCGGACGTAGTGGAACTTGGTTCACCTGTGTTGTCCCCCAGACGTAGTGGAACTTGGTTCTCCCACAGATGTAGTGGAACTTGGTTCTCCCACAGATGTAGTGGAACTTGGCTCTCCCACAGACGAAGAACTTGGTTTTGCTGAGAGCGATAAATCCCATCGAACAGTTATTTTGTCATCCGTTTTTATAATGAAAAATACCGTCGGCGGCTTTATGCCGAAATCGGTCATGAGAAAATCTGCTGTCCCTGTAATTCTTAAGGTGTTGTCATTAATATCGAAAATAGCAGAGACGCTTGCAGGATTTTCCTTTCCTGCAACTGTAAGGCTACCTTGAGCAGAGATGTCGTAACGGCCGGCCATCGAAGGATCGGGAATCGCCTTGGCGCTGGTCAGCGAAAAAACGATGTCTGGATTCTGCTTGTATTTTAGGTCGGCCCAGAGATTGTTGTCAAAGCTCGAACCTTCTCCAGGATTTTTGAGTGATTGAACCGGAACATCGAAGATAAAATTCCCGGAGATCAGAGCAATCAACGTATCGATGTCCGGTATAGTGGGCGAGTCCGCAGCAAATGTGTTGGTTTTCAGAGTGAAGGTGGACGTTACGCTTTCGAACTTATGCAGTGTTGAATTTCCGTCCAGCCATAGATGGCTGCCACTGTTAAATGATAGGTTGTAACTTCCGCTGTCTGCGTATACCGGCAGAGAGAAAGGAACAAGACTCAGTATCAGTAGCGTTCTGCCCATCAGTTTTCGAAACATTCCCTTTCCCTCCGATCATGAATAGTGTGAGCTCGCATGCAGACCTTCGACAGCTATGGCACAAGTTTAAGGCGAATGTAATAATTACTGACTAATATAGTCAACATTAGAAAAGCAAAAAAACGTAATCGGATCTGGGGAGTACCACTTATGTGACATTGTAGCCTCGAAATGCTCACCCACGCTCGCAAGACGTCCCGACCCGGCCGCCCCTCTCCTTGCAGCGAAAGGCACGGGGGAACTCACCACTGCCGCCTACCGCACAGCACTCAAGGCATACCTTGCAAGCGGAGCGACCGTCACCGTCGAAGGCTTCACTGCCAACATCCACTCCCTCAGGCGCACACTTCTCCGTAGCCTGTTGGAGAGGTACCACAGGCGTAGCCAGAACAGCGCATCCTTGCTCGCCCGCAATTCCTAATCGATGAAAGAGTTGGGCTTCCGCAGAGCCGAAAAGTTCGGCGTAGTCGACAGAAGGCAACGTTACCGGCAGCGCGAGGGAACCTCGAACCGTCGCCAGGCGACAGCCAAGCGAATCCGCGTGGTTCGGACTTTCAGCGGGATTGCCCGAAGCTTATGGCTTCTCCGCCATGACGAGGCGCACTGCCCAGGGCACCCCAAACCAACAACGCCAATCCATAGGGCGGTCCTTCACGACCTTCATTCCCCGCCCGCGCAGATGTAGCGCGTAAGCCCCGACCATCGGATGCAGGTCAACTATAATAAGCTTGCCCGCAGGCTTGAGGACCCGGACCGTTTCATCTAGTGCCCTGAACCGCCCCGCTTCACCCTTGATGTTGTGGATCGCGAGGCTTGAGACGACCAAATCGAACATGGCGTCGGGAAACGGCATCGCCATTATGTTCCCCGTCTCCACCTTGCATCTTTCCGTCACGCCCTCGATCTCAAGATTTCGCAGCGTTGCTTCGGGGCTATTGCCTGATTGGTCGACAGTGCTCCACAGGTCAAGCCCGAAAGCGCGCCCTCGTTGCAGCCGTTTCGTAGCCAGGCTCAAGACAGCGCCGCGACCGCACCCCACATCCAGCACCTGTTCGTCGCCCCGAAGGTGAAGAGCGTCAAGCAGCTCCAGACCAGGAACTTGCCCCTTCGTGTCGAATAGATTTAGCTCAGGAGCGTTGCAAGCGGAAAAAGACCGAGAACGCCTCCGAGAATTGTGAGGAACAGGTGACCAAGAAGCGCGAACAGGAACGCGAGGCCTCAGAACACGAGTACGATCCCACCCAGTGCAAAGATGCCAGAGGGGTTATCAAAGCCGTATCACCGAGCGGTTTCTGAGTTGTGCTGTCCATGGTTGTCGCCCCCCGGATGAGTATAGACTGGTTTCCGCTGGCATTATTGCAATTGCTGAAGAATGCTGGAAGAGCGTAGCCGTGGTTTGCGGACAGTAGACACATTCGCCCTTATGGGCAGTGTGTGACGGCGGCTCCTGCAAATCAGCTTTCATCGGAGGGATGGTTGTTCGGCGGCGCCCATAGTAAAACATGGCTCTTCCCGATCAAAAGGAGTGTCTATGAACGACCTGAAGGTACGACGATGGGCCGGCGCGTTTGGGTTGGCTGGGTTTGTCGTGTTCTTGGTCGCCCTCCCGCTTTACTTCGTGGGTGTCGGGCCAGGAGCACGGCTACAGGACGCTGCACAGTTCACCGCCTTGGTCTCAAAGACCAACGCATTCATCCTTATCCGCGCATCGCTCGCCGATCCGCTCATCATGGTCGGTTTCCTGGTCTTCCTGGCCGGCTTGCGCCACCTGATCAGGCAGGCGCAACAGGACTACGAGTGGATTGGCTCTCTGGTCTTTGGAGTCGGCATTGTCGTCATCGCCGTGGAGCTTGTTGGTGACGGTTTCCAGGCCGGTGCTGCCTTGGACACCTGGGTCAAAGCTGATCCCACTGCTGTGAGAGCACTCAATGAAGGCAGCTTCCCTATGTATGGTGCAATTGGGCTCATCTTGACGGCGCTTTTATTGGCCTCCGTCGGGTACGCCACCCTGGCTACCGGTGTGCTCCACAGGTGGACAGGTTGGGTCGCCTACGGCGCTGCGGTTGTCAACCTGGCGGCTGCTCCTTCGGTGTTGGGAGGAACAGACATCACCCGCTTCTACACCGCGTCCGGATATGCGCCCTTTGTCGGTCAGGCAGTGATGTTGATCTGGTTCTTGCTTGCCAGTGTCTCTATGCTCGCGAAGCGAGAGACTGCCAAGTAGACAAGAATCCCATTATAGACAGTGCAAGGGACACATGACGCAGTACCCGCGTCCACGGGCCGTCAACGAGGGACGGGGTTGCCGCCGGAGCGGCCGCCTTCCGTCGTCCTCCTTCGCTCAGCCTCCCACGCCTCCGATACATTTCTACCCTTCTCAGGGTTGTCAACGACGAGAATGAGCTGATTGGCATGATCACTGTAGACGACCTCAATGTTCACCCCTGCATCCGCCATCTGCCGCGCGATCATACCGAGCTGCCCTGGGGTGTCCTGGCGGAGTCGTTGGACGAGCACATCACGAACTTCGAGCACCTCGATCCTCGCTGCCATAAGGGCCGCCATAGCGGCGTTACCATCCTCGAAAAGGAAGTGCATGATTCCTGCTTCGCCAACGGTGAAGCCACCCCCGCCCTCGATGCTCACGCCCGCTCGTCCTAGGGCTTCGCCCATTTCCGCCAACGCCCCGGGCTTGTTGGCGAGCCGAATAGTCCGATCCTGCATAGACGGCTCACGTTCTTACCGTCACCACCGCGGTATGACGAACTGGGAAGCTCACGGAACTCGCAATGAAACAGAGGGTGTGAGCCTTCTCGTGCAACTCCATCGCCAGAGCTTTCTTGCCCTCACCTGCAATCTCGACTTTTGGGCGGAGCGTCACAGACTCGAACCTGCCGCCGCCGTCGGGGGTCACCTTCATCACTCCCGATGCATCATCCGTGTAGCTTAGGACAGAGATTTCGCTTCGGGCGCAGAGTGCAAGGTAGGTGAGCATATGACAGGAGCTGAGGGACATGACCAGCAGATCCTCGGGGTTGTGCTTGTCCCATTCTCCGCGATACGCAGGATCGGCCGTTCCGAGGAAATCGGGCTTGCCCTCAATTTGAATCCGCCATTGCCCGGCTGTACCCCTGATAGTGGGCAGTGCCATCGCCGAGATTGCCTTCCCAGACCAGCCGGGAAGTGTATTCGTGTTCTGCACTCATGTGATCAAAATAGCAAAGGTCCCCTGTGTTGCCAAACACCGTGACCGTCTTGCCCGATTGGTCACATTCGACAAGATACTCAAATACTCCAAGCGGCACGGCCTCCGCTCATTAGTGATAACTGGGTACGCGGTCACAGCTCTCCCCAGGACCCTCCGGGTTCAGCGTTATTGACCTACGATGGCCAGTTCGTAGACAAACGCCTCGGACGAGTCGTCAGGGTTGGTAAGACCGACCCAATTCCCATCTTTCCAGTAGCCAGCTACCAGCGCGCCGGAGCTGTTAACGCAGGCGCCGCCGGCGTAGACATCGGAGCCGACGATCACCAGCGACTCGACCTCGGAGGTGTACGACGAGCCATATGGGTTAGGCAGGCCCACTCATCTGCCGTTCAACCAGTAGCCGGCTACAGAATTGCTGGAGCTGTCAACTTCGGGCTGCAAATCGAGCTCACGATTACCACCGGAATTGCACCGATCACAGTGTTGTACGGAAATTAGAGCGGTGAACGGAACCAAGATCGAGATTCGAACGAAGGACGGCGTGGCCGACGCATACATCTCCCATCCGGCCGGCGCTGGTTCCTGGCCCGCGGTGCTCTTCTTCATGGACGGTCTCGGCTGGCGCCCAACACTCTTCGAGATGGCCGACCGGCTCGCGTCGAATGGCTACTACGTACTCTTGCCAAACATGTTCTGGCGTTCGGGTGAGTTCGTGCCATTTGATGTGAGGACGGTGTTCTCCGGCGGTGCCGAGATGGAACGCCTGATGAAGATCGTGAGCGCGGTGACCGATGAGAGCGCGATGCGCGACACCGAGACGTTTTTGGAGTTCCTCGCGGGCAGACCAGAAGTCAAGGACGCACACAGGGTCGCGTGTACCGGGTACTGCATGGGCGGCGGCATCGCGATCCTTGCCGCGTGTAGCTTTCCCGATCACATTGCAGCCGCGGCGTCCTTCCACGGCGGCCGCTTTTTGACGTCGCCGGAGGCGCCCGAAGTGATCGCGAAGAAGGCGCGCGCACGGATCTACCTCGCCGTCGCAGAGGTAGATCGGAACCACACGCCTGACGTGACGAAACGGCTCACCGCCGCCCTCGAAGAGGCGAAAGCACCGTACATGATTGAAAACTATGCGGGCGTTTCCCATGGCTTCACCATGCCCGACCTGCCCGTCTACGATCGTGATGCGGCCGAGCAGCACTGGGACCGTCTGCTGAAACTGCTCCGCGAGACGTTTGCGTGATGAGTCCTTATCGCATGGGCGAGTAGGAAATTCGTTGCGACTAAGTCTTCGCGAGAAAATAACTGCATCATCTCATTTGGGATGAGGCAGGATTGAGTAGTTCCACTCCCCGTGGAAATCATCGGGTTTCAAACGGACGGCGGCGAGCTGTTCGTCGCTGACCTGAATCTTCTTGGGATAGCGCTTGGTATCCAGAATACATCGTACACTCAGGCCAGTAGAGGTTCGCGTGTTCGCAATCAGTTCCACGATCATCGCGTGCGTTAGTAGTGGCTGGCCCCGCCAATTGCGGCTGATGAACGAGAACAGTCGGTGTTCGATTTTGTTCCACTTGCTCGTCCCCGGGGGCAGATGACAGACGCGAACGATCAGGCCCGTTACATCGGCAAGCCGCTGGAGCTCCCACTTCCACAGCCGGACTCGATTGCCGTTGCTCCCACCGCTGTCGGCGACGATCAACAGTGATCTGGCCCGCGGATACTCCCTTGATCCCATCTTCCTCCACCAGTGCAAGATTGTGTTCACCGCGAAGGATGCCGTCTCGTGGTCGATCCCCACCGACACCCAGCCTCGATTCAGCCGTAGATCATACACGCCGTAGGGAATGACCTTCCCCTTGGTCTTGTCGATGAAATCGTGGACTTTGACCTGGTGCGGACTCCCCCGAGGACGCCACTCTCGCCCACCGTTCTTGAAGTTCCCCACCAATTCCTTTTTCTTCGCGTCCACCGAGATCGCCGGTTGCCGGAGTCCCACCTGCCGGCTCACCCCAGCGTTGATGTGCCGAAACTGTGCGTCCCGATCCGGATGTCGGCCTCCCTCCTTGGTCTTGCGGTTTGCCTGGAGGCTGTAGTGCAACTCATAGAGCAGCTGTCGCACCAGCCATTCACTACCTGCATGACCCTGCGCCGTCAATTCGCTGGCCAAGCGCCGCGTGCTCTTGCATGTCCACCTTAGTGCGGACTCTGGATCCCCCGGCTCACCGGGTCCACCAGTCGCTCCAAGGCAGCTCGCAACTTCGCGTCGATCGCGGTGGCTTTCTTGCGCCCGCCACCAGTCCGCCGGACACGACCCCTATCGGCGCTCGTCTTCTCTCGGATCTCCTGTGACCCTCGGATAATCGTACTCCGCGAGATACCAGTGGCCCGAGCGACCAGCGAGGCGCCTCCATATCCCAGCGATTGAGCTTCCGTGACAGCCCAAATCCGGCGGCCGCGTTCGTTGAGCGACGCCTTCAGGGTCCTATACTTCCTGCGGATCATCTGGAGTCGTGTCACACCCGGAATATAGCACACACATCAAACATGTTCCAGTTATTTTCTCGCGAACTCTAAGTAAGGCTTTGAGGTTAAACGACGGATGTGGCGGGCCTCGTCCCTCAGCGGAAAGGGTATTTGAGGCGCCCCTGGACGCCTTTCGTCCCAAACAGACGCTGGTAGCGGCACTTGCGAACACGCAACGAGCCCGCCGTATGATTGCACTCCTCGGAACGGCCACCTTTGCTTACTGCGACGCTTCCTGAAGCCTTTGATAGGCGTCTGTGCCATTAAGACTTGCGTTCTTCTGAGCGTAATCGAAAGCTGTCTTTCCTTCGTTGTCTTTCTCTTTCGCGTCTGCGCCAGCTTTCAACAGAGTCATGATCACCTCGGGATTCTGGTTGTACCGGGCGGCAAACATCAGCGCAGTTAGGCCATATCTATCTCGTGCATTGAGATCTGCTCCCGCTTGAACAAGAGCGAAAATCACACCTGGATTCTGGTTGCCCCAGGCCGCCAACGTAAGCGGGGTCAGGCCATATCTGTCTCGAGCTTCGAAATCGGCTCCCGCCTGCACAAGAGCGAAAATCACTCCGGGATTCTGATTCCCCGAAGCCGCCAACATCAGCGCTGTCCAGCCGTAGTTGTCCCGTGCGTTGACATTGGCCCCTGCCTTTAGGAGCGTGCTGATGACCTCAGGATTTCGGTTGGAGGTGGCCGCATGCATCAGTGGTGTCCGGCCGTAGTTGTTCCGAGCGTTGATGTCCGCGCCTTGGTTGATGGCGGTTTGTACAGCTTGTGGTGTTCCAGTCTTTGCCAGCTCGAAGAAGTTTGTCGCCTGCGCATACATCGAAGCCGTCAAGAGGACCTCAAGAACTACGGCGACGACCATTCGCCCTCTCACATTGTTCTCTCCAAGGCATTATACCAGGGGCGCAAACGCCATGCACGGGGAAAACTTCTGCCGCGCTATCAGCTCCCTCGCCTTCGCCTCGACTTCGCTGCGGTGTCGCAGGAATGCGTGCAGTGGACCTTCTTTCTCGGAATTGAAGTGATCGTCCAGGGCCTCCGCTGAGATCTTGCACGGGATTCGGCGACACCTCCGAACCTTTTGCATGACGGGCGACCGCGCGAAGAGCCTGTCATGTAATACCACGCCCACTCAGACCCTTGTCGATTACTTTGACGCCTCCTGAAGCCGTCGATAAGCGTCGCTACCTTTCAGCTTTTCATTAACTTGCGCGTAATCAAAGGCTGTCATTCCCGTTTTGTCTCTTGCCTTTGCATCCGCGCCGGCCTTCAGGAGCGTGGTGATCACCTCGGGATTCAGATTGGAGATGGCGGCCCACATCAGCGGGGTCATGCCGTTCATGTCCCGGGCCTTCACGTCCGCTCCAGCTTTCAGAAGCACGGTGATGACGTCGGGATTCGGATTGGAGATGGCGGCCCACATCAACGGGGTCGTGCCGGCCTTGGCCCGAGAATTGATGGCCGCGCCAGCATCCAGGAGCGTGGTGATCACATCGGGGTGCTGGTTGTACTCAGCGGCGTACATCAGTGGGGTGACGCCGTTCATGTCTCGAGCCTTCGCGTCCGCGCCTTGGTTGATAGCGGCCAGTATACTCTGAGGAGTGCCGGTCTTTACCAGCTCGAAGAAGTCTGTCGTCTGTGCATGCGTCCAAGCCGTCAAGAGGACCGCAAGGACTACGGCGACGACTATTCGCTTTCTCATATTGTTCTTCCCAAAGGCATTATATCAGGGACCCAAAGTGACCCGAACATCATGTGCGGGGGAAACAGGCCAAACCCACGGGCGTCGTGGGCCTAGGATCGATCCGCGCGGAGCCTGCCGTACACTTTCACCTGGTCAAAACGGAAGGCCCATCGGCGCGCCTGGTGGCGCAAGCCTCAGGGCGAATGGACATTATCTATCTATTTCTTCTTAATACTCTGTGGGTTTGTCGTGCATAGCGAACAGCGCGAAGGCGACGATTACGGCCGTAGGCTGCACGATACGCCGTGTGTAGGAGGTAGCAGTGGCAAAGACACCAGCCGTGAAGAAGGTGCCAGAAAAGCTCACCTGGCTTCCCTGGTTGAATACGTCGCGGAGAAAAACGGGCTTGCACGGAAGGAAGCCAAGCAGGTCATGGAGGACATCTTCGAGCTTGTGGCCACTGGGGTCATGAGGGGAGAACGCGTGGCCATCGGCAGAACGAGCTCTATTTTCTAGAAGAACCAATGCCGCTCAACGTCGGAGCCCTCGCCGCTCTGGGAACCGCTTTAGCTTGGACTGTCACCGCAATCGCCTTCGAGTACGCGGGCAAAAGAATCGGGGCCTTGGTCCTCAATCTCCTGCGCCTGGCCTTGGGATGCCTCTTTCTCGGAATCTATGGCCTCCTCGTCCGCGGACGCTTTTTCCCCATCGACGCGCCCATCGCCTCCTGGGCATGGCTCGGAGCCTCCGGTCTCGTCGGCTTCGTGATCGGCGACCTCCTCCTCTTTCAAGCTTTTATCGACATGGGAGCGAGACTCTCCATGCTCGTGTACGCCACCGCTCCGATATTCACTGCCCTTCTGGGCCTGGCCGCCTTCGGCGAAAGGCTGAGCCTCCTGGGTCTGGGCGGCATGGCTCTCACGCTTTTGGGGATCACGATTGTTGTGCTATCCAAAAAGGCGGATGAGGAGGGGGTCCGAAGGGCTGCGGGCTTTCGGTCTTCGCTCCGCCTGCGAGGCGCCCTCCTGGCGGTGGGCGGGGCTATAGGACAGGCGGGTGGCCTCATCCTCGCCAAGTTGGGCGCCACTACCAACCCATCCGGCGGAGGCGCGGGCATCGCCTCGATGAATCCCTTCGCGGGCACCCAGATCCGGGTAATCGCGGGCCTCCTGGGCTTCGCCCTGGTCATTACGGCGTCGGGCTCCTGGCGAGGCGTAGTCAAGGGGCTCAAAGACATGAAAGCGGTGGCCAGTCTCGGTACCGGAGCTTTCTTCGGGCCCTTCCTGGGCGTGTCGCTGAGTCTCCTGGCCGTCCAGTCGGGCAACACAGGCGTCGCCTCGGCCATCATGTCGATCGTGCCTGTGCTCATCATCGCCCCCTCGGCTATCTTCTTCAAGGAAAGAGTCACTCTGCGCGAAATTCTCGGTTCCGCTGTCGCGGTCGCGGGAGTCTTCCTTCTCTTCCTGGCCTGATGGGCGGCCGACAGATGCGAAGGCTCTGTCGGTTGACGCATTCTCGTTGAGATAGCGGCCTCGGGCCAAAGTTTTTCTCTCCTCCGGCGCCTTTCAATATCCAGGTCTATCCAGTATTGCCCTTACCCTTTGAAGCAGTGTTGTCCCATCGAATGGCTTCTGAAGTAATTCCACCCCCTCTTCCAGCACCCCGTTGTGTACGATCGCGTCCTCGGTGTATCCCGAGATAAAAAGCACTTCTGCGTCAGGGAATCGCTCCTTGACCCGCAGCCCCAGCTCTTTGCCATCCATACCTGGCATGACCACGTCGGTAATGAGAAGGTCCAGGGCACCGCTCATCGATGAAAGCTTCTGGAGAGCCTCCTCGCCGGTAGCTGCTGAAGAAATAGAGTAGCCCGCCGACTCCAGGATCGACTCCGTGAGGTTGCGGACCGCCTCATCGTCTTCGACAAGCAGGATCGCCTCGGTTCCCCGAAGGGGCCGTACACGAGGCTCCTCAGATCGAGGCAGCTTCTGCGGCTGGCCTTCTGCACGCGGAAGGTAAATCTTGAACGTCGTGCCTTTGCCAACTTCGCTATAGCAGAAGATGTAGCCTTCACTTTGCTTGACGATACCGTACACTGTGGAAAGGCCCAGTCCCGTTCCCTTGCCCTTTTCCTTGGTAGTGAAGAAAGGCTCGAATATCTGCCTCTGGGTATCTGCATCCATTCCGTGCCCTGTGTCGCTGACTGCCAGAAGCACATACTCGCCTTTCTTCACCTCAACATGCTCGTGTGTGTAGTCTTCAGCCAAGACCACGTTTGAAATCTCAATCGAGAGCACCCCTCCATCTGGCATGGCGTCTCGAGCGTTCACCGAAAGATTCATCACAACCTGTTCAATCTGTCCCGCGTCCGCTTGCACACTCCAGAGGTCAGCGGGTCGATGGACGTGAACGTAGACATCCTCACCCAAGAGACGCTTGAGCATTTCCTCCATCTCTTGGACGAGCTCGCCAAGGTCAAGGATACGTGGCTGCAGCATCTGTTTGCGGCTGAAGGCCAAAAGTTGCGAAGTCAGCGTCCCGGCACGCCGCGTGGCGTGTTTGATCTCGCGCAGATCGTGCTCGAGGTCCTGGTCAATCGCGTTTCGCGCCAGCGCCATCTCGCTAAACCCGTTGATCACAGTGAGAATGTTGTTGAAGTCATGGGCAATTCCCCCCGCAAGCCTCCCAATGGCTTCCATTTTCTGCGACTGCTGAAGCTGGTCCTGAAGCTTCTTCTGTTCCTGCTCTGCACGCACACGCTCGCTGATATCCTCGACAAAACCCTCCAACCGCTCTCCGCGTGTTCCTTCGACTTTACCAAGCAAGCGCAAGCTTAAGTTCGCATCACCGGTCTGGCCGTTCTTTTTGCGAAAATGGTTGGAGAATACTCGCCACTGCCCCTCAGCGCGAGTGACTTGCTCCATTACCGCTTCTCGATCGCGCTGCTCTTCGTAGAGCACCTCGGCGATGTTTTTCTGGTTCACCGCCTGCATAAGCTCTTCGGGAGATCCGTAGCCCATGATCTTGGCCAAGGCAGGATTCGCCCTCAGCAGTTTCCCATCGAGCGTTGACTCAAAGGTTCCAAACGGAGCGTTTGTGAATAGAGAACGAAAGTGCTCTTCACTTCGCGCCAGAGCATCCTCGGTGCTTTTGCGTTCTGAAATATCGCGCGAAATACCGAAGGTTCCGATGATGGTTCCCGTGGAGTCCCGAAGGGGCATCTTGGTCGTTGATACCCAAGAATCAGCATGCCCGGACCAGGTTTCTCTCTCCACCGCGTCGATGATCGGTTTTCCCGTTTGAATGATATTCTGCTCATCGTTGTAGGCTTTCTGCGCGTGCTCGCCAGTGAAAAAGTCAAAATCCGTCTTCCCGACCAGTTCTCGCGGATCACTGCACTGGAATAGCTTCGCGTGAGCCTTGTTGTTCAGTATGAAACGGCTTTGAAGATCCTTGAAGTATATGTAATCAGGGATGTTATCCATCAGAGTGGAAAGGAAGGTGTGCTCGCTTTCCAGCGCTTCCTGGGCTTTTCTCAGCTCGCTGATATCGCGGCTTATGCCCACAAGACGCGTGACATGCCCTGCGGTGTCTGTGAGCGGGACTTTCGTCGTAAGAATGCTCTGGCGCGCTTCTCCAGTACCGCGGGGCTCCTCTCTGTTCACGATTCTGCAGCCTTCTCTGATGACCGCCTGCTCATCTGCGCGATATGTGTCCGCTAACTCCTTGGGGTAGAAGTCATGGTCGGTTTTCCCGATCAAATCTTTCCAGGACAGAGCACCCATCATTTGGGCTACCGTATGGTTTGCCATAATGAACCTGCCCTCGCTGTCTTTCATATAGACACCGTCTGGCAGATTCTCGATCAGGGTCAGAAGCAGCCTTCTCTCATCTTCGACACGCTGCCTGAGGAGCGCATTTTCAGTGATGTCCTGCACAGTGCCGAAAGTGCCCACAAACTCCCCCTGCTCGTCACACTGAGGTACTGCGGTCACGTGAACGCGCCGAAGCTCTCCGTCGGCACGCGTGATGCTCAGTTCGTAAGTATCTCTTTCTCCCGCTTGGCGCCGTGCTGTTTGCAAGCGCACGCGGAAATACTCCTCCTCGCTAAGAAACTCCTTCAAATTGCGGCCCACAAGGCTACCCTTCCCCACTCCGAAGATCTTCTGGGTCGCTGGGTTTGCAAAGGTGACCAATTCCGACGGGTCAACGCACAGAATCCCCATCTCAAGGTTTTCAACAAGCGAGCGGTATCGTTCCTCGCTTTGCTCCAGAGCCTTCTGAGCGGCGCGTTCTCTGCTCTGGTCTCGAAAGACAAGGACTACCCCTTTCATTACACCCGCTTTATCACGGATTGGAGCACCGCTGTCGGCAATGGGCCGCTCAGTTCCATCACGAGCAATGAGTAGTGTGTGATTAGCC
Organism: uncultured Spirochaetota bacterium; assembly: GCA_963845535.1. Lineage (GTDB taxonomy): Bacteria > Spirochaetota > Spirochaetia > SZUA-6 > Fen-1364 > Fen-1364. The sequence goes on from CAWJSK010000018.1 coordinate 57,161, forward strand.
AGGCCTACGACTGCTCCTTCGCGCAGAACCCGCTGAACAGGGCTTTCCACGGGTCGACCGGTTTCCTCATTGACGATGCAAAACACTTCTTTCAGTGCCTTGCCGGTCGCGTCTGATTCGCTCCATCCAGTGAGCCTTTCCGCCGCCGGGTTCATCCGCCTTACTCGTCCACTCGCGTCCGCACCTATTACAGCATCCGCGATGCTGTAAAGTGTAGTGTGTAGCTCCTCCTGTGCAGCTTGTTGCTCACGGAGCAGGACCTGACGGCGACGCCACTCAAGGCCGAAGGCACCGCCGCCAACGAGGAGCAGCAGCGCAATCGCTATGATGCTGGCAACACCCGTCGGGATGAACGCTTCAACAACTAATCTGAAAAACTCACCCACGGTCGTTCACCTCCTTCTCCCCATCGTCACCGTCCCCACACCAACCCATGATAGGTCGTCGTGGTGGCATCTCCGGTGAGCTTGAGCACAAGCCAGGCCTGCGCGGTGGTCTGCATCCCTGTGCTGGTGAGCGAGATGACCTGGCCGGTCCAGAAGAGGCGGAAATTGCGGACGCGGAGAGACTGAAAGCTGCGCGTTGCGACGCTCGAAAGGGCACCAATCTGCTTTCGCCAGGTCTCAGCAAGTTTCACTCTACATCAGAGACAAGCCATGGCAAACAGTCATGCCACGCAATATGTGTCTCTCAATGTCGCATCGACGTTCCGTATGTTCATGTTCAGGAGCTTCCGGTCTTGCGGTTGCGCCAATGCGCGCGACTATCGTAAGGAAATGGGGCGTCTTTGTCTCGGGTAGAAAGGGGAACGGCCTGAAGCCTTTGATAGGTGTCGCCGATCTCAATACGCGGCGAGCGAATCCGACGGGCTCTCAACCGGCCGAGGGCGTTCTTTCCGGCAGCTTGTGCCCGTCAGGGCCGACCCGCTGCTGTTGTTCGTCGCCGTCTGCCTCAACAAGCGCATGCTGCCCCTCCATCATGGCCACCCGCTTGCGCTCAAAGAGGTAGAAGGCTGCAGGCACCACGAAGAACGTGAGGACAGCCGAAAGGAGGATTCCTCCCAGCATGACGATTCCCATCACGTGGCCGAACTCGGAGCCCTCGCCTCTTCCCAGGATCAGCGGGAAGCTGATGACGAGGACCGTTATCGTGGTCATGACGATCGGGCGGAAGCGCAGCTGCGCGGACTCGGTCAGCGCCTGGACGAACGGCATCTTGCCGATGCGCTGCACGACGAAATCGAGATACAGGATGGCATTTTTCGCCGAGAGACCGATCAGCATCAGCATGCCCATGACTCCGAAGATGTCCAGGCCGCCTCCCACGAAATAGACGAGAATGAGGGCGCCGGTCAGGGCGAGGGGCACCGGCAGAAGCAGATAGATCGGATAGCGCCATGAGTTGAACTGTGCCGCCATGACCAGATAGGCAAGGAAGAACGCCAGAAGGAAAGTCAGGGGGCCCGTCGTGAGAAGCTGTCGAGCAAGGGCCACTTGGTTGAAGTGGCCCGGCGCCGTCATGGTCATTCCTTCGTCAAGCAGCCCTGCCTTTGTGAGATCCGCCGTTATGCTATCCACGACAACGAGGGGGGGAGGGGCGTTTGGCGTCATGGTGATGGTCAGGTTCCCCGCGTACTCGCGATTGTACCGGTTCACAGTGACGGGCGCCTGGTTCAGCATAAACGTCCCAAGCTGGCCCACCTGGAGGGTCGTCTGCAGCGCAGGGGAATAGATGGGGAGGTTCATCAGAGACTGCACCCCCGAAAGGGTTGTCGGGTCGGCCTGCACCTGGATGGGGTAGCTCAGACCCCCTGTCACCACGGTGGACGCCTGAACACCTGACGTGTAGGTCTGCAGGTCGTCTCCTACCATCGCCGGTGTGATGCCCGTCCCATACATGCGCGAGGGGTCCGGCACGAAATCGCTCTCCATCGAAGTGTCCGACAGGCTGGAATAAGCGTCAGAGACCCAGGGGTCTTGACGGAGCACCTGCAGGATCCGGTTGTTGCGGCAATTGAGAATGTTGAAATCCGGGGAGAGCACGTTCAGGGAGAGGGTCGAACCGGCCGATCCGAATCCACCTCCCGCGCTGACAAAAATTTGAGAGGATGGCTGGTCGCGGAGGAGAGTCAGGATGGTCCCTCGGTACCTGGGGATCATTTTGAAGATATTCGTGCGCTTGGCGATGGGAACGAGCTGGACGGTGATGGAGGCCGTGTTGTTCCCCGAAAAGATGCCGGAAATCCCATTGCCGCTGCTGCCAATGACCGATTGTACGGTCTCTACCTCTGGCTGTCGAAAGAGAAACGACTCGATCCTTCCCACATTATCGTTCGTCACCTCCAGGGGCGTGCCCGGGGGGTTACGGACGTAGATTTGCATGACTCGGGAATCGCATGATCCGCAAGAACAAACCTGTCCACAGAAACGGGTCAACTCCAGTAGGCTGCTCGGCTCTGCTATCGCCCGATCTCAGGATCGCCACGACCGAAACCGGGCAGTCCGCCCCGTCTTCCGTCTCCACAGTCGATTTGTAGGCTTTTGGGCAACACTTTCCAACGCTGATCCTTATATTACTATTCTACCCCGCAGGAGCGGTCGGTATGCAAGAAAGGAGTCAAGATCATGAGCAATTCCATCGAAGGGAAAGTCGTCGTCATCACGGGCGCCAGCAGTGGGCTGGGCGAAGCAACCGCCCGCCTTCTCTCCGCGCAGGGCGCGCATGTTGCTCTGGGCGCAAGGCGCCTGGATCGCATCCAGACTTTGGCGGATGGGCTGAAGGCCAGGGGCGGCAAGGCCCTTGCCTTGGCAACAGATGTCACGCAGCCCAACCAGGTCAAGGGGCTGGTCGACGCAGCCGTGCAGGCATTCGGGCGGGTAGATGTCATGATCAACAACGCGGGGCTGATGCCACTCTCCCCCTTTGAACGCCTCAAGATCGACGATTGGGACCGGATGATCGACGTGAACATCAAAGGAGTTCTGTACGGCATCGCCGCGGCACTGCCATACATGAAGCAGCAGAAAGCCGGGCATTTCATCAATGTCTCTTCCGTGGCTGGTCACAAAGTCCGTCCGGGCAACTCGGTCTATGCAGCCACCAAGCATGCTGTATTGGCCTTGTCCGAAGGGCTGCGGATGGAAGTGAAACCGTACAACATCCGAACGACGGTGATCTCACCGGGAGCGGTGGCTACTGAGCTGCCGAACAGCGTCACAGAACGGGATGTCGCCGAGATCGTTCGCAAGAGCTATGAAGCAGCGATTCCTGCGGAGTCCTTCGCGCGGGCAGTCGCCTTTGCCATCAGCCAACCAGAGGATGTGGACGTGAACGAAATCGTCTTCCGGCCCACGCGGCAGGAGTTCTGAAGCATTCTTGCGCTGCACCGCGTCCCTTCGATCGTTGCAATCGGACTGTTGCAATCGGACTTGCATGCTCTCAGCTATGACTGATAGGCTGGTGGCCTAATTCTCGTGGAAGAGGTGCTTGATGCCCTTCAGCCATTCAGCGCTCTTGGTCATGGACGTTCAGCAGGGCGTCGTCCAACGTTTCGGTGGCAACTTGGAAAGCCTGGGGCCGTTTCAACGGGCTGTCGGCGCTGCCCGCGCTGCCGGCGTGCCAGTGATCTTCGTTCGGGTTGCATTTCGAAACGGCTATCCTGAGGTGAGTTCGAGAAACAAACGCTTCTCGACGATCTCAAGTCGTGAGGGAATGACGCGAGACGATGCCTCTACCCAGATTCACCCACTGGTAGCCCCACGTCCAGACGAGATCGTTGTCACCAAGCTGCGAGTGAGTGCATTCGCGGGAAGCGACCTTGAAGTTCTGCTGCGAGCAAAACAGGTTGAGACCCTGGTGCTGACGGGAATTGCAACCAGCGGTGTGGTGCTGTCGACCTTGCGGGAAGCCGCGGATAAGGACTTCGGGCTGGTCGTGCTGTCCGATGCCTGCGTGGACGCTGATCCAGAAGTGCATGGAGTGTTGATCGAGAAGATATTCCCTCGGCAGGCGGAAGTGATGACCGTGGACGCATGGGCGGAGTCGCTGAAGGGGCAAGCCTAAGAAGGTTGCCCATTCGGGTATTCGGTCTCGTGAAACGGTGATCTATCCTGCAGGAGAAGAGTCTATGGCTTGCTGGTGACGAACTGTTTGCCATCCTTCTTGCATATCAACTGTATTGTGTGATTTCCGGACATCACTGCCGTGGGCATGCCACCACCCGGGTTGACCCACTGCCCTGCCATGTAGAAGCTATCCAGCCCCGGCAAGGTCTTTTTCATGCCCGATAACAGGTTTTTGCTGTCGAACATCCACCCTTCGTAGGCCCCCCGCCAGTTGCCGGTGTATCGTTCCCAGGTGATAGGGGTTGCCACATCTCGCATCTCTATCTGCCCGGTGATACCAGGGAAACGCTCCTCCAACCCGGCGATGACATCATCCGCGATCTTTTCCTTCTCTGCCCGATAGGCCTCAGGGTTCTGCCTCAGATTTTTCCAGTAATCGTAGTCGCTCTCGAAAGCCACCACTGCCACGTTTTTTCCAACGGGTGAAAGAGCAGGGTCGAAGTTATAAAGGCGCAAGTTCAGTTTGGTTTGTTCTTTACCAGCGACCATGAACGGCTTTTTCAGCGGATATCTGAATCCGTTAATCGTCGGAGGGACGTCTTCAAATTTTCGGTTCACGCCCAGCGCTACATACACCAGCGGCGCAAAGATATTGGGATTATTGTACTTGCTTCTTAGCTTGTCATCGATGTATTTGCCACCCAGCATTTCGAATATCGTGGTACGGCCATCCGCGGCGGAAATCACCCAGTCAGCGCGATGTTCCATGCCGTCTGCGAGCTTGGTGCCTACTGCTCTGCCGTTTTCAACAAGGATTTTCTCAACTCTGGCATTAAAGTGGATTTTTCCTCCTAGCGCTTTATATCGTTTCTCTATTGCGTTCACCAGGGCCAGCGCCCCGCCGATGACATACCCGGCGACTTTCTGGTGCTGCATCCCTAACGTCATCAGCGACATTACCAGCGGGAAGTCTCCGCCGAAAGCAGAGACGAACATCTCCCGCATAAAAGGATTCTTAAAATGCTGCGCGTATTCCTCCGCGGTAATCCTTCCCCACTTACGCATGAAGACCAAGTAAGAAGCCATTCTCATCATTTTTAGCTTATCGAAAAAGCTGTAGAGCTCGGCAGGCTTATCCACCGGCATCTCGATGATCAGAGAACGTATCGCGGCGGTCAGTTCTTTGATTGGACTCTCATCCTCCGGGGCCAGTTCCAGCAGATACTCTTCCATACGATCGGCATCGCAAAAGACTGTAAAAGCCTTGCCCTCTTCATTCTCGACAATTGATTGGCGGTCGTTGTTATAGATTTCCCAGCATGGCGCCGCCCCCAACTCTTCCCAGAATCGATAAAAACTCGCACCGGGTCTGGTGCCCATGAGCCAGTTCATGGCGCCGTCGACTGTGTAGCCCTTGCGTTCCCAGGCGGTAGCCACGCCTCCAGCGATGTTGTGCATTTCAAAAATGGTTGTCTTGTAGCCGTTCATCCTTCCATAGCAGCCGGCGGCAAGCCCTGTCAGCCCGCCTCCGATGATGATAATCGATTTTTCCATGGCTCCTCTCGATCATCTTTAACACCATTCCAGGCATTCTAAGCCCCCAAACCAATAGAGGTGTGGAAAAACGAGTTCGAGCGGCTCAGGCGTGGAGGTTCTTGCTCCTGCAGGACGCGCGACAGTGGGCGTCATCGAGCCGGGGCAATACACGTTCTCCACTTCCTCGGAAGAGCATATAGTCCGGATCGAGGGGACTATGCGCGTGAAGCTTCCTGGCGGCGACTGGCAGAACGTCCAGAAAGGCCGAGAGATTGTGGTGCAGCGCAATGTCTCATTTGACATCGAAGCCGAGGCGGATGTCGCCTCCATCTGTCACTATCGCTGAAGGCGTCCAGAGTGGGCGGTCGGCGCGTCACTTTTGACGGACGCTCAACCAGGGGTCGTCCCTGGCCCTCAAGGGGCGCATTCCAGGGAGGAAAAATGCAGACGAAAGAGCTCGATTCACATGATAGGGAACTTGTTGAGGCTGCGATTGACGTGATACGCAGGAACTACCAAGATCAGCGACACACTGTTGGCGCGGCTGTGCTCAGTTCCTCTGGCAAGATTTTCTCCGCGGTGAACCTTGACTCGTGCGGGTACGGACCTTGTGCAGAACCAATCGCGTTAGGGGCGGCAATCAGCAATGGTGAAACATCTTTTCATACGATTGTGGCAGTCTCTGGAACGGGCAACTATTATCCAGTCCTGCCGCCATGCGGCAATTGTAGACAACTGCTTCTTGATTACGCCCATGGCATCATGGTTGTACTTTCGATCGAAGACCGGCTTCTGAAGGTGGATCTGGAGAATCTCTTGCCATTCGCCTACAAGAAACGAACCCCCTGAAGGAGAGAGGAGCGTCCAATGGATGAGGCGCATGCGCCGATTGCTGCTGCTGCATCGACTACCCCCACTAGTACAAAAGGATCAGTCCGCCACCCAGGATGATCGAGTTGCCATCAATACGTTGCCCTTCGAATGGGAAAGCTGCGTAAATCGTGAAGTTCAGAAAGTTCAATAGACTGAGGTAGGCCCCAAAGCCGGTGGAAGCCAGAAAACCTCCCGGCGTGTTATTGGGATCATCGAAATACCCGTCGTAGTATTCGGCGTCGAGGAATGCGTACAGGCCTGGAACAAGGTCATTCGAGATGATGGATGGGCCGGTTACACGAACATCAAAATTGTTCAACGCCTTGAAATCCGCTCCAAAGCGCCCATTTTCGAACCCGCGGATCGTCGTGTCTACGCTCGTACGCATGAACCGTCCACCAAAACTTTCGAATACAGAGAATGGGATAGAGCTTCCTCCTGCGTAATCCACGGAGAAATAGTCCGCCAGGTAGATGCTGAATAGGTTTTTCGGCCCTCTCAAGGGCGACGTATAAAGTGTCTTGAACCCTTCCACGGTGCCGTTCAAGCGGTAGTAATCGGCTTGACCGTCGCTGTTTAGAAGGAAGCGGGGTCCCCACTCTCCGGAGGCTTCTGCGTAGATGCCGTCCCGCGTCCTGTGGACCTTGTCCTTGATGATGGAATTGTACGACAGCCCGGCATGAAGCGCATTGCTTAGAATCTCGACTCGGTCCGGCAAGTTGGATGAAAGGATCAACGGGTTTGAATTGCCCGGCGCTGGGAAGTCGTAATCGAAATGAGTTCGATAGAAAAGAAATGCTTCCAGGAGATTGTGTTTTGCTTCGGAGCTCCACAGGAGCCCTTGGCGAACTCCAACGTCGTTCCGAAGCTCAGCCTGGCTGAAGGTCGTCGGTGCGTCATGGGCGCCCGTATATAAACTGCCGTCAGGGTTGCGGTAAAAGTCGTTGAGCTGCAAACCTCCCGCAAAATCGTCTTCAATAATGGTGTCGAGCCCTTTGACGATGTGGGGCGCCTCAAACAGAACGTTCACCCACGCACCCGACGGTACCAATCCGCCGAGCCAGTACGTATAGAGGTTGTAAATCACGAAGGTAATCGGACCGGTCGGATTAGTCGGCTCACACCATCCTTGTAGACCGTTATTCGATAACACAAGCGCAAATAGGATCATCGCCCGTGCCTTTTTCAAAAAAGTCTCCTCTTCTCCGCACGACGACGGTTCCCACTAATGACTCTCGAGGACCACTTCCGCGTATTGGTGTATCAACCCGTCCAGCAGCGGTTCATGCTCTCCTTTCAGGTATTTGTCGAAGAATGCCAAAGAGTAGGCGTTGACGATGTCCCACATCCGTTTGCCGTCCACGGGTCCGGTCAGACCGAACTGTGACGTGAGCGGGGACCAGAATGGTGCATCGGTAAAGTTGACATGGAACATGCCTGGCATGTCGAGGAAGTAGGCGCTCCCCGGCAGATGCTTGTCGAAAACTGCCCGCATGGTGGTCAAGGTCTCGGTGATGGACGCCTCCGGCCAGCCGCCTGATCTGGATCTTTCCAGGCGCATGTCGCTGGCAGGTCGCGTGATCCACATGCAAGGCTGAAGCAATCCGGCCCGGGCGACATCTGCCGGCATGGCGGCATCCATCATGAGGGACGCCTTGATCCGCGCATCCCTGTGAGAGGCTTCGCCAGCAACCATGGCGCCCAGGGAGATTCCAAAAACGCCGACGCGCTGTAGATCCAGCCGTCCGGCCAGGCGATCATTCGGGTCTCTCGTATTCAGCTCAGCGAGCTGATCTATGGCGAAAATCGCGTCCTGGGCGAAGTAGGGGATAATTCCGTTCTCGAGAACATGACCATTCAGTTTGGGCGCATCCGGTCCAGGGGTAATACTTTGCTGAATGAGAGCCTGTATCTTTTCCCTTGGCAGTACGATTACCCGGCGGCCGTCCGGGAAGCACACCGCCGCGGAACCGCCCGGCTGGTCAAGACCGACAACGACGTAGCCATGCGAAACCAGCTCTTCAATCTGAAAAGTGTTCGACCCGCGGAAGCCACCAAGACCTGAGAGAAATATAAGTACCGGATAGCTCGGCATATCATCTGCCACCGGTGCATGGCCGGCTGCGTTGGACATCACGTATTTGAAATGCGCAAAGAAAAAGCTCGGCAAGTGAACAATACGAGCCATTGCGGCCCCAACCGCGCCGGCATTTTCCATGTAAGGAACGCGCGGCGCCGAGGGTTCATCCTTGGCGGGGTACCACACCTGCGCAATAAGCTCGCGATGATCATTCGGGTCTGCGCTGAAGAGCTCCGAACGGCTGGTATCAACCCAATGATAGGTCACCGAGCCAACGGCGTATGGTCCCGTGGGTTTGGGAAGGCGAAATACCGGCAGCGCAACCGGCAAAGCGGCGGAAACGGCCAGCGCGAGCGTTCCCAACCCAATGCCCAGGCCGGCCACAAGTCGACCGACATGGATACGGCCGGCCGCGGTGACACCGAGCAGCCAGATCAGGAAGAAGGCGGTCGTCAGGGCGTAGGCAGGAATCATCTGCCAGCGGGGACCCTCGGCGAGCACTTGTACGCCTGCGATCAACACCGTGATGAGCGCGACAAATCCCAACAAGCGTTCGGCGCGAAGCCGCGGAATCGCCAGGGAGAAAAACGTCAGCATGTTCGCAAGGGACAATACGCTCTCGAGAGCTCTCATCATCGGGATCCTTTTGTGAACGCCTTCGGTCCCCAAACCGCTATGACCAGGACCCCGATCAGAGCCAGGACAGGTCCTGAGAAACGCGGATCGTAGAGGGAACCGTTGACAGGGAAAAGCTGCCAGGTGAGGTTGGACATCGCGTGGACAAGCGCCGCCACGGAAACGCTTCGGCCCGTGTTGTTGTAAAACCAGACGATGATCACCCGCAACGCAATGGTATTCAGGGTCCACCACACAACGAACCCGAGCGATCGGCGGGCTTCTGCCAAGGGAACGTAATGCCAGGCAGCCCACACAACACCGATGACCAACGCAGCAGCAAGAGCGCCAAAGCGCTCCTGCAACGGATCAATCGCATATCCAGACCAACCGAGCTCCTCGCAAAGGCCACCTGCGAGGAACACGAGGAACAATCCGAGCGTCCGTACGATAGGGACCTGCAGCGACGGCAGCGGCGTCCCCGTCAGACGCATCGCTCCATACGCCGCAAGCGAGGCGAGCGGCATCAGAAGAATCGTTGGCAGATACCATGCCTTTGATTTGGTACGACCAAGATCGAAAGATCTCTTCAACAAATCCTTGACGCCGTTTGCGCCGTTCTCCCGGTACGAGAGAATGGCGGCCGCCACCACCGGGCAGACGACTCCAAGCGAGCTCAGTGAGAGGGCGGGCAGCAACTGAAGGCCTGATAAGGCGCCCAGCAGATAGAACGGAAGACTGAGCGCCACTGTCAGAAAGAAGTACAGCAACGCCGACCTGACTGTCCGTTGTTTCATGAGCAAAATAGTGTCGCCGGTGAGACATGGGAACAATGCGGAAAACCACGTATTCCTCTACGTATTCGCACGCAGTTGATGGCTCAACGCGACTTGGCCGGCGTGCGGCTGCACGGTATCATTGCGTCACGATGCTGACCCTCTCCGTGTACCTGTCTGTCGTGGTTTTTCTCATGGGAACTTCTGCAACAACCCTTTGCTTCGCCTGCTACGGCACGTTCAGACATCGCGCTGCCTTCTGGCTGTCTTTGTGCATGACAGGGCTTTCACTCTTCGCGCTTACGATCCTTGTTTCGCAAATTGGGAACATGGTGGATAGGACCGACACGGCCGCGGGACCGCGCAGCTTCGGTCTCCTCTGGCAAGCACTGGCTTCCATCCTTGTTGCCCATTCGCTGCCGCGTTTTCTTCTGGCGGCTTTTGGAGGAGCGCCTCGCAAGGTGACGTATCGCCTTCTGGATGCCGCAACGGCAGTTATCGTTGTTCTCTCTGTAATCCGCGTTGCAACGGGGTGGAGAGAGGCAGCCGCGGTTGCAGCTCTCCCCAACAGCATCCTGCGGATCGTTCTGTTTGCATTAGTTGGAGGCGCGCTCGCCCTGACCCTTGCTTTCCAGCCACGACTTCCCGACCGCAGCCTCTACAAGACGGTTGTCGTCCAGACAGGCGCCCTGACCCTCCTGTTCCCCTTCGTGATCCTGGAAGACTTGGGCTTGTTCGCTCCTTCCGCCTTTCCGTTCCTGGCCGGCGAGGTGTTGATAATGGCAACCTCCGTATCGGCTGCGTTGCATGCGAGAAAAAGCCTGATGAGGCCGAAATACGTCGTCGATAAAGCGCCGTCCCCATACTTTGTCGAGCATTTCGGTATCAGCGGGCGCGAGCTTGAAATAGTTTCAGGCGTGCTCGAGGGACTCAGCAATAATGCAATCGCGGACCGGCTCTTCATCTCTCCCCGCACTGTCGAGAAGCATCTCTACAACATCTATCAGAAGACGGGAATAAAAAACCGACTGCAGCTTTTCAATCTGCTGAGGTCGGATGCGCTATGACCTGCCTGCGTAAAATCATATATAGACTGCTCCAAAAAGTTTGCAGAACTCTCCTCGAAGCTGACCGACGCGATGATGGAGTGGAAGCAGTCACTCTTTGGTTGAACATCTTTTTTGGTCTTCATTTCATGTCGCCCGCAGCGAAGTGTTGGAACAGATGCTTCTTGAGCGCCCTCAGTGCCGGCAGGCGCTTCGTAACAGACAGCTCACAACCAAGGATACTGGCTGACTTCGTCAGCGCCGCAACAAGAGCTCGTCGAGGGACGTGGATGGCTTGCGGGATCCGAGAATGCTCTTTTATGAGCTCGAGTAACTGCCCGTTCAACGCCCAGGCCTTTAGGTCAGGATCATCTGCCTGCTCAAGAAGCTCAAGGCTCAAGCCGAGCCCGCTCTGTTGATCGACCCAGCACATGGCCACGGGGTAGTAAGGTCGTTCATCTCGGGACTCCTGTGTCGGCGTGGGCACGTAAAAAAGGTCTGTTTCCCAGATCCCTTCCCGCCTGGCCGTCGAGCTTTTCAGTCTTGCGGTCTCAGCTTCGTCAACCACGGGTTCTTGAAGTGGTACAACAGGAGGGGGAACTGGCTCCATCCACTGATCGATCCAACCTCCATCCCCTGCCATTGCGCGAACGAAAAGCTCCTTCGCCCGAGGCGGTTTCAGCAATTCCGGCTCGGATCGTAACCGCGAACATACCACAAAGGCTTGCCGCAGCACTTCAGTAAGGAAAATGACTTCCGATCCATCGAGACGCCAGGGGTACCATCCGCGTCGATGACTCCTGAATTGCGGCCAACTGTTCCGTCCTCGAAAGGTAAGGTCGAGCGATTTTATGAGGGCGAGGTCGCTGGCTTCCAGTCCCTGGCGGTTTTCAAACGACGCCATAAGGCACGGGAATCCAAAACGGATTTCATCGTCGTATGCCCCTAGTTTGCCAACCTGGATTCTGCTGTGGATGCTGAGCCCGGCGGCGCCGAGGTAGGCGGCCAAACCGAAAACCTCTCCTCTCAAGCCCAGTACGGCACACCACGCAGTCTCTCTGCTGACCGGATCCACTACCCCGAAAACCATGCTGTCATCCATCCAGTTCCAAGGGCCGACCTCGCGGAATGCATGGGCAGCAGCGAAAAGGTCCTTCCATTGTGCTTTCAGTGCTTCGGTCATGACGGGAGAATATCGGAGACAGCCGTAGCCTGTGAATCACCTCGTAGGCCTCCTTTCGGCGGTTGCCAGGCGCTTCAGATCGTCGCCGGTAGCTATCCGATTGTCCGTTGTCAACAAATCGCTCCCTCATCCCGCCCACCGAAATGAAGGAGCGACGTTGAGACTATCCTCGCGCCTGGGACTACTCGGCAGCGGTCTTCATCTGCACAATCATTACTTGGTTCCCGTCCGGGTCCGCCAGACTGAACCAAGCGGCCCACGGCGACCCTTTCCAGGTTTCTTTCGTGAGCTCGTGGGTTGGCGCGATGCCTTTAGCTTTGATTGCCTTATACAACGACTCGGCGTCGGAGGTCGTAAAGTACAACTTCTGGGTCCCTGGCCTGAGGTTCTCCGTGTTCGCAGCCTGCAACAGACTCATGGATGCCCCGCCGCCGGGCAGACTCAGAGAGACCCATCGTTGTCCGCCTTGGCTGTAATCCTGCGTGGCCTTCAAGCCCAGGGCTGAGGTGTAGAACCCTTCGGATTTGTTCATGTCGTGGACCGCAATGCTGATCATCAGCAGTTTGTCCGCCGTCACCTGCTGGGAATACACGGTCGGTATCGCCGCGAGGGCCAAACATACTGTAAGAATGTATTTCATCGCTTTTCCTCCTGCACTGAGTAGTCGAACGGGAAGAGGAGAAAGGGACAAGAGTGCCCGCCTTCTTTTGATGCGAGCGTGTTGGAGGGCGCAAGGAGGAATTACCCGCCAAAGGAGAGCGGACAAAGGTCATTCCGCTTTATTCGGCATGCACCTCGAAATACGAGACAATCCATCCCCGTTGTGTGTGCCGTAGTCGAACGAGGAAAGGAAGTCCAACATGAAAATTGACGTAGAGGACATCCGGATCCACCTGAGCTCTGCGAATGATCCTGACGATACGCTGGGCTCGCGACTGTGTGGGCCTCACCGACTCAACGGAAACAGGATGCTTCGATGACACGAGAAAGACGACATCCTCATTCGCGGCAAACACGCGCACGTTCGTTCCGACATCGCTCCCTTGGTCGGTCAATTTGTAAGCATCGTTGATCCTGCCATTCTGCAGATCCGCGACGAAGCGAAACGCCAACCCCATGGCCTCATGCGGCGCGGAAGGACGGAAAAAGAAAAGGGCGAGGGCGAGAATAGTCGCCATGCCTACTGCCGAAAGCAGGAAGAAAATCGGCATCTCCAAGTGGATCCTTGTCATGAACTTTGTTCCTCCCGTTCGGACCGGGCCCGCAGAAAGGCAAGAGGTGGCGCGAAGAAGCCCATAGATGACAATCCGGTCCGTCCCCAAATATGACACACGGGAAGCCCGTAGAAAATCCCGCCACGGCCCGCCACGCGCGGCGGTTGGTGGGATTTTGAGCGCTCCCCAAGTCCTGAGGAGGTCTTGCTGCAGGGCCAAAAACTTATCCGCTCTTCTTTAATGACCAAAAAACCGTATTGGGATTCCCGCTGCTACGGGCGGAACTGCGAGCTCGTTCCTGGCAAGACTCCTATTACCTGTCCAGTATCTCACGCACCTTCGTGAGGAGATCCGTAGAGGTAAAGGGCTTCTGCAGGAAATCAATGCCTGCTTCAGGAGTCCCCGCGTATCCCGAAATATAGAGGACCCTTACTTTAGGGTGTATCTCCTTAAGCTTGCTTGCAAGCTCCTTGCCACTCATCCGCGGCATCACTACATCGGTAACCAGAAGTGCGACTCTCAGGTTGCGGGCGAGCACATCGATCAAGGCATCTTCCCCTCCCGACCCCTCGATCACGAGATACCCCGCCTCCTCCAACGGGATTCTTGCAACAGTTCGAACCGCCGATTCATCATCTACGAGGAGTATTGTTTCCGTCCCCCGCAGCGCAGTTGTACCCGATATTGTGATAGGTGGTCTGTCGGATTCCTTTCTGGTCAACGGGAGATAGACTGCGAATGTCGTTCCCCTGCCCACCTCGCTATGGCAATTGATGTAACCCTCGCTCTGCTTGACGATGCCGTATACTGTCGACAGTCCGAGACCGGTCCCCTTCCCTCTCTCTTTGGTAGTAAAGAACGGTTCATAGATATGCGAGAGGGTTTCCCGGTTCATTCCGACTCCGGTGTCGCTTATGGCGATACGAACATACTGCCCCACCTTCGCCCCAGGGTGATCGCGAACGTAGGCAATATCGAATGTGCGATTTGAAGTCTCAATAGTGAGCTTCCCGCCGCAGGGCATGGCATCTCGTGCGTTGACCGCCAGGTTCATCAGAACCTGTTCCATTTGACCAGGATCTGCCAGAAAGTTACCCGTAGTGGAATCGATGATGGTTCGCAGCTCAACATCCTCCCCAATGACCCTTTCGAGCATCATCTGTGTAGAACGAATGAGGGATCTTGGATCGATTGCTCGGGGCCTCAAGATTTGTTTGCGACTGAACGAGAGAAGCTGCCCAGTGAGCTCCCCTGCTTTGCGTGCCGCTTTCATGATCTCTGCCAATAGCAATCGGTTCTCTTCAGTGAGTTTCTCCATGAGGATCTCGCCGTAGCCGGTAATTACTTGAATGATGTTATTGAAATCGTGCGCGACCCCTCCTGTCAGTTGACCGATTGCCTCCATCTTTTGGGCCTGAGCAAACTGCTGCTCGAGTGCTTTTCTTTCAGTTATGTCGGAAGAAAAGTACAGCACCGCGGGCTGTTCCTCCCACTCGATCCTCTGGCCGATGGTTTCCGCCCAGATGACTTTCCCTTGCTTGGTCACATAACGGAAGACGCTCTTCGCCGCGAGTTTGCCTTCCGCCCGAGAAGCGTAGAGCGACATCGCCTCTTCCATGTCTTCGTGGAAAAGAAGCGACCGCAAGGGCATTCCCTGCATCTCGTCGTACGAATAGCCGAACATTTCGGGAAGATGTGAGTTAAAGAATATCACCTTCCCCTTTTCCACAACGCTGATAGCCTCAGGCGCAACCTCGATGAGGTTTCTGTACTTCATCTCAGAAAGGCGAAGAAGCTCAGTGGTACGCTGGATTTGGTCCCGGCTTTGGTCCTCCCTCCGCCTCATGTTGCTTATAATGAGGACGAACGCCGCATAGCCGACACACTCAACGAGAAGCAGGAAAGCGACATAGGCGGTGCCGGAGTGGAACAATACTTGCTTACCGCTGCCTGCAAGAAACCAGATTACCGTGTTCGATAAAACGCCTGCCCCGGCCGTGACGAATCCGCGCTTCTTGCCCAAGAGCCACGTGATTGTATAGAGCGGGTACGCGAAAAGTAGCCCACCGAGCCCTATTGGGGAGACGAAATGCGCGACAAGTGGTGCACCGACAAGATAGCAGAGAAGCGAAACGGTTATGTTCCAGCGCTCAGATATCCGATCAATCATTCGGTCACTCCTCATGACGGCGGAACCCAACACTGAGTTGCAATTCTCTCAAGGGATGATTTCTATATCAGCGCCGAACTTTGCACTTCCAATCAAGGGCGCCGTAACAGCGACGGCCATCAGTACGAAAGCGACAAGACTCTACAATAGGGTCGCAGCATCTGCAATGAATCGACTCTATGGTACGGTTTCTTTTTTCCCGGCGATATCCTCAACGCCGGCAGCCTTCGTTTCATTGTGAATGCGTACGTCGGTGGTTCTGAGCCGTTCGGACAACGAGCCGATGAGGTGGCGCGCTGCATCAGGATGCGATGCGAGATACTGCTCGAAAATGGAGGGCGGCAACTCGAGAACCGCTGACTCCTCTTCGGCCCGAGCCGTCGCAGTGCGGTCTTCCCCGAGGATGTATGCCATCTCGCCGAAGACCTCGCCCGGACCCATGGACGCGATGGAGCTCTCGAGGCCGGAGGACGGAATGTAGATCCCGATTCTTCCGTAGTAGACGAAGTAGGCGCTTCTCTCCCGGTCCCCCGCCGAGAAAAGCACTTCCCCCTTTCGGAGAGTGCGGCCATAGGAGTGCAGGAGCCGAGCAGGCTCCATGAAAAGGGCGCGCTCGAGTCTCGGCACCTCGCCACCCGCGCGTTTGGTCCGGGCAAGTCTTTGGAAGCGGCCGAAAAGAAGGGCGTCGAACTGGTCCGCGACGTAGACGAGCTCGGCGAAATAGAAATACAGGCTGAAGAACGCGAAGACGTTGACGAGGAGAAGAATGAGATTTCCGAGCACTCCGTACAGAAGCTCGTATCGCGCCGCGCTGATGAACAGTCTGAACACCTCTGTCACAACCAGAAGGAACACGAAACAGAGCGCCGCGGATCCCCACGCCGCCTTCGGATTCGGTCGCTTCGCCGGTATGGCCATGTAGCTCCAGCCGGTGAAGACGAAGAGCGCCACGGCCGGCGCCAGTCGTTCGATCTCCACGATTGCCCGCGCAGCGCCAACGCCGGCGACACCTCTGACCGCGCGCGCGGCAATACGTGCGCCTTCGCCGGCTGCTATCAGCGCGACCATCGCGATAAGAGTGATCAGCTCGATGAGAAAGCTCATTGCGTTTTCCTGCACCAGGGTCTTCTTCCCGGTCGCAGCCCAGATGATGCGGATGCCGCGCTGCACGGTGACGGCGAAGAGTCTCGCCGCCCACGCCAGGCTCACCAGGCCGATTGCGGCTGCCAGAAAGCTCAGCCGGTGGCCGAAGTAGGCACCCGAAGTGACGGAGCTGCTGAGTGGTCCGAGAAATCGTGCGACCAACCGGTTGATCTCCGCGACGACCCTGGGATTGCCGCCAAGGAGCGTCGAGGTCAAGCTGAGGGCGAGGAGTATCGCCGGTGCCACGGAGAGCAGAAATCCATAGGCGCCGGCGGCAGCATGATTTGCAAGCTCGTGTTCCCGGTACCGCTCGGCGGCAAAGAGCATTCGTTGGATCATGGATTGGAGGCGGGGCGCTTTCATGGTTCCAGTGTGATCACGCGGCGGGCCGAAGGGCAAGCCAACCCGAACCGCTCCTGCTGCCCGAACAGGCGCCGGGCCGGACGCAAGAGCGAGTCTTATCGACCACTCCTGCGTCACGGCCCGGACTAAGAACGGATCAACTATGCCAGCGTGTTGATCTTGTTTCCCATATGCCCGGGAAAGCTCCAGGAACCCGTGGCTTTCACGGGGCCCGCAACATCATCCCTGTCACCGTCGTTTTCCATTTCCCCTGGAACCTCCGGTGAGGCGACCTGCGACGCGTGGCTCGCTGGAAGCCAGCTCGCATTACCCTGAATTGATGAGATCATACGTTACCTCCACTGAGAGTCTCGGTCGCGAACCTGAAGTTTTGCTGAAGTCGCGCGAACGAATCCCGGGAGGCCGCACATCACGTAACTCGGTTGTCATTCCGTTATTCCAAGTCCTTTGCAATCCTCTCCCAATCTACACATGGACCCGGGCAATAGCAGCGGGCAACGGGGTCAATTTCGTAATGTCCGATCAATGAATGATGCAAAACGAAGGCAAGCGACAGACTATCCTTGATCCACTTCAGGAGCTTGAGATTCGCATCGTACATGGCCGATGTCCACTTTTCCCAATGCTGCCCTTCGTGCTCGATGGAGACGGTATACCAGTTGGGGTTAACGTTTGTGATCAAGCCGTCCCAAGACGGATTTGCGGGGACCGATTGTTTATCAAACTGCGTGAGCCATACTCCGTTTGCGAAGGACAGACCATTCGCCCAGGCGGTGTCATCGATCGATACAAGCTGTGCAATTCTTCCGTCTTTTCCTACGACGAAATGTGCTGAGGCCTCTGATTTCGGGTCAGTAAGCCAGGATATAGCCCCTTGAAAAGTTGTCTCTGCTATGTGCAGGACGGCGGCCTTCGTCTTCTGATCCCGGCGGCCAGGCCAGAAGTTGCCTGATTCCTTTCTTTCCGCGAAAACGCACCACCCGCTCGTTGAAGGCGTTCGAGTATTTTCGCGCGGCGAACCAACAACATTTCCCATACGCCCTCCGTTCAACCCAACTTTGTCAGCTGAAGAAAAGCCTCGCTTTTTCCTCGACCGAGCCGTCAGTGTAGTACGGCTTTGACCACGAGTCATCCTCCGTGAGGTAGGTCGATGCGAAAACCGGGCTTCCTGGCGCAGCAGTCCTCTTTCGATCATAGTCGCGGGCCTTGAAATGGTCGAAGAGTCGCATGAACTCGGTGAGATAGATGTCGGCGACGTCCTGGTTGCCCTGAATCAGCAGCATGTTTTCGTCATTGTGCGTAGTGGAATTGTCGCTGAAGTTCGCTGAACCGCTGACGACGAGCGGATTGTTGCTGAGAGCGTCTACCAGCAGGTACTTCGTGTGCAGGTAGGGGACATTAGGGTTGAGTCCGGTCAGCCTTTCCGTCAACCATCTGCCGACTGGATCAGAATCCCTGAGGTATGCCCCTACTGCAATTTGGTTGTACTTCGTCTTGCTGAAGACATCAAAGGTCTTTCCTGGCTTGTCCAGCATCACAAAGCGAAGGTAGCCGACCTGCTTGCTCAAGACTGAGGCGAGCAGGTCGTTCACGCCGAAAGCCGCGGTGAGGTAGACACTGGGTTTGTCCCGATTGATCTGCTGGGCCGCTGACATTTCCTGGGCGTACCACTGCAGGACTTTCAGATCAGGTCGGGGACTGAATACAGCCCGGACGTCCGGGTTCGGAAGTTGCCCCACAGGATCAGGCGCCGCCTCACGGTTCGCTGCTGCAAGAACCTTCGCTTGAGGATCGCCTGAGAGTCTGGTCCAGTACTCGATGTAGGACTGGGCTATCTGCGAGTCCCTCACGATGTGACCGACATTGGAATGGCCGAAGATCCCCCCTTCGGTGATGTTAGTGGAACCGGTCCAGACCTCCGTCGGCTCGCCGTCTTTCAGGAGCACGATAAATTTGTTGTGAGCGATATAGGAGGGATTTGCTTTTCGAGGAATGACGAGGTCCTGGATTGCAGCTGCCGTGATGGCTTTCTGGCTCTCCGCCACAGGGTGGTCCTTGCCCGGCCGAGCATCGTAGATGATTTTCACATCCGCCCCGCTCTTTGCGGCCGCGCCAAATGCCTTGAGCACTGGTAGATAGTTGAATTCGTAGACTGCAGCTCGTAAGCCCCACCCTTTCCCTTTCGCCTGGCCAATGAACGCCAGAAGAGCTTCTTCAAGGCCCCGAGAAAGCCACGCGAGTGCTTGGGGATCAGGGTCCTTGGCAAGGTCTACGTCAGGGAACTTTCGGGCAAACGCCTGGCTGCCGGCCACGCCGCGGTTGAAAAACACCGCGTGCTTCCCCTGGTCCTCGTTCTGCGTGGAAACCTCCACTGTGACTGAGGGACCCGGTGAGAGGTTCTTGGGGGTTCCGTACAGGGGAACAACTTCGTAGGAATAGTCGTGTCGAGGCTTTGCCGTGTAGTCGCCCCAGTGGAAGTCCTGGATTGGTTGTTCTCTCGTGGTGACGAGCGACCCGGCCTCGGGATGTGGATCCGTGGACTTGAAGGTTTTGAAGCCTTTCAGCCAGTAGTCCTCGTTCTCGGTCTTGTCCTGGCGCCTGACGGCAAAGCCGAGAAGCCCTTTGGCGCCCTCCGGCGTCACGTTCATGCCAAGGAGCACGACATATGTGCCCGCAATCGCCTGGACGCTGAGCCTTTCGTTCTTCTTTGTGACTCTCATGAGAACCCCCTTCCAGTCGGGCATGGCACCGGGCAGGGATCAGGTCTCCGCAGCATCCTACGACGCCGATCCTTGCGTCGTCAAGAAAGGCGACAGAAAGGCGACAGAAAGGCGGCAGCGCCGTGTTGCGGCGCCCTCACGGCAACGAACCACGAACCGCGCTTCTCTTGACCCAGGACCTTCACTCACCGTACGGTGACCGCGAGGCTATCAGGAAACGGTGAACGCAAAACTGTCGTCGTACATCAAGGGAATCCCTGTTGTCGATGTGCACGAGCATCACATGCCTCACATCCTGCTCAACAAGGACGTCGGACTCCTTCAACTGTTCCAGGAAAGCTATGCCGGATGGACGCAGGCTCGCACCGGGCCATCTGTGAAAACAGGCCCCGCCAGTTGGAGCGACATTGCTGCGTATGTCGAAGGAAGCGGAACAAACGCGTTCGTTGGCAACATGGTGAGCGCGCTGGTCGAGCTGTATGGATTGGGCGAAGAAGGCATCACGGAAAAGAATTGGGCGAAGCTGGACGCACGAATCCGGGAGAAGCACGCGGATCCTCGCTGGAGCCAGCACGTGCTCGACCGTGCGGGCATCTCGACGGCGATTTCCGATCCCTACGTGGACCCTCTCATGGATGTCAGGCAAACCCTGGGGGAACGCTATCTCTCCGTGCTTCGCGTCAACGCGTTTGCAATAGGATGGAACGCAGAATCGAGGGACCACAACGGCAATAGCGCCGGGGAGTTGCTTGCCAGGCTCGGAACAAAGCCCGGGTCGTTCGATGACTACCTTCAGGCGCTGCCGCTTCTCCTCGATCAGCTTGCCGGTCTCCATAAGGTGGGGCTCAAGAACGCGCTGGCTTATGACAGGTCCGTCAATTTCGATGACGTGAACATGGAGATGGCTCGAAGCGCGTGGGGCAAGCGGGACCCTTCGCCCCTCGAGAAGAAGGCCTTCGGGGACGTTGTCGTGGACAGGCTCTGCCGTTTGGCAGGCGAAAGAGATATTCCCGTGCAGATGCACCTCGGCACGGCCCTCATCAGAGGCTCGCGCCCTCTTGAAGCGGCCGGACTCATCGAGCGAAACCCGCGGACCCGGTTTCTTCTCATGCACCTTGCGTTTCCATGGTGCGACGAGCTCCTCGGCATGGCTTTCACGTACCGCAACATCTGGCTCGACCTGACCTGGTCATGGCTTCTCAGCCCCAGCCGATTTGGGAGTGCACTGGAGCAAGCCATCGACGTTCTTCCTGACGAATCCCGCATGATGCTTGGCGGGGATACGTGGCACCCTGAGGAAGCGTACGGGGCAATTGCGCAGGCGCGGCGGCTCATCTGTGAGACGCTGGACTCATGCGTGCGCAAGGGCCGTTTCCGCTCCCGTGATGCCGAGCGGCTGTCTCGAAAGATCCTCTTCGAGAACGCGTCGAAGTTTTTTGCACTCGGTTTGCATTAGGACTGTAGAAAGGAGGTCCGATCATGCCGAATGCCAGATCGGATAGAATACCCCTGCCGAAGCCCACCGCGGGTCGAGGCAAGACCGTCTTTGCGGCGTTGCAGAAGAGGCGGACAGACCGCTCCTTCGGTGACAGAAAACTCTCCCTGCAGATGCTGTCCAACCTGCTCTGGTCGGCATGTGGAACAAACCGCTCCAAAGGGCCGTTCGAGACTCCCGGAAGCACGGCTGCCTCAGCCAGCAACTCACGGGAGATCGATCTCTACGTCGCCCTGGAGGAGGGTGTCTATCGATACGAGCCTGTTCCTCACGCCTTGACTCTCGTTTCGGCTGAAGACCTGAGGGCTTTGGCCATCGGAAAGGGACAGGGAAAGGCAGGAGCGCAAGCCGCGGTCCGTCTCATCTTCGTTGTAGATATCGATAAGTTCAGCAAGGCCGGCTTTCAGGAGCCGGGCTCGAATGATCCTGAGGTCCAGAAGTCTTACTATTTCGTGGACACCGGCATTATTGCGGCAAACATCTACCTGTTCGCAGCTTCCCAGGGCCTGGCGGCATGGTTTCATAACTGCGACAAGGCAGCTCTCTCGACGAAGTTGAAGCTGCGTGGCGACCAGCGAGTGCTTTTTGGCCAGACGGTGGGCTACCTTCAAAAAAGCTAGCGCCGACGGTCTGTCAGGATCTTTGCAAATACTCTTTCGCCCGGTGCCACCACCATCTTTATCCACAGTCTTGCCGCGGTCGCAAGCCCTTTCGATCTGGCAACGTCACTGAAGCCCGTCCTGGCGAAGCCTCGTGATTGAAGCAGCCGAATTGCCGGCGTATTTTCAGCTCGAACACATGCAAAGACCTCGCGCGCCCCGTACGCCTGAAGGAGCTCGAGCGCATCATCGAGGAGAAAACCTCCGACGCCTTTTGCTCTCTGAGACGGGGTCACCGCGGCATAGTAGGCATATCCGGAGATTTCGCCGAGCATTGTGGACATCGCCAATCCCACAACGACGCTGCCCTGGGTCGCTTTCCTTACCCACCTGACGGACCGTAGAGTCCTGCGGGCGTGCCAAAGATAGATGCCCTTGAAGCTTTCCAAAAGGATAGGCGTAAGGCTCTCCCGAGCGTCAGCAGGCACTCCCTCGATATTCAGAGAGCCAGGCCCCGTTCTCCGCTGAGCCGTTGCGTTCTTATCCAGTGAGGCTTTCACAGATTCCCCAGAGTCGTTCTTCGTTCTCCCGGTTTCTGAACGAGCAGGGGATTTCTTTCCTGTTCTCGAATAACTTTCCCGTGATTCCCTCCGCTTCTGGACTGCCGGCCAGCCAGACGGCGGTATCAGCCCCGTCCGCAGGGGTTCGGCCGCCGCCCCGGCGCCGCAGTTGCTCCATCACTTCTGTCGGCGCGTGGCGGTAGAGGCCCGTGTCGACGATGAGCCCGGGTGCCATTGCAGTTGCCGTCACGCCGCTGCCGTCGAGCCTGCGCGCCAGCGCCCATGTCAGGAGCCTGTCGCACGCCTTGGACTGCGCGTACGCCTTCATGCTGTCGAACGGACGCCGCTGGAACTGCAGGTCATCCAGGTCCAGGTCACTTGCAAAGGTTGAGGCCACGTTCACGATTCGGGCAGGAGCGCTCTCCCGCAACCGCGGAAGCAGGGATTGGATCATGAGGAAGTAGCCGATCACGTTCGTGCCAAAAGTCAGCTCGATCCCGTCAGGGCTCTTCGCCCACGGCTGGGACCCCCGGCTCACCCCGGCGTTGTTGACAAGCACGTCGATGCGCGAATGCCGCTCAAGGACCTGCCGCGCAAAAGCCTCGATGGATTTTCGACTGGCAAGGTCCACCGGGACCACGTCGACAGAGATGCCTTTGGAGGCTCCCGTGAGCTCTCCAGCTATGGTCTCGCCAGCGGCAGTGTCCCTGCAGCCCAGGATGAGGTTCGAGCCCAGTTTTGCCAGCCCTTTGGCAATCTCTTTCCCGATTCCCGAAGTCGGGCCGGTTATCACCGCGGTCTTGCCTTCCATGGGTCTCATCCGTCTCCGCCCTCCTCTCGTGTCATTGGACTATACCACGAAAGGACCGCAGGGTTCCTCCCGGCAGAGTATCACATCGAGGTGAAAGCTCTGGCGTATTCGGTCTCACCTCACGCCGTAGACCACCACGCGCATGATGCTGCCCTGGGCCGCCATGGAAAAGAGGAGCATCCCGTAGTATTCAGGCCGCGCCTCCCGCACGTCCTGGCCGTTGTCCGCGATGGGCGTGTACCCGGGGCTTTCGCCTCCGCCGTGGAGGTTCACCCCTGAGGCCCCGGCCGCGGCGCACTGGAAGAGGAAGTCGATCATCCAGAGAGCCGATGCGAACGAATCGCTGACGCGCGCGGCGCCCCCGTTGTAGAACGAGTTGGCTTCCCCGAGCCTGAACCCGAGCGGGATGCTCTGCAATCGCGCGGCATCCTCCAAGGCTCCCAGCAGCCCTGACAGCCGGGCGTCAGGACTGAGCATGAGCCCGACCGTGGAGGTTGGGAGCTTCCCGTTGGCCCGGTAGTAGTGGTGAGTGAGGAGAGAGAGGATGCCGCGGGCGTCCTTGCTGAAGGGGATGGTGTACCCGTCGAGGTTCGATGCTGTAGCGGGCCCGGCGAAGCTCGCATCCGGCGCGGCGGAGGAAATGACGCGGGCATCGTTTTCCCATTCCTTCAGAAAGTCACCGTACGTATAGTCCGGCGCCCGAAGACCGTTGGCATGGTACAGGTCGGGCTCGTTTCCGATCTCGAAAGCAATCAGCCGGTTCCCGAAAGCGGCCCGAGCTGCCGAGGCTTCATCCGCCATGGCTTGCGGACTCGAAGTCCCCATGTTGAGGCCGTAGATGATGCGCCAGTCCGCGGCCTCCAGGAAGCGCGCCAGGCGGGAAACGTCCGCGGGGGCGACCAAACCTTTTCGCAGGCCCGACCCCTCGGGGTCCCAGAGTGTCCTGTCGACGCTGTTCCCGCCAACCCTGAGCACGCCAGGGCCGAGCCGCCGAAACAGCCGCACCAGCGCGGTGTCGTTTGCGTCAAAAAGGGGAAGGTCCAAAGCGGCTTTCTCATAGCTCAGGCCAATGAAGTCCGGAGGGATTTCGGGCCCGGGCTTTCCCCCGGTCATGATCCGCACCCTCGGGCGCTCCTGTGTCTTCCCGGCGCCCGGCTGCGCGCAACCCGCGGTGAAAGCCAGCAATCCTGCGAGGCATGCCGTCAGCGCGAAGGCGGGCCGAAGCCGTGATGGTCGGTTGGTGCAACTCATCTTCGTCAAGGCTAACGCCGCGGGAAAGCCAAAGGCAAGGCCTGGAAAGGAGCGGAGGAGGCCCTGCCGTCAGGCCAGCGCGGCAGTGAATTGAGTATATTCGCCTTCGGAGAAAAGCGATGATGCAGGTCGAGATTTGGTCCGATGTCGTCTGCCCTTTCTGCTATATGGGCAAGAGAAGATTCGAAAACGCCCTGAAGCTTTTCGAGCACAAGAACGATGCTCAGGTGACGTTTCGCAGCTTCCAGCTTGACCCCGAGCTGCGCCCTGAGCCGGGGCTCTCAGTGTACGAGTATCTGGCCAGTCGAAAGGGGATGCAGCTCTCGGAAATCCGGCGCATGCACGAACGGCTCACCCGCGCGGCCGCCGAGCTTGGTCTGGATTACAATTTCGACCAGGCTGTCATGGCAAACACCGTTGATGCTCATCGGCTGACTCATCTGGCTCGCGAGCGCGGGCGGCAGGAGGCCATGGAAGAGCGCCTTTTCTTTGCATACTTCACGGAGGGCAGGAACATCGGAGACCGCGAGACGCTTGCGGCCCTGGGAGGGGAGGCAGGGCTGGATCCGGATGAAATCCGCCTCGCACTCGCGGGAGACCGCTTCACCGACACCGTGAGAGCCGAAGCCCGTGAGGCTGGAGAGCTGGGAGCTGACGGCGTGCCTTTCTACGTCTTCAACCGCGCATATGCCATCTCAGGAGCGCAGCCAAGCGAGCTGTTCCTGGAGGCGCTGCAAAAGGCCTGGGAAGAGCAGACAGCAGACGAACCCGCCGGCGGCCCGCTCCCTTCGACCGAGCGCTGAGTCCGGGTCTCATCGGGCGGTCAGCGGACTACGGGGCTGTCGTGCTGCCGCCGGCCGCGGTACGTTTGCGCCTGCGAGCAGGGGGCAGGAAGAGGAAAGTGAGCACCACGATTGCGGCAAAGCCGATATACAGGACCAGGAAAACCCAGGCCGGAAAATCATAGAAGATGATGCTTCGGACCAGGCGCGCGACAAAGGAGAGCTGGGCTTCCACCCTTTGGCCCGCCAGGGCGCGCAGACGGTACTCCCACACGGTGAGGGGGCAGCGGGCCCCGGCCAGGGCCTCGACGGCAACCAGGACAATGGCGACAAGGTGAGCAATCCGAAAGGGAAGGTTGCGGATCCAGCCCCACCTCAGCGCGCCGCCGACAAGGATGACGATCTCCCCTCCCACGGTGAACGTCACATAGCAGAAATGAACGACGACGATCACGTCCGCAAGGAAAGCAAACAGCGAGAAGCTCATCCTGCCTCGTCCCTTTGTCCTTTGATGCATGATATACTGACCGGCGGCTGCGCGCCATGAGGAGGGAATCCATGGAAGCTGGAAATGGCCGTATGCGCGCGGGGGTTCTCCACCGCCCGCGCGACCTGCGCTATGAGCAGGTCCCCGTTCCGAAAGCCCGCCCGGACGAGGTCCTTGTGGAGATCACGACAAACGGTTTGTGCGGGTCGGACATTCATTTCTACAAGGAAGGGAAGCTCGGCCCGTTCGTGGTGGACAAGCCGTATATCCCCGGACACGAAGCCTGTGGGATTGTCGTTCGGGAAGCTGACCGGCCCGGCGGGCCAAAAAAGGGCCAGCGGGTGGCGGTGGAGCCCGGGATACCCTGCCGCGCATGCGCGCTGTGCAAGTCCGGGCGATACAACCTCTGCAGGGACGTCGTGTTCATGTCCGCTCCGCCCGTGAACGGCACGTTTGCCGAATATGCGGCGGTAGCCGCCGATTTCGCGCATCTTCTGCCGGATTCCGTGGACGAGGAATCCGGCGCGTTCGTGGAGCCGGTGAGCGTTGGCGTGCAAGCCTGCACCCGGGCAGGGCTTCGCGCTGCCGCCAGCGTTGCGGTGATCGGCGCAGGGCCCATCGGACTGGTGACGATGCTCGTGGCACGGGCCTTCGGAGCCGCCACCGCTTTCCTCATCGACAGGCTGCCGTCCCGGCTCGCGCTGGGCGCGTCTTTGGGGGCAACGGCGACAATCGATGCAGGCTCGACGGACCCGGTGGCGCGAATGGCAGAGCTCACGGACGGGGCCGGTGTGGACTTTGTCTTCGACGCGAGCGGCTCCTCGGCAGCATGCGCCTCTGCGCCGGCCATTGCCGCGCGCGGCGGCTCGGTCACGATCATCGGTTGGCCTGAAAAGAGCACCTTCGCGTACCCGGTCGAAAGCATCATCGAGAAAGAGCTCGATGTTCATGGAACAAATCGTTATGCAAACGCGTTCCCCAGGGCCATCGCCTTGCTGGCCAGCAGGAAGGTGGACGTCCATCCCCTGGTCTCCCACCGTTTCAGGCTGGATGAGGTGACTGAGGCATTCGCGTTCGCCGCGGATCATCCGGCGGAGACCATCAAGGTCATGGTGCGGAGGGAGTAAGGAGGCGGCGTGGCGCATCCGCTTGCGGGAAAGGTTGTTATCATCACGGGGGCAAGCTCGGGCATCGGGGCAGCCGCGGCGCGTGAGCTTGCCCGTGCGGGTTGCAAGGTTGCGCTTGCGGCGCGCTCTGGGGAGAAGCTTCAGCAGCTTTCGAGGGAGATCGGGGAGGCCGCGCTCGCACAGCCGACGGATGTCACCTCGGGGGAAGAGGTGAGGCGGCTCGTGGCTGTCACTCTGGAGCGTTTCGGCGGGATCGATGTGCTTTTTGCGAACGCGGGCGTCTATGTCCCGGGACAGTTTGCCGAGGGCGGGCAGGACGCGCTGGCGGCCCTGATCGACGTAAACGTTAACGGCGTTCTTCGCTGCATCCACGCGGTGCTGCCCCATATGAAGGCCCGAGGCCGCGGGGACATTCTCGTCACCAGCTCCATCTCGGGACACGTGGACATTCCGTGGGAGCCGGTCTACAGCGCGTCGAAGCACGCGGTGCAGACCCTCGTTCATACCTTGCGCCGGCAGCTCGCAGCGGACGGCATCAGAGTCGGGGCGGTTGCGCCCGGCATGGTGGCAAACGAGCTCTGGGGGATAAAGACGCCGGAGGAAGTGGATAGGCTCGTTGCCGCGCGTTCCGCGCTGCGCTCGGAGGACGTCGTGGAAGCAGTCATCTTCATGCTCAGCAGGCCCCCGCACGTAACCGTCCGGGACCTCGTCATGCTTCCCCAGAGCCAGGACTTATGAAGCACAGGGATCGCGTCCTCCTGTCCCTGAGTCACGAGCAGCCGGACCGCTGCCCCATCCAGATCAGCTTTACCCCGGAGTTCGCGGAGCGCCTGAAAGGCTCGATGAACGTCTCCTGCCAGACGCATCACAACCCGCACGGAGGCGGAAACACCTACGAGCTGGAGCGCGCACTCGATGAGGACATGCTCCTCACCTCCGTCGGGTGGGCCAACAGCTATTATGCCAACGAGGCGTTCGGCCCCGGGCTTTCCACCTACACGGATGCCTGGGGAGTCACGTTCCGCAACTCCACGTATTCCACGCGCTTCGGCGACGGGTTCTACACGGAGATGGCGGGGCATCCCCTTTCCGAGGATTCCGCCATCCCGGGCTACCGCGCGCCTGATCCTGAAGACCCTGGCCTGTATTCGGAGGCACGGTGGGTCCTGGACACTTTCAAGAGCGAATACTGGATCGTCGGGGTGACTGTCACCACGATATTCGAGACCGCCTGGGCGCTGCGGGGCTATGAAAAGCTCCTCATGGACTTCGTCACCGACCCGGACACCGCGGAGGCCATCCTCGATATCCCTTTCGCGTTCCACCTGAAAGCGGCCGAAAGGCTCACGCGCATGGGGGTGGACATGATCTGGATCGGGGACGACATCGGAACGCAGAACACTATGCTCATGTCTCCAGAAACGTGGCGCCGCTTCCTGAAACCTCGGATGGCCCGGTTCATATCGACCATCAAAGCCATCAATCCCGCGCTCAAAGTTGCCTACCACTCCGACGGCTGCATCTACGAAGTGATCCCCGAGCTGATCGAGATCGGGGTGGACGTTCTCAACCCCATCCAGCCGCGAAGCATGGACCCCGCGCTGCTCAAGGAGAAGTACGGCAGGCGGCTGTGCTTCTGGGGGACCATCGACGAGCAGCGCACCCTTCCGTTCGGCGGGCCCGAGGACGTCAGGGAGGAGGTGGCTTCCCGGCTTCGGACCGTGGGCAAAGACGGCGGTCTCATCATTGGTCCGACCCACCACGTGCAGCTCGACACTCCCGTGGAGAATATCCTGGCCCTCGTGGATGCCGCGACTCGGCCCTGATTCGACCCTGATCCGGCCCGCGCCGCAAGAAATCCGGAACCCCAAAAAAGCCGTACTACTGTTCAAGACAGTCGGGCCTCGGGCCCGTTGGAAAAGGGGTGCTCCATGAGATTTCGCGGAAACATAATTCTTCAGTATTCGATTGCCACGTTCATCATCATAGCTGCCGTATCGGTGGCGCTCGGCGTCACCTTGGCCGCGCAGATCACCGACTACCAGCTGCGCTCCCACATTCGACTGTACCCCGCGCTGATCGGCCTGATCGTCAGAGACAGTCCCCAGGTCTATGACATGTTCCAGTCTCCTTCCGGCGGAATCGTTTCACCGTCAACGGAAAGCGTCTTGCGCGGCCTTTTCGGCCTGGGCACGATCTTCCGCGTCAAGGTGTGGAGCGCAAACGGCTCGATCGTGTGGAGCGATTCTCCCGAGGAGATCGGCCAGAGGTTCCCTGGTGATCCGCCGCTTGTCGAGGCCCTCCGCGGCAAGCCGGCCTACGAGCTGGGTGAGTCTGAAAAGGAAGAGAACGTCTCGGAAAAGGACAAGGGGTCCCTTCTCCAAGTCTACACGCCGGTCATGAGGAGCGGAGGCGCGGTCGGGGTTATCGAGCTCTATGAGGCCAACAGGGACCTCTTCACGCAAATTGCCCGAAACACGCTTTTTGTCGAAGGACTGGTTGCGGCGGCCGGGCTGCTTCTGTACCTTGCCCTTTTTGCCATCTTCTTCCGCGCCTACCGGCGCCAGAGGCGGGTCAACGAGGAGCGCAACAGGGTCATGGGGATCTTTGGCCAGCACGTCTCACCGGAGGTCGTGAACGCGCTCCTCTCCCAGAATATCGAGCAGGATGGCGAGATGCGGAACGTCTGCCTGATGTTTCTCGACATCCGCAACTTCACGGCATACACGGAGAAATCGCACCCCTCCGAGGTTGTGAACTATCTCAATTCGCTTTTCGAGTTCATGGTGGATTGCGTCAACCGCAACAAGGGGATCGTCAACAAGTTCCTCGGTGACGGTTTCATGGCCGTGTTCGGGGCGCCCATACCGGACGGGAAGAACTGCCACCATGCGCTCAAGGCGTCCATCGAGATCCTGAACGAGCTTTCGAGGTTCAATGCCGGACGCAACGGGGACGCCACGCGGATCGGCATTGGCCTGCACGCCGGCTACGCGGTCACCGGGACCATCGGCTCGGCTCAGCGCAAGGAGTACACGATCGTGGGGGACACGGTGAACGTGGCCAAGCGCATCGAAGAGCTGAACAAGACGCTGGGTTCCCGGCTTCTCATCTCGGAGGAGGTCTGGAATGCCCTTGGCTCGAAGCCCAAGCAGTCGAAGAGGGTCGGTCGGGTCAAGGTCAAGGGGCATGAAGCCCCCATACTGTTATACAAAGTGGCTTGAGCGCGGGACCGGCAAAAAGGCCGCGAAAGGCGCTTATCCCTGTTTGCCCAGCGCTTCCGCCTGCGGGACCCCGGCCATCATCAGGCCGAGCTGCTCGTTGGTGGCTTCTCCGCGGTCCACCCGGCCGATGATGCGGCCCTCGTACATCACGTAGATCCTGTCCGAGAGCGCGCAGATCTCGTCGAGGTCCTCCGAGATCAGGAGGATCCCCGTGCCGCTCTCCCGTTGCGCGAGCAGGCGCTGGTGGATGTACGCGGTGGAGCTGATGTCCACCCCGCGCGTGGGCTGGGCGGCAACCAGCATGGCGGGATGGCGTGAAAGCTCGCGCGCCATGATGAGCTTCTGGATGTTTCCGCCCGAGAGGTTCTTCAGGGGCGTATCCAGGCCGGCGGTCTTCACGGCAAAATCTTCCACGAGCCGCGCGGCGTGGGCCTGCATGCGGGAGAAGCTCAGGAAGATGCCGCGCCTGAATCGGGGAGACACGTGGTCATGGAGGAAGATGTTGTCCTGGACCGAGAACTCGCGGATGGCGCCGTCGCGCATCCTCTCCTCGGGAATGTATGCCATGCCGGCGTCAACCCGTTCGTTGAGCGACGCCGAGGTGATGTCGATGTCTCCGGTCCTGATCTGCCCGCTCTTCACCTTGCGCATCCCCGCCAGGCACTCGGCAAGCTCGCGCTGGCCGTTCCCTGAAACCCCCGCCAGTCCCACGATCTCTCCGGCATGGACGGTAAGGTCAACGCCTCGAAGCCCCTCCGTGCCGCGGTCTCCCATGGCGTGAAGCCCCGTGACGGCAAGGCGCGGCGCCCCGGGCTCCCGTGGCCGCGGCTCGAGGTCCTTCAGCTCCCGGCCCACCATCATCCGTACGAGCTCCGAGCGCGTGACCTCCCCGGTGGGACGGGTGCCAATGACCTTGCCGTCGCGAAGCACGGTGACCCGGTCACTGATGGCCATGACTTCCTGCAGCTTGTGAGAAATGAACACGAGGGAGTGGCCCTCATTCACCATGCGGCGCAACGTGGAGAAGAGGTCCTTGACCTCCTGGGGCGTGAGCACCGCGGTGGGCTCGTCCAGGATGATGAGTCGGGCGCCGCGATACAGGGCCTTCATGATCTCCACGCGCTGCTGCTCGCCCACGGAAAGCTGCCAGACGTACGCGTGAGGGTCCACTTTCAAGCCGTATTCCTCGGAAAGCTCCTTGATGCGGGCAGTGACCGCCTTGAGGTCGAGGAGCGGCGCCCGGGAGGACGGCTGTCCCAGCGCCACGTTCTGGGCCACCGTGAGCGTAGGGACGAGCATGAAGTGCTGGTGGATCATGCCGATGCCGGCCTTGATGGCATCCGCGGGAGAGCGAAACACGAGCCGTCTTCCGTCGATGATGATCTCCCCTTCATCCGGCTGGTACAGCCCGTAGAGTTGCCGCATGAGAGTGCTCTTGCCCGCCCCGTTCTCACCGAGCAGGGCATGCACCTCCCCTGCCGTCACGTCGAAGCAGACCTTCGAGTTGGCGCGAACACCGGGGAAGCATTTGACGATGTCCACCATCTCGACGTGTCGGGAGGAGTACGTGGGGCGTTGCTCAGGTATCTCTGTCATGCGCAATCTCCGAAAAAGCCGGGGTCAAGGCAGGCGCGCCTCCGCGCGGAGGCGCGCCTTAGGTACGTGACATAGGCCGCGCCTTCCGCCCATCCAACCCCACGGAGTACCGTGGGAGGGCTCGGCGCGGCTACGCCATCCCTGGCTAGGGTTGGACCGTGATCTTTCCGCTTGCAATTCCCTTGATGGCGGCGTCACCGGCCGCCTTCACGCTCGCGGGAAGCTTGTGGGACGGGTTGTAGGCGACTTTCAGTCCGCCGTTGTCCAGCGTCAGCGTGTAGGTGACGCCTCCGAGCACGCCCTTCTGGTGCTTCGCGATGATGTCCTTCAGCATGCCCACCCAGTCATATACCTGGCTGGCCACGACCAGCTTGGGCGCCAGAGAAGCCTGGTTGGACTGAGTGCCGAACCACAGGACCTTGCCGGCGTCCTTCGCCGCGCCGATCGAACCGACCACCGACTGCGATGATCCGGTGAGGACGTCAGCGCCGTTGGCAATGTGGGTCTTGGCCGCCGCCGCCATCAGCGCCACGTCCGAGAACGATCCGGTCCAGGTTTTCGAAATCGTGATGTTGGGGTCCACCGACTGCACGCCCTGCACGAATCCGTCGATGTAGGTCTTTGCATCTCCGACTTCCACGGGTCCTGTCACGCCGACCTTCTTGCTTTTCGTGAGCTTTGCCGCAAGCACTCCGTTCACGTATCCGCCCTGCTCGGCTGCCGCGGTGTACGCGTAGACGTTGGGCAGGCCGAAGGTGTTCACATCGGTGCCCCAGGCAAACGTCACTTTGGGAAAGTCAGGGGCTATCTCCTGCACCGAGGAGCCGTACTGCGACCCGTGAGCGATCACGATGTCGAACCCCTGGCTGGCATAGTCGCGGACCGCTGCCGCCGCGTCGGGGACATTGTACATGTTCTCCGAGTACTTCAGCACGAGAGCGGACTCTCCGCCCATCTCCTTCTGGATTGTCGTCAGGGCGTTCCACATGGATTGGCTGAATGCCATATCAGAGATCGCGCTGGGCATCACCACCGCGATGCGAAACGGCGCTGCAAAAGCGCCGGCCGCCAGCAGGACAATCAAGATGGCTGCGACGAGAAACCGTTTCCCTTTCATGTATCCTCTCCTTTCGATCCCCCCGGGAGTCTCCCCGCGGAGGGATTCATCATCGCGGCCAACGGCCGCGCTTGTGCACAATTGGCTTTTCAGCTTTCTCCCCGTTCGAACGGCTTATTGAGCGCCGCGGGCTGGCGCATGCGGTTGACCGTCACCGTCAGCGCGGCGATGGTCAGGATGTACGGGAGCATGATGGCGATGCTTGAGGGGATCTTGACCCCCAGGACCTGGACCCAAAGCTGGAAAGAGTTGACCGCGCTGAAAAGGAGCGCGCCGCCCAGGACGCCCACGGGGCTCCATCCTCCGAAATACACAAGGGCAACGGCTATGAAACCCTGCCCAGCCGTCAGGTTATCCTGGAAGAGGTTCAAAAGCGATATGGAAAGGGAAGCGCCGGCAACGCCCGCAAGGACGGCGCCGCTGCACACCGCTATGTAACGGATCCGGTCCACGCTGATCCCCACGGAGTCCGCCGCCGCGGGGTTCTGGCCCACGGACTTTATCTTCAAGCCGAGGGTCGTCTTTTCCAGCAGCCACCAGACCACGGGGACAAGGAGGAACGCTCCATAGACGAGGATGCTGTTGCGAAAAAGGATGGGACCGAGGAAAGGGATGTCAGCCAGCAGGGGAATGGGGACCGGGGGGAACCCTACCACGGTCTTCACGGTCCCGATGAGGATCTTCAACAGGAGGCTGGACATTCCCAGACCGAACATGTACAGGCCGATGCCGCTGACCCCCTGCTCTGCTTTCAGCGTCACGCTGACAAAAGACATCAGCAAGCCCAGGAACAGCCCGACCACCGCGGCAGCAAGCAGGCCGAGCCAGAGGCTGCCCGTCGTGAGCGCCGTGTAGAAAGCGGCGAACGCGGACAGGAGCATGATGCCGTCCACGCCGAGGTTCACCACCCCTGAGGTCTGCGCGACGGTCTCTCCCAGGGCAGCGTAGAGGAAAGGAGTAGCCAGGCCCACCATCGTGTTGAGTATCCCCGAGACGACCGCCAGGGAGAAGACGTTCTTCATGCCGTCTCCTCCTGGTCCATCTGTTCGTTCGTGCGCCGCCGCGAGGCCCACCGCCGTGACCACAGCGCCGAGCCGGAGACGAAAAGCACAACGAGCCCGAGGATGGCGTTTATGAGGGAGGAGGGAACCTGGGCGGAGCGCTGCATGGTGTCCGCCCCCACCAGGAGGCCGCCGAAAAGAATTGAGGCCGGGATCAGCCCGATGGGATGCAGGCTGCCCATGAGCGCGGCAACGATCCCCGTGAACCCGTAGCCGCTCGTCAGGCCCTCCAGAAGCCGATGCTGTACTCCGATGACCTCAACCACTCCGGCGAGGCCCGCAAAGCCCCCTGCCAGGGTCAGGGAGAGCGCCTGAAATGTCGGCACTTTGATCCCCGAGTAGCGGGCGGCGTCCGGGTTCAGTCCCACCGCCCGGATGTCATAACCGATGGTGGTGCGCCAGAGGAAAACATACACCACTACGGCGAGCCCCAGCGCGACGATGGCTCCAGCGTGAAGCAGCGTTCGAGGCACCAGCCGCGGCAGCCATACCGCATGCGGAAGCTGGGCTGACTGCGCCAGGAATGTTCCTGCGGCTACGCCTGCCGGGTCCATGAGCGGCCCTTGCAGCAGGAGGTTCATGAGCTGCAGCGCGATTGCGTTCAACATGATGGTGCTGAGGATCTCATTCACGTTGAGCCGGGCCTTGAGGATGCCCGGAATGAATCCCCAGAACGAGCCGGCCACGAAACCGGCAATCAGGGTGGCGGGGATGAGAAGCCAGCC
Source organism: uncultured Spirochaetota bacterium (assembly GCA_963845535.1). Lineage (GTDB taxonomy): Bacteria > Spirochaetota > Spirochaetia > SZUA-6 > Fen-1364 > Fen-1364. The sequence continues at coordinate 91,779 of CAWJSK010000018.1, forward strand.
CGGCCACGTATGGAAATAGAGGGGGAACCATGTCGCCATAAGGGCGCCGGCTATGATCTGTCCCTCTCCCCCGATATTGATCACGTTGGCCCTGAAAGCGATGCAGATCCCCAGCCCGACCAGGAGGAGCGGAGTGGCCTTGACGAGCGTCTGGGTGATGCCGAACGTCGTTCCAACCGCGCCGTGGACAAGGGATGCATATGCGGCAAGCGGGTTTGCCTTGAGGATGACCAGCATCACGGCGCCGAGAAGGAGCGCGAAGACAACTCCCGCCACCGGCAGGAGGACATTCAGCGCTATCCTGCTCCAATCGACGGCAGGACCGTTTCCCCCCTGCGCCCGTTGTGTGGCTTTACCGGTTGTCAAGATTATTTCCCTCAGGACCTTTTTACCATATGCGCAGGCTTCTGACAAAGCAAAATCGTCGAAGGATGAGAATGCAAGCGCCGTACCAGATCCGCGGTGCTGGGCTGCATCAGGCTAATTCATTTCGATGCAAGGAAAAGATCATCCAGGCGGATGCCGGCCTGCTTGATGGCGCAGCGCAAAAATCTACGCGCGCGTGTTTTTCCCAGCCTGGAAGCTACGGATTTGTAACCGCGCTGATTGCCCGAAAAGCGGACTTGAGGGTATGCTCCGGCATGGTCCGCTTCATCCTGAATGGGCAGGAGGTCACCGCCCCCGAAGGCAGGTCTCTCCTTTCCTGGCTTCGTGAGGATCGCCACATCACTTCCGCGAAGAACGGCTGCGGGGAAGGGGTGTGCGGCGCGTGCTCCGTGATCGTAGACGGCGCCGCGCGTCCGTCCTGCACGATGTCCCTCGAGCGTCTGGAGGGGAAAACCGTCCTTACCGTGGAGGGGATCAGCGGACCGGAAATGGATTGCTACGTGCAGGCTTTCGCCGAGGCGGGTGCGGTGCAGTGCGGTTTCTGCACACCCGGCATGGTGATTTCGACAAAAGCCCTCCTGGACGGGAACCCTGATCCTGATGAGCGCCAGGTCCGGACCGCCTTGAGAAGGAACCTGTGCCGATGCACGGGGTACGCCAAGATCCTGGAAGCGGTGCGCATTGCCGCTGATTTGCGAAAGGCTTTGGCAGCGGGTGCTGCGCCCAGCGGACAGGCAGCGGAACCGGAAAAGCGGGCAGGCGTGGGGGAGAGGCTCGTTCGCCTTGATGCCGCCGCAAAGGTGCGCGGAAGCGCGCGCTACGTGGATGACCTGTTCGAGCCGGGAGATGCTCTATGGGCGCCGCACTAAGGTCCCCGCACCCCCGGGCAATGCTGCTCTCCCTGGATGTCAGCGCCGCCCGAAGCCTGCCCGGAGTGGCCGTGGTTGCAACGTGGGAGGACATACCCGGTGCGCGGCACACGGGTCACGTCATCCCTGACTGGCCCACGCTGGTCGCGGTGGGGGAAGAGACTCGCTATGTCGGAGATGCAATAGCCTTCGTTGCCGCGGAGACCCCTGCCAGGGCGCGTGAGGCGCTGGATCTCATCGTCGCCTCATTCGAAAAGCTTCCCCCCGTTGCTTCCCCCGAAGCGGCGCTTGCTCCCGGCGCTCCACGCATACACGCGAACGGAAACATCCTGTCGGAGCTCGTCTTGCACCGTGGTGACGCAGAGGCTGCCCTGGCGTCATCCACCCACGTGGTGGAGCAAAGGTTCACGACCCCTTTCACGGACCACGCTTTCATGGAACCCGAGAGTGCGCTGGGGTACCCGCCGGACTCGAACGGCGTGGTGCTTGTGCGCACCGCAGAACAGAACGTCTACGACGGGCAGCGCTACGTGGCGGACACCCTGGGCATCCCCCGGGAGCGCGTTCGAGTGGTCTCCGAGTTCGTGGGGGGCGGGTTCGGCGGCAAAGAGGACCAGACGGTCCAGCACGTGGCCGCTCTGCTGGCGTGGCTCTCCGGCAAGCCCGTCAAATGCACCCTGGGAAGGGCGGAGAGCACGCGCGTGCACGTGAAGCGTCATCCCATGACCATCGACATGCGCCTGGGTTGCGACGCCAACGGCAAGCTCCTGGGGTGCGCGGCCAGGATCGTCGCTGACACCGGCGCCTATGCCTCTTTGGGAGGCCCTGTCCTGCACCGCGCCGTGACCCATGCCCGGCGGTCCCTACGCCTATGAGAACATCCACGTGGAGGGCATTGCAGTCCACACGAACAACCCTCCGGCCGGAGCGTTTCGAGGCTTTGGCGTGCCGCAGGTCAACTTTGCCGTTGAAAGCGCGCTCAACGCGCTCGCGAAGAAGGCGGGTTTATCGCCGTGGGAAATCCGATTCAGGAACGCCGTACGCCCGGGCCAGCGGCTTCCCAACGGGCAGATTGCAGGGCCCGACACCGCGCTGGAGGAATGCCTCCTCGCGGTCAAGGAGAGCTTCGAGGAATCCCGCGCCAGCGCTGGCATTGCCTGCGGGTTCAAGAACACGGGCCTGGGAATGGGCCATCCGGATGTCGGCCGATGTCGGTTGCTTGTCCGCTCGGATCACGTGGAGGTCCTTTCAGGCGCCGCTTGCATTGGCCAGGGAATTGCCACGGTCCTTGCGCAGATCACCTGCCAGGTGCTTGCGCTGGACCCTGCGCGCGTGCTCGTGAGCGCGCCAGACACCGCCTCTACTCCTGATTCGGGAACCACCACCGCCTCACGGCAGACGCTCATCACCGGTGAGGCCTGCCGGCTGGCATGCGAGGCCGCGCTGGCGACGCTTCGGCACGATGCACCGCGGGCGGGCCCAGCCTCCGACGCCCCTGGCGCTTTCCCCCTGGCGTCCCTTGCGGGCAGGGAGTTCCTCGGGGAGTACGAAGCAGTCACGGATCCCTTCGAGACAGAGAGTGCCCATCCCGTGAGGCATGTTGCTTACAGCTACGCGTGCCACCTCGTCGTTCTCGGTCCCGACAAGCGCGTCCAGCGCGTCGTGGCCGCTCACGACTCTGGGCTGGTCGTGAACCCGCTTGCCTTCGAGGGGCAGGTGGACGGCGGCGTTGTCATGGGGCTGGGGTTCGCGCTCACCGAAAGCCTCCCCATGGACACGTGCGTGCCCACGGCGCGCTTTGGGCAGCTCGGCCTCCTGCGGGCAACGGAGGTTCCGCCTATCAAGACGATCATCGTGCGCAAGGCAGGCGCCGGGACCGCCATCGACGGCGGGGTGTCAGGCGCTGGTTTCGGGGCAAAGGGCATTGGTGAGATTGCGGCCATCCCCACTGCTTCGGCGGTTGCCGGAGCATATTTCGCGCTGGATGGCCGGCTGCGCGTAAACCTGCCGCTCGACGGTACTCCTTACCGGGGCGGCTCGAAATAGGACTGCCCTGCTTGAAGAGGGGGCAGTCCACGCCGACGTGAATTGGATCTCACCTTCTTCTTGATTCTTCTTCTGCCGATAACCGGGTTCTTGTCTATTATAGCGGTTGCAGTTTTGGTCGTGCGGGGCCTTCGTCCAACGGAAGAGAACGAGCGGCCCCGGTTGCGAAAATCCCGGAGCCGGGAATCTTTGGTTGGCAGCCTTGCATCGCAGCCCTCTGCCTCCTTTTCTTTCTTTCCACCTGAAGCTTGGATCCTTTGTCGATCCTTCTATAGCTATCGGGGAGAATGGGCTATCAGCACGCTCGGGAATCTTTCCCCCCTTTTTCGACACCCGTGTGATAAGCCGAGGGTACTGTGCCGCCAAGACACGTCATGGGGCAATCCAGAAAGGAGTGACAAAAATGATCGGCTATGTTGGAAACATTGAAAAGCAGACACTGAAGAATAGTTATTTCAGACAGGTCTTATTCACCGCAAAAAATGCTCAACTAGTTGTGATGTGTCTTCAACGGGGAGATGAAATTGGGAATGAGGTCCACCATGATGTTGACCAATTCTTCAGGATTGAGCAAGGCGAGGCAAAGTTCATCTTCAATGAAAAAGAGGAACACGTTGTCCATGATGGCGAAGCCGTCATTGTTCCGGCGGGGACATTTCATAACGTCATAAACACCGGAAAGGGACAGTTGAAGCTCTACACCATTTACTCACCACCAAACCATGCCGACGGTACAGTGCACAAGACGAAGGCTGAAGCCGACAAGGCCGAGGAAGAGCATCATAACCACTAAATTGGTGAGCGATACGCTGGTTGCGAGCCTGGTTTCGCAGGTATGCAGTGCAGACCATTCTCGAGAGGGAGAAAGAAGACTGCCCATATCCCGCCTTCTGTCGCCCATGAAAAGGAACAGCGCCGGGGCTTCATACTCACTTGATGGTCACTTTCTCGCAGTCGTCGGTAGACCGCGGCGGTTCTCGCTACAGGATCGATGTGGTCAATATCCGCGCCGCCGCAGACCCGGTGACGCGCGCGGCCCTTGAGGTGATCGTCTCGACGGGTCTTCGCATTGGCGGGCTACCCGCGCTCCAAATGCGGAAGGACCTCAGCTATTACACCGAGAGCAAGGGCAAGCGCTTCGGGATGCGGTGGCTGCAGAAGGCCCGGGGCACATCTCCATCACGGAGCACTACCTCCAGAACAGCCTGGCGCTGGACGCGGGGAAGATGTAGGGTTGTATTGCCCAACACTTTTGTCTATATTTACCCGACGTTGGGTATTAGGGGGCAAAGGTAATGGCGGTAATTGATTCCATTCTCAAAGAGGAGATCGCACGCCTGCGGTCGCTTCGTGCGCACTATGCTGCAAAAAATGCAGCCCTCCCCGCGGGAACTCTCGTCATCAAGAAGAGGAACGGGCGCCAGTACGCCTATCGTGCTTACCGCGAGGGCAGCCGCGTTGTAACGCTATACGTTGGACCCGCGTCATCCCCAAAGGTAAAGAAGCTCTCCGCCTCCCTAAGTCAGCGGCGCAAGATTCATGCGGAAATCAAGGCAGTCGATGCGAGCGCGGCGCGCCTGAAGAAAATGCTCAGTGTCCGATGACTTTGAGCTTTTCACCTCCGTCCTCCAGGCCCTGGAGGACGTGGGGATACTTTCGGACATAGTAATCATCGGGGGCTGGGCGCAGCATCTCTATCGTCAGTATTTCAACGATCCCCCGGAGCTCTCCGTACTGCGCACGGGTGACATCGACATTCTTTTCGCGCGCCCGCCTATCATCAAACCAGTGGGAAACCTCGAAAAAGCACTCACGGCCCGTGGATTTGACCGGATCTACGGTGAGGATGGAACTACCAAGTTCAGCACCCTTGAGGCAGAAATAGAGTTCCTGGTCCCCGAGAGGGGAAGGGGGGATGAGAAGCCCTATCTCATCAAAGATCTTGCCATCCGTGCCTCAAGCCTACGCCTTGTCGACATGCTGATGGTGGATCCGGTTGAAGTGAGGTATGGGAAACACAAAATCAAGATTCCAGACCCGATACGATTCTGCTTTAACAAATTGCTGGTCAGTCAGCGACGCAAGAAAAAAGACAAACGCGAAAAAGACCTCGGGACGGCGGTTGAGATCGCGGCGCTCCTTTCACGATTTCCGAAATGGCGAAAGCTTTTGCCCGGTCGGCTTGAGGAGCTTCCCAGGAAGCAGCGGGCGCTCGTTCTTTCATTATTGAAACAGAATGGCAGCCCTGCGGTCGCGGCAATGGGCGTTGTGGGAGTCGGTCACGCAGGGGCGATGAGGATGGGGAACAATGCGCGGCCGTCCCTCCCACCGGGCAGGAGGCCGCAGTGATCGTGAAGGGCCGGACCGGGCCGGTATGCCCAAGACAATATCCGAACGCTGGCTCCGAAGGACAAGATAAGACCTGTAAACAGATTCCTCTAACCTTTTGACTCATAGAGAATGTCGCCGGATAGTTCCTCTATTTGGATGCGCCCTTCAGGATCTCGCGAATGGCCTTGAGATGGTTCAGGTCATGCCCTGCCATCATTTCCGTAACGCGCGTCACTGTCTCTTTCCCCCGCTCGGAGTGCATGCCGTAGCGATCCCAGGCGTCTCGGGGAAGGCTCTTCAAGAGCCGCACGGTCCGCTCACGCGTCACGCGGTAGGCTTCTATGGACAGCGCGGGGTCATGCTTTGCGTAGTCGGAGTAGCGGGCCCATTCGTCCTGGTCGAAGCCTTGAATGGCGCAGCCGCTTGCTCCCAGGATCAACCGGAGCCGGAACCCCTGGACAAGCTCCGTGTCCGCCAGGTGCGCAAGAATCTCCGTCACCGACCACTTGTCAGGCGCCGGGCGCTTGGCCAGCTTCTTCTTCGTGACTCCCTGGATGAGTCGGGCAAGCTGCCGCGGTGAGGAAGCGAGCACCTCAATGGGTTTCTTTCCATCAAGGTAGCCGCGGATCCTCTCGATGTACTGCTGAGGCGTTTCCTTCATCTGCCGGTCTCCTTGTCCAACCATACTACGAGAGTCCGCGTAGAGTCAGCCCGCGACTCATGCGGACTCCCGCGTTGTGGGCTACGCCACCGCGTGGGCTCCCGCGCTACAAGTACGCGTGCTCGCCAAGCTCCGCGGTGTCGAGCCCGACTTCCTCTTCCCCTTCAGCAACGTGCACGCGCGTGATTTTGTTGATCACCCACAGGGCTGCAAAGGCAATGAGGAAGGAATAGACTGCCGCCCCGAATCCCGCGGTGGCCTGTCTGCCAAGGAAGGCCCAGCCGCCGCGAAGCGCGCCGTCGAATCCCGACGCGTTCACCGCCAGGCTTCCGAACACACCGAGGCTGAGGATGCCGAGCACACCGCCAACGCCATGGACCCCCCAGACGTCGAGGGCGTCATCCCAGTGCAGCCTGTTCTTCAGAGTGATGGCCAGGTAGCATACGAGTCCCGAGAGAATGCCGATAATGATGGCCGCGCCGGGAGTCACGTAGCCGGCCGCAGGGGTAATGGTGGCCAGCCCGGCAATGGATCCCGTGAGAAGACCGAGGAACTTCGGCTTTTTTTCAAAGATCCACGCAAGGATCAGCCAGGTTACGGCGGCAAAGGAGGCCGCGAGGTCCGTATTCAGGAAAGCCGTCACCGTGATCTGGTCCACCCGAAGCTCGCTTCCCGCATTGAACCCGTACCAGCCGAACCAGAGGAGGCCGGTGCCAAGGGCGACCAGGGGGATGCTGTGAGGCCCGCGGTCCTTGACCTGCCTTGGTCCTATGAAAAAGACGGAGGCGAGGGCCGCGAACCCGGCGGAGGCGTGGACAACAATGCCGCCCGCGAAGTCCCTGACTCCCCACTGCGCGAGCAGGCCGCCTCCCCATATCATGTGCACGAGCGGGAAGTAGACCAAAATGAGCCAGACGACGAGGAAGATGAAGTACGCCGAGAAACGGACCCTGTTGGCGAACGCGCCGGTGATCAGCGCCGGGGTGATGATGGCGAACATCATCTGGTAGACGACGAAGGCGAACATCGGGATCTGGCCGTCTCCGAAGGCCGTGTTGAGGTCCATTCCGTTGAGGAATGCCATGTGCAGGTCCCCAATGACGGCTCCCTGCCCTCCGGAGAAGCAGAGGGAGTAGCCGAAGGCAAACCAGATCACGTCCACCACGGCCAGAGAGAGGAAGCTCTGGATCATGATGGTGAGCACATTCTTCCTGCCGACCAGCCCTCCGTAGAAAAAGGCGAGCCCGGGGGTCATCAGCATGACAAGGCTTGCGGCAATGAGCATGAAACCGGTGTTTCCCGTGTCGAAGTGCGGCATTCAGTTGTCTCCTTTCCGGTTGTGAGGTGAAAGACGTGCCCTGACCGCAAGACTGTACACCCTGTTCTTGCGCCGGCGCAAGAAAAATGCATCTTCTAAAGGTTGTCCCATCCGGCCCCCTTCGCTCGTAATACAAGTAGATTCATGCGAGGAGGTATCATGAACAGATACATGCTGATTCTCTGGGGCGGCGACGCCCGGATGGCGAAGATGTCGCCTGAACAGATCCAGGATCACATGAAGCATTGGGGGACCTGGATGGAAAGCCTTTCCAAGCAGGGAGCCTGGGACGGCGGGGAGCCGCTGGGCTCCGAGGCCCGCCTGGTCAGGGGAGCGAAGAAACCCGTGACCGACGGACCCTATACGGAGGCCAAAGAGGCCGTGACCGGGTATGTGATCCTGAAGGCTGACAGCATGGACAAGGCGGCGGAGATCTCGAAGGGATGTCCGCTGTTCGAGATCGACGGGACAGTGGAGGTGCGCCCCATACGAGCCATGTAGAACAATCAGGCAAGGTCTCGGAGCTGGTCGACCATCTTTTCCGGCAGCAAGCGGGGAAGATGGTCGCCGTCCTTTCGCGCATCCTCGGCTTTCGAAACATCGAGACGGCAGAGGAGATCGTCCAGGAGACGCTTCTGACGGCGCTCCAGGTCTGGTCATTTCGCGGAGTGCCGCCAAACCCGGCGGGTTGGCTCATGGTGGCCGCCCGGAACAAGGCCATCGATCACATCAGGAGGGAGCGAAACAGGCTGAAGGTCGCCAACGACCTGAGCCTGGCGTTAGACTCCGAGTGGACGCTTTCCTCAGCGGTGGGTCGGGAGTTCGAGGAGTCCCGGGTACAGGACAGCCTCCTTCGGATGATCTTCACCTGTTGTGATCCGCGTCTCCTTCTGCAAGACCAGGTGGCGCTCACCCTGAAGTTTCCCGGCGGATTCTCCATCCCAGAGATCTCAGCGGCCCTCCTGAGCGAAGAGGAGGCGGTGCGCAAGCGCCTCTACCGGGCGCGCCAGCGCCTGCGGAAAGACAAGGAAGCGCTCCAGATGCCCGCGGATTCCGAGCTGGCTGCGCGCCTCGACGCCGTCCTCCAGGTCGTGTACCTGATCTTCAGCGAGGGGTACAAGACAGCGGAGGGAGAGGCGTTGATCCGAACGGAGTTGTGCGAGGAAGCGATTCGTCTGGCTTCACTTCTTGCCGAGCACCCTTCCTGCGCTCAGCCCCGGACGTTCGCCCTGCTCGCCCTTCAGTGTTTCCAGGCCGCCCGCCTGTCCGCGCGGACTTTCGAGGACGGCTCCATCTGCCAGCTCGAGGAGCAGGACAGGTCAACCTGGGATACCGGCCTGATCAATCAAGGCTTCCGCTTCCTCGACCTTTCCGCCCAGGGGACCGAGCTCACTCGCTACCACGTGGAGGCCGCCATCGCGTCCTGCCATTGCGCGGCTTCTGCTTTCGAAAAAACGGACTGGCGCATGATTGTCACTCTGTACGAAAAGCTGCTTTCGATTTATGACACCCCGGTCGTGCGGCTGAACAGGGCCGTTGCAATCGGCTTTGCTTTCGGGGCAGACGCGGCGCTTCGGGAGTTGGAGCTGATCAGGGAGAGTGGCGCGCTTTCCCGATACTATCTTCTGTATGCAAGTTTGGGCGAGTTCCGCCTGAGGGCCGGCGACCTGGCGGCGGCGAGGGTTGATTTCGAAACGGCGGCCGGGATGTGCAAGTCCGTCAAGGAGAAAGAGTTCCTCAAGCGGCGCATTGTCCGCTGCGAAGCACAAAGCGCCTGAGGCCCTCCAGCCGGATCTACTTCCAGGCGCCTCCGCGGGCCGCGCGCTTGAGGAACTGACCGCGCCCCGGGGTGCCGAGGAACTTGTCCCCGTCCACGATCACCTCTCCGCGGGACATCACCATGCGCGCGTTGCCCCTCACCGGGAACCCCTCGAACATCGAGTAGTCCACCTTCATGTGATGGGTCGCCGCGCTGATGGTGTAGGGAGCCTCGGGGTCCCAGATCACGAGGTCCGCATCACTTCCAACGGCGATCTCCCCTTTGCGCGGGTACATCCCGAAGATCCGGGCCGGCGTGGTTGATGTCAGCTCCACGAAGCGGTTCAGGGACAGCTTTCCTTCGTTCACGCCGTGATGGTAGATGAGCTGGAGCCGGTTCTCGATGCCGGGCCCGCCGTTGGGGATCTTGGTGAAGTCATCCTTGCCCAGGATCTTCTGGTCCTTGAAGCAGAACGGACAATGGTCGGTGGAGATGACTTGCAGATGGTCGTGCTTCAGGCCTTCCCACAGCTTGGCCTGGTGCTCCTTGGGCCGAAGGGGCGGAGTGAAGACGTACTTGGCACCCTCGAAGTTCGGCCGCGCCAGCTCGTCCTGGGAGAGCAGAAGGTATTGCGGGCAGGTCTCGGCAAATGCAGGAACTCCGCGATCACGCGCTTCACGCACTTCGTTCAGCGCGTCCTCCGAGGAAAGGTGGACGATGTAGACCGGCACCTGCGCGATCTCCGCCATGGCGATTGCGCGGTGCACCGCCTCTGCCTCCGCGCCGGGCGGGCGGGTGAGCGCGTGGTAGATGGGGGCCGTCTTCCCTTCCGCAATGGCGCGCGCCACGATCACGTCGATCACGCTCCCGTTCTCCGCGTGCATGCAGATGAGCGCCCCGTTCTTCGAGGTCTGGGAAAGCGCCTTGAAGATGGTTGCGTCATCCACCATCAGGACGTTGGGGTAGGCCATGAAGAGCTTGAAGCTTGCCACCCCTTCGCGGACCATGTCATCCATGTCCTCCAGGCCGGCGTTGCCCAGGTCAGTGATGATCATGTGGAGGCCATAGTCGATGCACGCCCGGCCCTCAGCCTTTTTCCACCATGTATCCAGCGCCTGGCGCATGCGCGTGCCGCGGGCCTGGATGGCAAAATCCACGATTGAGGTGGTCCCGCCAAACGCGGCGGCCCGGGTCCCTGACTCGAAGTCATCCGCTGACGTGGTGCCGCCGAACGGCATGTCCAGATGGGTATGGGCGTCGATTCCGCCGGGGATCACGTAGTACCCAGCGGCCTCAATCACGCGGGAGGCCGACTTTTCCGGGATTCCGGCGCGGACCTCTTTGATACGATCTCCTTCGACAAGGATGTCGGCGCTCACCGTGTCCCGCGCCGTCACGACAGTTCCATTCCGAATCAACGTTGTTGCCATTCCTGCTCCCTCACGCGTCTCCCGGCTTCGCGTACACCCGCCCGGCGTCTCTCATAGCCTGGCTTTCCTTGGGCTTGCCCGTGGGAACCTCTTCCATGGTAATGCACCCGTCAACCGGACACACGAGGGAGCAGAGGTTGCACCCCACGCATTCCTCCTCATCCACCACGGGGACTCGAAGCCCGTTGCCGTTCCCGTCTCCGCCCGCGGCGCGCGCTGCGTCCAGCTTCGCGATCGGCGTAAGGGCAATCCGCTGCCTGCTTGCCGCCTGGCGCGCGGCCGGGGTCTCCCGGCTGCCGTCATGATGGATGCACTGGTGCGCGCCGTCCCAGCAGGCCACATAGCACAGGTCGCAGCCAATGCACTTTGTCGGGTTGATGCGTGCCACGATCTTGTAGTTCAGGTCCAGGTGCTTCCATTCCGTCATCTTCGCAAGCGTGAGCCCGCGGAAATCATCAAGCGTCCGGTACCCCTTCTGGTCCATCCAGTGTGACAGGCCGTCAGCCATGTCCTCCACGATCCGATATCCGTAGTGCATGACCGCGGTGCAGACCTGCACGGTTCCGCAGCCCATGAGGATGAACTCCGCGGCCTCGCGCCATCCCGCAATCCCGCCAATTCCTGAGATCGGGATGCCCACGTCCGGGTCCGAGGCGATCTGCTGGACGAGGTGCAGCGCGATGGGCTTGACGGCCGGACCGCAGTAGCCGCCGTGGGCGGAGAAGCCGCCGACGTTGGGACGCGGCGTGAGGGTGTCCAGGTCGATCCCCGTGATCGAGTTGATCGTGTTGATTGCAGAAAGGGCGTCCGCGCCGCCTTTCTTTGCCGCCCGGGCAACGGTGCGGATGTCCGAGATATTCGGGGTGAGCTTGATCATGACGGGAGTGCGGGCGGCTTCCTTCACCCACTCAGTGATCATGCAGGAATACTCCGGCACTTGTCCGACAGCGGAGCCCATGCCGCGCTCGCTCATGCCGTGGGGACAGCCGAAGTTCAGCTCCAGGCCGTCAGCCCCCGCGTCCTCCGCGCGCTTTACAATGTCGTGCCAGACCTCCCTCTTCGACTCCACCATGAGGGAAGCGATCACCGTGTTCCTGGGGTAGCGCTTTTTCACCTCCGCCATCTCACGAAGGTTGTCCTCAATGGGCCGGTCGGAGATCAGCTCGATGTTGTTCAGCCCCATCATGCGCTGCCCGTTCCAATCCACCGAGGAGTAGCGCGAGGCGGTGTTCACGATGGGCTCCCCGATGGTTTTCCATACCGCGCCGCCCCAGCCGGCGTCGAACGCCCGCTGGATCTGCTCTCCGCTGTTTGTCGGAGGAGCGGATGCAAGCCAGAACGGGTTGGGAGTGCGGATGCCCATGAACCGTGTCGATAGCTCTGCCATGCCTCACCCCCTCATGCCGCTGCAAGCTGCCGGGCCATGGCCAGCGCTGCCCGCTTGCCGTCCGCCACCGCGTCCACCACTTCCCGCCCGCCGTTCACGCAGTCCCCGCCCGCGAAGTACTTCGGGTTCGCCGTTCTGCCCGTCGGGCGGTCCACGCTGATTGAGCCGCCGGATATTTCTACGCCCCGTGTGGCCCGAAGGACCTCCATGAGGCGCCCCTGGCCAAGGGCGGGGATCACCATGTCGCAGGTGAACTCGAAATCGGACCCGGGGACGGGCGTCGCGTTGCGCCGCCCCGTGGCATCAGGTTTTCCCAGCCGCGTGCGCGTGAACCTCACGCCCACCGCACGCCCGTCCTTCGACAATATCTCCACGGGCTGTGAGAGCCAATGGAAATACACTCCTTCGAGCCTCGAGTGGTCATATTCGAACGGGAACGCCGGCATCTCCTCTTCGGTGCGCCGGTAAAAGACGTGCACTTCATCCGCTTCGAGCCTGCGGGCGGCATTGGCGGCGTCCAGCGCGGTGTTGCCTCCGCCCAGCACGGCCACGACGCTGCCCACGGGAAAATCAGGGTCCGTCTTGTAGCGCTCGATGAAATGCAGCGCGTCGATCACGCCGCGGGCGTCCTCCCCGGGGATGCCGAGGCGCTGCATTGCTCCGAGCCCCATCCCCAGGAACACGAGTGAAAACGACTGCTCCAGCTCCTCCAGCGTGATATCGGTTCCAACCTCGGCTTTTCGGAACTCCACCCCGAGCTTTCGGATCAGCTCGACTTCCTTGAGGCTGTCGGAGGGCCGAAGCTTGTACTCGGCGATGCCATACGTGGTCAGGCCGCCGAGAAGCGGGCGGTTGTCGAAAACGGTCACCGCGTAGCCTTGCCGGCGAAGCTCCGCGGCGCAGGCAAGGGAGGCCGGACCTCCCCCAATGCAGGCTACTCTTTGCGTGCGGGACGCCGCGGCCATCGGGAGCGACCCGCCGCGCTCGAAGAAGTCCTCCATGGCATGTCGCTGGAGCCGGCCGATCTCGATGGGCTTCTTGTTGTAACGGTGCATGACGCACGCCCCCTCGCAAAGCACCTCCACGGGGCACACGCGGGCGCAGCTCATTCCGAGCACGTTGGAGTCCAGAATGGTCCGCGCCGAGCCCTCGACGTTGCCGCTTGCGATCTTCTTGATGAAGCCCGGCACGTCGATGTGCGTTGGACAGGCAGCAGTGCACGGCGCATCGAAGCAGTTCAGGCACCGGTTGGCCTCTGTCACCGCCGACCGGGGATCAAGGGCGGGATGAAGGTCAGGGAACCGTTCGAGGTTCCTCCGGACGGGAAGCTCGGGAGATGTCATGACGGTGCGCCCTCCACCGGACAATAATACTCACGGCTTGTTCGGATCGGATACGTGAATGCGCGCTATTTCCCCGCAACGCTGAGGGCGGACTGCACTTTTCCCATGGGGGCGGAGATCTGGGCTCCGGCGATTGCTCCCCGAAGCGCTTCCAGGATCTCGCGCGCAATGGCAATCCCTTCCTCCAGGGCCGCTTCCTTTGTGTCGCATTTCGCCATGCGGCTGACAACCTCATCCGGCACGGAGACCCCGGGGACTTCGTTCTTCATGAACTCGGCGTTTCGCTGGCTTGCAAGCGGCCAAATCCCCGCAACGATGGGTATGACCTTTTGCCCCCGCATGCCGTCCAGGAACCGCAGGAGCGAGTCAGCGTCGAACACTGGTTGCGTGATGGCGAACTCCGCCCCCGCCTCCATCTTCAGCTTGAAGCGCTCCAGCTCCCGCTCGGGATTGACCGCGTTGGGGTTGAGGCCCACGCCAATGCAGAACTCCGTTGTGGCCCCCACGGCGTTGCCTCCCAGGTCATACCCGTGGTTCAGCATGCTCATGAGCCGGACCAGGCCAATGGAGTCGATGTTGAAGACGGCGGTTGCATCCGGGTAGGTGCCCATGTTGGGCGGGTCCCCGGTAACTGCCAGCACGTTTCGGATCCCCAGGGCGTGCGCGCCCAGCAGGTCGGCCTGCAGCGCGAGCAGGTTCTTGTCCTTGCACGTGTAGTGAGGGATTGTCTCGATGCCGGCTTTCTGCTGAAGGAGCACGGAGGCCATCAGCGCGCTCATCTTGACCTGCGCGCGCGGGCTGTCAGGGACGTTGATGGCGTTGATACCGGCCTTCTTGAGAACGAGTGCGTTTTCGATGAGCTTGGCGTGCTCGATCCCCTTGGGGGGCACCAACTCGACGCACGTAACGAACTCTCCCCGGGCAATCCGGGCAGCCCACGCGCTTTTCTTCTCCAGTGCCACCGGCGGTTTGCCGGCTTGGGGAACCACGACGCTGATGTGCTCGGACTGTATGCTGGGCTGGAGCGCTCGGATCTCGTTCCTGATCTCCTTGATGTGGGCCGGGGTGGTCCCGCAGCAGCCCCCCACGATGCGCACGCCGAACTGGATCATGCGCTTGGCGTACTTTGCCATGTAGGTGGGAGTGGTGGGATATATGTTGCGGCCGTTCACGTTGAGCGGCACCCCCGCGTTCGGCTGGATGCACAGGGGGCGCGCGGTAACCCTGATCATCTTCTCCGCGGTCTCCAGCATCACCCGCGGGCCTTCCGAGCAATTCAGTCCGATTGCCTCAGGCCCCAGCTCGTCGATACGCGCGGTGAAAACCTCGGGGTCCGTGCCATACAGGGAGGTGCCTTCGCTGTTGATGGTGAGAGAGGCGACCACGGGCAGGTCACACCCGCGCCGAGCGCCGCGCACCGCGGCCGCAAGCTCCCGCAGGTCCACGAACGTTTCCAGGATGAGGAGGTCCGCGCCGGCCTGGGCAAGGGCCCTGACCTGCTTCTCGAAGAGGTCTTCCGCCTCCGCCGCGCTCATGCGGCCCAGCGGTTCGACGTTGACGCCGAGGGGGCCAATGGACCCCGCAACGTGGACCGCGTCCTGGCGGCCTGCATCCTCGATTGCCTGCCGGGCCAGCTTCACAGCGCGCTCGTTGATGGAGGCGAACTTCCCTTCGAGTCCGGCGGCGCGCAGCTTGGGGAGGCCCGCGCCCCAGCTATTGGTGGTGAGCACGTCAACGCCCGCATCCAGGTAATCCCGATGGATGCCGAGAACGAGCTTCGGGTCCGAAAGACAGACCTCCTCGAAGCAGCGATTGAGGAACACGCCCTTCTGGTAGAGCATGGTCCCCATTGCCCCGTCGAAGAGAATGGTGGCTTCACCGGAGAGCCGAGCGCGGAAATCCTTTTTCACTCGATGGTTGGGGCCGGCTCCTCTATCCAGCGGCTTTCGCGCCAACGGCTTTTGCGTTGGCGGCCGCGTAGCGCTCACGCAGCTTTCGGGCAGCGGATACGAGCGCCGCGAGGGACGGCTCCACCTCCTTCCACTCCCGGGTCTTCAGACCGCAATCCGGGTTGACCCAGAGTTGCCAGGGTTGTAGCACGGCCAGCGCCTTCGTGAGAAGCTCTTCCATCTCTTCGGCGGCGGGCACGCGCGGGGAATGGATGTCATAGACGCCCGGCCCGATCTCGTTGGGGTAGTGGAACGTGGAGAACGAGCCCAGGAGCTCCATGCGGGAGCGGGTGGTTTCGATGGAAAGGACGTCGGCGTCCATCTCCGCGATGGAGGGAAGGATGTCGTCGAACTGCGCGTAGCACATGTGGGAGTGAATCTGCGTGGAATCCCTGACGCCGCTTGCGGCAATGCGGAACGAGTCCACGGCCCAGCGCAAGTAGCTTTTCCACTGGGACCTTCGCAGCGGCAGCCCCTCGCGCAGCGCGGGCTCATCGATCTGGATCACCCGAATCCCCGCCGCTTCAAGGTCCTTCACTTCGTCCCGCATGGCAAGGGCGATCTGCTTGCATGTCTGCTCCGCCGGCTGGTCGTTCCTCACGAAGCTCCAGCAGAGGATGGTCACGGGACCGGTTAGCATTCCTTTCACCGGCTTTCGCGTGAGGGACTGCGCGTACTTCGACCAGCGCACCGTCATGGGGGCGGAACGCTCCACGTCTCCGTAGATGATGGGGGGCTTCACGCAGCGCGAGCCGTAACTCTGGACCCAACCGTTGGAGGTGAAGGTGAAGCCGGAGAGCATCTCACCGAAGTACTCCACCATGTCGTTGCGCTCGAACTCACCGTGCACCAGGACGTCCAGACCCAGCTCCTCCTGAAGTCGCACCGTTCGCTCGATTTCTTTCTCAATGAACTTCTCATAGGAGAGAGTGTCGACCGAACCGTCCTTCAGTCCAGCGCGGATGGCCCGCACTTCCTTGGTCTGCGGAAAGGACCCGATGGTCGTCGTGGGGAACGCGGGGAGGGGGATGGCAGACTCCTGGATTGCGCGCCGCTTGGCAAACGGGCTAGTCCGCTCTTTCATGGAAGGCGTCAGCTTTTCCAACCGATCACGCACGCGGGGGTTCCTGGTCCTGGGAGATTGTGAACGGCTTTCCAGGGACCGTCGGTTGTCCTCCAGCTCGGAGGCTACGCTGTCTTTCCCCGTGTTGAGCGCCCGAGCGATGACCGACACCTCATCCAGCTTCTGCCGGGCAAAGGAAAGCCAGCTCTTGATCTCAGAGTCAAGCTGCGTTTCCAGCGTGAGGTCCTCGGGGCAGTGCAGGAGGGAGCAGGAGGAAGCAATGATGGTCCGGTCCGGGCCGATTGCGTCCACGCACTTCCGCGCTTCCCGAATGGCCGCCGCGAGGTCCGCCTTCCAGACGTTTCGGCCGTCGATCAGCCCGAGGGAAAGGACCATTTCCTTGGGCGGCCGCCGCTTGAGTATCTGCTCAAGCTGCGCCGGGCCGCGCACCAGGTCCACGTGCAGCCCTTTCACCGGGAGCTCCAGCGCCACTTCAAGGTTCTCGGCAAGCTCGCCGAAATACGTGGTCAACATGAGGGAGAGCTTTGCCGCTCCCGAAAGCCGCGCGTACGCGCGCTTCAGCGCGTCTTTCTGGGCAGGGGAAAGGTCGGTGACGAGAATTGGCTCATCCACCTGGACCCAGGAAGCCCCTCGGGAGGCAAGCTGCCGGAGCACTTCCTCGTAGACGGGAAGGACCGCGTCAAGGCGCGACAACGGATCAACCGAACCCTCCGTTCCTTTGGCGAGGGAGAGGAAAGTCACAGGGCCCACGATCACCGGGCGGCCGGCAATGCCGGCCGCTCCCGCTTCCGCGTACTGATCCAGCACCTGCGGCCAGGAAAGCCTGAACTGCTGGTCCGGGGAGATCTCGGGAACGATATAATGGTAGTTCGTGTCGAACCACTTCGTCATTTCAAGGGCAGGGACGTTCCCACGCTGGCTTCCTCGGGCCATCGCAAAATAGCCCAGGAGGGGGTCTTCCCGGGAAAGCGCTTCATATCGGGCGGGAACGGCGCCGAGCATGACCGCGGCGTCAAGCACGTGGTCATAGAGGGAAAAGTCTCCCTGAAGGGATAAAGTCCACGCCCGCGCGCTTCTGGAGCGACCAGTGGTTGAGGCGGATCCTCGCCGCTTCCGCAAGGAGCGCTTTCTGGTCGATGCGGGATGACCAGAATTGCTCGAGGGACTTTTTCAGTTCACGCGCAGCGCCCATGCGCGGGTAGCCGAGAATCGCGGTTCGTATCATGCCTTTGCCTCTCTCGTCGAAACGGTCTTTTCCAACAAAATAGGGTTCACCAGGCCAGCGGGCAAGGCAAATCGTCGTGTGGACGGCCGAGGCTTTTGCTATATACACTCTGCGTGCACGAGGAGGAATGCATGAAGAGGAAACTGATGTTTCTGGTTCTTCTGGGCGCCATTCTTGTCCCGGGCGTTCTCTTTGCTGATCCGGTTGGGATCCACGGCGTCGGGGTAAGCTCCCAGAAACTTGCCAACGGCAACGTCATGGTCCATTTCACCGTCCGCGTGGACATCACCACAACGCCGCTTGTCTTCAACTACCACTGGGAGCGGTCCGACGGCGCAAAGTCCGCGGTCAAGATGTGGTCCGTGAAACCCGGCGTAAGCTCCATCCCCGTCACGACAACCTGGGAGATGGGTCCCAACCATCCCGCAGAAGTCTGGGAGAAGCTTTTCATCAACACGGGAAACACGCACCTGGAGTCCCAACAGATCAAGATCGCCCTTCCCCAGTAGTGACAGGAGGCCGGGAATGAGATTTCGAGCTTTGTGTGCTCTTGCAGTGTTCCTGGCTCTGACTCAGGCGCTTTCCGCCGCGCCTGTCACGTTGACCGTCTTCGGCGCCGGCACACTTGCGGCGCCGTTCAAGAAAATCGATGAGGCCTTCATGCGGCTGCACCCGCAGATCGTCGTGCAGGCCCAGTTCGGCGGCAGCGTCAAGATGGTCAAGCAGGTGACCGAGCTGCACCAATTGGCGGACGTTGTGGCAGTGGCGGATTACAACGTCATCCCGAAGTATCTTTTCGGCGCAAACGGCACGCCCGTCTACTCCGACTGGTATGCCGGTTTTGCCACGAACGCAATCACGTTCGTCTACACGGACCGGAGCAAGTTCGCCTCTGAGCTCACCCCGCAGAACTGGTACAAGGTCCTCTCCCGTCCGGGGGTTCAGATCGGCCGTTCCAACCCTGACACAGACCCGTCTGGCTATCAGACCGTCCAGATGCTCGCCCTCGCGGAGAAATACTACGGCCAGCCTGGCCTTGAAGCAGCCATCCTCCACAATGCCCCCACAACGAACATGCGGGACACGGAAACCGAGCTCATTGCAGCCTTGCAGTCCGGGCAGATCGACTACCTGGCAATCTATCTCTCTGATGCGCGCCAGCACGGCTTTCAGTACCTCGAGCTGTCGCCGGAGATCAACTTGAGCGACGCACGGTTCTCGCCTTCCTACGCGCAGGCTTCGGTCCAGACGGCCAACGGGTCGCTCTCGGGCAAACCCATCGTCTACGCTGTGACCATCCCGAACAACGCGGTGCACCCGGATGCCGCGCGCATGTTCCTTCAGTTCCTTCTCGGTGTGGAAGGACAGAAGGTGATGAAGGCAAGTGGTTTCGGACCAGTGGCGCCGGCCTATGCCAATGACCTGGGCAAGGTCCCCGCGGAGCTCAAGCCGCTGGTTACTCCCTGGCCCTGAGCCGCGTGAGGTGAGTGCCGCCAACCGGGGGCCTTCACGCGGCCTTCTCCTCGTTTTCTGGCTTGCCGGCGGCGTGCTGCTCGCGTTCATCCTTCTGCCGCTCCTGCAGATGGCCCTGAACCAGACCCCGGCGCGCCTGGAGCTCGTGGCGTCAATGGCGGACGTTCGGTCCGCCATCGGGTTGAGCCTGGAGGCGGCGCTTTTTACCACCGTCGTGGCCTGCCTGCTGGGCGTGCCGTTGGCATACCTTCTGGCGCGCGTCCAGTTCCCCGGCAAGGCGATTATCGAGGCGGTGGTTGACCTGCCCCTTGCAATCCCCCACACCGTTGTCGGAATAGCCTTGCTTTTCGTCTTTGGACGCACGGGGTTGGTGGGTCGGTCAGTGAATGCGCTCACCGGCTACCAGTTCTGGGGGACCTTCGGCGGCATTGTGGTCGCCATGCTGTTCGTGAGCATCACCTACACGGTGAATGCCGCGCGGGTCGGCTTCGAGTCCGTCAACACCCGCCTGGAGAAGGTGGCGCGCACCCTTGGCGTGGGGCCGTGGGGCGTGTTCGGCCAGGTGACGCTGCCCCTCGCCCGGCGGGGCATTCTCACCGGACTCACGCTGACCTTCGCGCGCTCCATCAGCGAGTATGGCGCGGTGATCGTCCTGACGTATTTCCCCATGACCGCGCCGGTCAAGATCTACGACCTGTTCATGCAGACCGGGCTGGAGGACTCCTCCGCAATGGCGGTATTGTTCCTTGCTGTATCTCTCACGCTCTTCATTCTGTTTCGCTATCTCGCCCACGGCCGCCGCTCCACGCGGCAGCGCAGCGGATGAGCGACGCGCTTCGGCTGCGGGGGGTCAGCCTGACCCTCGGTGATTTTGCGCTCCGCGACATCACGTTCACGCTTGCGCGGGGGGAGATTTTCGTCATCCTCGGCCCAAGCGGCGCGGGGAAGTCAGTGCTTCTCGAAACGATTGCGGGGTTCCATCAGCCTGACCAGGGTGAGATCCTCATTGGAGAGCGTGACATGACGCACGCCCAGCCCGAGGCGCGCCGAATCGGCTTGATCTTCCAGGACTACGCGCTGTTCCCGCATCTGACGGTTGCCCGCAACGTGCAGTTCGCCTGCCGCGCCGACCCTGCGCGGGCGCGCGGGCTGCTTTCGAGGCTTGGTCTGGCGCACCTCGCGGAGCGCAAGCCCGCGAACTTGAGCGGCGGTGAGAAGCAACGAGTGGCGCTTGCCCGCGCGCTCGCCATGGACCCCAGTGTCTTCCTTTTCGACGAGCCGCTCTCCGCCCAGGACGCTCGCGCGCGTGACACGCTGCGCGACGAGCTGAAGTCCCTCCTGCGGCAACTGGGACTGCCGGCGGTCTACGTGACGCACGACCAGTCTGAGGCGCTCGTGCTGGCGGACAGGCTGGCCGTCATGGGCGGCGGAGCGCTGCTTCAGGTCGGCACGCCGTCTGAGGTTTTCAACGCGCCTGCCAACGAGTTCGTGGCCCGGTTTGTAGGCGTGGAGACGGTGCTGGAAGGACGGACCGTGGGCGCAGAAGACGGTGACCTCCGTATTGAGCTGGGAGGGCATGAGATTCACGCCGTAGGGGAAACCGCGGTTGCGCGGCGGGTCCTTGTCTGCATCCGTCCGGAGAATGTCGCCATCTCACGCCGAAAGAGCGCGGAATCCAGCGTCCGAAACCAGTTCGAAGCGCGCGTAGCCCAGGTGTCGTCCCTTGGTCATGTTTTCAAGATCACGCTGGACTGCGGGTTCCCCCTCACCGCGTACGTGACCAAGCAGTCATACCTGGAGCTGAACCTCGAGCCGGGCGCGCTCGTTGTTGCCGGCTTCAAGGCCACGGCAATCCACATCATCACTCGGGAGTAGCGCCCCCGCGGGGTCAGAGCTGCCTGTCCCCGAGGAACCTCAGGGCCAGCTCCGTGTAGAGCTCGACAGCGTTCAGGTAGTCTTTGATCTCCACGTATTCATCCGGCTTGTGGGCAAGCTCTTCCCTGCCCGGGCCAATGATAACGAACGGAATCACGGGGTCGGAGCACAGGGCGCTTGCATCCGTGGCAAACCCCGGCGTTGGGAGCGGCTTCACCGCGCGGCCGAGCTTCTCCTGGCAGACCTGGAGGACAAGTCCGACTATGGGGTCCTGCGCGGAGGTGGCCACCGCGGCGCGGCTTCCCGTGGGCCGTATGTCCACGCGCATGCCGGGAAGCTTCTCCCGGGCCCTCGCTGCGGCGACGCGCACCTGCTCCATGAGGCCGGCCTCGGTAACACCGGGCGGAAGCCGGAAATCCAGGCTTACGCGGCATAGGTCAGGCACGACGTTGGGACCCACTCCGCCGTGGATGGTCCCGATGTTGAGGGTGGTTTTTCCGTTGGCGGGGTCCGGACCCTCCGTGAGCGGTATGCAAAGCACTTCGGCCAGGAGCGCGTGCATGTCCACGATGGCGTTGCGGCCCAGGTGCGGCATGGAGCCGTGAGCTGTTGAACCAACGGTCTCCAGCTCGAGCCAGCAGAGACCTTTCTGGGCGATATAGGCATTGAACCCCGTGGGCTCGCCAATCACCACGGCGCCGACCCCTCTCGTGAGCCCGTCCGCCGCCGCCTTGAGCGCGCCGGCAGCTCCGATCTCTTCGTCACAGACCGCGGAGAAGACCAAGTCCCCCCGAAGCTGCCCCGAGCGGGCGGCGCGAGCAACCGAATCAAAGGCGACCAGCATTGCCGCGAGGCCGCTTTTCATGTCCGCTGACCCCCTGCCGTAGAGCCTGCCGTCTTCGATCTGGGCGCCGAAAGGCGCGTGCTTCCAGGGGACTTCGCCGGGAGGAACCACGTCGATGTGCCCGTTGAAAAGCAGGGCGGGCGCCTCGCCGGTCCCCCGGATCCTCGCCGTGACGTTTGCCTGGCCCGGCGCGACCTCCGTCAGCTCGGGCTTGAGACCCCTGCGGTCGAGCTCCCGAGCCAGGAGCTCGGCGCCCGGCACGTCGGAGCCGGGCGGGTTGACCGTGGGGACCCGCACCAGGTCCGCCAGAAGGCGGACTGCGTCATCCTTGTCGAAGGGAAGGACACCGCGCGCCCGGGAGACTGACGGTCCCTTCGAGCGCACTACCCGGCCTTGCCGTTTCTTCGAGCCTGGATTGCAGTGAAAATGGCCTCCGAAGTGGAAGGCGCGGGAAGGGCTACTTCCCCGCCTGGCTCGCCGAAGGAGGCAACGGCGTCACGGATGGCTTCCCGTACTGAGAAGGCCAGCATGAGCGGCGGCTCTCCTACCGCTTTGCTCCCGTGAATTGTGCCCGGCTGGGCGGCCTTGGGCAGCATGGTGATGCGCATCTCCAGAGGGGCGTCGCTGATGGCGGGAATCTGGTAGGTGCTCGCGCTGTGCGTCAGGAGCCGGCCTTCCTTGTCCCAGGCAAGCTCCTCCCGAGTGAGCCAGCCCACGCCCTGGAGGAAGCCGCCTTCGATCTGGCCGCGGTCCACCCCCGGGTTCAGGGACTCCCCCACGTCATGGACGATGTCCGTTCGAAGCACCCTGTGCATGCCGGTGTAGCCGTCCACTTCCACTTCGCTCACCGCGGCGCCGCAGGCAAAATAGTAGAAGGGATGACCTTCCTGCTTTTCCCAGTTCCAGGTGATCCCCGGCGTGGCGTAGTAGCCCGTGGCAGAGAGGCTGATGCGCTCGTTGTACGCGGATTTGCACACGTCGACAAAAGGAACTCTTGGCCTCTCCGGCAACCGCTGACTGAGCGAACCCGTCCTTGAAGATGACCTCCTGCGCTTTGACCGAAGCCCCCGCCTTCGCGGACAGAAGCCCGGCAGCCACGGGAGCCAGCCTTTCCCGCAGCGTTACACATGCTGCCTTGACCGCGGCGCCGTTGAGGTCCGAGCCCGAGGAAGCGGCGGTGGCCGAGGTGTTGGGCACCTTGTCCGTGCTCGTGGGCATGATGCGGAAAGCGGAGGCCGGGAGCCCAAGCTCGCGCATGGCCACACCGAGCACCTTGGTGTGCAGGCCCTGTCCCATTTCCGTGCCCCCGTGGTTCACCTGGACCGTTCCGTCCTGGTAAATCAGGACGAGGGAGCCGCCCTGGTTGTACGCGGCCAGCGTGAAGGAGATGCCGAACTTCTCTCCCGTGATCGCTAGACCGCGCTTGACCCGGTCATGCTGCTTGTTCCAGGCCTCCACCTCTTCGCGTCGCCTTGTGAAGTCCGCCTGCTCCAGGGCTTGCTTCCACATCGTCTGGATCCGGTTCTCCCCGACATCCTGCCCGTAGTGGGTCGTGTTCGTCTCCCCCGACCCGTGGTACATGTTGCGCTCCCGAACAACCTCCGGCGGAAGCCCAAGCGTGCGCGCCACCCTGTCCATGATCTCCTCGATCACGAGCATGCCCTGTGGCCCGCCGAACCCGCGGAACGCCGTATGGGAGGTGACATTGGTGCGAACCACCCTGCCGGTGAAGGACACGGCGGGGATGTAGTAGATGTTGTCCAGATGGAAGACCGCCCTGTCGATGATGGGCTGGGAAAGGTCCAGCGACCATCCCCCGTCTGAGAAGATGTCCGCGTGCATGCCGAGCAGCCTGCCTTCATCGTCGTACCCCGCGGAGTACTTCGAATAAAAGGGATGGCGCTTGCCCGTGATCATCATGTCGAGGTCCCGGTCCAATTGAATGCGCACGGGCTTGCCCGTTTTCACGGCAGCCAGGGCAACGAGGGCCGCGAACGTGTTACCCTGCACCTCCTTGCCGCCGAACCCGCCCCCCATGCGGGGCGCCTGGACGACAATGCTGTTGCGCGGCGCGCCCAGGACCTCGGCGACGATGGTCTGGATCTCCGACGGATGCTGCGTGGAGGAGCAGACGAAGAGCGTGCCCTTCTCCCCGACCTCCGCCCAGGCCGCGTGCGTCTCCAGGTAGAAATGCTCCTGGCCGCCAGAGCTGAGCTCACCTTCCAGGCGGTGAGGGGCTTCCGCGAGGGCTTTCTGGCAGTCGCCGCGCTTCAGCGTATGCGGGTCCGTCAGGAAGCTCTGCCGGGCGATGGCATCTTTGATTCCAAGGATGGGCGTGAGCGGCTCGTAATCCACTTCTACAAGCGCGGCGGCGGCCCGGCATTCCTTGACCGAATTGCCGACCACGAGGGCTATCAGATGGCCATGGTAGAGGACTTCATCCGCAGCGAACAAGGGCTCGTCATGCCGTGACGTGCCAACGTTGTTGACGCCGGGGATGTCTTCCGCCATCAGGACAGCCACGACCCCCGGGGCGGCGAGCGCCTTGTCAGCGTTGCGCCGCGTGACGCGGGCGCGCGCGTACTTCGAGCACACCGGCCACGCCTCCAGCATGGGCCTCCGTTGGGCAAGGTCATCCACGAACAGGGCGTCGCCGCTGACATGGCCCCGCGCGCTTTCATGATGCAGCGCGCGGGAGAGGTCCGCCATGGTTGATCTCTCTCCCTCGGGGAAATCCAGGGCGCCGTCCACGGCTATGCTCTGCTCTCCGGAGGAGAACTTCTCCCACAGGCTGACGATCAGGCCCTTGCGGTAGGCCGCGCTGCCGCGCACGTCGTCAATGGGCTGGTACTCCGCAGCAAGGGCCGCGGCAACCGCCTCCCGCGCTTCCTCGAGGCGCCTGCCTTCGAGCGCCGCTTCGGCCTTGCGCGCGCGCCGGGTTGCAAGGGCCACCCCGCCGTAGGCAATGCGCGCAGTGCGCACAACGCCGTCAGCGCCCAGATCTACCCGGAATGCGCCCGCCACAATACTGATGTCCAGCTCCCTGCGCTTGGACACTTTCAGGAAGTCGACCTTCCGCGTCGCCGCCTGCTTGGACCGGGGAATGACCACTTCCTGGATGACCTCTGCGGGCTTCAACGCCGTCTTTCTGTAGCCAACGAAAAAATCATCCAGCGAAACCTTTCTTTCCCCGCGTGCAGACGTGAGCACCACGGAAGCATCCAGCGTAAGGAGAACAGGCGCGCTGTCCCCAATGGGGGACGCTGTTGCCAGGTTACCGCCCATCGTGGCCCTGTTCCTGATCCCACGCGAAGCAAACACGCGCAGCATCTTGGCCAGGGACGGGTACTCGGGGCCCAAAAGCTCCTCGATTGCCGTCAGCGTAGCGGCCCCGCCCACGTGCCACTCGGTCGCTGTGCTCGTGACCCGGGTCAGCTCCGGCACCCCCTCGGTGGAGATGAGGAGCGGGTAGGAGAGGAGCTTCTTGTTGATGTCCACCCCGATCTCAGTGGCTCCGGCCACCAGACGCGCCTCGGGGTATTTCTTCAGAAGGGAAAAGACCTCACCCAGCGTAGTTGGCCTGAAAAACCGCCCGCCGCAAGCGGAGTAATTCAGGGAAGAAAGCGGTTCCACCGGTGATCCGAGCCTGATGCGGAACTGGTCAGCCTTCCCGTTCTCGGCGTCTCTTTGCGAAAGCGCCCCGAGCGCGGCATCCCTGATGGGCCTGTAACCGGTGCACCGGCAGAGATTCCCGCTGAGCTGATCGCTCAACTGGCTTGTGTTTTTGCAGTCCGTCCGGTACCAGGCCTCGAAAAGGGAGACGACGAACCCCGGGGTGCAATACCCGCACTGCGATCCGTATTTTTCGACCATGTGGGCCTGGACGGGATGCAGTGTTTCACCCGACGCCAGACCTTCGACGGTGACGATCTCCCGTCCCGCGAACATGGGAAGCAGGGCGATGCAGCTATTGATTGCCCGGTAGGTCGGTTTGCCCCGGGCGTCACGGTCCACAAGGGCAACCGTGCAAGCCCCGCAATCTCCTTCCGCGCACCCGCACTTGGTACCCGTGTACCCGTGCGCGCGCAAGTACTCCAGCAGCGTCGTGGTGGGGGCCACATCCTCCACGAGGACCGGCTTTCCGTTGATCATGAAAGTGAAGCTCGTAACCGCCTGGCTTGTGGCTGCCCGGTTCGCGACCGTCCGCGGCGCGCGGGTCGAGGCTTTCTTTGGGGCGCGCGTCAATCCCGAGGTGCGTTTCATGATTCTAGTTTACTCACTGTCGCACGGCGGTGCAACGTGGGAGCCGCAATGGGCCTTTCGATAGTATCTTTATCTCTGGAAAGGGAGCCGACTCAATGATGAAAGTTCAAACCGTGGAGGAACGGCGCTCCTGGCCTCCCCGGGGGTGGCCGCTTTATATCCCCATCTTTTTGACCGTCATCGCAGGCCTTGTCATCACGCTCGTGGTGTTCGGCGTGTTCCAGGCTTCCGAGCGGGCGCGCATGCACAGCGAGTTCGAGACCATGGCGGCTGACAGGGCCCAGGCAATCCGGGCGGCACTGGCGGAAGACTTCACCGAGTTGGACCTGCTCGCAGGGTACGTGAGGTCCTCCAATGAGCTGAAAACCAACCGGCTCGGAGAGTTCGCGCTGGAGTTCGGGAAAATTGCGCGACGCATTCCCACGCAAGAGCCCGACACACAGGCGGTAGGGTTCATCTCTCGCGTACCGGGACAGGACCGGGCTGCCTTCGAGTCATCCTGGAGCAGGGAGCTCACCGGCGGAATGAGCATCACGGAGCTGGGAACAGGGACCGACCCTCATGCGGCCGGTAAGAGAAGCCTGTACTTTCCCGCCACCATCATGGAGCCTTACGAATACACCGTGGGGATGGGCGGCCTGGATTTCGGTTCGGTGCCGGCCCTGCGCTCCGCGCTGGACCGCGCCATTGCCTCAGGAAGGCTTGCCACGAGCACCGGCACGCGCCTTCCGACCGCCGCCCCGCATCCGGTGATCTGGCAGTTCCTTGCCGTATACCGCGACTCCTCCGCGGCTTCCTCTCCGTCCTCTCGAGGCCAGATGATCGGCGTGGTGGCAATGGCTTTCCGGATCGACCAGATGGTGGACCTTGCCCTCAAGGATCTGAGCCCTGCGGGACTCGACATCGAGCTGCTGGACCTTCAGGCGCCCGCGGCCCAACAGGAGCTCTTCTACCGCAGGGCCAAGGTCGTCGGTTATGAAGTGACTCCGGTCCTGCGCAATTGGTTGTCGTGGAGCACGACAATCGACGCGGGGGAGAGAACGTGGACCATGCGCGCGTATCCGACGCATGATTTCATGGCCAAGCACAGCACGTGGCAGCCCTTGATCATCCTTGCCGGCGGCCTCCTCCTGACCGCCATGGCAAGCCTCTATTTCGCCGGAGGCCTGCGCAGGACCGCGCGCGTGGAGTCCCTTGTCGCAGAAAGGACGCAAGCCCTTGCCCTGGAGGTTGCCAAGCATGAGCAGCTGGAAAGGGAGCTGGCTGAATCACGGGCCACCCTGGCGGGGCAGGTGGACAGGCTTGCCTCCCGCAACCGCGAGGTGCAGCTCCTCAATGAGGTCGGTGACATGCTCCAGTCCTGCGTTTCCACCGACGAGGCGTTCCCCCTGATCCGGCAACACCTCCCCGGCCTCCTTGCCGGCACCTCCGGCGCGCTCTATGTCCAGGACCCGCAGAGAAGTCTTTTCGTGGCCATGGCTGAATGGGGGGAAAGTCCGCCCGGCGCGGCGGCGTTCACTGCCACGGATTGCTGGGCTTTGCGCCGAGGCCGGGTCTATCCGCCGGCGGACTCGCCGAAGGCGCTCCCCTGCAGGCATCTCGCCCCGGGCCAGGAAGAAGGTTCCCTTTGCGTGCCCATCGCGGTCACCGGGAAGACCATCGGGCTCTTTCACGCGCTTCGCCTTCCTGCGGAATCGCAGGCATTCGCCGTGTCCGTGGCGGAGCACATCGGGCTCGCCTTGTCCAACCTCATGCTCCGAACCGACCTGCGGCAGCTTTCCATCCGTGACCCGCTCACCGGCCTTTTCAACCGCCGTTATATGGAGGAGACGCTGGAGCTGGAGATCAGCCGGGCCGAACGCAAGGAGCACGCCATTGGAGTCATCATGCTGGACATCGACCATTTCAAGACTTTCAACGACAGGTTCGGGCACGCCGCGGGAGATGAGCTTCTGCAGTCACTGGGGCAGCTCATCCGAACGAACCTGCGCGCGGGAGACGTCGCGTGCCGCTATGGAGGCGAAGAGTTCGTCCTCATCATGCCCGAGGCATCGGAGGAGGCCGCCCAGCGCAGGGCGGAAGAGCTTCGGGTCCACGCGCATGAGATGGAGGTCAGGCACCTGGACACCGTGCTCGGCCCCGTCAGCCTCTCCCTGGGCGTGGGACTCTACCCGGATCATGGAAGGACGCGGGATGCCATCCTTGCCGCCGCGGACGCCGCGCTCTACAAGGCCAAGCAGGCGGGACGGGACAGGGTGGTGATTGCCGTGGATGGTTGGGAAAATGGATGACGACCGGAGAATGGCTGGGACGCGTCGTCATCAGGAGCGCCTGAGGATTTCTCGTGGCGGATGACCACACCGAAAGTCTTCTACGCCGCCGCTTTTGCTTCTTTTCTCCGCGAGCCAAAGCGAGCGGCCTGAAAGACGGGGGTGAGGAGCGACGTCAGCGCCAGGTTGATGACCAAGGACGACAACGCGGAGTAAATGCCGAAGCCGTGGCCGCCAATGACGAACGTGTATACCGAGGAGTTGTGCGCCGCTGCGAACATCGAGATGCCGCTGGCAATCCCCGCGACCCACCCCGCCACCAGCGCCCATTTGTGGAACCATTTCGTGAACAGCCCCAGGAAAACCGACGGAAGGGTCTGGATGATGATGATTCCGCCGAGCAGCTGCAAGTTGATGATGAACGTCGTGGGCACGAAGAAGATGAAAAGGAGCGCCCCAAGCTTCACGACCAGAGACGCAATGCGGGCGACGTTCGTCTCCTCCCCGCTCGAGTAGTTGGGGCGGAGGTAAGGGCGGTAGATATTCCGCGTGAACAGGTTGGCCGCGGCAATCGACATGATGGAGGCGGGAACCATGGCCCCGATGGAGATGGCCGCGAAGCAGAAGCCGGCGAACCATGACGGGAACTGCTGCGCAATCAGAGCAGGGACAATCCCGTTTGCCCCATACGCCTTCGGCGGTGTCACGTGGGCGGCGATGGCCATGTAGCCCAGGAGCGCCAGCAGGCCGAGCAGGAGGGAGTAGGCGGGCAGGAAGGCCGCGTTGCGCTTGACCACCTCCGGGCTTCCGCTGGCCAGGGTGCCGGTCAGGGAGTGCGGGTAGAGAAAAAGCGCCAGCGCTGAGCCCAGCACGAGCGTTGCATACGGCATGAACTGCGCAGGGGCCAGGAGGAAGTGGAACGTGGGGGTCTGGACCGCGCGCTGGCGCGCCGCGGCGAAGATCGGGCCGAACCCTCCCAGCGCCATCGGTATGGCGATGATGGTCGCAAGAAGCACGATGAAGATCATTGCGTCCTTGACCATCGCTATGAGCGCTGGCGCGCGCAGGCCGCTCGTGTAGGTGTAGGCGGCGAGAATGAGGAACGCGACGACAAGCGCAATTTCAGGGTTGATCCCCATCTGGGCAACGGATACGGCAATCCCGAACATCTGAAGCGCTATGTACGGCATGGTTGCTACAATGCCTGTGATGGCCACGATGAAAGCCAGCGTCTTGCTGCCCGTCTGTCCTTCCACGAAATCCGACGGCGTGACGTATCCCTTCGCTTTGCACACCGACCAGAACCGGGGCAGCACGATGAATGCAAGCGGGTAGATGAGCACGGTGTAGGGAACGGCAAAGAAGCCCATGGCGCCCGCGGCGAACACGAGGCCGGGGACTGCAACGAAGGTATAGGCCGTGTAGAGATCTCCGCCCAGGAGGAACCACGTGATGACCGTGCCGAACCTTCGGCCGGCAAGACCCCATTCCTCCAGCGTCTTGAGGTTCCCCCGCTTCCACCGGGCCGCGACGAACCCGATGACTGTCACCAGGAGGAAAAAGAAGATGAAGACAATAAGAGCCACCCAGTCGATCATAGGAAATGCCCTCCGCTGAAATGCCTCATGCCCTGCCCAGATAGGCAATGAGCGTGAGACAGACGGTTACGATGATCGATGCGAGCTGAAACCAGTAGAAGAACGGAATCCCGACCAGCTCGGGCTGTTCCATGTTGTAGAAAGGCGGCCACAGCAGGGCCACGAACGGTATCAGAAAGAGGAGAAGGAGCCATCCCGCCCCTTTCCTCGGACGACGATCAGCCATGGCGTTTCTCCTGATGCACAAAATATGAAGGCGGGCTCCGCCCGGTCAAACCGGAATGGTCACTTTTCGGTAACAACGGGCCGCAAATGTCGTCCTCGAGGTTTCCCAACAACGGCCCCGTCCTGAAAGACGGTTTCTCCTCTCAGGATTGTGCGGCGCACGGAACCGCACAACGCGCGTCCGACGTATGGGCTCAAACGGTGACGGTCCAGCAGCTCGCCTTCGCTGACCGGCTGTCGTGACAGACAGGTCCACAAGGGCCAGATCCGCGTCCACGCCTTCGCGGATCCCTCCCTTGCCGGGAAGCCGGAAGCGCCTCGCCACGTTGTCGGAAACGAGCCCTGCTATCAGGGGCATGGGAAGCTCGAGGGTCAGCAGCGCCCGAAGCGTGGCTTGAGCCCCGCTGATCCCTCCCCAGACCTTGAAGAAGTCGGGGTCTTTCTTCATTTCCGGGGGCGAAGGGGAATGGTCGGAGCCGATCGTATCCACGTGCCCCGAGGCCACCTCCCCGAGGAGAAGCTGGCGTTCGGCGACAGGCCGAAGCGGCGGCGCGCATTTGGCTCTGGCTCCCAACCTTTCCACGTCTTCCGCGCAGAGGAGAAGGTAGTGCGGGCACGTCTCACAGGTGGCGTCGCAGAGCCCGGCCTCCACTGCCTGGCGGATCAGCCTCACGCCGCGCGCCGAGCTGGTGTGGACCACGTGGAGCGCGCAGCCGGTGTCCTCCGCGAACGCAAGCGCCCGAGAGATGGCCTCTGCTTCAGCGGCAATTGGCCGGGAGTCCAGGTAGTCCCGCACCGATGTGCGGCCTTCCGCGCGCGCCCGTGAGGAGAGGGCGCTCGTCATCCCGTCGTTCTCCGCGTGGACTGCAACAGGGAAGACCCAGTCGCGCCGCAATCCGCATCCCCCGGTAGAGAGACTCATCATCGCAGCGGAGAAAGTCGTCGATCCCGCTCCCGGACATGAATGCCTTGAAGCCCACGACTCCGCGCTCGGCAAGGGCTTCGAGCTGGTCGAGGTTATCAGGAGTGAGCCCGCCCCAGAGGGCGAAATCAGCGAAAGCCCGTCCGCTGCAGGCGGCAAGCTTCAGGTCGAAGGACCTCGCATTCAGCGTCGGCGGAGAGGAGTTCAGCGGCATGTCGATGAAGCACGTCCCGCCGCCGGCAACAAGGGCGCTTGAACCGCTGGGAACGCCTTCCCACGAATCACGGCCGGGGTCGTTGAAGTGGACGTGAGCGTCGAGGACCCCGGGAAAAACGTGGAGGCCTCGGGCATCAATCACCTCCCGAGCCGGGCCGGATACCTCCGGCGCCAGGGAGGCAATCCGTCCGTCATCGATTGCGATATCCAGCCGGCCCACACCGGAAGCCTGGACCACCTGGCCGCCTCTGATCAGGGAATCGAATGCCATGGCCTCAGCTCCCCCGGTAGGTGGAATAGGACCACGGTGAGACGAGCAGCGGCACGTGGTATTTTCCCTCCGGGTCATCCACCACGAAGACCACCGGCACCTTCTCCAGGAACCGGCCGGCGTCAGGCTCCCCGCGGCTTCGAAAATACTCGCCAACGTGGAAGACGAGCCTGTACGTGCCGGCGGTCAGAGCGCCGCCCTCGAGGAGCGGAGAGTCCGTTCGGCCTTCGGCGTTCGTGGTTGCGCCGGCGAGCTCCCTCTGGTCTTTCTCCCGCGAAAGCTCTATGCGCATGCCGCGCGCGGGAGCGCCGCGGCTGGTATCCAGGACGTGCGTCGTCAGCCTTCCCATTTTCCATCCCTCGCGACGGTTCCCTTGATCAACCCGTACGGCTCGCTCGTAGCCACGAAAATCTCGTTGGGGTTGTCCAAACCGAAGGGCCCCAGGTTCACGAGAAGCCGATGCTGGTTCGGCATGGTGAGGCTGACGGAAACTATCTGGGGCAGCCTCGACAGCAGCTCCTCACCCATGGCGAAGATGGTCTGCTGGACGCTTGCACTGTGGTGTCGGGCAAACGTCTCCAGAAGCGCAGAGCGGGCGGTTTCGAACACTTCGGGAAGCGGCTCCAAAGCGGAGGCGTACTGCCAGGTCGCATCGATTCTCGTCGCAAAGATCCGGTCTTGCGTTTCCTGGAGGGTCGTGTAGCTGCCCTTGAAGAAGCCCCCAAACCCGGACCGCGTGGTCTTGATGACCTCCAGTCCCTTGATGCCTCCGTGCGCGCGGGAGGCGCCCGCACGTTCGAGCCTCACCTGGCAGGTCCGGGTACCTGGTCCGCCGCGGGTGAAGGAGTGGGGATGCGGGGCGCCATCCACCGTGATGCGCGCCCACGGCTCCTCCTCGATCGACACCTCCGTCCATGACACCTGGTCGAACGTGAGAAAGTGCCTGGCGAGGATCCCGGCAAAAGCCTCGGGGGAATCGAAATCGTGCTTGCGGGCCAGGGCGTAGACCGTGTTCTTCATCGTATCCGTGGGGATGCAGGATGAGTTGTCTCCCGCCGTGTAGACCTGATCGAAAGAGCCACCCATCATGATCTGAACGACAAGCTCGTGAAGGGTATGCGTCTCTCCCGCGCGGACCACCTTTGTCAGTCGAATGTCGCTCTTGCCGTACGAGTTGTCAGCCAGTCGGACCATTTATTCCTCCGTGACGGCGTCCTTCAGGCGCAGCCATGCAATTTTTGCGATTTCCGTGAGCGCGGTGCCGATCTCCTGGTCACGGGACTGCGCCAGCCGTCGCGGGAAAGCCTCCAGGATGGCTTCCTTGCGGTTCTCCCGCGCGCAGATCACGAACGGGAAGCCAAACCTGTCATGGTACTCCTCGTTGTATTCCCGGAAGCGATCCGCCTCTTCCTTTGTCAGCGAGCCCAGGCCGGCGGCTGATTGCTCCCGCGCGGAGGCCGCGCTCAGGGGCAGGCCCGACCTCGCCTGCGCCGCGAGCCTTCCCACGAGGTCCGGATGCGCGCAAATCAGGCCGATTTTCTCTTCCGCAGCCGCTTTCTCCACCGTGGAGACGAGCTCCCGGTGGAGCGCCGAGAGGGAGGCAAACGGCCGGCGCGCCCAGGTTCGAGCAGCCACCCAGGGGGAGCGCTCGAAGATGGCGCCGCACACGCTGAGAAACCCTCGAAGGCTTTCATCGTTCAGCTTTGAAAGCGTGACCGCCCGACCGCTCATGAGTGAAAAGTCTCAACCAGAATCCGGGCCGCAAGGGCAATGTGCTCGATGCTGCTGAACTCCGTCGGGTTGTGGCTTATCCCGTCCTTGCTCGCCACAAACAGCATTGCCGCCGGCAAGAAAGGGGCAAGGATGGCCGTGTCATGGAGGGCGCCGCTCGTTGCCTCCGGGAGCCGGATGTCCAGTCTCCCCGCGGCTTCGTGGAGCAGGCTGCACACTCCCGGGTCAAGCGGCACGGAAGGCAACTGCTCCGTGCAGCCGATTTCGATCTCCAACCCTCGTCCCGCTGCCGCGCGCGTGAGTTGACTGCGAAGGCGTTTGTCTCCCTGTTGGAGAACGTGATCGGAAGGGGAACGAAAGTCGATGGTGAATCTGACGCGGCCGGGAATCACGTTGACCGCGTTCGGATGCACGTCCAGCCGGCCGACCGTGATCACCGTATGGTCCGCCTCCCTATCCAGCTCCCGGCCCAGGGACTCCAGGAGACCCATGCATTCCGCGGCGCCGGCAAGGGCATCCCGGCGATCGCTCATCTTCGTGGAGCCCGCGTGATTGCCGGCGCCCGTGAGCGAGCACAGGTACTGTCGGCGGCCGTTGATGCCGGTGACGACGGCAAGCGGCTCTCCCACCTTCCACAGCCGAAGCCCCTGCTCGACGTGCACTTCGACGAGCCCCCGGTAGCGTACCGCGGAAAAGCGCTCTGCCCCAAGGCGCTCGGGGGCCACGCCGTGGTCTGCCCCGGCGCTGAGGTAGTCCCTGCCCTCCGCGTTGCGAATGGATCGAAGCTGGGCAGCATCCAGGGTCCCCGCCCACGCCTTGCTCCCCAGCATCCCGAGGCCGAAGGTGGTCCCTTCCTCCTCGGCAAAGACGATGAGCTCCATGGGGGCATCCGGGGCCGCCCGAAGCACTTCCAGCGCGGCCACGACTCCGACAACGCCGTCGTACTTGCCACCGGTGGGGACCGAGTCCACGTGAGAGCCGCAGAGCCATGCTGGGACGTCCCAACCCAGACGGGCCGGCCTGGCATGCGCGTTGCCCGCCGCATCCACGCGCGTCAGGCAGCCGGCTTCCTCTGCCGCATGGATCACGTAGTCGCGAGCTTTCCTCC
This sequence comes from uncultured Spirochaetota bacterium, assembly GCA_963845535.1. Taxonomy (GTDB): domain Bacteria; phylum Spirochaetota; class Spirochaetia; order SZUA-6; family Fen-1364; genus Fen-1364. The sequence goes on from CAWJSK010000018.1 coordinate 126,364, forward strand.
AGGACGGGGAAAAGGTGGGCCTGCTGTAGCCGATCTTCGGGTCCACCTCAGAGAAGCCGGCAATCGCTTCGATGTCCCGGGCCAGTCGCCTGCTGTCCACGGCGGCAGCGGGCGTGGCGGCAGCGTGACCCTCGTGCCCCCGGGCAGGCGTCATTTCCCGAAGTCCTTGCGCCACTGGGTCCCCGTGCGCTCCATCTCGGTTTCCGCCGCGGTCCTGCGCAGCCTGTGAAGCTGCGGCATCCCAAGCGCCCATTCCTGCATCCAGTCGCGGGCAAAGATGCCCTTTTCCGTCTCATCGAAAATCTGCCGCACCGCCTGTTCGTTGATGACGCGCGGGCCGCGCGTCCTGACCGCGAACTCGCACGTGCGGCTGCTGCGGGTGGTCAGGTAGCTTTCGATGCCGTTTTCGTCCATGACGTCCATGACGCTGCGCAGGGAGCGCACCGCCTTCGCGTACGCGAAGCTCGGGGCGTAGCCGTTTTCCACCATGATCTGAAAGCACAACCTCATGAGCTGGATGGCCCCGCCGTAGAGGATCTGCTCCTCGAAGTTGTCCCCCTCTGTCTCGTGCTGGAAGGAAAGCTCCACCACGCCGGCTCGCGTGGACCCCACGGCCTTTGCGATTGCCAGAACGATCTGCCGCGCATCTCCCGTGGCGTCATGCTCGACGCTGACGCACCCATAGACGCCCTCTCCCTTCTTGTACTTTTCCCGAACGAAAGCGCCGGGGGCGTTGGGAACGAAGAGCACCGTGTTGACATCCCGGGGCGGGCGGATGGCGCCATAGAGGACGTTGAACCCATGGCAGAAGCACAGCGTCTGGCCCGCGCGCAAAGAGGGGGCAATATCGGCCGCGTAGAGTGCGGGCTGGGCGGGGTCGGCGAGCTCGATGAGCAGGACATCCGCCTTTTTCGTTGCCTCCGCAATGCTCAAGGCGGCAAAGCCATCAGCCTGGGCCTGGCCGCGGGAGGCGCTCTGCTCAGGCGGCCGGGTCCCGACAACGACGGTGCACCCGCTGTCCCTGGCGTTTGCAGCCTGCACTTTGCCCTGGATGCCGTAGCCGATCACGGCAATGGTCTTGTCTTTCAGGATGCCGAGGTCAACGTCGGCGTCACGGTAGATTTTCTCCATGGGGCCCCCTTTACAATGGAATCTCTCTGTTGACGTTCTTGTAATAAATGTAACGGGAAGGCTGCGGACCTGTTGCGTAGTAGCTCTGCGGACAGAAGGGGCCCATCCATATGAAGTCAGTGGCCTCCACTTCCATCCACGACTCGCCCAGGAAATACACGCCCTTGCCCCGCAGTATGTACAGGCCGTGCTCCATCACGTGCGTTTCCGTCACGGGAAGGCTGTGGCCGGTGTCAAAGGTGAAGATGTTCATGGCCATGTCGAACGAGAGGTCGTTGGGAAGCAGCTCCTGAAGGCGGGCACCCGGGTCACCGTAGTAGATGGAGGCGGGGACGTCAGCCTGGTTTCCCACCAGGCTTGCGCATGGCGGGGAGACGCCCGCGGCCTCTTCGTAGCGCTTGCGAAGGAGAAGGAGACGCGTCTCTTCCGTTGCCTCGGCGAGGAAGCTGCTTTTCGATGAGACGAACGCGTACCCGCCTTCGCCCAGGAGGTGATCTCGGCCTTCGACCTTCACAGTCAGGCTGCCGGAGAGGACGTAGAAGAAGAACTCGATCCTTCCATCCGCGGCATGGGCTCCTGAGCCGCCCGCAGGCAGCTCCAGCATGTACTCGGCAAATCCGGCGCCCAACGCCGGTCCGGCGAGCACGCGGACCTGGGCTTGCGGCCACTCGGGGAGACGGGAGAACGGTATGCCCTCCAAGGGAAGAACGGCGTAGCGGGGAGTCACTCGGGTGCGGCTGCCGAGAAGCTGGTCCTGGGCTCTCATCGGTTCCTAATATAATCAAACAAACGCGGGGCGCGGGCGTGGGAGGCGCGCGGCGCCGCCGGCATGGCCGCGCACATCGGGATGGGGTATACTCTTGGCGTGGCTCCGTGGAATGGACCGTGGCGCTCACGGTGTGGAGGGGCAATGAAAAAGGCGATAGTGATAATGGTCCTGCTGCTGCCAATCCAGGCCGTCTTTGCGGACGACATCTTCAGCTTTGCTGAGCACGGAACTCCGGCGCAGGTGCGCGCCGCCCTTACCGCGGGAGGGGACGCCAATCAGAAGGACAAGAAAGGGTGGACCCCGCTCATGCACGCGGCATGGCTCACCATGGACCCTGATGTCATCTCCACCCTGCTCGCCGCAGGCGCCCGGGTGGACGCGGCGGATGGCAAAGGCCAGACCGCGCTTCTCCTTGCCGCCCGGTCGAACGCGCGCGAGCAAGTCGTGTTGGCTCTCCTGGCCGCCGGGGCGAAGGTGAACGCACCGTCACGGGAAGGGGAAACGCCGCTCATGGCCGCGGCCGCGCACAACTCCAACCCCCGGGTCGCCCAGGCGCTTCTTTCCCACGGGGCGGAGGTGAACGCCCGCAACTCCGACGGCATGACGCCTCTCATGCTTGCCGCCATGCTGAATGGAGAGCGGCACATGATCCAGACGCTGGTTCACGGCGGCGCCCGGGTGAATGAACGCGGACCCGGCGGAAAGACCGCTCTCATGTATGCGGTCCAATTCACTATGAACCCCGAGGTCATCTCCGCTCTCCTGGTGGCGGGCGCGGATCGGAACCTGAAATCGGACGCCGGGCTTACCGCGTGGGACTACTCCAAGGCCAATCCCAATCTTGCGGGCACCTCCGTGCCGCTCGTCTTGAGGCCGGGGAAATAGAGCCCCTGACCGCCCGGGCGGGGAGGCCTGCGCGCCTGGAGATCAGGCCCGGTCATTCTTCCGGCGCGGTCTGAGAGCGGTGGACCTCGGTCCGGTTTCTCCCGTTGTTTTTGGCGGCGTACAGGGCGATGTCCGCATTGCGCACGAGCTGATCCGCTCCCATGCCTTGCCCCAGCTCCGCGACGCCGAGGCTGATGGTGACGTGCGGCAGGTCCTTCACGAAATCCCCCTGAACGGATTCCCGCAGACGCTCAGCAACGCCGTGCGCTGTCTGCGTGTCGGTCCCCGGAAGGGCCATGACGAACTCATCCCCGCCCATGCGTCCGATGAAGTCATAAAGGCGAAGGTTCTCTTCCAGGCGGGCGTAGATCTCCTTCAATACCCTGTCACCGACCTGGTGGCCGTAGTCATCATTGATTCTTTTGAAGAAATCGATGTCGATGAACACCACGCACAGTGCGCTTGCCAGACGGCTGCACCTGTCAACTTCGCTCTCCAGGCGTGAGGCGAATATCCGCCGGTTGGGAGCTCCTGTCAGCTCGTCCACTGTTGCAAAGTGTTCCAGGCTTTTCTGGCGCTCACGCGTCGAGGCAAGAACGCAGGCGGCCGCAAGGGAGGCGCCTGCCGACGTGAGGGCTGCCGCCAGCAGCCAGCCCAGGAAGAACGCCAGGCGCACGGCTCCGAGGACGACACAATTGACGGCCAGGCCGAGAAGCCCGGCGAGCACGAAGGTTCCCGCGGCGAACGTCAGGAAGAATACGCCAGGACTGAGAAGGCTCAGCTTTTCCCACCCCGGGAGACTTCGGGGCCGTTTCGGGAGGCGCTTGTTTTTCAATTTCTTTTTTGACTCGCCATCAGCGATTTCCATTTCCTCGAATTGTAGGGTATTCCCCCCCCTCATCTCACATACATCATGGTGACATTTTCCTCCCGCATGCGCCAGGGGCGCCCGGCCCACCCGTGGTTCGCCTTTCCCGGGCACCTTGACAGCGTCATGCGCCGACCATACTGTTGCCTTCAATCCAACCGCGAGGAGAGGGCGAACCCATGGCCATCACTGTGGAGAAGGTCGTCACCAGGAAGCAAACGCGGGAGTTCATCAGGTTCCCCTACACGCTGTACAAGAACGATACGAACTGGGTTCCGCCGCTTCTCATGGATGACTACCGCAAGATCAACCGCGCAAAGAACCCGTTCTACCAGCACGCGGAAGCGGAGTTCTTCCTTGCCCGCAAGGATGGGAAAGCCGCTGGTCGCATCGCGGCCATCCATGACTCCATCTGGGAAAAGACCCACCACGAAAAAGCAGCGTACTGGGGATGGTTCGAGTGCGTCGAAGACCCCGCGGTAGCGAAGGCGCTCTTCGATGCAGCTTTTGCGTGGGCGCGCGCGCGAGGGTGTCTCCGCATCATCGGCCCTATGTCCCCCAATGCAAATGACTATATCGGCTGCCAGGTGGATGGTTTCGAGGGATCTCCTGTCCTCCTCATGGAAGCCAAGGGCGGCTTTGCGCTTCGCACGCTCAACATGAAGGAGTTCAAGAAAGAGATCGAGCGCTTCAACGAGCTGTACAACCAGTTCGAGCAGGTGAATGCCGTTTTCACTCCCATGACCCATGCGGAGCTCGAACTGATGGCCAATGACCTGAAAATCGCGGTGGACCCGGAGCTGATCTTTTTTGCGGACGTGGACGGGAAGCCCGTGGGTGTTTCCCTGACGTTGCCGGACTTCAACGTAGGGTTCAAGGCAGCCCACGGCAGGCTTCTTCCTTTCGGGATATTCCATCTGCTCACCGCCAAAAAGAGGACAAAGATGGTCCGTACCATCAGCATGGGCGTGCTCAAGGACTACAGGAACCGCGGAATCGACCTTGCCTTCTACTACCACACCTACAAGAACGGTGTGCGTCACGGCTACCGGGCAGGGGAGATGTCCTGGGTGGAAGAGGACAACGTGAACATGACCAATACCGCCGTGAAGATCGGCGGGAAGCCCTATCGGAAATACCGCGTGTACGAGTACAAGCTTTAGAAGGCGCGCTTACAAATGAACGGAAGTCTCCTTCTTCGTAACGGCGTGTTCCGCACCATGGAGCCGCGCGCGCCCCTGGCCTCCGCGGTGGCAATCCGTGACGGCAGGTTTCTCCACGTGGGGGAAGAGGCGGGCGCGCGCGCCGCGCTTGCCGGCGCCGACGCCGTGCAGGAGCTGGACCTCGGCGGCAGGTGCGTCCTGCCCGGCCTGACCGACAGCCACCTCCACTTCATGTGGTATGCCCAATCCCTGCACGGCGTTGATGTGGAGACGGCAACGCTGGCGGAGGCGCTGGAGCGGGTGCGCGCACGTGCCCGGGAGGCGGCTCCGGGGACGTGGATCACCGGCTCGGGCTGGAACCACAACGTGTGGGCAAACGCTGCTTTTCCCGACAAGCTTTCCCTGGACCAGGCCGCGCCCCGCAATCCTGTTGTGCTGGAAGCGAAAAACGGTCATGCGCTCTGGGTGAGCTCCGCGGCCCTGGAGAGAGCGGGGATCGGACTGGACACCGCAGATCCGCCGGGCGGCAAGATCGTGCACGGCGGGGACGGCATACCCTCCGGGGTCCTGTTGGACAACGCCATGCGGCTCGTGCAGGCCGTGGTCCCCCGGCCTTCCGTTTCCGAGCTGGCGCACATGATGCGTCGGGCGCAGACCGAGGCGCACCGCCTGGGCCTCACGGGCATCCATGACTTCGACCGGACGCTCGCCTTCGAAGCGTTTCAGGAGCTGCACGGCGCGGGCCAGCTCTCCCTTCGCGTGGTCAAGGGGATCCCCCACGAGGTGCTGGGGCAGGCAATCGAGCTCGGCCTCCGTTCGGGTTTTGGAGACGACATGCTGAGACTGGGCGCCGTCAAGATGTTCGCGGACGGCGCCCTGGGGTCCCAGACCGCCTGGATGCTCGCGCCGTACGAGGGCACATGGGCCACGGGGATCCCCATCATGAGTGAAGAGGAGCTGTTCGAGGACATCCTTCGCGCCAATCAGGCCGGACTTGCGTGCGCCGTGCATGCCATTGGAGATGCCGCGTGCCACGTTGTTTTGAACGCATATGAGCGCGCCGCAGCGTCTCTGGCTGGCGGTCCACGCCTCAGAAACCGGGTCGAGCACGCGCAGCTTCTCCACCGGGATGACGTCTCACGCTTTGCCCGGCTTTCCGTCATTGCCTCCATGCAGCCCCTCCATGCCACCTCGGACATGCTGATTGCCGAGCGCTATTGGGGAACACGGTGCGAAACCGCGTACGCATGGAAGTCCTTGCTGGAAAGCGGCGCCCGGCTCGCCTTCGGATCAGATTGTCCCGTGGAGATCCCTGACCCGCTTGTGGGAATCCACGCCGCGGTCACTCGGCGCAGGGGGGACGGGAGCCCCGGCCCCGAAGGCTGGCGGCCCGCCCAACGGCTCACCGTGGAAACGGCCGTCTACGGCTACACGCTGGGCGCGGCGTACGCGGCTGGACGGGAAGGGGAGCTGGGCTCCATTGTCAAAGGCAAGCTTGCAGATCTCACCATTATCGACAGGGACATTTTTGAAATCCCTTCGCACGACATCCTGAAGACAGTCGTGGACGCGACCATGGTCGGCGGAGAGCTCGTCTACCGGGATTTCTAGGGAACATCGCGCAGCCGCGGTTGAACAACCGCAAGCGGAAGCTCTTCCAGGCCGTTTGTCTCCGTCTTGAACTGTGACACCAGGCGCTGGAGCTCGCGCGCCATGTGGGAAAGCTCCTCAGTGGCCCCCGACATCTCCTCCGCGGATGAGGCAGACGCCTGCGTCAGCTCGTTGACGTGCTCCACCGCCTTGGATACCTGGCGCGAGTTGGCGGTCTGCTCCTCGGTGGCAGCCGAGATGCCCGCGCTCATCTGGTTGATCTTCTCCAACGCCTTGGCAAGCTCTCGTATGGCGGCCACCTGGCGCGACATGCTCCCCGACAGCTCCCCGATCATGCGCTGCACCTTCTGCGAGCTGTCTCGTATCTGCTCCATGGCCCCCGCCGAACCGTTGGCGATGGCCACCCCCTGGGTCACGTTCTTCACGCTCTCCCTGATCAGGCTCTCGATCTCCTTGGTGGAAGCCGAGGAGCGGTCCGCCAGCTTGCTCACCTCCTGCGCCACCACGGCAAACCCCCGCCCGTGCTCCCCCGCTCGGGCGGCCTCGATGGAGGCGTTGAGGGCCAGCAGGTTGGTCTGGTCGGCGATGTCGGAGATCACCTCCACGATCCCGCCGATCTTCTGCGAGCTTTCGGCGATCCGCGTGATGCCCTCCACCACCTGGTTGACCGCTGCCGCCCCCTCCTGGGACTTCTCCACCGACTGGTTGGCCAGCACCGATATCTCTCCCAGGCTGTGGGAGACCTCCTCGATGGACTTCTGCACGTTGGCCATGGAGGTGGTCCCCTGCGTCACCGCGGTGACCTGCGTCTGGGCGTGCTCGCTGACCTGGTCCACGCTGGCTGTCAGCTCCTCCACGGAAGCCGAGGTCTCTTCCAGCGTGGAGGCCTGGCTCTGCGCGCTCTCCGCCAGAGACTGCGCGCCTGAGGAGATCTCCTGGCTGGCGGAGGCGACCCGGTTCGCGCTCTGCTGGACCGCGACCAGCATGTCCCTGAGCTTCCCCGACATTCCGTTGAGCGCGCCGGCGAGCCTCCCCACCTCGTCCCGGCGAAGGACTTTCAGCTCTTGCGCAAGGTCTCCGTCGGCAATGAGCTGCGCGTAGTTCACCGCCCGCGTGATGGGCTTGGAAATCGAACGAGCGAAAAGAAGGAACAGGAGAGAGGCAATCACGATTGTTGCCGCTCCCACAAGGGCCACGAGGTTCTGCACGTCATGCGCGGCAGCGTTGAACTCAGAGTCAGGGATGACCATGGCTACTTTCCATCCCGTTGATTGAACAGTCGCGAACCCAGCCGTGAACGGCACGCCCTGGTACGTGAAAGAGGCCTCCCCGTTCTCTCCTACCGCCATCTTTTTCCCCAGCTCCGCGAGCCCCGGCGTCTCGAGCAGCTTCTGCTTGAGGATGTTCTCCCTTTTCGGATGGGCAATGACGAGGCCTGCCTTGTCGGAGACAAAAACGTATCCGTGGCTGCCGACGCGCTCTCCCATGACCAGCTCGTCCAGAAAGTTGATGCTCAATATCAGCATGGCAGCCCCCACCACGCCTTTCTCCGACCTGATAGGCGCGGCGATAGGCGTCACGGGATTTCCCGAGACCTTGCTGATGACCGCGGCGCCCACATTCCTCTCCCCGGCAAGCGCCTTCTGGATATAGGCACGGTCAGCGAGGTTCGTTCCGAGCCGGGCCGGGTCGGAGCTGGCGAATACGATGCCGTCCAGCCCCGCAATACTGACAGCCTCATACGCGCCGCCGAGGTCCTTGTCCTGGCGGAACGGGGCAAGCATTTGCGTTGCCAGCCGGATGGCATCAGCGGCTTTCCCGGTCCCCTTTTCATGCACGGCGGTGGCAGCGGCAATGACGTCCCGATTGTAAGAAACGCCAAGAACTACCTTGGATTCCTCGGAGAACATCCGGTCGATCAGGCGCGCGATCTCGGCGGTTCGCGCCGTCAGCTGTTCGCTGCTCAACGCATGCAATCCGGAGGCCGCCGTGGTGACTGCCATGAAAGAGATGGTTGCAAGCGGCACCGCAAGGAGGATGATCCCCATGAGGATGAGCTTCACATCAAGACGCACGTTCTTCAGCATTTCAGCACTTCCTGGGTGGGCCTGGTTGGACTTTGGATTTGACTCACTGTATACGAGATGTCCAATGTCCACAAGGAAAATCTTTGCCCTGGCCGCCTTCACCGTGCTACAGTCCAGGGAATGTCCGTTGCCGGCCAGATCGTCTCGATTTTCCTCGCGGTTTTCATTGTCGTGGACCCCTTCGGTGTGGTCCCTGTCTTCATAGCCCTCACCGGGGACTTCCCGGCTCGAAAGCGGCGCCTTACAATCCGGCGTGCGGTCCTGATTGCCTTTGCCGTGCTGTGTCTTTTCATCTTCACGGGAAACTTCATCCTGAAGTTTCTCGGCATCCAGCCGGGCTCCTTTTTCATTGCAGGGGGGATCCTTCTGTTCATCGTGTCCATCGACCTGCTGCTGGGCAGGCCGGGGAGGACCAAGACCTCGGGGGAGGAGCACGGCGAAGAGAGAGAAGACGTCTCCATTTTTCCGCTTGCCATTCCCATGCTTGCCGGACCCGGCACCATTACGACGATCCTCTTGTACGTGAGCGAGGACAAGGCACCGGGGTTCATCCTGCCCGTCCTTGTGGCGAGCGTGATCCTTGCGCTCCTCATTGCCGGCGTGACCATGCGCCTCAGCTCGTTCTTCCTGCGCGTGCTCGGCAGGACGGGGGTCTCCGTGATCGAGCGGATCATGGGGATCATCCTGACCGGGCTTTCCGTGCAGTTCGTCTACGACGGGCTTCTCAAGCTCGGCGTGCTCGTTTCTCCGTCATGACGTGACAGGAAATTCGAGCATGTCCTTTCGTTGCGCGCGGGAGTGGCGGTGTGATAGCATGGCGTAAAGTTCAAGAATACTGCCACGTGACGGAAGCGACGCATGAAACCATCGGACAGCACGTTCGGAAAAGGCCTGCGCGTTGGAGAGACAGTCGGAGACCTTTCGCTGTTCCTCCAGAACATCCTCGAGTCTTCAACCGAATACTCAATCATCGGCAAGGACCTGGACGGCAAGATCCTCCTCTGGAACGAGGGGGCCCGGAGAATCTACGGCTATAACGCAGAGGAAGTGGTCGGGTGGGCCAACTCCTCCATCCTCCACACGCCCGAAGACGTTGCCGCCAGCAAGCACCGTGAGATCCTGGCCGCGGCGCTGCGCGAAGGCAAATGGGAAGGGACGATCTCCCGGGTCCGCAAGAACGGCCAGCGGTTCACGGCCCGGGTGGTTATCACACCGCGGCGAAATCCCACGGGCAAGGAGATCGGGTTCCTTCTGATATCGAAGGACATCTCGGAAGACATCCGGCTCGCCGAGCAATTGGAGGCAACGCAGTTCTACACGAGGTCCCTCATTGAGAGCAACATCGACGCCCTCATGACCACGGACGTCGTTGGGAACATCACCGATGTGAACCAGCAGATGGCCGCCCTCACGGGCGCGAGCCGTGAGCAGCTCATCGGTTCGCCGTTCAAGGACTACTTCACGGATCCCCCGCTGGCGGAGGAGGGCATCCGCCGGGTCCTTCGGGAAGGCAAGGTCACCAATTATGAGCTGACCGTTCTGTCCCGCGACGGAAACACAACGGTCGTCTCCTACAACGCATCCACCTTTCGTGATGCCAACGGAAGGCTCCAGGGCGTATTCGCGGCCGCGCGCGACATCACGGAGCAGAAGAAGCTCGAGCAACGGCTGCGTGACGCGCAGGCGTACAACCGGGGGCTCATTGAAAGCTCCGTTGACGGCTTGATCACGGTGGACCCGTCCGGGGTCATCTCGGACGTCAATGAGCAGATGTGCCGCATGAGCGGCTACGCCCGCACGGAGCTGATTGGCGCACCTTTTGCGGATTACTTCACGGACCCTGACCAGGCAGCCGCCGGCGTTCGGGAGACTTTCCAGCAGGGCGTCGTCACGGACTACGTCCTCACGCTGGCCCGGCGGGCCAGCGCGCCGCTTCTTGTGTCCTTCAACGCCTCTGTGTTTCGCGACCCCTCGGGGGCGGAGCGCGGCATATTCGCCAGCGCCCGCGACATCACGGAACAGGCCCGGCTCCAGGCCCAACTGGCGGAGGAGCGCGCGTACAACCGCGGGCTGATCGAGGCTTCCCTGGACGGCCTCATCACGGTGAACCCCGAGCTTTGCATCACGGACGTGAATGAGACGATGTGCCGCATGACCGGCTATGCGCGCCAGGAGCTGATCGGGAGCCCGTTCTCTCGTTATTTTACGGACCCCGCGCACGCGGATGACGGAGTGCGCCTGACGCTGGCGGAAGGGGCGGCCACCAACTACCAGCTCACCTTGTGCGCAAAAAACGGGCGGGAAAGCCTCATCTCATTCAATGCCGCGGTTTTTCGAGATTCCAGGGGCAAAGTGCGCGGAATATTCGCCAGCGCGCGCGACATCACGGAAGAGGCTCGGCTGCAAGCCCAGCTTGCGGAAGAACGCGCGTACAACCGCGGCTTGATCGAAGCTTCCGTGGACGGGCTGGTCACGGTGGATGAATCCATGACCGTCACGGACGTGAACGACACCATGTGCCGCATGGTGGGAAGGTCGCGCAAACAGCTCATTGGGTCATCCTTTCCCTCGCATTTCACCGAGCGCGGCCGGGCGGAGGAAGGCGTGAAGCTGACGTTCGCCAAAGGCGCCGTCACGAACTACGTGCTCACGTTGATGGCCGCGGGCGGCAGCGCCGTCCCCGTCTCCTTCAACGCCGCGGTGTTCCGCGACCCGGCCGGAAGCGTCCGCGGGATTTTCGCTTCGGCGCGTGACATCACGGCGCAGCGGGAGCTTGAAACGCAGCTTCGAAGCCAGCAGTTCTACACGCGGTCTCTTATCGAGAGCAACGTGGATGCCCTCATGACCACCGACCCGCTGGGGATCATCACCGATGTGAACCAGCAGATGGAGGCCCTCACGGGAACAAGCCGTGAGGAGCTGATTGGATCCCCCTTCAAGAGATACTTCACGGACCCGCACCGCGCCGAGGAGGGCATCAAGCTCGTCCTGCAGCAGAACAAAGTGACCAATTACGAGCTCACCGCCACGAGCAAGGATGGGCGGCAGACCGTGGTGTCCTACAACGCCGCCACCTTCTACGACCGTGACGGCAAGCTTCAGGGCGTGTTCGCCGCGGCGCGCGACGTGACGGAGCGCAAGCGTTTCGAGCAATCCCTCCAGGAAGCCAACAGGCTGAAGAGCGAGTTCCTGGCAAAGATGTCCCACGAGCTTCGAACGCCGTTGAACGGAATCATCGGGTTCTCCGAGTTCCTCGTGGACCAGAAGCCGGGGCCTCTCAACGCCAAGCAGAAGGAATACCTCACGGACGTCCTGAACAGCGGCCGGCACCTCCTGCAGCTCATCAACGACGTGCTGGACCTCTCCAAAGTGGAGGCCGGCAAGATGGAGGTGGCCCTGGAGACCTTCCCGGTGAAGACCGCTATTGACGAAGTCTGCTCCGTGCTCACGCCCATGGCCCGTGAGAAAAACATCGAGATCAAGAAATGCGTTTCCGATCACCTGGATTCGGTCATCCTGGACCAGCAGAAGTTCCGCCAGGTCCTCTATAACCTCCTTTCCAACGCGGTGAAGTTCACCGGCGAAGGCGGGTGGGTGGAGATCACCGTAGGTCAGGACCACCACGGCAGGCTCCACCTCGCCGTGAAGGATTCTGGGATCGGCATCAAGCCTGACGACGTGGGCAAGCTCTTCGTGGAGTTCCAGCAGCTCGACTCCAGCCTGTCGCGCAGGTATCACGGCACCGGGCTCGGTCTTGCGCTCACGCGCAAGATCGTCGAGCTGCAGGGAGGGTCAATCCGCGTGGAAAGCCAGCCGGGGAAAGGAAGCACGTTCACCGTTACGCTGCCGCTGGCCCCGAGGGGGGACTCCACCGCATGAGCCCGCGCGTCCTTGTCGTGGATGACAACCCTGTCAACCTGAAGCTGGCCGCGGACGTTCTTGAGTCGGAAGGCTATGAGGTGGATCGGGCGGCGGACGCCGAGCAGGCAATGGCGGCAATCGGCAAACGGGAACCGGACCTCATCCTCATGGACGTGGCGCTTCCCGGCATGGACGGCCTCACCCTTACGCGGAAGCTCAAGGCGGAGGAGGCCACACGGGGGATCTGCATTGTCGCCTTGACCGCATTTGCCATGAAAGGGGATGAGGAGAAGGCGCGTGAGGCGGGCTGTGACGGGTATATCGTCAAGCCCATCAACACCCGCCAGTTGTGCCTTCAGGTGGCCGCGTATCTGGAAAGGAGAACCGTATGAACATCCTCGTGGTGGAAGACAACCCATCCCACGTCAAGCTGATGAGCGTCGTGCTCAAGGCCGCGGGGAACTCCGTGAGCTGTGTGGAGACAGCGGAGCAGACGTTCGCGGCCATTCGCCAGGACCAGCCTCAACTCATCCTCCTGGACCTCGCTCTTCCGGGCATGGATGGGCTGACTCTCGTTCGCCAGCTCAAAGCTGACCCTGGTTCAAGAAAAATCCCCGTGGTGGCGGTCACGGCATTCCCGGACCTCTGGGGAAGGCAGAATGCGCTGGACGCCGGCTGCGACGAGTACCTGCTCAAGCCGGTGGACACCCGGAGCCTCTCGCAGCGGTTGAGCGCCATTGCCGGTGGGGCCGGCCACGCGGTGAACTGAAGGGGCGCCGCCAGCATGCACGTCCTTGTTGTGGATGATCACGGCACAAACCGCAAGCTTCTTCGCGTCCAGTTGGAAGCGGAGTCCTTCACTGTCAGCGAGGCTGCGGAAGGACGGGAAGCGCTCGAGCTGCTGGAGAAGGAGCCCGTTGACGTGGTTGTCTCGGACATCCTCATGCCAGGGATGGACGGCTTTCGCTTCTGCCGCGAGCTGCGAGCCAACCCGCGCTTGCGCCACCTTCCATTCATCATCTACACGAGCACGTACACATCGGCGGCGGATGAGAAGCTGGCTTTGAAAGCGGGGGCGGACCGATTTGTGCGCAAGCCGTGCCCCGCATCCGAGCTGCTGGCCCTGATACGGGACGCCGCCGCCCAGGCAGGCCGGCGCACCCCGCAGCTTTCCCAACTTCCCGACGAGCTGGAAGTGACGCGGGAGTACAGCGACGCGCTGGTGAGGAAGCTCGAGCAAAAGAACACCGACCTGCAGCAGGCCGCGGAGGAGATGCAGAGGCAGCGGGAGTGGCTTCGGGTCACCCTGACCAGCATTGGTGACGCGGTCATTGCCTGCGACCTGGAAGGCTGCGTGACGTTCATCAATCCTGTTGCGGCATCCCTCACCGGGTGGCCGGTGGAGGAGGCTACAGGTTCTCCCGTGCAGAAAGTGTTCGCCATCATGAACGAAAAGACCCGGCGGCCCGCGGAAGACGTGCTCGGCCGCGTGCTCTTCGAACGCCGGCCGATCAGCCTCACCAACAATACCGTGCTTCTGGCCCGGGACGGACGGGAGATTCCCATCGAGGACAGCGCAGCGCCCATCCTTGACGGGGAGGGAAACACGATCGGCGTGGTCCTGGTCTTTCACGACGTGACGGAAATGCGGCATTCCGCGCGCGAGCGCCAGCTCACCGCCGACTTTCTGGCGCTCACGAACACCGCGGCTGATTCCACGTCCCTTCTGGAAGATGCGGCCCGGTTTTTCCTGGCACACTCCGGCTGCGCCGCGGTGGGGGTCAGGATGAAGCAGGGTGACGACTACCCGTACTGCCAGGCGTTCGGGCTCCCCGCGCAATTCGCTGGCGCGGACAACACCCTGCTTGCCGTCACTGCATCAGGCAAAACGGTCGTCGGGAAGGACGGTGCGCCCGCTTTGCAGTGCATCTGCGGCCGTGTGATCGGCGGCGCCCAGCCCCGGAGCTACTGGACCAACAACCTTTCCTCAGGGGCGGACGGCGGGCCCCTCCGAGGATTCTGCGGGGAGGCAGGCTACGAATCCATCGCTCTCCTGCCCCTGGTGGTGGGCCCGCAGCGGCTGGGTCTCCTGCAATTCGCCGACCCGCGGAAAGGAATGTTCTCAACCGCAGGCGTGTCATTTTGGGAGCGGCTTGCCAGCCATCTTGCCGTGGCCCTGGCCAAGTTCCGCGCGGAGGAAGGCCTTCTGTCCCTCAATGAGACGCTGGAAAGCCGGGTGGCTGAACGCACGGCGCTGGCGGAGAGCAGGTCACACCTGCTGCAGGCGCTGGCCGTCGAGCTGACCGAGACGGAAGAACGTGAGCGCAGGCGGATTTCCGAGCTTCTCCATGACGACCTTCAGCAGATACTCGTAGGGGCCAGGATGCAGGTGCAGGCGCTCATGGGCGCGCATCCGTCCCTTGCGAGCCTTGGAAACGTAGACCGGCTCATCGCGGATTCCATTCAGCAGTCACGCCGCCTCTCTCACGAGATGAGTCCGGCCCTCTTTCGCACGACAGGGCTGGCGGTCGCGCTGCAGGCGCTTGCCCGGCAGATGCAGGAACACCACGGGCTCAGCGTGGAGCTGGAAACATCCGAAGCCGGGCCGGGTGAGGACGTAGCGGTCCGGATGCTCGTTTTCCGCTCAATCCAGGAGCTGCTGTTCAACGTCGTGAAGCATGCGCTGGTCAAGACCGCCCTCGTCCGGCTGGAGCGCGCGGATGGTTGCCTGACCGTTTCCGTGACCGACAACGGGAAAGGGTTCGATGTAGCAGCCGTCGGCTCATCCTCGGAAAAAACCACGGGGCTCGGCTTGCTCAGCATCAAGGAACGCGTCCATGCCATGGGAGGCGCGTTCACCATTGAGAGCAGCCCCGGGACGGGAAGCACGCTCACCTTGTCCATTCCCCTGAGCCTGTCGGACCCACCGTCCCGGCCGCAGGAGGGAAGATCCTCTGCTCCAGCGGCGGGGGCAACAACGGCAGCATCAGCAGCCGCCCGGGTTTCGAGGGCGCAAGCGCCCCAGGGGGCGGAGGTTGCCGGCCGGGAGACGCCTCACGCCGCGTTTCGCGTGTTGTTCGTTGACGACCACGACCTGATGAGGCGGGGGATGATCGAGCTGATCTGCCTGCAGCCCGGCATTTCGGTGGTGGGGGAAGCGTCCAACGGGATGGAAGCCATCGAGAAGGCCCGGGAGCTGCGGCCTGACGTCATCGTGATGGACGTATCCATGCCCCGCATGGACGGGATCGAAGCCACGCGCCGGATCAAGTCGGAGCAGCCAGCGGTGCGCATCATCGGGCTCTCGATGTTCGAGGGGGAAGAGGTGGGCAGGCGCATGTGCGAGGCGGGAGCCGAAACCTTCGTCATGAAGTCAGGTTCCGTTGACGCCCTCGTGAAAGTGATCTTCGGGCCTGGCGACGACCCATAGAGCGCAGCCATCGCTTCAAAATCCGGAGCTAGCCTTCCGGACATAGCCTCCTGGACCTGTCGGAAACGCAAATTTCCCAAGGCAAACTTTGGAAATTTGCGGTTTCGATAGGGTGAGGTGTGATAACGCGACCTACGTGATGCCATGGGGTGGCGCCCAGACCTTCAGGTCCAAGCCTTCCAGGAGAACCGCCCGCCCTTCGCATTTGACCACAACGGCCGAATGGACCTTCTGCATCATGCACTCTGCCGGCAGGAAACGCACGGTCTGCCCCACGAAGGGCAGGTTCCCTTCCACGGTTCCCTCGAAGCCGATCACCATGCACAGTCCGATGTCGGTGAAGTGAAAGCCCGTGTCCCCCAGGCGATGTCGGGGGCCCACGATGTGGACGACGAGGAGCCCGTCTCTCTTGGCGATGATCCGCGCGAAGTGCGTGATGGGACATCCCAGGGGACGGTAGCGTATCACGTCTCCCACGCCCAGATCTGGCGCGGCGAGCGGGAAAAGGATCTCCCGGCAGGACGGCTCTCCGCTCAAAGGCGCAAGGACGAAGTCCGCTTCGTAGCCGTCGATGAGGCCGATGACAACCGCGTCCCTCGCGGCTGAACCGGGAAGGGCCTGCTCGAGCCGGGCCTTGTTCTCCTTGTAGCGTTCCTGCGTGAGGACTGCGCACGCCGCAAGCTCCGCCGTGCGCTTCTGGAGGGCGGCCGCAAACTCGTCGCAGCGCTGGTATCCGCAGCCGCCGCAGTTGTGCCCCGGGAGGTGACGGCTCAGTTTCTCCATGGCTTATTCTCCCGCGAAGCTCTGCAATCCGTCGATGCGGCGCAGGATGCCGCGGTGGTGCTCCCGCGCAACACGGGTCTCACCCGCGCAGAGCGTGCACACCGAAAGGGGTGCGGTGTGCCGAAGGCGTTCACTCTCCAGGGAAACCTCCGCGGCGCTTGAAAGCCGGGCGGCAATCTCCGCGGCCCCCTGTCCGCTCAGGCCGTTGACGTTCACCAGCTCCGCCCCGGGGTTCATTTCCAGGAGGCGTTCCCGGAATATCTCCCGCTCCGCCTGGGAGATCATGTCTCCCTTCGTGATCACGATGACATTGGCCGTGCTGAGCAGGGGGCCCACCTTGAGCGGCGTATTGGGGCCCGAGGTTGCGTCGATCACGCACACCCCCAGGCAGCCGGTGGTGTACGGGGCGCAACGATGGCAGAGACCCGCGGTCTCAATGATGAGAAGCTCCGTGGCGCGCGCCTGCGCCCATTCCAGGAGCTCTTCGAGGTTGTAGATGGTGAAATGGTCCGGGCACACGTCCTTGGCAAGGCCCACGAGCGTCGGGACCGCAAGCCGGGCAAAACGCTCGTCATCATCCGTGGCCAGGCAGTCGATCTTGACCAGGGAGATGGCGGCGCCTCTCTGCTTCAGGAGCCTCACCGCGTGGACGAGCACCGAGGTCTTGCCGGACCCCGCCGTGCCGGCGACGATTGCCAGCTTCATACGGTGGTTTCCGCCCATTCGGCAAGCGGGTCGGTCACGTCCTCGATCTGCTCGCCGTGGCGGACGCTCTCACGCAACCGCAGCATCCATTCGTCAATACGCCTGAGCCGCCGGGACACCGTCTTTTCCCCGCTCGTTGTGTCGACCACCTTGGCCATGCCGCCGGTTCTCATGATTATCCGCCGCTCCGTCATGAGCGCGAGCACGGGATCATGGGTCACGACGAGGATGATCTTCCCATAGCCGGCAAGGAGCCGAAGGGCGTCATGCTTCTTGATACCGGCGTTCTCGATCTCATCCACCAGGACGATGGGGGAGTTGCTGATGATGGCCACGTCCGCCACCATCAGCGCGCGTGACTGGCCGCCGCTCAGGACGGTCAGCTCGTCGGTTTCCCCGATAGGCTCTCCCGTCAGAGCGTTGGCCGTGGCGATCACCTCCGTGATCCTGGCGGGATCCACGCGGCGGCACTTCGCATGAAGCCGCAGGAAGTCCACCACCGTCATGCTGGCCAGGAAGTTCATGTTCTGGGAGAGCTGTGCGACGATCTTCGTGTTCGGGTTTGTCCGCACGGCATGGGAGGGAGCCGCTCCGTTGACCAGCACGGACCTTCCGGTTGCCGTGTCAGCCTGCGCAAGCTGCTCGATATCAGCGATAAGAGAGCTTTTGCCGCTCCCGGTAGGCCCCACCACTCCCACGATCTCCCCGCGGCATATCTCGATCTCCCGGACGCTTTCCGGAGCGCCGGATTTGTCAAAGCCTCCCCGTATCATGAGCGTTTCTATCATGGAACAACTAGGGGACACGGCGGCACATGAATGTCAACAGAAAGCGCGCGAGCGGGAGCAAATGCGGCTTTCGGACGCGCATTTCACCGTCATATCCGCCGGCCCGTGCGGCGGGAGAACTCTCCGGATGAACATTTGAGCCAGATATCCGGTTTATCTCATGCCCGCTCCCGACGAGATTTGGGCCTGTCCAGGACGGCCCGTACCTTGCCGAGCAGGGCGGTGCCATCAAGGGGCTTCTGGATGAACTCCACTCCCGGGTCGAGGACCCCGTTATGCACGATGGCGTCTTCGGTGTAGCCGGAAATGAACAGCACTCCGACGGACGGGCACTGTTTGCTCACCCTGCGCGCCACTTCGCTGCCGTCCATACCGGGCATGACCACGTCCGTCACGAGGAGGTCCACCGGCTGTCGTGATGCGCCGAGTTTCTCCAGGGCCTCCTCTCCGTTGCCTGCCGGGATGACCGAATATCCCCCCGACTCAAGGATGGCCGCCGTGAGCCGGCGGACGGCTTCATCATCCTCCACGAGCATGATCAGCTCGGTCCCGCGGACGGGCTTCGGTGCCGTCTCCCGTGCGGACCGCAGGCTCAGCGGCTCTCCGCTCGCGCGGGGGAGGTAGATCTTGAACGTCGTGCCTTTGCCGACCTCGCTGTAGCAGAACACGTATCCTTCGCTCTGTTTGACGATGCCGTACACGGTGGAAAGGCCCAGGCCCGTCCCTTTGCCGATTTCCTTTGTCGTGAAGAACGGCTCGAACAGGCGGCTCTGCACCTCCGGAGCCATCCCGGACCCGGTGTCGCTGACGGCCAGAAGGACGTAGTCCCCCTTTCTCACGGCGATGTGCTCGCTCGAATAGTCCTCATTGAGGATGACGTTGGAGGTTTCGATGGACAGAACCCCGCCTTCCGGCATGGCATCCCGCGCGTTCACGCACAGGTTCATCACGACCTGCTCGATCCTCCCCTGGTCCGCAAGGATGCTCCACACGTCCTCCGGGCGGTGGACGTGGACGTCCACGTCCTCTCCGAGCAGGCGCTTGAGCATCTCCTCCATCCCGGCGACCAGCTCGCCGAGGTTCAGCACGCGGGGCTGGAGTATCTGCTTGCGGCTGAAGGCCAGGAGCTGCGACGTCAGGGTGGCCGCGCGACGCGTTGCGCGCTTGATCTCATGCAGGTCGTTCTGGAGGTCCGCTCCGATTGCCGTTCGTCCCAGGGCCATTTCCGAGAAACCGTTGATCACGGTGAGGAGGTTGTTGAAATCATGGGCAATTCCCCCCGCGAGCCTCCCCACCGCCTCCATTTTCTGCGACTGTTGAAGCTGCTCCTGGAGCTTCTTCTGTTCCTGCTCGGCGCGAAAGCGCTCGGTGACGTCCTCCACGAAGCCCTCCAGCTCGGTGCCCCGGTTGTTTGAGCTGCCATAGGTCCGAATGCTGAGTTTGGCGTTGCCTGCCTGGCCGTCCTTGCGACGGTAACGGTCCGTGAACTGGACCCAGCCGCCCCTGGCGGCGGCAACCTCCTGGATGACGCGGGCCCGCGTCTCACGGTTTTCGTAGATGACATCCGCGAGGCTGGTCCTGTTCACAGTCTCGATCAGCTCCTCGGGGGACGCGTACCCGAAGATCCTGGCCACCGCCGGATTTGCCCGCAGGAGCTTCCCGTCAATGGTGGAGTGGAAGACCCCGAAGGGGGCGTTGGTGAACATGTTGCGGAAATGCTCCTCACTCTGCTCGAGGGCCTCCTCCACGCATCTGCGCTCCGTGATGTCGCGCGACACGCCGAACGTCCCGATGACGTTGCCGACGCCGTCCCGTAGCGGCATCTTGGTTGTGGACATCCACGTGTCAGGCTGTCCGGGCCGGGTCACTTTTTCCACCGTGTCGATGACGGGTTTCCCCGTGCGGATGATGTGCTGCTCGTCTGCGTACGCTTTCAGCGCGTGCTCTCGGGAGAAGAAATCGAAGTCCGTCCTGCCGAGAAGCTCCTGCGGGCTGCTGCGCCCCAGGAGCTCTGCGTGCGCCTTGTTATTCAGGACGAAACGGCTCTGGAGGTCCTTGAAATAGATGTAGTCCGGGATGTTCTCCATCAGCGTGACGAGCAGCGTCCGCTCCTCTTCGAGGCGCTGCTTGAGCAGCGTGCTTTCCGTGATGTCCAGCATGGTGCCGAAGGTGCCGACGAGGCTTCCTGACTCATCCATCTGCGGAACGGCCGTCACCTGGAGGCGCCGCTGCTCCCCGTCCGCCCTGCATATGCTGATTTCATATGAGTCTCTTTTCCCCTCCCTGCGTCGCGACGTCTGTGCCCGCACCGCGGCATATTCTTCATTGCTCATGAACTCTTTCAGGTTTCGGCCCACGAGCCCGTCCTTCTGCACGCCGAAGGTCTTTTCCGCGGCCGGGTTGGCGAACGTGATTCCTTCCGAGAGGTCAGCCATGAGGATCCCCGTCTCGAGGTCCTGGACGAGGGAGCGGTACCGCTCCTCGCTTTCCGCAAGCGCCCGCGCGGCCGCGCGCTCCGTGGTCTGGTCCCGAAACACGAGCACGACGCCCTTGAGGGAGCGGTCGGAGCCGCGGATGGGGGCGCCGCTGTCCGCTATGGGGCGTTCAGTTCCGTCCCGCGCAATGAGGAGCGTATGGTTGGCCAGGCCCACCACAACGCCCTCCGTCAGGACGCGGCGCACGGGATTCTCCATGGGGGCCCGGGTCTCCTCGTTGACGATCTGGAACACCTCGGAGAGATTTCGCCCTCTGGCTTCCGTCTCTTTCCACTTCGTGAGTCTTTCCGCCGTGGGGTTCATCTGCCTCACGACGCCGAGTGAATCCGTAGAGATCACGGCGTCTCCGATACTGTACAGGGTGGTGCGCAGCTCTTCTTCCCGATCAGGCCGGGAGGAGCTGTGGAATGACCGTCGAAGGATCAAGCCCAGCAAGATGGTTGTGCCGGCGAGGAGAACCAGGATGATCATGGTGCCAGGATCCGGCATGAGCGCTCACCTCCGAGAAAAGTGCCCTTGATGAAAGCGCGTACTCTGTGAAATCTTACTCCCCGGGTCAGCTCTTTTTCAATAGATTCGAGTGAAAGAAGGACGCCAGAATGCAACCTCCGTGGACCAGGAAGATCGATTTCAGTGAAAAGCCCATCTTCGTGTGTTGGGAAACCACAAAGTCCTGCCTCCTCTCCTGCCGGCACTGCAGGGCCACGGCAATCCGAAGCGGCCTTCCCGGAGAGCTTGATGCGGCAACGGGGCTGCGGCTGATCGACCAGATCGTGGAGTTTTCCCAGCCGTACCCGGCGCTCCTGTTCACGGGAGGGGATCCCCTCATGCGCCCCGACGTGTTCGACCTGATCCAGCACGCCGCGGAAAAAGGGATCTACACAGCGGTGGCGGCAAGCGTCACACCCCTGCTGGGAAAAGATCGGCTGGAAAAGATGAAGTCACTCGGCGTGGAAGTGATCTCCGTGAGCCTGGACGGGGCAACCGCCTCCGTTCACGACAAGATCCGGGAGATCCCCGGCACGTGGCAAGCCACGCTTGACGCCGTCACCTCCGCCACCTCCTGCGGGCTGCGCCTCCAGGTGAACACCACCGTCATGAAAAGCAATCTCAGCCAGCTCGCCGACATCTTCCACCTCATTCGGGAGCGGGGCGCCGTTGCCTGGGAGGTGTTCTTTCTTGTCCGCACCGGCCGTGGCTCGTCTCTCGAGAATCCCGAACCGTGGGAATGCGAGGAAGTAGGGCAGTTTCTCTACGAGTGCACGCAGTATGGAATACCAGTGCGGACCTCAGAGGGACCCCATTTCAGGCGCATTTCCCTTCAGCGGCAAAAGGACCCAGGCCCTCCCCGGGGGAAACTGTACTCACAGCTTGCCCAGAGGTTGCGGGAGCTGGAAGGTGAGCCGAAGAATCCCCCGACGGTGAGGCTGAGCGGGACAGGGGACGGCAAGGGAATCATCTTTATTGGCCATGACGGAGAAGTCTACCCCAGCGGCTTCCTGCCGTTGCCGCTGGGAAACATAAAGAATGAGAGCTTGAAATCGATCTATACATCCAACCCCATGCTCATGGGGCTCCGGGACCCATCCCGGCTCAAAGGGCGCTGCGGAGCATGCGAATATGCCTCCGTATGCGGCGGATCGCGCTCCCGGGCGTACGCGGAGTCCGAGGATCCGTACCAGGAAGATCCCGCCTGCATCTATGTCCCCCAGGGCGGAGCCATGCTGGCGTAGGGTTTTTCCCCCTCCCCCGTAAGGGTTTTCACCGATATCCGTTCGTGTTTTCCCGCAACTAACCTCTTGGAGAAGGGAACGCAGAATGTCCGGAGGAGGGATGAAGTCGTGTTCAAGAATGTAAGAATTGGCGTCCGGCTTGTCGTCGTAGGGGCTGTCCTCATCATCGTTCCGCTGGCGCTTGTGGCGTACCTGACATCAATGAGGGCCGACGCAGCGCTTGCCGCCTCCGAGCAGGAGCAATACGCCGCCCGTTCGAGGCTTCTTGCCAAGGTGGTGGATGAAGTCTTCAAGGAAGAAATGAAGATCGCCCAGAACAGGGCGGGGGACGCGGTGATAACGGATGCGGCAGCTGCTGTTGCTGAGAAAGGGGCCGCCGCCGCGCAACCCTTGATTCAAAAGGTGACGCAGAACCTTGTTGCCTTCAGGGCGCGAGGGGACAACGCCAGTCTCTATCAGGCAGTCATCTGTACGGGATTGAACGGAGTGGTGTGGGGCGCAAGTGATCCGAAATATGTGGGCGTTTCGGTGGCTGATCGCGACTACATCAAGCAAGCGCTTGCCGGAAAGCTGAATGGCGGGACCGCCGCCCTCAACAAGGTCACCGGCAAGCCTTTTGCCGCCGTGGCAGCCCCCATTCTTCTGGGGGACAAAGTCGTTGGCGTGTATTCGCTTATCATGGATGTGGGCTTCCTTCGAGACCTTGTTTCGAATGAGAAGATCGGTGAACGAGGTTTTGCTTTCGTGATCGACAAAGACGGGATGATCCTTGCCCATCCCAAGCCGGATCACGTCTATGCCAAGAACTTTTCCGCCGAAGAAGGCTCAGGTCCGCTTCTTTCCCGCATGCTTGCCGGGGAAAGCGGCGTCATGGTCCTGAAGTTCGAGGGCCTGGAGACAACGGCCGGGTTCGCGCCCGTTCCCAGCGCGGGGTGGAGCGTCGGAGTTGTGGAACCGCTCGCCGACTCCCTGGCTGCGGCCACCGCGTTGACGCGGCTGATCATCAACCTCAGCGCAGCCGCCGTCCTGATTGCTTTCGTGATTTTTCTTCTTTTCTCGTTCAGCGTCACACGGCCCCTGCGAAAGGCGATGTCCTTTGCCCAGGCCGTGGCGGGCGGGGACTTCACGCAACAGCTTCTCATCCACCAGCGGGATGAGGTGGGGAAGCTCGCCGACTCCCTCAACACCATGTCGGGACGGTTGAGGGACATGGTGGCCACCATCCAGGAAAGCGCGGAGCAGGTGGCGGCATCCAGCGAGCAGATCTCCGCCAGCTCCGTCTCTCTTGCCGAAGGAGCTCAGAGTCAGGCATCCACGCTGGAAGAGACATCCGCCTCGGTGGAGCAGCTCTCCGCCTCCGTGGACCAGGTGAGCAGCAATTCGCAGTCCCAGGCAGCGGCGGTCGAGCAGGGAGCCCGTTCCATGGCGCAGGTTCAGAAGTCCATTGACGATATCTCGCATAGCCTGACGGAGATTTCAGGGCTTGCCGTACGCTCGGTGGAGAACGCGCAGGACGGGGGCAAGGGCCGTCACGGAAGTGGTGCAGGGGATCTCGGCTATTGCGGAAAGCTCTGAGAAGATCGGCGGGATTGTGAGCGTGATTGCCGACATCGCCGACCAGACGAACCTCCTGGCGTTGAACGCGGCCATCGAGGCTGCGCGGGCCGGAGATCATGGCAGAGGGTTTGCGGTGGTCGCGGAAGAGGTAAGCAAGCTGGCGGATCGTTCCTCCTCCTCGACCAAGGAGATCGAGGCGCTGATCCGGGAAAGCGTGAAGAACGTGACCAAAGGGGTGGAGACAGCCAACACCTCGCAGGGAGCCATGGAGCAGATCCGCGGCGCGTCCCAGAAGGTGAAGGACATGATAGCCCTCCTGACGGTGTCCGTGCAACAGCAGGTTGGCGCCGTCAAGGAACTGACCGCCGCGCTTTCCAACGTGAATGAGATGAGCCAGAGCATCATGGCGGCAACGGAGCAGCAGAGCGCGAACGCGAAGCAGGTTGCCAAGGCCGTGGAGGGTGTGAACGAGCTGACGCAGTCCGCGGCGTCCTCAGCGGAGGAGATGTCATCCTCCACGGAGCAGCTTTCCACCATGGCGCAGGAGCTGCAGCGCATGACCGCACAGTTCAAGATAAGCGACAGGAAAGAAGCGGAGCCCGAACCGGATTTTGCGGGCGAGGTCGCACGTGGCGAAGTTGCAAACGGCAGGGTTGCAAACGGCAAGGTCGCAAACGGCAAGGTCGCAAACGGCAAGGGCATGCGTGACGCCGCGGTAGCCTGACGCCGCGGCACAGATTTCCCGAAGGCTTCCCTTCACCCGCCGCGGGAGGCCTTCCCTTGTGCGCTGCGGTCCTTGAGGAACCTCCCCAGGAATGCAGCGGTATGAGAGCCGGAGCGGACGCGGATCACCTGGTTCGGCGGTCCCTGGGCGACGATCTCACCTCCTTGGTCGCCGCCCTCGGGGCCCAGATCGATGATCCAGTCCGCTTCGGCAATCACGTCCAGGTTGTGTTCGATGATCACCACGGTGTTTCCGGCATCAACGAGCCTGTGCAGAACGCGCACCAGCTTCTCCACGTCCGCCATGTGAAGGCCGATGGTGGGCTCATCAAGGACATAGAGGGTGCGGCCGGTTGATGCCCCCCTGCGCGGGTCTCCGCTGGTCGGCGCCTTTGCCAGCTCCGTGACGAGCTTGATCCTCTGCGCTTCTCCGCCGCTCAAAGACGGGCTCTGCTGCCCGAGGGAAAGGTAGCCAAGGCCCACCTGCTGGAGCAGCTCAAGGGCGCGGCGAATGCCCGTGTGAAAGCTGAAGAATGGCACTGCCTCGTCCACGCTCATGCCGAGGATTTCCCCAACGCTTCTGCCGCGGAACTTCACGGCCAGCGTCTCCGGGTTGAACCGGGCGCCCGAGCACGCGTCGCAGGGAACGGTGACGTCAGGCAGGAAGCTCATCTCGATCTTCTTCATGCCCTGGCCTTCGCACTCGTCGCAGCGGCCGCCGGCGACGTTGAAGGAGAAGCGGCTGGCGGTGTAGCCGCGCATGCGGGCCTCGCTGGATGCGGCGAAAAGCCGCCTGATGTCGTCCCAGATCCCGACGTACGTCGCCGGGCAGGAGCGCGGGGTCTTGCCGATGGGGGTCTGGTCAACCTCCAGGGCGCGCGCCACCGCGTCCCATCCTTCGACGGCCGCGCAGCCGTGAAGCGCCGCCTTCCCGGAAGCCCCGCGCTTTCGGACGGTTGCCAGGAGGTGATGCAGGTTGCCGTAGAGGACCTCGCGCACGAGAGTGCTTTTCCCGCTCCCGCTCACTCCCGTCACGCACACCAGGCGCTCGAGCGGGATTTCCACGTCGAGGTCCTTCAGGTTATGCAGGTTTGCTCCCCTGATCCTGATGGCGGCGCCGTCAGCGCGTGTCGCCCGGCCGCCCGTCCAGGGATGCGGCGGCGGATCCCTGAGGTATTTGCCCGTGAGCGAGGCGCTGCTTCGCGTGATGGCCGCAAGGCTGCCCTGCGCCACGAGGTAGCCGCCGGCGGCGCCGCCGCCGGGACCGAGGTCCACCACGTGCTCCGCCCGTCGGATTGTCTCCTCGTCATGCTCCACCACGACCACCGTGTTGCCCTTCAGCCGAAGGGCATGGAGGGTGTCCAGGAGGATGTCGTTGTCGCGCGCATGGAGCCCGATTGTCGGCTCATCGAGGATGTAGCAGACCCCGCGGAGGTTCGATCCGAGCTGGGACGCAAGCCTGATGCGCTGCGCCTCTCCGCCGCTCAGCGTGGGCGCCGAGCGGTCCAGGGAGAGATAGGACAGCCCCACTTTCTGGAGGAACTCCAGGCGGGAGAGCATCTCACCCACGATGTCACGGGCAATTTCCTTTTCCCGCCCGGCAAGGCGGAGGGCCTTCATTTCACGCTCCATCTCCTGGACGGGCAGGCGGGCGTAGTCCGCTATGTTCCTGTCGCGGAAGCGCACGGCGAGCGCCTCGGGCCGGAGCCTCATGCCGTTGCATGCCGGGCATGCTTTCTCAGGGCCTCCCCACCAGTCGTTCCACCATATCTCCTCGCCGGTCTGATCAGAGTCGAAGCCGGAGAGCTGAAGCCCCGTGCCGTAGCAGGAGGGGCACCAGCCGTGCTTCGAGTTGTAGGAGAAAAGCCGCGGGTCCAGCTCCTCGAAGCTCCTCCCGCATTGGGGGCAGGCCCTGCGCGTGGAAAAAACGGTTTCGTTGATGCGGACCACGCCCTTGCCGAAGTCCAGCCCGCGCTTGAGGGATTCCCGCAGCGACCCTTCCCGCTCCGGCCGGACCGTATCTCCGCCAACGGGCAGCTCAATGGTGTGCTCGATGAAACGATCCAGGCGGGGCCATGGCACGGTTGAAAGAAGCGCGCCGTCCACACGGAGGTGCTTGAACCCTTTTGCCGCGGCCCAGGCCGCGAGATCCGTGTAGTAGCCCTTGCGGGCCGTGACAAGGGGCGCAAAGACCCCGATGCGTTTTCCCCGGAAATCCTTGAGGATCCGGGCAAGGATGGCCTCCATGCTCTGCGGCTCGATGGGAACGTTGCAGTCGGGGCAGTACTGGGTCCCCAGCTTCACGAACAGGAGCCGCAGGTACGGGTAGATCTCCGTGAGCGTCGCGACGGTGCTTTTCCTTCCGCCGCGGCTCGTGCGCTGCTCGATTGCCACCGTGGGAGGGACTCCGTACACTCCGTCAACGTCGGGCCGCTTCGCCGGCTGCACGAACTGGCGGGCGTATGCGTTCAGTGATTCCAGGTACCGCCGCTGGCCTTCGGCGAAGAGGATGTCGAAAGCAATAGTGCTCTTTCCGCTGCCGCTTACCCCCGTGATGACGCTCAACTTGTCCCGAGGAATGGAGAGGTCGATGTTCTTCAGGTTGTGCTCACGCGCGTGGCGGATGACGATTGCGTTGTGGCCGTTCATGGTCGCCGGGACCTCCGGCGTCTCCACTTTTCGTTTCGACTGGCCGCCCTGCCTTGCCTGCCGGCCTGCGGCGCGCAGCGCGGTCCCTGTGTGGCTCCCGGGGAACGCTGCGACCTCCCGGGGGGTGCCGGCACACACGACCCTTCCCCCTGATTCGCCGCCTTCCGGGCCCAGGTCGATGATCCAGTCCGCGGCCCCAATCACGTCGATGTTGTGCTCGATCACCAGGACTGAATGGCCCGCGGCCACGAGCCGGCGGAAAGCGCCGAGGAGCACGGCAATGTCGTCGAAATGGAGCCCCGTTGTCGGCTCATCGAAAAGGAACAACGTCCCGCCGTTCTTCGCCGCGGTGGTGCGGGACAGCGCGAGGTACTCGGCGAGCTTCAGCCGCTGCGCCTCTCCGCCGCTCAGCGTGGGCACGGGCTGGCCAAGGGACACGTACCCGAGCCCAACGCCGGCGAGCGGCGCCAGCGCGGAGACGATGTCGGGGGCGCCCGCAAAGAACTGGCATGCCTCACTCACCGTCATGTCCAGGACGTCCGCAATGGACTTCCCCGCGCTTGTCCCTTGGGCCGGCAGCCCGGGGGGCAGGAGAAGGACATCAAGGATCTCCTTGCGGTACCTGCGGCCGTCGCAGTCGGGGCAGCGCAGGTACACGTCGCTCAGGAACTGCATCTCGATGTGCTCGAAGCCGCTGCCGCTGCACGTGGGGCAGCGTCCGTTGCCGGCGTTGAAGCTGAAGGTGCCGGCCGTGTAGTCCCGTTCACGCGCCAAAGGCTCGGCGGCAAAGAGCTTTCTGATGCCGTCGAATGCGCCCACGTGGCTGACGGGGTTCGACCGGGCCGTCCTCCCAATGGGGGACTGGTCCACCATGACCACGGAATCCACAAGCTCGTGGCCGGCGATGGCCCGGTGTCTGCCGGGTGGATCCACCGGTGCATGCTTCAACGCCCGCAAAGCGTTGTAGAACACTTCCTGGATCAACGTGGACTTTCCCGACCCGCTGACTCCCGTGACGCAGACCAGCCGGTCCAGCGGGATGTCCACGTCGATGTCCTTGAGGTTGTGCTCCGTCGCGCCCAGGATCCGGATACGCCGGTCAGGCCGCGCCGGGCCCGTCATTTCCGTTGTCCGGGGAGCGACTTTCTTTTTCCCGCTCAGGTACTGCGCCGTGAGGGAATCTCTGCTTCGCAGGAGCTCGGAAAGCCCCCCGGAGAAAACGATCCTGCCCCCGCGCTCTCCGGCTCCCGGCCCCATGTCGATCACCATGTCGGCCGCCCGGATGACGTCCGGGTCGTGCTCGACCACGATGATCGTGTTGCCGCTGTCGCGGAGCCGCTGGAGCACGCCGATGAGCCGGCCAATGTCGCGCGGATGCAGCCCGATGCTGGGCTCGTCCAGGACGAAAAGAGCGTTCACCAGGGACGTCCCGAGCGCCGTGGTCAGGTTGATCCGCTGCACCTCGCCGCCGCTCAGCGTGCGGGACTGCCGGTCCAGGGTGAGGTACCCGAGCCCCACGTCCACGAGGTAGCGAAGGCGGGTGCGGATCTCCTGAAGGAGCGTCTTGGTTGCCTCGTCCAGAGGCCCGGGGAGCTCCAGCGCGTCGAAGAAGGCCAGGCACTCGTCGATGGGCAGGAGCATCACGTCATGGATTGAGAGCTTCTGTTCCCCGACTTTCCAGAGGAGAGCTTCCGGCTTCAAGCGGGCGCCGCCGCATGACGGACACGGTTGGTAGGCGCGGTAGCGTGAGAGGAGAACCCGGATGTGCATACGATAGCTCTTGGACTCCAGCCATCCGAAGAAGCGCTTTGCTCCGTACCACACGCCGTCGTCCCAATCCCCCTCCCCGTCGATGACCCACGTACGTTGAGCCTCGGAGAGCTTGCGCCAGGGAACGTCGAGAGGCACGCCCTTCCTGCGCGCGAACTTCAACAGGTCGGCCTTGACCTCCTTGAAGCTCTCCGTCTCCCACGGCTTCACCGCGCCGCGGGCCAGGCTTTTCGAGTCATCCGGCACCACGAGACCCCAGTCGATCCCGATCGTGCGGCCGAAACCCCGACAGGTCTCGCAGGCGCCAATGGGCGAGTTGAAGGAGAAGAGGTTGGGCACGGGATCACGGTAGTGGATGTCGCAGTGCGCGCAGTGAAGGTCCGATGAAAAGCGCATCTGATCGCTTTCCGCATCCTTCTCCAGCTGGTACGCGCTGAGGCGGCCCTGTCCGTACTTCAACGCTGCTTCCAGGTCCTCGATGAGCCGCGGCCTGTTCTCCGCGCTGTTGGTGATCCTGTCCTGGATCACTTCAAGGACGCTGCCTTCCCTGCTGTGGATGCGCGTGTATCCCTGTTTGCCCAGGAGGTCCAGCACCTCTTCCTCCGTGAAGTTGTCAGGCACGCGAACGGGGAACGTGAGGATCAGGCGCTGGCCTTCGGGAAGCTGGTCGGCAATCGTCTCCGAAGTGTCGCGGCGCACCTCGCGGCCGCAGTTTCCACAGAACAGGCGTGACGCCCGGGCAAAGAGCAGCTTCAGATGATCGTTCAGCTCGGTCATGGTGCCGACCGTGGATCGCGACGTGCGCACCGGGTTCGTCTGGTCAATGGCGATGGCGGGCGGGATGCCTTCAATGCGGTCCACGCGCGGCTTGTCCATGCGGTCCAGGAACTGCCGCGTATAGGACGAGAAGGTTTCCACGTATCTGCGCTGGCCTTCGGAATAGATCGTATCGAAAGCGAGGGAGGACTTGCCGGACCCGCTCACGCCGGTGACCACGATGAGCTTGCGCAGCGGGATCTTCAGGGAGAGGTTTTTCAGGTTGTTCTGCTTTGCCCCTTCTATGAGGATGAACTCTCCCGCGCCGGACGGCGCTCTTCTTGCAGAGCTTTTTTTCGCGCTTTGCTTTTTGCTTTTCTTTGCGGTGGTCGGATCGCTTCGGGCCGTGGTGCTCATTGGCAGAACGGAGATTATTCTCACAAGGGCATGGTTGTTCAAGAGGTCCCCGGGCCTCCAGCCATCCCAGACTAGACCAATTTGTGCTAAAATTGGCTAAATAATGGCATGGATGGTATATTATTTACAAGAAATGGACCTTTCATAATCCAGCGCAAAATACGAATCTTGGAGGCAGGACCATGATCGTAGACGTCGACAGAAACGACTCCACTCCGCTGTACGTCCAGATCAAGGACAGGCTGGCTGAGCTGATCCAGAACGGCTTGCTCGTCCCCGGCGCCCGGCTTCCGTCCACGCGTGAGCTGGCGAGCTCCATGGGCGTGAACCGCAACACGGTGATCACCGCCTACCAGGAATTGGAGGTGGAGGGCCTCGTCTCTTCTCACGTAGGGAGGGGCACCGCGGTGCGCGAGCACCTGCCAGCAAGCGCCGCGGGAGCGCGGCAACAGCATGCGGAACGCTTGCGCGTGGAGGCGCTGCTCTCTGCCACGTGGCGAAGCACGTATCCGCAGCTTCCGGCGGGAACTGAGCAGCTCCTGGAACCGCCGCAGGAGGCGGGCACTATTTCGTTTGCCTCCCATGATCCCGAGCTTTCTCTCTTTCCCGTGGATGACTTTGCCGGCTGTATTCAGTCCGCCATGAGGAACTACGGGGCGGACCTGCTGGCGGCCGGACCGGCCCGCGGGTTCGCCCCGCTGATCGAGTACCTGCCGGGCTTCCTCGCGCGCCGCGGGATTCAATGTACGCCCCGGGAAGTCATGATCGTCAACGGGATCCAGCAGGCGTTGAGCATCGTCGGGAGGCTATTTGTGGATCCCGGGGACACCGTCCTCCTGGAGAACCTGAGCTACCCCGGGGCGCTCGGAGTCTTTCGGTCCCTCCAGGCGAGCTGCGTGGGGATTCCCCTGGATGATGACGGCATCAGGGTGGACCTCGTGGAAAGCGTGCTTGCCCGCAGGAACGCGAAGCTCATCTACACCATCCCTACCTACCACAACCCCACCGGCGCGGTCCTCTCCCCTGAGAGGCGCGAGCGCCTCCTTGCCGTGGCGCGCGAACGCCAGGTGGTGATTGTGGAGGATGACTACGTGCATGACCTCCCCTTCGACGGACGAGAGGTCCTGCCGCTCAAGGCTCGTGACGTTCATGACGGGGTCATTTACCTGGGGAGCTTTTCCGAGATACTGTGCCCGGGGATCCGGCTGAGCTGGATCGTGGCGCCGGCAGCCGTCATCGACCGGCTTCTCCTCATCAAGCAGTTCACGGACCTGTACTCCAACAGGATTCTCCAGGGAGCGCTTCTGGAGTTCTGCCAGAAAGGTTTCCTGGACCGGCACCTCAAGCGCAAGCAGTCGGTATATAGAAAAAGGCGCGACCTGATGCTGGAGGCCATGAAGGCCCACTTCCCGAGCGAGGCGCGGTGGAAGAAGCCTCGGGGCGGCCTGTTCCAATGGGTCGACCTGCCCAGAGGCACGGACGCTCTTTCGCTTCTTTTGCGGACGCGGACCCAGGGGGTCCTCTTCGCGCCGGACAGGATCTTCTCAGTGGAGGAATGGGAGAGAGCGGGGCTGCGCCTTGGGTTTGCCGGAATTGATGAAGAAAAGATCGAGAAAGGCATAAAGATTCTTGGGGACGCACTGAAGACCAAAGGAGGGTGAGAGATGGAGAAATCAACGTTTGCGACAAAGAAGGGCCTTGCTCAGATGCTGAAGGGCGGGGTGATCATGGACGTCGTGACCGCCGACCAGGCGAAGATTGCCGAGCAGGCCGGCGCGGTTGCCGTCATGGCGCTGGAGCGCGTGCCCGCGGATATCCGTGCCGCCGGCGGCGTTGCCCGCATGAGCGACCCTGCGCTCATTGAGCAGATCATGGGGGCGGTCAGCATCCCCGTGATGGCCAAGGCGCGCATCGGGCATTTCGTGGAGGCGCAGATCCTGGAAGCCATGGGCGTGGACTACGTGGATGAGAGCGAGGTCCTCACCCCGGCCGATGAGGCCCACCACATCGACAAGCATTCATTCAAGATCCCGTTCGTCTGCGGGGCGCGCGACCTTGGCGAAGCGCTCAGAAGGATCGGGGAAGGGGCGGCGATGATCCGAACCAAGGGGGAGGCCGGCACGGGCAACGTCGTGGAAGCCGTGCGCCACATGCGCACCGTGATGGACGAAGTGCGCAGGCTGCGCTCCATGGACAAGACGGAGCTGATGGCGGAGGCGAAGAACCTCGGAGCTCCCTATGACCTCGTGGTCGAAGTGGCCGAAACGGGAAGGCTACCCGTGGTCAACTTCGCGGCCGGCGGAATTGCCACGCCCGCTGACGCGGCGCTCATGATGCAGCTCGGAGCGGAAGGGAACTTTGTTGGTTCGGGAATCTTCAAGTCCGAGGACCCCGAACGGATGGCCCGGGCCATCGTTGAGGCAACCACACACTACCAGGACCCCGCTGTGATCGTCCGTGTGTCCAAGGGGCTCGGAGCGCCCATGCGCGGCCTTGAAGTGGCGGGCATGGTAAACGGACAGCGCCTGGCCACGCGCGGATGGTAGATCGGGGACGGTAGAATGGCGGAACGCATGAAGGTCGGAGTGCTTGCTCTTCAGGGCTCGTTTGCCGAGCACGCGGAAGCCCTGCGCGCCGTGGGGGCCGCCCCCGTCCTGGTGCGGCTGCCGGCGCACATGGAGGGCATTGGCGGCCTGATCATCCCTGGGGGGGAGAGCACCACCATTGGGAAGCTCCTGGTAAACTCCGGTCTGCTCGAGCCGCTTCGTTCTGCCGTAAAGAAAGGCATGCCGGTGTACGGGACGTGCGCCGGCATGATCCTCCTGGCCAGAGACATCGGCGGGCTCGACCAGCCCCTGATTGGCGCCATGGACATCACCGTGAAAAGGAATGCTTTTGGACGGCAGCTTGACAGCTTCGAGGAAAGCTTGAGCGTGCCGTCCCTTGGTCCCGCGCCGTTTCGCGGGGTGTTCATCCGGGCGCCTCTCATCGAAAAGACGGGCGCCGGCGTCACCGTGCTGGCAAAGCTCTCCGACGGCCGGGTTGTTGCGGCCCGGCAGGGCAAACTGCTGGCCACCGCGTTTCATCCCGAGCTGACGGATGACGTCAGGATCCATCGGTATTTCCTGGAGATGATCGACGGGCGGGCCGCATAGAGAAAGGCGGGCCGAGCCGCGGGAAAAGGCCGCGCTACCTGTCCACCACGTTCCAGTCGATCGTGTAGCCGATGTCAGCGGCCACTTTTTCAACGTCTTCGTCCGTGTGATACAACATTGGCGCATCCGCCACCTGGGGATTGTCCGCGCTTCCCGCCACTCGTACGCCCTTGTGGTGGCTTGCCGCCAGCTCCTTGAGAGGGCGCCCGTCAGCTCCCAGCACCTGCACCACGCCGTTGCAGGCGCACACGTACGTGCTCGAAGGGCTTTCCACTTTCACGAAGAAGCTCGTTCCGCGGACGCCTGCGACAACCGTGGGCGTTCGCACCAGGAAGCTCTCCCCGAAGGCTCCGGAGGGGAGAGCTTTCAGAACGAGAGTCAGCGCGCCCACCCTTAGCTCGCTTCCGGTCTGAAGGTTGCGGGGATTGAAGACGAGAGTCGTGTTCTCCGACAGCCTCATGACGTTCCTCACGTTGAACTCGATGTCGGCAAGGGACTGCGCGGAGGTCACGACGACCGAGCCCAGCGGAACCGTGTCCCCAATTGCGGCCGGGCGCCCGTCAACGGTAACCGTCCCCTCCATGTACGTGATTGTGGGCACGCGTGGACCGGGCTGCCCGGCCTGCGCGAAACAGAGCGCCGCCACGGCAAGGAGAAAACTCGAGAGACCGATGATCCTTTTCATGATGTCACCCTCGCTCCGTCCCGTTATCCTGATCGTATTCCTATCGAAAAACAAGCTGCTCTATCCGAGCAATCGAGGACGGCAGGCCGAGGTCCGCGAAACCGACGGGCTTCAAGGGGTAGGCGACATGACCGGCCGGCACGCCTCCGGCGGCGTCTGTCGTGTTGCCGCTGCCGGAATAGTAGGACTGAAATCCCGTAATAGAGGGATCCGACACGGCAAATCCGGACGCGTCCACGGTTGCCGCGACATAGACGCGCCCGTTGACCGAAACGGAAAAGCCGAAGAGCTTGTCGGTGCTGAGGGCAATGAAAAACGGCTTTCCCATCCCCTTGGCCTCCGTAAACCAGCACGTCCCATCAACTGGCACGCCATTCCATCCCAAGGAGACGAAGTAGCCCTTGGAGGTGAACACGGTAACGCTTGCGGCGTCCGTCTCCGCGACGTTGCCCAGGACAGCGCCGTGGGCATCTTTCAGGAGCACTGACCTGTTGATCAATGGGGCCGCTTCGTTTCCCGCGCGCGGCAGGTTTTGTGAGCTCATGGAACACCCGGACACGAGCATGGTGACGGCTATCAGAACCACGCCCGAAATCGAGGACATGTCTGTCGGGCTCCGTGATCCCATGGCGCAAGCTTACAGGGGAAGTCGGCGCGGCGAATATCATCCGGGAATGATTTTTCCCTTCGAATTTCTGTACACAGGAGAGTCAAAAAAAAACGACACCCTTGGTCGGTTATCCCCTGTCCAGGACTTCGCGGAGTCGGGAAAGCAACGCCGCGCCGTCGAACGGCTTTCGGATCAGGTCCACGGGCCGCCCCTCGAATGGAGGCGCCGGAATGGATTCTTCTGCATAGCCGCTCATGAAGAGCACACGCGTTGCAGGCTTGGCGCGCAGTATGCGCTGGGCAAGCTCATAGCCGCTCATGCGCGGCATGACCACGTCAGTGACCAGGACGTCGAAGGCGCGGTCTGCGCGTGAAAGCACGTCCAGGGCCGAAGCGGCGTCGCGGGCAGCCACGACCGTGTACCCGCTCTTCTCGAGAGTGGAGCGGACGAACCCTCGGACCACTTCCTCGTCTTCAACCAGGAGCACCGTCTCATTCCCGGAATCCCTGGCTTTCCCCTGCGCCTCCGCGCTCGTCTCCTGGCCCTTGTCGAACACCCGGGGGAAGTAGATGACGAATGAGGTCCCCTCGCGTGGCGCGCTCGTGCAGTAGATGTATGCGTTGCTCTGCTTCACGATCCCGTAGACGGTGGACAGTCCGAGGCCTGTGCCCTTGCCGGGCTCCTTTGTGGTGAAGAATGGCTCGAAGATCCGCGCAAGCGTGGCCGAATCCATTCCGGTTCCGGTATCCGCCACCGAAAGCTCCACGTAATCCCCCGGCTTCACCTCCGGATGCTCGCGCCGCATGTCCTCCCCGATCTCGCAGTTCCGCGTTGCAATGGTGAGCTGTCCGCCCCGGGGCATGGCGTCGCGGGCGTTGACGGACAGGTTCATGATCACCTGCTCCAGTTGCCCAAGGTCGGCCTTGATGCTTCCCGTCTCGTCATCCAGGCGCAGGGACAGCTCGATGTCCTCCCCGAGGACTCGGGGAAGCATGTTGCGCATGGCAAGGACCACGTCGTTGAGCCTCATGAAGCGGGGCTGCAGGATCTGTTTTCTTCCGAAAGCCAAAAGCTGCGCGGTGAGCCGCGCAGCCCTCTGTGAGGCGCCCCTGATTTCCGCAATTTCCGCTTTCGAAGGGTCACTGTCATGCAGGCGAGCGTCGATCAGCTCCGCGAATCCCTTGATGACCGTCAGGAGGTTGTTGAAGTCATGGGCGATCCCTCCCGCAAGCCTGCCAATGGCCTCCATTTTCAGCCCCTGCTGGAGCTGCTCCTGGCTTCGGCGGAGGGCTTCCTTGGTCTCCCGGGACTCCGTGAAGTCCCTGCCAATTCCGACCAGCCCGATCACGCGCCCCGCCTCATCGATGATGGGGACTTTCGTGGTCATGACCCATCGCAGGGCCCCGGATGCGGACCTGTTGCAGCACTCCTCATTGATGATGGTTTTTCCTTCTTCCAGCACCATGCGGTCGTCCGCGGCAAACTGCGCGGCGACCTCCGGCGGGTAGAAGTCCGAGTCCTTCTTTCCCACCAGGGCATCAGGGATGGCCGCGCCCATGAACTCCGCCACCGCGCGGTTGGCCAGGATGAAGCGATCGTCCCGGTCCCGAAGGTAGATGTGGTCCGGGAGGTTGTTGATGAGCGTGAGCAGGCGGTTTCGTTCCCGCTGGAGGCGTTCCTCGCTGCCATGCAGCGCCCGCGCGGCCTCCTCCCGCGCCGAGACGTCCCGGTAGGTCGCCACGTGGGCATTCCTGCCCCTCCACCGGCCGTACATCGTGGTGATTTCCAGGTCCACCGTGGCGCCGTCCTTGCGTCGGTAGCGGCGCAGCGGGATGTCGACGGCTCGTTCAGCGAACGCTTTCAGGGACGCGCCCAGCTCGTCCGAGAGGTCCGCCAGGGGCATGCCGATCAGCTCCTCCCGCGTATAGCCGACGAGCCTGGTCGCCGCGGCGTTGGCTTCCAGCACACGGACCGTCTCATCATCCGTGACGAGAACAGCGTCTGCAATGAGGTCGAGGATGTCACTTTCTAAGCTCAATAGGCGTCCCTGCTCCCTTGTGTACCCGAGCAGAGAGGCGGAGTCAACCCAAGGGCGGGGCACGCTGGGCCACGCGGGCCACGGCAGGCGCCGGCGGGCCACGCGGGTCACGGCAGGCGCGCCGTCTGTCACCTCAGCGGATCAGGGCGAACCCAATGTCCGGACCCATCCCCAGAGCGTAGCCGAGCTGGATCTGCAGGTAGCCCATGGCCTCCAGCCAGCGGGCGTTGACCAGTGGGCCGGCATCAACGGCATCGAAGCCGATGTCGCGGGAGAGCTCGAGCACCTGTGCCTTGGCGGCCTGATCGTTTCCGGCCGCAAAACAGGTAATGATTTTTCCTTTCACTTTTCCCGTGCTCATATTCTGGGCAAACACCGTGTTCAGCGCCTTGACGACCTTTGCCGACGGGGCCTTCTTTTGAAGCTGCTCCGCGCCGCTCGTGGTGAAGCCAAGCGCCAGCTCCATCTTCGGACCGATTGCATTCGTGACGTCAACCACCGTCTTGCCGTCCACGGCGCCGCCCATCTCGGCGATTGCCGCGTCCAGGGCGCCGTACGGCACCGCCAGGATGAGGATGTCACCCCACTGGGCGGTTTCCCGCACGCCGGCCCCCTTTCCCGTCATGCGCGTCTGGTAGCCCGCCTTCTTCAGGCCCTCGTTCAGCGCGCCGCCCACGTGTCCCTTGCCGATAATTGCGATTTTCCCCTTCATGGGCCTAATGTAAGAAATCTTCCCGCCAAAAACAAAACAAAGGTCGCGCGAAGCGCGATATCCGGTAGACATGTCTTTCCGGATCAAACGATGGCGGTGCCGGTCTCTGCCTCACCAGCCTGATTCGAGCACGAACCCCCATGAGCCGCCGATGTTCTGGCGTTCAAACGGCCAGGCCCAGTAGATCTGTACCACGAAGGCGCCCAGCAGGTTGACCCGCACGGCCGCCCCGGCGCTGAACACCGGAATGCGGGCGTATTGGTCCTGCGATATCTCCAACGTCGGGTAGTCGGTCTCCGTCCACGCCATCCCGCCATCGAAGAATCCCACCAGCTCCGTTGCCAGGTACGGGAAATTGAGGAGCCCGAACTGCTCATTGCCAAGCACCGGAATGCGAACCTCCAGGTTGACAACGGCAAGCTTGGATCCGAACAGGCGGTTGAGCTGGGGGATGTTCCCTGACACCCCCGCCCCTTCGTTGGAAATGATGGAGTAATACTCGTAGCCGCGCACGAGGTCCGGCTCTCCCAGGTAGAACTGCGTGAGAGTCAGGTTGTCAGCGCCGCCAAAGTACCTGCCGACGGAGAGCGCGCGAAACGCGATGGTGATCGGGTTCAGGAAGAGATACTCGCGCAAGTCACCGAGGGCCGTGACGAAGTACGTTGTCCCTGCGTCGCCGTCCAGCTCGAAGCGATATCGCGAGCCCCGGATAGGGCTCGTGAAGCCGAAAAATGAATAGTCCCCCACGTATGCCAGTCCCGCGTGCGCCAGGTTCAACGGAGGGGGAGCGGCGACGGAGATCTGGTCCGTCTCCACAAGGACGCCGTTCTGGTAATAGTAGACGGGGGCCGTTCCCTCCCACCAATACAGCGTATAGCCGACGCTCGCCTCCCATCGGCGGTTGACGGTGACAGGATACTGTGCAAGGAGGTCCGCTTCTTCCTGGAAGATCACCTGCTGCTGGATCCCCGTGTCAGCGCCGGAGGGGAAAGGGCCGGTGAGAGAGGTGAAGAACTGCTGCGGGATGTGGGCCACTTCCACGCCCCAGTTGATGCGGTTGCTCCTGTCCAGGTAATCGAATTGGGCGCCGATGGAATCCAGGGACCCCGACGCTTGAATTGCCGAATCGAACTCGTCATTGCCGAGCACGTCGGCGAAGGAAAACGCAGCCGCCCCGCCGATGCTCGTGCCGAACGGGCTTACGCCCAGGCCGACGCCGACTTGACTGATGGCGAGGAGCGAGAACGCCGGAGAATAGCGCGTGAGGGAGGTGTTCGGGAGGCTCGGCACGGGCTCCCTCTGCCCGGCCGTTATGTCCACCGGCAGCGTGGGAGCGTTGAGGGCGTCCGCGAGCGCCACAGGCTGGCCCTGCGCCTGGTCCAAGGCCAGCGCGTGGACTTCGTACTTCCTGTTGTTGAAGACGGTCATGACCAGCTCGCCTGAGGTTTTTGCCATCGAAAGGCAGGGGGAAAGAACCGTCAGGCCGCTGATGCCGGTGGCGACACGGGTCACCCGGAAGAACTGTTGGGACGCCAGGTCGTATCGGTACAGGTCGCTATAGCCGTCGGTATCAGCAATGAAGTACAGGCTTTTTCCGTCCGGCGTGAACAGGGGGTTGATGTGCTTGGCCCCATCCATGACCGAGATGATCCGCGTCTGCCTGCTTTCCATGTCGAGGAGCCCGATGTTCATGGACTGGAACGTGAGAGTGGCCAGGTCCGTGTGAGCCCCCTCGTCCGTGGCGAACGCAAGGGTCTTCCCGTCAGGGGACCAGGCGGGTTGAAGCTTCGTGTGCCAGCCGGTGGTGAGGCGCTCGAGCGCGCCGTTCGACGGATCCAGAAGGTAGATGTCCCGCAAGGCTTCCCGGGTGGCCGAAAGCGCGATCTTCGAGCCGTCGGGAGACCATGCCAATCCGGCAGCCCCCTTCACTCCGACAAGCGGGATGATTTTCCTGATCCTGCCGGAGGGCACCTCGACAATCACGACGCCATTCTGCCCGCCCCGCTCCACGACGAAGGCGAAAGATCGGGAATCCGGCGACCACGTCCCCGCGGAGTCGATGAAGTTGAGGACGTCGTAACGGGCGTCGTTATCCGACCCGGCGAGATTCTTGAGGACCTTTCCCGTCTGTGCGTCCGCGAGGTAGAGGTCCAGGCCAAACAGGCTTCGCAGGGAGAAGACCGCGATGTATTTCCCGTCCGGACTGATGACAGGGCTCAGGTTCAGACCGCTGTCCAGACCCGGCAGGACGCGCCCCACGTCCCGGGGAAGAGAGCGGCCCGCGACCTTTGGCGAATACGTGATGGCGAAGTCCCCCTTCCACCGGGCGGAGAAGTCCCCCATCGTTTTCACGCCGAGGGCTGACTCCACGGCCTTGGGGATTCCCTTTTCCACGGCGTCGTTGAAGAACTCGCGGATGCCCGTCTTTCCCCATCCGCGGTCGATCCAGTACCACACGGCGTCCCCAAAGCGATAGGGGAAGTACTTGTTCTGCTTCGAGGAGAGGTCATCGATGCTCGGGATGTCCTTGTTGAGGTACGCGTCGCGCATCCACATGTCCGTCAGCGGGTCATCCGGGCCGAGGGAGAGATACTCTGCCTGGCCCTCGATGAACCACAGGGGAAGCTGCTGCGACAGACCCGCGAAAGCGCCGAGCGGGCTCATCTTCTCGAATTGGAATGCATGGACAAGCTCGTGAGCCAGCACGTGCGCGTTTTCGCTGTACGTGCCCGTGAGCGGAAGAACCACACGGTGCATGAGCCCTTCGGTCACGCCGCCTTCTCCCTGTGAGACGATCCCGGGAATGACGTTGGTCTGCTCGAAGTCGATGAAGCTGTCATACAGGATCACTTTCTGCAGGCCCTTGATCCCGTAGCCGAAGACGTCCGCGTGATGGGCATAGGCCGCCTCCAGGATACGGGCCGCGTCCATGACCGCCGGGGCGCCCTCGGGGTAGTGGTAGATCTGAAAATGCTCAGTCTTCAGGACCGAAAAGTCGATTGCCCCGTACTGCACCTTGTTCCGCTCGAAGTACTGGCCCCAGAGAAGGGCGGGAAAGCCTGCCAGGAGCCCAGCGAACAGAACAAGCTTCAGCGGAGACGGAACCCCACGCCTCACTTCAGTCATATACGTCAAGTATCAAGACGGGGATGCGCCACCGTCAAGACACCGTGAAGCGACGGCTTGGTCAATCCTCATCGTTTATGTACTATTTATCCTGCATCTGACAGGAGGATGTGTGCCGACACAGAGCAGCGCGATGTCCGTAGAACGCATCAGGGAAGCCTTGAGCACGGTCCAGGATCCGGACCTTCACAAGGACCTGATCACCCTTGACTTCATCCGCGACATCCGCATCACGGGCAAGGACGTAAGCTTTACAATCCAGCTGACCACGCCCGCCTGCCCGCTCAAGGACAAGCTGAGAGAGGACAGCGAGAACGCCATCCGGAGCTTCATCCCGGACGTCGGCAAGATCCAGATCGGTTTCGATGCGCGCATGCGCGCCGACCGCCGGATCATGGAAAAGATCAAGCTCCCCATCAAAGCGATCATTGCGGTGGGAAGCGGCAAGGGCGGCGTGGGCAAGTCCACGGTGGCCGTCAACATTGCCGTGGCGCTGGCGCAGTCCGGCGCCGCGGTGGGCCTCCTGGATGCCGACATCTATGGACCGAACATCCCCACGCTGATGGGCGTGCAGCAGCTCCCTCCGCCGTTGAAGGAGAAGATCGTGCCCGCGCGTGCTCACGGGGTCCTCCTCATGAGCATGGGATTTCTCGTCTCTGAAACCGAAGCTCTTGTGTGGAGAGGGCCCATGATCCACGGGGCTCTCCAGCAGCTTTTCACCGAAGTGGTCTGGGGCGAGCTTGACTACCTCATTGTCGATCTTCCGCCCGGCACGGGAGACGCCCAGCTCAGCGTGGCGCAGCTTGTTCCGCTGACCGGCGGGGTGGTGGTCACGACGCCGCAGCTCCTGGCCGTGAGCGACGCCCGCAGGGGCGTTACCGCCTTCAAGAAGTTGAACGTGCCCGTCCTGGGGATCGTGGAAAACATGGCGGGGGAGGTGTTCGGTGAGGGTGGAGGAGAGAAGGCGGCAGAAGAGATGCAGGTCCCGTTCCTGGGGCGCATCCCCATGGACCCGATGGTCACCCGCATGGGGGACGCCGGGACTCCGCCCGTAACGCTGGAGGGCTCCGGCGGCTCGGCCGGAGCGCTGCGTTCCCTCGCCCGGGCCGTTGCCGCGCGCGTCAGCGTCATGCAGTTCGAGAACGACGGCAACGGAAAGTGAGTGAGAGGATGTCAGACCAGGCAGTGCAGCACAGAAAGCCCGAGTGGCTGAAGATCCGCCTTAATACCACGGACAACTACCATTTCCTGAAGAAGCTGATGCGCACTGAGGCGCTGCACACGGTGTGTGAGGAAGCGCGTTGCCCCAACCTGCAGGAATGCTGGGGAACGTTACGCACGGCGAGCTTCATGATCCTCGGGGATACGTGCACGCGGCGATGCCGGTTCTGTGCGGTCAACACCGGCCTCCCGGGCGCCGTAGACAAGCTCGAACCGCTGCGCGTGGCGGGCGCAGTGGAGCACATGAAGCTGCGGCACGTCCACATAACCATGGTGAACCGGGACGACTTGTCCGACGGCGGGGCCTCCGTCATGGCGGCCACGGTCAGGGCCATCCGTTGGAAGTCGCCGCAGTGTTCCATCGAGGTGCTTACCTCGGACTTCATGGGCTCGGAGGACGCCATCCGCGTCGTTGTGGAAAGCGGCCCTGACATCATCAGCCACAACGTGGAGACGGTGCGCCGGCTGACCCCAAGGGTGAGGTCGCGCTCCAGCTACGATCGGTCTCTCGAGTTCCTGCGCATCTCGCGAGGGCTTGCCCCCACGATGGTGACCAAATCCAGCATCATGCTGGGGTTGGGTGAGACGGCGGAAGAAGTCGAGCAGACGCTGGCTGACCTGCGCGCGGCGGACGTGGACGTGGTGAACATCGGCCAGTACCTCCAACCGACGCGCAACCATATCCCCGTGCGCCGCTTCTGGACTCCGCAGGAGTTCCAGCGCTTCAAGGACATCGCAATGGAAAAGGGCTTCCTCTATTGCGAGGCGGGACCGTTCGTGCGCTCCTCCTACCACGCGGATGCGCAGTTCCACGGCTTCCAGCGGCACATTGCGCAGTTGCGCGAGGCAAAGGCGGCCGCCGTTCCCCCCGTTTCCCGCTGATTGAAAATTGATTGAAACCGCGTTCCGAACGCAATCCGTCAGGGCCAGCGCGCATCGGGTGTTGGAAAACCGCACGCTCTCAGGTTCCGCCTTTGTTCTGCGGCTGGAACGCAATGAGCTGGCGTTTCGACCCGGCCAATGGATCAACGTGGGCCGCGCGGGAAGTC
This sequence comes from uncultured Spirochaetota bacterium, assembly GCA_963845535.1. Lineage (GTDB taxonomy): Bacteria > Spirochaetota > Spirochaetia > SZUA-6 > Fen-1364 > Fen-1364. The sequence goes on from CAWJSK010000018.1 coordinate 169,141, forward strand.
TCCAGCGCAGGGAGTATACAATCTACTCTCCGCCCTCCGAGGACTTTCTGGAAGTGCTGGTCAAGGAAGTGGAGGGAGGAACGGTTTCCCGGGACCTGCGCCGTTGCCAGGCCGGCGACATGCTCGACGTGGATGGTCCGCACGGTTCCTTTTGCATCCAACCAGAGACTGCTTCCGGGAAGTTCCTTTTCATTGCCACGGGCACCGGCGTCTCCCCTTTTCACTGCCTCACCTTGAGCTACCCGGACCTCGATTATCAGCTTCTGCACGGCGCGCGGACTCCGCTCGAGCTCTATGATCACGAGGCTTTCGAGAGCGGGCGGATTGTTGCGTGCATCAGCGGGTCCGAGCGCGGCGCGGGAGGGGCGCGTTTTCACGCGGGGCGGGTCACATCATATCTGAGAGAGAATCCGGTAGAACCGACTCGCTTCTGCTACCTCTGCGGGAACAGCGACATGATCTACGAGTGCTACGCCATCCTTCGCGCGTACGGCGTGCCTCCCGCTCGCATCTTTGCCGAAGTGTACTTTTAGGGGTTGTTGTTCCCTCGAAGGGCGGCGCGTATAGTTGAGGGATGGAGCTGTCCCCTTCCATCCGGGTCAAGGACTTGCGCAAGTCCTTCCTTGTAACCGAACGCGAATCCGGAGTCGGCTCCGCCCTTGCCAGCCTGTTCCGCAGGCGCAAGGAAGAGGTTTCCGCGGTTGGCGGGATTTCCTTCACGCTCCAGCCGGGGGAGATCGTCGGGTTCCTCGGCCCCAACGGCGCCGGGAAGACCACGACCTTGAAGATGCTCTCCGGTCTCCTGCACCCCACGGGCGGTGAAGTCTCGGTGCTTGGCCATGTGCCGTGGAAGCGCGAGAAAGCTTTCCTCAGGCAGATCACGCTCGTCATGGGTCAGCGGAACCAGCTCGTGTGGGACATCCCGGCCGCGGACTCTTTCGAGCTCAACCGCGCCATCTACCGGATCCCCGCGGCGGACTATAGAAGCACCGTCGAGGAGCTCACTGAGCTTCTGGAGCTAGGGCCGCTGCTTCGAAGACCGGTGCGCAACCTCTCCCTGGGGGAGCGCATGAAATGCGAGCTGGCGGCAGCTCTTCTTCATCGCCCCAAAGTCGTGTTCTTGGACGAGCCCACCATCGGCCTTGATGTGACCATGCAAAGGCGCATCAGGGCTTTTCTTGCCCGGTACAACCAGCGCTTCGGGGCCACGGTCCTTCTCACGAGCCATTACATGGCGGACGTGGAAGCCCTGTGCCGCAGAGTGGTCGTCATTCACCACGGAAGGCTGCTGTTCGACGGGGAGCTGGCGGCCCTTGTGGGGCAGTTTACCGCGCACAAGACCATCGTCGTGAAGCTCGAAGACGGAGAGGCGGACGGCGTGCTCGAGCGCTTGGGGAGTTACGGCGAGGTGATCTCCCGCGAGGACGGGGTCGTCACCCTGCGCGTGCCCCGTGAGGATACGCCGCGGGTCACGGGGCGGATCCTGGCGGACCTTCCCGTGATCGACCTGACCGTGGAAGACCCGCCCATCGAGGAAGTCATCGAACGCGTGTTTGCCGGTGAGGGCTCCTGATGGGGCTCCGGGACGTTTACCGCCAGCAGTTCAGGACCACTTTTGCGTCGTTCATCCAGTACCGGGCCTCCATTTTCATCTGGACGATTGACAGAATCCTCGAACCGCTCATCTACCTCGTGATCTGGTCCGCTGTTGCGCGGGCAACCGGAGGAAGCGTCGGCGGCTTCGACGCGGGGCATTTCGCCGCATATTTCATTGTTCTCATGCTCGTCACCCAGGTCACCTACACCTGGGTCATGTTCGAGTACGAGTACAAGATCCGCCACGGCTCCCTTTCGTTTGCCCTCCTGCGGCCCATCCATCCCATCCATACGGACCTGGTGGACAATATCTCCTCCAAGCTGATCACTCTTCCCTTGATGCTGCTTGCCGCGACGGTGCTTGTCCTCGTATTCAAGCCGACTTTCTCCCCGCCGCTGTGGGCCGCGGCCCTCTTCGTGCCGGCTCTCCTCCTTGCGTTCGCCGTCAAGTTTGTCGTGGAATGGACCCTTGCGCTGTCCGCGTTCTGGACCACGAGGGTGAGCGCCATCAACCAGGGGTACTTTGTTGCGGCGCTTTTCCTTTCCGGGCAGATGGCGCCGCTCTCTCTTCTTCCCTATCCGCTGCAGGTGGCCGCGTCACTCCTCCCGTTTCGATGGATGATCAGCTTCCCCGTTGAGCTTCTCCTGGGGCGGCTGAGCGTCGGGCAATCCCTGGTGGGGCTTGCCGCCCAGAGCGCGTGGCTGGCGCTGGGTCTCCTGCTCCTGCGGACGGTGTGGCGCGCCGGGGTGCGCGTGTACTCGGCGGTGGGCGCATGAGATTCTTGCGTCTTCTCTGGGTCTTCTTTCGGGTTGGAGCGATGGGCGAGCTGGCGTATCGGGCCAACTTCTTCCTCCAGCTCCTGGAATCCGCGGTGGACCTGGGCACGGCCCTCGGAGGGCTCGCGGTCGTATTCTCCTACACGGCCACCCTCGGGGGATGGCGGCCGGAGGAGGTGGCCGCGCTGGTCGGAGTGTTCTTCCTTGTAGGTGGGGCCATACGGCTGGTCATCCAGCCAAGCATGGAGCAGCTTATCGAAAGCGTTCGAGAAGGGACGCTGGACTTTACGCTGACCAAGCCCGAGGATTCTCAGGTCCTCGCGAGCATCCAGCGCGTGGAGATCTGGAAGCTCACCGACTTCGGCCTCGGGATCATCGTGATTGCCGTGGCGCTTGCCCGGATGGGGACGCACCTGGGGGCGTGGCAGGTGGCCGCTTTTGCCGCGGCGCTTGTGGCGGGCGGGATCATCGTGTACAGCTTCTGGGTGATCCTTGCCTCCCTGTCGTTCTGGTTCGTGCGGGTGGAGAACATCCTCGTCATTTTCCAGTCCATCGACGAGGCGGGCCGCTGGCCCGTGACGCTGTATCCGAAATGGCTGCGCATTGGCCTGACGTTCCTCGTGCCGGTGGCGTTCGCCACCACGGTGCCGGCGCAGGCGCTTGCCGGCAAGCTGTCCTGGCAGACTCTCGCGGGAGCGTTCGCGCTTGCAGCGCTGCTTTTCACCGCAGCGCGACTTTTGTGGCGGGCGGGAACCCGCCGCTATTCGGGTGCGTCTGCGTAGGAACGGTGGTGGAACGGTGGCCGTGAACGGCAGCCGCGAACGTGGACGCGGCGGCGAAAATGTGTTCTACTTGATCTCCTATTCCGTTTTCGGGAGGCAGCGTTGGGGCCCCGACGCTCGTAAAATCCATGCACGCAAAGAGAATCGCAAGCGCCGTGACGTTCATGAAGCAATTCGAACACCACACAGCGATGATTTTCCTCGTCAACCAGGGGGACGGGCTGATCGTGGCCGCAAATCCCGCCGCCATTCGCTTCTACGGATACCCCCGTGACGTGCTGTGTTCCTTCCACATAAAGGACATCAACCAACGGCCTCCCGCAGATATCGAGGCGGATGTCGCCGCGGCATTCCGGAAGGAGAGGAACCATTTTGTTTTCCCCCATAGGCTCGCCTCCGGGGAAATCAGGACGGTGGAGGTCTATTCGAGCCCGGTGGAACTGGAGGGCGGGCGGTTTCTTTTCAGCATTGTTCACGACGTTTCCGACCAGGTGCGGGCGCAGAAGGCTTTGAAGGATTCCGAGGAGAAGTTCTCCCGTGCGTTCCATGGAAGCCCGGATTCGATCAACATCAACCGCTATGAAGACGGCGTGTACCTGGAAATCAACGAAGGCTTCACGAGGATGACGGGGTACGTGGCGGCTGATGTTCTCGGCCGCTCGTCCCTGCCGGGTGACCTCGGCATCTGGGTGAACGCTGAGGACCGTGACCGCATGGTTGCCGGACTTGCCGAGCGGGGGGAGGCGGAGCTGGAGGCCTTTTTCCGGCGCAAAGACGGATCCATCCTGCTGGGGATGATGTCGGCACGACTCATCGAGATCGACGGATCTCGGTGCATCCTGACAATCACACGGGACATCACGGAGAGGCGACGCATGGAGGAGGCGCTGCTCACCGCGGAGAAGCTGGAGTCCCTCTCACTCCTCGCCGGCGGCATTGCGCATGATTTCAACAACCTTCTTGCCGGGATCCTCGGCAACATTTCCCTTGCCTGCACAGAGCTTTCCGGGGCGCACCCGGCCTGGGAGAGCCTCCACGACGCCGAGCGGGCCGTGTTGAGAGCAAGGGACCTCACGCAGCAACTCATGACGTTCGCCCGCGGAGGCGCGCCGGTCAGGCATCTCGCGGATGTGGGGCAGCTCATCCGGGACGCCGCCGGGTTTGCCAGCCACGGTTCTTCGTGCGCGTGCGTGATCGAATCGGATCCCGGCCTCTGGCCGGCGGAGATCGACGAAGGCCAACTCGGTCAGGTCATCCAGAACATCGTGATCAACGCGGTCCAGGCGATGCCCGCGGGAGGCCGTATCCAGGTGAAGGCGGTGAACTCGAAGTTGTCGGAGGGAAATCCCCTGGCGCTGCCCTCCGGGCCATATTTGGAGATCTCCATTTCCGACGAGGGGGAGGGCATTCCCGAGGGCCTCTTGAACAAGATCTTTGATCCCTACTTCACGACCAAACAGGCCGGCAGCGGCCTTGGCCTTGCCACCTCGTATTCCATCGTCCGAAAGCACAAGGGACATCTCGGGGCGGCCTCGGTGCCCGGCCGGGGCAGCACCTTCACCATCCTGATCCCCGCGGAGCCCGGCCGTGAGGTCCCTCCCCTGGTACAGCAGAGCGTCGCGGTTTCCGCGCGCGGCGGCAGGGTCCTCCTCATGGACGACCAGGAGATGGTCCGAGCCATGGCGGCTCGAATGCTCGCCAGCCTGGGTTTTTCTCCCATTGCCGCGGCAAACGGTGAGGAGGCGGTGGAGCTGTACCAGACCGCGCAAAGCGACGGCCAGCCTTTCGTGGCGGTCATTCTTGATCTCACCGTGATCGGCGGCTTGGGCGGCAAAGAGACCATTTCCCGGCTTCTGGCAATCGATCCCGGGGCAAGAATCATCGTGTCGTCAGGATACTCGAATGACCCTGTCCTGGCGGACCACCAACGCTACGGTGCCCTCGGCGTCCTGCCAAAACCATATCGGCTGCAGGAATTGAGAAACGCCCTCATCGAGGTCGTAGAAAATCGCGCTCCGCGCGATCTGCGCTAAGGCCTGGTCGCCGGGAGGCCACATGTCCGACAAGAGCACCGCCTTCAGGCGGAACGTATACCCACGTATCGCCTTCACGCGGAGCGCGTACTCACGTACCGCCTTCACGCGAAGCGCGTACCCGCGCATCCTCATCGTCCGGCTCCCCTGTAAGAAAGTGTTCCCCACGGGCCCGATCTATCTCCTTTCGCTTCTGCGAAGGGCAGAACCGCGGGCTTCCCTGAGGCTGCTGGACCTTGCGCTGGTTGAGCGCGCGCGACGCGTCGCGGCGCTGGATGAGGCAATCCGCGAGCACTCTCCGGAGGTGGTGGCCTTTTCCTGGCGGGACATGCAGATCTTCTCTCCGCAAGACTTGGACGGCGGCCTTCGAGACGCTTTCATCTTCTTCCATGACCCTTCGCCGGTGCGCAAGCTCGGCGCCGCGGCGCGCGGGCTGCGCGACATGCTGACCTATTCCTCTGCCATTGATGAGAACCTACGGCTCATCCGCGGGACGGCAAAGGCAAACCCGGGCGTGCGGATTGCACTTGGCGGGCCCAGCGTGAAGATCTTCGGGGACAGGCTGGCGGATACGCTCCCGCCGGGCGTGGAGGTTTTCCCGGACACGGGACTGGATCGATTCTTCCAGTGGATCGGCTTGCCACTGCCTGAAGATCCAATAGAACCGGAAATCGACCTTGAGGCGCTCGAAAAAGCCTTCCCGCAGTGGCCCGCCTACCGTGACGAGATGATTGGTGTGCAGTCCAAGCAGGGCTGTCCGCACTCGTGCCTTTACTGCTTGTACGGGTTCCTTGAAGGCAAGCGAGTCATCAGGCGGCAGCCGGCGCGCGTTGTTGCGGAAATGAGCGCGTATGCGCGGCGCTGGGGCGCCCGCAAATTCTGGTTTGCCGACGCACAGCTCTTGAGCGAGCCCGCGGACCAAGAACATCTTGCGGCCGTGTTGAACGGCATTGAGCGGGAGAAGCTTCCGCTTCAGTGGGGCGGCTACCTGCGGATCCACGAGGTTGATGAGGCGTTTGCCCGGCTCATGGTCAGGACGGGGCTCGCGGACCTCGAGGTGTCCCTGAACTCCGGCGCGCAGGAGGTGGTGGACCAGCTTCGGTTGGGATTCTCCGTGAGGCAGGCAATCAAGGCGTTTCACACTCTCAAGGAAAGCGGATACCGCGGCAAAGTGTTCGTGAACCTTTCACTGAACGCTCCCGGGGAAACTCGGCAGACTCTGCGCGAAACATTTCAAACGATGGATGAGATCAGGTCGATTTTCGGCGCGGATCACGTGGTGCCCGTTATCTTCTTCCTGGCCATCCAACCCCACACCGGCCTGGAAAGCAAGGCCATCAGCGATGGCCAGATCAGGGAGGGCTATGACCCGCTGTCGGTCCTGCCGTGGAACGTCTTGCGCCTGATCTATAATCCTTCGCCGCTTGGCGGTATAATCGGCAGGAGCTGCGCACGGGCTTTTGCCGCTCATGGTGACGCAGATAGCATTCTCCAGATGATCGCGCGGGACATCGATTAGAAAAATGCATCTTGAGCCGGCGGGCTGCCTGGCGGCGGCCGCGTGGCGCCAATGAGGAGAAGTGACATGGCAAACAGCGCAACGCTTTCTCGGGAAGGGGTCCGCAAGTTCTTCGGCCTCTCACGAATGACGCATTCCGTCCTGGACATTGCCCATCCCGCCATGGGCGCGCTCCTGGCCTTCGGCGGCTTCCCCGGCGCTTCCACTGTCATCATTGGCCTCCTGGCCGCGTTTGCCGGCTTCACCGCGGTGTTCGCGCTCAACGACGTCATGGACTGCCGCGTGGATTGCGAAAAAATGTCCAAGCTTATCGGAAAGAAGGAGTGCTTCGACATCGACTCAGTCGGGTACCGGCATCCCATTGCCCAGGGAGCGCTCACTTTCAACGCCGCGCTCGGCTGGGTCATGATCTGGGGCCTGATTTCCCTTTCCCTCGCGTTCATTCTCCGTCCGCTGTGCGCGGCGCTCATGGTGACCGCGCTTCTCCTGGAAATCGGGTACTGCAGGCTGCTTCGGGTCACGCACTGGAAAGCCATTCTTTCGGGAAGCATGGTGGCAGTTGGCGGGCTGGCAGGCGTCTACGCGGTGGCGGGAGCGCCGTCAGCGGGCTTTGTTGCCCTGTTCTTTGCGTGGGCTTTTGCCTGGGAGGTCGGCTGCCGCAACATCCCCAATGATTGGAGCGATCTGGAAGAAGACACGGTGATGAAGATCCGCACCTTCCCCGTCCGCTACGGAAGACACGCGTCCACGTGGGTCTCCTTCGCTCTCTTGTGCGTCACGGTTGCTTCGAGCCTTCTCTTTCCCTTGGTTGTCGCCGTGCGGCATCCCACCATCTACGTTGCCGGAGCGCTGCTTTCCGGCGCCATCCTCCTGATTGCTCCTGCCCTGCGCTGGGTGCGGGACCAGAAGCTGACCTCCGCCCTGTACCTTTTCAACCGCGCGTGCTTCTACCCGCTGGCCGTGTGCGGGGTGGTGGCAGTACTCGCAATCGCATAGGGGTGCGTGAACCTGGAAGTGAGTGGGAGCACATGGAGTACTCCCCCTATGGGGAGAGCTGGATAGACCAGGAGACGGATAGCCGGGCGCTCTTGCCGTTCAAGTTCACCAGCAAGGAGCTTGACTCGGAGACGAGGCTGTACTACCGCGGGGCGCGCTACCTGGACTCGCAGACCAGCCGCCGGATGAGCGCGGATCCCGCGATGGAGGATTACCTGCCGGTCGCCAGAAATCGAAACAGAGGTCTTCAATCCTTTGAACCTTGTGGTCTATCACTACGGCGCCAACAATCCTTTGAAATACAAAGATCCAACCGGTATCTTGACCGGATATGTGCCGCTTGACAGAAACGGCAACCCAGCGCGCAAGTGGTGTAACAATTGCCACTGGTTTTGATCTCGGCCAACACAACCAACACGACATGAACGGGATTTTCGGGCGTCCTGGAACGCAGGCCCAGCCAAATCCAAATCAGGACTTGATTGACGCATACACACCATATTTGGGTCTACACGGAAATGCTGCCGTTGCTGTCGCGGGGAATCTTACCATCACGGCGGACCAAGCAGCTCGGACAGACGCCGCCGTCTTCGCTGACTATGCAACGGGGCGAAATGGAATCGCAGCGCGCTTCAATGAAGCGACTGGCGGAAACTTCTGGGATCTTCCCGATCAGGCACAAACAGCGTCGTTCGACCTGTCCTACAACGCAGGGAGTGTGCCTGCGGCTATAATGAACCAAGTGAACACGGGGGACTACTCAGGAGCGGCGCAGGCGATACAGGATCTTGGCACGGGGACCATGTGGGAATCGCGAAGGAACGATGAAGCGGGTCTACTACGTCAGCTTCCCAATACGCCGCCTCCTCCACAGGTCCAGACATCAATTCGCGCGGCGAACGACTAGAGGGAGACCTTGAATGCTGCTCAGAATGGCTATGGTAGCGATCCTTATGGCGTCTCGTTTTGCTTGTTTTGCACAGGACCAAACAGGAGTTCAAAAGCTGCTTCAACAAGCCGACCAAGCGTTCAAAGAGGGAGACTACTACGCGGCCTTTTCGTCCTATGGAAAAGTTCTGGATCAGAACCGCGGGAACCTTGACGCGAGCATAGGCGAATTGAATGTCTGGGCTGAGTGGGGATTCAAGAAACTAGCGGAAAAGTCGGCGGCAGATATCTGGCAAACTGCAGATAAAACGCATTTTGTCGGGATCATTAAAGCTTTGGCCTCTTTGTATTCAAATACAACAGACATTGCGTTGGCGGAGTATTGGCTCGGTCAACTCAAGATCTATGATAACGGTCAATACAAGGATACGATAGGCGCGATAGAAAAGAGACTTGCAGAGCAGAAGGACATAGCCGACAGCTTTTCAAAAGCTAACGGATACTCTTTTCTAGTAAATAAGAACCCCAGAAGATATCAGTCGCTCTACTTTATAAAGTCGCTTCTGTCACCCAATACCTATGATGTTTTCGCATTCAAAGAACCGACTGCAGATCGCATTGCGGGCGCTCTTGGTGTCATTGAAGAGTGGAAGCAAGTCAGTGACGGTCTCATAGTTATTTCAGGATTTGAACCTCATAACGCCACCGCGAGGGCTTTGCTCATTTTTGATCTGAAAGCGCAGAAAGGCGTCATAGTCTATTGGGAGGTTTACCATGACATGTATCTCTTCGGGAATGCGACGGCCCTGATCGACAGGGCAGATGTGAAGACATTGTTTGGCGTTTGGAAGGCAAAGCTGATCGATCAATACAAGTCAAAGTATTTTGATTCACGCTCGTACCATGAGTTTGATTTCATAGGGTTCTGAGATCGCTACGCACGTGCTAGGAAGCGGGTGAAGTGCTGCCCTCTCCTGGGGGAGCGCGCGGGAGTGCGGATAATCGGCCCATTATCCGCACTCCCGCGCTGAAGGCGGCCCTCCACCACGCCCTGCGGTGCGGCGGCCACTCGTAACACAGCTCGGGCATCCCGTGCCCCCGCCGCTTGGAATTGCATCGGTCGCCGAACGACTGATGCGGTTAGTGATGTACGTGTGCGTCCGCTCCGCGGGCCTCCTAGGAGCCCCGCGAGGGGCGACCCCCGGGGGAACTCAAGCCCGTAGCCGCTTCCTGCACGGGTGGACAAAGGATTGCCGGCAAACGGGATATTGTGGTATGATTACGTGGTGGGATATCCCACCAAGGAGAACCGAATGAGCCCCGTCAGCGAATATGATGCAAAAATCGATGTGAAAAAGCGGTTGATCCTGCGAGGAGCTCGATATGGACACTACCACGTGAAGGAGTTCAAGGACGGTCGAATAATGCTCGAGCCCCGCGAGCTAGTGAAGCCTTTCAGTGTGTCGCGCCGGACTCTCAAGATGATGGACAGCAGCATGGCGAACTTGAAAAAGGGCCTGGTGAGCGATCCCGTAGATCTTTCGGCATTCTCAACCAAAGGCAAGAAATAGAGCTTTTCTCGAACGCCCCTACTAATAAAGTGTAGAGGAGAAAAAAGTATGTTCACAATAAGAATGGGCGTTCCTGAAATGAAGGATTTGTGGAAAGCTCTCGCTAAGAAGAACCGCCAGGGCAAACTCTCCAAGAGTGAAGCCGCACTGTACAGAAAATGGGGCAAAGCCTTGAAGTTTCTCTCCCAGAATCCACGCCATCCTGGGCTTGCAAGTCATGAGATTGATGCCCTGAGCCGGCGGTATGGGGAGAAGGTCTGGCAGTCTTACCTGGAGAACAACACCCCTGGGGCCGGACGGATGTTTTGGGTGTATGGCCCTGGGAAAGCTGAAATCACCGTGATCGGGTTGGAATCCCACCCGGAAGATGCGAAGAGCTCCGGCTATGCGAAAGTACAGTTATCGGGCAAGGGGGAAGAAGAGTAGCCGTTGCCTTCAAGAACATGTCGATGAGGGTCTTATGCTTTGCCGTAGCGCCACTGCAGGTGACCGCATTGGCATTGAACGATTTGTGCGCTGCAATCCTCCAGCTTGTGGACCGCCTTTTTACACTCCGGACAGGTAAAGAACTCAAGTGCTTTCTCGCACGCCTCGATGAGTTGGGCTGCCTCCTTGCGGTCCAAATCGAATGAATGGGACGCCTTATTGCCCCAAGAAACCAGTAGCTTGTCCGCTTCGCGGAAAGCTTCGATTGCTTCGGGATAAGGTACGAACTTCCCAGTTTCCGATTTTCTGAAGCATTTCTCAGCATCTGAGATGATCTGTGAGAGAAAATCGTGGGCCATCCTGTGATCGTTGCGCTCACGGTGAAGGTAGGGCAGCCTGATTTTCGTTCCCGCAGCCCGGAGGGCAAGTTCGATGTCCATTATTTTGCGAGCGGTATTTCCGGCGGAATCAGGAGAACTCTTTAGAAATGCGCGAGCGTCGTCGAATGTGGAGGTCTTTTCGGACCATCGGATTCCAATCTCTGGCTTCTCATAAGGCATGAGGGCTCTAAAGTACCAGTTTGCACCGTCAAACCGCTGCCTGAGCTCCGCGTACCATTCGCGGTCGTGTGTCATTATGACTACTTGGCGGCCGCTGAACTCCTTTTCCAGGAGCTGGACGATCATCCCCCTATGACTACGGTCGAAACTTACAACGACATCATCTAGAATTAGCGGGCGGTCCTTATCTGCTTCTCGCTTCGCCATCGCCAGGAAAATGCAAAGACCAAGACTGTTTCTGTGACCTTCGGAAAGTGTAAGCCTCGGAGAATCTTGCTCCACGCCGTAAAATCGAAGTCCAATGTCGATTGCCTTGTCTGCTTGCCCGGGGAGGTAGAGCCTGACGTCCTCAATCTTTTCCCCAGGATGTAATATGCTCCACATCGTCCTGATGTCTTCGGAAATCTCTTTTATGACTTCCTGCGAGTGAAGCCTGATCTTATCCCGAACAGCGCGTTCGACTCCGTTTAAAAAAGAGATCAAAGCGTCTGCGCTCTTCACTGACCTGTTTATCTTTTTGCCTTCGGACAGAGCAGTGCACGTCCCTATAGTCTCTTTGTCCGAGGAGAGCTCGTCGACGGCCACAGGTCCTTTCTTCGCTGCCCAAGACGCAGCCTTTATCACCGGCAACAGATTGTCTTCGGCTTTTTTCAGCTCGTCCTCGCTGCATGATATTCGGAACGCTTCGACTTTGAGTCCGTCGAGATAGGTAAAGTTTTCGGCAAACTTGACCATGTCGTCACGCCACGATTTCACGTCCGCTTTGCGCAGATTTGACTTCAGCGACTTGATGGTGTCGCAGAGTGTTCCCCTGGCTTCTTTGAGTTCTTCAAAAACCTCGATGGTCTCCTGGAGTCGTTTCTTCTCACGCGTAACATGCGCTCTGAAATCTTCGGCAGAGATGCGTTGCCCGCAAGCCGGGCAAGTAATTTGCTCGTCGTCTTCCAGCCTGTCAACAAAAGAACCTGCAGATTCAAGCACTTCGAGTTTTTCAGAAATAAGGGGTTCCACTTCGTCAGCGAGATCGAGACCAGCAGACCGAACTGCCTTTACGTTTTCTTTTAAAGGCGCTTCCGGGTTTCCTATGGGTCAAGACAGTAGAATAATGTAGTCTGATTTCATGCAAGACATCGAACTGTACACGAAACTGCTGGGAATACGGGCTCCCTGGAGCGTTACGGGCATTCAGGTCGGCCTGAAAGATCGTTCAGTGACAATCAGCGTCGGCTACGACGAGTCGGTTCCTGTCGCATGTCCCGTTTGTGGTGGGCAAGCCTCGATCTACGACCATCAGAAGCGTCGGTGGCGGCACCTTGATACCATGCAGTTCAGGACAATCATCGAATGCGAGGTACCACGCGTTTTCTGTGAGGGCCACGGTGTGAAACAGCTGCCCGTTGCATGGGCGGAAGTCAAAGGTCATTTCACTGCCCTTTTTGAGGCACTGGTCATCAGTTGGCTCAAGGAAAGCTCGATTTCGGGAGTTGCCCAGCTACTGAAGCTCAGTTGGGACGAGGTTGCAGGTATTCAAGAGCGTGCCGTGAAAAGAGGCCTTGAACGCAGGCGGAAGCAACCGCTGAAGGATATCGGCATCGATGAAACGTCATTCCAGAAGCGCCACGAGTACGTCACGGTGATCTTGGATCGAAACAGGGATATCGTGTTGGACGTGCTGGATGACCGAAAGGCGGAGAGCCTTGAGAATTGGCTGCGGGACAGGCCGGCACATCATTTGACCTCGATGCAGACGGTGACGATGGACATGTGGGATCCGTTCATAAAGGCGGTAAAGGCCAGCATATCTGAGGCCGAGGAGAAGATCTGCTTCGATCGCTTTCATGTGGCCCAGCACTTTGGTAAGGCGTTGGACAAAGTGCGCGCCCAGGAGCACCGACAGATTTTAGCCGCAGAGGGGGAAAGCCCGCTGAGCGGAACAAAATACGATTGGCAGAGAAACTCCGCTCAAACGGACAACAGAGCACGTCGGGAGTTTATGTCGTTGTCACGCATGAATCTGAAAACGGCACGCGCATGGGCGATCAAGGAGACTGCCGCTCAGTTGTGGCACTATATCTACCGTACGGCAGCAGAGGAGGCTTGGAGAAAGCTCCTTGCCTGGATTGCACGCTGCAGACTGGAAGCGGTCAAAAAAGTCGGTAGAATGGTGCGTCAGTACCTTTGGGGAATCCTTAACGCGATTGTTGCAGGGGTTTCAAACGCGATGGCCGAAGCGAAAAACGCACGCATTCAACGCATTAAGAATATGGCCTGTGGGTTTCGCAATCGTAAACGTTTCAGGATGGCGATCCTTTTCCACCTGGGCGGCCTGAACCTGATGCCGAAAACTCTGAAATACTTCGGAATCTAGCCCACACGGATGCCGGAAGCGCCCTTTTAAATCAGACCCGGCAATGTCCTGGAGGATGAGGTGCTGCTTCTGTTCGCTTGTGAAACTTTTGATCCTGGCGTTCAGCGTAGCTTCAATCTCTTTACAGAGAGATAACGGGTCTTTGGATTCTTCCGAGTCATCGCAGTACTTAGTGTGTAGAGCCTTGATCCTTTGGAGGATCTGCTCACCGCTAGCCGACCCGAATGATGATTCCCTTTTCTTACTGATCTCCGCCAAAGAGACTCTCAATTCTTTGAGCTTTGCTTGCTGCTCGACAGATTTGGCAAGCTGTCGAAGATTCTCAGCGGCAATTTCCATTTGATGAAGGCCCAAGAGAGGGAGAAGCACCGAGTATTTATCACCCTTTGTGTCGCTGATGAAGTTGGCTAGCTCATCCTGTCTGAGTATCGTCCGTTGATACTCCCAGGTGTTCATTTGGGCGGTTTCACCGCCAGAACTGGTAAAAGTGCCGTTGCGCTTGATTTCAGTTTTCAGCTCAGAGCCGGTCTTGAACTCAACTCGGAGCTCAATCTTGCTATCCTTTGGTGTATGGGTGTTGATGACTCCCTTCTCCTGGTGCTTGCCACTGTATTCGTGGGAGAGGTGTCCGATCTTGCCGCCACGCAACACGTATTCAACGGCATCCACAAAAGAGGACTTGCCCGATCCATTTTCACCGTACACGACAATCGACTTGCAACCCAGATCGAGCGATATCGGGTCGGCTGCACCGCGGAACCATGAAAGACCTATTGCTTTAAATCTCATGTTTTTTTGACTGTCGTGGACGTTGAGGGAGGCGTTATGTCCGCGATCAGAGCTTTTGTAATGTCTGCTAGCTCTGAACTACGGAGCGGTCGCTCACTGAGCCGACCCGTGAGAAGCTCCTTGACCCGGTTTGCAACAGATTCACTTGTCGGGTGGGTCTTTTGGGCTTTCTGGATGCATTCATCGGCCCAGTTCACATCTTTTGACATCATCCATCTCCATTTGCGCTTGTTTCCTTCAGCCTCAAGCGCATAGAAAGCGAACTCCGCTATCTGCCCCCCTCAGTCGTCTCAATTGCCATGTCGATTGTTTTGAGCAGCGCTTTTTTTTCTGCGGTGGTAAAGTTGATATCTTCTTGAGTCTGCGCAGGATTCGGAC
>CAWJSK010000019.1:0-524279 GCA_963845535.1 uncultured Spirochaetota bacterium
AGAGTCGGAGAGCACACGGGGGCAGCCCGACCTGGTTCGCATCGCCGAGCATGTGCGGCAGCAGCCCAAGCGGCAGACCGCTGCCGCAGGCCCTCCCGCGAGTAGAAGTGATCATCGACATTCCCGAAGAGCAGAAGCACTGTGGCTGCGGCGCTGAGTTGGTGCGCATCGATGAGGAATCCAGCGAGAAGCTGGACGTGATTCCTCCGCAGCTTCGGGTGATTCGTACCATTCGACCGATTTACGCCTGCCATGTCTGCGAAGGCTCTGGGGATGAAGGACGGCCGGCGGTCCGTATCGCGCCGATGCCGCCCGCGATCATCGACAAGGGAATCGCAAGCGCAGGGCTGCTGGCCTACATCGTGACGAGCAAGTTCTGTGACTCGCTGCCGCTGTACCGCCAGCAGAAGCAGTTTGCGCGCATCGGGGTGGAGCTCTCCCGTCGCACGATGGCCGACTGGATGATCGCGGCAAGTGAAGCGTGCGCTCCGCTGATGAAACTCCTGGAGGCGAAAGTACGCTCGGGGCCGCTCCTGCAGCTGGATGAGACACGCCTTCAGGTCCTGGGAGAGCCCGGACGAGCCAACACTGCGCTGAGTTACATGTGGGTCGCCCGTGGAGGGCCGCCCGAGGCGCCGGTGATTCTGTACCACTATGCCCCCAGCCGCGGCACGGAGGTAGCCGTAGAGATGCTCGGGGACTACAAAGGCTACGTACAAACCGACGGCTACGAAGTCTACGACCGAGCCTGTGACGGAGCGAAGAACGTGGTGCACGTTGGATGTTTTGCCCACGCACGTCGAATGTTCCACGATGCGCACAAGAACTCGAAAAAGGCGGGCAGCGCGGAGGAGGCCTTAGCGACGATCGCCCGACTGTACCGTGTAGAGGACCAACGGGAGCTCTACAAGGATCCGCAGGAGTTTGCGGCCGAACGACGTCGGCAGGTGGAGCCAATTCTGGCGGAGTTCCGCACCTGGCTGGAACGCCGAGCCGCTCAGGTTCCTCCCGAGACGTTGCTGGGCAAGGCGGTCGGCTACACGTTGGGGCAGTGGCCCAAGCTCATTCGCTATCTGGACCACCCTGCGATGGCCCCGGATACCAACAATTGGTCGAAGCGGGCCATAAGACCCTTTGTGTTAGGCAGAAAAAATTGGCTGTTTTCTGGCAGCCCTCGTGGTGCTACGGCCAGCGCGACGTTGTTCAGCATCATCGAGACAGCTCGCGCGAACGGCAAGGAACCCTACTGGTATCTTCGCAAGCTCTTCGAGGAACTCCCAACGGCCCGCTCGGATGCTGACATCCTGCGCCTATCCCCGTTCCGCTCCGCCGATACCTGACCCGACCCTGGTGGGGTTCGCCACTCGCTTACGAACGTGTGCTCGCCCGATTCCCACTCGAGGATGAAACTTGCCTTCTCGTCCATCGTCGACCGTTCCCTCCAGGGCATCCGCCTCTCCTCTCGGAGAGAACGTCGCCCGCAAAAGTGTCAACGATGTGCTTAGAATTGTGTCAACGATGTGCTCGGACAGGACCTTGGAACTGGCTAACATAGAGTTAAGCCGCCCCGCCGCATCAACCCGGCCGCGACGGCTTTTTCCAATTCATGCCCCACTACAAGCCGGACGTTAAGGGGTCGGCTTCAACGACTTGTTATGCCTCTCCAAGTTTTCTATCTGAACAAGATGTTTTCTAGTCGCTTCTTGTCTGCTTTCCGGTAGATCTCAAAGTCTCTGTCAATCGTGATGATCTGACCTATGCCCAAAAGCTCCGATGTCACAATCAGGCTAGCATCCGAAAGATCCATAGGGCGATCTCGGTACTTTTTTGTTAGAGCGACTACTCTTTCCAGATCAATGTTACCTAATTCATGGATTCGGAGGCCGCCGCGATATGCCCATTCCAAGAAATCCAATTGAGCATCAACACTGAAATCTAGCATGTGACACGTTTCGGTAAGCACAGTCCAGGTAGTGATGAGTGTCTTTCTATTATGTGCTAAGAACTCCCGCACCCTATGATGGTACTTATCATCCCTATCGAACAGAGCAATCAGCGGGCCTGCGTCAATGAGTGCGCTTTGCACGGATACGCTCTTTCACTTTGATCTTATAGCTGGTCGATAGGTCACCATGGCCTGATCCATGCCTTCCAAACAGATTTTTGCCAAGGTTATAGGCGGACTCTGTTTGGTCCTTTGATTTGACGTACGCTTCCAAAGCAGTGCGGATAATCTCGGTCTTGGTGCGTCCTTCCGTGGTAGCGATTTGCTTCACCTTCTTTTCAAGTTCTCCTGGCAGTCGTACAGACAGCATAAGCATCTCCTCGTATTACGGAGTGTAATACGACCGTTGGCATCTGTCAAGCGGGCGTCTGACATATGTATCACCCACTGGTTGTCTGCGCGCACCGCTCTGAACTGACGACGCTTTCAAACCTGTGGGCCGCCAAGGTTGGAGAGGCATAACATAGAGTTAAGCCGCCCCGCCGCATCATCCCAGCCATAACGGCTTTTACGTTTCCCATTCCTCACTACAAGCCGGCCGTATAGGGGTCGGCTTCAACGACTTGTTATGTTGTCATCCTTTTCGATGATATTCCCAAAAGGTGCGTTTGTCGGCTCAGCTATGATATTCAGGCTGTCGAAAAAATCTATGCGAGCGCGGGCCGGGGGTGGCATCGTGATCAAAGCCGTGTAACCGAATATTCGACGGCGGTAAGTATTCCGCCAGCGATTGTTACAGCTATGCACCATTCCAGCCTTCCGTGTGCCCCTCTCCCAGCGATTTCACTGATCCCTCTCGAAATTAGCCGGACGATGGCGCCATTTTCATGAAGTTGTGCAGCATGAACAACAGCGCTGCCTCCATGCGCACTTTCTCTACCCCCCTGCGCATCACCGCGCGGAACTTCAGGTTCCATTTCAGATTGCCGTATGGCGACTCTGCAGTATGCGCACGCTTGTTGTACCTCTGATGTGACCTCTTTTTCTCAAACTTCGTCCGCATCCGTTGGCGAACCTCCTCATTGCGATCCCGGAACACTCGACGGTGCGTTCCCTTCGTGCATCTACTCCGATAGGCACATCTGGCGCAGGCACTTGGATTCTCGTAGCGGTCATGAAGCCGGCCGTTGATTTCAACAGACCCTGTATTGCTCAATATCCATCCCCTCGGGCAGCGATAGCTGTCGCTATTGGCCCGAAAACTGAACTTCGAACGGTCATACTCCCCCTTCGCCGTTCTCTCGGTTTCCTCCACATCGATGCGCTGGTCGGGGATCAGTGCCTCCTGGCCATCCAATTTCAGCTTCTCATAATTGTCCATGCTGGCAAATCCGGCGTCCGCTTCGACCTCCAGGTGCTTCTCCCTCGTGTTCTGACGGCTGCCCTCGATGGCCTCAGGCAACGCCGCCGCATCATTGTCGTCAGCATTCACTTGGAAATGTGTCACAATATCGTGGCTCACATCCGTGGTTGTGGTGATCGAAAACGCTGGATTCTTCTCCCCATTGGCCTGTTGCATGATATGGGCGTCCGGGTCGGTGATGTTGACCTTCTCCTTTTCAACAAGCTCTTGCTTCTTCTTCTCGCTTGCCTCGCGGCTCTTCTCTGCCAATCGCTCCAGGAGAATCTTCCTGGCTTCCCGCACCCTTTGCGCGCGCCGTTTCAACGCCAGAACTTCCTCTTCCTCGGCGTTCTTGGCGTCCGAGGCGGTCTCCAGCACTTCCTTCAGACGTTGGGCAATCTTGTTCTCTTCCTTCTTGATCCCCTCGAGAGTCTTGCTCTGCTTGTAGTTGGCATTCGCCCGCAGCTTCACGCTGTCGATGGCCAGAAGGTCGAACTCGATCAGATTCTGCTCCACACAGCTCGCAACCACTTGGCTGAACAACTCCACGATTTCCCCAGCAAACCGCGCCAGAAAAAGTCCCATCGTCGAATGATCGATGCTCATAGCGCCGGTCAGCCACTTGTAGGCCAGATTGTTGATCGTGTCTTCTTCCATCTTGCGTAGTGAGAACCGGCAGCTGTGAAGTGCCAACAGAGCGACTTTCAAAAGTGTTTTCGGATGAAAGGGGGGTCGTCCATTCTCGGAGCCAGTGTAACTTCCCGTTGATGCTCAGTCCTGTTTCATCGAAATGCACCACCGGCGCACGAACAAGCTTCTCTCTGATCTGTTCCACCACCCTTTCCAGACGTCGGGCACAGCGACCATCTGTGCTGGCAAGGGTACCGGCGCTCACAGCAATGGCGAACAAGTCTGACAACGCTTCGGCGGTCCGTTGATAGGAGAGAAACCCATAGTTCTTCAGGTACACCGCAAAGGCTCTCAGGCGCGTTCCATACTGGGCCTTGTGAGTCACCCCCTCAGGGAACTCTCCCCGGGAAAGCTCTCCACAGTGAGGGCAGCGTTTGATCTGCGCTCGATGCTCGGTGACCTCCACAGTAATGCGAGGGATATCGAAAACCTGCCGTGGGACAAAGCCTCGTGGCTTCACATCCTTCAACGATCTGCCGCAACGCCCACAGCGTTTGACCTCATGAACTGCCACCTGGGCTGGATCGCTTACCATCCGCAGCGTCGTGCCCTCGTGTCCCTCCTGACCGCCAGGTTTCTTGCTACTGCGCTCTCGATTCTTTGCGGTGAACCTTCGCTTCGGTCCATCTGTGGAAGGCGGTTTGTCGCTGTTGTGGCTGTCCTTGTTGATCCTCTCTTCAAGTTCTTCGATTCTCGCTTCGTGTTCCTCGATTACTGCAAGGAGGGCGTCTTGAAGATATTCGAACAGAGAGACAACGGCCTCAGGACCAGCCCTGTACGCGTTGAGGATTTGCTCGCGCCCTATGCGCGGTAATCGCTTCTTGCCACCCCCACCCATGCATGAAAGAATTCCACATTCTTACGATTTCCGGAATACCCCAACATTTGTCCGGTATTCTAGCTGAACAGATACATTTTGAGAATGTATACAGCCCTCCGACCCTTCACGTCCGGCACAGTGTATACGCAGCCAAAGATGCAAACAAGAGGCTACGGACGAGTAAGCTTCTCGATATTAGTCCGGTGTTACGTATTCTTTGAGAGTAAATCGGATGCCAGGGAACTTTTTGGCAAACCATTCCATTTCTTTTTCAAGTAGGTTATCACAGTCAAGGATGTCCACAAACTGACGCCGATAGGAAGACCTTGTAGACGAGCCGGACGCTTCAAGGGCTACTATAGATCTTGGTGGATAGGAAATGAAAAGGGGCATACCCTTCGGTTGCTATCAAACCCAACGGGTTACCGAAGGAGGAACGTATGCCCGGGAAGAAGAGTACGGCAATTGAGGCGGTGGGTGCAACGGCTGACGAGATCCAAGGCACTATCGAACGGATCGCCCGAGAAGGGGCGAGGAAGCTGTTCCAAGCAGCTCTTGAAGCGGAAGTCGAGGAGCACTTGAGTCGCTATGAGCAGCTCAAGGATGGCGAGGGTCATCAAGCGGTGGTACGCAACGGTCATGCCCCGCGACGGCTGATCCTGACGGGAGTGGGACCGGTAGCGGTACGACGTCCGCGTATCGATGAACGTGAGGCGAAGGGACAGGGTGGGCACACGAAGTTTACCAGCAACATTCTCCCGCGGTTTCTGCGCCGCAGCCCAACCCTCGAAGGGGCCCTGGCAACGCTGTACCTCAAGGGGATCAGCACCAACGACTTCGGCACTGCCCTGGCGGCGATCATGGGCGAAGGGGCGTCCGGGCTGTCCGCCTCCGTGATCAGCAAGCTCAAGCAGGTGTGGGAGAATGAGTATGAGGCATGGCGCAAAGGGCCTCTTGAGTCCCGGCAGTACGCCTACCTGTGGGCTGATGGGGTGTACTTCAACGTGCGCCTTGAGGAGGAGCGCACCTGTATCCTGGTGGTCATTGGGGCCAATTCCCAAGGGAAAAAGGAGTTGCTGGCCGTTCGCGATGGATATCGTGAGAGCGAGCAGAGCTGGAAGGAGTTGCTGCTAGAGCTGAAGAGTCGAGGGCTGGAGGTCGATCCGAAGCTGGCGATTGCCGATGGGGGCCTTGGGTTCTGGAAAGCCCTTCCCCAAGTGTTTCCTACAACCCGAGCTCAGCGATGTTGGGTCCACAAAACGCGGAACGTGCTGGACAAGATGCCCAAGAGCCTGCACGGACGGGCAAAGAGCATGATCCGCGACATCTACATGTCGGAGAACAAGGCAGCGGCGCTGAAGGCCTACCGCTTGTTCCTCGATTCGTTTCGCGAGAAATACCCCAAGGCGGTCGCGTGTCTGGAGGGCGACGAAGAGGCGTTGTTCAACTTCTACGAAATGCCTGCTGCACACTGGCAGCATATCAGAAGCACCAACGTCATCGAGAGCGTTTTCGCGACAGTGAGGTTGCGCACGGAGAAGACCAAGGGCTGTGGCACGCGCCTGGCGACGTTGGCCATGGCATTCAAGCTCATGCAGGAGGCCCAGAAGAACTGGCGCCGACTGGATGATTGGGAAAAACTCACGCTGGTCTTTGAGGGCCGCCGATTCGTTGACGGCGTCATTCAAGAGGACGCGGTGGCATAGGAAGCTTTCCGAATGGGAATGCCCCTCTCATCCACCAAGATTGACAGTATCCCACGCTTCAACTGGTATCCCGCCATGCGTTGTGACTATTATGGCAAGCACGGAATCCAGTTGATCCCTTATGTCACTCTCAGAGCCTTCAATAAACGATGCCTCGACTTCAAGAGAGAATTTGGTCATGCAATCCCCCCTCAGCGTCAAACATAAGGACTACTGCCGAGCGCAGGCAACGAGGCACAGAACTCACGCTTTGAGGTAACCCCGGTCAACCCGGCCAAGGGAGTATTTTTTGAACACCTTTTAGTGATAGCTCGGTGTCATTCCGTTTGCATGGATTCTTCTTCAAGAATAAAGCGGGTGTCAGGATACTTCTTCCTCAACCCCCTAACTTGTTTTGCAAGCGAATACCCCTCGTCGCTCATGTCCACACAACAACGATGAAAGTGGGTTTTGCTAGAAGCGTTCAGGGGTTCAAGGACTATCCCTGTGTGTTCGTCGGCAAGAGTGACAAGCTCAGAAGCGAGTTGGCTTGCGTTGTTATTCGATGAGCCTACTGTAAAGGGCGCTATGACTTCCAGAAGAAAAGTGTTCACACAATTCCTCCTAAAAGACCAGAGTATACCTAGCCAACGAAGCAAGCAAGAAGCGCTGCCCGATGAGCCGACATTCGGCTCTCCACAGAGTTTGCTGAAAGGATCAATCTTGGCTGTCCCACCTCTGGAATTAGGCATCTGCGGCACTGTGAAAGTGGGAAGGAAAACTTTCAATCTTGGGGGCGGCGATTTGTGGAAGGTGAATCTTCTTTTGTTTCCATATGGGGGGTATGCATACTACTACTTCTGCTCGACCCTTATGCCCAAAAAAGACAACTGCAACGCTGTCGACAAAGATATGCCGTCGGACGTTTGCCGACGGCTTTATATCAGTTTTCCACTAAAAGTTGAGATCAAGCTGGATGCTCAAACCGCTTTTTCCACCATCATCTCTCTCATCGTTATGCCACTGATACCAATCGTGCCACAGTTGGGCATGGTCTTTACGCCACTTAATGTCCTCCCTTGTAGCCCCACGATGTGCCTGCCATTCACGGTCATATTCTGACCATTGCTTGGAATGAGACTTCCATACCTGAGCGTGTTGTTGCCTCCACTGTTGATCATGCTTTGCATGAGTATCAGCATAGGCCAAAGAGGAGAGGCCAACTGCCAGAATGACAGCTACAATGACTAAAAGCCGCTTCATTTGATACCTCCGGTGATTTTTAATGGTACCCCACCTCATACTTTTTTTCTACGCCACGAGAGGAAGCGTTTCACACTTTGAGAATTTCCGGAACCTCCAACATCTGTCCGGTAATCCTGCCAGGAGAGCTGAATAGTCACGGTGAATCGATGGATGAATCGCCATGGCAGAAATTATCGAGAAGATCACAAAAGAGATTGAGTCTGATCCCACGATCAATGCGAATGAACTGCGGCGTCATCGGCTAAGAAAGATAGGGTAATGAAGATTGTCCAAAGAGAGGCTGGCGACAACAATTCGCTTTCCTTGCGCTCGGAGCAAACATCTCACTGACCGTGAGAATCACGCTGTTGCCTAGGACTTTTCCAAGACAAACGAAACGCCGGGATACTTCCCCGCAAACTTGCCGATTTCTCTTTCAAGGGATTGTTCGTTATCAACCAAGTTTACACACCAACGCACATAAGACATAATAGCAAAAGGATCAGGTTCAACTACTTTTCCACCGTGCTTTTCGGCAAGAACGGAAAGTTGTCTGGAAAGTCGTTCAATGATCTCGTTCGATGAGCCTACGACAAACAACGCTTTGACCTTGAGGGTGTATGCATTCATGAGATGCCAGACTTTTCAAGTGTGCGTCTTAGCGGAATCAAGGTGTCGTAAACTGTTTGAGGGTAAACCTCGCGTCAGGAAACTTCTCTCGCAACCATTTCACTTCTTCTTCGAGAGAGTTCTCGCAATCAAAGATGTTTACATACTGACGCTGAAACTTCTTCATAGATATCTGCGAAGATTCAACCACCATCCCGCCGTGCACAGTTGCAATGGCATCAAGGGCAGATTCAAGTTGGTCTTCGTTGGCTACCCGAAGTTCCTGTACGAACGGCGTCACAACTTCGAGCGTGTATCTACCCACCCCAATCGCTCCGACTAGAAGATAGGTATGTGCCTGTCGGGAATCAAGGCAATGCTTCTTTTTCAACCATTCCACTGTCTTTGCCAGGGCAAAAGAGGTCAGACTGGGGCGGTCTCACGAATAGGAAAATGACCCCTTGCCGGGAAGGCATTTTACCCTGCTTTTTGAAAGCATTACGCGCGTGCGGCTCTTATGAATGCGAGGAGGAAGACTGCTGAGAGTCTTTTGTTGACTCCTTCTCTACGAGTTCGGTCAAGAACTTTTCGTATTGTGAGAACTCTTTGGGCTGATTCTCCAAGAGCCATTCTGCATCTGCGCCGTTTCGCAGCATTGCTCGAAATCGGATAAGCTTCTGTCGATTTTCAAGTGGTACGTTCCTTTGGATAAGCTTAATGGCAACATCGTCTATACATTTCAAGAATGTGGCTCGAATGATCCTTGCTTGAGTGACAACACTTTCCGCGCCATGAAGTCGAGGCAAGTTCTTGTTGCGAGCCTCGACCTGGCTCTCTGTGCACGGTAACGTGCTTTCCTTTCCTGTCGTGATCCATTCCAAGTAGTTGGAGTCTTTCAACTCAATAAAGAAGGATGCTCTTTTTTCGGCTACCAATGCCTTCCACAGTTCTCTCGCTCGCTGCCATCGGCTCGTAGTGGATGCATCCCGAGTGGAATCGTCGGGTCTGATAAACTTATCGAACATAAGTTCGAGGATTTCATCCCTGTATTTCGTTGCGAGTGCACCCTCGTCTTTTGAGCCGCTTTGCAGAAAGGGAAGCCCGGAAGTGTCCCTGGCGAAATGTCTCCTTTTGTCATTGGACATCCACATAGCTATTTTCGCTCTCCCGCAAACATTTCCAAGAGAACCCTGTGGCGCAACATAAGCGGGGGCTGCCACAGGGTCCGGCGTCCTCATTTGGATGCCGAAAGAAAGATAATAAATCTGTTCAATACCAGGCAAGGTGACTTGGTTAGAGATTTATCAAGGATCATATAGCCGGGGAAGGAGCCTTTCACAAATCGCGGAGGTCAGGGTTCAGAAAGAACAGACTTCAATACCTGATTGAGAGCAGTGTCCAACTCGTTGTTCTTCACGCTCTCCTTATAAGTTCACTCATCGGAATACCCCAACAAGAAAAGACAGTAGACGAGCGATCAGCGATATTTTTTCAGGCTTTTCCTTTCGGTTCCGGCTCATGTCGCCTTCTTGAACCATTCCTGATTCAAGGCTGTGCATAGCAATCTTGCTGGAATAGACGTTACGAAGAAAATCGGCATTCCTACGTGATCAGCATCTCCGTGAGTCAGCATGATAAGCTTGAGCTTGCAAGGCTTGCGGCCAGCATTGTCAAGTTCAAGGCGGTTAGCAAAGCAAAAGTATCTGATCTTCTCCGGGGTCCGTACCGCCCAAACAGGAGAAGGAGGACTCCAAGAGACCAAGTTCAAGAGTTCACGGATAACTATTGTCCTCCATAGTCGTTGAAGAGAGCCTTTGTAGTGAGCCGCTTCTATAAGATCAAGGAGTTTCGGGTTTTCCACCTTCTTGGGCAATAGCCGCCCGAACTGCCGCTTGGGGTGAGTCAACAGGCGGTTGATGCAAAAGAACCACATTTCCACTTCTCATCGAACCTTCGATTGCTTGGGACCACGCATAGCAGAGCCGGGCAGTCGGATGATCATGAAGCCAGAATACTTCAACTGTTCCTTCCCAAACTATTTTCCCTTCCTGCCTCTCAACTATAGGAACAGATCGAAGCCATAAGGACTCGCAACCATGCAACTCTCTTATTGCTTCCGAGAGTTTGTCTGCTCCGTTAGGTCTTTTTTTCATCTATGCAGTCTATCTTGCGGTTGGTTCATTGGAAGGTTTCCAACCATGTCTCTGCTCCGTGCGACATGGTTTCTGGGAATAGGTCAAAAATCGTATCGTGATACTTCTTCCTCAACTCTTCAACCTTGCCTTCGAGAAAGTCATATCTATCGACCAGATCACTGATTCGCCACGTAAAGGAGGTTGTCGTAGAGTGGTAGGAAAGATCGAGATGCCCTCCAAACTCAGTGGTAAGCTTCGTCAGGTCGCCGACAAGTGCTGCGTTGTGCTTGGGAAAGCCTATGAGAGCCGGTGTTATGACTTGGAGACTTTGTTTGCTCATACGTTCTCCTACATCAGGCAAGCGTATGCCCTTGCCGAAGAGCAAGCAATAGCCGTTTGGGATAGGGAACTTACGCTAGAGATTCCAGAGGGTGTAGGAAGCTCACCAGACTGAGCACGAGATTCAGTCTCATCTGAACAAAGACTGATCCGGTGCCGTTTCTATAGGAGACGCATCCGGCTCCTCGGGCACCCCTTACTACGAAAAGGGTGCTAGACAAGTCGACACCCTTTTTCAGCGCTACCTTGGGCGAGCTACAGGAGGTCAGTAGATGCTTCTAGCTACAGCTTGTCGGGTAATTCGAGGGCCCGTTCTCTCGGTGTTCGGCGGGCCGCGGACCTATGCCGCGCTCTCTGAAGTGCTGCGGATGTTGTTGGCTTGCTCCGCTGGTGTGCTGTCGGACCGTTGAGCAGGCATTCCGTATTCCGTTATCCGCTCAGCCTCATCCCCGTGCGCCCCGCCAGTTCGCGGACCAGCTTGTTGGTATTGAATCCTAACACAGCGCGCTGCCCACAGGCCCCCATCATGGCCTCTGAGCGAGCCGCCGGGCGGTTGAACCCGTACCGGGAACTCTTGATGGTGCCGATTCCCGCTTCGATCTGTGCCCGCTCTCTGACCAGGCGGTCCCGCACCGGTTGGCTGACCGACCAGCGCGTGCGTCCGCGAGGGGCAAGTCCCACTTCCCTGACGCCCAACGTCTTTAAGCTGGAGACATTCTGAGTGCTGTATCCACCCCGATCGTAGGCATATGCCAGCGGCGCTTTGCCAAAGAGCGCGAGGTGGTCCTTGACTGCTCGCACTGCGAACTTCGTGTCCACCAACTCGCGGCGATCCTTGGCCAACGTGGCCAGCAGGTACCCACCCGCCAATCGCCTGATGCCCCAGGTCAGCCCGAACTCCACCGATTTGCCTACTTTGCCGCGCACGATACTGTAGAGCTGCGGGATATGCAGGCTGATGATCTTGCCGCTGGCCACATAACCTGAGCGAATCCAGTAGCGGATCTGCGGCAGTAGTTTGCTCATCGTTTCGTGCAATTGCACCAGCTTGCTCTTGGCCACGATGGCGTACTTGCGTAGCTTTTTCCCTTGTGCAGCAGCTTCGCCCAGCGCCTTGCCCAAATGCGCGTTGAGCTTCTCGACGATGGTGAGCATCTGAGTCATCACCCGATCCTTGCTCTCCTTGGTCTTGGCAAACAGGCGGTACTCTCGAGCTTTCTGCCCGGCCGCCTGGAATTGACTCGCCGTCTGTTGCAAAAACCCCTTCAGCCCTCGGCCAACCTTCCGCCCTGCGGCAGCCGCCGAGCGCAGGAAGGCGGACATAAGTCCCATCTCGTTGGGATAGGGGATCGCCGCTTCCTGCGCTGTGGTGTCGGCCACCAGGGTCCTGGGATCTGCCAGCTTTTGCTTCACCGCCAGTTGCACCACGTACTGATTGATGAGATTGATCCCCTGCTCTCCCATCAATTCGGTGAAGTCTTGGATCGTGGTGAAGTCCGGCGTCCAGCTCGTCTCGGTCAGCCCGCACAGGTAACGCGCCGGGGCGTAGTATTGGATGAGGTCTTCCGCCTCCCGATAGGTGAGCTTGCGCGTAGCCATGAACACCATAGCCCCCAGGGTGGCGCGCAAATGCGGCGGCTGGCCTGCAGCGTTCTTCAACTTTGCCAGACGGATCTGTTGGGCGCGCTGTTGCAGCTCCTCCCAATCGAGGGTGTCGGCGATGTGGACGAGGCGATGGTTTTTGGCCACAGGGATGGTTGGACTCTTGGATCTGGGCAATAGATCGGGCTGACGCGGCATAGGGGGGAACCTCCGGTGAAGTGGTTGGGATAACGCAAGGGCGTGTACTGAAGCCGCCGAGCACAAGGAGCAGACACAGGGCCGAAGAGAGGATCGGGAGGCAGAGAGGAACCGGGAGGACATTGACGGGAGACATGTCCCCAGTAGTATAACTGGGGACTAATCTCTGTCAATATACATCGCCATGAAAACCGCACTTCCATCAGACTACGGGCAGCTTCAACTCGCCCTGAGCCACATCGGCTTCTTCCGCCGCGGCACCCTGCTCAAGCGCATGATGACCTGCGGCAAGCCCGTCTGCGCCTGCAAAGCTTCACCCCCCCGTTTGCACGGTCCGTATTACCAGTGGACCCGCAAAGTCGACGGCAGGACCGTCACGGTTAATCTGTCAGCTCAACAAGCCAAGTTGCTAGAAGGGTGGATCGCTGCCGGCAAGGAACTTGATCGCATCGTCGCCGAAATGGAGCGCATTTCGCTGGAGGCAACCGAGCGTCAGCTGCAAGAGTTGCCGCCACCAACGCGCAAGGTGCCGGTCAGGCGTCGCCGTGCCCAGCAGAGTGCAGCAGGATAGCAATTACCCGACAAGCTGTAGCTAACTTGAGACGTGCCTGGACTCAAAGCATTGTCCGGACCCACCAGTGGCCAATAAGGGGCATTTTGATAGAGGGCGCGGCTCTCGCTCCCGAGACGGTCAACGAAAGACGGTTGAGTGAGACGTTTCCAGAAGATCGAACTTCGTATCAAATGATACGAGGTTAAAGAGTAGCCTCCGGCCTCAGGATCGTGGTCGTCACTGCTCCTAAAAGTTCTGACTTTTGACCCAAAATAAGTTAGGCTCTTCCGGAATTCATGTGGACGAGAAAGCGGAGTTTGTCAGTCTCCTGGGCGTGAGGTTGAGCCCGCCGAGATGAAAGAGGATAGCCATTCGGAAGCGTTCCCGATTGCGAAACCCGCAGGCCATTTTCTTCACCCACTGAATGCGAGCGTTCTTTGCCTCTAGCATCGCGTTAGAGACTCTGGCGGCGATCGCGTTGAGCACACCCCAAAGGTACCTTCGCAGCATCCTGCCGACTTTCTTCACGGCCTCCAGACGGCAGCGGGAGATCCAACCGAGGAGACTCTTCCAGGCCTTCTGTGCTGAACCACGGTAGCTGTAGTCCCACAGCTGCGCCGCTGTCTCCTTGATCCTCCAGGCGCGGGCCGTCTTGAGGTTCAGACGGGATAACGCCATGAAATCACGACGGGACCGATTGTCCAGCCGCGAAGCGTTCTTCTGCCACTCATACTTGGTTCGGGTCAACGGGCTTGAGCCCTGAGTGGCCACCAGCCCTCGGTGCTCCTGGGCACGCACCTTGTCCAGAGCCGTGCCAAAATGCTGGGCCACATGGAAACGATCGAAGCAGATCTTCGCATCGGCATCGGGAATGCAGTTCTTCACCGCCAGAATGAACGGATCCCACATGTCCATGGTCAGCGTCCTCAGCGAGCTCAGATGATGAGGGGGCCGACTGCGAAGCCACTGCTCCAGCGTCTCCGCTTTGCGATCATCAAGCACCTCCAGCACGACATCCGTCTTCCGATCCAAGATCACCGTCACGTATTCGTGCCGCTTTTGGAAAGAGGTCTCGTCAATCCCGATGTGCTCCAGCGGCCGCTTCTTTCGTCGGGCCAGCCCCCGCGTGACCGCTCGCTGTTGAATGCCGGCCGCCTCATCCCAACTCAGCCCCAGCATCCCGGCAACCGCTGAGATCGACGCCTCTTTCAACCAATTGATCACCAGCGCTTCAAAGAGAGCCGTGAACCTCGCGTTGTCTTCGGCCCAGGCTACCGGTAGCTGCTTCACCCCGTGTTGCTCACACTTCGCGCGCGGTACCTCGCACTCGATGAACGTCTTCAATTGCATCGTATCCAGATGTCGCCACCGCCGCCGCTGGTGGTCATAGATGGTCGCCTGCCCTCCACAAGTCGGGCAGGCCACGGGGATAGAACGGTCGTAGCCAACCACTACGGTGACGGCTCGCTGCTTCAGATCGAGGCCAACTTCCTGCACCTCCCAGGGGGAGGTCACGCCCAGCATCCTTCTGTAGAGTTCGATGTCTTGCATCCGGATAGACTACCAGGACGCTCGGCTCGAGGCGAGCGTCCATCCGGGGCCGTCATCCGCCGAATGACAGTTGACCACAAGCTCTCACGTCCGCCGGTTCCTCACGACCCGCTTCTCGCGTAGCGTGTGGACAACAGTCATTCGCCCCGGTACCTCCGGTCACCAAATCCCACCCACACGGAAGCCGGAAGCGCTATAAGTTATGATAAGGTATGTTACCGGGATTGAAAGGAAAACTCGTGCCGAATCTGCCAGCTCTAGCCAAAAGACCAAACAAGAGAGTCCCCAATCCGGCGAAGGTCTATCTCTCCGCCCTGGCAAAGTCCGGACGCCGGGCTGTGGATGCTCAGTTACGTGGAGTTGCCAAGGCGCTCGGCGCTACCTCAATAGATTCCGTTCCTTGGCACCAACTCAAACACGAATATGTCGTCGCCCTCAAAACGAAGGCGCTTAAAGATGGCAAAAGTCCTGCGACTGTGAACCTGATGTTGTCGGGCATTCGGGGAGTGATGCGCTCTGCATGGAACATGGGGATGATCTCAGCCGAGGACTTGGCTCGGATAGAAGCGGTCAAAAGCGTGAAGTCGCTCACGGAACCAAAGGGCAGAAGGATCACCAGCGGAGAGCTTGGGGCAATCATGTCTGCTATCCACACCGAGACGGATTCGGGAAAGCGGGATGCAGGGATCGTTGCCCTTGCTTACTGTGGAGGGCTTCGCAGACAGGAGCTTGCGAACCTTCGGGTGGATGATGTGAACGGCAAGGACGATGAGTTTGAAATAACGATCAAGCGGGGGAAGGGAAGGAAGGACAGAGTTCTATTTCTGAACAACGGCGGGGCTGATGCTTTGCGAGACTATCTGTCTGTCAGAGGAAGCTCACCAGGGCATTTGTTCTGGTCGTCTCGAAAGGGAGGCAACCTGATCCCGGATTCCAAGATGACAGATCAGTCAGTCTACGGACGGATCAAATGGTGTGCAAAGAAAGCAGGAGTAAAGGCACTCACGCCCCACGACATGCGGCGTTCTTTCGTGAGCGACATGCTGGATGCGGGGGTGGACATTTCAACGGTCGCGGCAATGGCAGGGCATAGCAGCGTGGCTACAACTCAGCGATACGACCGCAGAGGCGATGAGGCGAAGAAACGAGCGGCGAAGGCTTTGCATTTGCCTTACCAAACCAAATCTACAAAAGGAACACCTTGAGGAAGCAGGAGGTTTCTACTTCCTGCTTGGGTTATAAGGAATCTTTTCAAAGTACTTTTCCTGAATCTCTAAAATATCGTTGGCATTCTTTTCTCTGATTGATTGCAGTAGCTTCTTGATCCTAGGGATGAGAGGAACAAACTCGCTCGCCCGTAACCCCTGAAATCCCATGCCATAGCGGAAACCGTCAGTTGTCTTGAACCGTGCGACTTTAGGTCGTCTCGCTGTTATGTCCGTGTGGGCAAAAACCTGATGCCGAAAGAACAACATCTTTTCGTGAAGGTCTCTGTATTCTTTTGGAACAAACGTTCTATTGCGAAAATACGACTGGTGGACTCCTTTGCACTTGCAAAAAGGCCGCATGTAAGAAACAACCGCATCCATGATGAGCGAATGGCGGATGAACTCGTCTGTGCTATTATTGACATGATCAAGCGCAAAATCTGCATGTTCCCAATCCTGGTCAGCGAGACGGTAGAATGCCCAACGCTCTTCCGCCTTCTCGTCAGGTGTCGCCTTCTTTTGCATGTTTTAAGAGTAACCCACAGAATGATCTATTCGCTACAAAGCTTTTCGCATTTGTGATAGACTTTCGCCCTCTTATTAGAGCGAGGACTAATATGCCCAAACAAATCGTTGGTAGCGTCTATTGGATCGAAAACAATCGGCAAACCAGCAGAGTTGTCGATGTAAGTGAAGCCTTTGGCGATCCTGCCCAGGCTGTAGCACAAATCCAATATGCAGAGAGTTCAGGTGACAAAAAGCAACTAATACTTGCTCGTTTGGCATTTACACAGTTCCTCGGGAAAGGGTATCGAGGGGAAAGCAAATCTGCGCCAAGGGCTACAGGGGAAGTGGATCAGGAAAGAATTTCAAAGCCCTCAAGGAAAAAACTTTCAACAGCAAAGTCGTCAACGGAACCAGTGGCAAGCAAGGTAGCGACAGAAG
This sequence comes from uncultured Spirochaetota bacterium, assembly GCA_963845535.1. Lineage (GTDB taxonomy): Bacteria > Spirochaetota > Spirochaetia > SZUA-6 > Fen-1364 > Fen-1364. Next base: position 16,928 of record CAWJSK010000019.1, read on the forward strand.
CTGCGAAGGCCGCTACCAAGCCTCCAAGAACTGAGCCTTCAAAAGGGGAGTCACCTGAAAAGGCTACGAGAAAAAGGGTAGCAAGAAAAGCACCAAAGGTCGCCTCCCAGTCCCCAAGAAGTGAACCTTCAAAAGCAAAGCCATCGAAGGTAGCGAGAAGGAAGGTAGCGAGAAAAGCTGCAAAGGTCGCGTTCAAGTCCTCAAGAAGCAAGCCTTCAAAGGCAAAGCCATCGAAGAAGCCGGTCGTAAAGAAGGTAGGGAGAAAAGTTCCAGAGGTCGCTTCCAAGTCGCCAACAAGTAAGCCTCCAAAGGCGAAGTCAGCGAAGAAGCCAGTAGTAAGGAAGGTAGGGAGAAAAGTCTCCAAGGTTGCTTCCAAGCTCTCAAGAAAAATGCCTTCAAAAGCAAAGCCTTCCAAGAAGCCAGCGGGAAAGAAGGCAGCGAGAAAGGTTTCTACGAGGAAGGCAACCAAAGGCGCGTCAAACAAATAGATATTACTTGGCTGCGTGTGGTGAAGGGAAAGCGAATACGCCAACCCCATATCGGGCGTCTTATGAAAAGATCAAAATCCCGCACGACAGCAAAAGGAACCGCCGCTCTTCGGGCAATCGAATCAGAACGATCCCCTGAGGTGAGGATTTGCTACGATCCTTTTGCGCGTAAGTTCATAAGTACTCCATTTTATCTCATGGTCAAATGGTCCGTTGCGTACACTGAGCGAGTTGCCCTGGGAGCGAGAGGATTCGTTGTTTGCCGGTCTCGGTATATCGATGATTCCGTGAGCCAATCCATCGAAAACGGAATGAGACAGATGGTGATCCTGGGGGCAGGATTGGATTCAAGGGCCTACAGGGACGAGATGCTCAAAACAAAGGCAAGCGTTTTTGAAGTAGACCATCCAGCGTCTCAAGCCTATAAGATTGCGCTTGTAAAGCGTATCATAGGAGACCCACTCAAAACCGTCTCCTATGTCCCTGTCGATTTCGACCACGAGACTCTGGACAAATTGATTTCGCATGGCTTTGACAAATCAGTAAAGACTCTCTTTGTTTGGGAGGGAGTCACTTACTATCTTACTGCTGAGGCAGTTGATGCCACCCTTGGCTGGATAAGAACACATACATCTAGCGCCGTTATCTTTGACTATTTGTACAAGTCGAGTTTAACTGGCATGGACAAGGGCGGAGATTTCGAGGGGATGCAGCGCTATCATCGTCGTATAAGTGAGGGACTGACGTTTGGAATCGAGAGAGGGGCAATCCAAACTTTCCTATTACAAAGAGGTTTCACCAACGTGGTAGAGACCGATAGCAGCCAGTTGAAACGTTTGTACTGCACAGGCGTCAATCAAGGACGAGACGTTGCAGACATATACTCGATAGTCGTCAGCGAGATTTAGTCCACAAAACGAGGCTTTGCCGTTTGACCTAAAGCGGTTGTGTGACATATCCTTTAGGTAGGAACTCATTTTTGTTCCCAGGAGGATTTCTGTAATGACCAAGATCGGTGGTTCGGTTCTTTGGATCGAAAGAGGAAAACAAACAGAGAAGGTCGTAGAGGCTGAACGAGCTTTCTCGGACGAAGATCAGGCCAAGGCTCAAGTGCTCTTCTTCGAGACGAAAGGGAGCACAGCCGAGAAGAGACTCGCCCGGCTTGCGTATCGACAGTGGCAAGGAAAACGATTCAGGCAGAACTGAAAAGAGTTTCAACGCAATAAAGGAGAGGCGGTTTGCCTCCCCTTTTTTTTCACACAGCGACTTACCAAAGAATCTATCTTGATTCGTTGCCCACTGCTGTAAACAGCTTGCTAACTTGCTTCTTTAGCTTTGCGATTTGCACAAACTGAATCGCTTGAGCAATCACGATGAGGATAAGCAGGGTCGCTACTATGATGAAGAACGGGGATAGATGATAGACGACAAACAGAGTGTCGTGCATTTCTGATTCCTCCTTTCATGTGGTAGACTGCTGGCACAATAAAAGCGAGTCGGAGCCAAAATGGGAAGAGCAGATGCGGACAAATACATCATCAAGGAAAACGGTGTTCCCTACCTGAACTGGAAGCGAATCAACGCTGATATCAAGAAACATCCAGAGAGAAGAACTGAACCCTATTACACATCGCTTATCAAGCACTGGCTTTCCTTGCTTCCCGATGCCTTTGAGAAGCCGTTTTACCTTTTTGAATCAAAGGATGTTCTTTTCAATACCTACTTTGAACCGTCAGTGGGGAAGGAACGGTTCCAGATCATATGCCACATACGCACGAAGTTGATTGAGGCGTTTGGTGATATTGTGCCAAAGGACTACGTTGGCAAGAACCTCATCCTTGAGTTCCCCACGCAAGACGACTACTACAGATACATTGCCCATTTCTATCCTGCCAAGAAAGGCAAGAGAGCTACTGTCTACCCTGCAAGCGCAGGGGTTACGCTTCATGAAGGTTACATGCAGATTGCGCTCAGCCATCAAGCAAAGACCAGTCTTTCCAGCATTGTTTCTCACGAGTTGACCCATGTCTTCCTTGCCCACTACCATCTTCCAGTATGGTTGAATGAAGGACTAGCAACGAATGCTCAATCTATGTTTGGATCGTCCAGCTACCTCTACTACCTTGGACAGTCTTCATCCCTGTCTCCTTACGAACAGCCAATGGCGAAGTGGACGAAAAAGGATTTCAACGACTTTCTCTCTGGAAGAATGTACAGGCGATACAAGTTCCAGCACTTGTTTTACGAAACTGCTTTTGAGGTCGTTCACAACATCTTGGTCAAGAAAGTTGACCTCCCGAAGCTCTTGACCGCTATCAAGAACAAGGAGAAAGTTACTGATGCTTTGAAAAATATCACCGGGAAAGAGCTACTGGATTTCTTCCCTCCTGGAATAAAAAAGGAGATTGAGGAAGACGACCTCTGAAAGAAGCCGCAAAGCTAAGAGGCGAGAAATGAAGCCGACTTGAAGGCTTCAAGATGGGTCGGCATAGATCACACTGAACTTCCCCGTAGGGAGAAAGACAAGCCTGAGAGTCACTGTTCATCTTCTACTGCTTGGAGTTCTTCTAGCAAACCATCTTCTGTCAGGTCCAGTTCTTTCTTCATTTTCTCAATCCACTCCCTATCAAGTTCGTTATTGACAGATGAAAGATTACATCCAAGTTCTTCATCAAACATTCTTACAATCCCCGGATGGGGGTGAGCTTGTGGACGAATGTTTCTCAAAATCATCATGGCTTTTTCCTCGGAACCTGTGATCATGAAGAGATACCCTAGCGCAAAAGCAGCGGAGCGGGAAATGCCTTGCCAACAATGGAGCGTGTATCCTTCTGTGTGTTCTTTGGTCTGATTGAAGAACCGTATGGCTTTTCGGATATCGGATTTCTTAGGAACTCTTTTCGGAAACTGACGAGGATTCAAATGGCTTTTCTTCTCCACATCGTAGAAGGAAAGCCTTAGAATCCTTTTGAAGCGTTTCCGAAAGACCTTTGGCATTTTAGTATCAGGGCGGTTAATGGTGAATAGAGAGATCGGGTTGCCTATTGAGACGAGGCAGGAGTAGTGTGGCTTGTTAATCGAGTCTTCAAGTTCGACTTGGCCAAGAACCTCAACTCCTTTAGCTTTCATTTCCCCCATTGTTGTCCTAAAATCCCTAGAATGACATTGCTCGGGTTCCCGCGCAGGATTACTCTCCGCATGAGAGAGTTGTGGCGATTTGCGGCCCTTTCCCATCGGAACGGGACGAAGGAAGTACTTCCTCTCCACCACTTTTTGGAGGTATTCTATCCTTGACGAGAGCAACGATTGGAAAATTCTTAGAGTCAATTTCCTTTCCACTACTTTTTATAGGTATCTTTTGAGGGAAGAAGGGAGTGAAGATATGCCGGTTCGAAAAGGTCATGGTGAATGGCATGGAGACCTTCCGAAAGGAAAGGGAACCCTTGGCACTGAGTCGGGAGCGCTGAAAGAGGTCCCCTACAGCTTCTCCTCGCGATTCGAATCAGGGAAAGGGACCAATCCGGAGGAGCTTCTGGCCGCGGCGCATGCGGCCTGCTATTCCATGGCGCTCTCAGCCGGGCTCTCCGGCAAGGGCTACAAGGTGAGCTCCGTGCGAACGGAAGATTCTGTGCACATCGAGAAACAGGGAGATGGCTTTGTCATTACCACGATCGAGATCAGGACGGAAGCGTCGGTCGACGGTATCGATGATGCCACTTTCCAGAAGTTCGCCGAAGAGACCAAGATCGGCTGCCCCGTCTCCAAGGCCCTTGCCGGGCCGCGGATGGTTTTGAAGGCCACCCTCAAGAAATAGGCTCGCGCGTATTTCGAAAGTAAGGAGGCGATCGTATGAGTGAACCGGAATGGCGGAAGGTCTGTCGGCAGGCGGACCTCCTGGAAGGGATGCCGTTGCTCGCAAAGGCGGGGGAGGACGAAATATGCCTCGTCCGCCTGGACGGCAGCATCCACGCAATCGGCAACAAATGCACCCACTATGAATGCCCCCTCAACGAGGGCCTGGTGATCGGGAACGTCGTGACCTGCAAATGCCATGACGCCCGGTTCGACCTTCGCACGGGGAAGGCGCTTGCGGCCCCCGCGTTGAACGACCTGCCGGTGTTCCCCGTGCGCGTGGAGGCGGGTGACGTCCTGGTGGGGCCGGTTGAGAAAGCCCGCTTTCCCAAACCGCAAGGGACTGACGCCCGGACTTTTCTCATCATCGGCGGTGGAGCGGCGGGGAACGCGGCGACGGAAACGCTGCGCAGAGAAGGCTTTGCCGGACGCATTGTGATGATCACGGCAGAGGCTGACCTTCCCTATGACAGGCCGAACCTTTCGAAGGAGTTCATGTCAGGGGACGCGAAGCCCGAGTGGATGTCCCTTCGAAGCGCCAAGTTCTACGCCAACCAGAATATCGAGGTCCTTACCGAAACGAAGGTTACATCCGTCGACCCGGGACGCAAAAGCGTGTCGCTGTCCACGGGACAGACGCTTTCCTACGACAAGGCGCTTCTTGCCACCGGCGCCGCGCCTCGGAAGCTGCCGGTCTCCGGAGCGGACGGCCAGGGCTGCTACCAGCTTCGAAGCTTTGCGGACGGGCGCCTCCTTGCCGAAGCCGCCGGCACAGCAAAAAGGGCGCTCATCATCGGCTCGGGATTCATCGGCATGGAGCTCGCAAGCTCGCTCAGGAAGCGCGGCCTTGACGTGACCGTAGTCACCCCTGAGCCGGTGCCTTTTGCCAAGGTGGTCGGAGAGAAAGTCGCAGCCGTTCTCCGCGGGAGACACGAGAAGGACGGAGTCACGTTCGTCACGGGCGCTTCTGTCACACAGATCTCGGGCGGCAGAGGGTCGAAGGTTGCCGCTCTATCCGACGGGAAACGGCTGGAAGCGGATTTCATCGTTTATGGAATCGGCGTTCAACCGGCCGTGGAATACCTTGGCGGCACTGATATCATGCAGGACGGGGCAGTTCCCGTGAACGGGCAGCTTCGGACGAAACACGCGGACCTTTTTGCCGCAGGGGACATTGCGGCGGTGACCGACCCGCTTTCCGGGCAGAGCGTCCGCATCGAGCACTGGGTGGTTGCCGAGCGTCAGGGCCAGCATGCAGCCAGGGCCATGCTCGGCTCGAATGCCCCGTACAGCGAGGCGCCGTTCTTCTGGACACGACAGACGGGGGTCAGCGTCAAGTACGTGGGCTTTGCCCGCCGGTGGGATGAGATAGCGTACAGGGGCGACGTAGAGAAAGGGAAGTTCCTGGCCGGCTACTATTCCGACGGGACGCTCATAGCTGCCTCCGCCATGGGGATGCCGAACGAGATCACCGCGGTGAAGCTCTTGATCGAGAAAAAGAAAACGCTCCCGCCGGCAAAGCTCGCCGACGGAAGCGTGGATCTGATTGCCCTGGCGCGAGGGTGACTTCCCGACGGGTGACGTCCCCCGCGGGCGAGTCACCTGGCGTTCATGTCGGAGGCTGGCCCGCGGCGCGTTTCTTCTCCTTCAGGTCGTCCTTGTTCAGGATGAGGATGTTGCCCTGATCATCCTGGACGAAAACCTCTGTCCCTGAAACGGTGATGTACGTGAACGGATCCACGGCATGCTCCGACTGCGCCTGGAGCGTCAGGGACTGGTCGAACCTGCCCAGGAAGGCGCCGTGGCCTGAGTCCATGATCGCGTACACGGAGCTCTCCGAAACGATGAGATAGCTGGAAGGGACGATGTTGTCCTTCCCCTGCTGTTGAACCACGAGCGTGGCCGGGTCCACCGACACGAGCCTTATCGCGGCGTTGCCCCCCGTTCTCCCGGCGGCAACCACGATCACGTTGCCGACGGTGACGTAGGTTCTTCCCCGCACCGTGTTCAGGTCGGATTGAGAAAGGAGCTTGCCGGAAATCCGGTCTATCAGGACGAGCTTGCCGAGGTGGTCAGGCGACTCACCCAGGTCGTAGATGAAAAGGACCTGCCCCGGTGACTGGACGGATGCCGGGGGCGCAGTCGGGGCCCGCGCGGCAGGCTGGGCTGCCTGCTGTTGCTGCTTCTGCTGAATGAGGGCTTGCTCGTCCGCCGCGATGCCTGCCCGCTGCTGCTGGACGGTCTGTTGCGCCGCCTGCTGCTGTCGCTGCTGCTGCGCGACCGCCTGTTGCTGCTGCTGCACCTGCTGCTGCTGCGTCTGAACGGCCTGCTGCTGCTGCTGCACCTGCGCCTGCTTCTGCTCGGCCGCCTGTTTCTGCTCCGGGGTTGCCGCGGGTGACGCCGCTGCCGCCTGGGCCTGCGCCGCCTCCTGCTTCGTCTTCTCGAGCTGCTGCTGTTGCTGGGCAAGCTGGTTTTTCTGCTGCTCGAGCTGCGTCTGCTGCTGTTCCAGCTTCTGCTGTCCCTGCTCCAGGCCCCGCTGCTGCAGCTCGGTGATCTGCTTGCGCTCCGGCAGCGCCTTCCCCGGCTGCGCTTGAAGGTTCTGCACGACTTTGGGGGAGGAGAGCTGGCCGGCTCCCACCGTGTTGAGGTTCCCCTTCTCCGTGCCCTGGAGGGGGATCAGCATCCGGGTCTTTCCGGGCCAGTCGGAATACTTCGTCGCTATCCCCGCGTTGTCAGCGGTGATGTTCTTCATGACGATCGTCTTGTAAACGGTCCCGAAATACTTCATATCTCCCCGAAAGACGGCGTTGTAATACACGACAAACCGGGCCAGCACCATGGCGTCCGCCGCCGAATAGGCATATGCGGACTGAAGGTATCCGCTCACCATTCGGATGACGTTGATGACGTCATCCACCTCCGCGCCCGGCTCGATGATGAATATGTCCGCGTCGAGCTTCTGGCCCTCCGGGGCCCCCACCGCGTGGATCAGGCGGTACTTGCCGTTGTAGGAGTGTTCGGCGGGCTGGTTGCCCAGTCCTTGGCCAAGGGCCTGGCCGATCCCCAGGATCTGCTGCAGGGTGTCGATTGTCGTGTGCGGACCAACGTAGTTGATGAAGACGATGTTGGTTCCCTGCCCCTTGTTGAGCTCATCCTTGTCGACCTGGAGACCGAATGCCAGCGCCGCGCAAAGCAGCGCGAAGAGCGTAACGACCCCCGTCTTCATGGCTTTCCCCCCTTTCCCCCTAGAAGGGTAGTCACTGGAAGCCTCGAACGCAAGGAACCGCTGGGTCCCGCTTCTACTGCGCCGGCGCGGACCTTCGGTCTTTCTGCAGCGCCGCAATGGCGGCGGCGCGTATCTGCTCGAAGTAGGGACCGCGGGAAATCGCGAAGAGCGTCTCCGCTGCGGCCTGGGTCATGGCGCCCGTGGAAGATGCAATCCTGTCCAGGGCGTCCACCGTGGCGGCGGCCAGGCGGTTGTCCGCGGGGGAGGTTCCCGCCCTGACAAAAGCGGCCACGATGGTGCGGGCAGAAGATCCGTCCCCATCGAAAGCGAGACTGCCGAGGGCCCTGATCTCCTCTGAGAGCGCATAGTTGTCGGTCTCCGCGGCGGCCACGCGCATCAAAGCCCATCGTGACCCGGCGGACCCCACCGCTCCCAGCAGGGAAGCGGCCTGGGCACGAAGGTCCGGGAAGTCGTTGATGACTTTCTGGTTGCGGTAGATCGGATCAATCAGCCCGGTTCCCGCAAGCTGTTCGAGGATCCTGACGATGTACCACGTGCTTTTTCCCAGCGAACCAGCTTCAAGACGCGAGCGAACTTCGGAGAGAAAAAGCAGGGCCGGGTCGTGGCCGCCCGAACCGGCAAGGCTTTCCAGGTACAGGTAGTCCGGGTTGGCGTTCAGCGCGGCGTCAACTCCGCCCGGCGGCCCAAAAGGAGTGCGCCCTGAGTGCTGCTCATCGTGCCCTGCCTGCGGCCAGGGGCCGGTGATCCTTTCAGCCCCGGGCGGCCGCGGGAACGCGTACAACACCCAGTCGCGTCCCCCAAGGTAGACCGAGCCGTCGCGCGCAAGGACGGCGGCGCCCGCTGTCCCGACGCTGAAACGCTCGATGACTCCGACAGGCCGGTGCAGCAGGACGAGCGTTCCGTCCGCGGCGAATGCCAGGAGGCCGGATCCTCGGATGAGCGGTGACGAATCGAGCCCCACCCCCGTGCTCTCCCGCCACAACTCCCGGCCCGCCGCGGACAACCCGATGAGACGCCCGTCCGCCGTTGCCGCCACAATCTCGTCGGCGCCCACGGAAACTCCGCTGACGGGCGCATTCAGCATGCGGCTCCACACCACGTCGCCGTTCGGGTTTACCGCGATGACTTTCCCGTCCGCGGTCCCCACCAGCACGGTGCCGTCACGCGCAATTGCCGTTGTGGTGGGCTGCGCCTGAAGCGGGAGCGACCACCTGAACTCACCCCACTGCGTGAGGGCGTACAGCCTCCGGTCCGATGCCACAAGGTAGATCGTTCCCGCTCCGTCCATGACGGGGGCCCCGAGCAGCGAGCCCGGGAGTGTGATGCGCCACTGTTCACGTCCTGATTCCGACAGCGAGATGAGCGTCCCCGGGCCCACCCCCACGTACACGGTGCCGTCAGGTGCAATGAGAGGGTCAGCCACGAACAGTCCGTCGAAATGCGTCCGCCAGGCAACGACTCCGCGGGGAGTGACAGCCACGAAGTCCTTGTTCTTGAGCCCCGCGTAAATCATTCCGTCGGGGCTCACCGCAAGGCAATCCCAGGGCAACCAGCCGAGGTCTGCCTTCCACGCAAGCTCGCCGCTGGGAGAGACGGCGTAGAGATAGCCGTCCTCAGAGATGGCGTAGATGGTTCCGTCCTGCGCCACCGCGGGCCTGCTTCTGATCTGCCCGCCCGTGGCAAAGCGCCAGGCAAACGTGGCCTGCCGAGGCCGGGCAGATTCCAACCGCGCTGCCATCAGCACGGCAACAGAAATGACGACAAGGGCGATAAGGAGCGGACGCTTCCTCTTCACCTCCTTGAAGCTACCATCATAATGCGGTTGTCGTGAAGAGCGCCGAAGGAGGCCTCGCGCATCGCCTTGCCGCCGATAGTGAGAGTGGATACGATCAGCGCTATGATCAGTGAAAAGCTTCCCCGCATCTGGTACGGCGGTGACTATAATCCTGACCAGTGGCCTGAGGATATCTGGCAGGAAGACATGCGCCTCTTCAAGAAAGCCGGGATCAACGTAGCCACGCTGCCTGTCTTCTCCTGGGCAAAATTGCAGCCGGATGAGAGCACGTGGGACTTTGCCTGGCTGGACCGGGCGCTGGATCTCCTGGCGAAAAACGGCATCTACGCCTGCATTGCCACTTCCACCGGAGCCGTGCCGCCGTGGCTGGCAACGAAGTATCCCGAGGTGCTGCGCACGACCTTCGACGGGAAAAGGCGCAAGTACGGGCACCGGCACAACGCCTGTCCTACGAGCCCGGCGTTCCGGCGGCTTTCGGTGCAGCTTGCCCGCAAGCTCGCAGAGCGCTACGCGGCCCATCCCGCGCTGGTGGCCTGGCACGTGAGCAACGAGTATGGGGGCCGATGCTACTGCGACAATTGCGAAAAAGCGTTTCGCGCCTGGCTTGCGAAGCGCTACGGCACGCTTGACGCGCTGAACCACGCGTGGTGGACCGGTTTCTGGGGCCATACGTTCACTGACTGGGACCAGATCGTCGTCCCCAACATCCTGACAGAGCACATGGACGTCACCCACACGGCGTTCCAGGGGATCACGCTGGATTACTACCGCTTCGCCTCGGAGAAGCTCATGGAATGCTTCTGCTCGGAGCGTGATGTCCTGCATGAGATCACCCCGGGGGTGAAAGTCACGACGAACCTCATGGGCGCGTACAAGGAGCTGGACTATTTCCGGTGGGCGCGGGAGATGGACATCGTTTCCTGGGACAATTACCCCGCGCTCGACACGCAAATCTCCGAGATCGCATTCCGCCATGACCTCATGCGCGGACTGAAGGGCGGCGCGCCTTTCATGCTTATGGAGCAAACCCCCAGCCAGGTGAACTGGCACGACTACAACGGGCTGAAGCGGCCGGGCGTGATGCGCCTCATGAGCCTCCAGGCGGTGGCGCGGGGCGCTGACACGGTGATGTTTTTCCAGTTGCGACGCAGCCGCGGCGCTTCGGAAAAGTACCACAGCGCGGTGATCGACCACGCCGGGCATGAAAACACGCGCGTGTTCCGCGAGGTGGCCGCGCTGGGGGCGGAGCTGGCCTCCCTCGGGCCGGCGCTCCTGGATTCGAGGATCGAGTCCAGGATCGGCGTCCTGTTCGATTGGGAGAACTGGTGGGCCATCGAGATGTCCTCAGGTCCTTCCATCGCGCTGAAGTACGTCGAGCAGGTGCGCTCCTGGCACGCCGCCCTCTGGGAGCAGAGCTACGCGGTGGATGTCGTTGGGGTGGAGGATGATTTCTCCCGCTATGACCTCATCATCGCTCCCGTCCTGTATATGGTGAAGCCTGGAGTCGCGCAACGTCTCGAGGCATTCGTTTCCAGCGGCGGGACGTTTCTTACCACCTTCTTCAGCGGGATCGTGAATGAGACGGACCTTGTCACCGTGGGGGGGTACCCGGGAGAGCTTCGCAGGCTGCTGGGGATCTGGGTGGAAGAGATCGATGCGCTTCTTCCGTCCGCGCGGAACTCCATCCAGGTGAAGAAACCTTTCGGAGACCTCAAGGGCTCGTACGCCTGCGGCATCCTCTGTGACATCCTCCATTGCGAGTCAGCGGAAGAAATCGCGGCCTACGGATCCGACTTCTACGCGGGAACTCCGTCAGTCACGCGCAACAAGCTCGGGAACGGGTGGGCGTGGTACGTGGCAAGCAGCGCGGAGGCGGGCTTTCAGTCCGCCCTGGTCCGCACGCTTGCGCGGGAAAAAGGAATACAACCCGTGGCGCGCGTGCCGCGCGGCGTGGAGGCGAGCCGTCGGAAAAAAGGGACCGACTCGTTCCTGTTTCTCTTGAACCATGGGGATGAAGCGGCTCGGGTTGACGTGGAGGGAAAGTTCACGGAGCTTGCCACCGGGAAGCCGGTGAAGGGGAGCATTCAGATTCCGGGCAAGGGAGTCATGATTCTGAGAGAAGGCGCCTGAGGGGGAGCCGCGCGCGGCGCGGCCCCGCCCCGCGCCTTGCCCAGGTACGCTTCGGGATATGCGGGTTACGCCGCAGCTATTTGGCCCGGAAAATTGTCGACTTTTTCTTATGAGCATCAGTAGTGTCAGCGAGTTCGCAATTTTTCTTATCGAGAGCGACCGAGGGACGGGCCCTGTGACGTCGCGGCAACCTCCTTTCAGGGAAGGTGCCAATTCCCGCGGAACGGTGTCAGCGTTCCGGAAGATAAGGAAGAGCGACCCCCGCCGGGATTCCTCTTCCAGTTTTGGAGGAGGGTCTCATGAACGTCGCAACACAGGCCGCGCACATCGGAGTGGGCTGGGACACTCTTACGGGTGCAGTGACGGTCCCGATCTACCAGACGGCAACCTTCAGTCATCCGGGGCTTGGGAAAAGCACGGGATACGACTACAGCAGGTCCAGGAACCCCACCCGGCAAGTGCTCGAGGACGCCATTGCGCAGCTTGAAGGGGCGAGCCGTGGTTTCGCCTACGCCTCGGGGATGGCTGCAATCACGAGCCTCCTGCTTCTCTTCAAGTCGGAGGACCACCTTGTCATCACCGAAGACCTGTACGGCGGGACGTATCGATTGTTCGAGCAGTGTTTCAGCCAGTTCGGCCTGAGCTTCACCTATGTGGATACCACCGACCTTGAAGCCGTGAAGAATGCTCTGCGTCCGGAGACCCGCGCTCTTTTCATCGAGTCCCTAACCAATCCGCTCCTCAAAGTCACTGACGTTGGCGCGCTTTCCGCCCTCAGCAACGGCCGCGGGCTTCTCACAATCGTTGACAACACCTTCCTCACGCCCTGTCTCCTTCGGCCGCTGGATCTGGGGGCTGACATCACAATGTACAGCGCGACGAAGTACCTTGCAGGCCACAATGACACCATCTGCGGACTGGTGGCCGTGAAAGACCCCGCGCTTGCGGACAAGGTGGCGTTCCACCAGAACGCGGCAGGAGCGGTGCTTGGTCCGCAGGATTCCTGGCTCACCATCCGCGGGATGAAGACCCTCTCGGTGCGGTTGGAACGGCAGCAGTCCAACGCAGGCAAGATTGCCCTGTGGCTGAAGCGACATCCGAAAGTGCGAGCCGTGCATTACCCCGGGCTGCCCGACCATCCGGGCCATGAGCTGGCCCTGCGCCAGGGCAGCGGGTTCGGCGCGATGGTTTCCTTCGAGGTGACGGACCCTCTGCTCGTCGAGCCTCTTCTCGGACGCACGAAGCTCATCACCTTCGCGGAAAGCCTGGGCGGGGTCGAGACGCTGATCACGTTCCCAGCGGTTCAAACCCACGCCGACATTGACCAGAAGACCCGGGACCGGTTGGGCATCACCTCCGCCCTGCTGCGGCTCTCCGTAGGGATCGAAGACGCGGAGGACCTGATAGCGGACCTCGAACAGGCGTTGGGGTAGCCCGCCTTGGGGCGCGTGGCGGCTGCGGGTCAGGGGGCCGCGGCTCAGCGGCCGTGCCTCAGGGACCGCGCTTCAGCGGCCGCGGTAGCCCAGGCTCACGAGGTTCGCAAATAGCCGGTACGCTCCCGGCACGCCCGCGGGAAGCTGCCGAAACCACGCGTACGCAGTATAGACGTAGTTCCCCTTCCCCAGCCGGGCATAGACTTCCCCGCCTTTCTGCTCAGGCTCGCCAGGGTCGTGCGCTTCGAGAAGCGCGACGTAGCGAGGGTCGAAAGAATTGAAAGCGTAGAGGTTGCGGTCCTGCACCCAACCTTCGAAATCCTTTGGGCTGATGCGGTTGGGCGTCGTGAACGCCGGATGATCGGGAACGAGGATCTTCACCGGCCCGCTTTCATCCGTGACCCGGTCCCCCACGGCGGAAACGGGGAATGGCGGGAGCTTTCCGGCCGCGTAGACTCCTTGCTGGTACTGCACGATCAAGGTTCCGCCGGCCCGAACGAAATCGAGGAGCCGCTCGTTTGCGGCCACGAAGTCCGGTCTGACCTCGGAGGCGCGGACGCCCACGACGATGACGTCATATCGAGAGAGGTCTCCCGCGGCAAGGGCATCCTCATCCAGCAACGTGACATCGAGCCCCATTCGGCGAAGCGCCTCGGGAACGAGATCTCCGCTTCCCATGATGTAGCCGATCTTCACGGGGAGGACCTTGAGATCGACGAGCTGGACCAGCGCCTGTGCCGGCGCGTACAGCCGATGGGTCTGGATGTGCGGGTAGGAAATGGTCTTCATGGAAAGGTCGAAGCGCCTGGCTCCAGAAGCGGCGACGGCGTTCAGCGTGTAACGCCCGGGGGAGGCGGCCGTGCTCGGAGTAACGTCGAAGGCGAGCGCGTAGTGTTCGCCCTTTCTGTCGAGGGAGAACGGCAGCGACGGCGGAGACACCTTCCATCCGTCTGGGGCGCCTACGGTCACATCGCCTGACACCGCGGTCCGCGAGTTTGACTGGAGCCGTACCACCACGCGCCGGGGCTTGCCCGCGGCTCCCAGCGGCACGATCTCCAAGGGAGAATCAAAGGATACGGTGAGGGCTGGGACAACATCCACGTTCCGACGCAACTCCCCACGGGCCTGGTCCACGTAACGGTATTCCAGCGGTTGCGTCAAAGTCACCGCCGCTCCGCCGATCACCGCCTGCACCTCCGCCGTGATCAGGGGTGGGTCAAAAGGCGCTCCCTTGGCAGAGCCGTCGGGCCACGTGTAGAGGTAGCCTTTGCGCGGCGCCGTGAGCCAGTAGGGTTGCGTGGGCGGAGCGTTTGCAGGGAGCGTCAGCCGAAAGACATCTTCCCGGTTCGCGGTTTCACGAATCTCGAAAAGGCCGGCTCTCGTGCGCGCGGCCTGACCGGCGGGGACTGACTGGACGCCCCATCCCTCCGGCGTTCTCAAGGTGACGCCCGTGATCCTGGTCAGGGATGGATCTGAAAGAAAAACCCTTACGGTCGATGAAAACGATTCCCCCGGTGCCGCCGTCTCCGTGCTTGATACGGCATCAACAACGGTCCCCGACGCTTGCTGGAGCGCCAGGACGGCTTCCTGCTCCTTGCCGGCCAGGAGAAAGTCCGCATCAGCCCTGGCTTCCGGCGAGCCGCCGACGGTTTTCACCGCCGCGCGAGCAGTTCGGATTGCATTGAGGACAGCGGCAAGGTCCTCCACGGATTTCTCCGGCTCCCTGATGTCGAAATCGTTCAACGCTTTGCCCGCAGCTTCATCCAGGGAGGCAAGCTGAGGTGCCAACGCGCCAGCCGGCAAGCCCGCGAGGCTTGCGATTGCCGCAAGGGAGGTGTCGATACCTTCGAATACGCTTGTCTCCCGGGCTTTCGTTCCGACGGCGGAATCCAAGAGGATGAGGTCCGACTCCACCGGTCCGCGCACTTCTTCGGTCCCCTGAGCCTGCGATTTGTGCTGGCTCCGGCCCTCCGCGGCAATCTCCGCGTAGCTGCGGCCAAGGAGCGGATCACGCTGACCCGTCTCCACTATGGCCGTCGGGCTTTCATCATCTTCCGCTGCCCGGTACAGCTTCAAAGGCCGCCACGGTCTCAAACCTTCGGCCGTCAGCTCAGGGAACTGCGCGGGATCACCTGCGGCGCGGTACGCCACTGGGGCGAGCTTTCCTGCAAGCTGGTGATGCCCATGCCCGTCCGCGGGGGTCCCGCTGAATATGGAGTACACCACGAGGGGGCGGAACTTTCGGATGACGCGCACCATGTCCCGCAGCACTTCCTGGTCTCCCCACAACCGCGAAGCTTCCGCCAGGGTCTTGGAGAAGCCGAAGTCATACGCGCGCGTGAAAAACTGCTTTCCGCCATCCAGCGCCCGCGCCTGAAGGAGCTCTTCCGTGCGGATTACCCCGAGTGAGTCGTACAGCTCAGGGCCAATGACGTTCTGTCCCCCTTCGCCTCGATTCAGGGAAAGGTAGGCCACGCGGGCGTGGTCACCTCGGGCCGCGCGGGCAATGAACGCGGAGTCCTCATCATCAGGGTGCGCGCCAATCAGGAGGACGCTTGCGGTGGTGCGCAGCGCCTGGATCCGCTGGAGCACACCCGCTGCTCCCCTGTCGTAGACGTGGCGGACCTGGGCATGAACGATGGCGGCCTGTCCGGCAAGCATGAGCAAGGCGATAAACCCCACGCAGGTTTTTTTCAAGCGCGCGCTCTTCATGATCGTGAACCGTTCATCCTTTCGAAAGTCTGCTCCAGTTCTTCCCGGGAGGCCCGGCTCATTTTCTCACTGAAGCCATGGGTGATTTCCGTCTTTCCCTCCTGGAGTTGTTGCGTTACCGCGGCAACGAACTCCTCCAAGGGGGTACCCGTGGTGTGCAACCCGACGCCGCCGAGATCCGTGCTCACCGCGGGAGGGATGATTTCCACGACCTGGATTTTCGTGCGGGCCAAAAGAGGCCGCAGCGCGCGCGTGAAGGAGTGCATGGCGGCTTTTGTGGCGCAATAGATGGGAGCGCTCGCCAGCGGAACGAAGGCCAGACCAGAGGTCACATTGAGGATGAACGGGTTTGGCGCCTTCTTGAGGGTCTCCAGGAGAAGCACGGTGAGATGGAGGGGAGCTTCCCAGTTGATGGCAATCTCCTGCTTTGCTCGAGCCCAGAAGTCTGCCTGGTCCAGACCCATGCGCTGCTGGATGCCCGCGTTGTTCACGAGGACGTTCAGCCGGGGATGCTCGGCTGAAATCCACTGCGCCAGGCGGACTCTTTCAGCCTCTTTGGTAAGGTCGCACGGGTAGGTGACCAGCTCGGGCTGTTTTTTCCGTGCGTCATCCAAGACCGCTTTCCTGCGGCCGCACACGATCACCCGGCTCTTTGCCGCCAAAAACTTCTCAGCCAGCCCAAGCCCAATGCCGGATCCCCCGCCTGTGATCAACACTTCATTGTTTGCCAGGTTCACGGTAGTCTCCCTTTCTAGGTGAAGATATTCGCCGTTCACTCGGATTGCAAAGGAAAATGGCTCTAGCGCGGGAGATCGCGGCAAACGCCCTTTACTTCAGCGTTCGCCGGCACTATCATGTCGGCTCGAGGAATGAGCCTGGCCGCTTCGCCTTTCTTTGCAAGAATGACATTCGTCAAGGTCCTCCATCTCGGAATCCTGTGCATCACGTATGGTCTCAGCGCCGCGTTTTTCCGGGCGGCCTCAGCCGGTCAGAGCACGCACGCTTTTTTTCCCGAAACCTACTTCGGCTGCATTGCGGCCTCGGCGGCCGTGAGCCTGCTCGCCCTGTTCCTGCGTCCTGGCCTGTGGCTCTATGCAGTCCTGCTTCTGCGGACCTACCTCCTCATCGTGTTCGGTTACAGCATCGGCGCATTCCTCTCCTCCCGGCTGGTCCTTGGCGTCGGGCTGATGACGGAAATTGGCGTCCTTGCCGCGTTTCCCGTCGGACTGGCCATCAGTGCCTGTGCCTTGACCGCGCTTGTCCTCGCGCAGGCCCTCCCGGCCGTCTTCGGCTCCAACAGCCTCGTCGACGTGCTCGTTTCACCCCCGCCGGACCAGCTCCTTGCGTACTGCTTTGTCCTGGCAGCCTTTGCCGTGGCAGCCTCCCTCCTGGCGCGAATGGCGGCACGCCGTCAGGAGCAGGAAGAGCTGCTCCGTTTCCAGGAGGCCAACCTCGACACGCTCGCGGAGCTGAACCTCAACCTCCAGGGCTACGCGAGGACCGTGGACGAGGAGTCCTCGGAGCGGGAGCGCAACCGCATCAGCAGGGAAATCCACGATATCTCGGGCTATATATTCACCAACCTCGTTGCTCTGATGGACGCGGCGGGGAGCATGCCTCGAAACGACCAGGCCGGGCTGACTGACGTGCTCATCACGGCGCGCAAGACCGCCCAGGAGGGACTGCGGGAGACGCGCCTTGCGCTCCGCAGGCTGCGCAATGAGCCGCTGCGGGTGAGCAACGCACCGCGCGCCATCTACAAAATCGTTTCCATCTTTCGCAAGATTACCGGCCTCGAGGTGACGCTCAGTCTCGGCAACCTTCCCAACGCCCTCAGCCAGGAGCTGAGCCTGGCGTTGTACCGCACCGTGCAGGAAGCCCTCACGAACGCCGTGCGCCACGGGAAGGCCTCCCGCGTCAGGGTGATCTTCCAGGTGGACGGAGAGGAGCTTCGGTTGACAATCACAGACAACGGAAGAGGGGCCTTCGAGGTCGTGAAGGGCATCGGACTTGCGGGGATGGAAGAGCGCCTGGGCGCCCTGGGGGGGAGCGTCAGCGTCGGACGGGCGCCGGAGGGCGGGTTTTCCGTGGCCGTGCAGGTGCCCATGAAAGTCCCCACGGATCCAAGGTAGCGGGAGATTTCAACGTCATGTCAACGTCAATGGAAAAGATCCGACTGCTGATTGTCGACGACCAGGTCCTCTTCCTGGAGAGCCTTTCCACCTTCCTTCGCAACTATGCGGCGGACATCGACGTGGTGGGACTCGCAAAGAACGGCAGCGAGGCGCTGGAGAAGGCCGCCGCCCTCCATCCGGACATCGTCCTCATGGACGTCCACATGCCGGTCATGGACGGGGTGGAGGCAACGGGCAGGCTCCTGGCCTCCCAGCCCGGAGTCCGGATCCTCATCTTGTCCACATACGACGAAGACGAGTATGTCCGGCGCGCCTTGAAGCTGGGAGCCGCGGGCTACTTGTTGAAGGACATATCACCGACTGAGCTCATCGCGAGCATCCGCGCCCTCAAGGGGGGGGCGGTCCAGATTTCGCCCCAGGTGGTGGCAAAGCTCATGCGGAGCGTCCTCAGCGAGGAACCCTCGCCGGCGCGCGAGATCGCAGGCCGATTGGAGTGGTTTGAAAGTCTTACGCGGCGAGAGCGGGAGGTTTTCACCCTCATCGCCCGAGGCTACGACAACGTGCAGATCGGTGAGGAGCTCCACATGGCCGAGCATACCGTACGCAACCACGTGAGCATGATCTACTCCAAGCTCGGGGTGCAGGACCGGTTCCAGATCATCCAACTGGCGAACAAGATCCGCTATCACGAATAGACCGCTTGCGGGCTCGCCTGAGAGCTTGCGGGACAAATGTCCTGGATGGACCATTCATCTTCCGTGACATCTGTCTCTTGTGAATGAAGCCGGGGTGGTTGCACACTGTCTGGCGCGCCCTTGTGGGTGCCGAACCATTCTCAGAAGGAGGCCTCTCGTGAAAAAAGGATTGGTCACAGCGCTTTCGCTGGTCCTGTTCCTGGCCCTCGTGCCCGTGGTCTTTGCACAGCAGAAGATCACGGTATGGTGCTGGGACCCCAACTTCAACGTCTACGCCATGAAACAGGCGGCGGCCGTCTATAACAAGACGCACGCCGACGTCACTATCGAAATCGTTGACATGGCGCAGGATATCGAGGCGAAAATCAGCGCCGGCTTGCAGGCGGGAGGCGCGGGTCTGCCTGACATCGCACTCTTTCAGGATTTCCGCATTGAACAGTTCCTCCATGACTATCCAGACGCGTTCGTTGACTTGAAGGCGGCAGGTGTTGACTACTCGAAGTTCGCCGCTTACAAGGTTGGACCCATGACCGTTGGCAGCAAGATTTACGGCATCCCGTTCGACACCGGCTCCACCGGTCTGTGGCTGCGCACGGATTACCTCAAGGCTGCCGGGTTCAATCCGGACAGATACATGGGGAAGAAATTGACGTGGTCGGAGGTTATAAAGCTCGGGGTCGCGGTAAAGGCCAAGACAACCAAACCTCTGCTTGCCTATCAGAGTGACAACTTCGACATGCTGCGCATTGTGGTGCAATCCACCGGCGGGCAGTTCTTCAAGCCTGATGGGTCCCTCAACCTGCGTAGCGTGGCCTTTGAGAAATCCGTTGGCCTGTTCAAGGAGCTCAACGACAAGGGCCTTCTGTACAGCGTGGTCGGTTGGAGTGACTGGGTCAACGCCATCAACAGTGACCAGAGCGCGGGCTTCCTCAACGCCATCTGGATGGTCGGCACCGTGAAATCAAGGCCGGAGAACGCCGGCAAGTACATGATCATACCCACACCGCGGATCGAGGGAGTGCCAGGCGCTGCCAACGCCTCCAACAACGGCGGCTCAAGCTGGTACGTCTTCTCCTCCAGCCCCAATAAGGCGCTGGCCGTGGACTTCCTGAAGTCCGTCTGGGCAACCGCCACGCCGGACACGCTGGCCTTCTACAACACCATCCTCAAAGGCGCCGGCGCCATGGGGACCTTCCTCCCCAGCCAGAGCGGCTCCAACTACACGGCGCGGGACGAGTTCTTCTACAAGAGCCAGCCCATCTACAAGGACTTCGCCACATGGATGGCGAAGGTCCCCGTGCTCAAGTACACGCCGAACTACGTGCCCATGCGTGACGCTGTTGCGCACGCCTTGCTGAACTATTTCCAGGGCAAGCTGACGAGCGTGGATGACACCATCGCCGCGGCCGAAGCCGAGTACAAGCAGGTCATGGGGCAGTAGACCCAATCAGCTTTTTCCAGCGGCTTCCGTTTCCGCCCGGATCTCCCGGGCGGGGCGGAAGCCTTTTTGTAAAGCAGGTCCGTCAGGAGCAAGCCGTGACACAACGTGGAGACTACGAACGATACCTCAATAGATTCGGATGGTTCTGCGTGGCCCCATCCGTGCTTTTCTTCTCCGTCTTCATGGCCTATCCCATCCTCTCGTCGCTGTACTACGTGACACGTCGATGGAAGGGAATGTCGAACAGCTTCATCGGCCTGGGCAATTTTGTCCGCATGGCCCGTGACAACGTCTTCCAGTCCGCCCTGGCGCACAATTTCATTTTCATGGTCATCCAGGTCCCCATCATGATCTTCCTCGCCTTGCTGCTCGCGGTTCTCCTGAACCAGGGCATCAGGCGTTTCCGCGGCGCGTTGCGCCTGGCAATCTTCCTGCCCAGCGTCACTTCGCTGGTAGTGGTGTCAGTGCTGTTTCGCGTTCTCCTTCAGACCAACGGCTTTCTCAACAACGTGCTCTTGAGCGGGCACGTCATCAGCTCCCCCATTGGCTGGCTCAACAACGCGTTCTGGGCCAAGGTGACCATCATGCTGGCCCTCACCTGGAGATGGACGGGCTACAACATGGTCTTCTTCCTCGTGGGTTTGCAGAGCCTCGACACGCAGATCTTCGAGGCTGCGGAGGTGGACGGCGCCTCCAAGGCCCGGCAGTTTTTCACCATCACGGTTCCGCTTCTTGTCCCCATCATTCTTTTTTCCGCGGTGACCTCCACGAGCGGCACCATGCAGCTCATTGACGAGCCCAACATCCTCACGTTCCAGGGAGGTCCGGCGAATGAAACAATGACGGCGGCTCTCTACATCTATCGTCAAGCCTTCTTCATCAACTTCGACTTCGGATACGCAACCGCGATGTCGTACGTCGTGGTGGTCATCTCCGGAATCCTGGCCTTCATCCAGCTTCGACTCCTGGGCGGAGAAAGGAGCGCAAAATGACCGTTGTCAACAAGTGGTCGCCGGGCCGCGCGCTCATGTGGCTCTTGCTGCTCGCCTGCGCGGTGGTGAGCCTGTTCCCGTTCTACTGGATGCTCAACGGCACGACGCTGAATCCGAATGACGTTCTTCGCGGCATCCTGGTTCCGGGAGGGGATTTCGCGTCCAACTGGAAGCAGGCCACGACGGCCTACAATCTGCCCCTTTTCTTCACGAACTCGCTCCTGATTGCGCTGATCACCGTCATCTTCGGCGTCGGGATCAACGCCATGGCCGCGTTTGGCTTCGAGAAGTACCGCTCTCGGGCCAGAGACCGGGTGTTCGGGATCCTCCTCCTGACGCTCATCCTTCCGCAGATCGCCATCGTGGTCCCCATGTTCAAGCTCTTCAGCTTTTTTCACCTGCTCAACACGCGCACGGCGATTGTCCTGCCTTCCATCATGTCGGTGTTCATCATTTTTTTCCTGCGCCAGAACTTCAAGCTGTTCCCCACGGAGATCATGGAAGCGGCACGCGTGGACGGGGCCAGCGAGCTGAGCATTTTGGTGCGCATCGTGACACCCTCAATGCGAGCGAGCTTTGCCTCGGCGGCCATCTACATGTTCATAGCGCAATGGAACTCCTACCTGTGGCCGCTCATCACCATCCTCAAGGACACGATGAAGACCTTGCCCATCGCGATGTCCTCAATCATGAACGCGTATACCATCCAGTACGGCGCCCTCATGGTTGTCGTCTGCGTATCCACGCTGCCCGTGCTCATTCTTTTCCTGACCATGCAGAAGCAGTTCGTCGCGGGCCTGCTGGGGTCCGTAAAGTAATGTCTGAGGAGGTCCGAGCTGCACGGGGTACGGCATGACGGCTGATCTTTTTCACTCGCGACACGCCTGGGAAAGCCCGGAGACAAGCGGCGAGGGCAGGCTTCCCATGCGAAGTCCCCTCATCCCCTGGCCGGGAGCGGAGGAGGCCCGGGCCGCGGCTGCCGCAGGGCCCCGTGGCGCGGGACCTCTCAGCCCCTGGTTCTTGAGCCTTGATGGCACGTGGGGCTTTGCGCTTGCGGAGAACCCCGTCGCCGTCCCACGAGGCGCCGGCGCGGCGTGTTTTGCAGACCCTCAGTTCGATGATTCCTCCTGGGGAGAGATCCGCGTGCCGGGCACATGGACCCTCCAGGGCCACGACAAGCCCCACTACACGAACGTCGTCATGCCTTTTGGAAATGTGCCTCCCTCCACTCCGGCAGTGCACAACCCCACCGGTCTCTACCGCATCAATTTCGCGCTGCCGGCTCACTGGGAGCGGCGCCGCACCGTTCTCCACGTCGGCGGCGCGGAGAGCTTCCTGGAGGCGTGGTGCAACGGAGAGCGATTGGGCTTTTCCAAGGACACGCGTCTTCCCCTCCGAGTTCGACCTCACGCCGTTTGTCCGCGCGGGCGCCAACCTCCTGGCCTTCATGGTGGTCCGCTACTCGGACGCCAGCTTCATCGAGGACCAGGACCAGTGGTGGTATGGCGGCATCTACCGCAGCGTGTATCTCTACAGCACAGACTTCGCATACATCGTGGACGTGGACGCGCGCCCATCCCTTCCTGAGGAGCAGGGAGGGCCGCCCGGCGCCGCGGCCCGGGGCTCCCTGGACCTCACCGTAAAGCTGGGCTTCACATTCGACCCCTCACGGGGCGCGGCGGTGGGCGCGGCGCCCGCGGACTACGCAGCGGGCGGCGGTCTCCCCATGGACGCGGACGCCGCCCTGCTGCGCGGCGACTGGATGGTCGTGGCTACCCTGCGCGGTCCGCAGCGGCTCGGGCCCGGCGGCTTCGGCCCAGAGGCCGGCGCGCACGTGGCGTTGGCCAAGGCTACGGTTGCCGCCGCGTACCGTAGCTCCCGCTGGGAGGCTCGGGTCTTGCTGCCGGTGGAGGCGCCAGCGCAGTGGAGCCATGAGGACCCTGCACTCTACACGCTGGTGGTGAGTCTCGTCTCTCCTCAGGGCAGGGAGACGGAGCACGTGGCATGCCGCGTGGGCTTCCGGCGCGTGGAGGTGAAGGAACGCGCGCTCCTCATCAACGGCGCGCGCGTGCTGATCAAGGGAGTCAACCGGCATGAGCACGACGAGCGCCACGGCAAGACCCTCGCCCTGGCTGACATGATCAAAGACGTGGAGATCATGAAGCGCCACAATTTCAACGCCGTGCGGCTCTCCCATTACCCCAACGACGAGCGCTGGTACGATCTGTGCGATGAGTACGGTCTCTACCTCATCGACGAGGCCAACATCGAAAGCCACGCTTACTATGATGCTCTCTGCCGTGATCCACGGTGGGCTTCCGCCTTCCTGGAACGGGGAATGCGGATGGCCCTCCGCGACAAGAACCATCCCTCGGTTATCATCTGGTCGCTCGGAAACGAGTCCGGCTACGGCCCCAACCACGACGCGCTGGCGGGATGGCTCCGCGCCTTCGATCCCACGCGGCCCTTGCACTACGAAGGCTGCTCCCGTCCGGAGTGGGGCGCGGGCCGGCCCACCTTGGAGTCCGTGAAGCGCGGCCGACGTGTCTCCGACATCGTGTCCACCATGTATCCACCGCTCGACCTGGTGGAGGCCTGGGCCGCCACAACCACGGATGACCGTCCCTTCATCATGTGTGAGTACTCCCACGCCATGGGCAACTCCAACGGCAGCCTGTCAGACTACTGGGCGCTGATCGAGCGCTACAAGGGGCTGCAGGGCGGCTTCATCTGGGACTGGGTGGACCAGGGACTGGAGGCGTTCGACTCCGAGGGCAGAAAGTACTGGAAGTACGGGGGAGATTTTGGCGACACCCCAAGCGATCTGGACTTCATCTGCAACGGCCTGGTCTTCCCTGACCGCGGCGGGAAACCTGTCCTTGCCGAGTGCGCGAAGCTTTTTCAGCCCGTCGCGGCCTCCGCTGAGCACCCGCTGACAGGCCGCATCCTCGTGCGCAACCGGCACGATTTCTCGGAGCTGGCGGGCATCGAGCTTCGATGGGCCATCCAGGTGGATGGCCAGCGCGTCCTCACCGGCTCCCAGGGTCTGCCTGACGTGCCGCCAGGGGCAAGCACGGAGCTGGACCTTGAGTTGCCGTGGACGCCGGAGGCGCGGGCCGCGGTGGCTGGGGGTGAATCCTTCCTCTTCCTGGAGTTCCTGCTCTCCACGCCGCGCGCCTGGGCGCCAGCCGGGCATAGAATCGGGTGGGAGCAGTTGCCAATGGGGGTGCCGCACGCCCGGCGCCATGTGCCTTCGAGTATGGCCGAAGCTGCACCCGCCGTCGCCGTCGCCGCCGGCCCCGCCTCGGGCGGCTACGCTGCGCGCGCACCGGGGGCGGCCGGGCAGCCTGGCTGGGAGGCCGAGGTTTCCGCGGACGGCTTCCTTGCCGTTCTCAAGGGGCCCGGTGGGAATCTCCTGCTTTCGCCCCTTGTGCCGAACCTGTGGCGCGCCCCTACGGAGAACGACGGCCTGAAGCTCTTCATGGACCTGCGAGGGGTACCGGATTTTTCCTTTTACTACAAGGACAAGGTCATGTACGAGTGGCTGGACGCGGGGCTGGATGCCCCGCGCTTCTCACTGGTGCAGGTGCGGCCGGGGCAGGCGAGCGTACAGACCGTTCATG
The DNA here is from genome assembly GCA_963845535.1 of uncultured Spirochaetota bacterium. Lineage (GTDB taxonomy): Bacteria > Spirochaetota > Spirochaetia > SZUA-6 > Fen-1364 > Fen-1364. Next base: position 41,471 of record CAWJSK010000019.1, read on the forward strand.
ACCTCAACGGGCGGTCGGGGAGGAGGCTCGGACGATTCGTTCAGGAGTGGCGTTTCCCCGCCGCCGGCCCTGAGTGCGCCTTCTTCTTCGACCTGGATGCCTCCCTCCCCGAGCTGCCCAGGATCGGCATGACGTGCACGCTTGCCCCGGGGCTCGAACATGTGCGCTGGTACGGCCGTGGACCGCAGGAGTGCTACTCCGACCGCAAGGCCGGGGCGGCAGTCGGAACCTATCAGGCAGACGTGGATGCGCTGCAGGTGCCATACGTCTTGCCGCAGGAGAACGGCAACCGCACTGACGTGCGCTGGGTCGAGATCTTGCCAGAGCGCGGCGGTGCTCCGGCAGCCGGGCTCAGGATCGATTCGCCGTCCACGTTTGATTTCAGCGCCTCCCACCACGGGGCGGAACAGCTCTGGAAGGCCAGGCACACGTGTGATCTCATCCGCAAGCCTGAATTATTCCTCACCGTCGACGCTGCGCAACGCGGGGTGGGGACTGCAACCTGCGGGCCGGACACTCTCGAACGCTACCGCCTGCGGCCAGGTCCCGTGAGTCTTGTGCTCTCATTTCGCATGATTGCGGCCCTCGGGTGACGTGCCTCTCCCGTCAGGAATTACCTACGGTTCGATGCCGAGTACGACCAGCGGAACGGCAGGAACGCCTCTTCCTTGCCGAAGGACATTGTATACTTCCCCCTCGTAGTACGGGACGCCGGAGCTCATCTCCGACTGCAGCGATTTCATGGGGAGTATCTCAATCCCGACGTCGATGTGGTCCCCGATATAGAAGGCAAGATGCTTTACAAAAAGGTCGTACGCAACGAAGGCGTACTTCCCAAACTGCACTTCGATGGCAACACGATCCTTCACGAAGTCAGTCTGATTGTAGCTGAAGATTGGCGCCTCTCCCGCAGCGATAATTTCCTGCTTTTGCTGATCGGGAGGGAGCGTCAACGTCTTACGGATAAGCTTCTCGCTCTTCGTAACCCAATAGCTGACCCTGCTCTCTCCCCAACCCAGCTTGCTTAACAGCTGGTTAAAAGCGTTGTTCATATCCACTGGACTGAACAGCATCTTCCCTTTCATTGTTTTTTCTTTTGAGACCTTTGTCTTGCACTTCGCGGCATCCACTCTTGAGATTACGCTTTTGATTTCCTGCCAGAGAGTGGCTTTGTGAACAAGGAGATATTCAAGCCCGTTCAGGTGAGAATAAGTCTCCGCAATCTTCATCCTCTGTGTAAAACAACTTCCATCATTTTGCAACCTTCTTTGTCCATGGTGCTATGGTCAGGCTGTTGCCGGCTTCAACGGGATCATAGACCGGCTTGAACATTGGGCGGGTGCGCAGGGTGCCGTTGAGCTCTTGCTCAATCCTATGCCGCGCAAGCTTAACGTACTTTGGAACCACCTCTGCGCCCGCGCCTCGACGGCCATGCCGAACGGCTGCAACTATCGTTGTTCCCGTTCCGAGGAATGGATCAAGCACCCAGCCGTCTTGCTCGCTCATGGAGAGCACCAGCCGTTCAATGAGTCCGACTGGGAATTGGCACGGATGCTCGGTTTTCTCGACATGGTTGCTCTTCACGTTGGGGATTATCCAAAGATCACTCGGATTTTTTCCGAGAGGATTACTTGAATATTCGCCAGCGTTCGGTCCCTTGAAATGCTTTTTGCCCGGGTATTTTTGTGGCACGCGCACGGGGTCCAGGTTGAAAATGTAGTCTTCGGATTTGGTAAACCAGATAACGGTCTCATAACGCCCGGAGAAACGCCTGCTGCAATGCAAGCCATGCTCGAAGTGCCAGATTATTCTGTTCCTCATCTTTAGGCCAAACTTCGCGAAGATGGGATAGAGAACCGTATCTAGGGGGATGATGGCACCATCATCGACATAGTTACCAACCTGCCAGCAGATATTTCCCCGTGGAGAAAGAGCTCTGACGCACTCTCCAATCACTTTTTCTTGCTGTTCGAGATAGACTTCGAGCTTCAGGCGCTTTTCGTATTCCTTGCCGATGTTGTAGGGCGGAGAAGTCACAACTAGTTGCAAGGCTTCGTCAGGAACAGTCCGGAGAAGATCGAGGCAGTCTCCCGTATAGACTACGATATGCTCCGATTTCCCGAATCTCTGAACAATGCCACGGCCATTCAGCCCCATCACTTCCCCTCCCCAGAGTCCCAATTGCAGGTCCAACGGCCTTACTCCTGATGGTATTTCGGCCACGGAGATCCGTCAACCGCCCCGTTGAGTGCCAGGGAAATCTTCATGTTCTGTTTTCGCACAATGCCAATAACCGCCCGACGTTTCCCAGCGCTTGCGGTGGCCTGCCTCGCGTAAGTGTAGCCCTTCAGGGAACGTTTGGGGAGGGTGGAGAACTTTTGCCGTCACGTCAGACGGAAATGAGTATAGCGCTTTGGGGGCTCTGGAGCTGTCTGCAGAAAAAGCGAAGAAAATCGGGCTGGGCGGATTTGAACCGCCGACCCCTTGCACCCCAAGCAAGTACGCTAAACCAACTGCGCTACAGCCCGATTTTGTGTCGGAGCCTACCATCAGGGACCGCTACTGTCAAGGTAACGCGCTGCGGGTAACGCGCTGCGGCGTGTCAAGGCGTAACGCGCTGCGGGCCCAGGCAACGCTCGGCGGCGTGTGGCGCACCGCGGCGCCGCGCTCTCCTGCGCTGCCGCGCGTGACTCGCCGTCACGGGTGTCTTGATGATGATCGACCCTTTGCGATAACTTGAAACCAATGGCAATCGCAAGGCAAGTCATTCTCAGAGTCCCGGTGCCGGCTCCCCGGCCGTCACCCGAGCCGCGGCTGCCGCTCCTGCTCCTCGTACTTGCATCGTCCATCCTCCTTCCCCTGGCCCTGCCAAGCGAGTTCTTCGGCGGCGCCATCCGCCTGCTCGGCCTCACCCCGGATGAGAGCTTCTTCTGGGGGAACGGAATGCTGGGGTTTGTGTGCATAGCTCCCGTCTTCTACGCCGTCTCTCGTGCACCGACATTCGGGTTCGCTTCCCTTCTGGGGGTTGTCTTCGGCGGAATCTCCACGGCTCTTGCCAACTACTGGCTCATGTTCTTCCAGGGCTACACGCTCTGGACCATGGGTGGCACGGTCCTGGGCTACATCGGCTATAACGCCCTTCTGTTTCCTTTCCTGCAGGGAGTCTCACGCCTGAGCCCCCGCTACAGACCCTTTCTCCTGGCCACGGCGTGGTGCATCTACGAATACTTCAAGTCCATCGGGTTCCTCGGCTACCCATGGGGGCTGGTGGCATACCCGGCCGGAGCGTTCCTCCCGCTTGTGCAGTTCGTCGACATTACCGGGATATGGGGCCTTTCGTTCTTCATGGCTCTCATCAACGCGCTGATCGCGGAAGCCGCGCTCGCCGAACGCCGGGTCCTCTATCTCAGGCAGGCGGCGTTTGGCGTTTTCCTGATTGCCGCTGCCGTAGCGTACGGCGTCATTCGTATGGCCACTCCAATCCCGGCGGGCACCACGGCGTCCCTTCTCCTGGTCCAGCAGAACTCCAATCCGTGGGAAGAGGGCGGCAAGGCCAACCAGAAAGCCGTCAGCGTCAACATGAATCTCACCACGCAGGGCCTTCGCGCAACCAAGCCCGCGCCTGATCTGGCGGTGTGGAGCGAAAGCTCCGTCACGAACGCCTGGGTGGACAATACCAATACGTTCAGTCCGCCGAACAATCCGCTGGAGCCGTTTTTCAAAACTACTGGTATCCCCATCCTTTTCGGCGGGGTGGTGGTTGTGAACTACGATCTGCAAGAGTACATGAACGCGGCCATCCTTGTTTCACCGCAGGGGAAGGTGGTGGACACCTATGGCAAGATGCATCCCGTCCCGTTTGCAGAGAGCATTCCTTTTTTCGAATACCCGGCCGTTCAACGATTTTTCCGCAACGTCATCGGGGTCTGGAACCCGTGGTTCATGGGGAGCCGCTACACGATCTTTTCCGTTCCCCTCCGAGCCGGCGGCGTCCTGCGCTTCGGCGTCCCCATCTGCTTCGAGGACGCTTTTGCCAATCTCGACAGGGGCTACCTCCTGCGCGGCGCTGACATGCTGATCAACATCACCAATGACTCGTGGTCCGACACGTGGTCATCGGAAATCCAGCATTTCACGGTGGCCCGATTCCGCGCAATCGAGAACCGACGCGTGCTTGTCAGGTCCACCAACGGCGGAGTCTCCGGAGTGGTGGGCCCGTGGGGAGAAGTCTGGGGGCGCATGCCTTTCTTCCAGCAGGCGTGGCGTACGGTGCACGTTCCCGTCTTCAAAGAACGCACGCTCACGCCGTACACCCGCTTCGGGGATTGGTTCCCCAAGGTCTTGATCGCCTTCCTTCTGATTGTGCTTGTTCTGAATGTAGCGATAAAAAAAAGAGAGGCCATCCTGAGCCTGCTGCCCCACAGAGGATAGCCTCGTCGGATTCAGGACGGAACCGCCTTACTGCATGTCGTCGTAGCCGCCCCTGCGGGGTTCCTTTGGCTTTGCGAAGTTGACCTTGATGTTCCTTCCATCTACGGGGGTTTCATTCAACGCCTTGATGGCGGCTTCCGCCTCCGGCTGGTTGGCCATTTCGATAAACCCGAAGCCCTTGGATCTTCCGGTCTGTCGGTCCTTGATTACTTTGCTTGTCTCAACAGCACCGTACGGGGTGAACAATTGACGCAGGGAATCCTCGTCAATCCGGTAGGGAAGGTTCCCTACGTACAGATTCACAGCCATACACACTCCTTTTCCGAAAAAACTGTTTCTTGGAGCACGAACGGGTAGGAAAAAACTTCCGAAGCAGCAGGACTCGTGACCAAAGCAGGCTGATTTTAGCCGCTTTTATACCTGCACGCAAGCTTTTTTTTCGGCGTTGTTCGACGGCGTTAGCGGCGTCCCCCGAACGCGCACGGCCTCCGCCGAACACGCACTTGCGTACCCGCGTACGGGCCCCCGCCGAACGCTGGTGCAATAGCGGAGGGGCCGCGCCGCCGGCTTGCACCGTTGGCACGCGCCCCTCCGCGTTATTGCTGGCCCCGCTATTTCTTTCCGTGAACCAGGGCGGCCACCATGGCGGGAAGCCCGTAAAGGTTGATGAACCCCGTGGCATCCGCGTGGTCGTAGCTGGTTGCGCCAAATGAGGCAAGGTCCTTCTGGTACATCGAGTACGGGGACTTGCGCCCCGCAATCACGATGTTTCCTTTATAAAGGACAAGCCGCACCGTGCCCGTGGTGAAAGCGGACACCTGCTCCATGAATGCCTCCAGGGATTCGCGAAGCGGAGTGAACCACTTCCCGCCGTAGACCAGGTCCGCGTAGGTCTGGGCCACGTTCTGCTTGAAATGCAGGCAGTCCGTGTCCAGCGTCAGCATCTCCAGCTCCCGGACCGCGGTGTACAGGATGGTCCCGCCCGGAGTCTCATAGACCCCCCGGCTCTTCATTCCCACCCTGCGGTTCTCCACCACGTCCGCCCTGCCAATTGCGTTCTCCGCTCCCAGCGCGTTCACGGTGGTAAGGATCTGGAACGGGCTCATCGTCTTGCCGTCCACGGATACCGGGATGCCTTTTTCGAAATCGATCGTCACCTCGGTCTCTTTATCCGGGGCTTCTTTCAAGGACTTCGTGATCTGGAACATGGATTCCTGCGGCCTGTTCCACGGATCTTCCAGGTCCCCGCCCTCATGGCTGATGTGCCATGCGTTCATGTCCCGAGAATAGATGTTCTTCTTGGTGATATTGCCGAGCGGGACGCCATGAGTCTTTGCGTAATCGATGGCTTCCTCCCGCGATCGGATGTTCCACATTCGCCACGGGGCAATCACGACCAGTTGCGGCGCAAGCGCCTTGTAAGCCAGCTCGAACCTGACCTGGTCATTTCCCTTCCCCGTGCACCCATGGGACACCGCGTCTGCCCCTTCTTTCAGGGCGATTTCGACCTGCGCCTTTGCCTGAAGGGGCCGGGCGATGGAAGTCCCCAGAAGGTATTTCCCCTCGTAGATGGCTCCCGAGCGGAGCATGGGGAAAAGGTAGTCCCGCGCAAACTCCTCCCGCAGGTCCATGATGTACAGCTTGGAGGCGCCTGAGGCCTTGGCCTTCTCCTCCAGGCCGCTCAGGTCCTCGTTCTGCCCCACGTCCGTGCAGACTCCGACCACCTCCGCGCCTTTGTAGTTTTCCTTCAGCCAGGGGATGATGATGGAGGTGTCGAGGCCTCCTGAATACGCAAGGACTATTTTCTTCACGTCTTTCTTGACGATGCCTGATCGAATCCCGTTTCCTTCGCTCATGCCAGAGCCTCCTCGATGATCTGAACGCCTTTGCTGATTTCCGCTTCACTCATGATGAGAGGCGGTGCCAGGCGGATGCTGTTCGTTCCCGAGCGCAGCGCGAGGAGCCCCCGTGCCTGCAGGCGGGAAAGCAGGTCCTTCACGTCCCCTCCCGTGTATTCGAATCCTTGAAGGAGGCCCTTACCGAGCAGCGCACCCACGCTTTTCTGCCGGGTTTTCAAGGCCTCCAGCCCTTTTCTCAGGTACTCTCCGCGCTGGCGCACCCGTTGGATGAACCCGGGCTGTGACACCAGCTCCCACACTTTGGCCGCCACCGCGGTGGTTACCGGTCCGCCGCCAAACGTGGTGCCGTGCTCCCCGGCGTGGATGAGACGCTCCACCTTCTCAGGGATCAGGACGGCGGAGAGAGGCAGGCCTCCGGCGATGGGTTTTGCCAGCGTGATGATGTCCGGCTCGAGGCCCACGCCCTCGGACCCATAGAATGTGCCCGTCCGTGCCATGCCCGTTTGCACTTCATCCGCGATAAGAATTGCTCCGGCCTTCCGGCAGCCATCGTTCAGCGCCCGGGCAAACTCCACCGTCATTGTCCTCAAACCGCCTTCCCCCTGGAGCACTTCGACAATGACGCCGGCCACGTGATCATCCAGCATCCCCTTGAGGGCATCGACGTCGTTGTACGGCGCAACGGAGACACCTGGCACCAGCGGCTGGAAAGGCTCCTGGTACTTTGCGCTAGGCGTGCAGGAAAGGGCCCCGAAGGTCCTCCCGTGGAAACCGTTCTCGAAGCACAGGAGCCGGTCATGGCCAAGACCCTTGGTGCGCAAGGAATGAAGCCGCGCGTACTTCAGCGCCGCTTCGTTGGCCTCGGTGCCGCTGTTGCCGAAAAAGACCGAAGCGAACTTGTACGGTCCCGTTGCCAGCATGAGCCGCGCCAGGGAAAGTGCCGGCTCGGTGGTGAACAGGTTGGAGACGTGATTGAGCTTTCGCATCTGCTGCGCGGCAACCTTTGCCAGGTCTGATCTGCCGTACCCCAGGGCGTTCACGGCGATCCCGCCGGCAAAATCCAGGTACTTTTTTCCGGCGATATCCTGGAGCCAGACCCCTTTGCCGCGGGAAATGACCAGCAGCTCCGTTCCGTACTGGCGGGGGAACGGAAGGTCCGTTGCCATAGCGGGGTCGTGTGTTTTCATTTCCATATTCTTGTTCCTTTTCTGCCATCGAGGAGCGCTGCCAGGGATCCTGGCTCCTCGTATTGACCTATGATGACCGTTTGGACGCCTTTCCCGAGCGCGTCGATGGACGCCGAAACCTTCGGCACCATTCCACCTGTAATAACCCCGGAGCGGGTGAGCGTTCCCGCCTGTTCGGTGGAAAGCTCGCGGATCACGTTTCCGTCCGAAATGATTCCGGGTATGTCGGAGAGAAAGACCAGCGCGGAGCAGCGAAGCCGGGCGGCAAGGCTGAACGCGGCAGTGTCCGCATTGAGATTCAGGGCGAGGCCCTCTTTGTCCATGGCGGGTGAGGCGATCACCGGGAGGAAGCCCTTTTCCAGGAGAAGTACCAGCAGCCTGTCATCCGCCTCCACGACATCCCCGGTCCGGGAAAGAGAGCCGTCCGGCAGCGTCCCGGCGGATTTTCCCTCGAGGATGCCGCCGTCAGCGCCGCTCAGGCCCACGGCGTCCAGCCCGCGCGTGCGAAAGAGGCGCACGAGCTGCTTGTTGATCTTGCCGGCAAGGACCATGTCCACGATTTCCATCTCCGCGGCAGAGGTCTGGCGCAGCTCCGTTCGAGAATACCGTGGTGATCCCGAGCTTCTTCGAAACTGATGTCACCTCAGCGCCGCCGCCGTGCACAAGGATGAAGCTGCGGTCCACGGAAAGCGCGAGCATCTCCCTTGCAAGGCTTGCAAGGTTGGCTTCATTCTCAGCCGCCTTGCCGCCGATTTTCAGAAGAACCAGATTCCCTTTCACTCTACAGCTCCGCCCCGGAGGGGAGCCCAGCGCATTCGTCTATGCCGAACCTGATGTTCATGTCCTGCACGGCCTGGCCCGAGGCTCCCTTGACGAGGTTGTCTATGACGGAGAAAAGCATGAGGTGCCCGTCCTCGATCCGCCATCCAATGTCGCACCGGTTGGATCCCCACACGTCCCGGGTCTGGGGGACCCGCTCCGCGGTCAGGGAGACAAAGGGCCGGCCGCCGTACGCCTCATGGTAGAGCCCGGCAACCGCCTCCGAAGAGATGGAGGACGCGAGCCTCGCCACCGTTGTCACCGCCATTCCTCGCCGCAGCGGCGCCATGTGAGGCGTGAACAAGAGGGACAAAGCCTTGTCTGCGGCTGTCAGCTCCTGGGCAATTTCCTGCGCATGCCGATGCGAAGTGCCCGGGGAATAGGCGTTGACGTTCTCCGAGCGCTCGACGTACAGGAGGTCCACCTTTTCCTTTCGGCCTGCGCCGGATATTCCCGAGATGGCATTGACGATCACCGTGCCCTCCAGGATTCCCGCTTTTGCAAGCGGCAGGATGGGGAGAAGCGTCGCGGTAGGGTAGCAGCCTGGGACGGCAATGATGTCCGCGGCCCGAATCTGCTCCGTGCGCCATTCCGCAAGTCCGTACACTGCTTGGGAGGAAAGATCAGGCCGGGGCATTGCGGCTCCGTAGGCTTTTGCAAAGACCGCAGGGTCCTTGAGCCGGAAGTCCGCGGAAAGATCGATCACCACGGTCTTCCCCAGCAGGGGACCACAGACCTCCGCGGATTTCAGGTGCGGAAGGGCGGAAAACACGACGTCCAGCTCCCCCGCTGAGGCTGCCTTCACGGCTTCATCCAGGGAGACAAGCTTGCCTCCGCTGGCGGCCCATCTTCTGTTCAATGGCCGGGGAAAGGCCCGGGTCAACAGCCCGGACTTGTTGGCCCGCCTGGGAGGAGGAGACGGCGATGATTTCCCGCACCTCGGGATGCGTCGAGAGAAGGCGGAGAAGGATGCCGCCGGTGTAGCCAGTTGCGCCAAGCACTGCTGTTTTCATTCGTTGCCCTCCGGGAAATCTGGGATCCGGCCCTTCATGGCTTTCATGAGACGGGCTGGGGAAACGCCGTTGCGCGGGACCACGAGAATGGTGTCATCTCCCGCAATGGTGCCGAGCACCTCGGACACCCTGAGGTGGTCCAAAGCCGCTGCCACGCTGTTTGCGTGACCAGGGAGCGTGCGGATCAGCCCGAGGGGCCCGGAAAACTCCAATGAGAGGAAGCCGCGCGTGAAGTCCTGGATGAAGGTCTGGTCCGATGCAGGAGCGGGGTCTTCCGATGTCAGGACGTACGTGTAGCCTCCGTCCGGCCGGGGGGCCTTGCCGATCCCCATGCGTTTCAGGTCCCGGGAAAGGGTGGCCTGCGTGGCCACGAAGCCTTCTCTGCGCAGGAGTGCAATGAGGGTTTCCTGGCTGTCCACGGCGCCGCGGGCAATGATGCGCCTGATGGCGGTGAGCCGCTCGATTTTCGTGCCCCTCCGGCGCGCCCCTGTGGAATATTTATTCATAGTTACTGGATACATATACAAATGACGCGATTGCGTCAAGTGGGGAGGGGCGCTTTTCCAGTCTTGCCACCTCCGCGCGCGGCGCCGTAGAGTGAGCGCGTGAAAATCTGCGTGTTCTGTTCCTCCAGCGACGCCGTGGGTCCCGCCTATTTTGCGGCGGCCGCAGAGATGGGAAGACTGATCGGCGCGGACGGTCACACGCTCGTCTACGGCGGCGGCAAGGTCGGCATGATGGGCGCCGTGGCCCGCGCCGTGCACGGCAGCGGCGGCCGGGTCATTGGCATCATACCCGACTTCATGCATCGCAAGGCCGTGGCCTACGAAAGGTGTGACGAGCTGACGGTCACCACCGACATGCGCGAGCGCAAGGCCAGGATGATGGAGACATCAGAGGCGTTCGTGGCCCTGCCGGGAGGCTTTGGAACGCTGGAGGAGCTTTCAGAGCTGATCACGCAGCTCCAGTTCGGCATCCTGGTGCGACCCTTCGTGCTCGTCAATACGCTGGGGTTCTTTGAGCCCCTCGCCGCGGTTTTCCAGAAGTTCTACGAGGAAAGATTCGCCAAGCCGGAGCTGGGGCAGGTGCTGTCACTGGTGGCTGACCCGGCCCAGGCCATGGAGCGAATCCTCGCCTTTGTACCGCCGCCGCTCGTGAGCAAGTGGTTCTAAAGGCAGGGGCTCCCGGCGCCCAAGGGCGCCCGCCGCGCGAGCCCCGCCTTAGAGCACCTCCTGCTGCGTGAGGATCTCCTTCATCGTGCGCGCGTTCTGCGCGGCGCTTCCCCGCCAGTGGTTGTTGAAAAAGATCAGCATGATGTGCACGCGGGAAAGGATGGTCCTCACTCGGTCCACCCATTCCCCCAGCTCCGCGGAATCATAGAGATAGTCGTAGCGGGACGCGTTGTCTCCGGTCCACCACTGCGCCTTGTTCCTCCCATGGAACCGCAGGTACGCGAGGTCCGACGTGACCTCCGTGGTTGGCCGCAGGAGCCGGGGAAGGTTGGGCTCATCCACGCTCACAATGGCGGCCCCTCTCTGGCGCAGTCCTTCCAGCACCGGAGGCCGAAGCCAGTCGCTCTTTCGAAACTCCACCGCCAGGGGGAGGCCTTCCAGCTTGCCGCAGAGAGTGGCCAGGCGCTCGCGCGACTCCGGGGTGTAGCCGAAGCTGTAAGGAAACTGGAGGAGGACGGCCGCAAGCCGATTCGCTTCCACAAGCGGCGTGATCCCGGATCGAAACGCGCTGATATCGCTTTCCCAGCTTTCCCCGATCTCATGGGTCATGGTTCGGTGTGCCTTGAGCGCAAAGAGGAAGCCGTCAGGGGTCGTACTAATCATTCGCTCCAGCGTCCGCGGGACAGGCTGTTGATAGTAGGAGAAGTTGAGCTCCACCACCGGAAACAGCTTTGAATAGAGGGAAAGGAAATCCTGCTTGCGGGTGCCGGGCGGGTAGACCGGGCCGACCCAGTCATCGTAGGAGTAGCCGCTGGTGCCAATGAGGAGGCGCGGTTCTTCGGCCATCAGTACCCGTTGCCCCTGTCGACGATGTTCAGAAGCGGCTCCCCCCGCGTCCAGCGTCCCAGGTTGTCAAGGAAAACGTCGAAGGCTTCCTCATCATAGCCGGGGTGATTACCTGCGTAATGCGGCGTGATGATGACGTTCGGCATGGACCAGAGGGGGTGCCCGTGCGGAAGCGGCTCAGGGTCCGTCACGTCCAGACCCGCTCCGCGCACGTTCCCCGCGCGAAGCGCGTCGACCAACGCCGGCGTGTCAATGCTTTTGCCGCGGCCGCCGTTCAGGAGGAAGGCCCCCTTCATTGCGGAGAGCTCTTCCCTGCCAATGAAGGCCCGTGTGTCGGGAGTGTCCGGGAGGAGAACCATGATGAGGCGGGACCGGGCAAGGACTTCCAACCGACGGTCTGGCCCGACCACCTCATCCGCATGCGCGCTCGGCCTCGGGTTGCGTCGGATCCCCACAACCCGCATCCCCAGCGCCTTGCCAACGGCCGCACAGCTTGCGCCAATGCTTCCCATCCCCACGATGCACAGAGTCTTCCCCGTCAGCGTGGCAAGGCCTTCCGGAAGGTTCTCATCCCATCGGCCTTCCTCCTGGCGGATGACCGCGCGCTTGAGGTTCCTGGTCAACATGAGCGCCATTCCCCAGAGCTGCTCGGCGATGGCGTTGCCATGGATGTGCACGTTCGTGATGGTGGCCGGGTGTGCCATGACCTGCGGAAGCGCGAGCAGCGTGTCCACGCCGGCCCATTTGACTTGAAGCCATGAAAGGCTGCGCGCCTTTTCCCAGAAGGCTGGGGGAAGGGAGGAATAGCAAATATCGATTTTCCCCACGAGGGACGGGTCCGAGCTGAGATCAGGGGAGGCGACAAGCCTGGCGCCCGGGGCTGCGCGAATGACCCCCGCGCGTTGTTCGTCGGTCAGGCGCTCGGAAATGAAGATGACGGGATTTTGACGCTGCATGTCTTTCAAGGAAGCCATGAAAACGATGTTAGTCAAGCCCGCCGCTGCTCCCGGTGCTCCGCCGCTGCTCCGGGGGGGGCTCCAGGGACTCCTGCTGCTTTTGTTTGCAGTTGACTTCGCCGCATCCGCTGGTAATACTTGCCGATGAGGGTAGGAGTGGCACGCAACGGCACCAACTGGCTGCGCGCGGTAAGCGCTTTTGACCGCAACGCGTATCTTCTGTTCATAACGGCCGGGCTGCTCGGGTTCACCTACTGGGGCATAACCTACCTTCTCACCAACCTGTTCCTTGTGCGCCTGGGATATGGGACGGTGGTGGTTGGCAACCTCAATTTCCTGTTCTACCTCCTCGTCACGGTGTTCAGCGTCCCCGCGGGCGCCTTGGGCATGGCCCTGGGCTGCCGCCGCGCAATGCTCACCGGCGGAGCCCTTGCGCTCCTTGGTTGGGCCATGGCGCCCGCGGTCATCTTCATCCCTGGCCCGTCAGCGCGCATCTCCATCCTCGCGGTTTCCCGCGTCATCAGCGCCGTTGGGGCCGCGGTCTTCATCGTCAACTCCAACCCCGCGCTCATGGGCGCGGTCGAGCCCAAAGCCAGCACCTATGCTTTCGCGTTCAACGGGACCATGATCTCCCTGACTACTTTCGTCGGCAGCTTGTGCGGCGGCCTCCTTCCCAACCTGTTCGCGGCGGTAACGCGCGTGCGCCTTTCCTCGCCAATGCCGTATGGGCTCGCCCTCTGGGCCGCCGTGGTCATCCTGAGCCCCGGCATGATCCTGCTGTGGTTTTTCCGGGAAACGGGCAAGGGAGAGCAGAAAGCGGATCCTCGGGCAATTTCCCGGATTCCCTTGGGCCTGATTGCCGTTATTGTCATCGTTCGATTCCTCCGCGAATGCGGGTACGGCGGGGTCATCACGTTCTTCAACGTCTACCTGGACACCGCCCTCCATCTGCCGACAACCTCCATCGGCCTTCTGGTCAGCATCTCCGCCATTGCCTCCATCATCTGCACCCCGCTGATGCCGATCATCGCAAGGAAATGGGGGGCGGGACGGACGTCGCTGGCCGGGCTTGTCGCCATGGGGCTTGCCGTGCTTCCTCTCGCAATTGTCCGCAACTGGCAGCCTGCCGCCATCGGGTGGGCAGGGATGACCGCGGCGAACTCCCTGAACGAATCTGCAATGCAGGTGTTCATTCTCGACAGCGTGGCCACGAGGTACCGCGCTCTGATGTCCGGGGCGGCCAACACGGCAAGCACGCTCGGGCTCGCGGCATCCGCCCTCTGGGGAGGGTATCTCATCCGCGCCGCGGGGTTTCGCGCGGTTTTCCTCTTGAGCGCCGGGCTGCTGTTCCTTTCCGCCGGGTCGTTCGCCGGGCTCCTTGGCTTCCGCAGGCGCACGCAGAAGGCCAGGCACGTGGTGCCCGCCCAATGATGGCGGACCCCTCCTCAAGCGGCCCTTCCGTCCGAGAGCCGCCCGGCTTCATTCGCATCGACTCACAGTGGAACGCCGCGGACAGGGCCGGGGCCGTCAGGTGCAGGCTCAGCAAATTTCGCATGCGCTACAAGGTGGCGCCCGGTCTTTATGCCCTGGGCCGCCCCGGTGAGGACTCTCCCGTGGTCGTCAGCGCAAGCTACAAGCTCTCCTTCGACGTGCTGCGCAGAGATCTCAAGGGAACGGACTGCTGGATCATCGTGCTTCAAACCCTCGGGATCAACGTGTGGTGCGCCGCGGCGCAGGGGACCTTCGGAACGGAAGAGCTTGTTGCCCGGTTGGCCAGGACCAGGGTGGCGGAGGTGGTGAAGCACCGGGAATTGACGCTGCCGCAACTGGGGGCCGCCGGGGTCAAAGCGAGCGCCGTTCAGGAACAGGCAGGGTTCCATGTCCGATTCGGTCCTGTACGTTCACGGGACCTTCCGGCGTACCTTGCGGACGGAAGGGCCTCCGCTGCCATGCGAAAGGTCAGGTTCACTTTCCATGATCGATTGCTCCTGGCTCCGATGGAGCTGGGAGAGTCGCTGAAACGCTTCCTCATATTCGCTTTCGTCGCCATCCTGTATGCAGGACTTGCGCCCGGCGGCGTGGTTCTCCAGATGGCGTGGGTGGGGGTCTGGCCCTTGTTCGCTCTCGGACTGGCCGCGGTGTTTTCCGGCTCCGTCATCGTGCCTTTGCTTCTTCCTTGGATTCCCTTTCGAGCTTTCACCGCCAAGGGATGGCTGGTTGGCGCTCTCGTGAACGGCGCCCTGCTTCACGGCGCCGGACTTGCACGGGGAATGGACCCGTACCGGTTGGTTGCCTGCTGGATCTTTTTTCCAGCCGCTGCCGCGGCCCTGGCGCTTTCGTTCACCGGGGCCACGACTTTCACGAGCCCCTCCGGCGTGAGGAGGGAAGTCACACGGGCAATTCCCATTTTCGCAGCGGCCGCCATCCTGACGATAGCGGCCCTGGTGCTTTCCAAGTTGGAGTTCTGGGGCTCGCTGTAGGATTTACCGGGCCTTTTGCGCCGTAAGCTGGACGCTCACGACGGCCTTGCCAATCTTGCGAAGCTCCTCGGCGGACATATCGGGAGCCTGTGCAAGAAAGCGCTCTTCGTCCTCCGGGCCGACCATGTCAGAGCTTTCCTTCTGCCGCTCCACCGTGATCTCGGTGAAGCCTGCTTTCTCCATCATCGACAGGTACTCCTCTTTGAGGATTGCCCCTGAGACGCATCCGGCAAACAGCGCTGCGTTTGTCTTCAACTTTTCCGGAAGATTCTCCAACAACATGATGTCGGAGATCATGGCGCGGCCGCCCGGCCTCAAGATTCGATATGCTTCCTGAAACACGCGGGCTTTCTCCGTGGAAAGGTTGATCACGCAATTGGAGATCACCACGTCAGCGCTGGCATCAGCGACAGGCAGGCTTTCGATCTCCCCAAGCCGAAACTCGACGTTTGCGTAGCCGCCCTTGCGTGACGCTGTCCTGGCCCTGTCCAGCATCTCAGGGGTCATGTCCACTCCGATCACCTTGCCCTCAGGCCCGACTTTGCATGAGGCGAGGAAGCAGTCGATGCCGCCTCCTGAGCCCAAATCAACGACAGTCTCACCGGGGCGAAGCTCTCCCAGCGCCGTCGGGTTTCCGCACCCCAGGCCCAGGTCAGCTTCCACCGGGATGCTGGCAAGCTGGCTGCCGTCATATCCCACGCGCTCGCTCTGTGAGGACTTCGCTTTGCTCCCGCAGCAGGGGCCGCACCCGGCACCTGCCCCCCGGGCAGTTTGAGCGTAATGCTTTCGGACCTCCGCCCTCATGTCAGTTGCCACGCCGCACCTCCTTGTCGACAATCTCGCCGAACGTGTGATTCATCGTTCGGCAGGCTTATTCGGCCAGCTCACGAGCCACGGGACCAAGGATTTCCCTCACCGTGCCCGCGAGCTGCTCGACTTTCATGAGCGAAAGGCAGCACACCCTGCCCCCGCTCTGCATGGTCACAACGGCAAGCTTGTCTCCCGCCTTGATCCCCGCCGCGGAGCGCAGCTCCTTGGGCAGGACGATCTGCCCGCGGGCGTCCACGGTCACCACGGCGTCCACGGAGCAACAGCTCTCCGCCTTTGCATTCTTCGCCATCGTTTGTTGTCCTGTTCCGTAAAATCAGAAAAATCAGATAATACGAATATAGCGGATTTAGCGGAAAAGGCAAGAGAAAGATGACGGCCTCCTGGGCGAGGGCCGGCGGGCTTGGTGACGCGTGTGGGGGAAGCGGATGCTTCAGGGGCCGTCACGCAGGAGCTGGTCGAGCAGCTCCGGCAGGCGGACAATGGCAATGCGCGTGGCCGAGTCGGAGACGGCATACGGGAGGAAAAGACGCTCTCCGTGGATGAGGGAGCCGCAGGAGTAGACGACGTTCGGCACGTATCCGCGCGAGCCCTGCTCCGCCGCGGCTATGAGCGGCTCCTTGAGCCTGCCCCGGACGCGAAGCGGATCTTTTTCATCAAGGAGCATGGCCCCAATGCTGTAGCGCCGCATGGGTCCCACGCCGTGAGTGATGAGGAGCCATCCCTCGGGGGTCTGAAGCGGCGAGCCGCAGTTGCCGATGAGCCGCCACTCCCAGGGATACGCGGGCCGCGCAAGGATGATGGCGGTCTCCCAGAAGTGAATGAGGTCGGAAAACATCAGGTAGAGGTTGCGGCCGTCGATCCGGGAGCACATTGCGTAGTGTCCGCCGATTCGCCGCGGGAAAAGCGCCATCCCCTTGTTCTGCACGCACGCCCCGTTGAGGGTATGGATGCAGAACGAACGGAAGTCCGGGGTCTCCATGAGCATGGGAAGGATGTTCTGCCCGTTGAAAGCCGTGTACGTGCCGAACCAGGTGGCGGATCCGTTGTCATCGAGAAAACGAACCAGCCGCATGTCCTCGATGCCCCGGGATTCGCTGTCGCTGCGGGGGAAGAGGACCAGGTCGCGCACGTCGTCCTCCGGCGGCAGCTGGAGGCGGTAATTGGCCCTCACGAGCCATTCGAGCATCGATATCGAGTTGGAAAGCCGGGGGTCTTCCCCATTTTCGGCCAGCACCGCGGTGGTGGCGGCGTCAAGCTCAGCGTGCGTGAAAAGCTCGGGAAGCCGCGCGAAGATCAGGTCTGCCTTTTCGCAGGAAATCCCCATCTCGCAAAGCTTGCGCCGCAGGAGGTCCTTCTTGTAGCGGGCATCCGGCACCACCCGAGGGCTCGCCGATCTCCCCGTCTGCGGATCAAGCCGGAATATCCCCGCCGCGGAGATGGTTCCCGTTTGAAACACCGTGGTGGAGATGTGGCCCTCTCCCACCGCGCGCAGGCTCATGATGAAGCGCAGCCCTCCGCGAGGGGCGCCGCGCTGGTCAGGGTGGGGGACGATGGACGGATTGAACAAGGCGGCCGCTTCAATGGAGTACTCCATGGTGAAGTAGGCCCCAATCAGGAGCCGCCTTTCCCGGGAGAGCTTGTCATGCATGCCGTTGATCCGCGCCGCGCTATCGTAGCGCTCCTGGAGAAGCTCTTCGAAGCGTTCATGCCTGTTACGGAACTCCGCCACCAGGGAGACGAGATTGATGGCCACCTCCTGGTCCGTCAAGCCCTCCACATACGTGAACACGGACTGCAGATCGTGGTGCCCCCCCATGTTGAACGGGAGCATGATGCTGCGCCGGGCGTCTCCGATGAGCTGCACCGGCACGTGCCGGACGGTGATGCCGCGGTGCACGGCCACGCGCGACTGCGTGGTGCCGAGAGCCATCCGTGCGCGCTTCATTGCCGGGACCGCTCCCCGTCCTGCTCAAGCTGATGGAAAGCCAGGACGCTCGCCAGCCATGACAAGGTGGACTCCGCGCCCTCGTTGAGGTTGGGCCCGTTCGGGGAGAGGCCGTCGCGGCATCCCCCCGTGGAGGAATCATAGAGCGCGGACTGCGTGTCGTTGCTTCCCAGGAACCATCCCAGGAAACGGCGTGCCCGTTCCCGCCACAGGGTGTCCCGTGTGGCCTGCCATGCGGCGCAACACGCCTCAACGAGGGCGGACGCGTCGATGGGCTGCTGGTCGAAGCGGGCGCGGCTCCCGTCCCGCCGAAGCCAGCCGTGATTGCCGATGAGGCTCACCGTCCCTTCCGCGGAGAGCTGCAGCCCGACGAGCCATTCCAGGGAGGATAGCCCCTGGTTCACCATGGCGTCATCCCGCATCGACAAACCGCTCAGCACAAGGGCGTGAGGCAGCGCCGCGTTTGCGTACGTGACCACCTCTTCGCACCAGGGCCATTCGGCGGTGCCGTTGCACCGGAAGGCGCTCATGAGCTTTTCCGCGAGGGTGGAGCGCAGACGCCGCGCATTCTCGTCCCCGCTGAAACGCTGGAGGTAGGAGCAAGCCCCCAGGAGGCTGAACGCCCAGGCGCGCGGGGAGATGAGCCGCTGTGCGCTGGGGAGGGCTTCCGCGAAAAGCCTGCAAGCGAACGGGAGCACGGCGTCCGTGGATCCGGAAGCCACCACGGTGCCCAACGCCCAGAGGCTGCGGCCGAAGGTGTCTTCACTCGGGGACTCATCCGACCAGCGCCGCTCGTAGCCCAGAAAGTTGCGAAACGTGCCCGTGGGCCGGTCGAAGGAGTAGTGCAGGAAGGACATGTACCTCTTGGCAAGGCTCAGCGTTCCCTCATCCCGCGTGAGCGCGTGATGCCGGATGGCCACGATGAGAGCGCGGGAGTTGTCATCCGTGCAGTAGCCGTGCGTGCGATCCGGGACCGTGTAGAGAGAGTGCTGGATGATGCCGCTGTCATCCGTCAGGACCTTCAGGTGACCGAGGTTGATCTCGGGTATCCCGTCGTAGACGGATGGCAACCTCAGGGGGCGCGTGGACGGACGCGGAGTAAGCTGCCGGTCTTCAACGACCTGCTCGACAAGCTCCACGTATCTGCGCGCCACCTCTTTCCAAATCATGGTCCGGGAATGCGCATATGCGCGCTCGCGGAGCGCTTCCCATCGCTCCGGGTCCTCGATGAGGGCATTCGCGCCTTCCGCAAGCGCATGAGAATCCCCGAACGGGAAGAGCACTCCGCGATCATCCGCAAGCATTTCCTCCGCATAGCGGTACGGGGTGGAGAGGATTGCCTTCCCCATGCCGAGCGCCATGGCGAGCGTTCCTGACGCTATCTGTTCCTTGTTTCCATACGGAGTGACGTAAATGTCCGCGGCGGAAACGAAACGGGCCAGCTCCTGGGAGGACATGTAACGGTTGAGGAACACGACATCCTCACGCACGCCGCAGCGCTCGGCAAGCCTTTCCAGCGACGCGACGTACGAGTTGCCGTCCCGTCGGAACTCGCACGGGTGCGTTGCGCCAAGGACGATGTAGATGGTTTGCGGGTGCCGGGAAACGATTGCGGGCAAAGCGCGTATGACGACGTCGATGGCTTTGCCGGGGGACAGGAGGCCGAAGGTCATCATCACGGTGCGGCCCTGGAGGCCCAGGTTTGCCTTGGAGACCGCCGGATCAGAGAGCGGCAGGTCGGGAATCCCATGGGGGATGACAGCGATCTTGTCCGCGCTTATGCCGTAGATTTCCCGCAGGATGGTCCGCGCGGTCTCGCACAGGGCAACGAGTTTTTCGCTGGCAGCGGCGATCCCCAGGATGATCTTTCTCTGCTGAGGGGTCGGAGCAGACACCACCGTGTGCAGCGTTGTGACCAGCGGCATGCGAAGCCGGCGCGCCAGCGCCAGGACATAGACGCCGCTTTCACCGCCGAAGATCCCGAACTCGTGCTGGATCACCGCCGCGTCGATCTGGTTGATGTTGAGGAAATCCGCGGCAAGCACGTAGTCACGGGGGTTGCTGTCCCTGATGCGAAAGCGCACCTCCGGCGGGTATGCGAACGCAGCGCTGGAGTCATCCATGCTGAGCACCGGCGTGTCCAGGGTTGCCCGCACCGCGACAAGGCCTTCCCGAAGGTCCTTGGTGAAAGTGGCAATCCCGCACATTCGCGGAACGTACGAGCCTATCAGGGCAACGCTTTGAAGGTTGGGTGGCACCGCTCTACCTTTTTCATTCACATCACCTTCCCGACGGAAATGGATGTCCAGCGGAGCGAGCCGATCTGGGGAAAGTATAGGGCCGGGCTGCCGGGCCGTCAACTCTTTGCAGGCAACTCTTTGCAGGCGGCGCGTCTTTGCAGGCCGCGATCATTGGCGGTAGACTCCCGCCATGAGCCCGAAGAAGGTCCTGATTGACACTGATTGCGGTGTGGATGACGCAATTGCCATCATGATTGCCCTGGCCAGCCCCGCCGAGGTTTCGGTCCTCGGGATCACGACGGTCTCAGGGAATGTGCCCCTTGCCAACGTGGTGGACAATGTGCTGCGCCTCCTGAGCTTCCTCGGCAGGACGGAAATCCCCGTGTTTCGCGGCGCCTCACGACCCCTTGTCGAGCCTCTTCATCACGCCCCTGACGTGCATGGGGCGAACGGCCTCGGCGGAGTGGAGCTGCCTGCGCCCCGTATCGTCGAACAGCGTGAGAGAGCTCCGGAAGGGATTGCGCGCATTGCGCGTGAGAGCCCGGGCCTTACGCTGCTCACACTGGGGCCCCTCACGAACATCGCCATGGCGCTGAACCTTTACCCGGAGCTGAAAGGACAGATCGCGGAGATCGTCGCCATGGGCGGGGCGGTGGAAAAGGGGAACGTCACGCGGTTTGCCGAGTTCAATTTCCACGCAGACCCGGAAGCGGTGCAGAGCGTCCTTGACTCCGGCATCCCGCTCTCCCTGCTCACCTGGGACACCACTCTCACCGTGGCTCACGCGGAGGCGGAGCTGGAAGCCCTTGGGCTGAAAAAAACCGCATCCGGGAAGCTGGTCCTTGACCTCCAGCAAACGGTGTTCCGCTTCATCGAAACGAACCGCGGCATGCGCAGTCACCATGCTGCCGGATCCCCTGGCCGCGGCCTGGTTGGTTGACCCGAAGATCGCCGGTCAGCCCCTGGCCACGGGGATGCGCATGGAGCTGGGCCAGAACGCCATGCGCGGAGCGTCCATCACCCAACGCGGCGACGGCGTTCAGCTCATTGTCGACATTGACAAGCCCGGATTCGACCGTATACTGAGCCGCGTCATCGGGCATGAAACAGTAGACTTGGAAAAGGGAGGGTCTTCAGTGAAAAGGAAATGGCTTCTTGTTCTCGTGGTAGTGTTATTCGCTCTCGGCTCAGCAGCGGGCTTTGCAGCGCCAAAGCTGAAGGTAGTCCTCTATATAAACGGAACCCTCGGGGACAAGTCGTTCTTCGATTCTGCGGACGCGCGGAGTGTAGAAGGCGGCCAAGGAGCTGCCCATCACGGCAAAGGTGATCGAAGGAACCTATGACTCTTCACGCTGGGAACCTGACATCGCCCAGTTGTGTGAAGGAGACTGGGACCTCATCATCGCCGGAACGTGGGAGCTGCAGGAGGCGTTGGAGAAGTACGCTCCCCAGTACCCGAAAAAGAAGTTCATCACCTATGACAATTCGGTCACCTACGAGAAAGGGTGGTTTGGGCAACGTCTATTCCATCCTCTACAAGCAGAACGAAGGATCGTTCCTCGGCGGGCGCTCTGGCGGCCATGGTGACCGAATTCCAGCATGCCGCTCGCCAACAAGCAGAAAGTCATCGGCTTCCTCGGCGGCATGGACATCCCCGTCATCAATGACTTCAAGGTCGGATACGAGCAGGGCGTCAAGTACATCGACCCCTCCATCCAGGTGCTGGTGTCCTACGTCGGTTCCTGCCAGGACGCCGCAAAGGGCAAGGAGCTGGCGCTGGCGCAGTACGACCAGGGCGCCGACATCGGATTCAACGTGGCAGGGCAGGCCGGCCTCGGGCTGCTGGACGCCGCCAAGGACAAGAAGCGCTATGCAATCGGGGTGGACTCAGACCAGTACCTGCATGGTCAAGGACAGCGACCCCGTGAAGGCATCCTTCATCGTGACCTCCATGCAGAAGAACGTCGACAACTCCCTCTACCGGGCAATCAAGGGCACGCTGGACGGGACAATCAAGTACGGTGCGGCAGAGGCCCTGGGTTTCAAGGAAGGGCGGCATCAGCCTCTCGGAGAATGAGAACTACGTGAAGCTGGTTCCCGGCGGCCATGCGGGCCAGGATCGCGGCCATCCAGAAGAAGCTCGTGAGCGGCGCCATCAAGGTCGACACGGCCTTCGGCAAATAGCAGATTTGCGGGCGGCCTTGAGCGCGGATTGGCTGTACGGCCAGTTCCGTGTCGGCCGCCCGATCGTTTTCCAGGCAACAACCATGGATACCATACTGGAAGCGCGCGGCATCGTGCTGATCTACGAAGACGGCGTGGTGGCCAACCGCGGCGTCAACATTTCCGTTGAGCGCCAGACAATCCACGCGGTGGTCGGGGAGAACGGCGCGGGCAAGTCCACTCTCATGAAGATACTCTTCGGCATGCGCCAGCCGCAGGAAGGGGAGATCTTCTACAAGGGCCGCAAGGGTGCGGATCAGGAGCCCCCATGAGGCCATCCGCCTGGGCATCGGCATGGTGCACCAGCACCTGATGCTGGCCCCCGACCTCACCGTTGCGGAGAACATGGTCCTCGGCGTGGAACCCGTGCGAGGCCGGGCGATCCTCGACATGCGGAAGGCCCAGGCAATCACGGAGAGGGTCTCCCAGCGAGTACGGTCTGGACGTGCCGCCGGATCAGGAAGATCAAGGACCTGCCCATAGGTGTGCGCCAGAGGGTGGAAATCCTCAAGGCCCTGTATCGCAACGCGGAGCTTCTGATCCTGGATGAGCCAACCGCCGTCCTCACTCCGCAGGAAGCGGAGAAGCTCTTCGTGACTCTCCAGGAATTGAAGAACCACGGGAAGACCGATCATTTTCATCTCTCACAAGCTGAAGGAAGTGAAGCGGATCGCGGACAGGGTCACGGTCATGCGGGACGCGCGCGTCATCAGCACGCGGGAGGCGGCCGGGATATCCGAGCATGACATCGCCTACCTCATGGTGGGCCGGGAGATCAGCTTCGAAAGGATCAATCCGCCGCAGAGCACGGGAAACCCCGCCTTGAGCGTTCGGGACCTGTCCTACACGGACGACGAAGGCGTGCGCGCGCTTTCCAACGTTTCCTTCGACATCCGAGCGGGAGAGATCCTGGGGATCGCCGGCGTTGAGGGAAACGGCCAGACCGAGCTTGTGCGCATTCTCACCGGGCTCCTTTCCGCCACAACGGGCGCCGTCACCATTGGCGGCAAGCCCATTCGCGGGCTTGCTCCGCGGGAAATTCGGGAGCTGGAGGTGGCACACATCCCTGAGGACCGCATGGAAGACGGAGCCGCCGGAGAGGCGACCATCCAGGAAAACGTGATTGTGGACCGCTACTACAAGAACACGTTTTCCCAGGGCCCGCGCCTCCGCTGGCCGTCCATTACCCGCCACACCAACGACCTGATCCAACGCTTCGCCATCCTTGCCAAGTCCGCGCGCACCCGCGTGGGGTCCCTTTCCGGCGGGAACATCCAGAAAGTGGTCGTGGCCCGGGAGCTTTCCAGCAACCCGGAAGTCGATCATTGCGTCCCAGCCCACGCGGGGGATCGACGTGGGCTCCGAGGAGATGGTGCACAACCTCCTCACGGAGGCGCGTGACAAGGGGAAGGCAATCCTTCTGGTATCCGCCGACCTGGATGAAGTGCTGAAGCTTTCAACGAGGATCCTCGTCATCTACAACGGGGGGCTGGTGGCGCATTTTCCGGATGCTTCCCGGGTAAGCGCAGTCCGACCTTGGGCCGTACATGCTGGGCGTGCAGCGGGAGGACGGCGTGCGTGGATAAGCTCATCCTGAGATATTTCACCCTGATCCGGACGCTGATTGCCATCCTGATAGGCGTGGCGCTGGCCGTCGGGCTGATCTTCATCGTCAGCAAGGACCCGGTCTTCTCCCTGAAGTCCTTCCTCCTTGCCCCGTTCCTCTCCCGCAGCCGGCTATCGAACATCCTGGAAGGCGCTTCCCCCATCATTTTCTGCGGCCTGGCCATAGCCGTTGCGTTCCAGGCAAAACAATTCAACGTCGGCGCTGAAGGCTCCCTGTATTTGGGCGCGGCGCTCGGCACGGCTTTTGCGGTGTCAACCAGCATGCCGGCGTACCTCCACATCCCGTTGACGCTCCTGGTGGCGGCCGCTGTAGGGGCAGCGTGGAACCTGCTCCCTGCCATTCTCAAGGCCAAGTGGAAGGCAAGCGAGCTCGTGTCCTCTCTCATGCTGAACTACGTGGGGTACTACGTCGGCCTGTACCTCATCAATTTCCACTTCCGGGACAAGCAGGCGGGGTTCCTCGTCTCCTACCATCTTCCCCAGACCGCGTGGCTCCAGCAGTTCCTGCCAGGGACGCGTTTGCACGCGGGCACCTTCCTGGCAATCCTGTGCGCCGTGCTGGTCTACTGGTACCTCTACCATTCCACCAGCGGCTACGAGATCCGCATGACGGGGTTCAATGAGAAGTTCGCCCGGTTCGGCGGAATCAACGTCGTGAAGGTCATTGTCCTCTGCCAGCTCATCCTGGGCCTGCTTGCCGGGAATGGGGGGCATGACCGAGATCATGGGGATCCACAGGCGTTTCGACTGGCAGACGTCCCCCGGGTACGGATGGGATGGCGTGATCGTGGCCATCATCGGAAGAAACCACCCTCTGCTCATCATCGCCGCGTCCCTTTTCCTGTCCTATCTCCGCGTGGGCGGCCAGCAGCTCAACCTCATGAGCGACGTCCCCTATGAAATGGTCATCGTGATCCAATCCATCATCATCCTGCTCATTACGGCGGAAGCGTTCCTCAGCCAGTGGAGATACCACGTCACCGTCCGACAGGCAGGCCGCCGGGGAACGCTCTCGTGAATCCGCTCCTGAAGTCCATCATATCGACGGATTTCGGCTTCGCAACCCTCCGTGTGATGACGCCCCTTCTCCTGCCGGCTCTCGGGGTGGCAGTGTCAGGGCTTGCGGGCGCCTCCAACATCGCCCTGGAAGGAATTATGCTGGTTGCCGCGTGCGTCGGCGTGCTGGTCAGCGCATTCTCGCACAGCCTGTGGCTGGCGCTGGTCATGGGGATTGCGGCGGGTGTCTCGATTGCCGCGCTGCTGGGCTATTTCCACCTGCGCCTGAAAGCGGACATCGTGCTTGCCGCCATCGCCTTGAACCTCTTTGCGTCAGGGATCACTATTTTCCTCCTTTTTATCACGACAGGCGATAAAGGCAGCTCCAGCTCCATTACGAGCCTCGTGTTTCCAAACGTGCAGATTCCTTTGCTAAGGTCCGTCCCCATCCTGGGACCCATCTTCAGCGGCCACAACGTGATGACCTATGTCTCATGGCTCTCCGTCGTCCTCTACTGGCTCATCACGTTCAAGACGCCGCTGGGCTTGCGGATCCGGGCCGTTGGCCAGAACCCTGACGCCGCCCAATCCGTGGGGATCAACGTGAACCGAATCCGCATGTACTCGCTCCTGCTTTCGGGGTTCTTCGGCGCCCTGGGCGGGCTCTACCTCTGCATGGGGTACCTGTCCTGGTTCTCCAGCGGCGTCACGGCGGGCAGGGGGTGGATTGCCGTTGCGGCCGCGAGCCTTGGCAATAACATGCCGCTGGGCACGTTCCTGTCATCCCTTCTGTTCGGCGTGGTGAACGCCCTGGCAAACTATCTTGCCGTGCTGAAAGTCCCCTCCGAGTTCATCCAGATGATCCCGTACCTGGCCACGGTGATTGCGCTGGCCATCTACGCTGGGCAGGCAGCGCGCAAGCGGCAGGGCAGGACGGGGCTACCGGGAGCGCAGAGGGCGCGCGGCGGCCTCGTTCCGCCGGGACCACTGGCGGCGCACGGCAGCGATGTTGCCTCTGAGGCAAACCCTGCGCGCGGCGGCCCGGCAAAGTGAGGTCTTCATGACGTGCGCTGCTGCGGGAGCTGACAATCGCCCCTATGATCCACGGCGTTTCGGGGCTGGACGGCGCGGACCTACCGGACCCGGGCTTCGAAGGCGACGCCCGTCATTCCGTTGACTTCATCGCCCAGACCACCATGGGCTCCCGGGAGCCCATCACCCTTGTGCCCACGGGGCCGCCTACGAACGTGGCGCTCGCCTTGCCCAAGGAGCCCGGGCTGGCCCGGGCGGTTTCACGGATTGTCCTGATGGGCGGGGCTGTCCATGACGCCGTTGCACACCTGGTTCGGCCAGAAGTCATAAAGACCAGGCGCATGAACGTGGAGATCGAGACGGCGGGTGAGTTGACGCGCGGCCGCACGGTGGCGGACGTGTACGGGATCTCCGGCAGGAAGCCGAATGTGGACGTTGCCCTCGAGGTGAATCAGCCCCTGTTCAAAGAGATGATATTCAATGCGATAAAGAAGCTGGACGCGGCTCGGTAGGGTTGGCCCCTCAGTCGAGAGCCTGAGTTAGACGCCTGATGGCGCCCTCACGGCAACGTTATTTGCACCCACTCCACTGCTCCTGCGAGCACGTACCTGTTCAAGACCCCGCCTAACGTGATCACCGCAGGGTTGCTTGGGGCACCTCCTGAGTTCGGAAGGTTATTCCCAGCGTTGTACGGCGTGTCCGTGCTGTTGATGACGCCTGGGAACGTGTAGGTGGTGGTAGGCGAGGTCAATACAGTTACAGCATATGCGCCTGTGGCTGAGGTTGTGCTCCCGCTGATTCGAATGTAAAGGACGGTGCCGGAAGGCAGGGGCTGAGCGGGCTTGTAGTCGATATAGGCAAAGTTCGCTTGATTGCCGTCCGGATTGCTGCCCGAGATATCCGAGGCGAGCGCGCCCGTGGTCGGGCTTGACCAGGGGTCCGCTGAGCTGACGACTCCAGACTGGCTGAAGAGCTCCATGTATTGGAACTGGCTGGTAAACGTCCCTGCGCTGAGCGGGTAGTAGGTGTCAATGACGATCTCAGAATACGTCGTGGTCGTCGATTGAACCGGCGTTATAACTATCCCTCCATTTTGGGAGATTGTCGCGTTTGCGGCTTCCCCGTCCTGGTCGGTCCCCGTGACGACGTAGTCATTGTTCGCTTTATCGAAATGAACGGCTGTTGCCATGATCAAATAGGACTGCAGCCTGTCAAGGAAGAATATCTTCAGTTGCGTCAGGAAGCTGGGAAACGGCATGGCCCAGTGGGGATGGAAGCTCCGTGGCTTGCTCGAGGTCTGCAATGTGCCAATGATGAACGGAGAAGAAACACGGACATGCTTTCCGTGAGAAGCATTCTGGACTTTCCAATATACCCCAACAGTCGTTCCTGCAGGGATCGAAAAGCGTCCCCAGGTGAACCCTTTGGCGTTTTCTGCATACCCGACGATTATCCGGCCGTCTTCGCTGACGGCTGTTGTGTGGTACACCCATCCGAAATGGGTATGCATGCCGTCAGGAAACTGGCCCTGTTCGGGGGCAAGGAGGCCCTTTGTGCCGGTTTCTTCATTCTGAACGAGATGGATGCTGTCATCCGAATCGATCTCCCACACTCCGGCATTGCCGTCATCCCTCTGGCCGACAACGACCATCTTGACCGGCAGTGCATCAGGGTCTCCCGTTTGCTGGACTGAAGCGTAGCCGGATGAATAGACGCAACGGACCGCAGGGCCATCCGTGCCTGCCGTTGTCTGGACGACTACCTTTACACCAGATCCATTAACGTACATTGCCTGATTGCTCGAGGGATCATTCACAACTGTAAGGGGGGTGGTGGTTTCGGTGCCACCGGTCGGTGTTGCGGGAGTTGAGGGCTTCTGCGACCCCACCCCGACCTGGGTCGGGGAACATGACGCAAAGAGGAGACTGACAGCGACGGTACAAATCAGCGCAAATGTGGTTTTCATGCCTGGCACCTCAACTCTGACTCTGAACTTGGAGGAATCGACTAGATTATACCCCACGAAGAGAAATACGACAATCTTACGGAAGCGTTATTTTTACCCACTCGACATCGCCCGCAATCAAATACCTGTTCAAGGCGCCGCCCAACGTGATAACCGCAGGGTTGCTCGGGACCCCTCCTGAGGTTGGAAGGTTATTCCCAGCGTTGTACGGCGTGTCCGTGCTGTTGATGACGCCTGGGAACGTGTAGGTGGTGGTAGGCGAGGTCAATACAGTTACAGCATATGCGCCTGTGGCTGAGGTTGTGCTCCCGCTGATTCGAATGTAAAGGACGGTGCCGGAAGGCAGGGGCTGAGCGGGCTTGTAGTCGATATAGGCAAAGTTCGCTTGATTGCCGTCCGGATTGCTGCCCGAGATATCCGAGGCGAGCGCGCCCGTGGTCGGGCTTGACCAGGGGTCCGCTGAGCTGACGACTCCAGACTGGCTGAAGAGCTCCATGTATTGGAACTGGCTGGTAAACGTCCCTGCGCTGAGCGGGTAGTAGGTGTCAATGACAATCTCGGAGTAGGATGTTGCAGAAGGTGGATTAGTGCAAAACACAAGCGCCAGAGGAAGGAGAGCAATGAAAAAAGTCCGCAAAAATCTCATGTAGTTTGCCAATTTTCCCTCTTTATGTATTATGACAATGATAGCATAGTCAGAATGTCAGCATTTTTCAAATGTTATGGAGATCGACGGATGATCAAACAGGGCAATGATGGAGCCAGCATCTGCCAGTTGGGCACTGAGCGCTATCGTGCTATATTCCTGTCGGAGAGGGAAATAAGTTGGCCAGGGTGCTAAGAACGCCAGTTCTCATTACGCTCTTTGTCTGTTCCTCCCTTCCCATTTTCGCAATTGCCTACAACTGGACCAACAACGCCGGACTGGGCGATTTTCTCTGGACAACCACTACCAACTGGGCTCCCAACGGCACTCCGGGCAACGGTGACAGCGTAACGATCTCAAACGGGGATACCGTAAAGCTCAATACCCTCAGTGGAAGCACGGGAAACCTTGTTCAGCTTGTGGTGTCAGGCGGCAGCGGGATTAATGGCACCAACAATGCTGGAACCGCGGCAGCAGCGCAGCTCCTTGGCGTACGCACCACGGTAACCCTCTCGGGGACCGGCACCATTGGCGCCACAATCACCATGCAAGCCACTGCCGCCACGACATTTACCTGCTCAATTTCGAATTTTAACGCTCTTTTCAAGGTGTCAAACGCCATCACGGTGACCCTGGGAGGCCCCGCAACCCTGGCTGGCGGCAGCATTCAGTTCTCCCTCGGAACGCTCACCACTAACAATTTCGACATATCGTTGGGCGGAAACTGGAGCTTTGCCGGTGCCACGGCGTTCAACGTCGGAACGAGCACAGTGACCTTTAGCGGGCCCGGCGCCCAGACAGTCGACACCGGCGGCTTTCCGTTCGCCAGCCTGACCAAAAGCGGCAGCAGCACCTTGTCGGTGTTGAACAATCAGCTGACGGTGACCGGAACTCTCACGACGAGCACAGCGACAGACGTCGTGGATATGGGTACGCAGAACTTCAACCTAGGAGCCCTGTCAAATACGGGAACGATTGCCCTGGATGGAATCCAGCCAACGCAGACCATTACGGCCATGGACACTGCGAAAGGCACCGTGAACTACTATGGCACTTTAGCAGGCACAATACCGCTTCTCCTCCATACCTTCTACAACCTGACCATCAGCGGCGGCGGTCCTCGAGTTTTTTCTCTGAATTACCTTGCGACTTTTGTGAACAACCTTCTTACGATCACCTCCGGCAGTACGTTGACAATGGGAACCTTTGCGGGCGCCGGACCCAATACCGTAATTTTGACCGTGGGAACTGCGCCCACCAGTGGGAGCCTGGCTGTCACGGGGACCCTGGATTGTACTGGTGTTGCCCCCACGTCGACGACCGGGGGCGCCTACTTGATCCTGGTCAACGGAACCACGACGATAAACACGGGTGGAGACATAAAGACGGGCAACAATACGCTCTACCTCAGTGACGCGAACGGCCTCGGTGGAAGTCTCGTCATGGCGGGAGGCACACTGGATTTTCACTTGGCAACCAACACCGCAAATACGACGATCGGAACAGGGGCAATCAGCGGAACCGGGATCATCAACGCTAGTGGCCAGGGCACTATCCGGCCCCAGGGCAACGTCACGTTGACAGGCCTCACCTACACGCCAGGACAAACGCGTCTTACGTTTGCCGGGGGGACCTCCGGCTCTCCTCTTGTATTCACCCCGGGTACAGCGTCGGTTGATAGCATCCGGATCGGAAGCGGGACGCTCGCTGTGGGCTCGGTTGTAAAAGTTTCGGGCGCTACCCTCAACCTGACGGGAAATGTGTCCTCCAATGGCGCCATCTCCTGCGGCTCGAATGCAGGGGGTGTCACTTCGAGCCTGGACGTGACGGGCGTAACAGTGACCGTTGGTGCCGCCCAGGCTGGCGGAGGGGACGTTGATTTTACTGTGGCTCCGGGAGCCGCGTTGAGTACGTTCATCTCAACCGGCTCCACATTTATTTTCTCCGGGACTAACGCGCAAGCCCTGAACTCCAATTCACTGTCGTTCAACAACCTCCAGGTTGGCGCGACGGGAGCTCTTACGCTGAGCGCCAGTATCACCTTGACCGGCGACCTCTCCAACAATCTCGGCGGGTCATTGAACACCACAGCGAACTCAACTACCGTCACTTTCGCTCCGACAGGCCTCTCCACCGCCTACAATGTCCTTCACCCGGGCCTCTCTGCGTCTCCTGCGGCGATGATTTCGGGAACCAACACATTCTTCAATTTCACCTGCAACACGGTCCCGGGGGCAACGCTCTATTTCACCTCAGGCAACACAACAACCGTGAACAACGCCTGGACGATTGCGGGGACCAGCGGGAACCTGGTCTCCCTGCTCAGCTCGAACTTCGGCAGCCAGTGGACAATCAGCATTGCCGGTACATCGAGTGTCTCGTATGCATACGTTCAAGACAGCAGCGTGAGCGGGGCGAACAACATAAGCCCCACGACGAGTACAAATGCCGGCAACAACAAGACAGCGGTAGCTCCCCGATGGATTTTCTCCGCGGGTTCGCTTACGTGGGTTGGTGCGACAAGTAACAATTGGAATGTCGCCAGCAACTGGGACCTGGGCTATATTCCCGGCCCTCAGGACAATGTCACTATCAGCGGAAGCAATCCTGCCAAGCTGTTCTCAGCGGTTTCCGTTAGTTCGATCCTGATAACGACCGGGACCCTCGACCTTTCGAATTTCAATTTGCCCCTCCTCACTTCTTCCGGAGCTGCCGGCAGCTTCACCCTGCAGGCAGGAGGCACGTTGCTGCTGGATGGCGGTCAGGCCACGCTCACGTTCGGTTCCGCGCCAGTGCTTTCGGGTACTGTCGAGTACTATGGAACTGGCACCACGGGGCTGATCCTAGGAAACACCTACGTAAATCTGGAGTTCGCCAATGCCGGAACGTGGACACTGAACGCGCCACTCAGCGTAACCGGGACCTTTTCGTATCCCAGCGGAAGTCCCAAGGTCAAATTAAGTGGCAATAACATGACGGTTGGTGGGAGCCTGACCGCGCCGGGAACCCTTGACGCTTCTGGTGGCGGCAACGTCACCGCGGCCGGAAATGTCGATTTTACCGGGGGCACTTTCACAAGCGGCGCCGGGGCTTTCATCTTCGACGGGACCAGCACCCTCACAACAGCTGGGAACCCTTTCAGCAACGTACAGATCGGGACAGCGACCGTTGGCGGGTCACTGGCGCTGGCGGACAATCTGACGTTGACGGGGACGCTGACGTTCCAGACCGGCGGTGCCACGACGTTGAATGTGGGCAATGTGACGGTGACGCTGGGCCCTGCGGCGCTGAACATGACGAATCTGACGACCTTCACCACGGGCGGCAGCTCGACGTTTGTGTTCGACGGGACGACAAGTCTGACGAGCGCTACCAAGGTATTCAACAACATCGAGATTGGCAACACAACCACGGCAGGGTCGCTGACGCTGGCAGGGAATCTGACGCTGACAGGCGCGATCACGGTAGGGACGTTTGCGGGGTCAGTGTTCAACGTGGGCGGGTTCACGGTGACGGTGGGTGGCAACGTGACGCTGACCAACCTGGTGCCGGCGAACTTCACGAGTGCTGGCTCGACGTTCATCTTCGACGGGACCTCCACGCTGACGACGGCAGGAGGCACATTCAGCAACGTACAGATCGGGACAGCGACCGTTGGCGGGTCACTGGCGCTGGCGGACAATTTAACGTTGACGGGGACGCTGACGTTCCAGACCGGCGGTGCCACGACGTTGAATGTGGGCAATGTGACGGTGACGCTGGGCCCTGCGGCGCTGAACATGACGAATCTGACGACCTTCACCACGGGCGGCAGCTCGACGTTTGTGTTTGACGGGACGACAAGTCTGACGAGCGCTACCAAGGTATTCAACAATATCGAGATTGGCAACACAACCACGGCAGGGTCGCTGACACTCGTTGATAACCTGACTCTGACGGGTGCCATCAGCATCGGAACTACTGCGGGGTCGACATTTGTTGTGACCAACCGCACAGTGACGGTGGGTGGCAACGTGACGCTGACCAACCTGGTGCCGGCGAACTTCACGAGTGCTGGCTCGACATTCATCTTCGACGGGACCTCCACGCTGACGACGGCAGGAGGCACATTCAACAACGTACAGATCGGGACAGCGACCGTTGGCGGGTCACTGGCGCTGGCGGACAATCTGACGTTGACGGGGACGCTGACGTTCCAGACCGGCGGTGCTACGACGTTGAATGTGGGCAATGTGACGGTGACGCTGGGCCCTGCGGCGCTGAACATGACGAATCTGACGACCTTCACCACGGGCGGCAGCTCGACGTTTGTGTTCGACGGGACGACAAGTCTGACGAGCGCTACCAAGGTATTCAACAACATCGAGATTGGCAACACAACCACGGCAGGGTCGCTGACGCTCGTTGATAACCTGACTCTGACGGGTGCCATCAGCATCGGAACTACTGCGGGGTCGACATTTGTTGTGACCAACCGCACAGTGACGGTGGGCGGCAACGTCACGTTCACCGCGAGCTTGACCGCCTTCACCAGTGGCGGCTCGACATTCATCTTCGATGGGAGCTCCACGCTGACGACGGCAGGAGGCACATTCAGCAACGTACAGATCGGGACAGCGACCGTTGGCGGGTCACTGGCGCTGGCGGACAATCTGACGTTGACGGGGACGCTGACGTTCCAGACCGGCGGTGCCACGACGTTGAATGTGGGCAATGTGACGGTGACGCTGGGCCCTGCGGCGCTGAACATGACGAATCTGACGACCTTCACCACGGGCGGCAGCTCGACGTTTGTGTTCGACGGGACGACAAGTCTGACGAGCGCTACCAAGGTATTCAACAACATCGAGATTGGCAACACAACCACGGCAGGGTCGCTGACGCTGGCAGGGAATCTGACGCTGACAGGCGCGATCACGGTAGGGACGTTTGCGGGGTCAGTGTTCAACGTGGGCGGGTTCACGGTGACGGTGGGTGGCAACGTGATGCTGACCAACCTGGTGCCGGCGAACTTCACGAGTGCTGGCTCGACGTTCATCTTCGACGGGACCTCCACGCTGACGACGGCAGGAGGCACATTCAACAACATCGAGATTGGCAACACAACCACGGCAGGGTCGCTGACACTCGTTGATAACCTGACTCTGACGGGTGCCATCAGCATCGGAACTACTGCGGGGTCGACATTTGTTGTGACCAACCGCACAGTGACGGTGGGTGGCAACGTGACGCTGACCAACCTGGTGCCGGCGAACTTCACGAGTGCTGGCTCGACGTTCATCTTCGACGGGACCTCCACGCTGACGACGGCAGGAGGCACATTCAACAACGTACAGATCGGGACAGCGACCGTTGGCGGGTCACTGGCGCTGGCGGACAATCTGACGTTGACGGGGACGCTGACGTTCCAGACCGGCGGTGCTACGACGTTGAATGTGGGCAATGTGACGGTGACGCTGGGCCCTGCGGCGCTGAACATGACGAATCTGACGACCTTCACCACGGGCGGCAGCTCGACGTTTGTGTTTGACGGGACGACAAGTCTGACGAGCGCTACCAAGGTATTCAACAATATCGAGATTGGCAACACAACCACGGCAGGGTCGCTGACACTCGTTGATAACCTGACTCTGACGGGTGCCATCAGCATCGGAACTACTGCGGGGTCGACATTTGTTGTGACCAACCGCACAGTGACGGTGGGCGGCAACGTCACGTTCACCGCGAGCTTGACCGCCTTCACCAGTGGCGGCTCGACATTCATATTCGACGGGACCACCACCCTTGCGAGCACTGGGAAGACCTTCAACAACATCCAGGTCGGAACCGCAACGCTGGCAGCTGCCGTCACCCTTGGAGACAACGCCGCTCTTGCGAACGCTAGCGGCGTGCTCTCGATGACGCAAGGGGCTTTGGACCTGAACGGTCATACCCTTGTCTTGGGAACGGCGCTGAACATGAACTCAGCCACGGTTGCCCAGATCACTGTTGGCACGGGGACTCTTGACGGCACGACCAATGGGAGAGCCATCACGATCAGCAGCGCACAGGCTACAATCACACAGACTGCCGGCACTTTGAAGGCGCCTTCCCTGACGGTGAGCAACGGCACGTACACGCAAACGGGAGCTTTGGCAGGGACGGTGACACTTGGAACGGGAGGCTTGACGCAGACTGGGGGAACCATCACTGCCAATGTGGACCTCATTACCTCGAGCGGCAACGTTGCAATAACCGGTGGAACTTTTAATCAAGGTTCCTCCACTCTCACCATGGATACAGGCGCAACAACCGTACAGGTTCTTACGCCGAGCCAGCTTGCCAATCTCACAATCGGTGTCGCCGGCTCTGGAGCAGTGAGCATAAGCACCGATGACCTGACGCTCTCCGGCAACCTGGACATCATCTCTTCGTGGACATTCAATACGAACGCCTTGAACCTCACGGTCGGTGGGGCGGCGACAGTCTCCGGAACGCTCAATGGGTCAAACGGCAAGCTCGTCTCAGTGACCGGAGATACCACCTGCTCGGGCACCATCAACCTTCTGAACGGCAACTATACGACGAACAACATGAATCTGTCGGGATCGTTGATCGCATCGGGCTCTGAAACCATTACGGTGAACGGCGGCTGGAACCGAAACGGAGGCACTTTCACTCCGGTGACATCCACGGTTCAGTTCGCGGGCGCAGGCACCATCACGGGCACGGCCGGAACCGAGACATTCTATAACCTCGTGAAGAGCGGTATCGGCACCACAACGAACTTCACAGCGAACCTCGTCATCATCAGCAGCCTGACTTTAAGCAGCGGCACACTTCAGGACTTCGGCGCCGCTACATATACCATAACCATGGGCAACCAGCTGGGAAGCCCCGCAACCGTGACCTGGGACAGCTCCGGCGGCGGGGTATTCTCCCCTGGGGCAGGTACCGTGTATTTCTACAATCAGAAGATCCTCGTCAACGGGACCAATACCTTTTCCACCTTCTGGGCTGACACCACAACCGCTGGCCATGCCATTACGATCTCGTTCCAGCAGGCGACGACCCAGACGGTGAACACCACCCTCCATGTTCTCGGAACTGCCGCAAATGCGGTCACGCTTATGAGCGCGGCCCAGGCTCTCCTCTATAGCGTGCCGCCGCCCAATGACGCCAGCTTGACGCCACATATAGCTCCCAATCCGCCCACGTGGAACCAGCAGTGGTACATCAGCGTTCCAGGAGCTGCCACGATTGACTGGGTCATCGTCCAGCTCAGCTGGGCCAGCACCACATCCATCACTCCAGGCCCGAATTGCACGAACGATGGGTATAACGATAACTGGTTCTTTACTATTCCAGTGATTGCCAGCTGGACGATAGACAAAAACAACAATAGTCGAATCGACACCCTTCGAGTCCAGGTGAAACAAGGAACCACGCTTGGTGGCTCGTTCAACGGAATAGTTGTCAAGGTGGACGGATACGGCACGGTTTCGGGAGCCGCCAACTTCAGCCTTCCCGCGGGAAATACGGACGTTTTTGACGTCACACTCCCGGAGGGATCATTTGAGGACACAAGCGCGACTCCGACCTGGCAGATACTTTCCAATACTACTCTTATTGGGACAGTTGGCGGTGCCTTGGTGGAACACAACACTGCCACTTCAACGAAAGTATACACAGCATCCAAGGGCGCCAGACCTGTCATTACATATACTCTTGCCGCCTTGAGTTCAACTCAAGCCTACATTCACTTCTCGGAGCTTGTGTTCGGAAATGCGGCCCTCGGCGCTTCGATCAGCGCAATTAGCTTCATTTACTCAGGCGGGGGACTGACGGCAGTGCGGCCGGTGGAGACAAGCGGGAGCGGCGCACACGGTGCCGTCATTACGTTCACAACCCCACTTGCGGTCAATGACATCCTTGCTGGCGCGCAAAACATCCAGGCAGCTCCCGGGGCAATCTGGGGCGCACCTGCCAGCGTGGACCCGGCTCCATATCCAAACGCAATTGCTGACAAGAATCTGGCTCCAAACGCAAATCGCTCAATGTTGAACGCGACGGCCACGGCCTTCGGACCCGCTGTGCAGGTTCACAACATCTCCGACGTGGGCATCGGCTTTATCACCCCTGTGCTTGCCGAGGACCAGAGCATCATACGCGATCCGACACGGGGCGGGATTGGCCTTGTGACTGTTTTCGACGGGTCCAAGTGGTTGCCTCCTCAAAATGTTTTCCTTGAGGCGCGAATTTCACCGCAGGTTTTGGGTGTCGTGCCCGTTCCCGCCGTCACTTTGTATTGGGACATCAACCCGCCTTCCACATATGACTTCAACAACCTCTGGCTCCCGACCGGGGCCAGCACCCTGTGGTGGGCCGGCTACCTAAACGGTGATCGCGCGCACCCCGCCGACCCGCAAGCGACTTTGGTCCCGTCGTCTGCTTCGAACGC
Organism: uncultured Spirochaetota bacterium; assembly: GCA_963845535.1. Lineage (GTDB taxonomy): Bacteria > Spirochaetota > Spirochaetia > SZUA-6 > Fen-1364 > Fen-1364. The sequence continues at coordinate 78,179 of CAWJSK010000019.1, forward strand.
GGGCCTTCGCGATTTCATCATTCAAGCGAACAACCCGGCAATCAAGGATGGGGCGCTGTTCCAGTTCATGTTCCTTCTCAACGATGGAGCCGGCCACACCCTGCCCTGTGCTTTCCCGGCGGACCCCGCAAATCCTGCCAATGTGAGGCCATTCGAATACATGCTGCATTCCGTAGTCCAGCAGCGCGGCGGGGTCACGATAACAAACAACGTCATCCACCCCGCAAACGGCGAGAGTGCTTACCTGCACTACACGGTAAACGCTCCGGGACCCGTGACGATCATGGTGTTCGACCTCAGCGGAAGCATTGTGAACGTCTTGCAAAGAGGCACGCAGTCTTCGGGAGAGTACACAACCGCTTGGGACGGCAAGAACCGCGGTGGGCGCGCAGTAGCTCGGGGAATCTACTTCATCAGGGTCGTGGGACCGGGATTCGATGAAATCCGCAAGGTGCTGGTTGTAAGATAGCCGCGGTCTGTGCCTTGAAACTTGCCTCGGATTCGGGTCACACTGCTTGTGACCGGATCCTTGCGTGATACCCATCTTCTTGTCGAGAATGGGTGAGAGGTGTCGCCGCTGCGGCTGATCATCGGACATTCCAACATGGACCTCGATTGTCTTGGCTCCGTGGCGCTGGCGCGGCGGCTGTTTCCCGGCTCACGCGGGGTCCGAAGCCGCCTGATCCATCCCGTTGCGCGCAACCTTTACAATCTCTACGGCGAGCAGTTGGACCTCATATCGATCGAAGAGATCGGTGAGCAGCCAGTCGAACAGATCGTCGTAGTCGATACGCGGTCCTTTGGCAGGATCAAGGAATACCTGGGAGGGATCGATCCTCTGCCGGCTCAGATCGATGTCTTCGACCATCACCCCGCGGATTCCTCGGACATCCCCGGCGCGGTTATCCATGAGGGAAGCGTTGGCGCCAATACGACCCTTCTTGGATTGGAGGCAATGCGCCGCGGCATCCAGCTGACCCCTGAGGAGGCAACAATCGCCCTGACCGGCATTTACGCGGACACAGGCAGCTTCACTCATGAGAACGTAGCGCTCGCGGATTTCGAGGTGGCGGGCTACCTCGTTTCCCAGGGAGCATCCGTCTCTTTGGTGAAGAGTTTTCTCCAGCCGCTGAAGGATGAGGCTCAAATATCGCTTTTCCACGAGATCCTCAACCGGCTCACCTACCAGACCCTGCACGGCCACCAGATCGTCACAACGTACATGGAGCTGGGTCAGCAGGTCGGCGGGCTTGCAGCCGTGGTGGAGAAGGTCTTCGAGGTGGAGAATCCCGACGCCATCTTCTCCGTGTTCTATTTCATGAAGGAAAGGGACTCGCTCATCATTGCCCGAAGCCAGCAGCATCGCATTGACCTTGGGCGGATACTCGCCGCCTTCGGAGGGGGAGGGCACTCCCAAGCCTCTTCCGCCCTGCTGAAGAATGAGCCGGGCCGCAAGACTTTCCATGCCCTGCAGGCCTACCTGAAAGCCATGCTGGACGAAGCGGCCACAGCGCGCTCGATCATGAGAGACGATGTGCACGTGGCCCGGGATTCCTGGACGCTGCGGGAAGCTTCCGAGTTCCTGGAGAGGGTGGACCGCACGGGGGCGCCTGTCGTGGACGGCACGGGGCGGCTCTGCGGATTCCTCACTCTGCGCGACATCAGCAAGGGCCGCAGCGCCGGCAAGATGACAGCGCCGGTGCGCGCGTACATGACGCGCAAAGTGATCAGCGCCACTGCGTGCACCACGCTGAGAGAGTTGGAGCACATCTTTTTCTCCCACACGATATTCTCGCTTCCCATCGTTGAGGATGGGAAAGTTGCCGGGCTTGTCACTCGCGCGGATTACCTCAAGGCGCGCATGGGTGAAGAAGGCGCGGCGTCCTTGCCAACCCCCGGTGGGACGTTTCCAGCAGCCCCGCCAACCCCCGGCGGGACGTCTCCCGCAGCACCGTTTGCCCCGTCCGTCCAGGCATGACGATGAGGCCGCCTTCTTCGATTCCCGAGCTCGTTGGCAACCAGGCATGCAGGCTTGGCGTTGGTCCCTTCTGGCAGCCAGCGTCCGGTCTCTTGTACTGGACGGATGCATACGAAAGCGCGCTGTATTCCTACGACCCCGCTGCTTCAAAGGCAGCCAAAGTAGCCACGGGTGAGAAGGTGCTCCAAGGCGTCCCGCGTGCAGACGGCAGCGTTCTTCTTTTGATGGCTGACGGAATGCTGAAAGTCCTCGAAGGCGGCGTGCTGAGGCCTCTCGAGACGCGCTTGTCATGGAGCCCCGGGGCCCAGCTCGACGCCGTGACGGTGGACCGGCAAGGCCGTCTGCTGTACGCAGCGCGATCAGCAGCGGCCAGATCAGCAAACCTTTACCGGGTGAGCGCTGGGGGGACCGAGGAAGTGTTGACGGGCCTTGGCAGGCCAAGCGGGCTTGGCTTTGATCCGGGTGGAGGCTTCCTGTACTGCTCCAACGCTGCCAGCCGGGAGATCATGCGATTTGCGTGTGACAGTGAACCGGCGCGTTTGCCGGCCGGGAGGCAATCTTTCAGGTGCCGGAGTCCCTGGGCGTCCCACACGGTATTGCCGTTGACGCGAAAGGCTTCCTCTGGGTTGCAGTCTGGGGCGGAAGCTGCGTGCTGCGGCTGTCTCCTGCCGGTAAGGAAGACCAGCGGGCGTACTTCACCACGAAGCTCCTCAGCGGGATTGCATTCGGCGGGCAAGACTTGCGGGACCTGTATGTCATCTCTTCCGGAGCGGATGATCGAAAAGCAAACGGGCCTGGCGCAGGGGCCTTGTATCGGCTGCACCCGGGGGCCAAGGGCGCCCCGTCATCGCTCCTCCCGTAGACGCTTCCCAACATCTCTACGGATCTCCTTGCCCCGCTTGCCTCAAGGAGAGGCCCTCCTTCACAGAGAGGCCGTGCATCACTTGACTCTGAGGCCGGTGGCCGCTATGATGCGGCCACTTCTGTTTCGTTTGGGGTGAATGAATGGCAAAAAGCCACCGTGGAAAGGGTTTGAAGGGTCAAGTGCGGCAGGGCAGGGGCCTCTGCCCGCTTTGCAAGCGGACGGCTGTCAAAGTCGTCTATGAAGCGCAGGTGAAAGACAAGACAATCAAGGTCTGCAAGACCTGCAAGGCCGCGCTGAGCCATGGCAAGTACCAGGCGGAAGCGGAGGCCTTTGTCGGCGCAGCCGCTGCTGCCGCTCCCGCGGCCCCTGCGGCCACATAAGGGGTTTCTCCGCGTTCCCTTGGATTGAAAATGCCTGAGCCGGTGTTCGTTGCGCTTCTCATAGCGGACCGAGTCGTCACGGAGGATAACCAGAAAAAGGGGATCATCGGCACCTTTACGCAGTTCACGGTCCGACAGGTCCCCGCCGCCCTTCCCCCGTGGTTCATCTACGCCGCCGTAACCAACATCAGCGGCGAGCATACGTTTTCCCTCAATCTGCTTTTTGACCGCAGCCAGCAGGTGATCTTCTCCGCGGGCGGGAAGGTTTCCGTGGACGACCCGCGTCGGGTGGTCGAGCTGGTCATCCAGGTGCCCAATGTCGTCTTCCCGGATGAGGGCACGTACAACATTTCCTTCCATATAGATGCGGATCTTATTGCGACCCGCATCCTGGATGTCGTGAAAGCCCCAGAGCAGCGGCCCGTTGTTCCCGGTCAGCCCGGGTAGCGCGCACTCGACCAGATGCGACCGGTCAGCCCGGGTAGCAGGCGTCCTTGAACTTGCAGCTCCTGGCGCAGTGGTGGCGCCGGCGCTCAAGCTCCGCGGGGTATGCTTCGAGGTCAATGCTCAGCCGCGCCACTCCTGACGCCATGGCCGCCCTGGCAACCGCCGGCGCTTCCCAGAACAGCACCCGGGTGTCCAGCGGCGTCGGGATGAGGTAATCCTCCCCGAACCCCAGGGATGATCTTCCGTACGCCTCCAGCACGCATTCCGGCACTCCTTCATGGGCAAGGGCGGCAAGGGACTTTGCCGCGGCGAGCTTCATTTCTTCATTGATCGCCCGCGCGCGTACGTCCAGCGCGCCTCGGAAGATGAAAGGAAACCCGAGCAGGTTGTTGATCTGGTTCGGGTAGTCGCTTCGTCCCGTGCCAATAATCACGTCCTTGCGCGTTTCCTTGGCCAGCTCATAGCGGATCTCAGGGTCCGGGTTTGCGCAGGCAAACACCACGGGTCGCTCCGCCATGGAGCGAAGCATGGCAGGGGAGAGCACGTCCTTGCCTGACAGGCCAAGAAACATGTCCGCGCCGCGAACGGCGTCAGCAAGGGTCCGTTCATCCGTTGCGGCGGCGAAGCGCGCTTTATAGGCGTTCATGTTTTCCCGCCGGCCCGCGTGGACCACGCCCTTGGTGTCCACAAGGCGCATGTTTTCCCGGCGCGCCCCCATGGTGACGTAGAACTCCGAGCAGGCAATTGCCGCCGCCCCCGCTCCGCTCACCACGATCTTGATGTCGCCAATGCGCTTGCCCGACAGCTCCAGCGCGTTCATGAGCGCGGCGCCCGTGATGATTGCCGTCCCGTGCTGGTCGTCGTGGAACACGGGGATGTCAAGCGCTTCCTTGAGCCGCCTCTCCACCTCGAAGCACTCCGGCGCCTTGATGTCCTCCAGGTTGATTCCGCCGAACGTCGGCGCCATGGCCCGGACGGCGCTCACCATCTGGTCCACGCTGGGGGCGTCCAGCTCGATGTCGAAAACGTCGACATCGGCAAACCTCTTGAAGAGAATCCCTTTGCCCTCCATCACGGGCTTGGAGGCAAGCGGGCCGCGGTTGCCCAGTCCGAGGATGGCGCTCCCGTTGGTGATCACGCCAACCAGGTTTGCCCGCGACGTGTATTCGTAGGCGGCTTCAGGTGAGCGCTCGATTGCCTCCACCACCGCCGCCACCCCCGGCGTGTAGGCAAGGGCAAGGTCGCGCTGCGTGGAAAGCCCCTTGGTGGGAACTACCTCTATCTTGCCGGGACGCCCCGCCTTGTGATACTCGAAGACGTCCCGCGGGGAAACTGGGTCCATTCCATCACTCCCTCTGCTGTCCTTGCGCGCTACTTCCCGATGGTGTACACGGCCCCATCGGTCCTGCCGAACACTTCGGGCTGGTACATCAGCTCTGCCTGCGCGGGCGGAGTTGGGAAAGCGCCCGGGGTTGTCGTCCTGAAAAGGAAGCTCACCTCGTGCTTTCCCCGGTCAAGCTGATCGAAGAAGAAGCGCACCTCGCTGTCATAGATTCGGGTGGTGTACTCCTGAGCCAGCTCGTCGTTACCGCTGTCGGCGTTGTCATTCTCATCCCCATTGTCCGCAGACGCGTTGTCCGCCGATGCGCCTTGATCAGCGGGCGGCTTCACGATCTGCGAGGTGGCCAGCGACCCGTCGATGGGCTCCGCGCCTGAGGGGATGGGCGCGCGCAGCGCCACGAAAGTCCTGTCACGGGAAGAGTAGAAGACGAGCCTCATCCGGTATACCTGCCCGAGCGCCAGCGCCGTTCCTTCTACGGTCTTGCCGTTCTGGTCCTGGATTTCCGCGGCAATGCCGATGCCTTCATCCCGCGCATCCACGTCTCCCGCGGCAATGGCGTAGCGAAGCTCCGCCGTATAGTAGAGCGTGCCCGTTCCGTCAACGGAGAATATAAGCGGCAGCGGCGCCCCTCCGGCGGACTGCGCGCCGCCGGCCCCGGCCATTGCCGACAGATCAGCGGGCGTAAGCTGCTTCTTGAACGGGGACTTCGAAAGGCCCTTGAAGCTGTTTCGAGCAACGCTGGTTTCTCCAAGCTTCACCTGCGCGGTGAAGTCAGCGTTGGTTTCGTTGTTCTGCTTCATCATCTCGGCGAACGCCTGGAGCACCCAGCCGGCGTTGCTCGTGTTGCCCCAATACCCGCCCGAGTTCGCCGCAAGCAGGTCGTTGGCCAGTCCCAGCACGAGCTGGGAGTCCGGCGCAAGGCGGGAGTAGAGCATGAGCAGGAGCGCCTTGGCCTGGATATTGCCGCCGTACCAGAACCAGTCGTTCACCGTTCCCACCAGGGTGACCGTTCGGGTTCCCACGCGGAGAAAGTTCTTCATACGGGCCAGGACGTTCGCCGCGGCTTTCTTGTTTCCCATCCCGTCATACGCCAGGCCGAGGAACCCGTACCCGAAGATGCCGATCTTGTCCCCCTGGCTCGCAAGCGCATCCGCTTTCTCCCTTTCGTTCCTGCCGTACAAGGAGAACACGTACACGGCATACGATTGCAGGTAGGAGTCCATCATCAGCCTGCCATATCCTTTTTCCAGATAGTCGAGCAACGCGTCGGTGTCCAGCTTGTTGGGGACCACAAATCCCCTGTCTTTTGCCACGGCCAGGAGGTGCGCGACGCGCAAGGAGACGTAGTAGTTGGACCGACGCGGCGCGGGGTCATCCCAGTAGGAGAACCCGCCATCGGAGTTCGCAAAGCGTTCGAGCGTGGTAAGGTCAGCCTTGGCGTCTCCCGCGAGCTGCGGGAAAAGGACGCGAGCGAACATTTTGCTCGTGACCTGCTCCAGGCAGTCGTACGGATAGATGTCGAGGAAGTGGATGGCCCCGACGAGGTTCGAGGCGATTGTGGAATCCAGCGTCACGTACAGCCCCTCTTCGGGCGCCCCGAGGAACGTCGGGGGCACCACAATGGCTTCACGGGCCGAGTTGCTTGTCTTGCCGATGATCGTGAATGCCTCATCCACGTGCTCCGAAACGACATTCAGGACGTCTTCCAGCCTTTCCTTCAGGACGTCGGAGTCGACGTCGAACGCCAGGCGGCTGGATCCCTCTTTCGGGGCTTCCAGGTCGAAAGCCACCTCCGCCGTAGCTCCCGCCGCAAGCTGCGTTCTCTTTTTCACGCTGCCTTTCACCGTCAACGGGTCGCCGGCGGTCAGGGAAATGGTAACCTCGTGCGGCTTGTCGTCCAGGTTGGTGAGGACCACGCCTGCCGTTGCGGAATCTCCCACCCTCAGTCGGCGCGGCAGCGCGGTCCGGACGTTGATGGGGTTCTGCACCAGGGGTCTCGTTTTCCCCCAGACCAAAAAGCTCCGCTTTCGAGACCACCGCCGTGGCCCTGAACTTCGTGAGCAGGTCAGGAAGCTTGAAGGTCACCGTGACCGTGCCGTCTCTTCCCGTCACGAGCCCCGTGCGGAAGACCGCCGTGGGGTTGAAGTCCTTTCTTACGTTCACGCCCGCGCTTGCCGCCGGCGCCGCCTCACCTTTCTCATCACCGCCGGGGAGGTCGCGCGCCTTCCACGTGACGGGGTCCATGAGGAGGTCTCGTGACTCGTAATGGGCAACCTTGTCGGGGAAATTGCCGCTATCGTAGAAAAAGTCGATCGGGCTCGGAATGTGATAGTCGATGAGATCAAGCACGCCCCGGTCCGCGGCTACGAGCGCCACCTCCGCTCCCGCCAGGGGCTTTCCTCCCCACGTGGCTTTCACGGTGATGGATGCCTGGGCGCCCGGCCGGTAGCTTTCCTTCGAGCTTGAGACGTCGACATGAATGAGGCGGGACTCGATCCGCACGGGAATCTCGATGAGCCCCGAATACCCGCGCGGCTTGCCGAAATCCGGCGAGTCCGGCCCGTCCGCCGGCGGCTTGGTGCGTTGAGCGCTCGTGGAGACGAAGACGTAGAAGCTCGGCAGGTAGCCTTCCTTCACGGGAACGTCGATGGTGGGGGCGCTTCCCTCCAGCGTGACAGCCCTCTTCTCGATGATCCCCTCCCTCTCGATCGATACGAGGAACAACCCTTTTGCCACGGGGCTCTTGATGAGGAGGCGCGCCGTGTCGCCCGGTGCGTCGATTCTCTTGTCTGGCACGATCTCGATCTGCTTCTCATCCGCGTTGTTCCAGCGGATGAAATCAGCGCCCGTAGAATAGAAGGAAATCCGCGTGAAGCTCTCTCTCCCTTTTGCATCCTTGCCTGACAGCTCGATTGCATACGAGCCCGCCTTCTGCGTCGAAAGCTGGACGCTTCCGAAAGGCTTGCCCGGCTTCACGGTAAACTCCTTCTCCGTCACTTCCTCCTGCTCGTAGTGCGTGTCGATCATGCCGCCCACGCCCCTCTCCCGCACGAGCTTCCAGTCATCGCGAAGAAGCCTGCCCGTCACGTCTCCCGAAGGGTACGGCTTCCCGTCCGGGTCCACCGAGACGACCTTGAGGGTGAACGGAACGTCTTTCTGGACAAAGTACAGCGAGTCGTTCGCCGTTGGGCTCGAAGAAACGAGGGCCCCAAGGAGCTGGTCGGAGGAAAAGACGACTCGGGAGTCGCGCGCGGAGATGGCTTGCCGATCCACGTCCTCGATCGTCGCGACAACCTCGTAGTCGTACACCCGACCCTTGTCTCCATCCGCCAGAGGCTGCGTGGCCGTCACGGTGCCGTTGCCGGAGAGCGCTCCGGATTGCGTTCCGAGGTCTTCCGGGTAACTCCGCGTGACCGCGCCGAAGGTATAGGGGGAAAGCTCGTCACCGGGGGGCTGGTACCACTGCTCACGACGCGTCCAGAACCAGCTCCACTTCCCGTTTGAGACGTTCCCTCCCGCCAGGTATTTTCCGGCAAAGGTGGCGCTCAGCGAGTCACCCATATACGTGCGGGCATCAGGAAGGGAAAGGTCCACTGCAAAAGTGACCCTTCGGAAATTGGCGATCTTCACCCACGCCTGCCCCGTGCTCTCCTCTTTTCCTCCCCGGGTGCGGCGGAAGGAAAGAAACCAGTCCCCCGGATCGATGTCCTTGGGAAGCGTAATCTGCCCGGAGAAGCTCCCGGAAGGGGAGGTTGTTCCTGAAACCGTCGCTATGGGTTGGGCGTCCTCGGAATCAGTCTGGAGGTCGATGCGATATTTCCCGGCAGCCGACACAAGCTTCCCAACCACGAGGTCCTGGTCGATGCCGGCAAATGACACTGTCTCACCCGGCCTGTAGATGCCGCGGTCCGACCAGATGTACGTGAGGGGCCGCGGGATTTCGGCTGAATATGGCTCGGAAGAGTTCCACGTCAGGCACGGCATCTGTGAAGGGCTGAGAACCAGCCGATCCGTCCCTTTGGTGATCTCGATCTGGGCGTCGTCTTCGTGTCCGCGGAACGCGCCCATGAGGACGCCGGGCGCAATGGCAAGGGCCGCGAGTCCCGAGGCGTCGGTTTTCCCGGAGGCAAGGCGCCGCTTGCCTTTTTCCAGCGTGACCTCAGCGCCGGCAAGCGGCGCTCCCGTGGAGAGTGAGCCGGCCAGCACGACAAGCGAGTTGTAGGCTACGTGCACCGATGCGCCGATATCCGTGACCTGGACCACCAGGTCATCCTTCACTTCCTGCGGGGTGTCGCTCTCATCGAACTTTCCCATGAAAGCCCAGGACAACCAGGCCGCTCCCTTGTGGTCCTTGTTGAGGTAGGGTGAGAGGTCGAACATCTCGAAATGCCGCGTGTTTTTCGGCACGCTCCGGGTGTCCAGCCTCTTGCCCGGGTCCCCGGGTTTTTGCAGGAAAGGGTCCTTCAAGGGCCAATGCCGAACTTCCCCGAAATGACGTTCTGGAACTCCACGGCGACTCGAGGCGGAAACTGCGACTCCAGGAGCTTCTGGCCGTCGGCGCGGAAAAGCACGTAGGTGGCGGCCGGCCCGACCTCCAAGGTCACGGTCTGGTCCTTTCCCAGGGACTGGCCATAGATGTCCTTGATACCGCGAAGGGACCTGCATGTCGAAGCTCGACTCGAACGGCACTGGCAACTTGCTGAGGTAAACCCATGAGCCTGAGATTTCCATGTTGCTGTCGAGCTTGTAGCCCTTGAACGGGACCTCGAGGTTCGGCAGCACGCTCTCTTCGGTGAGCTCGTGGTTGAACCGAAGGACTGCGTCGACCGACGGACCGTTCATGATCACTTCGCTGGATTCGAGCGCCAGAGGGGTGAGCGTGTGGAACCCCGCGGTGATGTCCTCAGGGGTCCCATAGTCTCCGGCCGGGGCCTGGCGCCGCGGCTGACAATCACCTTGACGTCAGCGTCCCAGGGCAGCGCCGCGGCAGGTTTCAGGGAGACCAGGCGGCGGCGTTCTCATACGGACCCAGCTCGCTCTTGTCCGTTACCACCGTTCGCGCCGCGCTGAAACGGACCGCGGCGCCGTCGGCCTCCAGATGGATGTACGGCAGGATTGTTCGAAGATCCACGGGGAAGTTGAAGGTGATCACGATCTCCTTGCTCGCCTCGGGGATCACGTCATCCCCCTGAGGAGTAAGGCTCACGATCCCGAGGGGCTCGGTCCGGAAGGTGAACTCCGTGTCCCCGGAAAGAGTCTCCCCTTCCAGCGAGCGCAGAGACTTGCTCACACGGAACGTGTATTCGGTTGCCGGCGCGAGCTGTCCCTTGGGCTCGAAGGCCAGAAGTCGGGAGCCGTACCATCGGAAGACCCCGTCCACGCGGGGAGAAATCGAGAGGACGCTGGAGGCGGTGATCGGCTTTGAAAGCCTGGCGAGCGCCACGACGGGCTTGTTGAAAAGGACCCAGACGCCTCCTTCCAGGTTCTCGTGAGGCACGGTCCCGCTTGGCCCCGTTTCCGCGATCTGAAACGGTTGGCCCTTGTCCTGGTCCGACTGCGGGTTGTCGTTACCGGGCGAATAGAGCGCCGGCAGCGCGATTTGTCCATCTGGGTTCGCGGGTGCCGTTGCGGCCGGGCGGGGAACGCCGCAAGCGCAGAGGAGAGATGTTGCCGCGGCAACAGCAAGCACGAGCCGGCTCAAACTTTTCATCCAAGCCTCCTGGGAGGAGGCGATTCTACCCCGATTGGGCGCCCGGGATCAACGAAAATGCGGGTTACGACCATTGACAAACTGGCCCGCTTTGTTCATATTTGGCACCGCATGGTGGGTGTAGTTCAATTGGCAGAGCACCAGACTGTGGATCTGGAAGTTGTGGGTTCGAGACCCATCACCCACCCCTAGCGCGCCTGAGAGGGCGCGCGGAAGCGTCGCCTTTGGCGACGTAAGGTCGGCGCTCTGCGCCGGCCGTGGCGCGCGGGGCTGCCGCTGCGGTCGGGGAACTGCACTCGCTGCGTTGCGTTCGTAGCTCAGTTGGATAGAGCGCCGGGCTTCGAACCCGTAGGTCGCAGGTTCGAGTCCTGCCGGACGCGTCTTTGAATCGAGGGCCGCTAGCTCAGTTGGTAGAGCAGAAGACTCTTAATCTTCGGGTCGCAGGTTCGAGTCCTGCGCGGCTCAAAAGTTCTTCAGAGAGAAGAAGTTAGAGAGCGCCTTTTTTCCTCCGAGAGGGCGCCTCTCTGCGCGCGGAACAATCAAGCGTCAACTCACGATCCCGCCCGCCGCGGATCTCTCGATCTTGAAGTAGATTCTTTCGGGCCATTCGCGCAGGTAGTGTGTTCTGACGAATGCGGGAAACCGACCTCTCGCTCCGAGTCCACCGATGTCCGACTCAACGACCCTATAGTAGCAGCCGCCGTCCGAGCTTTCCCTCATCTTTCCCAGACACACTTGCTGACCATCGAAAGGTTCGGAAGAGAAATTGAAGAGATAGATGTCCGAACGGTCCGTATCGCTGTAGCCGAGCAGTTGGCACGTCACGTCGAGGATCTGCCGCACGCCATGCAGCACGATCCTGTCGTGGGTGCCGCTGATCTTGTACTGCCACAACCCGTGGGACGTCCCGCGCTTCAAGCTGAACACGTGCACCGTGGGCATTTGTCGAGGCAATTATACACCAGAACGCGCTCCGTTGGAATGTGGAGCGCTGGGCTACCTCGTCGTTCCGACTGTTGCGGCTTCGGCGAGACGCTTCCTGGCCATCCGTTCTCCGAGACGATCCGAAAGCCACCCCGCCAGCCTTTTGGCAGGTCCGATGCGGGTCTTGTAGTAGAAAGGAGATTGGAACCAGCCCTTCTCCTTGTAGTAGCGAAAGTCGCGATAGGTCTCATCCAACATTGCCCCAATGCTTGAGCGAGAGAGGCGGAAGAGCATCAGTCTGAGGAAGGAAGGAATTGGCAGCGAAGGGCGAGTGAGAGCCCGGTGGAATCGTCGCGCCGCCTTGAGCACCGCATCGGATATCCTCTTTTGCTCGCTCGGAGTCGAAGGCTCGAGGGCTGTCACGCAGAATCCTCTACCCACTGTGAATCCCCAGGCTCCTCCGACCTTTTCGAGATAGTTGACGATATCCTTGCCCCCGTAGATTCCCTGGACCACGACTCCCATGAAGGCCCTGCCGAAGAATCTCGGTCGGTGAAACACGAACGCCAGCCGATCAAGGAAGGTCTTCATGATGCCCGACACGTTGAGGGAGTAGTTGGGCGTGGCAAAGACCACGCCGTCGGAGTCTTCCATTGTTCGAATCAGCAAGTCCCGAACGTCGCGAAGCGGGCAGTCTTCCTCGCCCTTCAGGAAGCAGTTGCAGCATCCCCTGCAATTGGCGAGAGTCAGGTCCTTCAGAAAGACATACTCGCAATCGATGTTGTCGAACGCTTTCAGGTCTTCGACGAACTCTTCCATCACCTTGTACGTGAGCTGTTTCCGAGGACTTCCGATGAAGACGGTTATCTTCTTGGCTTGTTTTTCCACACTGGACCTCCGACGCCGATCTTGTCGACAGGAATGCAACACCAGGCCGCCGCGGAATTGCACCCTCTCAGGGCTTGTGGCGGAGCTTGATGCTCTCCTCGCAGTAGTCGGTGCGCGGTCTGAGCTTGTTGTAGTTTCTGGAAAACTCCAGCCGAGGATCCACTTCCTTCTCCAGGGCATCAGGAGATTTGGAGTTGTACAGCGCGCACACCCTGCGCGTGTCTAAGCCGAGAATCTCGCAAGCGGCGAGGGTCGGGCAGAAGTTCTTCGAGTGGAAAGTCAAGTAATGGCCGTCCTTGTGGACCAGAGGGGCCTCGTTTTCGCTCATGCCGAGTTTGCGAAGCAGAACGGCGTAGGCCGTTTCCAGCGGATCATCTTTGTGTATCGTATTCTGAGCTCGGAACCAGTCCACTCGTCTCTTTGCTCGCTCCGCGTCGAAAAGGCGGAGTTGTCCGTCCGAAGCACCACGCAATCTCTTCACTTCCTCGCGCACGTCTTGGCGGTAAAGAACGGCGCACTGTTCTTTGAGCACATCGCGGTCCACTTCGATGCGCACGCTGGCCTCGTCGAAGATCTTGTCGCATGAGAGTGCTGTCCGAGCTCGTCCTTCGGCGATGGCGTCGGAAATCCCATACCCAAAAACTACGCGGGGATCTTCGCCCAGACGATCGCCGCGGCGCACATCGGGCAGGGTTCGTGGGTGCACACCATGGTGCATGAGGACAGGTCCTTGCCGATCAGGCGACTCGCCTCTCGAATTGCCGCCATCTCGGCATGTGCGGTGGGGTCGGCGTCAGTCTCCTCGGTGTCGTGAGTGGCGGCGATGATCTGTCCGCGGGCGACGACTACGGCGCCGAAACCGTGGTTGCCTTCGCAAAGGCTCTTACGAGCCTCCTCGATGGCTGTTCTCATGTACTTTTCGATGCTACCCACAAGCACCTCTCACCTGGAGCAACGGCTCAGTCTGAAGCTGTCCGACTCTTTACATTCAGATAGAAGATCGCCGCGAGCACAATCCCCACAACGGACAGGGCGAAGAACGGGATCGCTTCAGTCAGGTTCGTCTTTCCGTCCTTCCTCCGGGAATCCCCAACTACAGCAACTCGGCATTTTCCCCTACTTTCTCAAACCAGAGCGCGGGAGCGGACAAGTGCGATAGAAGACGCCTGTTGCTGTCGCCGCGAGGACGAGGACAAGAATGATTACAGGAAGAACTGCCTGTCGGAACATGATCATTTCAACACCGATGGCGGGGGATGAGTTGCCGCCGCCGCTCTTCAAGCAGGCTGAAAGGTCGCGATGATGACCCGCTTGGTTGTCGTGATGCTCTCTATGAGTCGAAGAGCAACGGATACGCCCTCAGGGAACAGCCGACGGCCGGATCCGAGAACAAGGGGATAAATCGACAGCAAGTACTCGTCGATAAGGTTGTGCAGCATCAGCGAATGGACGAGCTCCCCACTGCCAAGAATGGCCAGGTTTCCCTTGAGCTCGCTCTTGAGCTTAGCCACTGCAGCGGTCACATTGCCGTGGAGCAAAATAGAGTTGGCCCACGGAAGTGGTTCCTTCAGGGTGTTTGAAGCCACATACTTCTGGCTCTTGTTGAGACGCTCTGTGTAGGGGTTGTCCGTCCGTTTGGGCCAAACGGAGAAGAGATTCTCGTAGGTTCGCCGTCCCAAGAGAAGTGCACCCTCCTGGGCCATCCGTTCGCCCATTTTCTGGAGCATAACCGAATCACCGTAGGGGATGCCCCACCCGCCGTGTGCGAAGCCGCCCCGCGTATCTTCGTCTGGGCGGGCGGGCGCCTGCATCACGCCGTCGAGGGTTATGTTGTTGACAACAACGACTTTGGCCATTTGAACCTCCAACTGCCATCTGGCGATTGAAGAGCTTCGCCAGAATCTTGATCTAAACATAACGACGAAAACGATACTCGCGTCTGGGTCTTCCCGCTGGCGCCGAAGGACGGGCAGGGCGGGAAGGGGATGCTGGTGCTCGCCGCCAAGATATGCCTGCGGTAGGGCGGGGCGGTGCCAGAAGCGGGACGTCTTGGCTCCACGAGTTTTGAATAGTAGACTCGCCATTGCAAAAAGGAGGGCTCCCTATGCGGCAGGTATGGATCACAAAGGCTGGTTCTCCCAGCGTCCTGCAAGTTCGGGAAGCGCCCGATCCTGTTCCAGGACCTTCTGAGGTTCGCATTCGCGTGCAAGCGAGCGGCGTCAACTTCGCTGACCTCATGGCTCGGATGGGACTATATCCCGACGCACCCAAGATACCATGCGTTGTCGGCTACGAGGTCGCCGGGGTCGTTGACGCGGTCGGTCAGGGCGTGACTGAGTTTCGCCAAGGCGACGCTGTCATTTCAAATACCAATTTCGGAGGCTACTCCGATCTGGTCTGCGTGCCTCTTGTCCAAGTTCTGCCCCGTCCGTCCAAAATGAGCGCTCAAGAGGGGGCGGCATTCCTAGTAAGCTACCTCACGGCCTACGTGCTGCTTACTGTGATGGGCTCGCTTCGCAAGGGCGATCGCGTTCTGATCCAAAGTGCCGCGGGCGGGCTCGGTCTGGCGGCCCTGGACATCTGTCGAATCTACGCTGCCGAGACGATCGGCCTCGCGTCTCCATCCAAGCATGGTTTCCTCAAGGAGCGAGGGTTTGACCACGCGATCGACTCACGCGCCTCCGACTGGGCCAAGGAGGTAAGAGAGATCACCAAAGGGGACGGCGTGGAGATTGTCCTGAACTCGCAAGGCGGTCAGTCGTTGCGTCAGAGCTACGAGCTGCTTGCCCCAACGGGGCGACTGCTCACATTCGGAGCCAGCAGCATTGCGCCTGGCAGCCATCGGTCTATTGGAGCTCTCCTTTCGTTTGTCACTTCAACGCCGCGTTTTGCGCCACTTCGCCTGATGAACGACAACAAAGGAGTCCTCGGTGTCCATATCGGGCACTTTCGAGGCCAAGAAAGAAAGGTCCGTGCCTGGACGGAGCAACTGCTGGCCTGGTACAACGAGGAGAAACTTCACCCGCACGTTGATCGGGCGTTTGCTTTCTCAGAGGCGCCAGCGGCCCACCAGTACCTGCACGACCGCAAGGCTACTGGGAAAGTAGTGCTTGTTCCGTAAGCCGAGCTGCTGGTCAACGGCCAGCCTTCGTCGTCTCCTCCTTTACCGCTAACGCATCGAGAACGCGGGCCGAGTGAACCAAGGCCGCGCCAGCATTAACGGCTATGGCGACTCCGAGAGCCTCTGTCACTTCTTCGCGGGTGGCCCCATTCTTCAGGGCGGCGTCGGTGTGGACAACGATGCACCCGTCGCATTGCCGCGTGACTGCGACCGCGACGGAGATCAACTCTCGCGTCTTGGCGTCGAGCTTGGATGTCTTGCCGCCTGCTTCGCTGAGCGTTCGGTACCCGCGAACGACGTCCGGGCTTATGCGTCCGATCTCAGCGATCGTCGCGAGGACCTGTTTGTGGTAGTCATTCCAATCAAGCATCATTTGGATGTCTCCTCCTTAGGTCTGTGACCTTTGTCTACCAGATCGAAGATATGGGCGGCAAAGACCGCGGTCAAAAGAGCCAACCGAAATTGCGACCCGTGCCGGGACGCTCGTCCTCCTGGCAGGCGCCTGCATGCGGAGGACGGGGCGGCGCCGCTGGTGAGAACGTGCTGGGATTGGGAGGATGGGACAAGCGCCAGTCTGCTCTCTCGCGCGGCTCGTTTGCACTGAGCTGCACCAAGAGTCGGGCGAGTTTCTTTGTCACGGGAGACTCTTCGTCAAGAATGACCCCATTCCAGCGGCTACGGTGTATCAACGGAAGCGCGCCTTGGGAGAGATGTGTAGCGTCATAGCGGAAAGCCGTGACACTGAGAGCGTCGAGCGATTGGCAATCGGATTTCTGTAGCATTTGTTTTGCACCTTTCGCCATCCTAGGTGATCGGACGCTTGAGCTCGCCGAGATTGCGCGGGTCGCCAACGCGGAGTCGCGGGCCGACTGCCACGGGGAATCCTGGCTACAGCCCCGAAGTAATGTTAATGAATTGCAGTCGGTTTTCTTTGAAGCCAAAGCCGATGTTCAGCTCTGAGTTCGTGCCATAAATCAATTCTATCCAGCCTGGACCCTGGGACGTACAGAGCGGGTTTCTAAGAGCGACGACGATCCACGTTCCGTTTAGCAGGTGACATACGCCAGTCAGCTCGATTCGAAGCTTCGACTAGCAACCTCCAGAAAACGATCAGCGTCATCCAGGGACTTCAATCCCTCGACCATAGACGCCTCGTACATCTCGCAGGCATCCTGGATTGTGCGTCCGATGTCCGCCAGCGCCTCACCGTGGAGCTCCCACGGGCCAGAAATGAAACCGTCGCCTGCCTCAAACTTGATCCAGAAGAAAGTGCCCCATTCTGGCCGAAGAGCGTGACGCTGGACCATCAAGGAAGGAGGGTTTCCCGCGAAGTGGGGATCGCCGAGCAAGTGCAAAAGAAGCTTCTTGTCCGTTGATTCGGGAAGATCGAGGTAGAACTCCTTCTTGACCATGTAGCCCATCTTGCTGCAACTCACTGAGCAGCGAAGGAAGAGGAAGTCACCCTCGTCGAAAAGCATGAAGGTCAGCTTGCGGGCGAGCCGAGGGCCGTCGGCGGTAGATTCAATGGTTGAAGTCAGGTCACGGGGGCGGTAGGGGTAGCCCGTCTTCTCCAGCTCAGCTCGAATGAAAGGGATGTACCTGTTCACCAGGATCTCGTCCAAGGCGGCAACCGCCATCGGGTTCTCCAGGACGATGCGATCTTGTCTCGGGTCCGCGTTCGTCGCTTCCCGAACGACCCAGTTCGGGGTTGTCGCCGCCGAACTTTCTCTATCCATACCGCCTGTTTCTCGTGCACTCACTGGCCGTCCTCCCTGATTCCGCTGCAAACGCTACCTCATCTAGACCGGCTGTGCAAAGGCCCCAGGTGGGTTGGGATGCTTGTTGCCGCTCACGTTATGGGATTGCGCAGGCAATTATCTGCTGCGTGCGTGCTGTTGTAACCGTGCAGAAAAGGACGAGCTCCACCGATACGCAGAGTTCCCGGTTCCGACCGATCGAAGTTTCATAAATATCATTCAGACTCCCGACTCGCTTGCGAGCGAACGCCCCCCTTTCGGCCAGCACTTCCTTGGGAATCATCTCCACCGCGAGTGCGATCCCGAGGGGAATCAAGATGAGGTCGTCGAGGCAGCCCAGGATGGGAATGAAGTCGGCAATGAGGTCAATCGGGCTCGTGCTCTCAGAGCTAGCGGGCGCAACCTGCGCGCGAGGACCACTCCGGGGAAAAAAGTTGAACCCGCCCCCTGCGTCGTGTATGATAGAGCCGTTCACTACCCTCATTCATTCGAGCGAGAGTTCAAGGGGGCCGACATGTCCTCTGGCATCACCACTATCAATTTGGGCGGCGTGAACTGCTACCTGCTTCGATCCGAGACGGGCTTCGTGCTGATCGACACGGGCTTCCAGACTCGGAGAGCTCGGCTCGACGCTGAGCTGGAAAAGGCTGACTGCGTGCCAGGAAAGCTGAAGCTCATCCTGTTGACCCACAGGGACGTTGACCAGGTCGGAAATTGCGCCCATCTGAGCGCGAATTGATCTTCAAGATCCTTGGACTGGTCACGCGGCGTCTGGCTTCGAAGAATCCGCTGGAAAAGTTCAAGCCCGATTTCGTAGTGGATGAAGGGTTCGATCTGGGCGTGTACGGCCTGGACGCGAAGATTCTGCATCTCCCTGGTCATCCCAAGGGGTCGATCGGTGTGCTGACGAGTGAGGGGGATCTGTTTTGCCGCGACATGTTCTACAACGTCCCGGGATTTCGCTTCGTCGACGACCTGTCGGACTATGAGGCGAGCCTGAAGAAGTTGGGCGATCTGAAGATCGAGAAGGTCTATCCAGGGCATGGCAAGCCGTTCGCTGCCGAAGCGATTCGACGCAGGGCCTATTGAGGGATCCCGTTCGTGGCTTTTGGCCTTGGCAACGACAGGACAGTGACAATGCTTCATAGGAACCGGTCAACGGCCCTATTCGCGACGGTTCAGGGCGTCGCAGTGGGAGCTCTCGGTGCTATTCACGGCATCTCAGCAGCACTGAAAGGATTCGTGCCCACGGACGGATTCGTGATGGCCACGGTCGGGGCGGTCACCATCATCCCCAACTACCTCATCACTGGCACAGCCGCGATCGTTCTGGCCTTATGCATCGTATTGTGGACGGTTTTCTTCGTCCACAAGAGAGAGGGACCGACTGTCTTTTTGCTCCTTTCGATACTCCTCATGGCTGTTGGCGGTGGGATTGCGCACGTTCCGTTCTTCCTGATTGGTTGGGCAGTCTCTACCCGAATCAATCGCACGTTGACTTGGTGGAAGAAGGCCGTTCCAAAAGGCCTCGCCCTTCGGTTGGCGCGGGTATGGTTAGCGACCCTTGTGGTGGACTATGTTCTGCTGTTTGTCGGAATCGCGATATGGCTCGTCTTCCTGCCGCCTGGTTCAACGAACAGACCTCCCGTCCTTCAGTACGTGTGTTGGGGCTTCATTGCAGCAGGGCTGCTGATACAGTTGCCGACGGTCGTCTCGGGCTTCATGAGAGACATCCAGGTGCAACGAGGCGCTGAAGATGGTCGTTGATACTGTTGCAAAGGGCGAGTAGCACGGATCCCCAACAGCAGCGGGCTCTCCAACGTAGGGCATGGCGAGGGAATTTCGGACGTCGCGAAGACGATCAAGGACGCCTGCGAAATGTACGAAGTGGTCGAGTCGGGAATGTTGCAGAACGGGTTGTCCCGATGGAATCGCTGGCGCTCCAGAGACTTGGCGTTGGCAACCACCAACGCCAAGTGCGTTATCTGCTCAGGAGGATTGGCGGCAATCAGAGCAGGCGATCACGGCACCTGTGCGACCTTCGTCCTTGGCAACCGGTTTGAAGGCACTCTGGCCGCCAAAAAAGGCGGAGTCAGGAGACTCGTGGCTAACCATGGGACCGATTCCCCTACTCGATTTCTCGAAAAGCTCATTCCAGGAAGAGAGATCGGCAGCGAAGGATAGGGCACTGTGCGGACAGGCGAGAATGCATGCCGCGCAGTGGATACACTCCTGAAAATCTCTGCGGAAGGTCAGGCCGCCATGGGCAACCTCAAGGCGCCTGACGGAGCAAGCGCTGACGCACGTGCCACAGCCTCGGCATCGTGAAGCATCGAGCGCAAGCCGTGGATATATGTGACGCTGAAACAGCTTTTCCCTGAAGATGATTGCAGCCTTCAGCCGTGAGGAGGTTGAGGGGAAGCGTAGCTGTCTCCGGACTGTCCCGGGGACTGGCAGCTTTCCGTCGAGCGCCAAGGCAATGGTTTCTGTGATCTCTCCAAACATCGCTTCTTCGACTTTTCCAGGCTTGTCGAAGTTTACCTTGACGCGAATCTGGGGCAGACGGCAGATCGCATGGGGGGCTGCCACGCGCGCTGCACCGATGATTTCACGACCATTCCGTTCTAAAAGGCGCGCCGCCTCTTGGAGCGCGACGCCGGAGCTGAACCCCCCGTATGACAGAATCGGCAGCGCGAGGGAGCCCCATTTCGCGTTAGGACGCGGGAGGACTGAAATTGCGTCTTGCATGTGCACCTGTAAGTGATGCACGTAGACCGGGGCGACAATGCAAAGGAGGTGGTGCGGAGGGACATGAGCTTCAAGCCAATCAACCGACGGCGCGCTGCGGAACCAGCTCTCGTTGCCAGTCAGATCCACCACGTGGCTTTCGATTTTCTTGGCGGCCAGCAACGAGCCGAGCCGCCCGGTGATCCACCGTCCGTTTCCGGAGGGACTGAAGACAAGGAATACGACCTTCATAGCACTCTCCTCTTTGTTTTTACCGAACATTCGTTCGGTTTATATTGAAAAAAGAATCACTTCATAAGACCGCGGATGCCCGCGACGTTGTAGCGTATGAGTGCGCTTACGCGCTCGACTATCTGCGGCGTGCCGGTGGACTCTCGAACGATTCGAACAAGGCCATCGAGCAGGTTGGCGGCTACGATGCGCATGGCCAGGGCATCCGGCGATCGGCCAGCCGAACCTTGGGCGATGTCATCGCTGAAGTTGCGCGCCAGACGAGATTCGAGCTCGGGACGGAAGCTCGCGGTGGCAGTTCCCGGGCTGGTGGTCATGAGAAGCGCGAACCCCTCACCGTGACTGGACAAAAGGCTCCCCAGCGCGCTCGACACCTCTTCTTCGAAAGCTCGGGCAGAGGAGTCCGATTTCCAGTTGAACTTGGTTTCGCGCTCCAGGAATGCATTGAAGGCCTCGCGAAGAACAATACGAATAGGCTTCGCAACCGCTGCGAAGATAGCTTCTTTGCTGGGGAAATAGGAATAAAGGTTTGCGACGCTTATCCCAGCCTTATAGGCGATCAATCGCACAGACGTCTTCTCGAAGCCGTCATCGAAAAAGGCTTTCGATGCGCTCTTGAGGATTGCTTGCCGAATCTCCTCTTTCAACGTTTGCATAAGCGAACCAATGTTCGCTATTGGTCCCCATCGTGTCAAGAGCCTGGAGAAAAGAATCAGCGAATGAGAAATACGGTCCGGCGGATATCGCAGAGGGATCGGGGATAGGCAAAGGCACTCTGTACGAGTGCTTCAAGGGTAAAGAGGAGCTCGTGCAGTTCATGAAGACTATTTCTCCGCATTTTCCCAGGGTCTCGCCAAAGCCGTGGAAGGCACAACAGGACCGTCGGAGAAGCTGCTCGCCTTTATCGATTTTGCGATTGTCAATGCCGAGGAGTGGGAGGACCATTGCACTATCTACATAGATCGCTTCAGTTCGCCGGCCTCGCGGGCAGCGCTGTTCTCGCCCTCCGCAATCTACGATCCGATGAAACAGATCATCGCCGCGCTCGTGCGAGAGGGACAAGCTGCAGGTGAAATCGGTTCCGATTTCGTCCCAGAAGTCGTGGCACAGCTATTTGTGTCCATCTATGATGGAATAATCCGCTGCTCGGCAGGATTACAGGGTTGGTTGGATGCGTCTGTTTCGCGGTTGCAGGCGCGGTGCTTTGGGCGGTGAAAACTCGAAGAGACCACGCGAGCCCGAAGCACCTGCGCGTTGACAAAGAGGAAATATGATCGACTTCACGAACAAGACGGCGTTGATAACCGGCGCCTCTTCAGGAATCGGAAAGGCATTCGCGGAGACCCTTGCCGCGAAGGGCGCCAACGTGATCCTTGTTGCCCGCTCGAAGGCCAAGCTCGAAAGCCTCGCGGCGCAGATCAGGAAGGAACACAAGGTGAGCGTCGGCGTGATTGTTGGCGATCTGAGCGAGGCGTCCATGCCGGACAAGATCTTCGCGGGCGTCCAGAAGCTGGGCCGACAGGTGGATGTCCTTATCAACAACGCCGGGTTCGGCGCCCATGGGCACTTTCATGCTCTCCCCGTGGACAAGGCACATGGGATGGTCATGGTTAATGTTGCGGCCCTGGTGCAGTTGACCCGTGTCTTTCTGCCGAAGATGGTTGAAAAGCGAGACGGCATCATCGTAAACGTGGCGTCGACCGCGGCTTTCCAACCCGTTCCTTTCATGGCGGTCTATGGGGCCAGCAAGGCGTTCGTCGAAGCGCGGGAATACGACTCCTTGCCTTGTGTCCCGGGGCCACTGAAACGGCTTTCTTTGACGTGGCGGGTGAGAGCGCGGCGCTTGGGAAGAAGCGCCCAGTCGAAAGAGTCGTGGAAAGCGCGCTGAGGGCCCTGGAGCGCGGAAAGTCCTTTGTCGTGGATGGCGGTGCCAACTACCTCATGACGCAGTCAATTCGGCTCGCCCCTCGCGGATTCGTGGCAAGGTCCGCCGCTCGATTGATGAGACCCAAAGAACACAAGTGACGATGCTTTACGGCGTGGCTGTTCCGTGTTTGAGGTTCTGACGAACGAAATCCTCCACCGCAACAGGCTTGATCTCAGGGTAGCGCGAGTTATCCAGGTTTTGCAGCTTGCCCTTTCCGCTTGCGCCGCACCAGGCATATTGAAGGCTCATCCACTCCCAGGGGTTTTTGGCAGTCCGCTTCTTCTCCTCGATCAGCGCGCGAAGCTGATCCAGGGTGCCGAATGAGCTAGCCTCAAGCTTTCTGCCGGAAGCCGATTCAAGCGCGCGACGCAACTCAATCGCCGTGAGCGTGTTTCCCGCAATGCGAAGGGGCCTACCGCCCATTTCGGGATCAGTTGCAGCCGCGGCGGTGTAGAGGGCTACGTCGGAGATGGCCGTGTAGTCGATGGGCTTGGTTCCGTCTCCCCAATAGTGGAGGACGCCCTTCTCCCAGTCGACCGTCGGAAACCGCGGTGAGAGAACGACGTCAAGGAACCCACCGCACAGGACGGAGGTTGGCGCAACGGGGCTGGCGGCGAACGACTCGTCGAACTCCTTTCGAAGGCCAAGGTTGTAGTTGTCTTCGAAGTCGAGCCCCGAGATGTCTATCGAAAAGTCAGAGGGGATCATCCGCTTCACCCCAGCCTTTTCAGCCGCGCGCAGGAGGTTGCGCTGGCCGTCGACTATGACATCACGTCCGCCCTGGACGGCGCTGATGATCACGTCAACTCCCGCACATGCCTCCCGGAGGCTCTGCTCTTTGGCCAGGTCTCCCCGCACGAGAGTCATCCCCAGGGCTCGAAGGTCGTCGACTCGCTTTGCTTTCACTGGATCGGTGACCTCGGACCTGAGGAGGCCGCGCACTTCGGCCTTGCCGCCTTTGAGCAGGGCGGCGGCGGTCAGGTGGCCCAGCCAACCCGCTACCCCTGCGATCAAGATTTTGGTTTTCAAGGGGGCGCTCAGACCCTTGACTTTCTTTTCGAGTGTAACTATATAGTTACAGTAACCAGGTAGTTACAAGGGAGGCGCAATGCCAGCAGCGATAGCAAGGAAAAGACAGACAAGCCGCGAGGCGATCCTTTCCACCGCGGAGGCGGCCTTTGCGGAGCACGGCTTCAGCGGAGCGCGTGTCGACGACATCGCAGAGTCCTCCGGGTTCAACAAGACACTGATTTTTCGCCACTTCGGCGACAAGCTCGGGCTGTATGCCGAAGTACTGAAACACGTTGACGAGGGAATCGGTTCGCTTCAGGCTCGGAGCCTTGCGCCTTTGCTTCAAACGGAGAACCTGGCCGGCAACCCGGGGAAGCTCCGGCTGCTTCTCAAGGCGATGGCGGAAACGACGTTCGATTACATGGTCGAGCACCCTCGTACGTTGAAAGTCCTGAACTGGGAGACCGCGGAGGGCTGGAAAACGTTCGCCAAAATAGTGACACGGTTTCCGACAAAAGAACTGGACCGAATCGAGGACGTCTTTCGCAAGGCCTGGCGTGCCGGTTTGCTCAGGTCGGACTTTCACCCTTTGATACAGATGTCGTTGGTTTCCCAGATATGCGTCTCCTACCTGGCCAGCCTGCCTCTCTATCATCTGCTCGTTTCTGACCAGGACCTCGGCGAAAAGAAAGGTCTTCTGCGCGCAAAGAGGTTCGTTGTCGACGCTATTGTTCACGGAATGGTACGGGAGGACTGAAATGGACATCGGGATGAAGACAAGACACTACAAGGACGCCTCCAGGAGCTACTTCGACAAGCTCGCCCTGAGCTACGACCGCCACTATTACGGGACCCACGGGCGCCAGCAATATCAGCGAGTGTTGGAGGTCACGCGCGGCTGGACGTTCGCCTCGGTCCTGGATGTTGGTTGCGGAACGGGCGGGCTTCTCTCCGCCTTGAAGCGGCCGAGGCTGAAGCTGGCTGGAGCTGACCTTTCCCCAGGGATGATAACGGAAGCAAAGAAGCGACTCGGCAAGGCTGCCGACCTCAGGATCGCTGACGCGGAGCGTCTCCCCTGGAATGCGGACAGCTTCGATCTCGTGGTGACCACGGATTCGATCCATCACTGGCCAGGTCCGCAGAAGGCGTTCTCGGAAATCAGGAGGGTGCTGAAACAGGGCGGGCACCTCGTGCTTGCCGATGTCTACGCTCCGTTTCCCTTCAGGCAGTTGGGCAACCTGGTGGCGCGATTCGGCAACGAGGGTGACGTCAAAGTCTACTCGGAAACTGAGTTTGAGCTGATGCTGAGGGGAGCGGTGTTTGCTGAGATAACGTGCGACCATCGCAGCTTCATGGCAATCGTGCTGCATGCAAAGAGGGCCGGGCGTGGTAGAATCCCGACTTAGAGGCTGCTCAGTGAATTTAGAAGAACTTGGTTACGACGATTGGTTTCGGGTACGGTTGGGGGAGAACCTCGCGCGGGAAACAAACATCGCGCGCGTCATGGCTGTTGAGAGAGACCGCTACCTGATCGGAGCCGCATTCGGCTGTATTCCAGCCGAAATCACGGGCAGGCTGAGATATGGTGCCGTGGCCGCCGAAGACCTGCCGTGCGTCGGTGATTGGGTGCTGGCGGACTACCTCGACAATGGCCAGCATGCGATCGTGCACGACGCGCTGCCGAGAAGAACGATCCTACGGAGAAGATCATCCGGCACAAGAGTCGAATACCAGCCTATCGCCGCAAATATCGATGTCGCATTACCGCCTTCCTGCCGCTCTTGGGCCTCATCGCGGTTTTCCTGCCCAACCTCGATTTGCGCAAGCGCTGAGCGCTGAAGCTCAGCTTGCAGCCGTGGCTCGGCTTGCAAAGGCCAAAGAGGTTTGATATATTCCTGGACGTATTGACTACAGTCCGGTGTCGTTGCTACTATCCAGGCGAGAGTGGTGGAATTTGGCAGACACGCCAGACTTAGGATCTGGTGCCCAAAAGGCTTGAGGGTTCAAATCCCTTCTCTCGCAGTGATAGAGATGCGCGGGACGCCGCGCAGCGTTGAGAATACGCGGGAATAGCTCAGTTGGTAGAGCTCCACCTTGCCAAGGTGGACGTCGCGGGTTCAAGTCCCGTTTCCCGCTCTCTCTTTCCTGCTGTTCCACAGCGGTTGCACTATGATGGAACAATGGTGTTCCGAATGGAACGGAACAGGAGTCTTCAAGAACCCAGTCAGCGCCCCGCGCGCAGGCACAGAATCAAGACGAACATCGTAATTCTCGAGCCGGCGGTAACTTATAATGGGCGTTTCTCTTCTTTGAAGCCCTGTTTCGGAGGAGAGAGTTGGTCCCGCATTTGCTTCTAGATTGAATCATGAAGGATATCAAGCTCCTCACCAAGCTCATTGGCGGATTTGTCCTCGTCGCCCTGATTGTCGTCGGCGTGGGCTATTTCGGCGTCACGGGAGTGGCGCGGCTTTCGGGGCAGCTTGACGCAGTGGGCAAGGTGGTTTTTCCGAGCGCAACCAACGTCTTGCGGATGCGGCTGGCAATGACGGAAATCCATTCCGCGGAGCAAGCCCTTCTGAGAAAAGGTATTGGAGACTCAGAACGGCAGAGCACCTACAACGAGATTGGCGCGGCAAAGAAGGACATCGACGCGGCGCGCCAGGCGTATGATTCCATTCCCAAGTCGCCGTCAGAAAAGGCCCTCTGGGATCGTTTCAACTCGACCTGGGATTCGTGGTGGAACGGGCATATGGCCTTCGAGGGGCTGGAGAAGGACCACTTCTCACGGCCGTCGGACCAGCTCGCGGACCTGGTGTATGAACAATCGATCTCCCAGACGCTGGACCAGGAGTCGGTTCCTTACGAAACGCTGACGAAGATACTCGCCGATATCGACCTGCTTCAATACCAGTACGCCGCCTCTGCCATGGACACGGGCGCCAGGATTTCATCCCAGGTCCGGCTGGCGACGGTGGTCGGGTTCATTGTCGGTCCGTTCCTCGCCCTCCTGTTCGGGTTCCTCCTTGCGATATCCATTTCGCGCCCACTCGCCCGCGGGGTCGCGTTTGCCGAGGTCGTTGCCAAAGGCGACCTGACTCAGCGCTTCGAGATCGTCCGAAAGGACGAGGTTGGCAAGCTTGCCGCGGCGCTCAATTTCATGGTGGAGAAGCTCAACGAGCTGATGCGGGGGATTCAGGACAGCGCTCACCGGGTGGCGTCCTCCAGCGAGGCCTTGAGCTCCGCCGCGGCCCACATGTCCGAAGGCGCGCAGACGCAGGCCTCCGCCCTCGAAGAGACGAGCGCCTCGGTGGAAGAGTTGAGCGCTTCCGTTGACCAGGTATCCGAGCACGCCCAGGCCCAGGCCGCGGCGGTGGCGGAAGGATCGAGCTCGATGGAGCAGGTCAACACGGCCATCGAGGACGTGACGAGAAACCTCACGGCCATTGCCGACCTTGCCGCGAAATCAGTGGAGAAATCCGTGGAAGGCGCCCGCGCGGTCCAGGAAGTGGCCCAGGGGATTGGCCTGATTGCCGACAGCTCGGAGAAGATCGGGGGCATCGTGTCAGTGATCTCCGACATTGCCGACCAGACGAATCTCCTTGCCCTGAACGCCTCCATCGAGGCGGCCCGCGCGGGGGAACATGGGCGCGGCTTCGCGGTGGTGGCCCAGGCTGTCAGCCAGCTTGCGGACCGCAGCTCGGCGTCCACGAAGGAAATCGAGCAGCTCATCAGGGAGAGCGTGAAACACGTAACGCGCGGGGTCGAGACGGCGCAAGGCTCGCAGAGCGCCATGGAGCAGATCCGCTCCACCTCGGAGAAGGTTCGGGAGATGATCGCCGGGCTTTCCCAGTCCATGGCGCAGCAGCTTGCCTCCGTTCGCGAGCTGGCGAAGGCGCTCTCGAACATCAACGAGATGAGCCAGAACATCTCCGCCGCCACGGAGGAACAGACGAGCAACGCCAAGCAGGTGTCAAAAGCGGTGGAAAGCGTGAATGACGTGACCCAGGCCGCGGCCGCTTCCGCGGAGGAAATGTCGGGGGCCACCGACGAGATGTCTCGACTGGCCCTGGCGCTGCTCGGCCTCGTGGAGAAGTTCCGCATTGCCAACGCCGCGGAGGTTGCCGGGCTGGGGGAAGCCCTGCCGTTGGCGTCGGCGAGCCCCTCGCCCCAGCCTCCCAAGGAGAACCCGCCGCTGATCAACTGAGCGCGGCGCTCCGCTGTGCGGCGCTCCGTTATATAGAAGAAACGCTATATTTTTGACGCTTGACTCGAAACGGCCATGCGATATACCGTTGCGTGCGGATCGCCGGTCTACGGCGGTCTGTAACTCACGCCGAAAGAGGAATCGCAGGGTGAATGCAACGAAGGAAGTCCAGCTTCTCGAAGACTCGAAGGTGAAGCTCACCATCCGCGTCCCGACGGAGGACGTCAGGAAACAATATGACGACATCCTCAAGGAGTATACGGAGAAAGCCCACCTGAAAGGTTTTCGGCCCGGCAAGGTACCGGCGGACATCATTGTGCGCAAACTGGGTCCCTCCCTCATTGACCAGACAAAGTCCGAGGTGCTGGAGAAGAGCCTCTCGGAAGCGTTCGAGAGCGTGGAACAGAAGCCCATTCCGTATTCGACCCCGGAGATCAAAGCGGATGACGCGCTGGAGCTCGGCAAGGAGTTCGCTTTCGAGGTGATCTATGACACGTGGCCCGTGGTGGAGCTGGGTCCCTACACCGGGCTGGAGATAGACCAGCCTCAGTGGGAAATCACGGATGAGGACATAGGCCGGGAGCTGAAAGGCATCCAGGAGCAGAACGCACTCTTCACGGACAAGGAAAGCGGAGACCTGGAAAAGGGCAATATCGCCAACGTGGACTACGGGGAGCTTGAGGCAGGGGCGGAAAAACCGGGAACAAAGCGGGAAGCGTTCGTGTTCGAGGTTGGAACCGGGTACAACGTCTACAAGATAGATGACGACATCATCGGCATGAAAAAAGGGGAGACAAAGCTCGTCACGAAGGTCTACCCGGAGGACTTCGAGACAAGCGCCCTGGCGGGAAAATCCGTGACGCTCCGCGTCACCCTCAACAGCATCAAGGAGAAGAAGCTTCCGGAAATAAACGACGAGCTTGCCCAGGATATCAGTGAGAAGTTCAAGACCCTCGAAGAGCTGAAAGCGGATATCAGGACGAAGCTCGAGCACGCCGTGAAGCAGAACGTCCGTTCGCGCACCATCACCCGCCTGCTCGACTCCATCGTCGAGACGTCGAAGATCCCCCTTCCGCAGTCCCTTGTGGATTACCAGCTAGAAAACATGTGGCAGGAGTACGTGAGCCAGATGCGCATTGATGAGAAGAAGCTCGTGCAGGTTCTTGAGGCGCAGGGCACCACCATGGAGAGCCTCCGCACCGAGTGGCTGCCGTCCGCCCAAAAGCGGGCGCGCCTGCAGCTCGTGATCTCCGAGGTGGCAAAGCGGGAGAGCATTGCCATCGAGGAAGGGGAACTGGACGCGGAGATCGCGAAGATGGCGGAGGAGCGCAAGGTGGCCCCGGACGAGCTCAAGGAAAGCCTTGCTCGCAGCAACCTCGTGGACTACATGAAATCGAACCTCAGGATCGACAAGCTGTACGACTTCCTCCTCTCCAAGACCACGCTGCGGGCGGGTGAGAGCCGAAAAGTATTGGACATTCTGCAAGGGAAATAGGTACCATTCAGTATGATGAAAATGGAAGGGCAGCTCATGCAGGAGATGGACACGAACCTTGTCCCGATCGTCATCGAACAGACGGGACGCGGGGAGAGGTCGTATGACATCTATTCACGGCTTCTCAAGGACAGGATTGTTTTCGTGGACGGAGAGATCTATGACGTCAACGCGGACCTCGTCGTGGCGCAGCTCCTTTTCCTGGAGTCGCAAGACCCCGAAAAGGACATCCACCTGTACGTGAACTCTCCGGGCGGGGCGGTGACCGCCGGGCTCGCCATCTATGACACCATCCAGTACATCAAGCCCAACGTCCAGACCATTTGCATGGGCCAGGCGGCCTCCATGGGGGCGCTCCTGCTCGCGTGCGGCACGCACGGCAAGCGGGCGGCTCTCCCTTCCTCGCGGATCCTCATCCACCAGCCCTGGGGCGGAGTCTCCGGGCAGGCGGTGGACATCAGCATCCAGGCCCGGGAGCTGGTGCGGATCAAGAAGCTCATCATTTCCTATTTCGCGGAGCACACGGGGAAATCAGCCGAAACTGTAGAAAAGGATCTCGAGAGGGACTATTATATGTCCGCGGAAGAGGCGCTCGAATACGGCCTCATCGACAAGATTCTAAGGCGGAGCAAGAGTGGCGAAAACTCCCAAAAGTGACGGCTTCAAGGTCTGTTCCTTCTGCGGGAAAAGCGCCGACGTGGCGCGGCGGCTGATTGCCGGTCCCGGAGTCTTCATCTGCGACGAATGCGTCAACGTCTGCAAGAAGATATTGGATGAGGAGGAGGAAAACCTCTCCATTGAGTTCACGGAGGACATCCCCAAGCCGCGCGAGATCAAAGACTACCTTGACCAGTACGTGATTGCGCAGGAGCAGGCAAAGAAGGTCCTCTCCGTTGCGGTCTACAACCACTACAAGCGCATAGCCCTTGGCCACAAGGTCCAGAACGACGTGGAGCTGGAGAAGTCCAACGTCCTTCTCATTGGCCCCACGGGGACGGGTAAGACGCTCCTTGCGCGGACGCTGGCGCGCAAGCTCAAGGTGCCGTTTGCCATTGCGGATGCAACCACTCTCACGGAGGCCGGCTACGTCGGGGAAGACGTCGAGAACATCCTCCTGAAGCTCATCCAGAACGCCGGGAACAACATCTCCGCCGCGGAGCGCGGGATCGTGTACATCGATGAGATAGACAAGATTGCGCGCAAGAGCGGGGATAACCCTTCCATCACCCGGGACGTCTCGGGAGAAGGGGTCCAGCAGGCTCTCCTCAAGATCGTGGAGGGAACGGTGGCATCAGTGCCGCCCCAGGGCGGCCGAAAACATCCCAACCAGGAGATGCTTCGCATCGACACCACGAACATCCTCTTCATCTGCGGCGGGGCTTTCGTCGGCCTGGACAAGATCGTTGAGCAGCGCACCGTTGCGCACCCCCTGGGCTTCGGTTCCGACCCCAAGGGATTGGGAGAAAAGGACCTCCTGGAGCTCTATGCGCAGCTACAGCCGGATGACCTGATACGCTACGGCCTCATCCCCGAGTTCGTGGGGCGGCTGCCCATCCTGGTCCCCCTGGAGGAACTGGATGCCGACGCTCTGCGGCGCATCATCACGGAGCCGCACAACGCAATCCTCAAGCAGTACAAGGCTTCCTTCAAGCTGGATGACGTGGAGCTCGAGTTCGAAGATCCCGCCATTACCGCAATCGCCCACAAAGCCATCGAACGCAAGACGGGTGCCCGGGGGCTGCGGGCAATCGTGGAAGCGCTGATGATGGACGTCATGTTCGACATCCCGTCGCTCAAGGGCGCGAAAAAGGTCATCATCAACGAGCGGGTGGTCACGAGCGCGGAGAAACCCGAGATCATCCTCGCCGGCGAGAAAAAGACGGCATAACGGCCGTTTGGCAAGCGCATGAAGATCCTTCTCAAAAGACACGAGATGTTCATGGTTCCGCTGAAGGACCTCGCCGTCTTTCCGCGGATGATCGTGCCGCTGTTCGTGGGACGCCGACGCTCGCTGCGCAGCGTGGAAGAGGCCATGCGCCTGGGGCGCCCGCTTTTCCTGGTGTCGCAGCGCAAGACGGGAGTTGAGGAGCCTGACGAGCGGGACGTGCACGACGTCGGGACCGTTTCCCGCGTGCTCCAGATGCTGAAGCTCCCTGACGGGAAGATACGGCTTCTCGTGGAGGGGCTCGAGCGCGCGGCCATCGCCAGATACTCGGAGACCCGTGACTCCTTCCGCGTAATCGTGCGGCCCTTCCCGCAGGCAACCGAGGTCACCCCCCAGATTTCCGCGCTCATGCGCACGGCGCTTTCGCAGTTCACCCGATACTCGGAAGTCTCCAAGAAAGTCCCGCCGGAAGCCGTCACCGCCGTTGAAGGCGCTGACCTGCCGGACACGCTCGTCGACCTGATTGCCGGAAACCTGCCGCTCAAGCTGCCGCAGAAGCTGGAGCTCCTGTCCATTGAAGATCCTGAGGCGCGCCTGGAAAGGTGCGCCGCAATCGTGGCTTCCGAGATCGAGGTCCTCTCCCTGGAGCAGGAGATCACGGGCAAGGTCAGGCGGAAGCTTGAGAAGACCCAGAAGGACTATTTCCTCAACGAGCAGCTCAAGGAGATCCAGCGCGAGCTTGGCGCGGAAGGGGAGGACCCCACCGGCGCCCGAGAGCTGGAGGAGAAGGTCAAGGCCAAGGGTTTGCCGCCAGAGGTGGCGGAGAAGTGCCAGAAGGAGCTGAAGCGGCTGGGCCGCATGCAGCCCATGTCTCCGGAGTCCGCGCTCCTCAGGACGTACCTCGAATGGATCTCCGACCTGCCGTGGAAGGAGACCACCGCTGACAACCACGACATCGAGCGCGCGCACCGGATCCTGGACGAAGACCACTATGACCTGAAAAAAGTCAAGGAACGGATCCTGGATTTCATTGCGGTGCGCCAGCTTTCCCCGACGGTCAAAGGGCCCATCCTCTGCTTTATCGGCCCCCCGGGCACTGGCAAGACGTCCCTGGGCCGCTCCGTGGCCCGCTCCCTGGGACGGAACTTCGTACGCGTTTCCCTGGGCGGCGTTCGAGACGAAGCGGAGATCCGCGGGCACAGGAAGACGTACGTCGGCGCGCTCCCCGGCAAGATCCTCCAGTCCATGCGCAAGGCCGGGTCACGCAACCCCGTTTTTCTCCTGGATGAGATTGACAAGATGAGCTCGGACTGGCGCGGTGATCCCGCCTCCGCTCTCCTGGAGGTGCTGGACCCCGAGCAGAACGCCACTTTCGTGGATCACTATCTCGAAGTGCCGTATGACCTTTCCCACGTGATGTTCATCACCACCGCCAACTCGTCGCACAACATCCCGTATGCCCTGCGCGACAGGATGGAAGTGATCGAGATTTCGGGATACACGGAGCTCGAGAAAGAGAAGATCGCGGAGAAGTTCCTCGTTCCCAAGCAGATCAGGGAGAACGGGCTGGACTGGGCCAATATCACGTTCCAGAAGTCTGCCATCCTGAAGCTCATCAGGGGCTTTACAATGGAAGCAGGCGTGAGAAACCTGGAGCGCGAGATTGCCAACATCATTCGAAAGATCGCGCGGGAAGCCGTGAAAGAGGGCAGGATGCCGCCGGCACCGCCGCAGCCGCAACAGGCTGCGCCACAGCTTTCGGCGGCGCAGGAAGAGCAGGAGCCCGTGGGCGTCGAGCCCGAACAACAAGAACCGCCGCTCGGCGCGGAGGGTCCAGCCGCCACGTCCGTTCCGGTCACCGCGTCCGCTCCGGCCGCCACGTCCGTTCCGGTCACCGCGTCCGCTCCGGCCGCCGGGTCCGTTGCGGCCGAGGCGCCGGCTCTGCAGCCTGAACAGGCGGACCCGGCCTCCCCGGCGGGAGCCGCTGCGCCTTTCGCGGTCACCGTCACGGGAAGGAACGTGGAGAAATATCTCGGCAAGGTGAAGTTCCTGGAGAACACCTTCTCCCGAGACGTGAAGCCGGGCCTCGCATATGGTCTTGCGTGGACCGAGGTGGGGGGGCAGCTGCTGCCCGTGGAGGTCGCAATCCTCAAGGGCAAGGGGGAGCTGATGCTGACCGGGAGCCTCGGGGACGTGATGAAGGAAAGCGCGCAGGCGGCGCTTTCTTTCCTGCGCGCCCACCACGCGGCCCTGGGCATCCCTGCTGATTTCACCAAGGATCGGGACATCCATATCCACGTTCCCGAGGGAGCCATCCCGAAAGACGGCCCGTCGGCGGGAATCACGCTGGCCGCGGCTCTGCTTTCGGCGGTTTCCGGCATTGCCCTGAAAAGCGGTTTCGCCATGACCGGGGAAATCACGCTCACGGGGCGGCTCCTTCCCATTGGCGGCGTCAAGGAGAAAGTCCTGGCAGCCCATCGATACAAGATGACGCAGGTGCTCCTGCCGCGACGCAATGAGAAGGACCTCGAGGAAATCCCCGCCGAAGTGCAGAAGGAGATGGGTTTCGAGTTCGCGGATTCCGTGCTCGACGCCATTGCCATCCTTTTCCCGGCCGGAAGCTTCTCCGAAGGAGAGGCCGCTGACCGGCCTGCCGCCGCCACGGAACAAGACAGAACGCAATCCGCTGAGGAGCCTCTTGCCCCCGCAGACGGGGTTCCGCTCCAGCAGCCATCCGCCTGAGGTCGGATGGAGCACCTCCTCAGGACGCTCGAGCCTTACCTCCACCGCTACGGATACCTCGCCGTTTTCGCCGCGATCTTCCTGGAAGACTTCGGAGTACCCATGCCCGGAGAGACCCTGCTTATTGCGGGCGCGCTGCTGGCGTCCCGCGGCAGCTTCAATATTTTCGTGCTTGTGATCACGGCGGTGTGCGCGGCCACATTGGGGGACAACGTGGGCTACGCCATTGGCCGGTTCGGCGGCCGACGGCTCGTGCTGCGCTACGGCCGGTACGTTCTCGTCACCCCGGCGCGGTTGGAGCGGGCGGAGCGGTTCTTCCAGACCCGCGGCGCGCTTGTGGTCATTGCCGCCCGGTTTTTCGAGATCCTTCGACAGCTCAACGGAATAGTGGCGGGCATCTCGGGGATGCGCTGGTGGCGCTTCCTGGTCTACAATGCCACGGGAGCGGCGCTGTGGGTGGGGTTCTGGAGCATTCTTTTCTTCCAGCTTGGCCGGCAGGGGGAGCGGGTCGGGCTCCTTTTCAGGAGATACGAGCCTTTTGCGGCGGGGCTCATCCTCCTGGCCATCATCTGCGGGGTCGGGGTTCGCGTTTTTCTCAGGAGGCGCCATGGGACGCGAGACGACACCCATCCGGGTCCTCGTGATTGAAGGTGGAGGCGCGCCTCAGGCGTTTGACCTGCGCCGCCGGCCCGCGGAGATGATCCGCTTCAATTCTCCAAGACCGTCACGCATGGCCTGCGCGCCGCGGTCCACGAGCTCATCAGCTTTCTTCAAGTTCCTGTAATGAAACCCCTGCAGGTCGGGGCTCACCACGAGATCGGCTGATGACATCCCCTTCTGGCCGGCGCCTGCAAGGAGGATGTCGAAGGTGTAGTAGGCGATGTCCAGGATGTTGCGGGGCGGGCCGGACTGGAGCTTGCGCGCGTGCAGGTTGACGCCAATGACGATGTCAGCTCCGAGGGACCGCGCAACGTCCGCCGGGACGTCATTCACGAGCCCTCCATCCACGAGCGCCATGTCTCCTCTGCGCAGAGGCTCAAAGAGTCCGGGCACGCTGCAGCTTGCCCGGACCGCTTTCGCCACCGAGCCGGTGGTGAACACCACCTGCTCGCCGCGCTCGAGGTCGGTGGCCACCGCGGCAAACGGAATCCGCAATTCGGAGAAGTCCAGCGCGCCGGTCATGGCCTCTACGTAACGTTCCAGCTTGTCCAGGCGCATCATCCCCTGCCGAGGGAACGTCAGGGAAACGAGGTTGGACCACTCCACCCGGCGGGCGGCGTCCCATATCTCTTTCCAGGAGCGGCCCGCGCAATGGGCTGCGCCGATGACGCTCCCGGCGCTTGTGCCTGCAACACAGTCCACCGTGATGCCTTCCTCTGAAAGCACCCGGAGAACGCCAATGTGGGCAAGACCCAGCGCGGCGCCTCCGCCGAGGGCAAGTCCGATTCGAAGGCTCACTCCCGGAGGATATCCGCGGCCGCAGCGGGCAGTCAAGGTTGCCCAGCAGGTTGCCCAGCACGAAGGTCGGCAATGTTGCCGAGCCGTCAAAGGCTGCCTACATTGTCTTCATGAAAACGCACATTCGGCCGGCACGACCGGTCGTCTTTCTTATTGTCACACTCCTCATGGCCGGGGCGGCCGCCGCGGGCTTCGCGCAGGCGGCCATGGCGGTCTCCGTGGACGGGACCGTCGCGTCGGTGAGCGCAGGGCAGATAACTCTTACCGCGGCGGACGGCAGCACGAAGAACGCGACCCTCTCAGCCGCAACCATGATCCTGGAGCGGCACAAGGCCACGCTGAGCGACATCCAGAAGGGCGACGCCATGGGGGTCACGACGCATCGGGCCGCTGATGGAAGCATGACCGCGACCGCCATCAACATCTTCCCGGCAGTTTTGTACAAAGTGGTCAAGAAGGGCCAGTTCCCCATGCAGCAGCCCGGCCAGATCATGACAAACGCGCTCGTTGACGCCTACGTGGCGAAGGGGGACACTCACGCGCTCACGATGAAGTACGGCAGCGAGACTTACCCCATCGTCGTGCCTGACAGCGCGGAAATCTACCGCCTTGTGCCGGTGGACAAGTCCATGGTGAAGGCGGGCATGCACGTCCTGGTCCGCGGCAGCGCGAACGCGGACGGGAGCATCAAGGCGGCCGTCGTAAGCTACGACGGATAGGGCGTTCGACGCGGGCAAGCCGCGATCTTCGCTTGCACAATTGCGCCCCTGCGGCTACCATGGATGGTGACGCTGGGCGGCCTTCCGGTGATCCCTGGCACAGCGGAGCTGTGCGGAGCCCCGGCCGCCCTTTGCCATCCATGGCTAAGGGGCGCTCCTGAAGTACCACAGCATTCGGACCAAGCTTCTCATCTATTTCGTCGCTGTCATCATTCTCCCCCTGCTGACTTTGGGGATCCTCGGGCCCTCCATCTCCGCTCGCATCATCGAACGGGAAGTCACGAATCATACCGTCCAGCTCATCCGGCAGGTTACGCGCAATGCCGAGCTCTACATCCGTAAAATGGAGAGCCTCGCTTCCATCCTCGTGGCGGACGCGGACGTGCAGGCTTTTTACCGCATCGACGACCAGGGGGCTCCTTTCTCCCCGGACAGCCAACGGCGGGCCTTGCGCCTTTTGGGAAACATCACCCGCGTCAATTCGGAGATCGCCGGCATCCTGCTCGTCAACGATGCGGACGGATACCTCAGCAATGAAATCCAGCCCATAACGCGTGATCCCCTCCTGGAAGAAGACTGGTACCGTCGCGCCATCCGCTACGCTCCGGACGTGCAGCTTCTCCCCCGTCCCGTCGGCAGGAACCTGCGCAACACCCCCGGCTACAGCGCGGATGACGTCGTCTCCATCGTGAAGGCCGTGATCGACCCGCGTACGGGGCGCGCCCGCGGCGTCGTCCTCATCGACATGAAGCTCCAGGTGGTCCAGGACATCTTTGTCGACATGAAAGTGGGCCAGGGCGGGTTTCTCTTCATCGAGGATGCGGAGGGCGGCACGGTCTACGCGCCCGTCAACCCCGTCGTATATCGCGTGAGAGGGGATTGGCTTGCCGGTCCCCAGACGAGCGTAATCCGCCGGATCCAGGGCGCGGATTACCAGATCCTGGCCCAGAGCTCCGATTACACGGGGTGGAAGACCATCGGGGTCTTCCCGTTGAACGAGATCATGGGGCAGGTGAGCCTCATCCGCTACTACTCCTTCATCATAGCGGGCGTGACGCTCTTCATTGCGGCGGTGGCCTCGATCTTTTTCACCGGGTCCATTGCCCGGCCCGTCATAGCCCTTCGCGTCCTCATGAAGGAAGCGGAGGAAGGGAACCTCGCCGTGCGTTTCCAGGGCCGGGAAGAGGACGAGATCGGGCACCTGGGCAAGAGCTTCAACACGATGATCGAGGAGATCCAGAAGCTCATCGACCTGGTCTACCGGGAGCAGCAGTCCAAGAGGGAGGCCGAGCTGAAGACGCTCCAGGAACAGATCAAGCCGCACTTCCTCTACAACACGCTGGACACAATCCACTGGATGGCGCAGGCGCGAGGGGCCAACGACATCGTGCAGATCGTGAGCGCGCTCACAAGCCTTTTCCGCATCGCCCTTTCCAAGGGCAAGGAGATGATCAGCCTGAGCGATGAGCTGGAGCACGTGCGCAGCTACCTCATCATCCAGAAGCTGCGCTACGAGGACAAGTTCGATTATTCCCTGTGCGTCCAGGACGACGTGCTGCCGTACATGGTGCTGAAGCTGACGCTTCAGCCCCTGGTTGAGAACGCGATCTACCACGGGATCAAGGAGCGGCGCGGACATGGGATAATCCGGGTCGACGCGCTGCGAAGGGACCAGACGCTGGTGCTTCGCGTGTGCGATGACGGCGTGGGGATGTCCGACGAAAAGCTCACCGAGGTGCGTACCCTTCTCTCGAAGGCGCCCGCGGAGAGCTCCCAGAAGACGGGCTACGGCATATCCAACGTCAACGAGAGGATCCAGCTTTCTTTCGGCAAGAGCTTTGGGTTGCGCTTCGAGAGCTCGCCGGGCGGGGGAACGACCGTGGAGATAATGCACCCTCTGATCCGGGGGAAGGAATAAGGCGCGCATGTGGAAAGTCCTGATTGCTGATGACGAGCCCAAGATCCGACGAGGCCTTCGCGCCACCATCGAGCAGATCCGCCCCGACATGCAGGTGGTGGCGGAAGCCGAGGACGGTGAAACAGCCCTTGCCCTGGTGCAGAAGGAAAAGCCCGACATCCTCATGATCGATGTTCGCATGCCGTTCCTGAACGGCCTTGACCTGATCCAGAAGATCAACGAAGTCTGGCGGGACTGCGTCATCATCGTCGTGTCCGGCCACGACGAGTTCGAGTATGCGCAGCGGGCCCTCACGCTCCGTGTGTTCGAATACGTGCTGAAACCCGTGCCGCAGGACGTGCTTGCCTCCGTCCTCGACCGCGCGGAGGAGGAGCTCAGCGCCGTTCGCCGGCGTAACCACTACCTGAGCTGGGCGCATGAGCAGCTTGAGCGCAACATGCCCGTCCTTCGCGAGCAGCTCTTTCGGGACTGGGTGCGCGGTCGGCTCTCTCCGTCCGAGATCACGGAGCAGGCGGCGTTTCTGGGCATTCCCACCGGGGGGTATCAGGTGATCGCTCTCATCCACGTCATGGAAAGGATGGCCGCCGCGGATCTGCCGCAGGAGAAAGACAGGCGGATCGAGCTGTTCGCCGTGCGCCGAATTGTGGAGGAGGCGTTCAAGGATTTCCCTCCCGTCTCGGTGTTCCTCGACGAACAGGATGACGTGGTGGCCTTGACGGGATCACGCGCCAGCCCTGCCTGGGCGCATGCTTTGCAGACCGTGGAGTCGCGCGCCGCCGGCTCAATCGCGCATTCGATCCTGATCGCGCATGGCTCCATCGCTGAGGGAGCAGAGGGCATCGCGGAGACCTATGAAAGCCTCAGCGCGGAGGTGGCCAGAAGAAGCGGGCATCGCTCCTTCGTTCTGCTTGCGCAGAACTATGTCGATGCAAACTACGGGAAGCCTGGGCTCACCCTTGAGGAGGTGGCCGGGGCAGTACAGGTGAGCCCGGGCTATCTGAGCCGGCTCTTGAAGAGGGAGACGGGCTTTTCCTTCGTGGATTACCTCACGCGGGTTCGAATCAACAGGGCGATGAGCCTCATGGGTGATCCCGCGGTCAAGGTGTACGAGGTTGCCGAGGCCGTGGGGTACCAGAGCCAGCACTATTTCAGCCGCGCGTTCAAGCGCGTCTTCGGCCGCTCCCCCGTGGAGTACCGGAAGAGAGGCGCATAACATGCACAGGTCATACGCCGCGGGGATTTTCTGCGCGCTCCTGCTTGTCTCTTTGTCCGCGTGCAGCAAGGACGGCGCCACGGACCAGGCCTACCAGTTCGTGATTGGCGTGTCCCTCGCGAACCTGACCGAGCCGTGGCGGATCAACATGTCTGAGGAGATCAAGAGCGAGGCGTCTCACTACCCGAACCTCCGCGTGGTGTTCAGCGACGCCGCTGATTCGAACAGCAGGCAGATCCAGGACGTGAAGAAGCTCCTGGACTGCGGCATAGACCTTCTCATCATCTCTCCCAACGACGCAGAGGCGTTGACCCCTGTCATCGCCCAGGCCTACCGCCGCATTCCGGTCATCCTCCTGGACCGCTCGGTGATCGGATATGACTACACGCTGTACATTGGCCCCGACAACAGGCTCATCGGCAAACAGGTGGGCCAGTACGTCGCGGAGCTCCTGGGAAGCAAGGGGGGCAGAGTCGTTGAGATCCAGGGCAGGTCTGGCTCGCCCCCTACCATTGACCGGACGCTCGGTTTCCGGGAAGCCATCGAGAAGGCCGGCAACATCTCGATTGTCGGCACCATCGTTGCCGACTGGCTGCGCGACAAGGCGGAGGATGAGCTTGCCGCGTGGCTGAAGAAGAACGGGAAGGTGGACGTCATCCTGGCGCAGAACGACGCAATGGCCTTCGGAGCGTACCGCGCTGCCGCCAGGCTGGGAATCCACGGCATGCGCTTTGTTGGCATCGATGGCCTGCCCGGGCCCCGCGGCGGGATCGATCTCGTGAAGAGCGGCGTGCTCTCCGCCACCATCACGTGCCCCACGGGCGGCAAGGAGGCTGTCATCTATGCCATGGACATCCTCCACCATGAGGACGGCATCCCGAAGAAGATGATCCTCAGGACCACCCTGGTAAACGCGAAGACGATCGAGAGCGGCGCGCTTGATCTTCCTTCGCATCCACGCCCGCTGGTCACCGACCGGCGGATCGTGCTCGGGTTTGCCCAGACCGGAGCGGAAAGCAACTGGCGCCTGGCAAACACGGAGTCCATCAAGACCGCGGCGCAGCAGGCAGGGATCGATCTCATCTTCGTTGATTCGGAAGGGAATCCGGAAAAGCAGATCGCCGCCGTCAGGTCGTTCATTGCGCGAAAGGTCGATATCATTGCCTTTTCCCCGATCGTCGAGTCCGGGTGGGAACCCGTGCTCCGCGAGGCAAAAGCGGCGGGCATTCCGGTATTCCTGTCTGATCGCACCGTCGACGTGAAGGACGAGTCGCTCTGGACAACCTTCATGGGCTCGGACTTCGTGGAGGAAGGACGACGCGCCGCGCGGTGGCTGGTCAACTACATGAAGACGGATGCCCCGGTCAACATCGTGGAGTTGCTGGGAACGATCGGCTCTGCCCCTGAAATCGACCGGACATTCGGGTTCAAGGAGATACTCAAAGACCATCCCAACTACCGCATCATCGTTTCGGAGAGCGGCGACTTCGTCCGCGCCAACGGCAAGGTGGTCATGCAGCGGATCCTCAAGGATCTCGCCGCGAAAGGCCAGAAGATGGATGTTCTCTTTGCGCACAACGACGACATGGCCATCGGGGCAATCGCGGCCATGGAGGCCGCCGGAATCAAGCCCGGCAAGGACGTTGCGATCGTTTCCGTAGACGGAATCCGAGATGCCTTCACCGCCATGATAGCCGGCAAGCTCAACGCGTCCATCGAATGCAACCCGCTTCTTGGCCCCCAGCTCATGAAGGCCGTGAAGGATTACATGGCGGGGAAGGATCTTCCCGTACGGCTCATCACCTCGGAGAGCGTCTACCCCGCCGAGGTGGCGCGCACCATCCTCCCCACTCGTAAGTATTAGTCCTCCCGCGGCCGCTCACCTCCGGCCGCCTTCGCGCAGCCTTCGGTCGCGCTATGCCGAAAAGTGCACAAAATAGCTGAAGCGTCTAAATACCCCGGCCCATAAGTATGCTAAAAACACAGATGGCTCAACTCGCTGCGGTGAGCAAAGGAGTAAAATCATGCGACAGATCCTTCGAGGGGCTATGGTGCTGCTTCTCCTGATCGCGGTGGCCGGGTCGGGGGCCGCCCAAGCAAAGGCAGGTACCCTGAAGGTCGTGGGGTTGTACTCCGAGACCAGTGACGGCTCCGTGAGCTACAGGGTCGGCTCCCGCGCGTGGGTTGTCGTCAAAGTAGGGGACACCATTCCCGCCAACGCCGAGATCCTCGTCAATGTGGACAGGGACTGGGTCGAGGTCACGCCGGCCAACAATCCGAACGCAGTGTATGAGATTCACGGGCCGGACTCGGGGCAGATCATCAAGAAAGTAGCCGAAATCCTGCGGGGCAAGCCAAGGCTCGTCAGTTTCCCGAAGGCCAGAGGGGCGATGCCCGACCCGAGGTACAAGAACAAATTGGTGGTCACGCAGTACCTGGGCCGACAGGTGTACCTTGCGAACCCGGATGCTGACGAAAACGACATAAAGTACGGCGATGTATTGGATATCCAGGGAAAAGTGAGGATCATCGCCATCAACAACACCATCAATCTCATGAACGCCGAAGGAAAAGTGACTACCGTCATCGGTCCGCTGAACTTCGATGTCGAACAGGTGCTCACGAACAAGCAATTGTACAAGTATCTGAATGTCCCGAAATGATCGAGCTGAAGGAGGTCGAAGGCAGGAAAGAGGTTCACGTGCGTCCGTTCCGGGATTCGGGAAGTGAGTTCCAAGGGTTTTCTTCATCCTCGTAATGAAGAAAAGAGTGGCACACAAGGCAAGAGTTGTTTCCAAGGAGGTCTTATGAAGCGCTGGGGAAAAATCCTGGCTATCGTGGCCGTGGCCATGATGGTCGTCTCCGTGTCCGCGATTGCCGCGCCCAAGACATGGGTCGTCGGCTTCTCGCAGATCGGTTCTGAAAGCGAATGGAGAACCGCCGACACCGTTTCCGTCCAGGATGCGATCACGAATGATCCCACCCTCGTGATGGTGTATTCTGATGCACAGCAGAAACAGGAGAATCAGATCAAGGCGCTGCGCTCATTTATCGCGCGCAAAGTCAACGTCATCCTCTTCACGGCCCTTGTTGAAACCGGGTACGGACCCGTTCTTCAGGAAGCCCAGAGGGCCCACATTCCCGTCATCATGATCGACCGGGACGTGGCGAAGGACGACCAGAAATACCGCCTGACCATCATGGGGTCTGATTTCATCAAGGAGGGGGAGAAGGCAGGCCTCTGGCTCGCCAGCTACCTGAAGGCCAAGGGCATGGATGATGGAACAACGCCGATTGACATCGCAGAGCTCCAGGGGACTACTGGATCCGCTCCCGCAGTTGAAAGAGCGGAAGGCTTCCGGAACATCTCGAAAGACCATCCCAACTGGCAGATCAAACATTCTCAGGACGGCGATTTCACCTCTTCTCAGGGGAAGCAAGTCATGGAAGCCTTCCTGAAGGACGACCCGAAGATCCAGGTGCTCTTCGCCCACAATGATCAGATGGCACTCGGCGCCATCCAGGCCATCAAGGAAGCCGGTCTCCAGCCGGGCAAGGACATCACCATCATCGGCATGGATGCGGTGAAGGGCATGTTCCAGGCGATCGTCGCCGGCGAAGCGAACGCCACTATTGAATGCAACCCTCTGCTCGGGCCCCAGGCCGTGCAGGCCATCCATGATCTCAGGGCCGGAAAGAAGCTTCCTGCCCGCATCTGGACGATCGAAAGCCAGTTCGACGCGACGAATGCCGAGGCGGCACTGCCGACTCGCCAGTACTAGTTTTTCGCTCACTCGATGCCTGATTCAGAACGATGCAGGACCACCGCGGAGTCCTCCGCGGTGGTCCTGCCTTCAGATGGGCTTCATGCGCTTCATGCTGCCATCCCCGCTATTCCGCGGCTCGTGGCGGGAGTTGACGAGGTGATGGGTTTTCTTATCATGTCACGAGAGGAGTCGCGGAGATGACCGAAGAAACGCCTGTCCTTTCCATGAAAAGGATCACCAAAACTTTTCCGGGCGTGAAAGCCCTTTCCGGTGTGGATTTTCGCCTTTTCAAGGGAGAGGTTCACGCTATCATGGGCCAGAACGGCGCCGGAAAATCCACTTTGGTGAAGGTGCTCACCGGTGTGCATCCGCAGGATTCTGGCGAGATACTGCTGGAAGGCAAGCCAATTCATCCGGATTCCCCCCTCGCCGCACAGAAACTGGGAATCAACACAGTGTACCAGGAAGTCAACCTCTGCCCGAACCTGACGGTAGCGGAAAACATTTTTGCAGGCAGGCAGCCCATACGCTTCGGGAGGATTGACTGGAAGGAGATGACTCGCAAGTCCGAAGAAATCCTGAAAGGGTTGAACCTCGTCATCGACGTGACGCAGATCCTCTCCTCCTACTCAATCGCAATTCAACAGCTCGTGGCAATTGCCCGGGTCCTGGATATTTCCTCCAAGATTCTGATCCTGGATGAACCGACCTCGAGTCTTGATGAATCCGAAGTGGAACAGCTTTTCAAGGTCATTCGGTCCCTGCGGGACGAGGGACTGGCCATCATCTTTATCACGCATTTTCTCGACCAGACGTACCAGATTTCAGACCGGATCACGGTATTGAAAAACGGGGAGTTCATCGGGGAGTTCAAGACCGACACGCTCCCGAAATTGGATTTGATCGCCAAGATGCTCG
Source organism: uncultured Spirochaetota bacterium (assembly GCA_963845535.1). Lineage (GTDB taxonomy): Bacteria > Spirochaetota > Spirochaetia > SZUA-6 > Fen-1364 > Fen-1364. Next base: position 121,827 of record CAWJSK010000019.1, read on the forward strand.
GCAAGGAATTGTCAGAGTTCAGCTACGCCGCGGATAGCGATCAAAGGATCCGGGCGTCCGCAATTGCCGGAAAAGAAGTCAAGAACGTTCTCACCGTGAAGGATCTCGGACTGCGCGGTTCCATAGCGCCCTTCGATCTCAGCCTGAACGAAGGCGAGGTGCTCGGATTGGCCGGACTCCTGGGTTCAGGAAGGACCGAAATGGCGCGTCTTATTTTCGGCATTGACGGCGCCAACCAGGGTGAAATCCACGTCAAGGGAAAGAAAACGGGCATCAAGTCCCCCCAAAACGCAATGATGGCCGGGATCGGCTTCTGCTCGGAAGACAGGAAGAACGAAGGTATCTTCGCGGACCTCACCGTGCGGGAAAACATCATCCTGGCCTTGCAGGCAAAGAACGGAATATTCAAATACATTACGACGAGAAAGCAGCTTGAGATCGCTGATGAAATGATCAAGTCACTGGCAATCGTGACTCCCAGCGCGAACAACCGGGCCGGCCAGTTGAGCGGAGGCAACCAGCAGAAGGTGATGCTGGCCAGATGGCTTGCCACGAATCCCATTGTCCTGATCCTGGATGAGCCCACGCGCGGCATCGATGTCGGAGCCAAGCTGGAAATCATGGAATTGATCCTTTCCCTGAGCAGGAAAGGGATGGGGGTCATGTTCATTTCCTCGGAGTTCGAGGAAGTGGTCAGATGCAGCAGCCGGATTGCCGTTCTGAAGGACAAGGTAAAGATAGCGGAATTGAACGGAGAGGACATGAACGAGACCCGCATCATGCGGACGATCGCGGGAGGAAACTGACGTGATATCCTGGAGATCTCTTGGCCGCCGCAATATCGTATGGCCCCTTATCGCCCTTGCAGTCCTCTTGCTTTTCAACCTGTTTTTCACGCCGCATTTCTTTCGCATGGAGATCAAGGAAGGACACCTGTACGGCAACTTGATCGACATCCTGAAAAACGGGGCTCCCATCATGCTGCTGGCCATCGGCATGACGCTGGTGATCGCCACGCACGGAATCGACATCTCCGTGGGTTCCCTCGTGGCGGTGTCTGCCGGAGCCGTAGCCATTCTCATAGGAGGAGATCTGGCCGGCCACCCCAAATACCCCCTCGTGGTGGCCATGCTGGCGGCCCTGGCGGTATGCAGCGCGGCGGGCATGTGGAACGGGATGCTGGTCTCAAGGATCGGCATGCAGCCCATCATTGCGACGCTGATCCTCTTTGTGGCCGGGCGCGGCATCGCCATGCTGTTCACGAACTCAATGCAGATCTGGCTGTATGCAAAACCGTTCGCCATCCTGGGGCAGGGCTACGTCGTGGGCCTCCCGTTCGATATCTACATCGTGGCATTCGTTCTGCTCCTGACCTACGTTTTCACCCGACGGACCGCGGCGGGAATGTTCATCGAGGCGGTGGGAATCAACCCCACGGCGGCCCGTTTCTCCGGAATCAACTCCCGGAACATCATCTTCTGGGTGTACACGTTCAGCGGGCTTTGCGCGGGAATTGCCGGGTTGATCGTATGCTCCACCGTCATGAACGCTGACGGCAACAACGCGGGAAAACTCTTCGAACTGGACGCCATCCTGGCCGTCGTGTTGGGCGGGACCTCCCTCAACGGCGGAAAGTTCTATCTCCTGGGCAGTGTCGTGGGCGCCCTGATCATCCAGACCCTGACCGTCACCATCTACACGTTCGGCGTCCCCTCCGACGTTGCCCCCGTTGTCAAGGCACTCGTCGTATGGGCTGTCTGCCTTCTGCAGTCCCCGCGATTCAGGGCGAAGGTTGCGCAGCTCTTTGCGCGGAGGGAGCTGTCCACATGAACAAGAGACTCTTCGCCGGCGTCAGGAATCTTCCCGTCTTGGTAACCCTCGGATTGTTCATCATCATGTTCGGCGTGGGCTCCATCGCGTTTCCCGGGTTCTTTGCCGTTCAGAATTTTCTCAACCTGTTTATCGACAACTCATTCCTGCTGATCCTTGCGGTGGGCATGACCTTTGTCATCATATCGGGAGGCATTGACCTTTCCGTCGGGTCCGTGCTCGCCCTGTCCGGGATGGTCACGGCGAGCCTCCTGGAAAAGGTTCACATGAGCCCGTTGTTCGTGATACCGATCGTGCTCCTCATGGGAACGGCCCTGGGCTTCTTCATGGGCTTCCTGATCCAGACCTTCGACCTGCCGCCGTTCATCGTCACTCTTGCCGGGTTATACCTGGCGCGAGGCCTGTGCTACGTCGTCAGCCTTTTCACTATCGCTGTCCGAGACCCTTTCTTCCGTGCCGCGGCGCATGCACAGGTCAATATCATCGGCGATAATTTCCTTTCCCCAGGAGCCCTGATTGCGATCGCGGTGGTCCTGATAGGGTTTTTCGTGTCGCGCTATACGAAGTTCGGCCGGACCGTCTACGCCATCGGCGGCAGCGAACAGTCCGCCCTGTTGATGGGGCTGCCGGTCGCGAGAACCAAGATTGCGACCTATGCCTTGAGCGGCTTCTGTTCGGCGCTGGGCGGGATCGTCTTTACCTTCTACACGCTCTCCGGATACGGATTGAACGGAAGCGGGATGGAGCTGGACACCATCGCGGCAGTCGTCATTGGCGGAACACTGCTGACGGGAGGCGTGGGGAATATATTCGGAACCGTCCTCGGCGTTCTTGTCTATGGCATCATCCAGGTCCTGATAGTCTTTCAGGGGACGCTCAACTCCTGGTGGACCAGGATCGTGATCGGCTTCCTGGTCTTCGTATTCTGCGTGCTGCAGAGGCTGTTCGAGCGGGGAAAGAACGTGCGGGTTGCATCAGCCCCTGCCGTGAAGGCGCTGAAAGCAGGGTAGGAGACGGCGGCCACTGCCGCGGGCCGCCCGGTCGGCTACCGCGGTGTCCCCCCGCGGGATCACCTGCTTGCCATTTTCCTGAGCACCGTCGGAAGGATTCCGCCGTTCAGGCAGTACTCCAGCTCCACGTCGGTGTCGATCCGCGCCGTGGCGTGAAACGATATCTCGTTACCCGATGGGCCGCGCGCGGACACCCTGATGCTGTCCAAGGGCTTGCGGGGACCGTCGACATCAAGCTGCTCATCCCCTTTCAGCCCGAGGGTTGAGGCGTTCTCACCCTTTTGGAACTGCAGCGGCATGACCCCCATGCCCACGAGGTTCGACCTGTGGATGCGCTCGAAGCTTTCCGCTATCACCGCGCGCACCCCCAGGAGAAGCGTGCCCTTTGCCGCCCAGTCCCGCGAGCTCCCCGTGCCATATTCCTTTCCGGCGATGACAATGAGAGGCACGCGCTCCGACCTGTACCGTTCAGCCGCCTCAAAAATGCTCATCCGCTCTCCCGTGGGGAAGTGACGGGTGAACCCACCCTCCACCCCAGGGACAAGAGCGTTTCGAAGTCGAACGTTTCCGAACGTCCCGCGGACCATCACCTCGTGGTTTCCCCTGCGGGACCCGAACGTGTTGAACTCCCTTGCCTCCACCCCGCGGTCCTTCAGCCATTTCGCGGCAGGTCCGGGATCAGGGATTTCCCCCGCGGGAGAAATGTGGTCCGTGGTCACGGAATCTCCCAGAAGGGCAAGCACGCGGCCTCCCCGAATGCCCGGGACTCCGGTGTTCTTTCCGTCCAGGCCCTCGAAGAACGGCGGCTTTCTGATGTAGGTGGATTGCCCCTGCCAGGCGTAGAGATTCCCCTGCGGGACGGTGATCTTCTTCCATGCCTCGTTCCCTTCGAAGACGGAAGCATAGGTGTCGCGGAACAGCTCAGGACGAAGCGCCTCCGCGGTTGCAGATTTGATCTCCTCCGCGGACGGCCAGAGGTCATGCAGGAAGACTGCCCGGCCGTTGCGGTCAGCTCCGACGGGCTCGTTTTCCAGGTCGATCTCCACAGTTCCGGCAAGGGCGTACGCGATCACCAGCGGAGGAGAGGCGAGGTAGCTCGCCTTGACCAGGGGGTGGATCCTGCCCTCGAAGTTGCGGTTGCCGGAGAGCACCGCGGCAACGGTGAGGTTGCCCTCCGTGATGGCTTTGCCTACTGCCGGAGGAAGCGGACCCGAGTTACCGATGCACGTGGTGCACCCGTAGCCGACCAGGTGGAACCCCAGCGCCTCCATATACGGGGTGAGACCGGCCTTGTCGAGGTATTGTGTAACCGCACGGGAGCCGGGGGCAAAGCTCGTCTTCACGTGGGACGGGACGCGCAGCCCGAGCTGCACGGCATTTTTTGCAAGGAGCCCGGCGCCGAGCATCACGGAGGGGTTGGACGTGTTCGTGCAGCTCGTGATGGCCGCAATGACCACGGAACCATCCCGCAGCGTCTCCCGCGCGCCCTGGATCTCGATCTCCGCCCCGCGGTCCGCAGAGGGGGGCTGGACGCGCTCGGGCTGGGCGTACGCGGGCTGGACGCGCTCGGGCTGGGCGTACGCGGGCTGGACGCGCTCGGGCTGGGCCCGCGCGACCGCCTGCCAGGAGCCGCGCGTTTTCGACAGCGGGAGCCTGTCCTGCGGCCTTCGAGGCCCGGCAACGCATGGTTCGACGCTGCCGAGGTCCAGCTCGAGAACCTCGGAGTACTGCGGCTGGGCCGCATGCTCGGCGCGAAAAAGGCCCTGCTCCTTGCAGTACCTTTCCACCAGCGCAACCGCTGACGCGTCCCGTCCAGTGTCGTGAAGGTAGGCGAGGGTTTTCTCATCCACCGGGAAAAACCCCGCCGTGGCCCCGTACTCGGGGGACATATTCGCAATGGTCGCCCTGTCCGCGACGGAAAGGGCCTGCACCCCGGGGCCGAAGAACTCGACGATTTTTTCAACCACGCCATGAGCGCGGAGCATCTGCGTGACGGTGAGCACGAGGTCCGTTGCGGTGACGCCATCCCGCAGCCCGCCGTGAAGGCGCATGCCGACGACCCGCGGCAGCAGCATGTACAGCGGCCGCCCCAGCAGCGCGGCCTCGGCTTCGATCCCGCCGACACCCCACCCCAGGACGCCGATGCCGCAGATCATGGTGGTGTGGGAGTCGGTGCCCACCACGGTGTCGGGAAACGCCACGCCGTCTCGAACTTCCACCACGCGCGCCAGGAACTCGAGGTTCACCTGGTGGACGATCCCCGTTGACGGAGGGACCACGCGAAGACCCTGGAAAGCGCCCGCTCCCCAGCGGAGGAACTTGTAACGCTCCCGGTTGCGCTCGAGCTCGCGCGAGGCGTTCTCAGCGAATGCGCTCCGCGTGCCGGAAGAGTCCACCTGCACGGAGTGGTCGATGACGAGGTCCACCGGGATGAGCGGGTTGATCCGTGACGGGTCTCCTCCGAGCCCGGCCATGGCGTCGCGCATGGCGGCAAGGTCTGCCACGGCGGGCACTCCCGTGAAGTCCTGCATGAGCACGCGCGCCGGCAGAAAAGGGATCTCGCGCGTTTGCGCGCCGTGCGCCGCGGCCGCATGCGCGGCCAGCACAGCGGAGACGTCCTCCTCCTTGACGAGGAAGCCGTCAACGTGGCGAAGCACCGACTCCAGGAGCACTTTTGTCGCGAAAGGAAGACCGGATACGGAGCCGGACCCTTTTCTCTCGAGCTTCTCCAGGCTGTAGTAGTCGATACGGCGGCCGCCGGCGGACAGCGTTGACTTCGTCCCCAGGAGATCAGCTAAGTTTCTCTTCATCGTTTTCCCGTGCCTCATTGTATACACCACGGAGACGATGCAGTGCTATTGTCATCTCCTGCGGTTTGCTCTATCATTGAACGAGAGAGTCAAGAGATGCTGGTGCCTGCCGAGGTCTGGACAGTGGCGAAAGCCGAGCAGGGAAATGCGGTGCTCGTCAGGCCCCTCGGTCTGGACGTAGCCGTGCCTATATTCATTGCGCCTCTGGAGGCGCAGTCCATACTGATCGGGCTTGGGAGCGTGAAAATGCCACGGCCTCTCACCCATGACCTTTTCATCACGGTGCTTGAGAGCCTGGAGTCCTCCGTCAACCGCGTCGAGATAACCGCCCTCAAGGAGGGCACCTACTACGCAAAGCTGATCCTGGATTCCTCGGGATCCGAGATCGCGGTGGATGCGCGGCCCTCTGATTGCCTTGCCCTGGCCGTGCGGGTCAAATGTCCCATCTATATTGATGAAGCCGTGGTGGATGAAGCGGGCATCTCCGTGAAGATGGTGGAAGAGAAGAACAGGGAGCTGAAGCAGGGCGAGGTGGCAGGGGAACAGTCCGCTGAGGAAGGTGAAAGTGAGACGCCCACCGTCACGGAGGTTGCTCCCGCCGCCCAGCAGGATGAGATGTCCGGCCTCCGGAAGCTCCTTCAAGCGGCCATAGATGAAGAGAACTATGAGGAAGCCGCCCGGTTGCGGGACAGGATACGGGAGATAGAGAGCGCATAGCGGTATCACGCAGAGAGTGTGCCATGTCCCTGGCGCGCACAGGCCGGCCCTCAGTCCGGCCCGATCGTGGTTCCCGTGTACGCGTCTCCCCTCAGGATGCGCTCAAGGTTCAGAAGGTTCCTTCCCTCCGCGAACACCACGGGTATCCGCGAAGCGGCAGCCGCATGGGCCGCCGTGGCATCGAACGGCGTGTTCTTCCCCGGCGTCCACTCCCCGCCCACGATTTTCAGCATCTCCTTCCACGAGAGCCTTTCCAGCGCGCGAGCGTCAGGGTTCGTGCGAGGGTCAGCCGAATAGACCTGCGCGATATTCGAAAGGTTGACCACGAGGGACGCCGAGAACCGTTGGGCCAGCACCACGGCGTCGTTGTCCGTGGAAAAACCCGGCTTCCAGCCCGCCGCCACCATGACCCGGCCGGTGAACACCGTGACGGCGGTGGGATCCGTCACGAGGTTTTCCACGCACCAGGGGCGCAGGATCCGCCGCACCAGCTCGCCGTTCACCCGAGTGGCGGCTATCCCCACCCAGTCCTGGTCCTCGCTGGAGGCCGTTGAAGATGCTTCCCGAAGCGCCGCCTGGTATTCGCGGGCAAGGCTCCCGCCTCCGCAGACAATGATGAGCTTGCGGTTCGGATCCCCGGATAGGTGGCCCTCGACGAGGCGGGCAAAGTCCTTGAGGAAGGGGACGTCGAGCCCCTTCGGAGCGATGATCGATCCCCCCAGGGAAATGACGGCAACATTTGGTGTCATGTCTGAACTATAGATCAATCACGGGTGGACGGCCAGAGTGGCCTTGCAAAACGGTACGAGTGAGTCTATATCTGGACCATGGAAAAGATGAAGATCTTCGTTGCGGATTCGATCTCGAAGGAAGGGATTGCGGAGTTCGGGAAGCACCCCGAGCTGGAGCTGGTGGTCAAGACGGGGCTCGCGCCGGACAAGCTCGCCGCGGAGCTGGGCGGCAGTGTGGGGCTGGTGGTGCGCTCGGCGACGCAGGCCTCCCGGGAGATCATCGGCGCCGGCACAAGCCTCAAGGTCATTGGCCGGGCGGGCGCGGGAGTGGACAACATCGACGTCGCCGCCGCCTCAGAGCGGGGCATCCTGGTCCTGAACACTCCGGGAGGGAACGCGGAAGCGGCCGGAGAGCTTGCCATCGCCATGATGTTCGCCCTTGCCCGCGAGCTGACGCGCGCTGACGCAACCATGAAAGCGGGCGCGTGGGACAAGAAGAGCTTCAGCGGCTGTGAGCTGCTTGGGAAAACCCTTGGGCTCCTGGGGATCGGAAACGTGGGAAGCATTGTCGGCTCCCGCGCGCTTGCCCTGGGAATGAAGGTCGTTGCATATGACCCGTTCGTCAGCGCGGACAAGGCGAAGTCCCTCGGCTTCACGCTCGCGGGCTTTGACGAGGTCATCCAGGCCGCGGACTTCATTTCCATTCACGCCCCTAAGACCGCTGACACCAAGGGCATCCTCAACGCGAAGGCTTTTGCCCGGATGAAGAAAGGCGTGTACATCGTCAACTGCGCCCGGGGCGGGATTGTCGTGGAGAAGGACCTGCTGACTGCCCTGGAGAGCGGAACCGTGAAAGGCGCGGGGGTCGACGTCTACGACAAAGAACCCCCTGATGACTGGACACTCGCGAAGCATCCGCGCGTGATTGCAACTCCGCACATCGGAGCTTCCACGGGAGAAGCCCAGGTCAACGTGTCGGTCATGATTGCCCGACAGATCGCCGCTTATCTCCTCACGGGAGAGGTGATCAACGCGGTCAACGGGGCCAAATAGCGGGCAGAAGCCCGGCCGAGCGCGGCAGAGGGCCACAGAGGCGGAAGGCCGTCTATCGAGGCTGAAAGCCGCGCGGCGCCGCTCCCATCCTTGCCGTTTTCCTTGTCCAGGGGTACATTGCGGATGGGAGTGGGAACATGAGCTCCGACATCACTGATATCCTGCGGGAGTGGGAGTTCGACTCGGATAACCAGATTCGCATCATCCAGGCTGATGACGGCCGGCAGGTGCTTCAGGTGCGCCAGCCAATGGGAATGGAGCAATACGAGCTTGACGGGCGGCCTGACGGCAAGCATCCCCTCGGCCGTGAGAGCATGGTGGAGGAATACCAGGCGCGCCTGGAGAACTACAGGAGCGCCCACGGGACGGATGACGGTTTCACCATCACCCATGACGACTTCGCCCACCTCCAGGGGGAAGGTGTCCTGTACTACTTCCGTTACCTCGTCCTGTTCCAGATCGGGGATTTCGTCCGCACGGCCCGTGACACCGAGCACAACCTCAGCCTGTTCTCCCTCGTGGAGAAATACGGAGAAAGCGACGAGGACAGGAAGGAATTGCTCCAGTACAAGCCGTACGTTGTGCGCATGAACGCCATTGCCCGGGCCATGATCTCGCTCCACAAGGAGATGAAGGACGCGGCGGAGGACATCCTCACGAACGCAATCAGCGCCATCGAGGGAATGAATGAGATCGACACGCCGGCGTTCCAGTTCGAGCGGGTGAGGTCCCTCAACTACCTCAAGGCCACCTTGAAACAGATCCATGAAAAGAAGGAAACCCCTCTGGACGCGCTGAAGACCGAGCTCTCAACCGCCATCGATGCGGAAGACTACGAAAAGGCCGCCGTGATCAGGGACCGAATCCGCCAAGTCGAAAGGGAGGAGACTTCCTCCGACCCGGCAGGACCTGAGAGCGACGCCGCGCCGTAATCAGCACAGCCGAGCCTCTTCGCCGCACCGTGTTCCTGCCCCGCATCTTGTTCCTTCCCGCCCGCCCTGCTATCCTCACCGTCAGGGGATGAGACGATGATCAGGAGAAAAGCCGACATGGAGAAAGAGGTGCGCGAGCGCATGCGGGACGGCACGGGAACGGTGGAAATCCTGCATGTGTTCCGGCAGAAAGAGCTGCGGGGGAAGGTCCGGCTTTTTGCCCGCTTGCGCCTCCAGAAAGACTGCTCAATCGGCTACCACCTCCATGACGGTGAGGAGGAGATATTCTACATTCTCTCAGGAACCGGCACGGTGACCGAAGGTGACACCACCTCCGTTGTCGGTCCCGGAGATGCGGTCCTGACCGGGGGCGGCGGTGGACATTCCATCGAAAACCCGGGTGAGGAACCGCTGGATTTCCTGGCAACCATCCTGTTGTATTGAGACTCCGACCAATGTTTGCATTCCTTCGTCCCCGCGCTCCCCAAGAGAAGCTCGCAAGCTCTTTTCACTGGCTCGACAGGAGGATCTTCCCCCAGACAGAGACGCAGGGGTACTCCGCCCGACAGGAGCACGGCGCGTTCCGCCTGGAGCTGCGCAAGGAGAGCTACTTCGCCTGGGAGACCATGGTTCCCGAAAGGCGGTTCACCGACTTCGTGCTCGAGGCGGAGCTGGAAGCCGACCCGTCGAACGGGCATTCGGCGCTCGGCGTCGTCCTGCGCCACGTGAACGATGAGAACTTCTATTTCTTCCTCCTCTCCTCGCGCGGGGACTATCGATTCGACCTGCTGTTCAACAACCATCCCCGGCACCTCATCGAGTGGACGCGCCTGCCGGAGCCCGACGGCCCGTCCCGCAGGCTTTCCCTGGTGGCCCACGGTTCGCATTTCTCCTTTGTGGTGGATGACGAGTGGGTGGGTGAGATCGATGACGAAGTCCTGCCCGCGGGCGGGATCGGGTTCGCGGCGCAGACCTTCCAATCCGCTCCGGGAGGGGTCTTCCGCCTTCGCCGTCTGGCCGTGAATACCCGGCCGCTGGATGTGGAGAGGGAGCACCTGCGCTGGACGTACTTTTTCCCCGCCTCTCCGCAGGCGCGCGTCGGGCTTGCCGAGACGTTTTTCGGGATGGGAAGCTACCACGCCGCCATTGTCCAGCTCCACCGCGGGCTCAAGAACAGGGAGGGCACCGCGCCTGAGCATTTCCTCCTGGCGGAGAGCTGCGCCCGGCTTTCCCTTCTTCCGGAGGCGATTGCTGAGATCGACACGGTGCTCCGCATGGAGCCCGGTCACAAGGAGGCGCGGCAGGAGAAGCCCAACCTCCTGTATCTTGCCAATCGGCTCCCGGAAGCGCGGGACGAGATGCGCGCGCTTCTTGCGGATGAAGCTTTTTCCCAGGGGCCCGCGGCGTGGAACCTCCTGGGGAATGCCGAGTACGGGCTGGGCAACTGGGAAAAAGCTTCGGAGGCGTACCTGCGGGCGTGCGACCTTCAACCCGGCATGCCTCTTTTCCTCGGGAATGCGGCCCGAAGCCTTGAGCGTGAGGGACGAACAGCGGAGGCAACGGACCTGTACCTGAAGGCGGCCCGGGCTTTGTTCGCGGAGGAGACCTTCGACGAGCTTTCCCTCCTCCTCCCGAGGCTTCACGCGCTCGACCCTGGCAACGCCGAGGTCCGGTCCCTGGAAGCGCGGATGCTCTACCGGGAAGGGAAGACGGAAGAGGCGCAACGCATTCTCGCGGGGCTCGCGGACGAGGGGAAAGCGGACAGCACGGCAAGCTACCTGCTGGGAATCATGCTGAGCGCCCAAGGCCGCAGGGCGGAAGCGCTGCCCCACCTGGAGCGCGCGGCCGCGGCGGAGCGGTCTTTCCCCTTGTACCAGTTTCGACTCGCGGAAACCCTTCACATGCTTGGGCGGGACCCCGTACCTGCCCTGGACGCGGCGCTCGCGCTTGCCCCGAATGACCCGTGGACGAACAACCTCGCGGGGATGATCAGGATGGAGAAGGGCGATGCGGAGGGGGCCGTGGGGTTTCTCCAGAAGGCGCTTTCCGCCGCTCCGGCCGAGATCGACATCGGCATGAACCTCTCCGAGGCGCTGTCCCGAAGCGGGAAGAACGAGCAGGCAATCCGCGCGCTCGACGAGCTTGCCAGCGCTACCGGCGAAGCAAACGCCGCGCTTGCCAACCAGAAAGGAAACGTGCGCGTGCGCATGGGGGACAACGCCGGTGCGGTGACGGAATACGAGAGCGCCATCCGCCTTGACCCTGACAACCCCGCGTACAAGGAGAACTGCGCGGCCGCCTGCATCGAGATGGACATGGTCCACCGCGCGGAGGAGTTGCTGGCGGAGGTGGAGGAGGAGCATCCCTCGGCTTCCGTGTACAACCTGCTGGGAAACGTGGCGGTGCTGAAGGGCGAGCTGATCCGCGCGGAGATGGCGTACAACGCCGGTCTGAGGCTCGAAGCGGACAACACGGACATCAAAATCAACCTCGCCATGCTGTACGCGCAGAAGAACGACTATGCAAAAAGCAGGGCGATTCTGGAGGGCATCCTTGCCGGCTCTCCCGGCCATCCCCGCGCCGCCCGCGCGCTGGAGCGCGCGCGCTCTCAGCATGAAACGCGCATCACGTGCGCGCAGTGCGGGCGCGAGTGGTGGGCGCCGAAGGACCTGCCGTCGCAGCCGGGGCTGACGGTCCGCGGCGAGCCGCCCGGGGACGCCCCTGCCGGCCGGTGTCCGAAATGCGGCAGGGTCTACTGCGTGTCGTGCGCGTCGGCGAACATCAAAGACATGCGTTTTTTCTGCCCCTCTTGCAGTGAGAACTTGAAGCTTTCTGAAGACTCGTTGAAGTGGCTCCTGGCTCGGGCCATCGATGCAGCGCCCCTTCCCGAAGCAGCGCCTTCAGCCCGTCCTGACGCGGCCCCTGCGCCTGTGCCGCCTTCGGACGTCGAGGAGGAGGGGATGTGGGCGATGCCCGGGGACGACGCCGGAAGCCCGGAACCGGCCTCCGCCAAGGATGGAGACGAAAGCGCGCCGGTAGACGGCGGGGCTTCCGAAGGCAGCGCACCGGCAGACGGCGGGGCTTCCGAAGGCGGCTCGTGAGCCGCGCTTCGCGCGGTGCGTGCTTGTCTTGACAAAGGAGGGTCCATCAATAGTATGGTACCATCCTGTCGGGCGGGCGCGCATCGCCTGAGGGATCGGTAAAAGGGCACTTGTTGAGCAGAAAAGCTTTCCTTTCCACTCTTTTTCTCGTTTTCGCAGCCTGTCTGACGTTCGGGCAGGACATGGTTTCCGCGGAGAAGTTCTTCGCTTCCCTTTCGGCGAGCTTCGGGGCGGTGAAGGATTACGAGGCGGCAATCACGATCACACAGGGGAAGACGACATCTCACGGTAAGATTTCCTACAAGTCGCCGTTCTATTTGCGCATCGATTTCGATGACCCCAAGGGACAGGTGGTGGTGTTCGACGGGGAGACACTTACGTTCTTCTCACCCCAGTACGAGGTGGTCCTCGAACAGAAGTACAAGAAGAAGGGCGCGGCGCAGATCGAGAGTCTTGCCAGCAGCCAGGGGCTGTCCATCCTGCAGCGAAATTACTCAGTGGCGTACCTGACGGGGCCCGCTCCGGTTCCCCTTGATGACGGCTCCCGGGAGATGGTGGTGAAGCTGAAGCTGACGGCGCACGGCACCACGGGCTTCAACCAGCTCATCATCTCCGTCAAGGACCAGCTCATCCGGAGGATCGAGGGGACCGAAGTGAACGGAGAACAGATCACGATGGACATTGCGAACATCCGGATCAACCAGGGCGTGCCGGACGAACGCTTCACGTATGATCCTCCCCCGTACGCGAACGTCATCTCGGACTGGCTCTTCGATACGGAAGAGTAGGGTATGGAATCCATCGGCGAAAAACTTCGGCTGGCCCGGGAACGCAACAATCTGACCCTGGAGCAGATTGCGCGTGACACGCACGTGGCAAAACGGTTCCTCAAGGCCCTCGAGGATGAGGACTTCTCCGTCTTTCCCGGGGAGACCTACGTGATGGGCTTTCTGCGCAATTACTCGGAATACCTCGGACTGAACCCCGAGGAGCTCGTTGCGGTCTATCGGAACATCAAAATCCAGGAGCAGCCGCTTCCCATGAGCGAGCTTCTGGAGTCTCGGCCCAAGTACCCGCCTCTTCTGGTGGTCGTGGCCGCGGTGGCCGCGGTGCTCATCCTGGCCGCCACGGGCTACCTGATCTTCCGGGCCGCCTCCCACGGAGCCGGCGGCGCCCAGGCTGCCGTAAAGGCGCAGGGCGGCGCCCATAATGAGTTCGTCTTCCAGGACGAAGTGCGCACAATGTGGTTTGCAACCGGGGACGTGATCAGCGTTCCCGTGTCCGGCAAGACCTACCAGATCCAGGTGGGAGCAATCGGGGACACGCTGACGCTCAAAGTGCCCGGCGGCACGGTGGACCTCACCCTTGGCAAGGAGAGATACATCGACCTGCAGGGTGACTCCTCGGCGGACATCAAGGTGGTCTGGAACGACGTGGACCGGACCTCCCCGCAAGTTCGCGTCAACCTCGGGCTGTACAGGACCGCGGGACAGCCCGCGGACAATTCGACGGGGGCCGCGGCAGCGACGCCGGGCGCTCCGGCGGCGGGAGCGGCGGCCGGCGGCGCGCCAGCGGCGTCGAACGCCGCGCAGTCTGGCGCCGCCGCCTCGAACGCGCCCGCGGCTGGCCACGGCGCGGATTCGGGGGCAAATGCCGTCCCCGCAGCTTCCGCTGCGCCGCCCGTGGGAGGCGGCGACTTCGCTCCCGTCACCCTCATGAAGAGCCCCACCGCGTCTCCCTTCACGCTGGACTTTGCGTTCACGGGGGACTGTCTGTTCCGCTTCCTGGTGGATGACAAGGACCGTGAGGACCGCTTCTTCCAGAAGGGCGAGCAGTTCAGCATCGAGGCCGCGCAGAGGCAGGTCACGATCTGGCTGTCGAACGCCGGCGCGGCGCGCATGCGCGTTGACAACCGGGATTTCGAGCTGGGCGCGCTCGGAGAGGTTGCCACCCGCACGGTCGCCTGGCGCAAGGATTCGGCCGCGGCCGGGTATGTCCTCGAGATCACCGCGCTCTACTAAAGCCACGGCCCGCACCAGCATCCCCGTTCCCCGTTCCTTTCACATCGAGAGCCTCGGGTGCGCGAAAAACCAGGTCGACTCGGAGCTGATGATCGCGGCGCTCCAGAGGGAGGGGTGGACGCTTTCGGAAACTCCGGAAGCCGCCGAGGTCCTGATCGTCAACACGTGCGGCTTTATCTCGCCGGCGAAGACGGAGTCCATTGAAACGACCCTCGGCCTCAAGGCGCGTTTTCCCCACAAGAAAGTCATCATGGCGGGTTGCCTGACGGAGCGCTACGGCAGGGAGCTTGCCGCGGAGTTGAACGAGATTGACGGCTTCCTGGGAAACAAGGACCCTCACGCCATCATCGAGCTGGTGGAACAGGGAAGCCGCATGGCTTTGGCGGGACGCGCGGGCGCTCCGAAGGCCGCCTCCGGGCAGCGGCTGGAGAGGACAAGGCTCCTGTCGTTCCCCGGCTCCGCCTACGTGAAAGTGGCGGAGGGCTGCTCGAACCGCTGCACGTATTGCGCCATCCCGCTGATCCGAGGCGACCTGGCCAGCAGGTCCGTGGAGTCGATCCTGGAAGAGATACGGGGCCTTCTGGCCAGGGGAGTGAAGGAGCTGATCTTCATCGCCCAGGACCTCGGGAGCTTCGGGCTGGATCGCGGCGGCCCTGAGCTGCCCCGGCTTCTGAACGCCGTGGCCTCCCTGGAGGGCCAGTTCTGGGTGCGCCTTCTGTACATTCATCCCGACAGGTTCCCGAGGGAGATATTGGCCATCATGTCACGCGACCCCCGGTTCCTTCCCTATTTTGATCTGCCGTTCCAGCACGCCGCCCCAAGGATATTGCGGGCCATGGGCCGCACGGGAATGGCTGAAGAGAACCTCGGGCTATTGGATGACATACGCCGGCGCCTGCCGAATGCGGTCATCCGCTCGACGTTCCTGCTGGGATTCCCCGGAGAATCGGAGGAGGATTTCCGGCTCCTGCTCGACTTCCAGCAGAAGGCGCGTTTCACATGGCTCGGGGCCTTCACCTATTCGCGGGAGGAAGGTACGCTGGCCTACGGCATGAAAGAAAAGGTGACAAAGGCCGTTGCCGAGGGACGGATGCATGAGATCGAGAGCCGGCAAGTCCCGATCACCGCGGAAGCGCTCGACGCCCAGGTCGGACGCACGCTGGACGTTCTCATTGAGGAAAAAGTGGAGGGTGAAGACATGAGCATTGGAAGGGCTTGCCTCCATGCCCCCGACGTGGACGGGCTCGTGGTGGTGCGTCGGAGCCTCCCTCCCGGGGAGTGGGTGCGGGCGCGAATCACCCGGAGAAACGGAGTCGATCTCGAAGGAGAGGCCGTCCTGTGATTGGTCCGGCCGGGGCGGAGACTTCGCCATGAGCGACCCTGCCTGGTTCGAGGCGCTCAACCCTGAGCAGAGGGAGGCGGTTGTCCACCGGGGCGGCCCTCTCCTCATCCTGGCCGGGGCCGGCTCGGGAAAGACCCGGGTCATCACCACGAAGATCGCCTATCTCGTGAGCTGCCTCGGCGTGAATCCGCGTTCCATCCTCGCGGTCACCTTCACCAACAAGGCTGCCCAGGAAATGAAAAGCCGCGTGCTCGGAATGGTTCCCCGGGCCGAGGAAGTGATGGTGCGGACGTTCCATTCGTTCGGGGCCTGGTTCCTCCGGGTGAACGCGGCGCTGGCCGGGTTGAGCCCGCACTTCCACATTTACGACGAGGATGACTCCCTGTCCCTGCTCAAGGGATGCCTGGAGAATGCTCCGGACAAAGGGGCTCTTCGCCAGACGTACAACCAGATAAGCCGGGCAAAGGACTTCGCCCTGAGCGCCACAGCTCCGCCTGAGGAGATACGGCGTCATGGCTGTGATCCCCAACAGTACCAGAGCTATGAGACGGCGCTTCGAAAGACGGGCAACGTTGATTTCGGGGACCTCATCCTGCTTCCCATCGTCCTTCTGCGCGAGCACCCTGAGGTTCGAGAGCGCACGCGCCAGAGGTTCCAGGTCGTCCTTGTGGACGAGTACCAGGACTCCAACATCGCCCAGTTCCAGCTCCTGAAGGAGCTCTGGCGGCCGGAGACGTATCTGTGCGTGGTCGGCGACGATGACCAGTCCATCTATCGCTTCCGCGGGGCGGAGGTCGGCAACATCCTCTCGTTTCCCGAGGTCTTTCCCGGCACCACCATCGTCCGCCTGGAAAGGAACTACCGCTCGACGCAGCCCATCCTGGACATCGCTTCGGCGGTTGTCAGCAACAACACGGGCAGGCTCGGCAAGACGCTCTGGACGGAGAAGAGCGAGGGGGAGCGGCCCGTCGTGTATTGCCTGGAAGACCAGGAGGAAGAGGCGGAGCTGTGCTCCCGGATCGTCACCGATGGGTTCCCCGGTGACACGGCAATCCTCTACCGCATGAACGCGCAGTCCCTGCATTTCGAGCGGCTGTTCCGTGAGAAGCGCATCCCGTTCCGCTTGATCGGCACCACGGGCTTCTATTCCCGGGAGGAGGTCAAGGACGCGGTTGCCTACCTTTCGCTCCTTGCAAACCCGAATGACGAAGTGCGTTTCCGCAGGGTTGTGAACAAGCCGGGCCGGGGAATCGGGGAAGCAAGCGCTGAGAAGATCGTTGCGGAGTGGCGCTCCGGCGTCGGCACCCTCATGGAGGCGTCCCGTCGGATGGCGGGCAGGCTCCCCCCGCGCACGCGGGCCGGACTGTTCGACCTTCTGACCCTCATTGAAGAGCTGGGGGCCGCGCTGACGGACACCCCGCTCGCGGAGCTGGCGCGGGTCCTGGTCTCCCGAACGGGGCTGTACGAGCTGTACAAGAGCAGGGACCGCTCCGACGGCACGAGCCGCTCGGAGAACCTTGAGGAGCTTGTGAGCGACCTGGCCTCCTACGGCACGGGGCCGCAGGAGCTCGTACGCTACCTGGAGGACGTGGCGCTGGCCAGCCCGGGGGATGAGAAGGCGCAGGGGGATGCTGAGGCAAAGGTGAGCCTGATCACCATCCACAACACCAAGGGCCTGGAGTTCGACAGGGTGATCATCACCGGCCTGGAGGAGCAGATATTCCCGCACTCATCGAGTGACTGGGGAGAGCCCGAGGAGCTCGAAGAGGAAAGGCGCCTGTTCTACGTGGGGATCACCCGCGCGCGGGAAAAGCTCGTCATGACGTGGTGCAGGCGCAGGCGGATCTTCGGCAGATACTCGGACATGGCGCCCTCACGGTTCCTGGATGAGATCCCCGAAGGCGCCGCTGAGCGGTTGGGGGAGGAGGAGGAAGAGGAGGCCGCGGATGACTACCCCGTCGGATCCGGCGTCTACCATGACGAATATGGCCCCGGCGTCGTGGAAAGGAAATGGTATACTGACGGCACCCTTCTCGTGCAGGTCAGGTTCGAATCCGGAAGGGTCGCGAAGTTCCTGCCGAAATACACGCGGCTGGAGCGGATAAGCCTCGGTGAATAGGATGACAACGGGGAGAAGAGGGATGAAGGACGTTCAGGGAGGCCCGGACTACAGGAACACGCCCATCCAGAAGGTGGGAATCCGCCACATCCGCTACCCCATCACTGTCCGGGACAAGAACAGGGAAAAGCAGGACACGGTGGCCAACCTCACGCTGTCGGTGAACCTCCCGCACAACTACCGCGGCACGCACATGAGCAGGCTCATCGAGGTGCTGGACCGGTTCAAGAGCGAAGTGAGCTATCATACCCTTGACGTCATTCTGCTGGAGATCAAGAAGGCGCTGAACGCCGAGGAGTCTCACATCGAGATCGCCTTCCCGTTTTTTCAGCGCACGCGGGCCCCCGTTTCCGGATTGGAATCCACGATGTCCTACGACTGCCTCATCTCGGCCTCCTATGCGCGGCGCCTGGAGATTGCCACCCGGGTGGAGGTCCCGGTTCACACCCTTTGCCCGTGCTCCCGCGAGATATCGCGCGTGTCCGCGCACAACCAGAGGGGCACGGTCTCCATCACGGTGGGGATGACGAAGTTCATCTGGATCGAGGACCTGATCGAGATCGCGGAGACTTCCGCCTCCAGCCCGGTCTACACGCTCCTCAAGCGAGAGGACGAAAAGTACATCACCGAGCACGCATATGAGAACCCGCGGTTCGTCGAAGACGTGGTGCGCGAAGTTGCGCTACGCCTGGACCCGCTCCCCGGTTTGCGCTACTACTCCGTGGAGGTGGAAAACTTCGAATCAATCCACACCCACAACGCGTATGCGGTCATAGCCAAGAGCTTCGATGGTAACTAGCCGAGGCGCCGCGGTGGTCCCCATCATCAGGCGCGCCCGCGGGTTTCGGCTCTACGACCAGCACGGCAGGCGGTATCTCGACCTCTACCGGGACGGGGGAGGAGCGTTGCTGGGGCATCGAAGCGGCGTGACGGTCACGCTGATGAAGTCCGTGCTTTCCCAGGGCCTTGCGAGCTCCGCGCCGTCCGTCTGGGAGGCGCGCCTGGTTCGGATGATCGCTTCAATGTTCTCTGACCGTCACACCGTGAGGCTCTATTCCTCCCGGCCGAATGCGCTGGAGGCGGTTTCACGCTCTCTCGGGATGCGCGTGGATGGGTCTGACGTGCATGATCCCGCCCTCCCGGCCGATTTGCCGGGACGTCCTCGCGCCTCCTTGTGGCGCCCTTTCCTGCCGGAAGCGGAGCAGGGAATTGCTGACAGCGCGATCATTCTTCCCGTCCTTCCGCTCTCCGTCTGCGAAGCGCCCGCCCCGGTGTGCTTTCCCGGTCTTCCCGCACCCGAGCCGCCTCCTTCCGACCCCCTCCCCGGGTTTCTCCTTGCCGGCGCTTTTTCGGCCCTTTCGCGGCTTCGAAGCGGGCGCCTCGGCGACTCCTTCGCGGCAAACCCGGTGGTCGAGAAAGCCGTGGATGCTTCATCCGCATGGAGGCGCCGGGGCCCGTACGTGCGCGCCAATTTCCGCGCTGAGGAATACCCGGGGGTCTTTGCCGAGTTTCTTGGAGCGGGCGTTCTTCTTTCACCGAAGTATCCTGGACCAAGCATTCTCCCCGGGGAGTGCTCCCCGGGAGAGGCGCGGCTCCTGGCCGAGCTTTTCACCAGAATCCCCGGAGGTTGATCATGGACATCGCCGCGTTCACCGTTGATGCATCTCACCTGTTGTTCGGCGCTTTCGCCACCTTCTGCGCCATTCTCCTCTGGTCTCGCACGCGGGAGATCGCGTGGACCTTCCTCATCATGGCGGTCATCATTTCCTATGCGGACATCGTGATGGCCACGCTCAGGAGCTACGGCATCCTGGGGCCGGAGCCCCAGATCGCGCACGGCATCCCGATTGTACGGGTCCTGCTGGCGGATCTTCCGTTCCTTTTCTCCGGGATCGGCTTCGTCATTGCCTTTTCGCGGGGAAGGACGCGCTGAGCATGGCAACGGTGCACGTCATCCCGGCGAGGGATGACCAGAACATGGAGCAGAAGCTCGCCACGCTTCTCCTTGCCGCGGTGGAGGACAAGCCTGACCTCATCATCTCCGTTTTTGCGGGCACCCCGGCTTTCGGCGCATACAGGCTGCTCGTCGAACGCGCCCGTTCGGAGCTGGTGGATTTTTCCCGTGTGAGATTCGTGGTCTTCGACGAGCTGGCGCGGCCGTCCGCGCCCTTTCGGGCCGTCCTGCAGGAGCGGCTGTTCGGCCCGCTGTCCGTCCCCCCGGAGAACGTCATTGCCTTCACCCCGAGCCACAACCATGCGGATGAGACCGCCCGCATTGCGAGCTGGCTCGCCGTGGCCGGCATCGACATCGCGCTTCTCTCGGTGGACTCCCGCGGGCACATCGGTTTTCACGTGACAGGGTCGGACCTCGAGTCCACGGCGGGGCTCATCGCCGTTCCCAACAAGGAGCGCTGGGGCGCGGAGAAGGCCTTCTCACTCGGCCTGGCGGACCTTCGGCGCGCTGCACGGATCCTTCTGTTCGCGGCGGGGCGCAACCTTGCGGAGATCGTGCGGAGGCTCATGGAGGGCAGCTTCGATCCCTCCCTTCCCATCTCGGTCCTCCAGCGACATGAGAACGTGACCTTGATTGCGGACAGGGGCGCGCTCTCCGGCATCGAGCGCAAAGAGCGCATCAGCGGGTTCCACTCCGGGCTCTTCATCATGGACGCGCAGACCGTCCCTTCCCAGCGCAGGGCCCTCATCATCTCTCCGCACCCCGATGACGCTCCCATCAGCCTCGGCGGGACCATGGCCATGCTCAGCCCTCGGTGCAGGGTCGTCACCGCGGTCATGACAACGGGGCATCGATCCTTCATCTATGGCACGCAGAGGAGCGAGAGGATCACGATCCGCGAAGGAGAAGTGGTCAAGGAGTCGCGCATCCTGGGGGCGGAGCCGCGCTTCCTGCGGCTTCCTTTCTATGACAGCAACTACGAGGTGTCCGAGCGCGACATCGCCGCCCTCGGCGCCCTGGTGTCGGAGCTCGACCCTGACTGGGTGTTCATGCCGCACACGCGGGATTCCCACCCGGCGCACATCGCGAGCCGCCGCGTCGCGGTGGAAGCGCTGCGCCGTTTCCTGGCCGGGACGTCGAAGACCATCGAGGTGTGGAACTTCGAGGGTCCCTGGGCCCTTTTCAACCGAGGAGATTTCAACACCATCGTCACCGTGCCGCGCCTGCCGTTCGAGCGCAAGCTGCAGGCCATCCGCGCTCACGAGTCGCAGGTTGCGCGCACGCCGTACGACGTGGCGGCGGAGTCGCTGGGGCGCCTGCGCGCCGCGCTCGTGCCGGAGTCGGAGCTGGCGGGGTTCGGCGCGAGCCCTCCGCGGCTGGACTCGTGGCTGGAGCTCTTCCAGCGGGAGGTCATGCGCGGCGAGGCCGTCACGGAAGCTCCGCCCGGGGAGTAAAGCGCCCACGGCCGCGGCGCGGCACATTCGGGCCCGCGGCGGCGGCCGGGCGCGCTCGCGCCGGCGGTTTGCGCGGGCGGTTCCTTGACAAGCTTCATATTACGACTGTAATATTGCGGCTGCAATGCGGAGAAGGATGCGCCGGGGAAAGGACCCGGGGAGAGATACGGCCGCGCGCAAGGAGCATTCTCACGAGAGGATTCGGGCCGCTGCCGCCCGACTGCTTCGTCGTGACGGCCTTCGAGGCGCCAGCGTCCGCAAGGTCATGGCGGCAGCCGGCCTGACGGGGGGAGGGTTCTACGCCCACTTCCGGTCGAAGGACACGCTTTTTGCCGACGCGTTCTCCTGCGCCATCCGCGACAAGCGCAAGCGCCTGGCGGGAACCCTCGGTGACGCGCGAGGACCTTCGTACATCGATCGGTTTCTCCGGGCATACCTGACGGCTGAGCATCGTGACAACCTGCAGGACAGTTGTCCGTACGCGGCGCTCCTGTCGGAGCTTCCGCGCGCGGGCAGGACCGTGCGTTCTCGAGTGCGGGAGGATTTCGCCGCCGGGGTGAAGGCGTTCGCGGACCGCCTGGACGGGAGCCGAGCCGGAGGAGTCCCGGCACAAGGCCATGCTGGCCTTGTGCCTCTCCTTCGGGGCGCTCGCGATGTCCAGGACGCTTGGCGGCTACCCGGAAGCGGACGAGCTGCTGCGGGTCGCGTCTGCTGCGTCGAAGTATTGGAGGATGTGATGAAGAAGCGTGTCGTAGTCACCGGGATGGGAGTCGTGTCTCCGCTTGGCGTCGGGTACGACCTCATGTGGCAGAGGCTCATGGAAGGGAAGTCGGGAATCCGCGCCATTGACCGCTTCCCGGCCTCCGAGCTTGCGTCCCGTGTCGCGGGCTTGGTGCCCTACGGTTCCGGACCGGGGGAGCTGGATTTCGAGAACGGTTTCGCCCCTCGTGAAACAAAGCGCAATGACCCGTTCATCCTGTACGCGAAGAAGGCGACGGCGGAGGCGCTTGCTGATGCCGGCTATGCTCCCGAAGACCCCCGGGAAAAGGAACGAGTGGGAGTCATCGTCGGAACGGGGATCGGAGGCTTTTCGACCCTTGCGCAAGGGGCGCTGGATTTCTCAGCCCGCGGTGACGCGGGGATTTCCGCGTATTTCATCACCGCGCAGCTCGCCAACCTCGCAAGCGGACAGATTGCGGTCACCTACGGATTCGGGGGTCCAAACTTCTCCGTCATGAGCGCCTGCGCTACAGGCGCCGAAGCAATAGCATCTGGCGTCCGCGCCATCCTGCTGGGCGAGGCTGACGTGGTTGTTGCCGGCGGGAGCGACGCCGCGGTCCATCCCCTGACGATAACCGGCTTCGCGAAAGCTCATGCTCTGAGCACGCACTTCAACGACTGTCCGCAGCGCGCGTCGCGTCCCTTCGACGCGGCGCGCGACGGCTTTGTGATGGCCGAAGGGGCCGGCGTGCTGATCCTGGAAAGCTACGAGCATGCCGCCGCGCGCGGGGCGCGCATCCATGCCGAGCTTGCGGGCTACGCTTCGGTGAGCGACGCGTATCACATCACGGCCACCCACCCCGAGGGGCTGGGGGAGCAGCGGGCGCTGCGCCTGTCCCTGGAGCGGGCGGAGATCCCGCCGGACGCAGTTGACTACCTCAACGCGCATGCCACGGGCACGCAGATCGGGGACGCCGGTGAGCTGCACGCCATCCGGGCCGTGTTCGGAAAGGACGCCCGGCTGGCCATCTCTTCCACCAAGGGGGCCATGGGCCACACCTTCGGAGCCGCCGGGGCAATCGAGGCCATCGTCTCCATCCTCTCCATCATGCACCAGATGTGCCCGCCCACGCTGAATCTGGAGAAGCCAGACGCGGAGTTCGCGGGGCTTGATCTCGTGCGGGGAAAGCCTGAGGAGCGCCCCGTTCGCGTTGCCGTTTCCAACTCTTTCGGCTTCGGGAGCACAAAGGTGGCCCTTGCTTTCTCCCGGGTGTCGTGAGACGAAAAAGGCCCGGGAGACCGGGCCTTCTCATGATCGATTCAGGGATCCTACTCGACAATGATCGCTTCGGCAGGGCAGTCCGTGGCCGCGTCCTTCACTGAGTTCTGAAGATTGGCCGGAACCTCCGGGTTGATGACTTCGGCGGCGTCTTTCCCCATCTTGAAGACCTGGGGAACCGCATCCGTGCACAAGCCGCAGGCGGTGCACAGATCCGGGTCGATTCGTACCTTCATGTGTCGCTCCCTTCGTTGTTGATTTTCCGCCGCGCCGTCCCCCCGAAGGGGAATGCCGTGATGCATCGGGCGGGAACACAACAATAGCGGATTTTTACCGTCGACGCAAGCTGCGCGAGCATTCGCGCTGCATTCGTGCAGGTATTCGTTGCGCAGGTATTCGAGGACTGTTCGTCCTTGACACCTCTCGGGATTTCGCTATTCTTTGCACAGAAAACAAGATAGAACCGGAGGCATTACATGATCGCTTTGAGCATTGGCATTCTCCTCATCCTCTTTGCAGTCTATTCGGTACTTCCGGTCTCCTGGGGCCTTCAGTGGTGGACCGAGGTGATCCAGTTCCTCAAGGGCGGCGTGCCCATCCTCGCGGTTTTTGTGGGTCTTATAGCGTTCTTCGTCGGGATTGCGGACATCAAGGACAAGAGGGAGGCCAGGAAGGAAGAGGAGGAGGAAAAAGCCGAAAAGAAGGAAGACAAGAAGGCCGAAGAGAAGAAGTGAAGCCCTTGACATTCCTCGACCAATGTGGCAATTTTCCCTTCCTGCGGCCCCCAAGCCGCATTTTTCACGGAAGGGTTGAGCACAGATGAAAACGATATTCTTGAAGCCTGACGAGGTAGAGCGCAAATGGTACCTCATCGACGCTGAGGGCAAGGTGCTCGGGAGGCTGGCCTCCCGCGTGGTGGGAATCCTTCGGGGCAAGAACAAGCCCTCGTTTTCCCCGCACTGGGACCTCGGCGACTCGGTGATCATCATCAACGCCGGCAAGATCCGCGTCACGGGACGCAAGCCTGCGCAGAAGCTGTATTACCGGCACTCGGGCTATCCGGGTGGTTTCCGCGCCGAGCCTTATGAAAAGGTCATAGCGCGCAAGCCCGCATGGCCGCTCGAGAAGGCAATCCAGGGCATGCTCCCCAAGGGAGCGCTGGGAAGAAAGATATTCAAGCACCTGAAGGTCTACGCGGGGTCAGAACATCCCCACGTGTCGCAGAAGCCCATCAAGCTGGAGATCAGCTGAAACCGTTCGTGAATGGCCGCGGCGCAAACGGCGGCCCAGTGAGGAGAATGCCTTGGTAAAGAATCTCGCAGTTGCAACCGGTAAACGTAAGACTTCAATAGCGCGTGTGTTCCTTCGTGACGGTGCTGGAAAGATCACGGTGAATGACAAGACCATCGAAGAGTACTTCGCGGGACTTCCCACCGCGCAGAACGTCCTTGCCCCGCTGGATGTCACCAACAACACCGGCAAGTTCGACGTGCTGATCCGCGTGAGCGGCGGCGGCGTCTCCTCGCAGATCGAGGCGTGCCGGCACGGCATTGCGCGGGCCCTCAACACGTATGACGCGTCCAACCACGTGGCCCTGCGGGCAAACGGCTTCCTGACGCGTGACTCCCGCATGGTGGAGAGGAAGAAATACGGCCAGGCCGGTGCCAGAAGACGCTTCCAGTTCTCCAAGAGGTAGGGACCCAGCTTCTTCGTTTCCCGTAGTCTCGATAGAGTTGAAAGGGGCCGGCGGCGAGATGGTGCGCATCCATCGCGCTGACGGCTCCTTTTTTGTCATTCACGCGGAAGTCTTCGCCACCGAAGGCATACGGGCGGGTGACTCTCTGGATGAAGCGCGGGTCGAGGCGCTGAAAGAGCGTTCGGAAAGGATTGTTGCTCGGGGATCCGCTCTCCGTTTCCTTTCACGCGCGGCGCAGACGCGCCGGGGGCTTTCACGAAAGCTCCTTGCGAAAGGTTTCAGCAAGGGCGCCGTGGCGTTTGCGGTCAATCGCATGATCGAGCTGGGCTACCTGGATGACCGGGCGTTTGCCGAGAGCTGGGCGCGGTTTCGCCTCTCCACGCGAAAGGAGGGGTGGAAATCCCTGTATCGAGGGCTCCTGCGCGGCGGCGTGCCTCGCGCCATTGCCGAGGAAGTCCTCGAGTCAGCCTGTCCGCACGAGGTGGAGATGGACCGCGCGCGGCTGCTTGTTCGCGGTCTTTCAGCGCGGACCGCCGTGAGCAAGCTCACCTCCCGGGGCTTTCGGTCGAGGGCGATTGCCCGAATACTGTCGGAAATGAAGCAGGAAGGCCGGCAAGGGATGGAGGAGTGAAACCGAAGCTCTTCCGCACGACGAAACGAGGAAGATCGAAGATGCTGCCGGCGCTGTCGAGGATGACGGAGTCCGAGGAGGCCACCGTCCCGTTGAACGTCTTCAAGGGATAGTCAGCCGAATGTTCGAGAGCAACAACGGAGGGGACGGCAAGCGGTGCCAGCCGATTTCGGACTTCATCCGCCATGAGGCCGGAGTAGGCGATGGGGGAGTCGAGGAATACCTCGACGCGTCCCGGCGAAAGCGAGCCGAGCGCCTCGATGATGGCGTCCAGCGCCCTGTCCGTCACGGCGGTCCGCCGGAAGCTGCCGTGCGTCGCGGAAGAGTCCCGCGTGACATCGTCATCGGAAAGAAAAAGCGGGAACCCCCGGAGGTAACTTTCGACGGTGATGAGCACGTTGTACCAGTCCATCCCCAGCGTCCGCCCGCGCAGGGCCTCGGGGGCAAGAAGCTTTTTTCTGCGAAGGGCGGCTGCTTCCCGCGGAACGACTCCCCGGAAAAGGGTATTGCGTTCGACGCGGGAGAGCCTATACTTATCAGCTACGAGCTTGAGAGAGGCTTTTTCCGGATAGCCTTTCTCACGGAGGAATCGGTAGTCATCAAGTGAAAGCAAAAAAATTTTCGTTGACATTATGGATATAATTGGTATACTAAATAATATAGAGAATTGACAATTTGGCTTTGCATGGTGAAAGGATAGCAGACGTGGGAAAAAAGGAAAAGAAGGTCCGCATTTTTTCGGCCCTGGAAGTTGCTGATATCTGTGGGGTCGTCAACCAGACTGCAATCAATTGGATCAAGAACGGCTTCTTGAAAGCCTTTATGACTCCCGGCGGTCAATATCGCGTGTATGCGGAGGACCTCCTCGCGTTCCTGTCCTCACGGGGGATGAGAGTTCCCGAGGAGCTGCAGGAAGGGGATGAGAGCTCGGCCGACTGGCGGCGAATCCTCATCGTGGATGATGATGAGAACATCAACACCCTCCTCAAGAGGTTCCTCTCGCGCCGGCTGCCATCGTATACAATCATGCAGGCGTTCGACGGGTTCGAGGCCGGCAAGCAGATCTCAGAAATGAAGCCAGGCGTGATCCTTCTGGACATCAGCCTGCCCGGCATTGACGGGCACAAACTGTGCAGGCGCATCAAGGAGGACCCCGTCCTGGGCTCTCCCGTCATCATTGCCATCACGGGGTTGACCGACTCGACACTGGAAAAGACGATACTCGGGGAAGGGGCGGATGCTTACTATGCGAAACCGCTGGACTTCGAGAAACTGTGCGCGCGCATAGAGGAGTTGACCGCTTCGCGGATCCCCGCAGGCGACACGCATGGCTGAGAAGCCCTTGATCCTTGTGGTCGAGGATGAGGACTCCATTCGCCTTACGCTTCGGGACTTCCTGAAAAAGAGGGGGCACGACGTGCTGGTGGCCTCGGACGGCGTCGGGGCCATCAAGCAGATCCTCGACCACGCGGTGGACCTCGTCGTCACCGACTACCGCATGGACATCCTGGGCGGAGATTATTGGATCAGGTTCCTGCGCACGTTCTGCCGGGACAAGAAGGTGATCATCACGAGCGGCTTCCTCCAGCCCGAGTTCCCCATCCCCTTCCCCGTCGTCTACAAGCCCTACGATTATTCCGACCTCGAAGCCCTCATCAGGAAAACGCTTTCGGAGCC
This sequence comes from uncultured Spirochaetota bacterium, assembly GCA_963845535.1. GTDB lineage: Bacteria > Spirochaetota > Spirochaetia > SZUA-6 > Fen-1364 > Fen-1364. The sequence goes on from CAWJSK010000019.1 coordinate 148,904, forward strand.
ACCCTCTTCCGCGGAGAGCGCGCGTGGCGGCTCCGGATGAAAAGCGCGCCCTGCGCGCCCTCGTTCACGGCCGCGTGCAGGGAGTCGGCTTCCGCTGGTCCGCCGTTCGGGAAGCCCGTTCCCTCGGCCTGAGCGGGTTGGTGGCCAACCGGCCGGACGGCACCGTGGAAGTGATCGCAGAAGGGGACCCGGCCCGACTTGCCAGGCTCGTCAACTGGCTGGAGAAGGGACCGCCGGGGGCCCGCGTCTCCAGCGTCGACGTGGAGTGGCTGCCCTGGTCGGGCGCCTACAACGGGTTCGGCGTGGACTTCTAGCCACCGTATCTGATACTCTCCGTTGACCAACCGACAAGCGCGGTCCATACCGCGCGCAAGAGCGAGGAGCAGATACATGTGCGGAATCTTCGGCTACGCGGGAGAAGGGGCCAACCCCGAGGCGCTGATCGAGGGGATCAAACGCCTGGAGTATCGCGGCTACGATTCCTGGGGCGTGTGCGTGGCGTGTGATGACCACCTCTCGCTGCTGCGGCGCGTGGGGAGGATCGGCGGCGTCGACGCCTCCGGGCTCGGCCTCGGCGGCGGCGGATCCTGCGTATCGGGGATCGCGCATACGCGCTGGGCCACTCACGGCGCTCCCACGGAAGCCAATGCGCATCCGCACGTGGATTGCGCGGGCAGGATCGCCGTGATCCACAACGGCATCATCGAGAATCACGCCTCACTTCGCGCCACGCTCCAGGGCCAGGGCCACGTCTTTGCCAGCGAAACAGACACCGAGGTGATACCGCACCTGATCGAGGAGTTTCTGAAATCCGAGCCCAGTTTCTCCGCTGCCTTCCTGGGGGCAATGAAGCTGCTGGTGGGAGCATACGGCATCGCCGCCGCGTACGCCGGGGAGCCGGAAACAATCTTCGTGGCGCGGCACGGGAGCCCCATCGTGCTGGGGCTCGGCAAGAACAAGACGCTCGTTGCAAGTGATCCGGCGCCGCTGGTGGCGCATACGCGGGACGTCATCTACCTGGATGACGGAGAAATCGCGCTTCTGCACGGGGACGGGTTCGAGACCAAGACGCTGGAAGGAACCTCGGTCAGCAAGAGCGTCCAGCAGATTGCCTTCAGCCTTCCCGACATCGAGCGCGGCGGATTCCCGCACTTCATGCTCAAGGAGATAACCGAACAGCCTGAATCCATCCGCAACGCGTTCCGGGGCAGGATCGTGCGCGCCGAAGGGACCGCCAAGCTGGGCGGCGTGGATGAGGCGCTCCTGCGCCGCGTGAAACGATGCCACATCGTGGCGTGCGGCACGTCGTGGCACGCCGGGCTCATTGGCAAGTATCTCCTGGAAACGCTTGCCCGGATTCCCACGCAGGTCTCCTTCGGTTCGGAGTTCCGCTACGCGCACCCGGTGCTGGAGCCGGATACTCTTGTCATTGCCATAAGCCAGTCCGGGGAGACGGTGGACACGCTTGCGGGGATACGGGAAGCAAAGCTCATCGGTGCGGAGACGATCGGAGTCTGCAACGTGGTCGGGTCGAGCATTGCCCGGGAATGCGGGCAGGGAATCTACATCCACGCCGGGCCGGAGATCGGTGTCGCTTCCACGAAAGCCTTCACGAGCCAGCTCGTGGTCCTGAGCCTCCTGGCGGTCCACCTGGGCCGTATGAGGGGCCTGTCCCTGCGCGCCGGCCTGCTTTTCCTGGACGCCCTGGAGAAGCTCCCTGACCAGGCCCAGGCGCTGATTGGACAGAAGGACCGCATCAAGGAGATTGCAGTTCGTTACTCGGGGAATGAGGACTTCCTTTATATTGGCAGGCTGTTCGAATATCCGACGGCGCTGGAGGGCGCCCTGAAGTTGAAGGAAATCTCATATATCCACGCGGAGGGGGTCCAGGCCGCGGAGATGAAGCACGGCCCCATAGCGTTGATCGATCCGTCGGTGCCCACCGTGGTGCTCGCGGCGCAGACGGAGATCCGTGACAAGATGCTGGGGAACATCCACGAGGTGCGCGCCCGGGCGGGCCGTATCATCGTGGTGGCGCAGGAAGGGGACGGCGAGGTTGCCTCCCTGGCGGATGACGTCATTTTCATCCCGCGCACCCTTGATCCCCTGGTTCCCATCCTCGCGGTCATCCCGCTCCAGCTCTTTGCGTATTTCATTGCGGTGGCGCGCGGGTGCGACGTTGACAAGCCCCGGAACCTGGCCAAGAGCGTCACGGTGGAGTAGGGGGCGCCAATGGACAACGCGGCAACCGCGGTGAGGATTGTTCTCTTCGAGGATCACCTCCTTTCGGACATGAATCCCATTGCCTTGACCCGTCCGGCGTTCGCCGTGACCTGCGCGTGCTCAAGGCTGTACGACATTGCCGCGGAGGCAGGCGGGGCGCCTCCGGCGTGGGTGGTCCGCGGCTATCTCGGCAAGCTGGCGGCGCGCGCTTTTCCCGCCAGCCCCATGGGGGACGGGCCGAAGTTTTTCCTCAACGCCTCCATCGTCCCTGACGTGCGCTACGGCGCAAAGTTCCGGGAGCTGGCCTGCGCGGGACGTCCGTTCGTAGCCACCGCCGGCGCCCGCGTGTCCGCCGCCTTCCTCCCTGCGGGCACGCCGGTCCCGCAACCCCTGAAGCCGGACGACGTCACGCCGTGGCTCCTCGAGCTGAAGCTTCCGCTCCATGAGGAGGAGCTTTTTCGAACATTCGATCACCAGTTCGAGGTGGTCAAGCTGCTGGAGCCTCTGTTTGCGTCCAACCTCCAGCATCGCCTCCAGGCGGGAGGCTATCGGGAGATGAAGCCCGGGGTCTTTGCCGCGGACAACGTCCAGATCGCCGAAAGCGCGGTCTTTCACACCGCGTCGGGTCCCGTGGTGCTGGAGAAGGACGTGGAGATCAGGGACTTCGCATATTTCGAAGGACCCGTGCACGTCGGCGCGCGCTCGCGAATCATAGAGAGGGCGTCGCTGAAGGAGCATGTATGCGTCGGTGAGACCTGCAAGATCGGGGGCGAGGTGGAGGCGAGCATCGTCGAGAGCTACACGAACAAGCAGCACCACGGTTTTCTGGGCCACTCGTACGTCGGGTCGTGGGTCAACCTCGGGGCCGGCACGAGCAACAGCGACCTGAAGAACACCTACGGCGAAGTGCGCCTGGAGTATCCCCACCGGCGCGTCGACACGGGAATGCAGTTCCTGGGATGCATCATCGGCGACTACGCCAAGAGCGCAATCAATACGAGCATCTTTACCGGCAAGATAGTCGGCGTTTCCAGCATGCTGTACGGATTCGTCGGCTCCAACGTGCCCAGCTTCTGCAACTACGCCCGCGCCTTCGGCCAGATCACGGAGTGCCCCGTTGACCAGGCTATCCTCATCCAGAAGAGGATGTTCGAGCGCCGGGGGATAGCCCAGACCCCGGATGACGCGGAGCTGCTGCGCACCGTGTTCGAGCTGACGCGCGGGGAGCGGCTGATAACGGACGAGCCCCCGGCGCTGTAACGGCCTGATCTGCCTGATCTGCCTGATCCGCCTGCCACGCGGTAGACCGCCCGGAAGCAACGGGCGGTCTCTGCGCCGAAGGCTCCGACCCATGAGGCGCGGACATAGCGAAAACGTCGAAACTGGCAAATAACTTTCCACTTTCGACGTTTTCGCGATGGCCGGGTACGTCGGCTTCTTTTTCCCGTCCTTATTGTCCTGGCCGGCCCAAAAGAGCCCTGTACAGCTCGTCTGGGGAGGGGTACAATCATGACGCGCGCGGTGCCAGCCACGAGCGCGCTCCCGCGGGCCATGCACATCAGGGGTTCTACCGGACAACCTCACGGGCACTACGCGCTTTCCACTGGTCATCGACGCGTGACGGGCGCTCGTGCGCGCCAGGGGGTGGTAAAATGCGTGATGCGAACAAGGTGCAGGACGAAATCCTCAAAGTCATCAATGACGACCCGACAATCGAGGGAGCGACCCACATCTTCGTGAGCGTGGAGAAAAAGGGCGTATGGCCCCGCGCAAAAGAAGTGGTGGTTCTCAAGGGGAAAGTCCGCTCGGACAGCGACCGGACAAAGGCGGAGAAAGCCGCCGCCCTTCACGCCGCCGGGCGCGAGATCATCAACAGTATTGACGTGCGCGCGTGAGGCTTGTGCTACGCCCCGGCCTACGCCCGCGGCGGGTTGGGCTTTCGCGGGTAGGCCTTGACGGCAGAGTACACGAACCGCGCCAGCGCAGGGTCGATTTTCGATGATTCCTTTTTGAAGAGCTTGGCCACAGCATCCCGGCCGAACTCGCCGTCCGCAATAATGACGGGGGTCATTTTTGCGTGTCCGGGAACCTCGCCCGAATCGATCCTGCTGTGCTGGAAGCCGTGCTCCCGGGTCCAGGAAAGCGCCCGCTCTTTGCCCGTCTTGTCGTAGCAGAGCTGAAAGCCCTTGAGCGCCGCCAAGGCCCCGGGCGCGGCGTCGGGCGGAGACGGATTATCGTACCAGACGATCAGGTCGAAATCATCGTCCGCGAACCACCTGCGAAATCCTTCCGCGGGGATTTGACGGGCTCCTCGAATCTCAGCCAACATTTCTGTCGCATCCTTCAGCAGTATATTATAGCATTGACTCAGGAAGATCACATCGAGCTGCTCAGGGACGGGGTAAAGACGGGCGGCGGTTTCTGGGCGGACCTGGGATCAGGCACGGGCGCTTTCACGATGGCGCTGGCAACGCTGCTTGGCGGGGAAGGGAGGATACTGTCCGTGGACAGGGACGCCGGGGCGCTCGCCGAGCAGGAGCGCGCCATGCGCGCCCGGTTTCCCCGTCTTGAGCTGCGGACGGCTGTGCGCGATTTCACGACGCTCTCCGGCATCTCAGGCCTGGACGGGATCATCATGGCCAACTCCCTCCATTTCCAGAGCAGCGCTGAAGAGGTTCTGAGACGCGCCTGGGAATGGCTCACGCCGGGGGAAACCTCGTGATCGTCGAATACGAGGTCGAGCTGCCCAGCCCGTGGGTCCCATTTCCGGTGCCTTACCGGCGCCTTGCCGAGATGACGGATGCTGCCGGCCTTGGCCCGGCGCGCCTCCTGGCAAAAAGGCCCAGCCGCTACCACGGGCAGGTCTATTCCGCGCTCATGCAGAAGCCTGGGGCGGATTCAGCGTGACGGCTCGGCGGCGGAGCCGGGAAGCTGCGACCCGCCGGTCACCGACCCGCCAGTCAGTCGACGCGTTGGTCGAGGGGGATCCAGGGACGCGGCGCGGGCCCCCGGTAGAGGCTTTCGGGACGGTAGATGCGGTTGTCCTTGCGCTGCTCGAGCACGTGGGCGAGCCACCCCGCCACGCGGGACATCGCAAAAATGGGAGTGAAAAGGATCCTCGGGAGCCCGAGCATCGTATACACCGCGCCGGAGAAGAAGTCCACGTTCGGATAGATCGGCTTCCCTTTCTCTTCCATGCGCTCGCGGAACTGCTTCTCGATCTCCTTGAGGATGTCGTAGTAGCGCGAGTCGGCTTTCTTTTCCGCGAGCTCCTTCAGGAACTCCTCCATCACGAAAGATCGGGGGTCCTTCACCTTGTATTCCCGATGTCCCATTCCCATGACTTTGCGCTTTTCCGCAAGCGCCCTGTCCAGCCACGGGCCCACGCGGTCTTTCGAGCCGATCTCCTCCACCATCTCCATGACGCGCTCGTTTGCCCCTCCATGGAGAGACCCGTACAGGGCGCCCATGGCCGCGGAGATGCTGCAGTAGCAGGTGGAAAGCGTGGAGGCCACCACACGGGCGGTGAACGTGGAGGCGTTGAACTCATGCTCGGCGTGCAGGAGGAGGCACGTGTCCATGATCCGGCCTTCGTAATCTTCCGGTTCCCTGCCCCGCACCATGTAGAGGAAGTTCGCGCCATGGGAGCGGTCCGCCAGGGGAGGGACGTAGTGCTGGTTCTCCCGGTACCTCTGGTACGCCGCCACGACGCTCGCGGTCTGAACCACCTGGTGGAGCGTGTCACGGCAGTCGCACGTGGCGGAATGCTGGATGCGGTGCTCGATGTAGCTCGACATGTAGGCCATGACGGACTGGAGAAGCTGCATGGGGTGGGCGCTCACGGGGAAAGCGCGGATCATCTCACGGATCTGCGTGGGAATGTCCCTGCTTGCCCGCATCCGCGTGCGCCACGCCGCAAGCTCCGGCTTGGCAGGGAGCCGCTCGTACAGGAGGAGGTAGACGACCTCTTCGTAGTCGGAGTGGGCCGCAAGGTCCTCGATGGAGTACCCACGATAATAGAGCTTGCCCTTCTGGCCGTCGATGCGGGAAATGGCCGTCTCATCCGCAATGATTCCTTCGAGACCTCGTGAATACGTTCCGGTGTCAACGCTCATGCTGCGTCCCTTTCATTCCACTTCAATGGTCACTCCTCCGCGGGGCCATGGCCTGACCCCTTACACGTCAATGAGAAGCCGCCAGGGGTCCTCCACCAGCTCCTTGACCCGGCGCAGGAAGCTTACCGCTTCCTTCCCGTCGATCAGCCGGTGATCATAGGTGAGCGCCACGTACATCATGGGACGGACGACAACGCTCTCCCCTGCATTTTCCTCGACCACGGGGCGCTTCTGGATGGCGTGCATGCCCAGGATGGCCGACTGCGGATAGTTCAAAAGCGGAGTGGAAAGCAGGGAACCGAACACTCCGCCGTTGGTGATGGAGAACGAGCCGCCCGCAAGCTCGTCCGGAAGCACTTTTCGGTCTCGGGCCCGCGAGGCGAGGTCTGCGATGGCTGCCTCCAGGTGCGCAATGCTCAGACGGTCCGCGCCGCGGATCACGGGGACGACGAGCCCGCGGTCCGTGGAGACCGCCACGCCGATGTCATACGTGCTGAAGTACACGATGTCTTCCCCGTCGATGCGCGCGTTGACCATGGGGAACTCGCTGAGCGCCCGGCAGGAAGCCTTGACGAAGAACGAGGTGAAACCGAGCTTGACGCCGTGGATCCGCTCGAACTCTTCGCGATAGCGGGCGCGAAGGTCCATGATGTTCTTCATGTTCACTTCGTTGAACGTCGAAAGTGACGCGGTGGAGTGCTGCGCTTCCAGGAGCTTCTGAGCGGTCCGCTTCCGAAGTGATGTCATTGGGGTCCGCGTCGGGGGTTGTCCGTCCCCGGCGATGATGGGTCGCGGGAGCGGGCGGGCCGCCGGCGCGGCGGCGGCCGCCGGAGGCGTGGCGGGAGGGGCCGCGGATGCAACCGCCGCGGGCGGGGCAAGGACCGTTGCCGCCTGAGGCGCTGCGGGCTGCGGCGCTGCCTGCTCCCGCACGGGCGCGGCGGCGGCGGCAGCAGGCTGCCGCGCTGCCGCAGGCTGCTGTGCCGCCGCAGGTTTCCCCTCCGAGTCGATGAAGCCGACCACCTGCCCGATGCTGACCTCGGTTCCCGGTTTCACCGTGATGGAGACCACCCCTGTTGCGGGGGCAGGCACCGTCACGTTGGCCTTGTCCGTTTCCAGCTCCAGGAGGTCACCGCCTTCCTCCACAAAGTCGCCCTCCGCTTTCAGCCAGGAGGATATGATTCCCTGTGTCACGGACTCCCCGACGCTCGGTATTTTGATTTCAAGCTTCACTTCTTCACCCCCGACTGCCCCCGGTCATTTCGCAAGGTTTCGCTCTTTTCCGGACGGCCGTCTGCCGCCGTTCTCCTTGGCAGGGGCTTTGTCGCCGCCGTTGCGCGAGCGCGCCGCCGGCTGTAGCGTCTGCGCGGCGGCCCTTGACGCCAGCCCTTTGCTCCCGAGCGCTTCCTGCAGTATCTCCTCCTGCTCCCGCGTGTGGACCTGGTGTGACCCCGTGGCGGGGCTCGCCGCCTCATCCCTTCCCACGTAAGCCAGGGACGCGCCGGGCAGCTCCTGGGAGAACCTTTCCTTCATGAACATCCATGCGCCCCGGTTGCGGGGTTCCTCCTGGACCCAGATCCGCTCACGCGCGGAGCGGTAACTCTCCAGGACTTCCGCGAGATGGCGCGCCGGGAATGGATAGAGCTGTTCCACCCGCACGATGGCCGCCGAGGAGTCCCCGCTGTCTTCCCGCGCCTTGAGCAGGTCATAAAAGATTTTTCCGCTGCACAGGAGGAGCCGCCGCGGCTTCGCCGGACGCGAGGGGTCGTCCAGCACTTCCCGAAACTCCCCCCGCGAGAGGTCGGAAAGAGGAGAAAGCGCCCTCGGATGACGCAGCAGACTCTTGGGGGTCATGACGATCAGCGGCTTTCGGAAGCTGCGTTTGATCTGGCGGCGCAGAAGGTGGAAGTACTGGGCCGGAGTGGTGCAGTTGCAGACCTGGATGTTGTTCCGCGCGCACAGCATGAGAAAACGCTCCAGGTGCGCGCTGGAGTGCTCGGGCCCCTGGCCTTCGAAGCCGTGGGGGAGAAGGAGGACGATTCCGCTGATGGTGCCCCATTTGGCTTCCCCCGCGGCAACGTAGTTGTCGATGATGACCTGGCCGCCGTTGGAGAAATCCCCGTACTGCGCCTCCCACATCACGAGGGACCGGGGCTGGCCCAGCGCGTGGCCGTATTCGAACCCGAGGATCGAATACTCGGAAAGGGGGCTGTCGTAGACCGAGAACCGCCCCTGATCCGGGGAGAGGTTCGCAAGCGGGGTGTAGGGCTGCGGCACCAGGGTCTCCGTATCCCACCACACGAGGTGGCGCTGGGAGAACGTTCCCCGTGCGCTGTCCTGGCCGCTCAACCGGACAGGAATGCCTTCCCGGAGCAAGGACCCGAACGCAAGGGACTCCGCGAACGCCCAGTCCACCGTCCCGTCCCTGGTGAGACGAGCGGCTTTTTCATCGATGATCCTTTTCAGCTTTTGGTGGACGTGAAAGCCGGGCGGAACGGCTGTGAGCTTTTCCGCCATGGATCTCAGGACCTCCTCCGTCGGAGCGGCAACGTGTTCCCCCCACTCCCAGGCGTTGGGCTCGCGGGTAAGCACGGGCCCCTCCACCTCCACGGTGCGCGCTTCCTGGAGCGCCTTTTTCAAGGAATCACGAAACTCCGTCCTTCGCCGTTCCGTCTCTTCCTTTGTCACGATGCCCTGGGCAATCAGGCGCTCCGCGTAGAGGACCGGCTGGCTCTTCTTCCGCTCGATGATCTTGTACATCAGGGGATGGGTGAACGACGGGTCATCCCCTTCGTTATGGCCGTATTTGCGGTAGCAGAAGATGTCCACCACGACGTCGCGGCCGAAGGTCTGGCGGAACCGCACGGCAAGGTCGATGGTGTACGCCACCGCCTCCGGATCGTCCCCGTTCACGTGGAACACGGGAACGGAAAGCATCTTCGCGACGTCAGTGGGGAAGAACGTGGACCGCGCGTCCCGAGCGGAGGTGGTGAAGCCGATCTGGTTGTTGATGATGACGTGGATGGTGCCGCCCGTCTTGTAGCCGCGCAGCGTGGACAGGTTGAACGTTTCCTCCACGATCCCCTGGCCCGAAAAGGCCGCGTCTCCGTGGAGAATGAGCGGGACGATCTGCTTGCGCTCCACGTCCCCCCGCTCCCTCTGCACCGCCCGGGCCATCCCTTCTACAACGGGACCAACCGACTCGAGGTGGCTCGGGTTGGCCACCAGGTTCACGCGCACGGAGCGGCCGTCCGGATGCGAATGCTCCGTCTGGAACCCGAGATGGTAGCGAACGTCCCCGCTGGAGCTGAAGTCACCGGGGTCCTCGATTCCCTCGAACTCGCGGAAAAGCTCCACCGGGGGCTTGTTGAGGATCCGGTTCAGCACCGTGAGCCTCCCCCGGTGAGTCATTCCCATGATGATCTCACGGATCCCGTTGTCAGGGGCGCCGTCAACGAGGTGGTGGAGCGCCGGGATGACGGATTCCGCGCCTTCCAGGGAGAATCGCTTCTGCCCTATGAAAGCCGTGTGCATGAAATGCTCGAACTCCTCCGCGGTGAGCAGGTCATCCAGGATGGCCTTCTTCTTCTCCCGGTCGAAAGACGGCTTGTTGCGGGAGGACTCCATTTCCTGGATGAGCCAGCGGCGGATGGGCTTATTCTGGATATGGAGGAACTCGACTGCCACGGTGGAGCAGTACGTCTCCCGAAGCGCTCGAATGATGTCCGCAAGCTTCATCTTGGAGCGGGAAAAGACGCTTCCCGCCCAGAACTCGCTCTCCAGGTCGCTTTCCGACAGGCCGAACTCCGTCAGAGTGAGCTGCTCATAGGTATGGGCGGGCTCCGCGTAGTAGTTCTTCTGCTCGCCTTCCGCGGGAGCAAGGGGATTCAAGTGCGCATACAGATAGCCGACGTCACGGTACCCCCAGAGGAGGCTGTCCACCCTGCTTTGCTTGAACGCCATGTCGGTGGGGAGGGCGCCTTCGCTTGCAACCGCGCCTCCCCGCCTTTTCAGCGCTATGTGACTGTTCTCCTGGTCCTGGAAGAACTCGTTCCACTGTGGCTCGACGGAGCTCGGGTCCGAGAGCCATCGCTCGTGAAGTTCCTCGATCCAGGGGACATCTACGGAAGAAAGAATGGAGGAGTCAGTCATATCTCACACCTCGTGGGCATCAGGAGCGCCCGTGCCTCCCCGTGGCCTGAACCGGCAATCGGGAGGAGAGGAGGCCAGGGACCTCGTCGGGGCGGTCCGCCACGGGGACCCCCGCGTCTCGGAGGGCGGCAACCTTTGCCTCCGCCCCGCCCTTTCCGCCCGAAATGATGGCCCCTGCATGTCCCATCCTCTTTTCCGGCGGCGCGGTGCGGCCGGAAATGAAGGAAACGACGGGTTTTTTCATGGATGTTGAAATATACTCAGCCGCCCGTTCCTCGTCATTCCCGCCGATTTCACCGATCAGGGCAACGCCTGTGGTCTGCGGGTCCGCCTCGAAGAGGGCGAGGAGATCCACGAAGTTCGTGCCAATGACGGGGTCCCCGCCGACGCCAATGCACGTGGACTGGCCCAGGCCCCCGCGCGTCAGGGCCCATACCACCTCGTAGGTCAGCGTCCCGCTTCGTGAGATCACGCCGATGCCGCCCGGCGTGTGGATGCGGCCGGGCATGATGCCCACCTTGGCGGCGCCCGGGGAGATGAGCCCCGGGCAGTTAGGGCCAATGAGCCGGCACCCGCGCTCCTGGAGGTACTGCGTGTCGCGGATCATGTCCAGCACCGGAATGCCTTCCGTGATGCAGATGATGAGCGGTATCCCGGCGTCCGCGGCTTCCCGCAGCGCGGCGCTTGCAAAACGGGCAGGCACGAAGATCACCGTGCAGTTTGCGCCTGTCTCATGGACCGCGTCGGTAACGGTGTTGAAAACCGGGATGCCGTCGACGTTCTCACCGCCTTTTCCGGGAGTTACTCCGCCCACGACCTTCGTGCCGTATTCCCGCATGGACCTGGCGTGAAAGGAACCGTCCCGGCCCGTGATGCCCTGGACGATGACGCGCGTCTCAGCGTTCAAAAGTATGCTCATGTGTTGTTTCCCTTTCCGCCGGCCTTGGCCACGACGCCTTTGACGGCATCCGTCAGGTCCTCGTAGGCGTCTATCCCCGCTCCCTTGAGGATGGCCCGGCCTTCCGCCTCGTTCGTCCCGATCAAGCGGATCACGAGCGGCACCGGGATGGAGAGCTGCTCACGCGCCATCAGTATCCCGCGGGCAATATCGTCGCAGCGGGTGATGCCGCCGAAGATGTTGATCAGGATGGCGGCAAGGCCGCGATGCTTCAGGATGATCCGCAGGGCGTTCAGCACCTTTTCAGGGTTCGAGCTTCCCCCGACGTCCAGGAAGTTCGCCGGGCTGCCGCCAAAGTACTTGATGAGGTCCATGGTGGCCATGGAAAGACCGGCCCCGTTGACGATGCACCCGATGGTGCCGTCCAGGCCCACGTAGGAAAGCCCGTTGGTGCGCGCGTCCATCTCGTCAGCGCCGTACTCCTCGGGGCTGCGGAGGTTCTCCAGCTCAGGGTGACGGAACAGCGCGTTGTCGTCGAAAATCACCTTCGCGTCCGCCGCAATCAGCTTCCCGGAGGAGGTTTTTGCGCACGGGTTGATCTCCACGAGGGAGCAGTCTTTCTCCGAGAAAAGCCGGTACATCCCCTGGAGGATGGCCCACGCCTGCTCGGACAAATCCTTCCCGAAGGCGCGGGCAAGCTCCGCCATGGTGGTGGCGCGAACCGGGCCGTTGGCCGGATCCAGCGGAAACCGGATGATCCGCTCGGGCTGCGTGGCGGCAATCTCCTCGATGTCCATGCCGCCGGATGCGCTTGCGATGCATTGCACTGTCTTGCCCGCCCTGTCCACGGCGAGGCTGACGTAGAACTCAGACGCTATGTCCACCGCGGCCGCTATCAGGACGCGCTGGACCTCGATCCCCTTGATGTGCATGCCAAGGATGTCGCGCGCCTTCGCTTCCGCTTCTTCGGGGGTCTTTGCCATCTTCACGCCGCCCGCCTTGCCGCGGCCTCCTACAAGGACTTGCGCCTTTACCATCACGGGACACCCCATGGAGGCCGCAATTGCGCGCGCCTCCTGCGGCGTGGATGCGGGCCTGCCTTCAGGAACCGGGATCCCGTATTCCTTGAGGAACCCCTTGGCCTGGAACTCGTGCAGCTTCATGAGCTTCCTTCCTTGAGCTTTGTCATTGCCCTTTTTATCGAGTTGATGTTTTTCGTGATCTTGATCCCCCGAGGGCAGACACGGGTGCAGTTGAAGTGGTTGTCACACGCCCAGGCGCCGTCCGCGCCGTCCAGTACGCCCATCCTCTGCGGGAAGCCGCGGTCACGGGAGTCGAAGACGAACCGCGCGGCCTGGACCAGGGCAGCCGGACCAGCGTACGCGTTCCTGTCTTCGAGAACGGGACAGGAGGAGTAGCATGCTCCGCAGAGGATGCAGCTCGTGGCGTCATCAAAGGCGGCGCGCTCCGCCTGGCTCTGGATGCGCTCCCTGCCGTCCGTCACCGGATCATCGTTGATCAGGAACGGCTTCACGGACTTGAACTTGGTGAAGAATGCGTCCTGGTCCACCATGAGGTCCCGCTGGACGGGAAGCCAGCGCAAGGGCTGGACGGTCACGATGGCGCCGTCATCCGCCGCAACGTCGCGCACAAGGGTCTTGCAGGCAAGCCGCTCGACTCCGGAGATGATCATGGCATCCGACCCGCACACCCCGTGAGCGCAGCTCCTCCGAAACGAAAGACTTCCGTCCTGCTCCTCTTTGACTTTGATCAGGGCGTCAAGGAGCCGGTCCGTGGGCTCGACCTCGACGGGGTAATCCACGTCCCGGGGAGGCTCGCCGGTCCATGGATCGAATCTTCTGATCCTCAACGTGATTTTCATTCAATAAACCCTCGGCTTGGGCGCCCAGCGGGACACGTCCACGGGGCGCGACCCCATGACGGCCTCTTTCTCACCGAGCCAGGCAAGGCTGTGCTTCAGCCACCGCGCGTCATCCCGGGCCGGGAAGTCGTCCCGCGCGTGCGCGCCGCGGCTCTCCGTCCTTGCGCGCGCCGCGGTTGCCGTGAGGTACGCCAGGTCCACGAGGTTGCCCAACTCGAGGAGGCCTAAGAGCTCGGTATTGAAGCGCGCGCTTCTGTCCTGCACCCGTATTTCGACCATGCGCCCGCGCAGCTCCCGCATTTTTGCCGCGGCGAGGCAAAGGTTCTGCTCGTTGCGAAAGACTCCGACTTTCTCCATCATCACGGCCTCCATTTCCTCCCGCACGAGCCTTCCGTTCGGACCGCGGCCCTCCGTGGCGCGCGCCACCATGGCGCGCGCCGGCTCGGCCGCATCCTTGGCAAGCGGCCCGTAGCCCGCGGCTCTCACGAAGCCCGCCATGTGCTGCCCGGCGCGCCTGCCGAAAACGACGAGGTCCACGAGGCTGTTCGTTCCGAGCCTGTTGGCGCCGTGCACGGAGACACAGGCGCATTCTCCCGCGGCGTAGAGTCCTTCGTACAGGTTCCCCGATTCGTCCGCAATCACTCTCCCTTCAATGTCCGTCGGAATCCCCCCCATCGCATAGTGGGCGGTGGGTTGGATGGGAATGGGAGCCTCAGCCGGGTCGATGCCGAGGTACGTGCGGCTGAAGCCCGTGATGTCAGGCAGCTTTTTCTCCAGCACCTCCCGGCCGAGCTTCGTGGCGTCCAGCAGCACCCAGTCATCGATCCGCCCGTCTCCCCGCATGCCGTTTCCGGAGGCGATCTCCGTGAGGATTGCGCGCGAGATCATGTCTCGCGGGGCGAGGTCCAGCAGACCGGGGGCGTAGCGCTCCATGAAACGCTCCCCTTTCCTGTTCCTGAGGACGCCCCCCTCTCCCCGGACTCCCTCGGTGATGAGGATGCCCATCCCCTTGATCCCGGTGGGATGGAACTGGAAGAACTCCATATCTTGGAGAGGCACGCCGCGGCGCGCCAGCACCGCGGGGCCGTCACCGGTGTTCGCGTGGGCGTTGGAGGTGACGCGGAACATCCGCCCAAACCCGCCCGTGGCAAAAAGGACGGCCTTGGCCCGGAACGTGTGGATTTCCCCCGTGGCAAGCTCCAGCGCAACCGCGCCGCAGCACCTGCGGCCGTCGAAGATCACGTCCAGCACGTGGAGCTCATTGTAGAACTCCACGCCGTTCTTGACGCACTGCTGGTACAACGTCTGCAGGATCATGTGCCCGGTTCGGTCCGCGGCGTAGCAGGAGCGGCGCACCGGACCTTCCCCGAAGTTGCGGGTGTGGCCCCCGAAGCGCCTCTGGTCGATCCTGCCTTCCGGGGTGCGGCTGAAGGGAAGCCCCCGGTTTTCCAGGTCGTAGACGGCGCGCACGGCGTCCTCCGCCAGGAGCACCGCCGCGGCCTGGTCCACGAGGTAATCTCCGCCTTTCACGGTGTCGAAGGCGTGCCACTCCGGCTTGTCCTCCTCCACGTTTCCCAAGGCTGCCCCAATGCCTCCCTGGGCGGCTCCCGTGTGGCTCCTCATGGGGTGAACTTTGGAGAGCACGGCAGTTCTGGCCGCCGCGCTCGCCTCCAGCGCCGCATAGAGGCCCGCTCCTCCCGCGCCGACAATCAAAGCGTCGAACTCGTGGACCATAGGGCCTCCTTGACTTGCATGCATACTATAAACTTTCAAGCTCACGGACGGCCCTGCGCACGGATTCCGCAGAGGCTTCGAGAGATTTTTTCTCCGTCTCCGTCAAGGGGAGCTCCAGGATCCGCTCAACGCCGTTCCTTCCGAGGATAACGGGGACGCCGAGGAAAACATCCTTGAAGCCGTATTGGCCCCGCAGGTAGACAGAAGCCGGAATCAGGCGCTTTTCATCCTTGATAACGGCCTCCACCATCTTGGCGATGGAAGCCCCGGGCGCATAGAAGGCGCTTCCCGTCTTCAAGAGGCCGACGATTTCCGCGCCGCCCGTGCGCGTCCTGCCCACAAGTGACTCGATGGAGGTGGAATCCAGAAGCTGGGAGATGGGGATGCCGCCGACGGAGGTGAAGCTCGTAAGCGGCACCATGTCGTCCCCATGCCCGCCCAGCACCATCGCCTGAACGTCCCCCGGCCAGACCCCGAGGCGCTCGGCGATGAACCATCGGAACCTCGTGGAGTCCAGCACCCCGGCCATCCCGATCACTTTCGAGAGCGCGAAGCCCGTCTCCCGAAGGACTGCCATGGCAATGACATCCAGCGGGTTGGTGACGACGATGACCACGGCGTTGGGGGCGCGAAGAGCGATCTCCCGCGCAGCCTGCCGGGCAATGCCGACGTTCGTGCGGAGAAGGTCCATGCGGTCCATCCCGGGCTTGCGCGCAATGCCGGCGGTGATGACCACCACGTCACTGCCCGCCATCTCCGCGAAGTCCGTGGTGCCACGGATGCCGACCTCGTAGCCGCGAAGAGGCGCGGCGTGGAGGAAGTCCATGGCTTTGCTTTGCGCAAGGCCATCCACGACGTCCACCATGACGATGTCGGCGATATTCTTTTCCGCGATGTAGTAGACGGCCTTGGCTCCGACGTTGCCCGCTCCAATCACGGTTACTTTCATGCTGCGGCTCCCTTCACCACGGAGGCAATCAGCCTGGCGGACTGGGCAAGCGTCTCCTTTTCTTCCTTTGTAAGCTCGGGAGTGAGAATCTTCGTCACGCCCTTCTCACCGATGATTGCAGGCACGCTCAGCGCGGCGTCCTTGATTCCGTATTCGCCCTCGAGCATGAGGGATACCGGCAGGATCCGCGAGAGGTTCATGTGCACCGCATCAGCCAGCTCCGCAATGGCAGCTGACGGCGCATAATACGCGCTCGATCTTTTTGCCAGCTCCACTACCAGGTCCCCGGCGCTTCGCGTCTCCGAGACAATGGCCTGGATTCGATCTGCGGGGAGAAGCTCCGTGACGGGGATCCCGGAGACGCTCGAGTAGCGGGGCAGGCACAGCATGTCGTCCGAATGCCTGCCAATCACCATGGCTGACACGATCTCCATGGACACACCCAGCTCCCGGGCAATCAGCGCGCGCAGGCGCATGGAATCCAGGATCCCGCCCAGCCCCAGCACGCGGGTGCGCGGCATGCCCGAGCGGAGAGTGAACAGCGCGGTGAGTGAATCCACCGGTTCGGTGGCCACCACTACCACGGCCTCGGGGGCAAGCCGGGCCACCTCCGGCGCCAGCGCCCGGATCAGGGGCGCGTTCTCACTGTAGAGGTCTTCACGGCGCATGCCCGGGGATCGGATTCCGCCCGCGGCAATGACCACCATCTGGGACCCGGCAACGTCGGAAAGGGAATCAGAGCCGACAAGGGAGTTGCGGTATCTCCTGATGGGCGCGGCTTCCATGATGTCCAGGGCCTTGCCGCGGGAAAGGCCCTGCTTGACGTCGATGAGGAGAACGTCCGTGACGCCCTTTTCAGCGATGAAGAATGCAGCGTTGGCCCCAACGTTCCCGCTCCCAATGATGCTCACTCGGCCCATCTTCAACCTCCATCAATGAGCCAGACCCCGTCAGGGGCCGGCGTTCACTTTCGACTAGGAAACTTTCAGCTCGCTCGGGCCAGGTTCAGGAGACCGCCGGCAAGGAGGATGCGGCGGTGCCTGTCCGAGACGTCGAGCTTTGCCACAATCGTCTTTCCATTCACCTGCACGGGAACATCGGAGGTTCCGCTCTCCAGGAGCTTCCTCACCGCGGTGATGCGCACCGTGTCACCCTGGCGGATGGAGTCGTAGTCCGCGGGGTTCGCGAACGTCAGGGGGAGGATGCCGAAATTGATGAGGTTCGACTTGTGGATCCTTGCGAAGCTCTTCACGATCTTCGCCCGGACCCCGAGGTACCTCGGCGCAAGGGCCGCGTGCTCCCGCGAGGAGCCCTGCCCGTAGTTCTCACCCCCCACGACGATTCCGCTTTTTTTCTCGCGCGCTCTGCGCGCGAAATCCTCATCCGCCTGGATGAAGACGAAGTCGGAGATGGCGGGGATGTTGCTGCGCAACGGGAGGACGCGGTTGCCCGCCGGCATGATGGTGTCCGTGCTGACGTCATTGCCGACCTTGATGAGGACCTCCCCCTCGATCGTGTCCTCGATTGCCCCGAAGGTCGGGAAAGGCTTGATGTTCGGGCCGCGAACGATCTGCACGCCGTCAGGCCGGGGAGCAGGCATGAAGAACCAGTTGGGGTTGAAAGCGTAGCGTTTCGGGTACTCGATGTCCGGATACTTGCCGAGGGTCCGCGGATCCGTGATACGTCCCGTCAAAGCGGATGCCGCCGCGGTCTCCGGCGAGCACAAGTACACGAAATCGTCATCCGTGCCGCTCCTGCCTTTGTAGTTGCGCGGCATGGTGCGCAGGGAGTTCGTCCCGCTCGCCGGCGCCTGGCCCATGCCGATGCATCCCAGGCACCCTGCCTCGCACATGCGCGCTCCTGCGTCCACGAGCGCCTTGATTCCTCCCATGGCCATGACGTTCTCGAGGGTCTGCCGGCTTCCCGGGTTGACGCTGAGGTCCACGAGGGGGTGGCGCTGCTTTCCCTCCAGGGCGCGCGCCACGATCATGAGGTCCCGAAAGCTTCCATTAGTAGAGGAGCCCACGAGCACCTGCTGCACCTCGACGCCGGAAAGCTCCGCGGCCGTTTTCACGTTGTCCGGGTTTGACGGGCATGCGACGAGCGGCTCGATCGCCGAAAGGTCGATCTTCGTGACCTCATCGAACTGGGGATCATGACCCTGCGTGAGCGGGCGAAAGTCCTTTTCCCGGCCGTTCATTCCGAGGTACCAGCGCGTCACGTCGTCCGAAGGGAAGACGCAGGCGGTGAAACCCATGTCCACTGCCATGTTCGCAATTGTCCCGCGCGCCGCCATGTCCAGCGCAGCCACCCCGGGGCCGAAGAACTCCATGATCTTTCCCGTCCCGGCTTTTGCCGAATAGCGCCGGAGAAGCTCGAGGATGACGTCCTTCCCCGACACCCACGGGCGGAGAGCTCCCTCCACGTGGATCCCCCAGACCTTGGGGGTCATCAGGTAGAAAGGCTTGCCGGCCATGGCCATGGCAACCTCGTTTCCCCCCGCGCCGATGGCGAGCATGCCGAGGCAGCCGCCCGTGGTGGTGTGACTGTCGGAGCCCAGCAGGGTCTTGCCCGGCGCGCCGAACCTCTGGCGGTGCACGTGGTGCGAAACGCCGTTGCCCGGCGGAGAGAGGATGACGCCGTACTTGGAGGCGCAGGAGATGAGGAAACGGTGGTCATCCGCGTTCTTGAAGTCGGTCTGGATGATGTTGTGGTCGATGTAGCTCACGGCGAGCTCGACCGTGACCCTTGGCAGCCCCATCGACTCGAACTCCAGGTACGCCATGGTGCCCGTTGCGTCCTGCGTAAGGGTCTGATCGATGCGGAGCCCGATCTCCTTTCCCGCGCCGGGCGCACCTTCAACCAGATGCTCACCGATGAGCACTCCCGTAATCGTGTCTTTCATTCGTCACCCTTTTCCCGAATTGAGCGCTGCTGGCTATAGTATACTAAGAGGAGAACGCGCAAAGAAGCGCGAAATACCGCGAATGCAAGCACGAACTTCGTTGACGTCTCCGGGAGCGCGCTAGTATATTCCCACTGGCATGACATCCCTCGGAGCCGAGACGATATTCAATTTCGCAGGATTCCGAGCGCCTAACACCCTCTTGGCGACGCTCCTCGTGGATGCGGTGATCCTTGGCCTCGTTTTCGCTGTTCGGCGGAAGATCGCGCTGGTCCCGGGCAGATTCCTCCAGGTTGTGGAGGGGATTGTCGGTTACCTGCGCACCACGGTGGACCAGGTGGCCGGCGCCCGTTCGGCCAAGATATTCCCCTGGGTCGGTGTCTTCTTCATCTTCATCGTCATCAACAACCTCATGGGACTTTTCCCCGGCTTCGGGTCGGTGGGCTTCTGGCGCGCTCCCGAGGGAGGAGGGCCGCTTGTCCTGGTGCCCATTCTCCGGGCGGCTACATCGGATCTCAACATGACCCTTGCGCTCGCTATTGTGTCTGTTTTTGCCACCCATGTTCTTGCCATTCGAACCACGGGGCTTGGTGATTACCTCAAGCGATTCTTTGCGCTGAACCCCATATTCCTCTTCGTGGGTCTTCTCGAAATCGTCCAGGAGCTGACAAAGTTCATCTCCTTCTCCTTCCGTCTTTTCGGCAACATCTCCGGCGGTGAAATCGTGCTCAGCACCGTTGCCCGGATGTTCGCTTTCATCCTGCCTGTCCCGTTCCTCGCTCTCGAGATCCTTGTCGGCGTGGTTCAGGCGGCGGTATTCGCGCTTCTGACGATGGCGTTCATGGCAATACTGACAGAATCGTCGCATCACTGAGGAGGGCGCTCATGGTTACGTTTACAGTCACCGGGGGAATCATCATCGCAATTGGAGGGTCTTTCCCCGCCCTCGCGGTGGGCCTGATCGGCATGAAGGCAATCGAGGCAATAGGACGCAATCCTGAGGCCTCCGGCCGAATCGTCCCCACCATGATCCTCGCAATGGCGTTCGCGGAAGCCATCGCGATCTACTCCCTGATCTTCGCCTTCCTGCGCTGATCCTCGAGTAAGAGAGGGAGGGCAACCATGGGAGACACCCTGGGAGCATTCGGGATCAACCCGTGGCTCCTCGCGGGCCAGATCATCAACTTCCTCGTGATCGGCTGGGTGCTCTGGCGCTTCCTGCTCAAGCCGCTGCAGGCAAACATGAAGGCTCGCACCGAGAAGATTGCCAAGGGTCTTGAGGACGCACAGAAGGCCAGGGCGGCGCTGGAGGATGCGGCACAGGAGCGCGAGCGCGTGCTTGCGGAGGCATACGCCCAGTCCTCGCGCGTCCTGGAGCGGGCGCGTGACGAAGCGGAGCGCTTACGGGCCGCCGCGCTGGAACGCGCGGCAGCGGACGCGGAGCGGATGATCGTTGATGCGCGGGGAGTCATGGCGCTGGAGCGCCAGGAGATGGAAAGGGCCGTGCAAGGTCTCTCCATCCAGCTTTCCGGCAAGATCCTGGAATCCGTCGTCACCGGCCTGTTCAGCGAGGACGAGAAGACACGGATCGTGGCGGAAGGGATGAAGCGCATCCGCGCGGTGACTGTATCGTGAACAAGCTCGCCGCGCTCACCTTCACGCCGGAGGGGGAGATCAACGAAGAGGCCGCCTCCTGGGTCCTCTCGAACCTCACCCGGTCGCAGTTGAAGTCCTACCTGGCCGCGCTGCGCAGGGAAATGCGTCGGCGCCGGGTGTACGTGGCGCTCTCCGGAGGCACGGAGAGCGAGGTGAGCGGCGCCATGAGCGAGCGGTATCCGGGCAAGGAGCTTGCAGTCTACCGGGATGACGGCCTGGGCGCGGGAGTCAAGATCAGCGCGGGGGACGACATTGTGGACGCGAGCGTCAAAGGCTACCTCAAAGAGCTTTTGGGAGAGATTTCAAAGGGATGAAAGCTGAAGACCTCGTCAGGCAGTTGGAGGAAAAGCTCCAGGGCGCGGAAGTGCGTCCGGCCGTCGCGAACGTTGGGCGCGTCGTTTCGGTGGGGGACGGAATCATAAAGGCGGACGGCCTCTCCCGGGCCGGCTACGGTGAGCTGGTCCAACTTTCCGACGGACGCCAGGGGCTCGTCATGAGCCTGGATGAGGATTTCGCCTCCATCCTTCTCCTTTCCGAAGATTCCCGGGTGTCCGAGGGCGCGGAGTTGAAGACCACGGGGACGCTCCTTTCCCTCCGCGTTTCCGATGATCTTTTCGGCAGGGTCATCGATCCGTTCGGCAGTCCGCTGGACGGACGACCCCTGTCCGTTACCAACTACACGGCGCTTCCCCTCGAGCGCATTGCCCCGGGGGTCACGCAGCGCGCCCCGGTTGAAGTCCCGTTGAAGACGGGAATCAAGGTGGTGGATGCGCTCACCCCCATTGGCCGTGGCCAGCGGCAGCTCATCGTCGGAGACCGCAACACGGGAAAGACTGCGCTCGTGGTCGACACGATCATCAACCAGCGCTCCCGTGACCTGGACCTGCCCCAGGTGGTCTGCGTGTATTGCGCCATCGGGCAGAAAAGGGGCTCGATTGCCCGCACCATCGCAAAGCTCGCCGAAGAACGGGCAATGGGCTACACCATCGTCGTGGCGGCCAGCTCTTCCACTCCGGCGGCAATGCAGTATCTTGCCCCGTTTGCGGCATGCGCAATCGGTGAATACTTCATGGAGAAGGGGATGGACGCCCTCGTCGTCTATGACGACCTGTCCAAGCACGCATGGGCGTACCGGCAGCTCTCCCTCCTCCTGCGCCGGCCCGCAGGCAGGGAGGCCTACCCGGGAGACATCTTCTACCTGCATTCGCGCCTCCTGGAGCGCGCCGCAAAGCTTTCCAAAGCCAGGGGCGGCGGGTCTTTGACGGCGCTGCCCATCATCGAGACGCAGGCAGGCGACATTTCCGCCTATATCCCGACCAACGTCATTTCCATAACGGACGGCCAGATATACCTGGAAACCGATCTTTTCAACGCGGGTCAAAGGCCGGCGGTGAACGCCGGCCTTTCGGTTTCCCGTGTTGGCGGAAAGGCGCAGTCGAAATCCTTCCGTCAGGTTTCCGGCCTCATGCGCCTGGAGCTGGCCCAATATCAGTCCCTCGCGGCTTTCTCCCAGTTCGGTTCCGACCTGGACGAGGCCACCCAGAAGAGGATCAACCGGGGGAAGCGGATCGTGGAGATCCTCAAGCAGCCTCAGTTCTCTCCCCTCGGCGACGTCGAGCAGGTCATCAGCATCCACGCGGCGGGCTCGGGCTTGCTGGACGAGGTCCCCCTGGAAAAGATCACCGAGTTCGAAAGCAGGGTCATGGACCACCTGAACACGACCCATGCCGATCTCTGCCAGAAGATAAAGAGCGGAGCGCGCATGGAAGACTCCACGGTGAAGGAGCTGAACGAAGCCATCACCGAGTTCGCCAGGACCGTACGGTGAGAGGACGCGGATGCCGCAGAACCTCAGGACTCTGAAATCCAGGATACGCACGGCAAAGAACATCGCCCAGCTCGCCAAGACGCTGGAGATGGTCTCCGTGGCCAAGATCCGCAGGGCCCGCGGTCTCGCGGAAACCGTACGGCCGTACGCGGAAAGGATCACCTCCCTTGGTGACACGGCGCTTCGAAGCGTGGCCCCTGGTGAGTATGTGCATCCGTATGTCGGCCCACGGCCAGGCGCGCCAGCCGGGGCTGCCCAAGGGACCCGCATTCTTCTGGTGGTCGGTCCCGACAAGGGCTTGTGCGGACCGCTCGTGTCGAACCTCATCCGGAAAATGATCGATGTGGACAGCGCCGACTCCCAGCTCATCACGGTGGGGAAGCGCATGGGGGCCTCCGCGGCAAGGGTTGCCGGAAGCCGCCTCATCGCTTCTTTCCCCGTGGGCTCGAGGCTTCCGGAGTATTCGCTCGTCTACGAGCTGGTCCTGGCGATCAACGGGCTCATGCTTTCCGGGAAAGCAACCAGACTGGACGTCCTTTACACGCGGTTCGTCTCCTACTTCACGCAGGTGCCGACCCTGGATCACGTGCTCCCGCTTGTCCCGTCGGAAGCCGCCCAAGCGCCTGCTGAGCCGGAGAGCCAGCGGCCCCACACAATCGAGCCGGACCTTTCCGGGCTGCTCGACGCGCTTCTCCCGCATTACCTCGAGGTGCGCCTTTTCGACGCGGTGATCCAGGCGTATTCCTCCGAGCACGGGGCGCGGATGGTCGCCATGCAGAATGCAAAGAAGAACGCGCTGGAGATAGCGGATTCCTTCACCCTTTTGTACAACAAGACGCGCCAGGAGAGGATCACGAACGAGATCCTCGACCTGGCGAACACAGGAAAGAGCGCATGAGCACCAACGGCAAATCCTCCGGAATCGAAGGCAAGGTCATCAGGGTCCTGGGGCCCGTCATCGACGTCGAGTTCAGGGGTGAGATGCCCTCGGTTTACGAGGCGCTGCGCCTGGAGCGCGGGGGCGGTGCTTCCGCCCTTGTGCTGGAGACGGAGTTCGTCCTGGAAAACGGGGAAGTGCGGACGCTCGCCCTCGGGACCCACGGAAGGAATCTCCCGCGGGGCCAGGGTTCTGCGAACCGGTGCTCCGGTGACCGTGCCCATAGGGGAAAAAACCTTGGGCCGCATCTTTGACGTGCTGGGGACGCCCATTGACGGCGGCGGCCCCGTGGAAGGCCCGGACGTCCAGTACGCGCCAATCCATCGTCTCCCGCCCGCGCTGTCCGAGCAGCGCGCGAAACCTGAGATGCTCGAAACGGGCATCAAGGTCATAGACCTGATTGCCCCTTTCACCAAGGGAGGGAAGATCGGGATATTCGGCGGTGCAGGAGTCGGGAAAACGGTCATCGTCAAGGAGCTGATCCGCAATATCGCCATCGAGCACAAGGGCTACTCGGTGTTTGCCGGCGTCGGGGAGCGTTCCCGCGAGGGCACCGACTTATGGCTGGAGATGGAGGAGTCCAAAGTCCTGGACAAGACGGTGCTCGTGTTCGGCCAGATGAACGAGCCGCCGGGGAACCGGTTGCGGGTCGGCCTGACGGCGCTGACCATGGCCGAATATTTCCGGGATGAGAAGGGGGTGGACGTCCTCCTTTTCATCGACAACGTGTTCCGCTTCGCGCAGGCAGGGAGCGAAGTCTCCGCCGTGCTGGGCCGCATGCCTTCCGCGGTGGGCTACCAGCCCACGCTTGCTGAGGACATCGGGAACCTGCAGGAAAGGATCACTTCCACGCAAAACGGCTCAATCACCTCCGTCCAGGCCATTTACGTTCCCGCTGACGACTACACGGACCCGGCTCCTGTGGCGATCTTCGGACACCTGGATGCAACCATCACCCTGGAGCGCTCGATTGCGGAGCAGGGCTTGTATCCGGCCGTTGACCCTCTGACCTCCTCCTCCCGCCTTCTGGACCCGAACGTCGTGGGAGCGGAACACTACCGCATTGCGATGGAAGTCAAAAGGATTCTCCAGCGCTACAAGGATCTTCAGGACATCATCTCGATCCTTGGGATCGATGAGCTCTCGGATGAGGACAAGCTCCTTGTGGCCCGGGCGCGCAAGATCCAGCGGTTCCTCACGCAGCCGCTATTCGTGTCGGAGGTTTTCAGCGGGAAGCCCGGTCGGTACGTCAAGATTGCGGATACGCTCAAGGGCTTCACGGAGATCATTGAAGGAAAACACGACAGGCTTCCCGAAACCTCCTTCTACAACGTCGGCCCTATCGAGGAGGTGGTGGCGAATGTCTGAGGAGTTCCTCCTGCGGGTC
The DNA here is from genome assembly GCA_963845535.1 of uncultured Spirochaetota bacterium. Classification (GTDB taxonomy): domain Bacteria; phylum Spirochaetota; class Spirochaetia; order SZUA-6; family Fen-1364; genus Fen-1364. The sequence goes on from CAWJSK010000019.1 coordinate 173,567, forward strand.
ATTTCCCCCCTGGGCACCGCTTTCGAGGGGCGCGTGACGCAGGCAACACTTCCTACTCCCGACGGTGACATCACCATCCTGGCCCGCCACATGCCCATCGTGGCGGTTCTCTCCGAGGGGGAAGTGCGCATCCCGACGGAGAAGGGGGAGGTCGTGATTGCGGTGGCGGGCGGGTTTCTGGACACGGACCTCGACGCGGCCACGGTGCTTTCGGATTTTGCCGCTGAGGCGCAGAGCATCGAGGTGGCCCGGGTGGAAGCGGCCAAAAAACGCGCGGAAGAGTTGCTCGCGGAGAAGAAGGCGAAAGGGGAGGTTGCGCTCATCGAGCGCGACCTGCAGCGCTCGCTCCTGCAGCTCAAAGTGGCCGAGCGCTACCGACGGAGGAAGCCCTAGCCACGGATGGCGGAGGGCGAGCGTAGGCCAGGGACGGCCGTGCGAGCCCCTAGCCACGGATGGCGGAGGGCGAGCGTAGGCCAGGGACGGCCGTGCGAGCCCACAAGCCTAGAACCATCCTTGACGTTCAAGGCCAGCTGACTGATATTGATCTCGGAACGGTGGAGAAAAGAGGGTAGCACATGAAAACGCAGGGAGTGCAGCAGGATCTTTTCGATCTTTCGTCGCCGCAGACGCAGCAGGCCATGAGGCACCATCTCCTGGGAGAGCGGGAGGAAGCGGAAAAAGCCTTCGAGAAGCTCCTCAAGGCCGACCCGGACAACTACTTTTTCCATTACCTCCTTGGGGAGAGCCAGTACTCGCTTGGCCGTCTGAACGACTCGGTGCGTGAGTACCAGAAAGCAATAGAGTTGAAACCCGATTTCGGCGTGGCGTACTACAAGATGGGGGTCTGCTACCATCGTATGGGCCAGCTTGAAAAGAGCCTGGAAAGCTTCACCGCCATCCTGAAAATGCCGGGCCAGGGGCACGCGATGGCCAGTTACTTCGTGGGCCTCATCAACCAGTTCCTGGGAAACGACCAGGAAGCGGAGGAAGGATTTCGAGTCCTGCGCGGCGCTTCCCGTGAGTCCCTGATTGCCAACTACTATCTTGCCCAGCTCAAGATCAAGCATCATCGCTACCAGGAAGCCCTGGATCTCCTTGATGAGCTCCTGGCGGCAACACCGAACCTTGCCGAGGTGCATTTCCAGAAAGGCGTCGTGCACATGGGGATGCACAACAACATGGAGGCCATCCGCTGCTTCCGCAAGACCCTCGAGCTGAACCCGGATGACGCGCGCGCCCGCGGCAACCTCGAGCTGCTGACGGAAGTGCCGGAGCCCTAGCCAGGGATGGCGGAGGTTGGCCGAGGCCAGGACGGCCGAAAGGCCAACCCTAGCCAGGGATGGCGGAGGTTGGCCGAGGCCAGGGAGGCCAGATTGTGATGCCGAAAGTAAACGAGACGTTCAGCACGGAAACAGACAGCCTTGGGGACGTGAAGGTGCCTTCCTGGGCTTGCTGGGGAGCGCAGACGCAGCGGGCGGTGGACAACTTCTCCGTCTCGGACCTGCGCATTCCCGTGCCGCTCATCAAGGCCCTGGGGCTCGTGAAAGAGATGGCTGCGGAGGTCAACCACGGCCTCGGTCTCCTTGACGAACCGATCGCAAAAGCCATCATGCAGGCGGCTCGCGAAATGGCGGAAGGCAACTGGAACGATCACTTCCCCATCGATGTTTTCCAGACAGGGTCAGGGACCTCGTGGAACATGAATGCGAACGAGGTGATCGCCAACCGGGCCAACGAGATTCTCGGGCATCCCCGGGGGGTCAAGAAGCCGGTCCATCCGAATGATCACGTCAACCGCGGGCAATCCTCTAATGACGTCATCCCTACGGTGATCAGCATGGCGGACAGGGAGGAAGCGGGTGAGGCCGCGCGTGCCCTGGGCTTGCTGCAGGAAAGCCTGGAGAGAAAGTCCAGAGAGTTCACCTCTGTGCTCAAGATCGGCCGCACGCACCTGCAGGACGCCGTCCCCATGACGCTGGGCCAGGAGCTCTCCGGATACGCGCGTCAGGTGGAGAAAGGCCGCGAGATCCTGGAGCGTTGCTTTCCCAATCTGGAGGAGCTTGCCATCGGCGGCACGGCAATCGGGACGGGGCTCAACGCGCATCCTGATTTTGCCGCGCGCGTCGTCGTCGGGATCGCCGCGAAAACAGGGATCCCGTTCCGCGAGGCAAAGAACAAGTTCGAGGCAATCGGCGCGCGAGATTCCCAGGTGGAGCTGATGGGCGCGCTGACGACGATCTCCGTGTCACTGACCAAGATCGCCAACGACCTTCGCCTGCTGGCAAGTGGTCCCCGCACCGGCCTCGCGGAGATCATCCTTCCGGCCCTTCAGCCGGGAAGCTCCATCATGCCGGGCAAGGTGAATCCGGTCATCCTGGAGATGACCATTCAGGCCGCGGCCCACATCATGGGATCCAGCCTCAGCGTCACGATGGGAGGGCAGACCGGCCCGCTCGAGCTGAACATGATGCAGCCCATCATCGCCTGGGAGACCTTGAGCTCTCTGTCCCTTCTGAGGCGCACCGCCATCGCGCTTGCCCAGAGGTGCATTGACGGCATCCAGGCTGACGTGGAGAGAAGCAGGGAGTGGATCGAGCGCAGTCTGGCCCTTGTGACGCCGCTTTCCCTCCGGGTGGGCTACGACAAGGCTGCCAAGCTCGCGCAGAAGGCGCTGGCGGAAAACAGGACTGTCCGCGAGGTGGTGATTGCCGAAGGGATCCTCACCGCGGAGGAAGCGGACAAGCTCCTGGACCCCAAGGGAATGCTGGGACCGAAAGCCTGACGGCCGCTATTCTGCACGGGGTCTTTCCGGTGAGGCAGGGCTGAGGGCGCCCGGTCACGGCTGGGCCGTCACGGCCCCGTGAACAACCCAATCAAGGAAAGCATGGGGCTCGGATACAGGCCGAGGGCTACAACCACCAGCGTCAGGACGGCGATGGCAACGCCGGCGACCATGGGTGGTTGAGCTACGGCAGTTTCCGGCGCGCCCTCCCTCTTTCGAAACATCGCCGAGACTATCCGCAAGTAGTAGAAAACCGATATCGTTCCGTTGACGGCGAGCAGGATGATCAAGGTCCAGAGCTGGCCCCCGGCTCCCGCGCTCAGGATGATGAACTTTCCGACAAAACCAGCCGTCAAGGGAAGCCCCGCCAGTGACAGGAGGGACGCGGTGAAGACGCCCGCCAGCCACGGGGAGCGGGCGGCGAGACCCGTGTAGTCATCCACCATGTCCGCTTCCTTCTCCGGAGTGGACAGGGCGGCCACTACGGCGAATGCCGCCAACGTCGTGGCGAAGTACGCCACGAGGTAGAAGGAGACCGCGCGCGCGGCAAGCGTGCCTCCGGCCACAAAGGCAACCAGGAGGTACCCCAGGTGCGCTATCGAGGAGTACGCGAGGATCCGCTTGACGTTGTTTTCCCGAAGAGCCAGGAAGTTGCCGACAAACATGGAAAGCGCAGCTATGATCGTGAAAACCCAGGGGAATGCGGCCCCCGAGCCGCCCGGCGCGCTAAATGAGTCCGCGCCAAGAGGGAGGAATATCCTGACGAGCAGGACGGCAACCGCGCCCTTGGACACGGTGGCAATGTAGCCCGTCACGGGGGCCGGAGCGCCGTCATACACGTCCGGGGTCCACAGGTGGAACGGCACCACGGCGAGCTTGAACCCCAGCGCCACGATGATCATCCCCATTCCGACCACGGCGAGGATTCCATCAGCGCTGCTTGCGCCCCCGGCCGACCCGAGGGCGATTTTTCCAATCTCCATGCTCCCGGAAGCCGCGTAGAGGAGGGCCATCCCGAAGAGAAGGAAGGCGGAGGTGGCCCCGGCCAGGACAAGGTACTTGATGCCGGCCTCCGCGCCGGCTCCGCGTTCCCGTTTCCACGCGATCAGCGTGTACAGCGACACGCTGAGCAGCTCCAGCCCCAGGAAGAAAGTGGCGAAGGCGCTCGCCGCGGCAAGGACCATCGCCCCCAGGGATGCCAGGAGCAGGAGGAAGTAATACTCTCCGCGGGCTTCCTCATGCCCGCGGAGATACGCCCAGGAGCTCGCGGTTACGAACACGCTGGCGGCAAGGACGAGCCCCATGCCGAAGATCACGAACCTGTCGAAGGTGAGGAGGCCGCCAACGTCGCGCGGCGCCCAGGTCCATGACAGCCCGAGGGCCGCCAGGGCAACAACGAAGCCTCCCAGGGTCAGGCCGGCGGCAAGACCGTGACGCCGGACAAACGCCGCGGCGAGCAGCACCAGGATCGAAACAAATCCGATGACCAGCATGGGAAGAAGAACGAGGACGTCCTGAAGGCTCATGCGCCACCCCCAACCGTAGCGAGCACCCCGGTTACCGCCTGGTCCACCACGCGCAGGATGGGCTGGGGGAAGAGCCCCAGCACCACCAGGAGCGCAATCATGACGTACAGCACGCCGGTTTCCAGGACAGAGAGGTCCGGAAACACCCATTTTTCACGCGGGCTTCCGTGGAAAGCAAGCTGGATCATCCGAAGCGCATACACCATGGCGATCACGAGGCCGACGCCCCCGAGCACTGCCACCACGACGCTTACGCGATACGTCCCCAGAAGGACGAGGAACTCCGAGACGAAGTTCACGAGCCCTGGGAGCCCCACGAGGGCCATTGCAAGGACCATGGCAGCCGCCCCCATTCGGGGCGCCTGGCGCCATAGCCCGCCCATGCGGTTGAGGTCACGCGTGTGGATCCTGTCCTGCAGGAACCCGACCAGGATGAAAAGCGCCCCCGTGCTGATCCCGTGGCTCACCATCTGCAGGACGGCGCCGGAGAGGGCAATGCTGTTGAACACGTAAATCCCCAGCAGGACGAACCCGAGATGGCTTACGCTCGTGTAGGCCACAAGGCGCTTCATGTCGGTCTGTCCGAAGGCCATGAACCCGCCGTACAGGATCCCCGCCACGGCCAGGGCGATGGCGATGGGAGCGAACTGCCGCGAGGCGGCGGGAAAGAGGGGGATCACGAAACGGATGAAGCCGTACCCTCCCGTCTTCAGGAGGAGGCCCGCAAGGATCACGCTGCCGGCGGTGGGCGCTTCCGTGTGGGCGTCCGGAAGCCACGTATGAAGAGGGAACAGGGGGAGCTTGACCGCGAAGGCGGCGAAGAAGCCGAGCATGAGGAGCATGCCAATGACGGGTGAAAGGCTTGTTCCGAGCAGATCCCGGTAGTCGAAGGAAAGCGTTCCGCTTGCCATCCCGTGGACCACGGCCAGGCCGATGATGGCCACGAGCATCAGGAGCCCGCCGATCTGCGTGAAGAGGAAGAACTTGATGGCCGCCTTGTGACGGTTCTCATGTCCCCAGAGGTCTATCAGGAAATACATGGGGATGAGCATCAACTCCCAGAAGAACGCGAACAGGAAGAGGTCAAGGGCAAGGAATACGCCGTTGACCCCCGCGAGGACCAGGGAGAGGTTGAGGTGGAAGAAACCGACCCGGTCACGAATACCGGTCCACGAGGCCAGGACGGACATGATCCCGAGGAACGCCGTCAGCGCGAGCATGATCAGGCTGAGGCCGTCCAGGCCAAGGGAGAAGGAAATCCCGAGGCTCGGGATCCACGGCCATTTCTCCAGCGCAAGCCATGGCGGAGCGGCCGGCTGCATCTGGAGCGCACCCGGGAGGCCGTAGTAGGCCACCCACAGAAGCGCAACCAGGAGCAGGTTGACAATGTTCGCCGACAGGGCGAGCCAGCGGCTCACAAGGGGATGCCGCGGGCCGAACGCCCAGCCGACAAGCCCGAAAAGAAGGGGAATGGCGATGATTACGACAAGGATCATAGCAGCACCGCCGCGGCAATCACCAGGGCGGCTCCCGCGGCCACTCCAGCCGCATACCAACGGACCCTGCCGTTCTGGGTCCAGCGGAACGCACGGGAGAACAGCATGCTCAAGCCTCCCACGCCGTCGGAGATGCGGTCCGCAACGTCGCGCTTGTTCACGTCCCAGAGCCAGACGAACGGACGCACGATGGCGCGGTCATACAGCCAGTCGAACCCCATCCCGCCGGAGAAAAATCGGACAAACGCCGGGCGCGCTGTCGGGGCTGCCGCCGGTCCGGAGCTGCCCAGACGACAGTTACCGCCGCGCTGGTGGCAGGCGCGGGCATCTGTGTCACCATGCGGACGGCGCGCCGGGAGACAAGCCACCCCACCGGGATGCCCAGGAGGGAGACGGCTTCAGAGATGATCTGCAGGATGCTGTCCGTGGAAAGCGGCATCTCTGCCGCGCGCGGGCCGGCGGGAAGCGCCGTCTCCAGGAAGCGCGTGATGAAAGGACTTCCCCCGAGGGTCCTCGGCAGGTCCAGAAACCCGCCGGCAACGCACAGCACCGCCAGTATCAGGAGTGGCACGCCCATGATGACGCCCGCCTGCCTTCCGTCACGGCCGGCCGCGAGGCCCGCCTTGCCGTGTGCTCCGCCGTGAGGGGCGTCATCGGCCGTTTCGTCGGCGGCCGTGCCGTGGCCGGGCCGGCCTCCCGAGGCTTGCCGCCAAACACCGTGAAGATGAGCCGGAACGTGTACACCGAAGTGACGAAGACCCCGAGGACGCCGAGCACCCACAAGATGCGCCCGCCGCTTCCCGACTCCCACACGCGGGAGAGGATCAGCTCTTTGCTCGCAAAGCCCGCCGTGGTGGGCGGGAGAGCGGTGAGGGCCAACGCGCCCAGGAGGAACGTCCAGAACGTGTACGGAGATTTTCGGGCCAGCCCACCCATGGCGAAGATGTCATGCTCATGGTTCATGGCCAGGATGAGGACTCCCGCGGCAAGGAAGAGGAGGGACTTGAAGAACGCGTGCGTGACGAGGTGGAAGATGGCTCCCGACCAGGCACCCACCCCAAGGGCAAGGAACATGTAACCGAGCTGGCTCATGGTGGAGTAGGCGAGCACGCGCTTGATGTTCGTCTGAGCGAGCGCGCTGAACCCTGCCACGAGGACCCCGCTGATCCCGATGATGGCCGTTGCCGTCATGACCACCGGTGCGAGGGTGAAAAGAACATGGGTCCTCGCTATCAGGTAGACTCCGGCCGTCACCATGGTGGCCGCGTGGATCAGGGCGCTCACGGGAGAAGGGCCGGCCATTGCGTCCGCGAGCCACGTCTGAAGCGGAAGCTGGGCGGACTTGCCCACGGCGCCGCCAAGGATCAGCGCCGCCGCCGCAACGGCGATTGCGGAGCCCGGAGCCCATGATGAGGCGGCCTTGCCGGCCACGGCGGCGATATCAAGCGTTCCCAGGTTCGTTGCAATCAGGAAAAGCCCGATGAACAGGGCAACGTCGCCCACGCGTGTGACAATGAACGCCTTTCGCGCCGATCTTCCGTTCTCCGGGTCCGTGTACCAGAACCCGATGAGGAGGTAGCTGCACAAGCCCACTCCTTCCCAGCCCAGGTACAAGAGAAGGAGGTTTCCCGCCAGCACAAGGAGGAGCATGGAACCGACGAACAGGTTCATGTACGCGAAGAACCTGCTGTACCCTTCTTCTCCGCCCATGAAACGCACTGAGTAGAGGTGGATCAGGAAGCCGATGACGGTGACGACAAGGATCATGACCGCTGACAGCGCATCAAGGGTGAGGGAGACGCTCGGAGAGAACCCTCCGGCGCTCACCCACTGCCAAAGCGTTACGGTCACCGAACCTCCCGAAGGGGGTGAGACCCAGAAGAGCCAGACCGCGGCGGCGGAAGCGAGCATCGAGAGCCCCACGGAGCCCGTGCCAACGGCGGCAACACCGGCGGAATGCATCCGCCCTCCGAGCATGGCAAGGATGAGAAACCCCAGGAGCGGAAGCGCCGGTATCAGCCACATCCAGCTCATGATCATGCGTTCCCTCCGCGAGCAAGCTTGTGCGGCTCGTCGCGGACCTGCGTGCCGCCGACACCGAACGCGTCTGAATCCAGGTCCTTGCGCCGGCTGTACAGAAGGAGGATGAGCGCAAGACCAACGGCCACTTCCGCGGCAGCCATGGAAAGAAGGAAGATGAACATCACCTGGCCGTCAGCCTGGCCCCAGCGGGAGCCGGCCACGATGAACGCGAGTCCCGCGGCGTTGAGCATGATTTCCACGCACAACAGGATGAAGAGCAGGTTGCGCCGCACGAGCAAGCCGACGAGCCCCAGGAGGAACAGCGCTGCGGCAACCGCAAGGCCGTATTCAAAGGGAACGGATGCCATCTAGTCCCCCTTTCTCCCCAGCGACACGGCAAGGCGGCGCCCCAGGTGGAACGCGCCGACCAGCCCTGCAAGAAGGAGAAACGCCGTCACTTCGACGCCAATGAGATAAGGACCGAGGAGAGACATTCCCACCTGGCGGGGAGTGACTTCCTTCACCGCCAGCGCAGCCGGCCGCCCGGCGGTAATGACGTAGACAAGCTCCGCCAGGAGAATGAGCCCCAGGATCACGGGCCCCATCCACGTCCGCGGGCTCACCGTGTCATTGCGCGGCCCGATCAGCATGATCACGAACACGAACAGGACCATGATGGCCCCGGCGTAGATGATGACTTCCAGGGCGGCAACGAACGCGGCGCCGAGGAGGAACATGATGACCGCAACGGCCAGGAGCGACACAACGAGGTACAGCAGGGCATGGACCGCGTTGCGCCTCGTGATGACCATGACCGTGGCCGCAATTGCGACGCACGCGCTGACGGCATAGACGAGGTTCACGGCAGGAGGCTCCGCAGGTTGACCGGCGGCCTCTCGTTCTCAGCCTCTCCCTTGCCCTTGCCGCTGATCTCCATCCCGGAAACCCGATAGAAATTGTATCCGGGGTACTTGCCCTGGCCCGCTATAAGGAGGTCCTCCTTCTCATACACGAGGTTTTGGCGGTCGTACTCCGCCATCTCGTAGTCGGGGGTGAGCTGGATGGCGAACGTAGGGCAGGCTTCCTCGCAGAAGCCGCAGTAGATGCAGCGGGAAAAGTTTATCCGGAAGAACTCGGGGTAGCGCCGGCCTTTCTCATCGATGGCGGCCTGGAGGGAGATGCAGGAAACCGGGCACGCCACGGAACACAGGTAGCAGGCGACGCAGCGCTCCTCACCGTCGGGGTCGCGGGTCAGGACGATCCGTCCGCGCCAGCGGGCGGGAAGCGCGCGCTTCTTCTCGGGATACAGGACCGTCACCCTCTTGTGGAAGGCGTGGCGGAAAGTGACCCACAGGGTCCTCAGGATGCTCCACATGACACAAGACTCCTTCGCGGGACGCCGCGGAGCGCCCCGAGCAATTCCTCAGTGACCGACTGCCAGCACAACGGCGCCGGTCACGGCCAGGTTCACGAGCGAGAGCGGAAGCATGACCTTCCACCCGAAGGCAAGAAGCTGATCGTAGCGGGGCCGGGGCAGCGCCGCGCGCACAAGGATGAACAGGCAGAGGAAGGCGCCCGTCTTCAGAAGGAACCAGACGATAGGGGGAAGCACCGGTCCCTGCCAGCCGCCAAAGAACAGCGTCACGATCATCATCGAGATCAGCGTGATCCCGATGTATTCCCCGACATAGAACATTGCGAACTTGAAGCCCGAGTACTCGGTGTGGTAGCCGGCAACCAGCTCGCTTTCCGCCTCCGGCAGGTCGAAGGGCAGCCTTCGCGTCTCTGCCAGGCCGGGCAATGAAGAAGACCACGAAGCCCACAAATTGCGGAACCACGAACCACAGGCCGCGCTGCGCCGCCACGATGTCCCTGAGGCTGAGCGAGCCGGCCATCACCACCACTCCCAGGAGGGAGATGCCCATGAACACTTCGTAGCTCACCATCTGGCCCACCGCGCGGATGCCGCCCAGGAGGCTGAACTTGTTGTTGGAGGACCACCCCGCCAGGGCAACGCTGTACACCGCGAATGAGGACATGGCCAGGAAGAAGAGCAGGCCGATATCCAGGTCGGACACGAGTATGGACGGGGGCAATCGGGATGACGGCAAACGACGCAAGCGTTGTCACCATGATGATTGCCGGCGCAATGATGAACACGGCTTTGTCCGCAAACGGAGGTATCCAGTTCTCCTTGGTGAAGATCTTCACCATGTCGGCAACCACCTGGAGAACCCCGAATGGGCCCGCGCGGTTGGGTCCGTACCTTTCCTGGAAGGACCCCAGGAGCCGCCGTTCCACCCATATGACGCCTGCGGCAATGAGCATCACCCCGACGATGACCCCAATGATGACGATGACGGAAATGCCAGCGGCGCTCATGGTGAGCCTCCGGCAGCGCTGCTCACCCGCGCCCTGTCGGGCAACTCCCGCACCGGCATTCCGGGGACGCCCCAGGGAACGCTCGCGACCCCGGGAGGCAGGTCACGCACCAGCACGGTGAGCGTTGCGGAAGCCGTTCCTTTTCCATCCTGGACGGTCACGAGCGCTTTGCCGCCTTCCCCGAGCCCAAGCGCTTTCGCATCCGCCGCGCTCATGGCGAGATAGGGAGCGGGGGTCCGTGAGGCAATTCCTCGGGAAAGCGCGGACAGCTCCTCCGAGCCGAACACGTGGTGTCGGGCAACAAGCAGCAGCGTGCCGGGTCCTCCAGCAGGCGCGGGAGGGGACGCAGGGAAGTAGGCGCCGCCTGCCTGCGTCCGCGGTTCCAAAATGCGCACGCCAGCGTCTCCCCCGCGCAGCGGACCGCCCACTTCGATCTGGAACTTGTTGAGCGACTGGTCAGAGTTCCAACCCGGGGACCAGAACCTCGGGATGAGGGGGGACGGCGGCTGCTGGAGCATGCCTTCCATGGTGTATGCCAGCGGGGAATCTGCGTCCTGCGCGGGCCGGGGCTCGTGGAGGTTGATGTGGGCCGTGACGGCTGTGCGCCCCGTTTCCCGATGGCTCTTTCGGGGTATTGCCTGCCCCACCACGCGGAAGCTTGATAGCGGGGCCGCATCCCGTATCCCGGCGAGCTCCGGCATCCCGGTTGCAATCTCGGCGAGCAGGGCATCCAGGCTTTCCCACCCCGCGGCGCGTTTGCCAATGAACGCGGCAAGCTCTCCCAACCAGCTCCAGCCCTCACGGGCAGGCGCCACGGGAGGGAAGACCGCGAAGAACCTCTGCGCTCTACCTTCAAGGGACACAAGCGTCCCGCTGGATTCGGCGTATGTCGAGGAAGGAAGGAGGACGTGTGTCTTTTCCGTAGTGCCATTGGCGGTGTGATCCAGGACAACAACGAAACGCGCTGCGGCCAGGAGAGAATCAGCGGTTTCCGCGCTCACTTCGTGGAACAGGTCACCCTCGGCAATCACCAAGGCGGCGCCTGCTTTCTCCGTGAGAGCCTTGCGCGCTGACTCGATCCCCCCGCTGGCCATCATGGCAAGGGCAAGGCTGTTCGCTTCAGGGAAAACAAAGCTGATCTTCGGCGCCTTGCCGGCCGCCTTGAGCGCGCGCGTGATGTTGGCGGCGGCCTGGATGATCTCGGGGCTGCCCAGGCCGCAGCCGCTGACAACGAGCGGCTTCTCGGAAAGCATGAACGCCCGCGCAATGCGCTGCGCAGTGAGGCGGTTGTCATCTGATAACCCGTCAACGTCCGGCGCGGCAGGATCAAGCTCGTGCGCAACGGCGAACCCCAGGCGAGCTATATCCCGGGGCGCGGCGCGGAAGCACTCCATGGCAACTTCATCCAGCTCGGTGGGTTCAACGCTTGCCACAAAGAACGGGCCCTTCTTGTCATGGATGGCCTCCCGCAGGGCGGCGTCCTCCCACCTGTTGATGCGCTTCTGCTTCATGGCGGCGGCAGCAGGAACGTTGACGGCCGCCTGCCGGAGGGTGAGCGCCAGGATGGGCGCCGTGTTCCAGACGTCTTCTCCCAGGACCATCACTGCGTCAGATGCCCCCGCATCACGCAGTGATGCGCTGGGGGCCGGGCCTTCCCGCAGGACGTCCAGCATCTGGCGCACCAGGGCAAAACGGGAGTCGCTTGTCGCGGCAAAGAAGCTCTGCGCGCCGACCAGCTCGCGGAGCGCGAAGTTCGTCTCAACGGAGGCGCGCGCTGAGCCTATTCCGACCAGGTGAGCGTCCTTGAGCGCTTCCGCGGCCCGGGAGAACGCCTCCGCAGGCTCGGCCTCCGTGAGCGTGCCTTCCTTGCGGACCATTGCCTTACGGACCCGCGAAGCGCCGTTCACGAACTCGTAGCCGTAGCGGCCCCGGTCACAGAGGAAGTAGCCGTTCACCTCGCCGTTGTAACGCGTGCGCACGCGCCGAAGCATGCCGTAGCGCTCGCCGGGGGTCGTGTTGCACCCCACCGCGCAATGCGCGCAGATGGACGGCGCGGTCTGCAGGTCCCACTTGCGCGTGTAATGCTCTCGCAGCGTCTTGTCCGTGAACACCCCGGTGGGACAGACCTCCACGAGGTTCCCGCTGAACTCGTTTTCCAGAACGCCGTCTTCATGGCGGCCGAAGTAGACGTTGTCATGCGCGCCAAGGACTTCCAGGTCCCGGCCGCCAGCATAGTCCCGGTAGAAACGGATGCACCGGTAGCACTGGATGCACCGGTTCATCTCATGGTTGAGGAAAGGCCCGAGGTTCTGGTTCTTGTGCGTGCGCTTGGTGAACCGGTAGCGGCGGTAGGTGTGCCCTGTCATCACCGTCATATCTTGCAGGTGGCACTCGCCCCCCTCATCGCAGATGGGGCAGTCATGGGGATGGTTCACCATGAGCCATTCGGTGACACGGGCGCGCATCTCGCAGGCTTCGGGATCATCCACGGCAACCCGCATCCCGTCAGTCACAGGAGTCATGCAGGACATCACAATACGTCCCCGCGTGTCGTTGGCGTCCCGGAAAAGCTTGACCGCGCACTGTCGGCAGGCACCCACGGAATGCAGCGCGGGATGCCAGCAGAAATAGGGGAGGTTGAACCCCAGGGAGAGGCAGACCTGGAGGAGGTTCTTTCCTTCTCCATCCACCTGGTACGGACGTCCGTCTATCGTTATGGCCAGTTGTTTCATGTGTAGGGGCACCTCTTCTGGCGGACATGCGCATCGAAGTCTTCCTTGAAAAGCCGCAGCGCGCTCTGAAGCGGCTCCACGGCCCCGGGGGCAAGGGCGCAGAACGTGCGGCCCGGCCCGAGGAGCTTGCAGTGCTGCTCAAGGATCTCGATGTCCCGCTGCTCGCCCTTCCCTTCCTCCATGGCCTGGAGGATCTTTGCCACCCAGGGCAGGCCTTCCCGGCACGGGGTGCACCATCCGCAGGATTCGCGGGCGAAGAACTTTTCCAGGCTGAGGAGCATGCCGATGGGGCAGGTGTGATCATCAAGGACGACGATGGTTCCCGTCCCGAGCCTGCTTCCGGCCTTGGCCACGGAGTCGAAGTCCATTTTGACATCGAGCTGTTCGGCGGTGAGGAAATCAGTGGATGCGCCGCCGGGTATCAGGCCGCGCAGCTTCGCGCCGTCAGCCATTCCTCCCGCATGCTCCATGATGATCTCCCGGAGCGTCGTGCCCATGGGCAGCTCCCAGAGGCCGGGGTTTTTCACCTTTCCGCTCACGCCAAAAATCTTCGTGCCGGCGTCCACGGAGGCGCTGAGCGTCTTGTACCACTCCGGGCCTTCCCGCAGGATGTGGGGGACATTGCTCAGCGTCTCCACGTTGTTGACCACCGTGGGACGGCCCCACAGGCCGCTCACCTGCGGGAAAGGCGGTTTGTTTCGGGGGATGGCGCGCCGGCCTTCCAACGCGTTCAGGAGGCCGGTCTCTTCACCGCACATGTATCTGCCGGCGCTCAGGTGGAGACGCATCTCCAGATTCCATGATGATCCCAGGATGCCCTTGCCGAGGTAGCCGCGCTGGTAGGCTTCCGCCATGGCCTGTTCAATGCGGCGCGCGGCCTGCGTGTATTCACGGCGAAGGAATATGTAGGCGATGTCCGCCTTGACCGCCCAGGCCGCGATGATGGTCCCTTCGATGAGCTGGTGCGTGTTGCCTTCGAGGAGCAGCCGGTCCTTCATGGTGCCCGGTTCCTTCTCATCCGCGTTCACCACCACATAGCGGTGGCCGGCCGCGTCATCCATGGGGACGAAGCTCCACTTCTGCCCGGTGGGAAAGCCCGCGCCGCCCCGGCCGCGCAAGCCGGACTTGATCACGGTCTGCTGGACTTCCTGCGGGGTTGCCCCCAGCGCCTTGCGCAGCCCCTGGTAGCCGCCGGCGGCTTCGTAGGCGCCGACGTCGAGGTAGTCGCGTCCCGGCCTGATGCTATCGGTGAGCGGAGTGGGCATCTGGTTCCTTTCTGCAGTTGTCGATGATCTGGTCAGCCCGCTCGGGCGTGACGCTTTCCATGATTTCCCCGTCGACGAGAAGCGCGGGCCCCTTGTCGCAGGCGCCCAGGCAACCCACCGGTATGAGCGTGAACTGACCATCAGCCGTCGTTTCACCCAGGTCCACGCCCAGCCTTTTCTTGAGGTGTTCCGTCAGCTTCGGCTCACCCGTCACGTAGCAGCTCACGCTGTCACACACCATGATCACGTGCTTTCCCACCGGGCTGCGGTAGACCAGGTCGTAGAAGGTGGCAATTCCGTCCACCTCCTCCACGGTCATCTGCAGCGCCTCCGCCACGTCCGATATCGCCTCGGAGGAAACCCAGCCCCGGCTCTTCTGGAGGATCATGAGCGCCTCGGAGACGGCGCCCCGTTTCTGTTCGTGGTGACGCAGCTCATTCTCGATGAGCTGCTTCTCCTTGTCGCTCAGCATCTCTCCTCCGCCCCCCTATCTGTCCAGATCTGCAAGCACATAGTCGATGCTCCCCAGGATGGTCACAAGGTCCGGCACGGTCAGCCCGCGGCTCATCATGGGCACCATCTGGATATGGGCGAAGGACGGCGTCCTGATGCGCGTGCGGTAGCTCATGGTACCTCCGTCGCTCACCAGGTAGTACCCATGGTTTCCTTTCGACCCTTCCGCGGCAAAGGTCGCTTCCCCCGGCGGAATGACCGGGCCCCAGCTCACCCCCAGGAAGTGGTTGATGAGCGTTTCGATGTCGTGCATGGTGCGCTCTTTGCGCGGCGGGGTTGCAAGGGGGTGGTCCGACTTGTATGGGCCCGAGGGCATGTTGGCAAGGCACTGCTCGATGATCCGCAGGCTCTGATGCATCTCTTCCACGTGCACCGCAAGCCGGTCATAGGAGTCACCGTGCTGCGCCGTGGGAACGTCGAAATCGAACTTGTCATAACCGCCGTAAGGCCGGTTCTTTCGGATATCGTAGCTCACCCCGCTGGCGCGGAGGAACGGTCCCGTGGCGCCCCACTCCAGCGCTTCCGTGGCGCTCACGGTCCCTATCCCCACCATGCGAGCCTTCACCATCCGGTTTTTCATGACGGAAGCGTCGTAGTCCCGGAGCCTTTTATGCATGTACGCGGTGAAGTCCCGAACCATCGTGTCCCAACCGACGGGCAGGTCCTGCGCGACCCCGCCAATGCGGAACCACGCCGGGTGCATGCGGCCGCCCGTGACTGCTTCCACGATGTCGAACGCCCGCTCCCGGTCGGTGAACATCCAGAACACCATGGACATCTGGCCGATGTCCGCGGTGAACGTGCCGAAATAGACGAGGTGGCTGATGATGCGAAAGATCTCCGCCATCATGATGCGGATGACTTTTGCCCGGTCCGGGACCGTGATCCCCGCAAGGGTCTCGACCGCCAGGACGTAGGGGAAGTTATTGAGGACCCCGCCCAGGTAGTCAATGCGGTCCGTGTAGGGGATGTACGTATGCCAGCTCTGGCGTTCCCCCATTTTTTCAGCGCCCCTGTGGTGGAACCCGATCTCGGGGACCACGTCCACGATCTCCTCCCCGTCCAACTGCGCCACGAACCGAAGGACGCCGTGCGTGGACGGGTGCTGCGGGCCGAAGTTCAGGAACATGAACTCGTGGTCGTGGTCCTCCCGCTTCAACCCCCAGTCCTCGGGGCGGAACTCCATCATGGAGAGCATCCGGTGGGCGTCTTCGCTGGACATCTGGAACGGGCCCATCTCCGTGGCGCGCGCCGGATGCTCCTTGCGCAGCGGATGGCCCTCCCACCACGGCGGCATCAGGATGCGGAAAAGATGGGGGTGGCCGTCGAACTTTATCCCGAACATGTCCCAGACTTCCCGCTCGTACCAGTCTGCGTTGGAATAGATGGAGCTGACGGTGCCGACGCTCGGCTGGTCTCCGTGAAGGGCAACCTTGATGCGCACGTCCTGGTTGCGCTCCAGGGAAAGGAGATGGTAGACCACGGTGAAATCTGAGGCGGGCTGGCCCTCACGGTGAACCCGCGTGCGCTCATCTATCGCCGTGATGTCCCACAGCATTGGGTAGGCGCCCTCGGGGGAGCTTTTCAGGTGCTTCAAGACGCCCGGGAGAAGCTCAGGGCTTACCCACGCTGTCGGGATTCCGTCCTTTGTTGATTGGGGGAGAATTGCCCCCTGGCCGAAGCGGTCCGACAGCTCTTGGAGGATTCCTTGTGCCGTGCCGGCTTTGTTGGCCACTGCCTCAGCCCCCCGCGCTTCATCCATTCACTTTCTCCTCAAGGCGGTTCCGCCCGAAGGGCGGTCTCCGGTAGACATATCTGCTCTTGCAGTGGCTCCCATGCCCGACAACCTCATAAGGGTTACAGGCCGTCCGGCGATCTGAGCTCCGTCTGTTTCTGCCGCTCAGGCCGCATGGCGTCCCGCAGGGACGGCTTGGCGGACCGCACGACCCCTTGAGGCCCCACGAGCCAGGAGAGGGGGCGTTTTTCGCTGGCCACGGCTTCCCCCAGGAGCACCAGGCCGCGCATGAACGCGTCCGGGCTCGGCGGGCAGCCCTGCACGTACACGTCAACGGGAAGGAACGTATCCACCCCCTGGACCACGCTGTAGATGTCGTACATGCCGCCGGATCCCGCGCAGGATCCCATGCAGACGACCCAGCGCGGCTCCATCATTTGCTCGTACATGTGCATGACCAGGGGCGCCATCTTCACGAAGACGGTCCCGGCAACCACCATGAGGTCCGCCTCCCGCGGTGATCCGCGGATGATTTCCGACCCGAAGCGCGCAATGTCAAATTTGCTCGTGATGGAGGTGGCCATTTCCACGTAACAGCAGGAAAGCCCGAAGTTGAACGGCCACAGGGAATACTTGCGGCTCCAGGCCAGCAGGTCGGCCCTGCGGGCCAGGTACAGGTCCCCATACGTGGACGCCCGAATATTGCCTGACTCAGTGTGCACTGCTCACCCCATGCCTTTCCCGGTGCTCCCGCAGCCTCCGCGCCCCCCAGGCAAACGCCCCCATGCGCCACAGGTACGCGAGTCCCACCACCGTCTCGATCATGAACACAAGGATGGCCGCGTACCCCATCCAACCCAGGTCACGGACTGCCACGGCCCATGCAAAAAGGAAGACTGCGGAAATGTCGAAGATGACGAAGAACATGGATACAAGGTAAAAGTCCGCGGAAAACCTCAAGCGAGCGGAGCCGGTTGGCTCCACGCCGGATTCATAGGGGTAATTGGTGCCCCTCTGGTTGTGGCGCTCACCTGAGAGATGAGTCACAATCATGAGAAGCCCGACAAGCACGACGACGACGGTGAGATAGACGGCCAGCGACAGCAGTGCGCTCATCATTTCTCCGCGGGTCACAGGATCGACGTTCGACGGTGCCACGGCGAAGCCGTGACAACATTCGCATAAAATCTATAAACGCGGAGTCAGAGAGTCAAGGAATCGCTTGCGCAATCACGTAATCGAGCAGATCGTGAAGCGTTGTGCGGTATCTGGTGTCAGGAAGGGCGTTGAGGGCCGCCCGGGCGCGTTCTGCGTGCCCAAGGGCCTTGGCAAGAAGGTCCACCGTGGATTCCAGGCCGTGGTCCTTGTCCATGACGTCGTCGATCATCTGGAAGGCAAGGCCGAAATCCAGGCCGAGCTCGCTCACGCAGGAGAGGGTGGCGTTCGGCGCTTCTCCCAGGAGCGCGGCGGTCTTGCAACAGGCGGAGAAAAGCACCGCGGTCTTGTCCGTGGCAATTTCCTTGTATACCTCGAAGGTGAGCGGCCGGGCCGCGGAACGGGCTTCCTGGGCAAGGATTTCACCCTTGCACATTGCCTTCGTGGTTTCCAGGAACACGTCCAGCATTGCAAAACGCTTGCGCGCTTCAATGCGGGAGAGCCCGGTGATGAGGGTGAAGAAGTGCGTGTACAGGATGTCTCCGGCGAGCACGGCAATCTTGTTCCCGAACATCTTGTTCAGGCTCACCTGGTGGCGCCGCGAATCCGCGCCGTCAATCACGTCGTCATGCACGAGGGAAGCGGCGTGGAGGACCTCCACTGCCGCGGCCAGCGAGACAAGGGAGTCCGCGTCCGCGCTGGCCTCCAGCGCGCGGTAGGAGAGCAGCACCAGCGCAGGGCGGATCCTCTTGCCGGGGACGGTAAACGGATGCTGGACGATCCCTCCAATGATCCCCAGGCGGGAGCGGTTGAGGTCCATCTCCGAGCCGACGTGCTTCATGAGGGTTTTCAGCTCAACGTCCACAGCGGTCATTTCGTCACGGAGAGGCTCGAAGACCTTGTCCAGGGTCATGCAGATGCTCCCGCGGCGCGCGGCACGCGCCCGACGTGCAGGTACGCAGCGCCGAAAGTCAGGCTGTGGTAGGTCACCTCCGTCAGCCCGGCGGACGTCATGATGTCCCGGAAAGCCGCGGGAGCCGGAAAACCCTGGATGGAGTCAGCCAGGTACGAATAAGCGCCGGCGTTGGCGGCGAAGAGACTGGCCACTGCCGGAAGGATGCGCGTGAGGTAGAGCCGGTAGATGGGCCGAAACAGGCGGGCCGGTGCAAAAGTCATCTCCAGCACCATGACCTGTCCGCCGGGGACCGTGACCCTGGTCATCTCTCTCAAAGCGGCGAGCTTGTCCGGGATGTTCCGCATCCCGAACGCAACGGCGCTCACGTCGAAGGTTCGGTCAGCAAAGGGGAGGGCAAGCGCATCCGCAGCAAGGAGCGTCACCCGGTCGGAGAAACCTGCGCGGCGCGCTTTCTTCCTTCCGATCTGCAGCATGGGCTCGGCAAAATCTATACCGGCAACGCGAAGACCGGGATTGCGTGAGGCCGCTTCCAGAGCGAGGTCCGCCGTCCCGGTAGCCACGTCCAGGAACCGGCCCTGGGCAGGAAAACGCATCCTGTGGACCGCGAACCGCCTCCATCCCACGTCCCGTCGCATGCTCAGGAAGTGGTTCAGAAAGTCATACCGCTCATGCGCCGTGGTGAAAATGTCTTTCACAACACTCGTTTGGATGGACTGACTCATGGTTGCAAACGGTGGGTAGCTCTGCATTGTCTCTCGGGGCAATATACCAAAACCCGGACAAATAAAAAGCCCCGCGTCTTCCCTGATTCTACGACGAAAGATGCGGGGCGGATGTTCAGAAAAAAGGTCATTTCTTCCCAGGGGCCTTCTTTGCCGGCATTTTTGCGGCTTTCTTTGCGGCGGCTTTTTTCGCCACGTTCTTTGCCGCCTTCTTCGCCGGCGCCTTCTTGACCGCGGACTTCGCGGCTTTCTTCACCGCCGGCATTTTTGCGGAGGCAGGCTTTGCCGCGGGTTTTGCCGCAGGCTTTGCGGAGTCAGCTACCGCCTCCTGCGCGGCGGCCAGCTTTGCCAGGGGCACGCGATACGGCGAGCAGGACACATAGTTCATCCCCACCTTATGGCAGAACTTCACCGATTCGGGGTCCCCACCGTGCTCTCCGCAGATCCCCACCTTCAAGGCGGGCTTCACGGAGCGGCCCTTCGTGATCCCCATCCGGATCAGCTCTCCGATCCCTTCCTGGTCCAGGGTCTGGAACGGATCAGCAGGAAGGATCTTCTTCTCGATGTACTTGGGGACGAAGCTCCCGATGTCGTCACGGGAGAACCCGAACCCCATCTGGGTCAGGTCGTTCGTGCCGAAGGAGAAGAACTCGCACACGCTGGCAAACTTGTCCGCGGTGACGCATGCCCGGGGGATCTCGATCATGGTGCCGACAATGAGCGGCAGCTTCGACTTGGGCATCCCGAACTTGGCTATCACCTTCTCGTAGACCCTTTCGATGAGCTTCTTCTGGTCCACGATCTCCGTCATGACCGAGGTGACCGGAATCATGATTTCGGGCTTCGCGTTCTTTCCGGCCTGATTGAGCTCAGCGGCCGCTTCCAGGATGGCCTGGGTCTGGACTTCGGTCATTTCAGGATACGAAATGCCAAGACGCACGCCGCGATGGCCCATCATGGGGTTGGATTCGTGGAGCCCGTCTGCCCGCGCGTTGAACTCCTCCGCGCTGATCCCCAGGTCCGCCGCGAGCTTCTGGCGCTCGTCAACGCGGTTGGGAACGAACTCATGCAGCGGGGGATCCAGGAAGCGAAAAGTCACCGGCAGCCCGTCCATGACCTCCATGGTCTTTTTCACGTCATCCTTCATGAAGGGGAAGAGCTCTTCAAGAGCGCGACGCCTTTCTGCCTCGGTCTTGGAAACGATCATCCTTCGAAGGAGGAAGAGCGGCTTGTCCGATCCCTCTCCGTAGAACATGTGCTCGAATCGGAAAAGCCCGATCCCTTCCGCCCCGAACTCGCGCGCCCTCTTTGCGTCCTGTGGGTTGTCCGCGTTGGTGCGGACGCCGAGCTTCTTCACCTTGTCGCACATCCCCATGAAGGCAACGAAGTTGGGGTTCTCACCGGCCGCCTTGATCAGGGGAAGGGCCCCGGCGTACACGTTGCCCTTGCTCCCGTTCAGGGAGAGCCAGTCCCCTTCGCGCAGCGTCGTTCCCTTGATCACGACCTGATGCTTGTCCATCTCCACTTTCACGTCTGAGGCGCCGACGATGCAGCACTTGCCCCAACCGCGCGCCACGAGCGCCGCGTGGGAGGTCATTCCGCCTCGGGCCGTGAGGATGCCTTCCGCGGCGCGCATGCCCTCCACGTCCTCAGGGTTGGTTTCTTCCCGAACGAGGATGACCTTCTTGCCCTGCTTGAGCCACTCCACCGCGGCATTCGCGGTAAGGACCACCTGGCCGACTGCCCCGCCGGGACCGGCAGGGAGGCCCTTCGCCAGGATGGCGGCGGCGGATTCCTTGCTCGGATCAATGATGGGGTGCAGCAGCTCGTCGAGTTGGGCCGGGGTGATGCGGCCTACCGCTTCTTCCGCGGTAGTGAGCTTCTCCTTGACCATCTCGATGACCATACGCACCGCCGCGGGGCCGTTTCTCTTTCCCACACGGCACTGCAGCATCCAGAGCTTGCCCTTTTCAATAGTGAACTCGAGGTCCAGCATGTCGTGGTAATGCTTTTCAAGACGAAGCTCGATGGTGTGCAATTCCGTGTAAATCTTGGGGAACTGCTTCTCCAGGGAGGGAAGGCCGGCGGTATGCTCGCTCTTTCCCGCCTCATTGATGGGGTACGGAGTGCGGATTCCCGCCACCACGTCTTCACCCTGCGCGTTGGGGAGCCATTCGCCGTAGAAAATGTTTTCCCCGGTTGCAGGGTTCCGCGTGAACGCGACGCCGGTACCGGAGTCATTTCCCATGTTCCCGAATACCATGGACTGCACGGTGACCGCTGTGCCCCATTCGTCGGGGATCCCTTCAATGCGCCGGTAGGAGATGGCGCGCTTGCCGTTCCAGCTCTGGAACACGGCCCGGATGCCACCCCACAGTTGTTCCTTCGGGTCTTCGGGAAAGTCCTTGCCGAGCACTTCCCGCACTTTCGCCTTGTAGATCTTGATGAGGCTCTTCAGGTCATCCGCGGTGAGGTCCGTGTCCTGCTTGGCCCCTTTTGCGCGCTTCATTTTGTCCAGCTCGCGTTCAAGCTGCTGGCGAACCCCCATCCCTTCGGCCGGTTCAACGCCTTCCGCTTTCTCCATGACGACGTCGGAGTACATCTGGATGAGACGCCGATATGCGTCGTAGACGAAGCGGGGGTTCCCGGTGGACTTGATGATGCCTTCCGCCGTCTTTTCATTCAGGCCCACGTTCAGGACCGTTTCCATCATGCCAGGCATGGACTTGCGCGCTCCCGAGCGGACGGAGACCAGGAGCGGGTTGACGGCGTCCCCGAACTTGTGGCTCATGATCTTTTCGATGTGAGCCTGGCCGGCCGCCACCTGCTGGTCGAGTCCCGCGGGGTACTTGCCCTTGTTCTGGAAGAAGTGGGTGCATACCTCCGTGGTGATGGTGAATCCCGCGGGAACGGGGAGCCGCAGATCGGGATGGCCCGCCATTTCGGCCAGGTTGGCACCCTTGCCGCCGAGAAGGTTCTTCATCTTTTCATTGCCGTCTGCCCGCCCACCGCCGAAGAGATAGACGTACTTCGCTGGACTCATATTCGACTGCCCCTTTCTCAACGATTGAACTCGTGAAATCTTGTGTTGAAAACTCGCTTGGATTGCATGATGTAGCAACTTGTGATAGCCTAATCAATACCCTGAAGGATCACGCAGAGTCAAGCCGCGCGCGCGCCTTGATCGAATACCAGGGCAGCCAGTCATGGCCTTTGCCCTTGCCTATGGAAGCATTCGGCACAGCAGTTCTGGAGGAAAGGGACATGGCGAAATCTATCAAAGGCACGAAGACCGAGCAGAACCTCCTCAAGGCATTCGCCGGCGAGTCGCAGGCGCGAAACCGCTATACGTACTTCGCCGGGGCTGCGCGCCGGGAAGGTTTCCAGCAGATCGCGAACATCTTCCTGGAGACCGCGGACAATGAGAAGGAGCACGCCAAGGTGTTCTTCTCCCACCTCGAAGGCGGCGGGCTGGAGATCACGGCGATGTATCCCTCCGGCGCCATCAAGGACACCAGGATGAACCTGGAGGCCGCCGCCGACGGGGAGATGGAGGAGTGGGAAACCCTGTACCCCGCGTTCGGCAAGACCGCCCGGGAGGAAGGCTTCCCCGAGGTTGCCCGGTCGTTCGAACAGGTGGCAAAGGCTGAGAAGTTCCACGAGGGGCGCTACCGCAAGCTGCTGGAAAACGTTGCCTCTGGGGAAGTATTCAAGAAAAAGCAATCGGTGAAATGGCACTGCATCAACTGCGGGTACATCTTCGAGGGACCGGAGCCCCCGAAAGAATGCCCCGCGTGCAAGCATCCCCAGACGTTCTACGAGCTTCTCGCGGAGAACTACTGGGGCGCGTCGGGCAATGGCGCTTCGCGCGGCGCTTGCTAGCTCCGCCGTCGTGTGATGGCTGCGCTTCTGGGCGTTGACATAGGCTCTGTCTCCGTCTCAGTCGCTCTTGTTGAGGAAGGCGGAGAGCCTCTGCGCACGGTCCATCAACCCCACGCCGGAAAAGTCCGTGAGACTCTCGGCAAGCTTCTCGCGGCTTTCGGCCCTGTGGTGGTTTCCGGCGTTGGCTGCACCCCGACCGCGTGCCAGTTCCTTCACGGCGTACATCCCGTCGACTCCCAGGTCGCGCTGATAGCGGCCGTCCTGCGCTTCTTCCCCGGAGCCCGATCACTCCTGCACGTGGGAGGTGAGAAGTTCACGCTCATCAGGCTCGGCGCGCAAGGGCAGTATTTCGGTTCGCGCTCCAATTCCTCCTGCGCGGCGGGGACCGGAAGCTTCCTGGACCAGCAGGCTCGGCGTCTGGGATTCGCGGGCGTGGAAGAGCTCGACCTGCGCGCCAGGGCCAGCAGCTCGGAACCTCCCAGGATTTCGACACGGTGCGCGGTCTTTGCGCGGACGGACCTCGTTCATGCGCAGCAGGCAGGCTTTGCCGTGGAAGCAATCTGCGACGGCCTCTGCAAAGGGATGGCCCAGACCCTTGCGGACACGCTCGTCCATGGGGAAAAGCTCGAGGCTCCGGCCGTTTTCACCGGCGGGGTTTCGCGAAACGGCGCCGTGCGCGCGCATCTGGAGAGAATCCTGGGTGTCACGCTGGAGACGGACAGCCACGGACCGGTGGCCGTTGCCATCGGCGCCGCGCTGTGCTCGGGTGAAAGCTCCGAGAAGCCTCTCCCGGCTCCGCTTGATCCGGACCGACTCCTCGCCCCTCCCCACGATGAAAAAGAATACTACTACGCGCCGCTTTCCTTCGACGACGAGGAGTGCGTGGAACGGGGAGTGCGTGGACGAGCGGCGCGCGGTCGAGCCGCGCAGGGTCGAGCCGCGCGCGGATTCGCCGAAAGCCGGCTTATTTGGGGCGGGAACGCATTCACGCCTCCATCCCGTCGAAGTCGAAATCTACGGCCGCAAGCCGGCCGGGGACCTTGGCGCTTTCCTGGGTATTGATATCGGCTCTACCTCGACAAAGGCAGTCCTCCTGGCGGAGGACGGGAGCCCTCACGCGGGCTTCTACACGCGTACGCGCGGATCCCCCTTGACGGCGGTGCAGGCGCTCGCGGAGGCAATCGAGGATTTCGCCGGCTCGCTCCCCGGGGCGCTTCGCATCCTGGGGGTCTCCACGACGGGGGCCGGCCGGAAGTTCATTGCATCCCTCCTTCACGCGGATCTCGTGATAGATGAGATCACGGCACACGCGCGCGCCGCGTATTCCCTCGACCCCGAGATCGACACGATCATCGAGATCGGCGGCCAGGACGCGAAGTTCACGACGATGCGTGACGGCATGGTCACCTTCTCCCACATGAACACCGTGTGCGCGGCGGGCACGGGCAGCTTCCTGGAGGAACAGGCGGCGCGGCTGGGCTGCGACCTTTCCGACTACAGCCGCCGGGTGCGCGGCGCCCGGGCGCCGCTTTCCAGCGACCGTTGCGCGGTGTTCATGGAGCGCGACATCAACGGCTTCCTCTCGCAGGGCTTCTCCACGGATGAGATCCTTGCGGCCGCCCTCTACAGCGTCCGTGAGAACTATCTCCAGAAAGTGGCGCGCGGCGCCGCGATCGGCAGGAAGGTGGCGTTCCAGGGGGCCACAGCCAGGAACGGCGCGCTTGTTGCCGCATTCCGCCAGGGTCTGGGCGTGCCGGTCCTCGTCTCCCGCTATTGCCACCTCGCCGGGGCCCTCGGCGCGGCCCTTCTTCTCAAAGAGAAAAGGCCAGCCAGGACGGCGTTCCCCGGCCTCCCTGCCCTCCGAGGGGACATCCCGCTGCGGACTGAAACGTGCCCGCTGTGCGGCAACGCCTGCCGTCTTCGCATCGCAACCGTGGGCGGGGAGGAGATCGCCTACGGATTCCTTTGCGGTCGGGATTATGAGGTCAGCCGGTTCGTCGACAGGAACCGTTCAGGCTTCGATGCGATGAAAGAGAGGCGAAAGGCCTTTCAGGAAAGCGCCCCTCCGCCTCCGCCGTCCCGCGCGGACAGTCCGGTGATCGGCATTCCCGCTGCGCTCGGGCTCTGCGGCGATCTCCCGGTCTGGAAAGCTTTCTTCTCGTCTTTCGGCATCCGGGTGGTCACGAGTGAAGGGCTGAAAAACGCCGTTGAGCTGGGAAGAGAAACACGGGGAGGGGAGTTCTGCGCGCCGCTTGCGGCCTTGAGAGGCCACGTGGCCCATCTTCTCCCGAAAGCTGACTGGGTCTTCCTTCCCGTTCAGTTGGAGGAATCCCGTCAGGGGTCCCGCGCGCCGCGCGTGTACTGCTATTACACGCAGTACAGCTCAGCCCTTGCGTGCGGCAGTCCTGCCGAGCGCAAACGGTGTCTCATGCCGGAGGTGAGCTGGACGCGGAGGCGCCGGCGCACGGTTGACGAGCTGCATGCCACGCTCTTACGCGTGGGTCTCGCCGGGGTCACGCGGGCGCAGGTGGACCGGGCATTTCGAGCCGCATGCTCGCTGCGAGAGAAGATTGCCCGTAGGCTCGAGCAGCGCTTCCGTGATGAGACGACTGGCATTGATTACCCCGCCGTGGTGCTGCTCGGCCGGCCGTACAACCTCCTGTCCCCGGAGATGAACAAGGGGATTCCCGAGCTTTTCGCGGCGCAGGGAGTGAAGACGTTCCTCCAGGAAATGGTGGCGTATGAACAGCGTGAAGTCCTGTCCATGGCTCCGCTGCTCGAGCAGGTCCACTGGCACTACGCGGCGAAAATCCTCGAAGCGGCCTGCGCCGTGGCCCAGAGGCCCGGGCTGTATGCCGTGTATCTCACCTCGTTCAAGTGCTCACCTGACAGCTTCGCAATCGAATACTTCAAGCGCATCATGGACGCGCACGGCAAGCCGTACCTGATCCTTCAGCTCGATGATCATGACTCCACGCTTGGCTACGAAACGCGGATCGAGGCAGGGGTTGCCTCGTTCCGCAATCACCACGCCCGGACGTGTGGCGCGTCAGGACAGGATGCGCCGACCTCAACCCTTCCGTTCAACCCCCGGGTCACCCGAAAGCTCGAGGGGAGGACGCTGCTCTTTCCCGTGTGGGACCCCCTGGTGAATCCGCTCCTGGCGGCGTGCCTGAGGCGGGAAGGGGTGGACGCCCGGGTCCTTTCCGAAGATCCGCTTGTCATCAGGAAGGCGATGCGGCTCAACACCGGCCAGTGCATCCCCGTTTCCGTGATAGCCGAAGAGGCCGCGCAGTTCGTGGAAGCCCACGGGTTGGATCCTTCCCGCACGGCGCTCTGGATGGCCCGGTCTCTTCTTTCCTGCAACATCGGGATGTTCCCGGCCTACATCAAGAGCCTCCTCGAAGCTCGGGGCCGCGGGATGGAGAAGGTGGAGGTGTTTGCCGGCAGCGCTTTCTACCTGGACTTCTCAGTCCGCGCAAGCGTCAACGCGTATCGGGCGTACCTGGCCGGCGGCCTCCTGCGCCGCGCGGGGTGTCGGTTGCGTCCTTATGAGACCGAGCCAGGAGCAACGGACCGTGTCATTGCCCGGTCGCTGGAAATCCTCGTGCCGGCCTTCGAAGGCAGCGCGTCCATGGAGCACGCCATGGCGGGAGTTGCGAGCCTCCTCTCCGGCATACGGACGGCCGGCGCGGACAGGCCCAAGGTGGCGATCTTTGGGGACCTGTATGTGCGCGACAACGACATCATGAACCAGGGCCTCATCAACTCCCTGGAGCGGGCGGGCGCGGAGGTCATCACGACCCCGTACACCGAGTACGTCCGGATCGTGGCTCGTTCGTATTTCCGCAAATGGCGGGAAGCCGGTGAGTACGCCTCATCCTATGGGTATCGGGCGCTCTGGAACCTCGTCCAGTCGCTGGGACGGACGTATCGCTCGTATTTCCAGCCCATCCTGGGAGAAGAGCGTGCCATCGCAGAGACGGATTCTGATCTCATCATGCGCGAGTTCGGGATCAGGAGCGAGCATGCGGGAGAGTCATTCGACAATCTCCTGAAAGTATGGCACCTGGCCAGGGCATATCCCGACCTTGCCCTGTTCGTGCAAGCCAGCCCCGCTTTCTGCTGCCCTTCCCTGGTGACGGAAGCCATGGCGCGGGACATCGAACGCCTCACCGGGGTGCCCGTGGTGAGCATTACATACGACGGCACCGGCCAGTATCGAAACGAGGACGTGGTGCCATACCTGAGGTTTGCCGAGGATCGGGCGCGACATCGCGCGGCCGCCGGATAGGCCGAAGGCGGGCAGGTCCCATGTCCGGCTACTCCGCGGTGGCTTCCAGGACAGTCTGCTTGAACCTGGCGCCCCTGTCGAACTCGTTTCGGAACATACCGAAAGAGGTGCACCCGGGAGAAAAGAGCACGGACGCATTTTCCTTGCCGCCGCCCGCGGCGGTAATGGCCGTGTCAACGGCGCTTGCAAGCTCCCCGAACGGGCCTTCGTACGCAATTCCTTCCCTGTCCAGGAGAGCGCGGATTTTTTCCGTGCCGCTTCCCGCAAGGAGGACAAGGGCGCGCGGGATCCGCGCAACCTCCCCGATGGGGGAGAAGTCGATGTTCTTGTCCGTTCCGCCCATGATGAGGACCATGGGAGACTCAAGCGATTTGACGGCCTGGACCGTGGCGTGGGGGATGGTGGCCGCCGAATCGTTATAGAAGCGCAGCCTTTTCCACGTGCGGAACATCTCCAGCCTGTGCTCGACGCCCGGGAACTCGGCAAGCGCCTTGCGAATGACCTCAGCCTTGACGCCGTAGAGCTGCAAGACGAGGCCGGCGCACAGAAGGTTCACTGTATTGTGCGTTCCCGGCAGGCGTTTGCCGGAAAGGATGAGCTTCTCATCCCCGCCGCTCGGTGACAGACGCACGGTCCCTTTTTCCCCTTGCAGCCATCCGCCGCGAAGCCCGTCCGGCAGATCGGAAGCCGAATAGAAGAAAGGCTGGGCGCGCGTCTCTCTGGGAAACTCGCGCTGCCAGGGATCATCGAGATTGAAGACGGCCTTCTGGTCCCGGTCCTGCTCCTGGAAGAGGACCTTCTTGTCGGCAATATAGTCCGCCATGCCTCTGTACCGGTCCAGATGGTCCGGCAGGATCACCGTGAAAGCGGAAAGAGCCGGGCGGAGGATGCCGCGGCCTCGGAGGTCCCCTAGCTGCCAGGAGGAAAGCTCCAGGACCACGGGGCTGCGCGGATCCATGCTGTCGACGAAATCCAGTGGGGAGACGGTGATATTGCCTGCCAGCAGGGTCCCCGGGTCCACGCGCTTGAGACCGAAAGCGATTGCCGACGCCGTTGTCGACTTCCCTTTGGATCCGGTGACCCCGATGATCGGGTTTTTTGCAAGGGACAGGAAGACGGAAAGGTCGGTCTCCACGGGCACCCCGCGGGAGCGGGCCGCCTCCAGGAACCGGGAGCCGGGCGGCACGGCAGGGTTCTTGATCACGAGGTCAGCGTTCGTGAAGTCTTCTTCCTCATGCTTTTCCAGGACGTAGCGCACCGGCAGCCCGGCAAGCGGCTCGATCGATTCCTTCAGGAGCTCCCGCGCGCGCAGGTCCGTGACGGTCACCTGCGCTCCGTGACGGGCGAAGTACCGGGCTGACGCAAGGCCGCCGCCGTTGAGCCCGAGGCCCATCACCGTCACCTTCTTTCCGTTCCACGCGGGGGCGTCAGTCTTCAATCTTGAACTCCCTCATGTCCGCCGCGTTCAGATACGCTTCCACGCGGAGGTTCGCCCAGATATCGTACCACGCCGGCGGCACCCTGGCCTTCAGTGCGCGAAAGCATTCCAGGTCCTCCGAGAAGGTCCTGCCCTTCATTTCCGCCTGGATCTCCTCCAGGTGCGGAAGGAGGAACTCGAGCGCGCGATGGAGATGGGGGAGGGTCCTTGCGCGCCCCTCCGGGGAGAGCGTGACGACGGAATGGCACACGGTCTTGTATTTGCACACGTAGGGATAGTACGGGTAGGTCTTCTTGTTGGGGGGGAGGAAAAGCTTGGTGAAAAACTTGGTCAGGTCGGCGTCCATCCAGATCCCCTGGACGAAATAGCCCCTGCCTTGCTCGCCTATCCATGTCTGGGAGATCGTTTCATGGATCCGAAACGCCGTGGCCGCGGCGTCGTCCCGCACCACGCCCTCGAGCGGGACAATCGTATCTTCGAGAAAAAGCCTTCGGGAGGAGTACGACGGGGTCATGTCGTTGGTGCCGCGCTCCCGGACCGTGGCTTCCGCGGCCCTCATTGCGAAATCCATTCGCAACAGATAGAGGTAGTTGCTGCCCTCCAGGCCGTAGATCTGAAAGAAACAGGGCCGCAGTATTTCCGCGGGGTCGAAGAAGTATGTCAGGCCCTTCAACACCTGCGGCGCAAGAGCGGCGATCTCCTTCGTGAGGGCCCGCAAGATTGCAAGGTATCCGGCCCCGGGACGGAGAGCCGGACGTCGTGGTGGATCGGGATGTGCGGGACCGAGTACTCTCCCTCGAGCTGCAGGAAGAAGTCCTCGCTCTGGCTGAAGTGTCGGCTCACCGGTCTGGTCTCTTCGCCGATGGATCCCAGGATGGCGTTGATGGCCGCATCTGAGTACTTTACCCGGATTTCATTCGAAATCTGCTCCACCGACCGACATTTAACAGAAATCAGCCCCGCGCCGCAACACGGCGGCAGCCGGAATGTGGCGGAGCGTCGTCAGCGCTTGTCCGGCGGCCTTCAGAGCTTTTCCGGAGGGACCACCGGGCCATGGGCCCTTTTCAGCGCTTCCAGGCCGCGCTTCTGCTCCTCGTAGACTTCGAACAGCCGGGGCGGCATCCTCGTATCCTTGCCGTACGCCTCCTGCTGCAGATTGATACGCGCGAGGATGTTATCTATATAGAAAGAGAATTGCTTGGTGTAGAGATCCTTGGGGTAGCCCTTTCCCACCGTCTCATCGAAAATGCGCCTCAGGTCGTCGTAGAGCGGTATGAACCCAATGGGAGTCTCGATTGCTCCGACTTCGTCATGGGCGTACCTTTCCAGCCACGACAACCAGGCGCGAACGTCGCGTTTTTCCCCGAGGAGCTTGTTCAGGTCCCCGCCGCGCGCGCAGTCGACAAGGAAGTAGTTCAGGCCGGCGATGATGGGCCGTCCCAGCCTCGAGAGCTTCCGGGAGTTGAAAAACTGAAACTGCGCCTCCATGTAATCCCCGAGCGGGCACGGGATGAACGGAGAGTTTGCCCACGGCTGCCTGTTTACCCCTTTCGCGCCCACCTCCGTGGCAGTGGCCGCCGAAAGGATGGAGGCTCCAATCACGACTCCGTGGTCCGGATTCTTCGCAACCCAGACGGGCGGCATTGTATCGCTGTCCCTTCCGCTGTACGTGATAACCTTGACTGGCACGCCGGCAGGGTCCCAGGCCACTTTTCGGTTGAAGTTCCCGATGGCGTCGTTTGTCAGGGTGATGCGTGCGTTCGGGTTGGAGACCGGAACCGGCTTTCCGTTCTTGTTTTTCTTTCCCGGCCACCATTCCCCCTGGAAGTTGTTGCCCTTTGACGGGAGAGGTTCACCGCTGCCGGCCCAGTGAGGAACGCCGTGTTCGTCCACCAGGACGTTCGACCAGATCACCTCCGTCACGGGCTCACGCATGCAGCGGTAAAGGTAGGGGTCCCCCTCCTTGTTCAAGTCCTCCACGATGCCGAAGATCCCGATCTCAGGGTTGACCGCGCGCAGGATGCCCTCTTTGTCGATCCAGAGCTGGGCCAGGTCATCCCCCACGTAATCCGTGCCCACCATGGCCGTGGTGGTCTTGCCGCATCCCGAGGGAGCGGCCCCGGCGAAGAACGTCTTCCTCCCGCCGGGACCAGTCATCCCCGTGATGAACATGTGCTCGGAGAGCTCCTGCTCCCTGCGGTAGTAGGTGCAGAGGTCCACGGCAAACCTGTGGTTCCCCTTCTTCAGCATCAGCGTGTTGCCCGCGTACGAGCAGTACATGCTGAACGTCGTGAACCAGCTTCGGTCCATGAAGATCCGCGCCTTGGAGATGTCCTCGGATTTGCCGCTCCCCTGGCTGTGGAGGTTCGTAAAGAACACACCGGCTCGTTCGACTTCGCTGTCGAAGTCCTCGAAGACATTGCGGTAGAGGATGTTCGCGCTGTGCAGGACGTACGCCGAGCTTGAGATCATGAGCGCGGGAACGGATGCCTGCGCGCCCATGGGCCCCCGGCTGTAGAACCCCACCAGCATGGTCTTTCCCCGCATGATGCCCGTCATGGTGGCGCGGACGTAATCCAGGGCTTCCGCGCGGAGCATCTTCTTCGCCAGGACGCTCACCTCTTCACCCTCGTTGGCGATGTAGTAGGTCTGGTCGACCATGCGACCCTGGTCTTCCGGGAGGTCGAAGTGGATGGTGTGGTCCTTCATGGCGAGCGGGCACTCTTCTCCGGTCTCCAGGCTTATCCGTCGGCAGGCCGCCACGTCATCAGGGGAGGAGCCAATGACGAAGACCCGATCAGGAGCGCACATGGCGGCGGCGTTTGCGATCTTGATAAGGGCTCCCGCGGTGGAGATTCGGGCGATCTTTTCCCTGTTGGAAGCGTCCATAGAAGCGGCGAGGACGGAACGCGCCTCTTCCGCTGTCCGGATCCCTCCGACCTCAGAAAGGATGTCGACGCCCTTGTTCAGCTCAAGCATTCCGCCCCCCTCGAAGTGTAAGCTGTTACGAGACTCGATTTTCGCTGTCCTGTCAATTGCTTTATATGCTTTATCCATGCGTGCTTTGTCCGCGCGGTCCGCGCGCGCTTTGTCCAACGCGGTCCGCGCGCCTCCACGCGTTGGTCCTCCGGACGCGGTTCCCGCGCATGCTGCTGTTGGTATAGAATCGACCCCTGGGGAGGTTTCGTGGAAAACATCGCTTATGCCGTGCTGGACAGGAAAGTCATCATGCGGGTCAGGCGCCGCTTCTGCGAGACCCCTGACGAGTTGCTGCAAAGCGGCCTCTTCCGCGACGTCCTGCGCCGCTGCCTGCGGGAGCTGGCCCGGCGGGATTCGCCCATGCTTGCGTTCCTGGGCGGGAAGCACGAGCAGGAAGCCTCCCTCGATATCCTGATCCAGAGCCTCTCTTTCCTGACGAAGATCCCCCTTGCCCTCGTGCCGAACATCGTCGCCGGTGCCGCTTCGTTCCCGGAGCACCGCACGGGCCTGGCCGACTTCGTGGAATACCTCTACAACTTCTGGAGGAGCTTCGAGAGGTATGCTGTCTGCGACTCCGAGGGTGACGCGCTGGACAAGCGGCCGTACCGAACGTTCAACGAGACGGTGGAGAACTTCTCCCACCTCGTGCGCGGGGTCTACCGCGACGTCCAGGAGAACATCCAGGGGATGCACCCGCGCATCTACCGTCAGCTCCACGCCGGCGTGGAGATCTCTGCAATCGCGTTGACCCTGGATATCCCTCTGCCGCCGGGGCCCTACGAGAAGCTGCGCGGCGTTGCCATAATCCGCCAGATCCTTCTCAATCCGCCGCTGATCCTCGAGCCGCCCATGAACAAGCGCACCGGTTCCTTCATCCGCGTGCCGGAGAACCCGATCGAACGCGTCACGGTGGACGCCTCCGACTGGTTGTGCTACCCCGCGCGCGTCGGAGACCTTCTTGTCCTCATCTATTTCCACAACACGTTCTTCGAGCTGGGCTTCTCTCTGTGCAACCTCTTCGAGATCGCTGATGACGCCGACCTGGGACGCGCTCCCGACGCCCTTTACATCTTCGGGGACCCGACGGACGGCCTTTCGGGGATCGCGGAGATGCCCACGGTATTCCATGACGACGCCGCCAACCGTCTCTTCGTTGCCGCCGTCCCCAACCGCAAGGAGTACGGGTACTTCGGTTACCTCAAGAAGATGGTGCTCACCCTTCACAACGTCATCAAGATGAAGGCGGGACGGCTCCCGTTCCATGGGGCCCTGCTGTCCATCCAGCTCAAGGGCGGCAGGAGCGCGAACGTCCTCCTGATGGGTGACACGGGAGCGGGCAAGTCGGAGTCAATCGAAGCTTTTCGCGGCATGGCGGATGCGGAGATCCGCGACCTGTCCATCGTCGCGGACGACATGGGGTCCCTGGAGCTTCGTGAGGACGGCGTGATGGCGTACGGAACGGAGATTGGGGCCTTCCTTCGGCTGGACGACCTCAGCCCGGGGTTCGCCTTCGGGCAGATCGACCGCGCCATCATCATGAGCGCCAGCCGCACGAACTCCAGGATCGTGTTGCCTGTCTCGGACTACGCGCGCATCATCCGCGGCGTCAAGCTGGACTATGTCCTGTATGCGAACAACTACGAGGAAGTGGATGAAGATCACCCCGTGCTGGAAAAGTTTAATGAGATGAACGAAGCCCTCAAGGTCTTCCGGGAGGGCACGTCCATGAGCAAAGGGACCACGACATCAACGGGCCTCGTCCACACGTACTTCGCGAACATCTTCGGGCCGCCGCAATACCGGGACCTGCATGAGAAGCTCGCCGTGCAGTTCTTCTCCGCCTTCTTCGCCACAGGGATTTTCGTGGGTCAGCTCAGGACGAGGCTCGGGATACCGGGCAAGGAAGCGGAAGGCCCGAAGGAGGCAGCGCGCCACCTCCTTCGGCTGATTGCGGACCGAGACTGATCGGCCTGCGTTGATCGGGCTGCGTTGATCGAGCTGCACTCATCGGAACGGAGTGGTCGGGGAGGTGGGCCCGGAGGCCGGTCCGCCTACCCGATTGCCACTTTCCCGGTCTCTCCGCTCCTGATGCGGATGCAATCCTCCAAGGGGAGAACGAAAATCTTGCCGTCGCCGATGTTGCCGGTGCGCGCGCCTTTCACAATGGCATCCACGGTCGGCTTCACGTACGCGTCGTTCACGGCGATCTCCAGGCGCACCTTCTTGAGGAGCGTGCCGGCCTCCTTGACGCCGCGGTACACCTCGGTGACGCCCTTCTGACGTCCGCAGCCCAGGACGTTCGTCACCGTCTTCAAATAGACCTCTTTCTTGTCCAGCTCCTGGAGCACGTCGTCGAGCCTATGGGGCTGGATGATCGCTATGATGAGTTTCATGCTTGCGTTCCTTCCTTGCATCAGTCGATGAGCGTGTATGCGCTCTCCTTGTGCTGCGTGTTGTCGAGGCCAATCGCCTCGTCCTGCTCCTTGACGCGCAGCCCCATGGTCAGGTCGAGCACCTTGGCGATGATGAAAGTGACCACCGCGGCGTAGACGAGCACGGCCCCCGCGGCAATGGCGTTGACGACGAACTGGTGGGGGTTTCCGAAGAAGAGCCCGTCCGCTCCGCCCTGGTTGAAGATCTTCTGCGCAAACAGCCCCGTGGCCAGCGCGCCCACGGTCCCGCCGACGCCGTGGACGCCGAATGCGTCCAGGGAATCATCATAGGCGAGCTTCTGTTTCACCACGGCCACCGCCACGTAGCACACGCACGCCACGATGAGACCGATGCACATGGCGGAGATGGGGGAGACAAACCCCGAGGCGGGCGTTATGGCAACGAGCCCAGCCACGGCGCCGGTCGCGGCCCCGAGGACCGTCGGCCTTTTCGTGATAAACCAGTCGATCACCACCCATCCGATTGCCGCGGCCGCCGTTGCCGTGTTCGTGTTGATGAAAGCCGTCACGGCGAGCTCGTTCGCCTGGAGCGCGCTTCCCGCGTTGAAGCCGAACCAGCCGAACCACAGGAGCGCCGCGCCGATCAGCGTGTACGTCATGTTGTGGGGCGGAGGCGTGATGCGCGGGAAGCCCGTCCGCCTGCCAATGATCAGCGCCACCACGAGCGCGGAAATCCCCGAAGACATGTGCACCACGGTCCCTCCCGCAAAATCCAGGGCGCCGAGGTTGTGGAGCCATCCGTCCTTGCCCCACACCCAGTGGGCAACGGGATCATAGACGAGCGTGGCCCACACGAGAGTGAACACCACGAAGGTCGAAAACTTGATTCTCTCCGCATACGCCCCCGTGATGAGCGCCGGTGTGATGACGGCGAACATCATCTGGAAGAGCATGTAGAGCTGGTGGGGGATGGTGGGCGCGTAGTCGGGGTTCGGGGTCAGGCCGACTCCGTGGAGCCCCAGCCAGGACAGGTTCCCGAACAGGTGCCCGACGTCGGGGCCGAACGCAATGCTGTAGCCCCAAAGGATCCACTGGATGCTGATGACGGCCAGGATGAAGAAGGACTGCATCATGGTGGACAGGACGTTTTTCCGCCGAACAAGGCCGCCGTAGAACAGGGCGAGCCCCGGCGCCGTCATGAGAAGCACCAGCGCGGTGGATACAAGCACCCACGCTGTGTCGCCGGAGTTGATGGTTGGCTGCATCGATTCCTCCTCTATTTGATTGAAGAATTAATGCAGGTAGAAAAGCAATTATCGTGCCAAGGCTTTAGCTTCTGAATCTCTTCGGTTCGATCTGGTACCTGTGCACGCGTAGTCCCATGATGCGTTCGGTGATCCCCAGGGAAGCGGCCGCTGCCGCCATGTTCCCTCGAGAGGATTTCAACGCTTCCATCAACAGTTCCTTCTCCACCGTCTCCAGCGCTGCCGTCAGGGTGCCCCGGGGGACCGTCCCGCTGGATTCCGCTGTCTGGAGCGAAGGCGGGAGGTGATGCCCGTGGATCACCTCGTCATCGCTCAGAAGCACGGCCCGCTCAATGCAGTTCTCCAGCTCCCGAACGTTGCCGGGCCAGTGGTATGCCATCAACATGTCAATGGCGGGCGTGGAGATGCGGATCACGTTCTTGTGGTTCTGCCTGGCGTAGCGCTCCACGAAATAGTCGGCCAGGAGCAGAATGTCGGTGCGCCTCTCCCGCAAAGGCGGGATGTGGATGGGGAAGACGTTCAGCCGGTAATACAGGTCCTGCCGGAACTGCTCCGTCTCGATGAGCTTCTCCAAGTCCCTGTTGGTGGCGGCTATCACGCGAACGTCCGTCTTGATGGTGAGCGTTCCGCCGACCCGTTCGAACTCGCGCTCTTGCAGGACCCTGAGGAGCTTGATCTGCATGGCAGGCGACAGGTCTCCAATCTCATCCAGGAAAAGGGTGCCGCCCTGGGCAAGCTCGAACCGGCCTTTCCGCGTTGCAACGGCGCCCGTGAAGGCGCCCTTCTCATGACCGAACAGCTCGCTCTCGATCACCCCTTCGGGCAGCGCGGCGCAGTTCACCTTCACGAACGGCCGGGGCGCGCGCCGGCTGGCGTAATGGATGGCGTGGGCCACCAGCTCCTTTCCCGTGCCGCTTTCACCGCGCAGCAGCACCGTGGTGTCGCTTGCCGACACCTGCCCGATGAGCTGGTAGACGCTCTGCATGGCTTTTGAATTGCCGATGATGTTCGACGGCCGGTACCTGTCTTTCAGCTCGTCCTGCAGTCGCAGGTTCTCCTCCACGAGCCGCTCCCGCTCCTCCTGCGCGGACTGGCGCAGCCGCACGGCCTGGGCAATCAGTGAGCCGATGATGGAGAGGATCCGGGCCTCCTCCTGGAGGTAGGAGAAAGCGGCCACCGGCCTGTCCGCGCTCAAGGCCCCCACCACTTCCCTGCCCATCTTGATGGGCACGCAGATGAAGGAAAGGTCCTCTCCGTCGCGCGTTCGCCGCGCCCCGGTGCGGTCCAGGAACTGCGGCTCCTCAGATATCTTGGGGACGATGGAGGCCTTGCCCGTCTGGATCACCTTGCCGGTGATGCCTTCCCCCAGCTTGTAGCGCCCCTTGCGCTTCTGCGTCACGGAAAGGCCGTAGGCGGACTCGATGGCGATCTCACCGGTCTGCCTGTTCAAGAGCGTCAGGGTGGCGAACTTCATCCCCAACGAGCGGGTAAGGGCTTCCAGGACAGGCTCGACGACGGTTCGCAGATCAAGGCTAGAATCGAGGATCTGGCTGACCTCGAACAGCAGTGAGAGCTCTCCCGGTCCCCCGTTCGCCTCCACCCATCGTCTCCTCTCTGCGGACATGGAATCTCCTCAGAACCTACGAAATTGTAGCCTGGTGCCTCAAAAAGATACCGAAATGTAGTGCGCTTTCAATCCTCAGTCAATCCTATCACGCTACCGCGCGCGGAGGCACGCGGGGCGCGCCGGTCGCGTTGACAATCGCCGCGGCTGTCCGTATAAACAGGTATGAACCCTCTGGCACAGGAGATGAATCAGCTCCTCGAAGGGAGCGTCGCGGGAGCGCTTCTCTCTGACCTGGGAAGACGCATCTATTTCCCCCGTGGCATTGTGGCGCAGTCAGCCGAGGCGAAGAAACACGCCAAGCGTGCAAATGCCACCATCGGAATGGCGCTGCGGGAAGGCAAACCCGTGTACCTGCCAGCAATCCGCTCTCTTATCCCCGATCTGGACCCCGAGGAGATCTTCCCGTACGCGCCGACGCAGGGGGTGGAGAAGCTCCGGGAGGCATGGAAAAAAGAGATCATCCAGAAGAACCCCGACATTGGCAGCACTCCTTTTTCCCTTCCGCTGGTCGTGCCGGGACTCACGGCGGGCATCTCGACGCTCGCTGACCTGTTTGCCGGACCGGGGGACACGCTCGTGATTCCGGACCTCTTCTGGGACAACTACCCGCTGATATTCGAGACGAGGCGGGAAGCCTCCATTCGGACTTTTCCTTTTTACTCGGAGCGGGGAGGATTCAATTCCGACGGTCTTCGGGCCGCGTTGCGCGCCGCTGCCGGGAAGAAGAAGGTCATCCTCCTGTTGAACTTCCCCAACAATCCAACCGGCTACTCGCTCACGAAGGATGAGGCGGGCGCCGTGGTCTCGATCATCGGGGATCTGGCTGCTTCCGGAACGCGGTGTCTTGTCATTACGGACGACGCGTACTTTGGTCTTTTCTACGAACCAGACATCTATCCGCAGTCCCTGTTTGCCCGGCTGTGCGGTCTGCATGAGAACGTGCTGGCAGCCAAAGTGGACGGCTCCACGAAGGAAGACCTCACGTGGGGATTCCGCACGGCGTTCATCAGCCTCGGCGCCAAAGGGCTTGCCAAAGAGCAGTATGACGCCCTCACGAACAAGCTCATGGGCGCGGTCCGCTCCACGGTTTCCAACTCGAGCGTCCTGGCCCAGAACCTGATCCTCCGCGCCATCGCCAGTCCCTCCCGCCAGCGGGAAAAGGAAGAGGCCGCGGCGCTTCTTCGCCAGCGCTATCTGAAGGTGAAATCCATCGTTGCAGACCGGGCAAGCGGCGCCATACAGCCGTTCCCTTTCAACTCCGGATACTTCATGAGCTTCCGGCTCACCCGGGGGGACGCGGAGAAGCTCCGCATGGCACTCCTCATGGAAGAGGGCGTCGGGACGATCGCCGTGAACGAAAAGTGCCTTCGCGTTGCCTTCTCACAATTGGACCTGGACAAGCTCGAGGAAGTATTCGAGGTGATCTACAAGACAGCGGAAAGGGTGCTGTAGGCCCTTTCGGGCATCCCTGCCCTCGGCGCAGCTCCGCCCTGCCTCCCGCACGGAATACCGTGCTAGGGCTATGCGTTGACCAGGAAACGGCCGATATCCTTCAGCTCGGGAATCCGCTCGTAGACCGGGCGCTTCCTGTCATGCGCCTCACGGTCCAGGCTCGTGGTCTTCATGTACAGCTCGTTGATCTGGTCCGAAAGGACGCCGAGGTTGAGGGGGAAGTTCTGCGCCGCCATTTCCCTGAGAACCCTGTCCGCGTCAGTCCCGCCCTGGGCAATGATGCTCTTGAGGTTGGGAAGCATCTTCGTGCGCGCCTGATAGATGAAATGGGCCGCGGCAATGACCATCTCGTACAACTCTTCGAACTGGAAACCCTGATTCTTGTAGTACTCGGTTTTCGTGGTCAGGCTGTCCAGGCGGTCCCATTCGGATTGGGGCAAGTCCAGGAGGATAAGGACCTTGCGAATGAATCTGTTGGAGATGTTGTTCTGGTAATGATCCCCGATTCGTTCGATTATCTTGAAGATCTCAGGATCCTTGATGTTCACGGAGGCCCCTCTCCCCTAAAGCGTACCCGATGGGTGGAGTGCGGTCAAGGGATTTCAGCAAAGAGCCGTCCCTGCCGGGCTCCCTCGGCACGCATTTTTTCGACCAGGCGGGAGGTGAAGAGGGACTTGGGCCAGAACGTCCGCGGGCTTATCACGTCCGCCGGCAGGGCGTCGCAGGTGATCCGCATGATCACGGTATCCGCGGGGAGCCTCTCGATAGCGCCAACGGTGTACTCGAGATGCCGCTCCGGCCCCGGAGTGGTGACTTCTCCCAGGAGGTGCTGGCGGGCCAGCGTCGTGCCTCGGGGTATCAGAAGGTTGTGGATCTTGACGCCGTCCACGCCGAGTCGGGCCACAAAATCCGCCGTGCGCATGATGTCGGACCCGTCCTCGCCCGGCAGGCCGAAGATCAGGTGAGCGGCGACTTTCAGCCCGTTGTCCTTCAGCAACGAAAACGCGCGTTCGAAATCCCCGCTGGTGTGGCCCCGCCCAATGCGCCGCAGCGTCTGGTCGTTGGCCGTCTGCAGCCCAAGCTCCACCCAGACCTCCAGGCCGCGCTCGCGGTAGGAGGCCAGCAGCCGGGCTTTCTCTTCATCAATGCAGTCGGGACGAGTGGCCACGTTCAGCCCGACAAAAGGGGCAAGGGAAAGCCCTGCATCGTAGATCCGCGCAAGCTCGGCCGCCGATGCGTTCGTGTTCGAATAGGCCTGGAAAAAGAGGATGAAGGCCTGCGCCGAATACCGCTTCGACAAGAACGCGATTCCCGTGCTGACCTGGGCGGCAAGGCTTTCCCTGCTTCCGGGACCCGCACCTTGAGCGCCGCAGCCCGGCACCGCCGCGCCTCGCGCATTCAGGTAGGGCGCGCGGGAGCCGTCCACCGCGCAGTAGCTGCAGCCGCCGGAGGAGCGGCCGGCTTTCCTGTTCGGGCACGAGAAACCGGCGTCCACGGCAACCCGGTACACGGTGCGGCCGTAGCGCCCGCGCAAATACGTGGCGTAGGTGAGGTACGGAGGCTCGATCACAAAAGAGGTCCCGCCGGCAGCG
Organism: uncultured Spirochaetota bacterium; assembly: GCA_963845535.1. Taxonomy (GTDB): domain Bacteria; phylum Spirochaetota; class Spirochaetia; order SZUA-6; family Fen-1364; genus Fen-1364. Next base: position 213,735 of record CAWJSK010000019.1, read on the forward strand.
TAGCAGGGAAGGACGCTTGTTGACAATGCCGGCTCTCGTCCCTACAGTTTCGCCACCATGAAGACATTGCGGCGCGCCGGACAAACAGCGCTGGTTGTCGCGGCACTCTGCGCCTTTCTTACGGGATGCGGCCTCATCCCCGAACCGAGCGTCAGGATGGTTACCGACAGGGCGGAGATGGCCGCGTACGTGGATCGTTTCAACGCGCTGCAGTCCGACGTGCGGGTCGAGCTCGCCTGGCGTGAGGCGCCTTTCCAGTCGGTGCTGGACGGAGTCCAGGCGGACCTCGTGGTGGGGGAGTGGCTTTCCAGCCCTGCCGTGATGGACCGCTTCGATCCGCTGGGAGACCTCGTCAAGCCGGGGAGGGTCGACCCGTCCTGGTTTTACGCAGGCCTTCTCTCCATGGGCTCCCGCGACAACAGGACAGTTCTCGTCCCGATCTCCTTCAGCCTTCCCGCAATCGTGTTTTTCAAGCCTGCCATGCAGGCCGAGCTTTCCAGCATGTTCATGCCGCTGGATACGCTTCAGTCTCTCTCTCGCGCTTTCAACGCCCCAGCCAAGTCCGGCGGCTTTACCGCCATGGGGTTCTCACCGTTTTGGAACCAGAGCTTCCTTGATGACGCCGCGCTGCTTTTCGGCGCCCGGTTCCGTCCGGGAAGAAACGGACTTCCCGCCTGGGACCAGGACGGGCTGGCAAAGACCGTCGACTTCATGAGGTCATGGCTGGCCGAAGCAAACGGAGGGGCATCGGCAGACGATGCATTTTTCTCACGCTACCGCGTGCAGCCCTGGTACAAGCTCGTGGCAGGAAAAAAGATCCTTTTCGCTCTGGCATCGTTTACCGACTATTTTGCGCTCCCGGAGGAGAAACGAAGAGACCTGGATTTCCGCTGGTTGGCGCAGGGAAACTCCATCCCCGTGGAAAGCGACGTGCTGTTCGGGGGCGTCCTGAGGTCTTCGAGGAATAAGCGGGCCGCCAGGGCGTTCCTCGAATGGTTTTCCAATCCTTCGGTTCAAAGGACTTTGCTGGACGTCAACCAGTCGAGGAGAATAGGGGTTTTCGGAGTGACGAACGGATTCTCGGCTCTCAAAAGCGTCAATGAGAAGGAATTGCCCCAGAGATACCCGTTTCTCCTTGGCCGCATACCATCGGAGGCCATCCTGACCTTCCCGGAGACGCTTCCGGACAACTGGTTGGCCGTGCGGGACCAGGTCATCCGACCCTGGATCCATCAGAGCGCCTCGGGCGCGGAGGATCAGCCGCTGGAAAAGATGCTTGACGACTGGGCCAAAGGGATGAAAAAGTGAGGCCGGGGAGCCTGCCGCTGCATCGCTAACAGGATATTATAACGACCCAAGGCCAAATATTCGTTGACAATACCCGGGGGGGTCATTTATCATTTGCCTCGATAGGATAATCCAACCGGGAGGTTGCAAATGGCGACAGTAGAGTTGCGAAACATCTCAAAGGTCTACGAGGGAGGCGTTAAGGCGGTTGACAGCGCCAACTTGACCATCAACGACAAGGAGTTCGTTGTTCTTGTCGGCCCTTCGGGCTGCGGCAAAACCACGACTTTGCGGATGGTGGCTGGCCTGGAGGAGATATCCTCCGGCGAGCTGTACATCGACGGGAAGCTCATGAACGACGTGGCGCCCAAGGACCGGGACATTGCCATGGTGTTCCAGAACTACGCGCTGTACCCGCACATGACCGTCTACGACAACATGGCATTCGGCCTCAAGATACGCAAGTATCCCAAGGCGGAGATCAACTCGCGCGTGCATGAGGCGGCGCAGATCCTCGACATCGAGGAGCTTCTTGACCGCAAGCCGAAGGCTCTGTCCGGCGGTCAGAGGCAGCGCGTCGCCGTGGGCCGCGCCATTGTGCGCAAGCCCAAGGTGTTCCTCTTCGATGAGCCGTTGTCCAACCTGGATGCCAAGCTGCGCGTTCAGATGAGGGCTGAGCTTTCGGCGCTTCATCACAGGCTCCAGGCAACCATGATCTACGTCACGCACGACCAGGTGGAAGCCATGACCATGGGAGACCGCATCGTGGTGCTCAAGGACGGGATCATCCAGCAGATCGGCACGCCGCTGGGGCTGTACAACACCCCCGTCAACAGGTTCGTCGCCGGCTTCATCGGCTCGCCTCCCATGAACTTCCTCAAGGTCAGCCTGAAGTCGGAAGGCGGAAAGATGTATGCGGACGAAGGAAGCTTCCGGATGCAGCTTCTGCCGCAGCAGGCGGAAACGCTTCGCAACTATGCCAGCAAGGACGCTATTTTCGGGATCCGCCCCGAAGACCTCGTGTACACGGAGTCGCCGGAACAAAACAACATCCCCACCAAGGTGGAGGTCATCGAGCCCCTGGGCGCCGAGATCCATCTCTGGGTGAGCACGCCGAACAACCAGATCGTGGCCCGCGTGCCTCCCCGGTTCAATTTCCACGTTGGGGACTCCGCCAATCTCAAGCCTGATCTCCAGAAGATCCATTTTTTCGATCTGGAGACGGAAAAAGCAATCTTCTAGGAAAGCGGGAATCACAAAGAGACCGGCCATGGGCGCCGGTCTTTTTTTTAGGAGTCTACGAGGTGTCGGCCTTCCAGAACGCCATCACTCGCGCAAAGGAAGCGGACGCGGAAGCGGAAGCGGCGTGGACGCGGACTCAGCCGGCCTCAGCGTACCGCCGTATCTTCTCCGTCAGCTCGCCCGTCTTCGGCTTCAGGTTGTCCCTCGCGGTCGTCTCCACCACAAGACGGAGAAGCGGCTCCGTGTTGGACACCCGCAGGTTGAACCACCAGTCGGGGAAATCGATCCTGATTCCGTCAAGGTCGGTAAGGACACCCGCGGAATAATCCTTCCTGACTCTTTCCAGTATCTGGCGCCCGTTGGGAACGGTAAAATTGATCTCCCCCGAGAAGAAGTACTTCCTGATTCCCGCCAGAAGCTCTGAGAATGGCCGCGCGCTGCGGGCCAGCACTTCCAGCACGATCTGGGCCGCGATCATCCCCGAATCGCAGAAGTAGTTCTCCCGAAAGTAGTAGTGGCCGGCCAGCTCCCCGCCCAGGATGCCCTGGGTTTCCCGAAGAAGCTTCTTGGCGTACGAGTGCCCGACCTTGCAGATCCGCGGGTCGGCTCCAAGGTCCCGCAGGCATTCCACCACCGCCCGGGAGCTCCTCACGTCGTACGTAGCAACTCGTGACCCTCCGGCAAGCCTCTCGGGGTGATCACGGAAGTAGTATTGTCCCAGGAGCCCGATGATAAGGTCCGGAGATACGAACCGGCCGGCCTCGTCGACGAACATCACGCGGTCGGCATCTCCGTCGAAGCAGATGCCCAGGGCGGCCCGCTGGCGCGCCACCTCCTCTTTCAGGGCTTGCAGGTTCTCTTCCTCCAGGGGATTGGGGGCGTGATTGGGAAACCGGCCGTCAGGGTTGTCGAACATGTAGTGGAAGTCCCCGCCCGTGGGGGCAAGGACGTCACGGAGAAAAATCCCCGCCATGCCGTTCGAGCAGTCGATGACCACCCGCAGCCCCTTCAGATCGTAACGGAACCGCGCAAGGTGGGAAAGATAATCCTTTCGGATGTCAAGCGATCCGATGGCGCCCGGGCCGCCCGGCGCGCGCGGCGGATCCGTCTGGGCAAGGGATTTTTCCAGGTCCGCAAGCCCCGTATCAAACCCCACGGGGACGGCCTCCCGGCGTGACACCTTCATTCCATTGTATTCCGGGGGATTGTGGGAGGCCGTGATCATGACGCTTCCGTCAAGGCCGTAGAAGGCGGTGGCGAAGTAGACTGCCGGCGTGTCGCACAGCCCGATGTCCTCCACGCCAGCGCCGGCTTCCGTGATGCCGCGCGCCAGATGGTCGAAGATCTCCTGGGAGGAAAGTCGAACGTCGCGTCCAACGCCGATTCGCTTCGCGCGGAGCAGCGCAGGGAGGCGCAGGCCAATGCGGTAGGCCATGGCCGCATCCCATTCTTTTCCGAATATGCCGCGGATATCGTATGATTTGAATACGCCCATCGCCCGACTGTAGCTCGAATCACCTACCCTGTACACCAGAGCCCATTTTTACTACTCTCTTGGCTTCGGAGGAGCCACACGAATGGGACTTTTGACCTTCACGATCAAGCCGAACATTCCGACCCGACTGAAGCCCCTCGAAGAGCTTGCGCATAATCTCTGGATAAGCTGGAACTACGAAGCCATCATGCTGTTCATGCGCATCGACTACGACGCGTGGATGGCGTCGCGCATGAACCCCGTGCGGATGCTCGGCCTCGTTTCACAGGCGCGGCTGGAGGCCGCGGCCGCTGATGACTCCTTCCTTGCCGCGCTGGACGCGGTCTACGCGAAGTTCCTGAGGTACAACTCCGCGGAGAGATGGTACAAGGGCCCGGCGGACCGATCCATCGCGTATTTCTCCATGGAGTACGGGCTGGACGTGGCGCTTCCCGTCTACTCGGGCGGCTTGGGAATGCTTTCCGGAGATCACCTGAAGTCTTCGTCAGACCTCGGTCTTCCGCTCGTGGGGGTCGGGCTCCTGTATCGCCAGGGATATTTCCAGCAGTACCTGAACCCCGACGGCTTCCAGCAGGAGTCATATCCCGAAAACGACTGGTACAACATGCCGGTGAATCTCTGTCGCGACGCGAAAGGAGAGCCGCTGTCCGTTTCCGTGGAAATGGGAAAAGAGAAAGCCCTGGCATGGATCTGGGAGGTCAAGGTCGGAAAGAACTCCCTCTATCTGCTTGACACAAATATAGAAGAAAACCCGACTCACCTGCGGCTGATCACCGCGTCTCTCTATGGAGGAGAACGGGAGACGAGGATCCAGCAGGAGATCCTCCTGGGGATCGGCGGGATCAGGGCGCTTCGCGCGCTGGGGATCACCGCGCATTGCATGCACATGAACGAAGGGCACTCCGCCTTTCTTGGCCTGGAAAGGATCCGCCTGCTCATGTGCGAAAAGAAGCTCTCCTTCAACCAGGCCTGGGAACCGGTCTGGGCGACGAACGTCTTCACCACGCACACCCCGGTGCCGGCGGGCAACGAACGCTTCGTTCCGTCTCTCATGGAGAAGTACTTCAGCTCCATGGCTTCCGAGCTCGGGCTGGGATGGAAGGATTTCCTGGGGCTCGGCCGGGAGGACCCCCACAATGACGGGGAGGAGTTCTGTCTCACCGTGCTGGCCCTGCGCCTGTCCGCGTACAACAACGGCGTGAGCAGGCTCCATGGACGCGTGTCGCGCGCCATGTGGCGAAACATCTGGCCGTCGTTACCCCTGGATGAGGTTCCCATCACGCACATCACCAACGGCGTCCACCCCCGCTCCTGGATCACGCACGACATGGTGGATCTTCTGGACCGCTACTTCGGTCCTGAGTTTCTCGACGCGCCCACCAACAGCGACATCTGGGACCGCATTGACCGGGTCTCGGATGAGGAGGTCTGGCGCACGCACGAGAGGCGCAGGGAGCGGATGGTCGCCTTTGCGCGCGGAAGGCTCAAGGAGCAGCTTGCGCGGCGCGGGGTCACCAACTCCGAGCTTTCCCGAGGCGCCAACGCCCTTTCCCCGTACACCCTGACGCTGAGCTTCGCGCGCAGGTTTGCCACCTACAAACGGGCCGACCTGCTGCTTTCGGACCCTGAGAGGCTCATCCGGCTGCTGACGGATAACGAGCGGCCCATACAGCTCATCTTTGCCGGCAAGGCGCATCCGCACGACCTGGCCGGCAAGGAGATCATCAAGAAGATCATCCATTTCACGAGCGACCCGCGGGTGGCCAGCCGCGTTGTTTTCCTTGAGGACTACGACATGACCACCTCCCGTTACCTCGTGTCGGGAAGCGACGTGTGGCTGAACAATCCGCGAAGGCCCCTGGAAGCCAGCGGCACCAGCGGGATGAAAGCGGCAATGAACGGCGCGCTGAACGTTTCCATCCTGGACGGCTGGTGGGACGAGGCCTACTCCACGGACATCGGATGGGCCGTCGGTCGGGGGGAGGAGTATGACGACCAGGCCCTTCAGGACGAAGTGGAGGGCAAGGCGCTCTATGATCTTCTGGAACGGGAGATCATTCCGCTTTTCTACACGCGCGGCATGGACGGCCTCCCACGGGAATGGATCAAGCGCATGAAAGCCTCCATGCGGGAAGTGGGCAAGGGGTTCAGCACACACCGGATGCTGGCTGAGTATACGCAGCGTTTCTACGCGCCCGCGCTGGAGAGCGCCCGGGCGTTCGAAGCGGACACATGCAACCTTTGCCGCGATTTGGCGTCCTACAAGGAGAAGCTCGCGGCCAACTGGGACGATCTGGAGATCGAGGAACTGACATCCTCATCAGCCTCCATCCTCAAGATCGGCGACAAGATCTCGATGGCGGCCAAGGTCCACCTCGCCGGGATGGGGCCGGATGAGATAGGCGTCGAGCTGTATTACGGCGGCCTGTCTTCGGAAGGGGAGATCGAGGACCCGCGCCGGCTGACCATGAAGCACTGCGGCACTGACGGGGACATGGCGGTGTACTGCGCTGATATCGTCTGCGACAGGACGGGCCGGCAAGGCTACACGGTCAGGGCGTTGCCGTCACACAAGGCGCTCGTGCATCCGTTTCTGCCCGGCCTCGTCAAGTGGGGATAGGGAGAGCCCTGGGGGCGCCAACCGCGTTCGCAGCGGACTCCCGATCCGGCAGCTTGAATTGCTTCACCATGCGCTGCATCTCCTGAGCAAGGCTGGAAAGCTCCGTGGTTGCCGCGCTCATCTGCTCCGCGGCGCCGGCAGCCTGCTGCGTCAGCTCATTCACGCTTTCCACCGCCGTGGCGACCTGACGGGCTCCCGTGGACTGCTCCTCGGTGGCCGCGGAAATGCTCCTGCTCATCTCGCTGACGTTTGCAAGGGACCGGGCGAGCTCCTGGATGGCCGAGACCTGCCTTCCCATGGCATCGGTAAGGTTGATGATCATCTCACTCACGCGCTCAGAGGCGACCCTGATCCCTTCTATGGCGAGCTGCGAGCCCTTGGCGGTCTTCACTCCCTGCTCGACGTTCTTCACGCTTTCCCGGATGAGCGCTTCGATCTCCTTGGTCGAAGAGGCGCTGCGCTCCGCCAGCTTGCTCACCTCGTCTGCCACCACGGCAAAGCCCCTGCCGTGCTCGCCGGCCCGGGCGGCCTCGATGGAGGCGTTCAACGCAAGGAGGTTCGTCTGATCGGCGATGTCGGATATCACCGTGACGATCCCGCTGATTTTCTCCGAGCTCCTTGCAATCTCGTTGATGCCTGTCACCACCGAATCCACCGCCGCGGCCCCTTCCCTGGCGTTTTCCAGGGACGTTCGAGCGAGGCTGGATATTTCGCTCAGACTGCCTGAGACCGCCTGCAGGGACCTGTCCACCTCCTGCATCGAGCGCGCTTCCTGTTCCACGGACTGGAGTTGCGACTGCGCGCTTTCGCGGACGCTGTCCATGGATGCGCTCAGCTCTTCGACGGAAGCGTTGGTTTCTTCCAGTGTCGAGGCTTGATTCTGCGCGCCGGCGCTGAGCTGGCCTGCGCTGGCGGCGATCTCCTCGCTCGACGTGGCGATTCGGGCCGCCGCGTTCTGGATGGATCCCATTGTCTCCCGAAGGTTTCGGACCATGGATCCCGCGGACGTGAGGACCTGGCCGATTTCGTCCCGGCTGCCGTTTGCTGCAACGTCCTCCGAGAGATCTCCGGCCGCAATCCCTTTCATCGTCATCACGACTCCTCTCATCGGACCCAGGACTCTCCCGATGGAAAGCGAGAGGGCAAGGAGCGTCAGCATGCTCACGCCGAGGATTGCAGCGAGGGAGAGGAGAAGGGAACGACGGAGCTCGGAAAGGACTTCCGTCTGGTCCCTGATGATGAGGATCTGACCGACCACCTGTCCCGAGTAGTCCTTGATGGGGAACCCCGCCGCGAAGTAGCTTCTTCCCCCGTCGGTATAGTCGCTTCTGTGGGGACTGAACTGGCGGGTGAAACTTTGGGCGAAATCCGAGGAGTACGAATAGAAGATGGTTTCGCCGACCGTGACGTCGTCTTTTCCCGCCTCGAAGCGGTTGGCCTGTTCGAACACCGGCTTGAAAATCCCGATGGCAAAATCGACCTTGAAGATATCTTTCATGTCACGCAGAATCCCCGCGATCGATCCGCCGAGCTCGACGCTGCCGATGTGCCGGCCGTTGAACTTGATTGGGTACACAACCCTCGTTCCGGGACCGGCTCTGCCGACCTCCAGACCCACGACGGGCGCCTGATCCCGGTTCGCCTGCACCACCGTCTTTCGGAATTGGGACAGGTCATCGCCGAACTTGTCCTCTTGATGCAACCTCAGGAAGCTCGTGGCGGGAGGAACGTGAAACTGGAACTGGTCGATTGCCATCCCGCTGGATGCGGACTTGAAGAAATCCCTGTACATCCGCAGCAACCCTGCTCGGTCACCCGCCGCGAGCAGGCCGGCCGTCTGCGGATTCTCGGCAATCACTTTCACGGCAAGGGAAAGGTTGTTCAGGCCAGCCTTCAAGTTGGCCTCGAACGTGCCCTGAACGTCCGCAAGCAACCGTGCGTTGCTCTGCGAAAGCTGCCTCTGGAAGGAGGAGTATTCTTTCGCGATGCTGAGGGCAAGGAGAGCCAGAACAGCGAGAAGTACCAAGGAGAGCGTTCGAAAGCGAATGCTCATAGTCTGTCCTTTCCTTTGATTTGGTCGAACCTACTGCCCGGCGTTAGCATTCTGTTTCAGCCAAACAGGTGCACGGCCCCGACCCAGCCTTCGGCCACCACGAAAATGACGATCAAGAGCAGGGCAGGCAGGAAGTTCGCGGTCTTCAATTTGGCAAGCCCCAGCAGGTTTATGCCGATCATGATCACCAGCGCTCCTCCGACGCCGGTCAGTTCCTTGAGGAGCGTCTCACTCACGAGCGGCGCCAGCCACACTGCCGCGATTGTCAGGATTCCCTGATAGACGAGCACCGAGAGCGCTGAGAATGCCACGCCAATTCCCATGGCCGCCGTAAGAACGATGGCCATGAACCCGTCCATCACGGATTTGGTGAAGATCAGCTCGTAGTTGCCTTCCGCGCCTGCCTTGAAGGAGCCCACGAGCGCCATTGCGCCTACGCAAAACAGGACAGAGGCGTTGAGGAAGCCGTAGCCAAACTCCGACCCGAGGCCTGCCGCCGCCCCTGCCGGCGTTCCCGGCACTGACACGCCGGCGGTCCCCCGCGCCGACATCCGCCCGGGGGCGAAACGCTTCAGCTTTTCTCCGAGGGCGAGGATGCCGTTCTCGATGCGCCACCATTCCCCAAGGATGCCGCCGATGATGAGGGAAAGGGCGAGGTAGACGATCTTCTGGCCCGTCAGAGCCATCTTGATTCCGATGATGAGGGACGAGGTCCCGGCGCCGATCTGGACGATTGTCTTGAAGGAATCCTTGATCTTGGTTCGCAGGAGCAAACCGAGGAGGGAGCCGATGAGGACAGCACCGGCGTTGACGATGGTGGCTATCATGGTGAGCGGTCCCACTGTAGCGGTTTTTCCGCAGCCTGGGAATACGCACGGGCGGAAAAAAGGAGCGGAAAAAAGTGGCGCCACTTGCCCCGTCCGGGAAAAGCCTCTATTCTCGTGCCAACCATGAGACGATTGTGCGCCACGGCCGGGTTCCTGATGTTTGTTGGCATCCTCGTCGGCACGCCCGCTGCGGCCCAGGGGACGGGAAGGACTGGCGCGGGCCCCGCGCCGGGTGCGCCAGCCGCGGCCAACGTCCCACCAGCAGCCGCGGCAACCGTCCCGGCAGCAGCGAACGCGCCGGTAGCGGCCAACGTCCCGCGAGCCGCGGGCGCTGGCGCCGCCGATTTCGACCCCACGCAATACATCGGGCTGGGCCTGAAGTCCGCGCTGGATGCGCTGGGAGCGCCGGCGCAGGTGTTTTCCTTCCGCGGCCAGGATGATTCGCAGGACGATGTTGTTTTTTTTTATCCCGATTACCTCTACTTGTTCTGGTACCGCAACAGGGTCTGGCAGGTGAGGTGTGACAGGAGGTTCGCCCGGCCGATGTTCGGATTTGCAATGGGGATGCCGCGCGAAGTGGTCGAACGGACCGCCACGCGCCAGTTCATGGCCAAGGGGGATTCGCTCTTTTTCGATCTGGAAGACGCCAAGTCGCCGTTGCGCGTGAGGCTCGTTTTTTCGAACGACACGCTGTCGGATATCTACGTGTACAGGAGCGATTTCTGAAACTGCCGTCCGGGATATGCCTCTGCCTCACCGGCGCCACTCTTGAAGAAGACCTCGCGTTTGTCCAAAAGTACCGCACGCACGTGGACCTGCTTGAGCTGCGGGCTGATTTCCTTCGGCCCGAGGAGGCTGCTCGGGCCGGGGAGCTGCCCGGAAAGGTGGACCTGCCTGTCATCCTTACCGTACGGCGCGAGCAGGAAGGGGGAAAGTTCACGGCGGAAGAACGGGACCGAGTGCAGCTTCTGTCTCGCCTGGGACCCTCGGGCTTTGCGTTCGTCGATCTGGAGGAAGACCTCCAGGCCCCGGAGCTGGACAGGCGCATCCGTGAAGCAGGAGCCGGCGTCATCCGATCTTTCCACGACTTTCATGGCGTCCCATCCGATCTGGCCCGACGGCTGGCGGCCCTTGCGCGAAACGCGCGGGAGATCCCGAAGGCGGCGGTCACGCCGCGCGGCGCGGCTGACTTGGGGCGGCTCCTGGAAGCGTTCGAGACTCTCGCGTCCATTCCGAAGGTGCTTCTGGGAATGGGGGATTACGGCTTTCCCTCCTGCGTGCTTGCTCCGAAGCTGGGGTCCCTGTTCTGCTACTCATCCCCGTCGCAGGCGATGGCGGCGCCGGGCCATGTCGATCCGCAAACGCTGGATGGGCTTTACCGCTATCATCGCATTCGGAAGAATACGACGGTGTTCGGCGTCATTGGGAACCCGGTCATGCATTCCCTTTCACCGCTGATCCACAACGCCGGCCTGGCGGCTCTCGGGGAGGATGCGGTCTATCTTCCGTTCCTCGTCGACGAGTTGGAGCCGTTCTTCCGCGCCGCGGACTCACTCGGCGTCCAGGGCCTTTCGGTCACGATCCCGCACAAGGAAGGCGTGATGCGGATGCTCGCGCGCAAAGGCCCATCCGTGGCAGCCATAGGCGCCTGCAATACCATTCGTCGCGAGGCTGGAGGCACGTGGGAGGGGACGAACACGGACGCGGCAGGATTCCTGGCGCCTCTTCTTCAGGCTTTCCACGGCGCTTTCCCGCCAGGGCTCAGCGCCACCGTCATTGGGCCGGAGGAGCTTCACGAGCAGTAGTGCACGCGCTTCTGGGCCAGGGGGCGCGCGTGCTCGTGCTGAATCGGACGGTGCTTCGAGCGCAAAAGCTCGCGGAGGATCTCGGCGCCCGCGCGGCTTCGGTCCTGAGCGCCCCGCTGGATGAGTCCGGTCTGAAGCTCATGAGGGATTTCACGGACCTTATCGTCCAAACCACACGGGTTGGAATGTCGCCGAACGAGAACGCGGACCCTCTGACGGGCTATCGATTCACTGGCTCCGAGACTGTCTATGATCTTGTCTACGCTCCTGAGACCACGGCATTCCTGAAGCGCGCACTGGCTGCCGGATGCACCGTCGTTCGAGGCGGCCAGATGCTCCTGGCGCAGGCGTTCGAGCAGTTTCGCTTCTTCACGGGATGCGATTTTCCAGCGCACGCGAGGCAAGGGCTTCTGGCGCGCATGAGCGCGACTTGAGAATTTTTTCACGATATCGCGCTTGACTCTTTTTTCAGAGTCCGTATTATTATGCAAACTTTCGCTCAGGAGAAAGAGGTAGACGATGCCGCACAAGAAGCTGTTCATTCCCGGCCCCACAGAGGTACATCCGGAGATCCTCGCGGCCATGGCCACGCCTATGATCGGGCACCGCAGCTCGGACTACAGCGAGCTGCAAAAGCGCGTCACGGAAAAAGTCCAGAAGCTGGCATTCACCTCGAATCCCGTCCTGTTCTCGGCATCCTCGGGAAGCGGCCTCATGGAAGGCGCCATCCGCTGCAGCACGGCAAAGCGGGCAATCGTGTTTTCCGTGGGAACGTTCGGCAACCGCTGGTTCGAGATCGCGCAGGGCAACGGAGTCCCCGCGGACAAGCACGAGGTGGAGTGGGGGAACGGCCTGATCCCTGGCAAGGTTGATGAGTACCTCTCCACCGGCAAATACGATTGCGCCACCATCACGCACAGTGAGACCTCTACCGGCGTCATGAACCACCTCGAAGAGATGGCCTCGGTGCTCCGCAAATATCCCGACGTGGTGTGGTGCGTGGACGCCGTGTCGTCTTTCGGCGGGGTCAAGATCGACGTGGACGGCCTGGGCATCGACATCATGGTGACCTCCAGCCAGAAATGCCTCGCGCTCCCCCCGGGGCTCTCCCTGGCGACATTCTCTGCGAAGGCGGAGAAGCGCGCGCAGAGCGTGAAGAACCGGGGATCCTACTTCGACCTGCTGCAGCTCCTGCAGTTCATCCGGGAAAAGAACTTCCAGTATCCTTCGACCATGAGCGTGTCGCACATGTTCGCCCTTGACCGCCAGATGGACCGCATTGCGAAAGAAGGCGTGGATGCCCGGTTCAAACGGCATGAGGCCATGGCCTCCGCGGTGCAGGGATGGGCCAAAGAGAAGTTTGCGCTCTATCCCGATGAGAAGTACGCCTCCCGGACGGTCTCCTGCATCAAGAACACGCGCGGCATCTCCGTCGCGGACCTGAACAAGGAGCTGGGAAAGCGGAACCTGACCCTGTCCAACGGCTACGGCAAGCTCAAAGAGCAGACGTTCCGCATTGCGCATATGGGGGACCTGCAGATGGCGGACATCAAGGAGCTCCTGGACGCTATTGACGACATCCTGAAGCTGAAGTAGACCTAGCACGGCCCTAGCACGGCGAAGCCGTGCGGAGGCCGTCAAACGGCTGTTCGTATTGCAAAGTGATCCGGCGGCGACTATACTTGAGCGCATGGAGGAGCGGAAAGCCTGCCTTTTCTGCGGAAAAATCGTCGACGGAAGCTACCAGTACTGTCCCCACTGCGGCTACGAGTTCGGGGAAGGTGAGGAGCTGTCTGCCCTCCTCGAGGAGACCATGGCGGACGCTTCGGCGGACGGAGAGGGAAACTACCTGCTTCGCCTCCGCACGCTCCAGGATCTGCTCGCCGACATGGAGCGTGAGCTGGACCTCATCATCAGGACCTCTTCAAAAGGTCCTTGATGACGCTGCGGTCATCCAGCAGGGAGCTCAAAGACCTCCGGTAATGCAGCCGATAGATGATCCTCGCGAACAAGTGCGTGATGTCCGCGCTGATGTACCATTCCCGACCCAGGACCGACTCGTCATGGTAGACGGCGTTGGTCCCGATGATCCTGTAGAATAACCCCTCGTGATACGCGTTCTCGAAAGTGCCCACCGCTTCCGCGGTGAACAGCGGCAGGCTTACCGCGCAGATGATCTTTTCCGCCCCGTACTCCCTGAGCTTGCGCATGGCCTTGATGAGGGTCCCTCCCGTCCCGAGCATGTCGTCGCTCATGAACACGGTCTTGCCGGCAACGGAACCGAGGAGCTTCATCTCGGTGATGTTGCCGTTTTCCGCGCTCTGCGCCACGCGGGAGTAGTCCCGTTCCTTGTACAGCATGGCAAGCGGCTTGCTGAGCACGGAGGCGAAGAACTTGTTGCGGTCCACCGCTCCCGTGTCGGGGGCAACCACCACGAGGTCTTCGTCTTTCAGCTCCGTGAGCCCCGCGAGCGCCTTGATGATCTGGTATCCGCCGTGGAGGTTTTCCAGCCGGAGCTGGTTGAAGCAGTTCTCGATCTCCTTGGAGTGAATGTCCAGCGTGATGATCCGGTTGACGCCGAAGGCCTCGAGCATCTGCCCGACCCGGGCGGCGGAGAGGCTTTCCCGTCCTTTCTTTTTGTGCTGGCGGGAATAGGGGAACGTGGGCAGGATCACCGTGACCAGGGCGGCTCCCGCCTGCAACGCGGCGTCCACCGTGACCAGGAGACAGAAGAGGTGGTCGTTCACGGACAGCTCGTGGGGCTCATCCGTCTTCTGGAATTGCAGCGGGTAGCGGTTGGAGACGTCCTGGACGATGTAGATCTCCGTGTTCCTCACCGACATGAGGATCTCCGTCTTGAACTCCCCGTTGGGAAACCGCGTGTACTTGGCGGGCACGAGGACGATGTTCGAACGCTGCTGGTCTATGGGCTCGTCCATGTAGCCCGCCGTGGGAAGGATGTCGGCTGCAAGGTTCATCTGGCGGATGACCTCAGCGCGCGGGATCTGGTAGGACCTGGACAGGATCTTCACGCGCTCCTCGAGCTTCTCCCGAGAGATGGTCTCCAGGTGGCCGAGGATTTTCTGGGCAAACGTCATTCCCCCCGGGCAGGGGAGTATGCCGATCTGAGCCAGCTCAGCCATGTGCGGGAGCGAAAGCGGGGGAAGAAGCGGAAAAGAAGGCGACTGTCCTGGCCAGGCCGCCGTCCAGGTCACAGCCCGGCTTCCACCCGAGGACTTTGGCGGCCTTCGAAACGTCAAGGCAGCTCCTGCGGATGTCCCCTGGTCTGGGCCCCGCCCGCGTATACTTCAACTCCTTTCCCATGATGGAGCAAAGGGAAGCCAGAAGCTCGCGCGTCTTCACGGGCCGGCCGGTCCCGATATTGATGGCCTGGCCTTCCCCTTTGTCCAGGGCCAGGATGTTCGCTTTAGCGCAATCCTCGACAAATACGTAGTCCCGCGACATCCCTTCTGGATCCTCGGAATACGCATTTATGGTGGGGATTTCCCCCTTGAGTATCTTCGATATGAATATCGCAACCACGCCCGCTTCGCCGGCAGGGTTCTGGCGGGGCCCGTAGACGTTGGCGTAACGCAACGCCGTCCAGGGAAGCTTGTACTGGTGCCCGTAGAAACGGAGGTAGTTCTCCCCAAGGAGCTTGTGAATTGCGTACGGCGACTCCGGAGCTGGGGGATGATCTTCCGGAATCCTCTCCAGGGCTGATTCGCCGTAAACTGCGCCTCCGGAAGAGATGAATATGAACTTGCGCACGTTCGCTTTGCGGCTGTTCTCCAGCACGTTCAGAAGGCCCAGGCTGTTGATCCTGGCGTCCAGAACGGGGTCACGGGCGGAGACAGTCACGCTCATTTGCGCCGCGTGATGATCCACGACGTCGGGTTTCTCAGTCTGGAAGACTTTCTCCAGAAGGGGCGAAGCGATGTCCATGAGATAGAAGGGCACTCCCTTGGGCAGATTGGCCGCGCTCCCCGTGGAAAGGTCATCCACGATGACCACGGAGTGGCCCGCTTTCAGGCACGCGTCCGCCACGTGGGAGCCAATGAAGCCGGCTCCCCCCGTTATCAGGATTTTCATGGTGAGACTGTAGCATCGGCGCCGAAAGGGGGTCAAGGAGAGCGCGTTTCGGCGCGCGTTCGCTGCGCGGTTCAGGCGCATTCCAGGCGCGGTTTTCGCTGAAGCTTTTCCCTGCCGGTTGCCGAAGATTGTAGTTGGATGAGGAAATCACTGTTCCTCCTATTCTTCTCAGCGGCATCAGCCTGTTTCGCCCAGGTCACGTTCTCAGGGCTCGACCTCTCACCGAAGGACAGGCTCCTCTTTGCCGCCTCCGCCCTCTATCCCGATTATGGAACGTTCAACACTCTTTTCCTGGCTGATGCCCGCACGAAAAAGATGCGCGAGCTGACGTGGTTCCCCGAGGAGGTCCTCCTCCTGCAGGACAAAGACGTGCTGCAGATCCAGAACCGCTACGGCGTGTTCCGCTCTGGACCGGGGTTCACGAACATCGCGCCGCTGTCTATTTTTCCTTCCTTCGTGGGAGGCAGCCAGGTTCAGTCCGGCAGGATTCCCCCCATGCAGACCTCCCCGGACGGCAGGTACCTCCTTTTCACGCGTCCGACCTCCACGGCGTACGGGGACCTCACGCTCATCGACGTGTCGACTGGCGCCCAGAACGTCGTTTCCACGCACGTGGAGCTGTCCCTCGAAGCGCTTCCCGCGCTCTGGTCTCCCGACTCGCGCTTCATCGTGTACAGCAAGGACGCCGGCCTGTACTATTTCTCCCTGTCCCAGATGCGTGAAGGCCGCGTGTTGACGGAATCCTTGCGCCGCATTGGCGACGGCACCACCGCCAACGTGGCGTGGAGCAGGGACAGGAGCCTGGTCTACATCTCGGGACTCATCGTCTATGACATCGACCCGAGCGAGCTTTTCACCCGGGCGCTGTACGCCGGGTTCCTCAACATCGGGAAGGTGGAGGGGAAGATCCCCTTCGATTTCGATTCGAACTTCGACTCCTTCTGGGTGTCGCCGGACGGGAAGAACCTCCTCCTGAACAAGGGAGGGCGGAACCTCTTCCTGTACTACCTCTCCACGGACGACTTTCACGCCAACGGCGCGCCGCTCAACCTGCCGTACCTGTATCTGCCCCGTGACACGATGGTGCGCAAGGTCGTCTGGTCCACGGGCAACATCGTGACGATGCTCTGCGAGACGCGGTCCGCCGGCGTGCGGGGCACCACCGTGTTCCGTCTTTCTCCTGACGCCGACGGTCACTACGGCAGCTTTGTGCAGACCCCGGATACCGGGGTGTTGGACATCGTGCTCTCCCCGGATGAGAGCCTCGCCGCAATCATGGAGGCTGACGCCGTCTCCTGGCGGGACTACGCCACCTGGAAAGAGAAGGGCAGGGCAGCGCACCCGTCGCCGCTGCACGTGGCATGGCTGGGTGAGGACCAGCTCCTCACGGCCGGGGCGTACTTCATTGAGCGGCTCTCCCTGGACACGGGGACCTCGACTCTTATTGGACTGTCCCAGCCGGGTCAGTACGGTTTTACCGCGGATACAGACCAGGTGGAGACCTCCGTGAAGGGGCGGTCACTCGCCCTCGATGAGTCCAGCGGCTCGTGGAATCCCGCCGCATCATTCCAGGTACGTACGCCTCCGGGCTCCGCCACGGAGGACCTTCGCGTGTACCTGGAGAGCTCCGCGCGCGGCAGCTACGCCAACCTTGTCATGGTCCGTGACGCAAAGGGGTACGGGACGACGCCGCTGTTTCCCCCGGAAACGACGGTGTACGAGCCGTTCCCGACCGCCGATGAGCCGGTCAGCTTCACGAACTTCACGCATGGCTCGCGGATCCACAGGCGCGAGGTCAGCCTGGTGTTCAACGCCGTGGATTCCGCGGAAGGCCTGACGGGGATCCTCAACACGCTCTCCGCGTACCGCATCCGCGCAACGTTCTTTGTGAACGGGGAGTTCGTCCGTCGCTACCCCGATGCCGTGCGAGAGATTGCGCAATCCGGCCACGAGGTCGGGTCCCTTTTCTCGACGTACTTTCCGATGACCGATTCGCGCTTCGGCGTGGACCGTGACTTCGTCAAGGCGGGCCTGGCGCGCAACGAGGACGACTACTTCGCCGCCAGCGGCCGCGAGCTTTCCCTCCTGTGGCACGCGCCGTACTACATCGTCAGCTCCGCGATCATTGCCGCCGCGGCGGAGATGAACTACATGTACGTGGGCCGGGACCTCGACACCTACGACTGGGTTGCGGCGACCGACTTCAACAGGGAGCGGGGAATCTACTTTCCCACGGCGCGGCTCGTGGAGCGCATCATCGCGCAGAAGAAGCCTGGTTCGATCATCCCCATCCAGGTGGGAATGGTCGGCGGCCCCAGGGACGACTATCTTTTCCAGAAGCTTGATCTCATCATCAACGAGCTCAGCCTTCTCGGGTACCAGATCGTGCCGGTCTCCACGCTCGTGGAGCATGCGAGGTAGAGGGGGAATACGGTGAACGCGAATGATCCAGTCCATGCGTACAAGGAAACTCAGATCAAGACGGCCAACCAGATCAGGCTGATCGTCATGCTGTATGACGGGGCCATACGCCACTTGAACCTGGCCCTGGACTCCTTCTCCGAGGGCCACCGGCGTTATGACGTGATCAATAACCACATCATTGCCGCACAGGACATCCTTTCCGAGCTGACCGCGTCCCTGGACTTCGAGAAGGGCGGTATGCTCGCGAAAAACCTGTTCAGCCTCTACAGCTTCATGAATCGGCAGCTCATGGAGGCGAACATGAAGAAGGAGCCCGGCCCGCTCTCTATCGTCAAGAAGCATCTCAGCGAGCTTCGGGAGGCGTGGGAGGAGATCTCCACCCGCAAGGGCCTGGAGGAGCGGGGTGGGGCAGTTTCCGGTGTGAATATCGCGGGATGAGGAGGGGAGCTCCGATGAACGAATCGAACGCACAAGCCATGGACCAGACGAACGTACGCGACATGAAAACTGAAGAGAAAATCGCGCTCTTGAAGCGGCTGCGGGAAATGCTGCAGCGCCAGCGGGAGAAGTTCCAGGGCTACCTCGCCCTGCTCGAGCAGGAGGAGTCCTCCATCCATTCCGGAGACGCCGACACGCTCCTTGCGCAGGTTGAGATGGAGAAATCGATCATCGCGGACATCTTCTCCCTCAAGAAGGTCATCGAGCCGTTGGAGACACTGTACCAGGCCGCGTATCCGCGGACGGAGCAGACTGTGCCCCGCCTCAAGGCGACACTGGAGAAGATGAGCGAGCAGGTGATTGCCCACAATGAAAAAAACAGGATGCTCCTGAGGGCGAGAATGGATGACCTGCGCCAGGAGATTGCCTCCCTGCGGGCATGGCCGCGATCCGCGCCCAGCTTCTCGCAGGCTGCACCGGGGCTCGTCGACATCACTACATGAGCGGTGAGCTGTGCCTGATAGACGGCTACAGCGTCATCTATCGAGGGTACTTCGCGTTTCTGAACAGGCCGCTCCTGAACCCTGAGGGAAAGAACACATCCTCGGTGTTCGTATTTTTCCGCACGCTCATCCAGATCGTGCGGGACCTCGCTCCGGGGCATGTCGTGGTGGCCATGGACTCCCGGGTGCCGACTTTCCGTCACGAACGTTACACGCAGTACAAGGCCAACAGGGACAAGGCCCCCTCCGACCTGCACGCGCAGGTGCCCGTGATCGAGGAGATCCTTTCGGCCCTTGGAGTGCCGTGCCTGCGCGCGGACGGCTTCGAGGCTGATGACGTCATTGCAACTCTTGCCGATGCCTGCAGGAAGTCCGGCAGGCCTTGCTGGGTCTTCTCCGGCGACAAGGACATTCTCCAGTGCATTGGCGGCAACGTCCGCCTGCTGGCGCAGGAGAAAGGCGCCTCCGACATCGTCGAGTACTCGCGGGAAAAGGTCTTCGAGTCTCGCGGCGTGTACCCGGAGCAGATCGTCGACTACCTTGCCCTGACGGGCGACTCATCTGACAACGTCCCCGGAGTTCCCGGGGTCGGTGACAAGACGGCGCTGAAGCTCCTTACAAGCTACAAGTCCATCGACGGCATTTTTCAGAGTCTCGATTCGATCACCCCGGAGTCCCTTCGGAAAAAACTTGCCGCGGGAAAAGAGTCGGCCCTTCTTTCACGGGAGCTCGTCACGCTTCGCCGCGACGTGCCGGGGATTCCGCAGCCCGAGACGCTGCCTCCCATAGCCTTGAACGTGACCGCGGCCACCCCGCTTCTGGAGCGTCAGGGGATGAAAACCATCGTGGCGGACCTTCTCAAGCTGTCCGGGAAATCCACGGAGTCTGCGCGGTCTGCGCGCGCTTCAACGCCGTCCACGCCCACGGCACCCGCACCGACGCCTGCCCCGGCCATCCTGAAGAGCACGGCTCCCGGAACGTACGCGACAGTTACCACTTTGTCGGAGCTGGAGGCATGGGTGGCCCGGGCAAAGGCCGCCGGCGTGTATGCATTCGACGTAGAGACGGACGGCAGGGATGAGATGCGCGCCGTCCTTCTCGGCTTCTCGTTGTCCGTGGAGGAAGGGAAGGCGTGCTACGTTCCCGTCCGAGCCAGGGACACGTCGTGCATCCCTGAGGGCGAAGCGCGCCGCTGCATCGCCGGCCTCCTGGAGGACCCGAAGGTCCGACTCGTCGGGCAGAATGCGAAATACGATTACAAGATGATGCGCCGCTGGGGGGTGTCTCCCGCGAACGTCTCTTTCGATACGATGGTGGCGGCCTGGATGCTGGACAGCGAGCAAGGGAGCTACGGCCTGGACAGGCTGGCGGAACAGAGGCTCGGCTATCGGTCCCTTCCCTACGAAGAGCTGGTCGGGAAGGACCAGACCCTCGAAGATATTCCGATCCAAAAGGTCACCGACTACTCAGGAGAGGACGCGGACCTCACGCTCCGTCTCTCCCGGCTGCTGTTCCCTGAATTGGAGGCTGCGGGTCTTATGCCGCTTTTCTCCCGCGTGGAAATGCCCCTTCTTGTCGTGCTCGCGGAAATGGAGCTTACCGGGATCAGGGTGCTCGCCACCGAGCTTGCGGGATACAGCCAGGAAATGGAAACAGTCCTTGCGGCGCTGGAGGCGGAGATCTACCAGCTATGCGGCAGGAAGTTCAACATCAGCTCCACCAAGCAGCTCCAGGAAGTGCTCTTCACGTGGCGGAAGCTCACGCCGGTGAAAAAGACGAAGACAGGCTTCTCCACGGATGAGGACGTGCTGGAAATCCTGGCGTCCCAGGACCCGGTGCCGGAGAAGATCCTTGCCCACCGCAAGCTCACCAAGCTGAAGTCCACCTACGTGGATGCGCTGCCGCTGCAGATCAACGAGAGCACGGGCCGGCTCCACACACATTACGTCCAGACGGGCGCTGCCACGGGCCGCCTGGCCAGCAAGGACCCGAACCTCCAGAATATCCCCATCCGTGAGGAGGAGGGGAGGCGCATTCGAAGCGCGTTCGTCCCGGCTCCCGGGATGCGCTTTGTCAGCGCCGACTACTCGCAGATCGAGCTTGCAATCCTGGCCTACCTGTCCCAGGACTCTGTCCTCCTGCAAGCTTTCCGCGAGAGGAGGGACATCCATCGTCAGACCGCATCGCTGATTTTCGGCGTTCCTGAAAGCGAGGTCAGCGCTGAACAGCGCGCGGTTGGGAAGACCATCAACTTCGGCGTGGTGTACGGAATGTCGGCCTACGGGCTGTCCCAGAGGCTGAAGATTCCAAAGTCGGACGCGGACAAGTTCATCAAGACGTACTTCCTGCGCTACGAAGGCGTGGACCGCTTCTTGAAGGAGACGATCAAGGGCGCGGAACAGAACGGATTTGTCACCACTCTCATGGGACGCCGCCGCAGGATCATTGCAATTCGAAGCCCAAACAGGACTGAGAAGTCAGGGGCGGAGAGGGTGGCCGTGAACTCTCCCATCCAGGGGACTGCCGCCGATATCGTGAAGCTTGCCATGGTGAAGCTTGCCGCCCGGCTGCGTGAGGGGCGCCTTGGCGCCCGGATCCTGCTGCAGGTCCACGACGAGATCATCCTCGAGTCTCCGGTGGAAGAAGCTGAGAAGACGCTGCGCGTTGTCGAGGACGTCATGGAGCACGTCGTGGACCAGGACATCCCGCTCAAGGTGCATTGCGAGATCGGCGATAGCTGGGGCGCATTTCACTAGGCGCATCGTGCCCACGGACGGCCTGGCGGTGCCCGCGCCCCGCGCGGGCTACCCTGATGGCGCTACTCGATCGGTCCCCAAACCTTCCCGTTGATGTCCGCTTCCTCCTGAGACTCCACCCCTTCCTCGAAGACGGAAAAAGCGAGCAGGAACTCCGACAACCCTTTCTTCGTGGGCTGCCCGCGGGCGGCGAGGATGGCCTGCTCCGAGAGGTCCAGGTCGAAGCCGTGGAAATACCGGTAGACGATCTGGTACGACAGGGGGACGGAGTAGCCGTAGATGCTCGTATCGTTCAGGTGCTGCGCTATGACGATGTTCGTTGGTATGACGGCCGCATACGTGCAGGGCGTCATGGGGATGCCTCCCCGCCAGGGGCTGTACTCCAGGGGAGGGAACTGGACGGAGCGGTTGGTGGAGTACGAGGTGATGTCCTCATAGTCGAGGAAGAGCACCTGGGAGAAGGGGGACGATCGAAAGAGCTTCTTCAGCTCCGGCAGGCGGAATCCATCGAAGGTCCTCTTCCTGTCCTGTTTCAGCTTCGTCTCGACGAACGCCGCGCCGTCGAGCACGGTGCCGTCCCGGTGGGCAATCCGGACAAGGAGAGAGACGTCGGCGTTTGTCGTCTCCCGCTTTCCCCGCTGCCGGTGCGCCGACAGGCGGATGGTATATCCCTGACGGAAGCCGCTCACCTCCGTGTCATCCAGCTCGGATGCAAGGCTTTTCAGGAGGCCGGCGGTGACGGTTCCCTCCGTCCAGTCCGCCGGATGGCTGCCCGGGACGCGTGCCTTGACGATACGCTCCACTTCGCCGATCAACCGCCAGTAGCTCAGCTTTTCCATGAGACTTCCGCCTCCTGTGCTCAATTCTCGTGATTCTCCTGCCGTTATGCAAATGGGGGGACAGTGAAAGAGATTCGCAAGACGGTAGTCGGCCTGACAGGGCGCTATTGCTCCGGGAAAGGCAGCGCGGCCCGCGTCTTTGCCTCCCTCGGGTTCGCCGTGGTGGACGCTGACGAGCTGAGCCACGAGGTGATTGCGGAGAAGGCGGAGGAGGTCATTGCCGCCTTCGGACCCGTGGCGCGGGCCGCGGGCGGAGGGGTGGACAGGCGCGCCTTGGGAAGGGTCGTTTTCAACGACGCGGCATCACGGACCCGCCTGGAGGGCATCCTGTATCCGGCCATCACCGAGAGGATACTCCGCTTCATCGACAAGACGGAGGGGAGCGTCGTGATCAACGCGCCACTTCTCCAGCGCGCAGGGCTCCACAGGGTCTGCACTGCCGTGGTGTTCGTGCGGGCTCCTGCGCTGATGCGCCTTGTACGCGCCATGCGGCGGGACTCCCTTCTTTTGCGCGACGCATGGCCGCGCATCAACGCGCAACGGGACGTGAGCCCTCAATCTATTGGCCCCGGCGTCGATACTTATAGTGTGCTGAACTGCGGCAGTGCGCGCTCTCTGGAGCGGCGCGTCGCGCGGCTCGCCCGTCGCCTGAAGGTGTGAGGAATGGAAAAGCAGAGAATCTTTTGGGTCGTGCTCTCCGTGAGCGTGTTCGTGGTCATCGTCCTCATCGTGGGCGTGTACCTCCTTCGGCAGAAGCCGCTGGCGGCATCCACCCCTCCCGGGGGCCATCAACCCGATCACGGGTCCGGGTCCGCAGGTCTTCGAGTACTCGCAGCAGAAGCCCCAGGGCCAGGCCGCCCCGGGGACGGAGCCGAAACCCGGAGAGCAGCAGACAATGCATTTCTATATCGGCGAAGGGGCCGAAAGACCGCAGACGAACATCCCGCAGGCGCCCGGCGCACAACCGCAGACGCCGCCCCTGGCACAACCGCAGACGCCGCCCCAGACTCCCGGCACGCAGGGCCAACCGCTCGGGCCAACCACCCAGGTCCAACCGCAGGGGCCCGCTGCCCAGGCCCAGCCCCACGCGCCCGCGGTTCATCCCTCGGTCACCTCGCCCCGTCCGCGTATGGCCGCGGTGCCGAAAAGACCCTCCCCCGTGAAGGTCACGGCCAGGCCCAGGGAGCAGTCGCGCCGATCAGTCGATTACTGGATCCAGACGGGTTCCTATAAGAGCCAGTCCAAGGCCGACGAGCTGATCGCCACCCTGGCCGACAAGGGACTCTCGGGGAAAGTGTTCTCGTATGACGTCCATGGAGGCACGTACTACAGGGTCAGGATTGGTCCGTACACCAACCAGGGTGAGGCGGACAAGTTTCTCTCCATTGTGAAGCAGATCCAGGGGCTCGAAACCAGCTACGTCTCCCAGGTGGGCGGTCTCAGGAATCTCAACTAGCCCGAGCGAGCTATTGCGCGCGGGGCCGCATCGCGCGAAGCGCGATGCGGCTCTTAGCCTCTCGACTCGGCGCGCTGGCCCGGTCCGTGAGCGGCGGGTGTCGGTCCGTGATCTGCCGTGACGGGCGCTCCCAGCACTTTCTCATACACCGCTTCGTATTGCGGGACAATGGTTCGATAATCGAACTCCGCGGCGCGCTTGCGCGCGGCCCGTGAAAAGCGTTTCAGGACAGTCACATCCTCCAGCAGTTGCAGGCAGTAGCCCGCCATTGCATCCACGTCTCCCACGGGAGCAAGGAAGCCGGTGGAGCCATGGGCCACGACTTCCGGCAGGCCGCCTACGTCGCTTGCGACAACGGGGACCCCGCTCGCCATGGCTTCCAGCGCAACCAGGCCGAAGCTCTCCGTCTCACTGGGGAGGAGAAGGACGTCCGCGGCGCCCAGGAGCGGGGCCACGTCTTCCACCACCCCGACGTAGCGCACGGCATTCGTCAGGCCCAGGGACTCCACAAGCTCCCGGGTCCTTCCGTATTCCGGCCCGTCTCCGACGAGCACGAGCCGGGCGTCCATCTTTTCCCGCACGCGGGCGAAAATGCGCACGACATCCCCGAGCCTCTTGAGGGGCCGGAAATTGGAGATGTGCATGAGCGTGACCTGACGCGCCGAGGATTTCTCAGGGATGCACGCCACCGAATGCGCGTGGTGGCGCGGCGGGTCGACGAAGTTGTAGACAACGTCGATCTCTTTTTCGATGGCGAACGCGCGATAGGTCTCCTCCCTCAGGAATGAGGAGACCGCCGTCACGGCGTCTGACTGCTCGATGGAGAACTCGGTGACCGGCTTGAAGGACGGGCTGGCGCCGACCAGCGTGATGTCCGTGCCATGAAGCGTCGTGACCACCTTCAGGTTGAGCTCCGGCGCGATCTGCCGGGCAAGGATGGCGGCCGCCGCGAAGGGGATTGCGTAATGGACGTGCATGATCTGCAGCTTGTGCGTGCGCGCCACTTCCACCATTTTTGCCGTGAGCGTGAGGCTGTGCGGAAACTGCTTCAGGAGGGGATGACTGTCCTGGTCCACCTCATGGTAGCACACGCGGGGGGGCAGCTCGCGAAGCCGCAGCGGGTTGGCGTAGCTGATGAAGGCCACCGAGTGGCCCCGTTCGGCAAGATGCTTGCCCAGCTCCGTGGCCACGACGCCGCTTCCCCCGGCCGTCGGGTAGCAGCAGATGCCGATCCGCATGATTATCGCCCTTCCCTGCGCACGCCCCCGGAAGCGGCGGAGCGCGCCCTCTGCGTCGGGGTGTGGTAGATCTTGCTCTCCGGTGGGACGCTTTCCGTCAGCCACACGTTTCCGCCGATGGTCGAGCCGCGCCCGATCACCGTGTTGCCGCCCAGGATGGTTGCCCCCGCGTAGATTGTCACGTCGTCCTCTATTGTGGGATGCCGCTTACGGTTGGCCAGCTCCTTCTTGATGCTGAGGGCGCCGAGGGTGACGCCCTGGTAGAGCTTGACATTGTTCCCAATCACCGTGGTCTCACCGATGACGACCCCGGTCCCATGGTCGATGAAAAAGGAGTCCCCGATGGCCGCGCCGGGGTGGATGTCGATCCCCGTCTTGCCGTGGATGTATTCGCTCATCATACGGGGGATCATGGCAACCTCCCGGAGCCACAGCTCGTGGGCAATGCGATGAACCATGATGGCTTCAACGCCGGGGTAGGAGAGGATCACTTCTTCCTGGGACCGGGCCGCCGGGTCCCCGCGGTCCGCCGCTTCCACGTCGAGGCTCAGCTTCTGCCTCACGGCGGGCACGAGGTCCAGGAGGTCCTGGACGATCTCCCGCGCCTCTCCCGTGCAGTCTTCATGCCTGCCGCAATCGCTTCTGATCCTGCAGGTATAGCGCAGGCTTTTCTCCACCTCCGCACCCAGGGCCCGGGTCAGCCAGACCACCTTGTCCCCGACGGCGTAGCGCAGCCCGGCGAGGTCCAGTTTCTCTTCGGCGCGGAACCCGGGGAAGATCAGCGCTTCCAGCGTCTCCACGATCCTTGTGATGCTCTGCTGGGAGGGCAGGTTCGGCCCCTCCAGGTGGTTGATCCCGCCCAGCTCGCGATACGAATCGAGGATCCTGTCCACAAGGGCTTCCGTAAAGTCCTCACAGGCTCCGCGTTTCAACTCACTCATCCCGTCAAAAGTGATCCGGCCTCCGCCGTTTGTCAAGGTGCGCTCTTTTGCATACACTCCTGGCCATGGCGCCAGCAGTCCCCCTGGCCATGAGCCTGCTCACTGCGGTGGGCGTTCAGCTCGCGTGCCAGGCGTTCAAAGTGGTCCTGTACTCCCTTCGCGAACGGCGGCTGGCGTTCTCCTGGTTCTTTTCCGCCGGCGGCATCCCAAGCGCCCACTCCGCCTTTGTAACGGCGCTCTCGGTTTCCGTCGGTCTCAGGAGCGGGTTCGGCTCCGACGTCTTTGCCGTGGCCTGCGTTTTTTCCATCATCATCATCTACGACTCCTTTCGGCTTCGCGGCGCGGTCGAGCGCCACGCAAAAGCCCTGAACAGACTGTCACGAGCCAACGGGAACCTGAATCTGGGGTCGTTCAACGAGAACATCGGCCACACGCTGATCGAGATCGGGACGGGAATCCTGACAGGGGGAGGGTTGGCCGCCGTGGTGTTTTTTCTGATTCACGCCGCGTAGAAAGTGAGAAGGAGGGAGAGAATGGCAAAGTACGTCGCGTTCGGTGAGATCATGCTTCGTCTGAAGCCCCCAGGGGCGCAACGGCTTTTCCAGAGCCCCCTCCTGGAAGCGACGTTCGGGGGCGGAGAGGCCAACGTGGCCGTTGCCCTCGCCGGATTCGGCTGCCACGCCGCTTTCGTCTCGGTCATCCCGCCCAACGTCATTGGAGAGGCTTGCCTGGGGGAGCTGCGCCGCCATAACGTGGATACCTCGCTCGCCGTCCGCAAAGGGAACCGCCTGGGCGTCTACTTCCTCGAGCCGGGGGCCAACCAGCGGCCGTCCGTGGTCATCTACGACAGGGCTGGCTCGAGCCTGGCGGAGGCCCGGCGCGGTGACATCGACTGGGACAAGACTTTCACCGGGGCCACGTGGTTCCATATCACGGGGATCACCCCGGCAATCTCTCACTCCGCGGCGGAGCTCTCACGGGAGGCTGTCCAACGCGCCCGTGAAAAGGGGCTGACCGTTTCTTGTGATCTGAACTACCGTAAGAACCTGTGGAAATACGGCAAGGGCGCCCCCGAAATCATGGGAGACTTGATGAAGTCCGTCGATGTAGCGATGGCGAATGAGGAAGACTGCCAGAACGCCTTGGGCATCAGCGCACAGGCGGACGTCGAGTCAGGGAAGCTTGACGCTGCCGCCTACCAGGTCCTTGCCCGCAAGGTGCTCGCCGCTTACCCGAACCTCACCCACGCCGCCATCACGCTTCGGGAGAGCAAGTCCGCGGACCATAACGGGTGGTCGGCGATCCTTGCCACGCGGAAGGAGCTCTTCGTCTCGCGCCGGTACGAGATCACCGATATCGTGGACAGGGTCGGGACCGGAGACGCGTTTGCCGCGGGCCTCATCTATGGTTTGGGCAACCTCCCGTCCGCGCAGGAAGCGCTCGAGTTCGCCGTGGCGGCCTCCTGTCTGAAGCATTCCATCCCGGGGGACCTCCCCCTCCTCTCAGTCGCGGAAGTCAGGGCGCTCATGGAAGGGTCCGGAAGCGGCCGCGTGCAAAGATAGGAAGGATGGGCTCGGAGTGATCTTCGCTCGCCGTCGGCGCCGCGCCGGACCGCGGATTGCGCTCTGCCTCCTGGCGACCGCCGTGCTCGTTCCCGGCGCGGCCGCTGATCCGCGGATGCCACGCCCGCTCCGAGGACTTCCGGAGCCAACCCTTCGCCTGGCATTCGTCGGTGATATCATGACGCATCCCGACCTTTCCCGCATGGCAGACTACGGAGAGATCTACCAGGCCGTGGCGGAGGTGTTCCAGGCGAGCGACCTGGCTTTTGCCAATCTTGAGTTCCCCGTCGACTCGACGCGCCCGGCATCAGGGTATCCGCTGTTCAACGCCAACCGGGAATACGTTCGGGCAGCCCTTGATGCCGGCATCGACGTCCTGTCCACGGCCAACAACCACGCGTTCGACGGCCGGGAGGAGGGGGTTTTTCAAACCGTCCGCGCGCTTGTGTCTCTGGAGGGCGTCGCGGGCCGCCGGCTCTTTTTCTCGGGGGTCAGGGGCAATCCTCGTCGGGCTTTCACTCCCCTGTTGATCGTCAGAAAGGGAGTGCGAATCGGTTTCATTGCCGTCACGCAGTTCCTCAATCAATGGGGCGGAGGCCGCTACGTCGACGTGGTGGACTATGAAAACGAGGAGGATGCCCGTCGGTTCGAGCAGCTTGTCAAGGACACGAGCCCGTTCTACGACGTATTCGTGATTTCCTATCATGGGGACCGGGAGTACGCGCAGAAGCCCGCGGCTGCCAAGCGGGCCTTTTTCCGCCGTCTGGCGGAGAGCGGCGCCACCATCGTCTGGGGCCACCATCCTCACGTGCTCCAGCGCTACGAACTGGTGAGCGTGCGCGGCACGCAGCGGCTCATCATGTACTCCCTGGGGAACTTCATCTCGGGAATGGCTCACAGCCAGCCCCCGGACCCTGACGGGCTGGATGCCCTTGTCGGAGACTCGATCATTCTGCGGGCGGACATCACCGTGAGCGCGGGCGGCGCTTCGGTGACGGCTCTGCAGCCGATCCCCGTGGGGGATTACCGAAAGGATACGGGCGGGGTGGTGGTTCTGAAGCTCGATAATCTTGCGGATGGGGTTGCGCCCGTCTGGAAGTCCTATTTCGAAGAGCGGCGGGTTCGCATCATGGGATTTCTCGACGCCCGGTGAGCGGGCTCGCCGGCGCCAATGAGCTACTTGTTCTTCGCCACCCGGGTCTGTTCGGAAATGGTTTCCTCACCCTGGGAAAGCCAGTCCTCCACGGCCATGGCCTTTGCCTTGGCCGCCGCGAACGCGCCTGTATCCAGGTCCTTGCGGGCGTCATCAAGCGCAAGCCTGGCCTGGTCTGCCACCAGGGCAAGCGGGGTGATTGCATCCATCCTGATGCCGCGGACTCTCTTGGCGGTCCACACCTTTGCCTCGAAGTCAGGGATCTCCGCGCCGATTTTTTCTATGAGAGCCGCGGCGTCCTTCGCGACCTGCTGCTTGCTGCTTTGCGCGTCCGCCTCCGCCTCCTGGGCGGCGGCGGCGGTCTCCTGCGCAAGCCGTTTGACGTCGTCATAGCTGCGGGAAACAGGGGACCTCTTTTCCTGCGCCGAAAGCTCGGCGTTGAGCGCGTCCATTTTCTGCTGGGCGGCGCGAAGCGAATCCGGCGCGTAGGTCAGGATGTCAATGGTGTCCGCTGCTGTCTGCACGGCGGCGCGCGCCGCGTCGATGGCGGCCTGGGGAGGCTTGGCGCAGGTGACAAGGCCGAGTGCCGCTGCCATGATGAGGATGACGCGCAGATGCTTCATTGCGGCGGATTTCCTTTCAGGACACAGAACTGTTGCAGCATCGAGTTTCCACGTAGGGAAGCCGATTTTCCCGCCCCTGTCAAGTGTCATGGACTTTCGGTATACTCCCCGGCGCCGTAAGGAGAGAGAGGGAATGAACAGACCGGTGTCAACGCTCGCGTTTGCCCTGTTCGTCGTTGTGTCCGCCGTGACTGCGCACGCCCAGTTCATGCCGAAGAAGATCTGGACCCTGACCGTCGTCGTCAATGTGCCCGGGGCTGTCATATATGTGGATAACCAGCAACTCCCCGGCAACCAGACCCAAGTGACAGGAGGCGGGCACAACGTCAAAGTGATGGCGGACGGGTATCTCGCTTTCAACGGGCCCGTCATGGTGAGCGGCAACCAGACGTTTTCCGTCAACCTGCAGCCCGCGCCCCCCACGCCGCTCGCGCAGCCCGTCCAGCCTGCCGGATTCCCTCTGGCCGTCAATGTCAACGTGCAATCGGCCTCCGTGTTCATTGACGGAGTGCAAGTCCAGGGGGTTCCGTACGTGGCTCCCGGCCCGCACTCCGTCCAGGTTTCCGCGTACGGCTACCAGGACTATTCCGCCCAGGTGAACGTCATGAGCCCGCTCACGCTGAACGTCGTCTTGAATCCGCTCGTCATCAACGCTCCCTTGCAGCCGGTCATCCAGCCGTCGACGCTCAGCTTCGTCATTCCGCGGCACTATCTTGACCCCGACATGCATCGGGATGATCCGCGGTCCGCCGTACGGATATTCATCGACGGCAGGCTCGTGAACCCGCGAAGCGAAATGGAGCGCATCCCCGTGCAGCCCGGGCGGCACAGGATCCGGGTGGCTTCCGGCGCATTCAGCGTCGAGCTTGGGGACGTCGAGATCAGGCCCGGGACCAGCTACATCCTCGAGCTGGGAATGGACGTGAAGGTTCGGGCCATGAAGGCCGGCACATACTAGACACCCAACCACTGCTCAAGAGGAGAAACACGCATGCGTCGATCCATGGTGCTCGTACTGATGTTCCTTCTCCCCGCCGCCGTCCTCCTGGCGGATTTCAACGACGTAGTCACCCAGGCTGACGACCTCCACGATCAGGGCAAGTTCGCCGATGCCAAGGCGTTGCTTCTGGACGCCGTGGCGCAATCCCAGGACGGCAAGGAACAGGCCGAGCTGTACTGGCGAATCTCACGGGAGAACATCGAGCTCGGGGACCTGGCGGACAAGGGGAAGAAACCGCAGGATCAAGTCCTGGCTATTTTCGAGGAAGGCGAGGGATATGCGGACAAGGCTATTGCCGCTGATCCTGGCAACGACCTGGGCTATTTCTGGAAATCCGCGAACATTGGTCGATGGGGGCAGGTCAAAGGGATGTTCAACGCCCTGGGCAAGGCAACCGACATCAGGGACCTCCTCTTCAAGGTCCTGTCCCTCAACCCGGATCGCTCTGATGCGTATTTCGTCCTGGGCCAGCTCTACCGCGAGCTGCCCGGCTGGCCCATTTCTTTCGGAAACACCGATTGGGCCGTCTCCCTCGGCCGCAAGGCCGTGGATCTGAACCTGGCGGAAGTGGCGGCCGGGAAAGAGAAGAACAACAGCTTCGACTTCTCCACGGAGCTCGCGAAAACGCTGCACAACCGGGGTTGGTCCGCGGACAACCGGCGCTCGGAGCAGAAACAAAAGGCTGAAAAGCTCGCGGTCGCCAAGACAGCGTTCGAAAAGGGCTGCTCCTACGAGGGCGCGGTGGAGCTGAAAGACATGTCAGACGCGCAGGAAGCCAGGGAGATCATTCAAGAGGTGATTTCCTCCATGGAGCAGCTCCCCAGCCCCACGGCAGGCCAGGTGAAGGATTTGCGGAAGGCGAAGGGCATGCTCAAGAGCTGGCAGGGGGACGCGGCGGTTTCCGCGCCCGTGCATCCCCGTCAATAAGGCTCGCTTTCGTGAGGGAGACATCACCCATCTTTCGTCGGATCTTGAATACGGCTTCCTCCACCTTTTTCTGTCGGGAGAACTCGTCGGCGAACAGCTCCAGTTGATCCTGTGCTTCCGAAGGGATCAGGTTGGAGAAACCGATCCCGACAAGCCTGATGGGAGTGCCGCCGTTCCACCGCGACTCCAGCAGCTCGCGCGCCACCTCGTCGAGCTCCTCCGTGGACGAAACCCAGTGCTTGAGGGTTTTCTGCGCGCTGACGGTCGTGAAGTCGTGGAACCGGACCTTCAGGGACACGGTCTTGGACTTCCACCCCTCCTCGATCATGCGGAAGGTCACCTGGTGGCACAGCTCCAGGAGGACCCGCTCGATGCCGGCGCGGTCCTTCCTGTCCCTCTCGAACGTCGTCTCGCTGGAGAGCGACTTGCTGCGTGGTTCCTCGGAGAAAATGCCCGGGTCCCCCCCGCGTGAGGCGGCGCTCAGGAACGCCGCGGCGCCGTGACCAAAGAGCCGCGCCAGCTCCCCCTCCGCGAATCCCCTCAACTGGCGGACCGAGGTGATGTTCAGCTCGGTGAGGCGTTGGAGGGTCTTCTCCCCGATCCCCCAGAGTTGCGAAAGGGCAATCCCGTCGAGAAACTCTTCCTCCCGCCCTTGCTCCACCATCAGGAGGCCGTCCGGCTTGCCCGCGTTCGTGGCGAGCTTGGCGATGTACTTGTTCGGGCCGATACCCACCGATATCACGAGCCCCGTCTTTTCCTTGACCTCCGCCTTCAACCGCTTCCCGGTGTCCACGGGCGGACCGAAGAGCCTTTCGGTTCCGGTGAGATCGAGGAAGGCCTCGTCCACGGATATCTGCTGGATGTGGGGCGTGTAGGCCTGGAGGATTCCCATGACCTGCCGGGAGACCTCCATGTAGCGCTCCATCCTCACCGGCAGGTACACCCCGTGCGGGCAGCGCCGGTACGCCTGGGAGATCGGCATCGCGGAGCGAACGCCGAACCTCCTCGCTTCATAGGAGCACGCTGAAACCACTCCCCTGCGCCCGGGGGCGGCGCCCACGATGACCGGCCTGCCGGCCAGGGACGGGTTGTCGCGCTGTTCCACGGAAGCGTAGAACGCATCCAGGTCGACGTGGAAGACGATGCTTGCCGCGTCGCTCACGTCTTCACCTCGATGCTTTTCTGGACCCGTACGCGCGTGGAGGCGCGCGTGTCTGCGGGCGACGAGACCTGTGCGCCGATCAGGGGGAGGCTGAACTCCATGTCGAGCCCCAGGGTGAACGCTCCACCGGCCGGTAAGGTGAGCTGCAGCTCAAGCGGATTGGGGGCGAAAGCCCCGATGAGGATGCGGTAGCGATTGGAGCCCTCCCGGATGAAAGGGAACGAGCAGTCGAAGAGGATGAAGTCCTGCGCAGAGGAGAGGGTGGCAACCACCGCCCGCGGGCTGGACGGCATGGCCACCTCCAGCGTGACGGTGCGCTGGCTGAAGAACGCGCTCGAGTCCTGGGTGATTTTCACGGGAGAAGACGCCGGCGGGCTGAGGCGAAGCGTCACGCCGGTTCCCGGGGCGGCGAGCCGCCTCGAACCGGACGCGTCGACCACCGTAATTGCCCGAAGCGGCGCGGGGCTCGTGACGCTGAGCGTGTCACCGGTGACCTCGTCCCGGGACCCGATTTCCAGGGCCTGCGTCACTTCCAGCGGCTGGGGGTTCTGCGCGGAGAACGGGGAGAAAACCACGAGCCGCGTCGCAAGGACCGCGGTCCCGAGGAGCAAGGCCCCGGCGAAAACGTATTCCCGCACGCGCCGCCTCAACACGCCGCGTCCGGGGAGAATGAGGCCGAGCCTCAGGACGACGAGGATGAACGGGAGGCACGCCGCGGCGATGAAGAGGTTCCCCCAGATCGGGGAGAGGAGGAGGAAATGACACAGCGGGAGCGCGGGCATGGTGAAGACCTTGATGAGGCCCCGCACTCCCCAGAAAGGGGCCGGGATGAAGAGCAGCACTTTTGCGTAACGCGGACGCACGAGGGCGGAGAGGAAAACGAAAATGAAAGCCCAGAGGAAGTAGTAGGTGAAAGAGACGTTGAACGCGGCCACCACGGCAATGTCGACCAGGAGGATGAAGAGGGCCGCGGCCGAGTAGAAGGTCCCGTTTCGCGGGAAGGGGAGCCTGCGGGCCGGGTTGTACAGCGCGCTATACAGGAGGAGGGCGACGCACGCCTTGAGCAGGAGCGCCGGGAGGGGAGCATAGGACCAGAGCGCGGAGAACCCCCGCATCGATTGGATCCCCTGCACAGCGAGGGTCCCCGCAAAGAGGAAGAGGAAGGCGATGCCCGTGATGGGCAGGAGGGCAGGCAGGTTCCTGACCAGCGTACGGAGGTATCTCCGCATCCCATTATGGAAGGCGAGGGAGTAGAGAAGCATCGCCGAAAGAGCGATCACGAGGATGGTGATATACGCCCTTTCCGTTATGATGAGCGGGTAATCGCCGAGCTGGAAGAGCAGATAGTGGCGGTCCCAGTCTTCGGGGATCCCGGTCATGGTTTCCTGAATGAGCGTTTGGAAAAAGACGGGAAACGATGTCATCCAGTCCGCGGCCTCCCGGCCAGTGACGGCGCCGTATTCCCCATCCAGCTCCACCGAAGGATAGCCGGCTTTCAGGTAGGGTTCGATTGCCGTCCGCTCTGCCACGGAGGCCAGGCGGAAGATCTGGCTTTCATCCCCGCGCAGGACATACGGAATGCCGGCCGCGCGCAAGGCGTCAACGCTCCGGTTCATGAGCCAGTACGGCGTGACGATGCCTCTCCCGCCTCCGCGCACGAGGATTCGCGCGGGCACCTCGCGGAGGTTGAGGTAGATCACCGCTGCGCGGTAGTCAGGCTGGAAGTCCCGAAGGAACAGGGTGCTGCCCATGGGGTACACATCCGTGTCCCCGAACTCGGCGCCCAGGAACAGCACGGTGAGGGAAACCGAGGGCGGAACGTGCGCCGTCCTTCTGATCAGGTCCAGCGCCAGGGCGATGTTGACCGATCCGTCCTTCCCCTCCTCCGCGTCCGGCTGCTGGTCCAGGGGGACCGCCACGATCAGGGTGTCCCGTACGCGTCCCGGGATGTCGACGCGCACGCAGGAGGAAAAGGAGTGCTCGAAGTCCGAGTCGCTGAAATCGAACGGAGTATAGGCGACACCGAGCGACGCAAGGCGTGATTCGATGAAAGTGACGGCGCGCTTCTCTCCTTCCGAGCCTTCCAGGCGGGGGTGGAAGGAGCCGATCACCCGCATGTCATCGACAAGCGAATCCTTTTCCGACATCGGCAGCTCCTGGGAGAAAAGAGCGCGGGCGATGAGCGTGAAGACGATCGAAATCCACCACAAGCGGCGCATGCCAAAGGGAGCATAGGGAATGGCCGTGCCAAGGTCAATTCCAGGCTATACCGCGCGAAGCGCCACGTAAAAGCGCCACGCAGCCTTGCCAACCGGGGCAGCATGGTGTACGCTGAGAAAACAATATGGATGTCATGCCTGAGATCCTCAACCGCAAGAGTGTCAGGTCCTTCACGTCCCACCCGCTGGAAAAAGACCAGATCGAAAGGATCCTCGAGGCAGCGCGTCTTGCTCCCTCCGCGAAGAACAGGCAGGAATGGCGGTTCGTCGTCATCCAGAAGAAGGAAACCAGGCAGAAGGTGATGGAGGCCGCGTTCAGCCAGGAGTACGTGGGACAGGCGCCTGCCATTATTGCCGTGTGCACCACCAACATCGACTACCGCATGCCCAACGGCCAGCTCTCCTATCCCATCGACCTCGCTTTTGCGTCGTCCCATATCGTGCTTCAGGCCGTCCATGAGGGGCTGGGCACGTGCTGCATCACGACCTTCGACGAGGAGGAGGTCCGGGAGCTTCTCACCGTTCCGTTCTCCATGCGCGTGATCCTGCTCATCCTGATCGGCCAGACTGACGTGGAGCCCGAACCGACGCAGCGCAAAACGCTGAAACAGATTTCCTCCAGAGATCACTGGTAGGCCCCGCTCATGCGTCCACTCTTTCAAAAATGAAGTTTATCGTGGATAATCCTCTCCATGGTATATTGTTACGCGGAGCTGCGCAATTACAGGCAGCTCACGCGGCTGCGAGCTTCCAGCCTCCCCGGCATCGAATCAGGTCTCGCAGGCTCACTCGGATCACGAAAGACGGCAATGACCGCCCTCGGACAAGGAGCATGGCTCATCGATCTCGGCCCGGAGGAGGACCTGGACGCAAGCGGCGTTGCTGCCGCGCTCCTGCGGATCCTGGACTTCCTGGAAGCCAGGCGGGCGGAGCTGTTCGGGTTCGCGCTCCTTGTCGCGGGCTCGACGGCGGAGCAGCCCGCGCCGACTGCGGAGAGGATGAGAGAGCTGCTCTCTGAGGCGGAGCAGGAAGAAGGGCTGTGGTGCACGCCCGAATGCGCTGGGCTCCTGTCCGACTTTCTGGCCTTCGACCGCAGCACCTCCTTGTACCAGGTCACCGGCCCCAACCAGACGCCGGAGACGGACCTCGCGCCCTCCGAAGAGCCGCGGCCGTGGTTTCGCGAGCCGCTCATTGCCCGGGCGCTGGACGTCATTGGCGACAGGTTGAACACGGGGGAGTCTCGCGAGATCCTCCACCTCTACGGTCCGTCCGGAGCCGGCAAGTCCGCCATTTTGAACGAGGTTGCCCGGCGCCTCGTGAGCGGAGGCCGTGAGATCACCGTCCTCAGGCCTCGAACGCTTTTCAAGAGGCGTTCCCCCCTCCATCCGTTCCTCAACAGCCTTTCCCCCGGCGTGCTCTCCTCGGCCCCGCGGTATCTCGTGGGCGTGGAGCGCGCGGCATGGGCGGATGTCTCCCCCCTGCTCGCCTGGCTGCTGCGCGCTGAGACGGACGGCAACGGGGCGCTGTGCCCTGACCATGTCCTGGAAGACTTCATGATCGGCTACCGGCTGTGCCTCACCGCATGGATACGCATGGCGTCGGACAAACGGCTTCCCGCGCTCTTTCTCTGCGACGGGGTGGACGGGTACCACCCCGAGGCGCGCCGGGTTGCAGCCCGCCTCATGGGGGACTTCCTCGCCTTCGCGGATTTCGTTCCGGTCGTTTCTTCGACGGACGCCGTCTTGCCGGAGGAGTTTTCCTCCCTCAACGTAAGATCGCTGCTCGTCCATCCCCTGGGAAAGCGTGAGCTTCGATCCTTGTGCGCGCATTTCTATCCCGGACTCGCTCTTCCTGAATCCCTCCTGAGGCGCCTGAGACGGCGCTCGGGAGGCTTGTACGTGTCCGTGGTCTCGTACCTGCAATACCTCCACCGGGCGGGGTTCATCCGTTTTTCATCGGAGCGCCGCCAGTGGCTTCCCGTGGCGCATGATGACGCAAGTCTTCCCGCCAATCCGCTTTCCGTCTCATGGTATCTCATCCGTACGCTGCACGAGGAAGCCTTCCTCCTCCTGTACGCCGTCTCTCTTGCCGGAGGGCTCCTGGACCGGCGTGCGTTCATGACGTTCCTCGTTGAGGCGGGCTTCGAGCAGAAGCCCGCTGAAAAGACGCTGTCCAGCCTCGTGGCGGCCGGCCTCGTTGCGGAGGAGGAATCCCTCATCCCTCGGTTCCCCATCCTCCGGCGCAAGCTGGAAGGGGAACTGGGCGCCGAGGGGACCCGTTTGAGGGACCGTTTCCTGACGTACCTGTGCACCTTGTGGGATGCCGGCAAATACCCTCACGCGGTCCTCCTCTTCACGTTCCTGGCGCGAAACGGACGCACGGACCTCGCCCTGCGCGTCCTGCCCGAGATCATCCGGCGCAAGCTCGATGAGGGCGATATCGGGGGCGCGCGTACATTCTGCGACCCGGAAAAGCTGGAGTTCTCCGCGGAGCCGACCCCCTCCCAGCGGGGTGAGATCACCGCGCTCATGGCGTGCGGCAGGCTGCGTGCGGCTCTTCTGGAAGGCAGCAGGGAGCCCGCTGACGCGGCCCGCCCCGCGGTGATGGAGGTCACGCGATCCTCGTGCAGCCAGGAGTTGCTTGGAGAAGCCTGGACGGAGCTCGCCAAGCATTCCCTGGCCCGGGGAGATTCCGCCGTGTCCCTGGAAGAAGCCAAGCGCGCCCTTCTCCTTTTCCAGGAGCAGCACTCCGCCCCCGCCGAACGCCTTGCGGTGAACAAGAAGCGCTCCCCGCGCGCTGAAGCGGGAGAGCGCGCCTCGTATCTCTGGCTTGGCGTCACAATGCTTGCGGACGGAAAACTGAGCGAAGCGGCGGAATACGTTGGCCTTTCGGAAAGGCTCTCACATGAGGCGGGAGACCCGGGAGCGTCGCTCATGGCTTGCAGCCATCTGGCGGTGGCCCTTTTCATCAGCGGGCGCTTCACGCAATGCCTCGCGGCGATAGAGCGTGGAAGGTCCGAGGCGCGGACCGTCTGCCGCAGGGAGGCAGAGCTTTTCCTTCTGTTCCTCCAGGCGCGCGTCCAGTTCCTCCTTGGCGCTTACGAAGACTGTTGTGTCACTCTCCAGGCCTGCCTGAGCGTGGTCACGCTGTATTCCCTCCCTGCCGCCGTGCCCGTGCTTCGCGCATGGCTGGGACGCGCCGCCGCGTACGGAGGGGAGCTGGAGCACGGATTGCACCTGCTGTCGGCCCTTCAGCCGTCCCGCGAAGTCCTGTTTTTCCTTGCGGAAGGCTTGTACTTTTCCGACGAGCTCGAGGAGGCCTCCTTGCGCCTCGACGAGGCTCTTGCAGCGGAAGCAGAGTTTCAGTTTCCCTCCGCGGAGAAACCGTCCTGGTCGGATGGCTTTGCCTCCGTGGAGGGCAGATGCTTCCGCCTGAGCCGGGGGGATGCCTTTGTCCGCAGAAGCCTGACCGGGATGAGAGCGTGCCTGCTGGGCCTTCGCGGTTCCCTTGATGAGGGGATCCCGGAGCTGCACAAGCTCACGCGCTCGGAACGGTCGGTAGAAGAAGATCCCAACGGGTATTGGTACAACTATCTCTACGCAGTCATTCTTCCCGAAACCAGCGGTGAGGAAGTCGATGACAAGGAGACCGTGCTGAGCAAGGCGGTGAAAAGCCTCCAGGAAAGGGCAAGCCGTATTGACGCGCCGTCGCAGAGAAGCTCCTTCCTGTCGCGCAACAGATGGAACCGCAGGATCATGGAAGAAGCGCGCGAGAGAAAGCTGGCATAACTGGTGTTGACGCGCCCACCGCGCAGCCCGTATACTTGAGACTGCGATTTTCCTTGGGAGGGGAACATGGCAGAACAGCTCATCGTCAAAAATCTGCCTTTCATCAAGGTTCTCCCGGCCTGGGCCCAGGAGCTTTCGTACAAGTACTGCTCGAAAACGGCCAACCTTTATATCCTGTCCGGCAATATCCGGGACTTCCTGCCCCACAAGATGAAGCAGGGGGAGTTCAACTTCGTCAAAATCCAGGACTACGTCTCTGAAGTCCTCTTCGGCAACCGGGACATCATTGTGTTCTATGACCGATCCTCCGGTGTGACCTTCTGCACGCCCGAG
Organism: uncultured Spirochaetota bacterium; assembly: GCA_963845535.1. Classification (GTDB taxonomy): domain Bacteria; phylum Spirochaetota; class Spirochaetia; order SZUA-6; family Fen-1364; genus Fen-1364. The sequence continues at coordinate 252,518 of CAWJSK010000019.1, forward strand.
ATGAAGAAGGACTTTCTGGCAAAGATGCGCCAGCTCGCTCCTCATGCCACCCCGGGGAACCTCCTCACGCGCAATCCCATCAAAGCGTTGTCGCAGCTTGAGAAATACTTCTACGCGAACATCTCCCATAACAAACGGATCGTCCTGATCGTCGATTACGCGGAGACGGTTGTCCCGAACACGGACATCTCCCGCTACACGGATGAGGACCGCTACTGCCTCGTGACGCTCAACCGTTGGGCCACGGACCCCATCTTCACGCAGGGGGACGTGTCCATCCTGCTCCTCACGGAAAACCTCGCGGACCTGAACCCTTCCATTGTCCGCTCCCCGGGGGCCATCAAGGTCAACATCCCCATCCCTGATGAGACGGTGCGCTCGAGCTTCCTGAGCTTCCTCGAGGGGCAGGACAAGCTTCTCCTCGAGGACGGATTGACCGTCCCGGAGTTCGCGGCAATCACGAGCGGTCTGAACCTCATGAACCTCAACCAGCTCGCCGCGGAGAGCTTCCAGGAGGACCGGCAGATCAGCCTGGCCTACCTCAAGGAAAAGAAGAAGCAGATCATCGAGGCGGAAGCGGTGGGTTTGCTGGAGTTCATTGAGAGCGAGCACGACCTGTCCGCCGTCTCGGGGCATGAGTTCGTGAAGAAGCGTTTTCACAGCGCCGCCAAGGCCATTCGGGAAGCCCGCCTCGACGTCCTCCCCATGGGGTACCTGATCTCTGGTCCCGTGGGGACGGGCAAGAGCTTCATGGTGAGCGCGTTCACAGGGGAGATCGGAATCCCCATCGTGAAGTTCCGCAACTTCCGCTCCAAGTGGCAGGGAGTGACGGAATCGAACCTGGAGAAGTGCCTCAACATCCTCAAGGCCATGTCTCCGGTGGGCGTCATGATAGATGAAGCGGACGCTTTCCTGGGGGACAGGAACCAGGAAGGGGACTCGGGAACCAGCAACCGGATCTTCGCGCAGATCGCCTCCTTCATGGGCAACACCGAGTACCGGGGCAAGATCATCTGGTTCCTGATAACCTGCCGGCCCGACCTTCTCCCCATCGACCTCAAGCGCCAGGGGAGGGCGGAGGAGCATCTTGCCCTGTTCTACCCCGAGGGCATCGAGGAGAAGGAGGACCTGTTTACCACGCTCGTGAAGAAGCTTTCCTTGCGGATCCAGAAGGTCAACGTGGGGGAGATTTTCCGCAGATACAAGTACGAGTTCTCCGGCGCTGACCTGGAGTCGGTCCTCATCCGCGCCAAGTTCCTTTCCGCAATGAACAATCACGTTTTCGTTACCAAGGGGGACCTGGAGGAGACCATCCAGGACTTCATGCCGCCGGCGTACCCGCATGAGATCGAGCTGCAGAACCTCGTGGCCGTGCTGGAATGCACGAGCCGCGAGATGATCCCCGCCGGTTCCGCGACATGACGCGTGACCGTCTTGTCAGCGAGATCAAACAGTTGAAGGTGCTGCTGCACGAGAGGGAATAAGTCGCGCCCTTGATTTTCCTTTCCCCATCACTACAATTGTGAGATAGCTTGAAGGGCGGGCTCCCCCGCGCCGGCCTTTCGAAAGGTGGAAAACGAAAGTGGCTTCTCGAAAAGTGCGGATCGCGCGCGCCACGCGCGAGACGGATGTCACTTTGACCCTGGATCCCGACGCGCTCGGGGACGGGAAGGTCCGGACAGGGCTGCCATTCTTCGACCACCTTCTTGCCAGCATGGCGTTTCATGGCAGATTCCTGCTTGATGTGGATGCAAAAGGCGATCTCGATGTGGATGCTCACCACCTTGTGGAGGACGTCGGCATAGTCCTCGGCCAGGCCCTTTCCGCGGTGCTTGCGAAAACCGCGCAGGTGAAGCGCTTTGCGTACTCCCTCATACCAATGGACGAGGCGCTGGCGCGGGTCGTCATCGACGTGTGCGGAAGGCCCACGCTCGTGTGGCGCGTGAAGCTTCCTCAAGCATGGGCGGGCACGTTCGACCTGTCGCTTCTGCGGGAGTTTTTCGAGGGGCTCGTTGCGCAGGCCCGGGTCAGTCTCCACGTGGATGCCCGCAGGGGCCGCAACAGTCACCACATGGTGGAAGCGGCGTTCAAGGCGCTGGGCAAGTGCATCCACGAAGCGTACGCGCCCGCCGAGCAGGAGATGTCCACCAAGGGACAGATTGGCTGAGGAAAAGTTTGCGCGGCACTCGAAGCGGCGCCGAAATGGCGCTCGGAAGGAAGGGAGTTCTTTACTCTTGGTGGCGAAACAGGTATCTTGAAAACGTAGGAAATGTTACCAACGCATGAGCGCGCAGGATATCCTGAAAAAGTTGCCATCGGGAGGATTTCTCAAAACAACACGGGGAGCCAGTGCGCGGATCAGCAAAGAGCAGAGGGTGGCGCTCATCCGCCGGGGCAACGAGCTTTTCAACAAGGGGGACTTCGATCTCGCGCAGAAGATCTTCGTTACTACGAAATATTCCGACGGCCTGATCAGGATTGGGGACCGCCTGGCGGACGGGGGAAAGCCTCTGGAGGCCCTCCGCGCGTACTGGCTTGCCCCGTGTCCTGAAAAAGCGGCGGTCCTGATCGAAAGAATTGCGAAGGTGATGAAACAATGGCTGGCAGAGGGGAAGAAAGCGGGTACGACATGAGCAATGAGAACAAAATGTCGGAACCGATCCAGGTATCGATATCCGAGCTCTCCAAACGGGGCTACCAGCTCCTCAAGGAGGACCATATTGCAGAGGCTGAGGAGAACTTCCGCCGTATCCTGGAAGTGGAGCCTCAGAACAACTACGCTCTTGTCGGCATGGGGGACGCCGCGCGCAAGCGCAAGTCCTACCATGAGGCCATCCGATATTACGAGGAATGCCTCGGCTACCACGTGGGCAACAAGTATGCGCTGGTCGGGCTTGCTGACAGCTACCGTTCCCTGAAGCAGTTCCACCGGGCCATCGAGATTTGGGAGAAGTACCTCGCCCAGGGAGACAGTGACGTGACGGTGCTCACCCGCATTGCGGACGCGTACCGCAAAGTGCTGGACTTCAACAGGTCCAAGGAGATCTACCACAAGATCCTGGAGATAGACCCCGGAAATCCCTACGCGCTCACCGGCTTGGGCTACCTCCACTTCGATCTCAAGGAATACCGGGAAGCGCTCACCTACTGGGAGCGCATGCATGAGAAGGACCCCAAGAACATCTGGGTGCTCACCTCCATCGGCAACTGCTATCGCAAGCTGAAGACCTATGAGAAGGGGATCCCGTACTTCAAGAAGGCCCTGGAGATCCAGCCCAACAACTTCTACGCGCTCTTCGGGCTCGCGGACTGCTACCGCGGGATGAACGACCCGCAGGAATCGCTGTTCTACTGGCAGAAGATCCTTGCCGCGGATCCCGACAACAAGGTCATCCTCACCCGGATCGGGGACTCGTACCGCGCCATGAATGACCTGGACACGGCCAAGGATTTCTACAGCAAGGCTTTGAACATCGAGTTCGACAGCTACGCTGTCCTGGGGCTCGCTCTCATCAACAAGGAGAAGGGCAACTACCTGGAGGCAATCGAAAGCCTTTCCGGGCTGCTCGTCAATGACGCCAAGAACCCGCGGCTGTACCTCGAGATTGCCCAGTCCTGGCTTGCGCTGGAGAAGAAGGACAAGGCGCTGGAAGTCCTCACGCGCGCCCAGCGCATGGGCGTGAAGAACCTCGGCGTGGCGGAGCTGCTGGAAAAACTGCAGAAGGGAATCTAAGAGCCGCGGCGGGGCGTGGCTACTCGGCTCGGGATGTCTTCCGCTCAGCAACAATCACGCACCATGACGGCATGCGCCTGAGACGCGCATGGCCGCCCGCGAGCCTCTCCACCGCGACAAGCCGGCATTGCCATACGTCATGAACGTGGAGCTCGTAGACGGTTTCGCTTTGGGCGGCCATTCCGAGCTGGAAGCCGGGCCGGTCCTTGTATCCCGGTCCGAAGAAATACACGAACGCATCCTCACCGCAGGAAAGACAAAAGAAATCCACCCCGTCCGAGAGCCGAAGGTTCGGAGAGAGATCCTGGAACGGGACTGACTCCATGATGGCCCTCAGATACGAGAGTCGCCGCGGACTTTCTCCCGCCAGCGTACCGCCCGTGCTCCAGAACACATGGGAGCGGTCTCCGTCCCACACGTACATCTCTCCGTGCGTGGCGTATGCCCCTGCCATGAAAGCCATCCAGTGCCGCTTGACTTCCAGCTCAGCGCTCGCATTCCCGTAGTCATTCGGCACATTGCCCTCGTACTGGTATTCGTCGTCGATTACGGGCTTTCCGTATTCTTCCCGCAAGCGGATGGCAAGCGACCACGTGTTCGGATGCTGATACGAGACGTGCGTCATCCACTCCTCGTTCGGGTAGATCGGCCCCCACGTCCAGTTGTGGATGGAGCGCGGATGGCCAACATGGTCCAGGCGCTCGATGAGCTGGCCAATCGCCCGCCAGTCCTTCCGCCTCAGCGCGTGGCCTCCTTCCGAAAAGGATATTCCGAAGAGATCGTATTCGTTCGCCAGTGACCACCACACGTTGCGGAATGCAGAAAACCGGGCGCAGACGTACCCCACGTAGAGCAGGTCGTCATTTGACGTCATTCCCTGCGGGATTCCCCAGAGGGAGACGTCATAGGGGTGGAAGAGGATGACATCAGCCTCGACGCCCCTGTCCCGCAACTGCGCGATGCGGCGCTCGTAGCGTCGGAAATACTCGGGATTGGGCCGGGAAAAGTCGAGCGCGCGAGGCTTCCCCTCGAACGGCAGCACCGCCGGGCTCCCGTCGATGCGAAACAGATCAGTATCCGTCCCATACTCCTTGGGGAAAACGAGCATCCTGATCTTGTTGAAACGGTAATTGCCGAACGATTCCAGGGTGGATTCCACCCGGGCTTCATCCTGGTACGTCCAGGCATACGCGGTGGTTCCCAGCGGGAAAAAAGGGGTGCCGTCCGCGTGGCGGAAATGATGCCCTTCCGCGCGGACCGGTCCGTGGTTGTCGCCCGCTGCCCGTGCGCATTCGAAGATCCCCACTCTGCCGTCGAGCTCGGAAAGCGTGCCGTGAGTCTCGTAGTGCCACGTGCCCGGGAGATCGGGAGAAAATCGCACCCGGTACACCCCGTCGCCGTCGTAGAAGCCGTCGACGGCAACGACACGCGTCCCTTGAGTGAACGTTGCAGCAACGTGCGCATCCGTGAAGGGATTGTCGGGGAGCTTTGCCGCTCTGACTTCAAGGTCGAAAACTCCCCATTGCTCGACGGACCGTATTTCGCTCATCCCTTGATGGCTCCGGCGGACATCCCGCGAATGACATTCTCCTGGAAAGCAATGTAGATGATCGTCACGGGAATGATGGCCGCCATGAGACCCGCGGCCATCATTCCGTAGTTCGTGAAGTATTGACCCTGCATTGCGGCTATGCCCTGCGTCAGCGTCTTTCGCGCCGTGATGGACATGAGGACGTTCGCGTACACGAACTCGTTCCAGGCGCCGAGGAGCGTGAGCGTGCCTGCCGTGGCAAGCCCCGGCTGCGAGAGCGGCAGGATCACGTGGAAGAACACCCTGCCCGGTCCGGCGCCGTCGATGACCGCCGCCTCCTCGATCTCGTGCGGAATGCTTCTCATGAATCCGACGAGAAGAAACACCGCGAGGCTTATGTTGACCGCCGCGTACACGAGGATGAGCCCGATGCGGGTATTCATGAGCGCCAGGTTCTTGACCAGGATGAACGTGGGGATCAGGAGAGCCTGATAGGGGATCATGATTCCGACGGCGAAGAAGAGATACACAACGGGGCTTTTCCAGACGCGCGCCAGGATGTAGGAGCTCATGGCAGAGCTGAGAAGGACGATGAACATGACGACAGCCGTGATGATCAGGCTGTTGAAGAAGTTGACGCCTATGTTCGCGATCTGCCACGCGTCGATGTAATTGTGCCAGGCATAGATTTTCGGCAGGCCGAAGGGATTGCTGTACAGCTCGAAGTTATCCTTGAAGGACGTGATGACCACCCAGACAAACGGGTACAGGGCAAGCGCGGCGAACACGAACAGCGTGACGTATTTCGCCACTATCGCGGCCACGCGCGGCCGGGTGCTTCCCTCTCTCATGAGTATTCGACTCCTTCACGCCCCGCCAGGCGCCGGTAGAGGACGGTGAATGCAAGGGAGAGAACGACGATTGAAATGGCAACGGCGCTCCCGTATCCGAACCTGCGTTCCAGGAATGCGACGCGGAACATGTAGACCGTGAGGTAGGACGAGCGGTAGCCGGGACCTCCCTGCGTCATGATCCAGGGGTGCTCGAACGCCTTCATGGAGCCCGTGACGCAGAGGATGACGGCCAACTGGATGACCTCCCAGACAAGGGGTACTGCCATGGAGAAGAAGGACCTCGTGGATGATGCGCCGTCGATGGTTGCGCTCTCGAATATCTGCTCCGGCAGGGACTGGAGAGCCGCAAAGAAGATCACGACGTACAGGCCGATGTATTGCCATACCTGCGGGAGGATCACCATGTACAGGAGCACGTGCGGATCTGAAAGCCACTGACGCTGCCAGGACGACAGGTGCAGGGCGGCCAGAAGGCCATTGAGCAGGCCGATCTCGCTGTTGTAGAACAGCCGAAACATGAGACCCACCGCAATGGGCGCAATTACCACCGGGCAGAAAAAGGATTGCCCGCACCACTTTGAAGCCCCGCGTCCTTCGGTACAGAAGGTAGGCCAGGATGAGCCCCAGGGGGACCTGGATGGCAACGGATATCCCGACCATCTTCGCCGTGTTGGCGAACGTCATCCAGTAGTTCCTCGTTCCCAGGAGCTCCAGGAAGTTCATCCCCGCGATGAACTTCCTGGCGGCGATCCCGTCCCATTCCGTGAGGCTGTACCACGCGGAGGCAACGAGCGGTCCGACGACAAAGACCACGTAGAGAACCAGCGCCGGCGCAAGGAAGAGGATGCAGAAAAGTCTCAGCTTTCGCTTCATGGCGTGGACGAATCCATGCGACCGGGCGGCAGATCGATTCCGCCGCCCGGTGCATGAGACTACTTCTTGAAGGAAGCCTGAACCTTGTCGACGAACTCCTTCGGGCTGATGACGCCCGCAAAGAGCTCATCCAGGCTGGACTGATAGGTCTGCGCCGCGGTGTTGTCCCAGATGTTCCACCAGTGCGCGGTGACCTTGTCCATGTTCGCCGTGAACGCCAGCACTTTCTGCATGACCTCGTTGAAGCTCGTCGTGTTCATCTTGTATTTCTTCGTGGGAATGAGCCCGCCCTTGATGAGCTGGTCGAAGAGCTGGTCCGATGTCATGAAATCCATGAGCGCCACGAGCGCCTTCTGCTTGGCCGGCGATTCGAAGGACGCCTTGTTGACGACGATTCCGAACACCGCGCCGCCGGAGATGAACTTCGTCGGGTCCTGCGTCGCGCCGGGCATCCGGGGAACCGCAATGGGGACGCTCTTGTCCTGCATGTCCTTGTTCATTGCGCCGAGCATCCACGGGTACGTGTAGATCATCGCGGCCCGTCCCTCGTTATAGAGCGCGAACGACGGTCCCCAGTCCCCGTTGGCCAGCGTGTCCTTGGGGAAGAGGCCCTGGGCCTTCATGTCGGCCATGAGCTGGGCCGTGCGCAGCGCGTTGTCCGTGGCGAACTGCCGTGTCTTCGGCAGGTTCGTGAGCTCTTCGACCGCGCCGGGGAACTGCGTGTAGACCTCGCTGAACCAGAAGTGCGAGGGGTTGCCGCCCTGGCTTCCCATGGCGAACGGGATGATGTTGTTCTGCTGGAAGACCTTGCCCACCTTTACCATCTCTTCGTACGTGGTAGGGTAGGACAGGTTGTATTTCTTGAACAACTCGGAGTTCACCAGAAACGCCGCAACGTACCCTTCCAGCGGGATTCCGTACACGGCGTTGCCCACGCGGTAGAGGTTCCACGCGGAGTCGCTGAAATCGCTTTTCTTGAGATTCTTCGTGACGGCAAGATACTCATCGATAGTGAGGAGCTTCCCGCCGTCGACAAGCGGAACAAGGCGGCTTCCGCCCCAGTAGGTCCAGATGTCCGGCAGGCTTCCGCCGGCCAGGTCCACCTGGATCTTGTTGAACATGTTGTCTCCGCTTGCGGTCTCTGTCACGATGGTGAACTCGCCGGCGTGCGCGGCGGCAAACTTGGCAAGCGCCGGTCCGAAGTAGGGTCCCTTGGCGTCACCCTCACCCCACGTGTGGGCGAACCGTAGTGAGGGAATGCCCCCTTTGGTCTCAGCCGCTCCTCCGGCAAAGGCAACGAGCGGGACGAGCGCGACGGCCAGGAGAAACAGGACACGTTTCATACCAACACCTCCGATTGATGACTTTGCTCCTCCGTGTATTGTCCTGCATCCCGGCGCCGCGTAAAGAAGACAATCATACAGAACACCGCACAATCGGACGAATCGTGCCTTACGGGCTGGTTCGGCCTCCATGGTGCGCGCTTTCCCGGTATTCTCCGGGGCTCTGTGAGATGCGCGCCCTGAAAACCCGGGCAAAGTAGTTCGGGTCGGCGTATCCAACCATCCTCGCAATCTCCGCAACAGAGAACTCCAGATGCTCAAGGAGGCCGCGAGCCGCGCTGATCCGTTCGTTGTTGAGGAAGTCCACAAAGGATCGTCCGGTTTCACGCCGAAAATGTTCTGCGAAGCTGCTTCGGCTCATTCCGACGGAGACCGCGACGTCGTCCAGCGTTATCGGCTCAGCCATTCGCGCCCTCAGAATGCCAATGGCCTTTGCAATCCGCGGGTCGCCGACAACCGGCTCCGGGGCCAGCGGTCCACGCTCCTTTTCCCGCAGCACCGCCTGGAGCGTCTGGTTCTGCCGCTGCGTTCTTCGCGCTACCCTGCGGGCGTCTTCCTCGCGCTCGATCTCCGCGATCATCCGCTCCAGGATGAGATGGATTTCATCCGCTCGCACGGGCTTGAGCAGGTAGTCCTTGACTCCCAGGCGCATTGCGCGCTGGGCGTATGCAAAGTCGGCATGTCCGGTCACGACGATGAACCTGCTGTCCCTGGATTCGCTCCCAAGACGCTCAATCAGCTCCAGGCCGTCGAATCCGGGGAGGCGAATGTCGGTGAAAACGATCCTGGGCTTGCGGAGCCGGCACAAACGCAAGGCCTGCGGTCCGTCCTCCGCTTCAACGACAAGGAACAGCCCGAGCCGCTTCCAGGCAATCTCGCTGATCAGCAGCCTGCGGACCCATGGCTCGTCTTCGACAATCGCGACCGGTATGCTCATGTTCGCGCGGGAAGGAGCACGGTGACCGTGGTTCCCTTGCCCTTGTCCGATACAAGAGAGACTCCGTACGGTTCTCCGTAGCTCAGCCTGATCCTTCGATGAACGTTTTGAAGTCCGACGCCGCTTCCATAGGAAGGGTTCCCGTCGTGGGATTCCGCCGTCTCCAGGGCGCGTGACACTGCCCGAAGCCTGTCCTCGTCGATGCCGACGCCGGTGTCCGCCACGGCTATTCTCAGCGCCACGCCGGCGCCGCTCCGGCAAAGGACGGCTGATATCTGCACGCGGCCCGGGCCCACCATGGGTTCCAAGCCGTGGCGAAAAGCATTTTCCACGATTGGCTGAAGGATCAGCCGCGGAACGAAGCACTCCTCGGTTTCCGGACCCACGGAAAGAGAAGCATCGAAGCGGCTCTCGAACCTCAGCTGCTGTATCTTCAGGTAGTTCGAAAGGCTTCGGATCTCATCGCGCAGCCGCACCGGCTCTTCGCTTCGGTCGATGCTGTAGCGGAAAAGCTCTGCCAGGGCTGCGGCTGTTTCCTTGACCTTGTCGATCTTTCTCCAGCTGGCAAGTCCGCGGATCAGGTCAAGCGTGTTGTAGAGGAAGTGCGGATTGATCTGTGCCTGGAGGGCAAGCACGCGGGAGAGCGTGGCCTCTTTTTCCTGGCGCTTGAGGTTCTCCACCAGAGCATTGATCCTGTCAACCATGACGTTGAAGTCATTCGTCAGGTGCTGGATATCCTCATTCGCTCCCCTCTGCGCTGCGGAGATCCTGTGGCTGAAGTCTCCTCCGCCGATCTTGTCCATCACTGCGATGACCGAATACAGCGGCCTCGTGATCCGCCCCGCCACGATGATTGCTCCCCCAATGCTGAGGAAAAATACGATGAGGCTGGCAACAAGCTCGAGGAGGCTCACGCGGATGAGCTCCGCGTTGGTAACGGAGTCGGGAACCGCGGAGACGAAGAAAAGAGGGAGGCCGCGAACGCGATGGGCCAGGATGAGAAACCCGCCGCTTCGCGCGCGAGCCCTGTCCCCGCTGAGATCCAGTCCATTCAGCAGGGCGCTCTCGGACGCGGGCCGGACGGAGGCTCCGGACTCTCTTTCCACGGCAACAAGGACCTTCCTGTCAGACGTGATGAGCATGGACCGCACGGACGGCCGGAACGCCGCCGCCTCGGTGATGCGCGATATCTCGGAAAAGGGAAGCCTCAGCTCCACGGTAACCGGTTGCGCGTGCCTCTCTGTCTGGTTCCCCAGGTGGAGGACATATCGGAATGATCCGTCAGAAGCCTGGGTGACATAGTCGTTTTTCGAAATGTCAAAGGCTCGCTCGCTGCTGGCGGCGTCGCTTGAGGAAACCACGGAAAAAATCCCGGTCTCGATTTTGTACCCGGTCCCGATAAAGACCCGGATGCCGGCCACGTACGGCGAATTCAGGTAGGTCATGTAGATGGCCTGGGAGGTTGTTCGGACAAGGTTGATGCCGCTGCGGGACCGGTCTTCCAGGTGCTCCCGGATCCCGCTGGAGACCACCTGGAATACGACCTGGTTCCGCGTGAAGACGACGGATTGCACCAGACGCTCGAAATCATCCTGCGCGTAGCGCAGCCCATCCTCCATGAACATCACGACCTGCTGTTCGATGTAGCTGCGCGTCTGGAAGAGCACGAAAAGGCTCAGCGCGATTGACGGCAGAAGCAGAAGCAGGACTGCTGCCCGGATGAAGTCTTTTCTGATTCCGCCCGTGCGAGCCATGGTTTCCGCCCCGGACCTGGGCTCCTTTCCGCCGTCAGCTCTCCTGGAGCACGGCCCGGATGCGGCGCACGCCGGCAGAAGACGACTGTTCCTTCTGGATCACGAACTTCCCCAGGACTCCGGTGTGCTCCACGTGCGGGCCCCCGCAGACTTCCTTGGAGTAGTCCCCAATGGAATAGACTTTCACTTTTTCCCCGTACTTTTCCCCAAATAGCGCGATTGCTCCGCTTGCTTTGGCCTGCTCCAGCGTCATGACCTCCATGCTCACCGGCAGGTCCCTCGTGATCTGCTCATTGACAATGGCCTCCACTTTCCTGACTTCCTCTTCCGTCATGGGTTGCGGATGGGAGAAGTCGAATCGCAGGCGCTCAACGGTGATGTTCGAGCCCTTCTGGGCAACGTGAGGACCGAGCACGGTGCGCAGAGCCTGGTGGAGGAGGTGCGTGGCCGTGTGGAGCTTCGTGGTCATTTCCGAATGGTCGGCAAGGCCGCCCTTGAACGTCTTCTCCGCCCCGGCCTTCGACAGCTCCTGGTGCTTCTGGAATGCTTCCTCGAAACCTTTTCTGTCCACGCCCATTCCGTGCTCATGAGCAAGTTCTTCCGTGATCTCGATGGGGAAGCCATACGTGTCATAGAGCCGGAACGCGACCCGGCCCGGGATAATCTTCTGCGGGTTCTTCAGAAGGTTGGGAATGAGCTTTTCGAACTCCTTCTCACCTTTCTGGAGTGTCTCTGAGAACCGCTCTTCTTCCTGGCCCATTTCCGTGGAGATCATGGCCGCGCGGGCGGCGAGCTCGGGATACGAGCCTTGGTAGATTGCCACCACGTCGGCGGCCAGCTTGCCCAGGAACCCGCCCTCCAAGCCAAGCTTGCGGCCGTGGCGGATGCTGCGTCGGATCAGCCGGCGAAGGATATAGCCCTGGCCGAGGTTGGAAGGCTTGACTCCCTTGTCGTCACCGAGGATGAACGTGGCGGCGCGCACGTGGTCCGTGATGATCCTGATGGAAGCGTCGGTTGCCTGTTCGGACCCGTAGCGTTTTCCCGTGATCTCCGCCAGGCGCTCTATGACGGGCCAGAACAGCTCCGTCTCGAAAACAGTTTTCTTTCCCTGAAGCATGGCGACGGTCCGGTCCACTCCCATTCCCGTGTCGACGGTCCTCTGGGCAAGGGGCGGATATTTTCCCTCCGCGGTCTTGTTGTACTGCATGAAGACGTCGTTCCAGACCTCGAAGTATTTTCCGCAGTGGCACCCCGGCGCGCAGGACGGTCCGCAGGCGGGAACGCCCGTGTCGATGAACATTTCCGTGTCAGGTCCGCACGGTCCTGTCTGTCCGGCAGGGCCCCACCAGTTGTCCTTTCGGGGAAGGAAGTGGACGCGACTCTCCGGAATCCCGACTTTCCTCCAGATGCCGGCCGCTTCGTCATCCGGCGGGACTTCGTTGTCACCCGCGAAGACGGTGACCGAAAGGACGTCCGGAGAAAAGCCAAGCCACGTCGAGGAGGTCAGGAACTCATAGGAGAACCGGATGGCGTCATCCTTGAAGTAGTCCCCGAGTGACCAGTTGCCAAGCATCTCGAAAAAGGTCAGGTGCGAGGGATCTCCGACTTCTTCGATGTCATCCGTGCGGATGCACTTCTGCACATCCACGAGGCGCTTGCCGGCCGGGTGCGGCTCTCCCAGGATATACGGCACGAGGGGATGCATTCCCGCCGTCGTGAAAAGAACCGTCGGATCATTTTCCGGGATGAGAGACTTGCCAGAAATCTCCGCGTGCCCTTTTCCCTTGAAAAAATCCACGTATTTTTGTTTCAGCTCGGCTCCGGTCATGGCAGCTAAAGTACGGGAACCGATGGGGGGTGTCAAGGACGGCCTTAAAATGGTAGAAGAAGAGCGCGTGGCATGGCTGAGATCGGACGCACCATCGAGGCGTTGATTCATTTCAATCGCTTGCGCACTCGAGCGCTCTTCCTTCTGGGCGTCCTCGTCGTCGCAAGCGCCATCCCTTTCTGGCTCCCCTGGCGCGCCCTGGAGGAGTTCCTGCGTGATCCTTCGGGGATGAGGATCACGGACCGCCACGGAGCGCTCCTCTCCCTGGTTGCGGGCGCGAACGGGAGCTTCCAGGAAGTGTTCGCCTTCGACGACATTCCGCAGACCTGCCGCGATCTTTTTGTCCGCCTGGAGGACGAGCGCTTCTTCTCCCACCCCGGCGTGGATCCCCTGGCCGTGGTCCGCGCGTTGGACGCCCTGCTCCTTGGCGGCCCGCGCTCCGGGGCCTCGACCATCACGATGCAGCTTGCGCGGATCGTCTCCCCCCACCCCCGCAACCTTGCCGGGAAATTGGTGGAGGTCTTTCGCGCCCTGCAGATCGAGTCGAAGCTGCCCAAGGACCGCATCCTTTCGCTGTACTTGAGCTCGCTGCCATTTGGACGGAACACGCGCGGCGTCGGCGCCGCCGCATGGACGTATTTCGGCATGGACCTTGCCGCGCTCAGCCCGTCACAGCTCCTCGTGCTCGGGATCATTCCCAGAAACCCCCGGTATTATGATCCCTTCGACAATCCCGAACAGGTCATCCACACCGCCGCTGAAGCATCGCAAACCAAGGGCCTCGGCATCAGCGTGGATGAGATCCGGCGCGCCGTGCTTTCCGTGAGGTCCGCGAAGCCCCCTGTCCACGCCCCCCACTTTGCGCGGTTTGTCGCCGAGCGCCTGCAGAGAGGGCAGTTGCGCCCGGATCACGGCGAGCTGCGGACCACGCTGGATGAGACGCTCAATTCCTTCATCCAGGAGAGGGTGCGCTTCTCCCTGGACCGCTACGCTTCCGCACGCGTGACCAACGCCGCCGTCATTGCGATCGACAACGCAACCGGGGCGGTCATCGGGTGGGCAGGCTCGCGTGACTTTTCCGACGTCTCCCATTCGGGACAGATCGACGGGGTCCTGATCCGTCGCCAGAGCGCGTCCACCGTGAAGCCGTTCCTCTACGCCAGCGCGCTGGAAGCCGGCTGGACGGCGGCCACTCTCCTTCCGGACAGCCCGTTGGAGTTCGCCTCCTTCGCGGATGAGACCTACCGGCCCTCCAATTTCGACAGGAGGAGCCACGGGGTGGTACGCCTCCGCACCGCGCTGGCAAGCTCGCTGAACGTGCCTGCCGTATACACGTTGTCACGCGTCGGTCTTCCCGCTTTCATCCGGCTCCTTTCCGAGCTTGGATTCGCGCTCCCCGCGGACGCACAGTCCCGGTATGGGTTGGGGATGGCCATCGGAAACGCAGAGGTCTCCCTGCTCGAGCTTGCCAGGGCTTTCAGCGTTTTTCCGCGCGGCGGGACGCTGCCCGCCCTGCGCATTTCACAGAGCGAGCCGCGCCGGTCGACCCGCGTCTTTTCCCCGTTCACCGCCTGGCTGATCTGCAACATCCTCTCTGACCCCTCCGCGCGGGCAACGGGGTTCGGGACGCGGACGTATTTCTCAACCCCTTTCCCGGCGATGTTCAAGTCCGGCACATCGAGTGAGTTTACGAACCTGTGGTGCGTCGGCGCCACGCCGCGCTTCACAGTCGGCGCCTGGGCCGGCAACTTCGACGGCCGGACGGTGATCAACAAGACGGGAAGCATCGTCCCGACGCAGCTCGTGGTGGACGTGCTGGAGCGGCTGCAGTCGGGCGCCCCGGCGGAGTTCCCAAGGCCGCCGGGAGTGGTGGAGGCCAGGATCGACACGCTCACGGGGCTTCGCGCAACGGACCGCAGTCCCTCCGTGCGCACGGAGTACTTCCGGGACGCGGAGCAAGTCCCTGAGCTGGACACTTTCCATGCGGGTTCCGCGACGCGCGATTCTCTTCTCCTGGAAAGCCTGCTCGGCAGGAAGGAGAAGGTGCGGATCCTCTTTCCCGTGAACGGGCAGGTGTTCTATGAGGACCCGACGCTTCCCTCCTCGGATCAGGGAATCCCGCTCATGGCGGCTGCGCGGGGGGGAGCAACGATCTCCCTGTTCGTCGACGGCGCCGAAATGGCGCGCGGCGTGCAGGACCCGTCACTGACGCTCCCGCTCGAGCCCGGACCCCACGTCGCCGTGGCCCGAACGAGTGACGCTGAGGACAGGGTGCTCTTCGAGGTGAAATGAATTGACCCGCCCTGCGGAAAAAGCCCATGATGGCGGCATGCCGGAGGGTTTCTTCACGGCCCGGTCCGAGTGCATTTTCCTGCGGGTCAAGGCGAAGCCCGGCGCGCGTGAAGACTCGATCCTTGGCGTGCGCGGAGCGGAGCTTCTCGTGGCGGTGCGCGTCCCGCCGGAGAAAGGAAAGGCAAACGCAGAGATTGCCCGCGTGCTCGCGAAAGCCCTTGGCGTCTCCCGTGACGAGGTCATCCTGAAACGCGGGGGCGCGTCGGCTCACAAGGTCTACACGGTCCCGCTCGGCGCGGCCGCTGCTCTGGGAAAGATGGTGCGTGCGGTTTGAGGTGCCTTGTCGTTGAGGATCCCCGGCTCATCGCTTCCTCATACGCCCGCTACCTGCATGATGAGTCAAGCCTGCGCGCAGGGCTGCCCCGCAGGATCCTTTTTCCCTCGTCCCTTGACGAGCTTTCCTCGGCGCTCGGCGAACTGTCGGGACGCAGGGAGCCTGTCACCCTCTCAGGCGCCCGGACAGGAATTGTCGGCGGCGCCGTGGCAGCGGGCGGAGAGGCTCTCCTCTCCCTGGAGCGGTTCGTCTTTCAACCGGAGGTGAGCTTTTCCGAACGCTTCCACGCTTGGACGGTGGAAGCCGCGCCGGGAATGACCCTGGATGCCTTGCGGGAAACCTTGGGACAGGCCCCCGGCAGCCATATGTTTCCGGTAGACCCCACGGAAGGCGGAGCGAGCCTCGGCGGAATGGTGGCCACGAACGCAAGCGGCGCGCGCACGCTCCTGTATGGGCCCACTCGCGCCTGGGTGGCCGGCCTCGTGATCGTTCTTGCAAACGGAGACGTGGTGAAGCTCACGCGAGGTGGGACGGCGGCCCGTGATGGCGAGGTGCTGGTCAATGGGAGCCGCCTCCGCCTGCCGTCCGTTCGTATTCCGAAAACCAAGCACGCCGTGGCATACCATACCGGGCCGGGAGTCGACGCTCTTGACCTTTTCATCGGAGGGGAGGGAACGCTGGCCGTGGTGGCGGGCGTCGAGCTTCTCCTCACGGATAGCCCGCACGCGGTCTGCGGCGTGGCGGCTTTTCTTCGAGGCGGCCAGGCGGTGGAGGAGCTGGTCGCGGACCTCAAGCGCGACGAGATCATCCAACCGAGGGCCCTCGAGTACATGGATTCCCACTCCCTTTCCCTTCTTGCGGCGCTTCGCGCTGAGGTGGGTCCACGCAGCGGGCTGCCCGCGCTGCCGGCAGATGCGGACGGCCTTCTGTATGTCGAGTGCGCCGCCTCCCGCGACCAGGAAGCCGAACGGCGCCTGTCGCGGATCGGCGACGTTCTTGCGGCTCACGGGGTTCCCTCGGAACGCACGTGGGCGGCAACCACACGCAACGAGCTGGAGGAGATCCGCGCCATGAGGCACACGCTGCCCGAGCGGATAAACGCACTCATCCTTCAGAGACGTGACGATGTTCCCGGGCTCACCAAGGTTGCCGCTGACTGCGCCGTGCCGGGTGAGCGGCTGGCCGAGATGATGGCCGCGTACCGATCAGTCCTGGACGAGGCCGGCCTCCAGCGAGCCATCTTCGGTCATATCGGTAACGCGCACCTTCACGTCAACGTTCTTCCGCGCACAACCGACGAGCTGCGAAGAGCGCGGGAGGCGGTGGCGACCCTGGCGCGGACGGCGGTCCAGTTGGGGGGAAGCGTTTCCGGAGAGCACGGTATTGGCAAGCTGAAAAAAGAGCTGCTCGGCGTGCAGTACTCAGAACAGGAGCTTGACGGGCTTCGTTCCCTGAAAAGCCAGCTTGACCCCTGCGGAATCCTCAACCCCGGCGTCCTGTGGTAGTGCCTCACAAATCAGGAGACCCCGCCGCGAACAACAAGGCCATTTGCGCTCCTATCGAAAACGCATTTTTCCCAAGTTGCTTGGGGAAAATGCGTTTTCGATAGGGGCGAGGCGTGCTTTCAGTGGCAACTTGGGGAAAATGCGTTTTCGATAGGGGCGAGGCGTGCTTTCAGTGGCAACTTGGGGAAAATGCGTTTTCGATAGGAGCGAGGCGTGCATTCAGCGGCAACTTGGGGAAAATGCGTTTTCGATAGGAGTGAGGCGTGCTTTCGCAAGCAACTTGCGAAAAATGCAGTTTCCATAAGTGTGAGGCGTGATTGTCTGGGAAAAGACATTGAGTCCTTGATCGGTCTACTCGCAGAACGGAATGGAAAACCTCTGAACGCTGCTGCAATCGGCAGGCAGTTTGGCTTTTCGCAGACGACAGCAATGGCCTGGGTTAAAGACCTGGCGCACCAAGGGTTTGTTCGCCTGATTCCGTCATTCGAGGCGGTTCGAAGGCCGCTCCTTTTTTTGCCGGAATCTTTTCTTGGTTCCTGTGTTGAGGCCGTCATTACGACGCTCACTGACGTGGCCCCGGGCAGCCGCTTCTTTTGGTGGAAAACCGGGAGGGTGCGGCAGATTCCTGTTCTGGCCGAAACCGGTCAGAGGCGGCTTGGATTCTGCTTCTGCGCCTTCAGAGTGCCGCAAAAACGGGACTGGTGGCCCTTGCGACTTGCATGTCAGCGTGGCCTGATTCAGCGCGGCTATCTGTTGCACACCGGAAGTCGTGCGTTTGCCGTCAACCCTTCGATTTTCGGCCTTCCTTTCGCAGCTTTTCTTTCGGAGCCGGAAGACTGGATCAATCACCGGACCACGATAAAGGAGGCTTCAGCGGTGCTGGCTCGCATTAACAGATCTGCAAGCGCTATCCCTTCGAGCCTTTCTTCCGGAACGTGATTCCCTTGGGCCCATGGTCCACCGTCACCTCGTCCCCCTCCGAGACATCGCCGGCAAGCATAAGCTTTGCAAGCGGGTTCTGCACGAGGTTCTGGACGGTGCGCTTCAGCGGGCGCGCTCCGTACTGCGGGTCGAAGCCGACCTCCGCGAGGTAGGCCTTGGCCTTTGGAGTAGCCTCCAACGTGACTTTCTTTTCCTTCAGCCTGTTCTTCAATATCTCGAGCTGGATGTCTACGATCTTCAGGATCTCTTCCTTGCCCAATCTGTTGAAGAAAATCGTCTCATCAATGCGGTTGAGGAACTCGGGCTTGAACGTCGCTTTGATGAGCGCGCCTACGGCCTCACGGACGTCGTCGATTTTCGCGGCCCCCTGGATGATGTCCCCGCCCAGGTTGCTCGTCATGATGATGAGGCAGTTGCGGAAATCCACCACCCGGCCCTGCCCATCGGTAAGCCGTCCTTCATCCAGGAGCTGCAGAAGTACGTTGAAGACGTCCGGGTGCGCTTTCTCGACCTCATCGAAGAGGAGGACCGAATAGGGCCTGCGCCGCACGGCCTCGGTGAGCTGGCCGCCTTCCTCGTAGCCGACGTACCCGGGAGGGGCGCCGATGAGCCGCGACACCGTGTGCTTCTCCATGTACTCGCTCATGTCGATGCGGGTGATGGCCTTCTCGTCTCCGAAAAGAAAATCCGCCAGCGTCTTCGCAAGCTCTGTCTTCCCGACGCCCGTTGGCCCGAGGAACAGGAAGGTTCCCAGGGGGCGGGCGATGTCGGAGAGCCCCGACTTGTTGCGCCGGATTGCATCAGCAACCGCGACGATGGCTTCCTTCTGGCCCACCACGCGCCGTGTGAGGATTTCCTCCAACTTCAGGAGCTTCATTTTTTCGGAGGCGAGCATCTTCGAGACCGGGATCCCCGTCCAATTGGAGACGATGCGGGCAATATCCTCCTCCGAGACTTCCTCCCGGAGCAGGCTCTGCTCCCCGTGGCTCTTCTCCAGCTCCTTGCTCTTGGCATCAAGCTTCCTCTGGACCTCGGGGATCATCCCGTGCTTGATCTCCGCTGCCTTGCTCAGGTTGCCTTCCCGCTCGTAGCGGGTCTCCTCGATGCTCTGCTCCTCCAGGGACTGTTTCAGCTTCCTGATCTCGTCGATGATCTTCTTTTCGTTCTGCCACTGAAGCTTCATGGCGTCACGTTTGCCCCCAAGATCGGCAAGCTCCTTGTCCAATGTGGCCAGGCGTTCCCGAGAGGCCGGGTCCTTTTCCTTGGAAAGGGCCTGTTTTTCAATGGTGAGCTGGAGGATCCGCCGTTCTGCCCTGTCCAGCTCGGTGGGCTGGCTTTCGATCTCCATCTTCAGCCGGCTTGCCGCTTCATCGATCAAGTCGATGGCCTTGTCGGGCAGGAACCGCTGGGTAATGTAGCGGTCCGAAAGAACGGCGGCGGCGATGATGGCCTCGTCGCGGATCCGCACGCCATGGTGCACCTCGTAGCGCTCCTTCAAGCCCCGAAGGATGGCGATGGTGTCCTCCACCGAGGGCTGGGAGGTGAAGATGGGCTGGAACCTTCGCTCGAGGGCAGGGTCCTTTTCGATGCGCTTGCGGTACTCGTCCAGCGTGGTTGCCCCAATGGCGCGAAGCTCCCCTCGGGCCAGCGCGGGCTTGAGGAGGTTCGAGGCGTCCATGGCGCCTTCTGCGGCCCCCGCGCCAACCAGCGTATGCAGCTCGTCGATGAAGAGGATCACGGCGCCTTCGCTGTCGACGATCTCCTTGATGACCGCTTTGAGCCTCTCCTCGAACTCGCCGCGGAACTTCGTGCCTGCCACGAGGCTGCCGAGGTCCAGGGAAAGGAGGCGCTTGTTCTTCAGGGAATCAGGCACGTCGCCTGAGACGATCCTGCGGGCCAGTCCTTCGACGATGGCTGTTTTTCCAACGCCCGGCTCGCCGATGAGCACGGGGTTGTTCTTCGTCCGACGGGAGAGGACCTGCATGACGCGCCGGATTTCCTCATCACGGCCGATCACGGGGTCCAGCTTCTCCTTGCGCGCCAGGTCCGTGAGGTCGCGGCAGTATTTTTCCAGGGACTGGTAGCGGGCCTCGGGGTTCTGGTCGGTGACCCTCTGGTTGCCGCGCACGGACTTGAGAGCCTCCATTGCGGCTTCCCGCGTGACGCCGCGTTGGCGCAGCAGGTCGCGCGTTTCTCCTCCCTCACCGTCCACCATGGCAAGGAGGAGATGCTCCGTGCTCGTGAACTCGTCCTTCAGCCCGGCAGCTTCCTGCTCCGCCTTATTGAGGACGCGGGAGAGGCGCGGGGCCACGGTCAACTCGGCGGCTTCCCCGTGCACCTTCGGCTTGTCGTCAAGCCGGGAGCGCACGACGCCCGCCAGCTCTCCGGGGTCCACCCCGATCCGTTCCAGGAGTGGCGGAACGACGCCATCCTTTTGCTCAACGAGGGCAAGAAGCAGATGGTCCACGTCGAGGCTCGGGTGGTTGTACGAGTGGGCAAAGGAGTCCGCCTGCTGCAGGGCCTCCTGCGCTTTCAGAGTCATTTTGTCATATCTCATCTGTTGGTCTCCGAGGGAAGTTGCCTTTTGCGACAAAGATACGGCATGCGGCCTCTCAGGTCAAATATACCGCGTCGCCCCGTGTTCTCCGCCTTTGACAGCCGGCGAAACCGCTCCTATACTGGGCGACATGTCAAACGCGGGCTTTCCCAAGGGCTTTCTCTGGGGAACGGCAACTGCCGCTTACCAGATCGAGGGCGCTGCCAGGGAGGACGGCAAAGGCGAGTCGATCTGGGACAGGTTTTGTCGGGTCCCGGGAGTGATCCAAAACGGTGATACAGGCGACGTTGCCTGCGACCACTACCACCGCTGGCGCGACGACCTGGAAAACATGCGCGATCTCGGCTTGAACGCATACCGGTTTTCCATCTCCTGGCCTCGCGTTCTTCCCTCCGGCAGCGGCAAGGTAAATGCCAGCGGCCTGGAGTTTTATGAGTCCCTTGTGGATGCTCTCCTCAAGGAGCGCATCGAGCCCGTGGTGACCCTGTATCACTGGGACCTGCCGCAGCCGCTCCAGGACCACGGCGGTTGGACCAACCACGACACGGCCTACAGGTTTGCCGATTACGCCGAAAAGGTTTTTCTCAAGCTCGGGGACCGCGTGAAGACCTGGATCACGCTGAACGAGCCCCAGGTGTCCGCGTTCGCGGGCTACGGAGACGGTGTGCATGCCCCCGGCATCAAGGACTTGGGTCAGGCGGTGCAGGCGTCCCATGTCCTCATGGTGGCCCACGCGCTTGCCGTGGAAGTGTACCGGGAGGCGAGCCCGGCCCGTCACAGGATCGGCGTTACGCTGGACCTGCACACCATGTATCCCTGGACCGACGGCGCCTCCGACGCGGATGCAACGCGCGTGGCCGACGGCCGCGTCAACCGATGGTTTCTCGACCCGGTGTTCCGCGGCACGTACCCGAGCGACATCCTTGCGCTCCTGGAAGCGGGCAGGGTGGCCCCTCGGATCGAAGCAAAGGACCTTGCCCTGCTTTCCGCCAATCCCGTTGACTTCCTCGGAGTGAACTACTACTTCCCGCAGCGTGTGCTGGCCAGTGACGCTGACCCGGTCCTCCACTACGAGTTCGCGGTCCACAAGGACATGGAAAGAACCCAGATGGGATGGGAGGTTTATCCTGAGGGGTTGTACGACCTGCTCCTCCGCCTGAAGTACGACTATGGAAACCCGAGCACCATGATCACGGAGAACGGCGCGGCATATGCTGACACAAACGCCGTGAACGGGCAGGTGCAGGATGACGACAGGATCAGGTATATCCGCGACCACCTGGAACAAGCCCTTCGCGCCGTCAAGGACGGCGTGAAGCTGGAGGGCTATTTTCTCTGGACCCTCATGGACAACTTCGAGTGGTCGTGGGGATTCAGCCGAAAGTTCGGGATCACGAGCGTTGACCGCCACACCTTGGGAAGGACCTGGAAGAAAAGCGCCTCCTGGTACCAGAAGGTGGTTGCCACCAACGGCGAGCAGCTCTAGGCGGGCGGAGGCAGGGCGGTCAGAACGTCCGGTCCCCAAAAGACTCAACCAGATCCTTGACTTCGAGCAGTCCCCTGATGCGAAACGGCTCGCCGTACTTCTTTCCGATCAGGTGACCGTAGTGGGCCATGCGCGTAAAAAGCAGCTCCATGAAATGCTCGCTCGAGATGAACGTGGGAGGTTCCGTCCCCGAGAAACCGGGGGTATGCACCTGCGTGCGGTATGCCTCCAAAGCGCGACGCTTGTCCTCGATATGCTCGCTGATGTCGACAACGAAGCTCGGCTCAAACTCCCAGCTCGACATGTAATAGACGAGCTCGGCCGGCCTGTGCGGTTTCTGCCCGGTGTCCAGCTTCGAAAGCCCGGAGAGGAAAGCAGCGTCCTGAACGATCCGTGAGGCAGCGCCGTGGTCCGGGTGCCGGTCCTCAGGCCACGGGAGAAGGACGATCCGCGGCTGGTGCTCCCTGATCTGGCGCACCACAACGGTCCGTGCCTGTTCATCCGGGCACAACCGGCCGTCCGGCAAGGACAGCATCCCATGATGCTTCATGCCCATCACGGCGCTTGCCGTCTCGAACTCGGCTGCCCGGGCTTCCACCGTGCCGCGGGTGCCCATCTCTCCCCGCGTGAGGGAGATCACGCCGGTGGCCAGGCCTCGCTTTGCGGCCTTGATCAGGGTGCCCGCGGCGGCCAGCTCCACGTCGTCAGGATGAGCGCCAAAGGCAAGGATGTCGAGCTTCACGAGTCGATCACGACGCCCCTGTGCTCGGGGGCAAACGGGTCAATGGCTGCCAGCGCCTGGTCCAGCACGCGGGTGCCATGTCTGGCCAGGAACGGCAAGACCGTCAACGTTCTCTCCTGAAGGCCGCCGCGGGGGGCAAGGGAAGCGGCCATTCTCTCCACCTGGCCGCGAAGAATCTTGTCTCTTCTGCGGGCGGCCTGCACGATCTTTTTTTCAATGAAGTCGAACTGCCTGTCGCTCCTTGCGGCGGCGAGCTCAGTCGTTTTTTTGAGCGTCGGGTCAAGGCGGTTCACCTGCTCCACGAGGCCGCCCCAGATCCTGCCCACCTGGTTCCTCCCCTCGGAGAGGTTTTCGACGAGCGCCGGTGGGATCTCGCGCCTGACGATGTCGTCAATGACCCGCTCTCCGCGCATGATCACCTCTTGAAGGGAGAGGTGATGCTTCTCCATGAGCTTCTGGTGGCGCGATTCGACCAGGGTCAGCGACGCCCGCGGGAACAACACGGGCATCGTTATCCCCATGGCCTTGTACGCCAGGGGAAGCTGGGCGAAGTATGCGAGCTCCGACGGCCCGAGGACCATGGCGAGCGTCGGGAAAAGGGAGTCCTGAAACAGGGGCCGAAGCGCCGCGTTGGGGCTGAACTGCTCCGGGCTCTGCCGCAGGAGCGCCGTAAGGTCTCCATTAGTGAACCTCCGCGCGGAGGCGCGCAGCTCGAACACGTCGTCACGAACGGCTATGGCCTCCCGCGCGGGATTCTGGAAAAACAGCGTCAGCATGCCGTCCCGCAGCTCGATCTGCGGGGAGTAGCCTGCGCGCTGAAGGAGTCGGGTCTGTTCCATCATGGCCCGGCTCACCGGGCTTTTCTCGGATACCTCCCTCTCGAACAGGGGGAGGGCAATCCGTTTCAACCCCGGCTCGGAAGGATCCACGAGCACGAGCCCCTTTTCGCTGAAAAGAGACGCCATCCAGGCGCCGAAAGCCGCGGGATAGGTGCGTCCGGGAGCGTACGCGTCACGGAGCGAAGCGAGGATTTCCGCCGTGGAGCCGCCCTCCGGCAGCGCCGCGGAGAGCCCCTCGAACAGGCCGCTGATCTCCTCCCCGAGCCGGACCTGTGCGACGGGGAGCTTCGAGTCCTCATCCCCCGGCAGCCGCAGCTCGCGAAGCCCGCCGTCCCGGTCGATGACCGAAGCACGGTCCACCTCCGCCAGGTCGCTGTCCTCTGAGGCGATCCAGAAAACGGGTATCACCGGCTGACGGAGCTGGCTCTCGAGCTTCGCGGCAAGGGACAGCACGGTAAGCGCCTTGTTGGCGGTGTACAGGGGGCCGCCGAACAGCCCTGCCTGCTGGCCGCCGATCACCACGAGGGAGCGCGGGTCGGAGAGGCGCGCCACGTTGGCCAACGCGGCGGGGGCCGCCGCGAAGCGTCTGTTCTGCGCCTCGAGCACTGACCGCAATGACTCGCGGTCATAGCGCCTCTGGGCAAGCTCGTCACGCTGCTGGAGGAACGCTTTCGGGTCGCGAAACCATTTGGGGACGAGGGACAGAAACTTTTGATTCCCCTCCCAGCAGTCCCGGATCAGGCTGCCTGCCGGGAGCAGCTCGGCCAGGGGAACAGCATGGATCATGGAAGAATGCTACTACCTCTGGAAGAGCGTGGCAATCTCCTTGTGATACATCTGCGACACCACGTGGCGCTTGACGGAGGCTTTCGCGCTCAGCTCCACCCCGGCCTCGAAGTGTTTCGGGAGCAGCTTGAAGCGGAACACGCGCTCGAACTCCCGGAAGCCCCGTTTGGCGCTCACGCGGGAATTGATCTCGTCATAGATCAGCTCCTGGATCTGGGGGTTCTCCAGCAGGTCGGTCTTCTCGAGCCAGCCGATCTCCTGGCGGGCGGCGTATTTTTCCAGGGCTTCGTCGTTGGGCACGACGAGGGCCGCCAGGAACTTCTGGTCCTGGCCCACCACCATCACCTGGTCGATGTAGTCGCTCTCGAGGATGGTGTCCTCGATGGGGACAGGCTCCACGTTCTCCCCGCCCAAAAGCACGATCGTTTCCTTGGTCCTGCCGATGATCTTCAGCTCTCCCCGCCACGTCATCATGCCCAGGTCCCCGGTATCCAGCCAGCCATCGGAGGAAAGGACCTCGGCGGTCCTGTCCGGCCTCTTGTAGTAGCCTTTCATCACGTTGGGGCCCCTGACATGGATGACGCCCTTTTTCCCCGGCCCCACCTCGGCGCCCGTCTCAGGGTCCAGGAGCTTCACCTCCAGCTCATCGAGGGCCGGTCCTATTGTTCCGGGGACCGGCCGGTTCTGAACCCGCGCGGAGATGACGGGCGTCGTCTCAGTCAGGCCGTAGCCTTCCAGCAGGAGAACTCCCACCGCCTGGAAGAACTTGTCCACGTGCTGCGGCAGCGCTCCTCCGCCGGAGACCGTGAATCTGAACCTCCCGCCAAGGCGCATCTTGATTTTCTTGAATACGAGCAGTTCGCCGAGCGCCTTGAACGGCATGAGCAGGATGAAGGGAAGGATACCAAGGAGAAAATCCGTCACGAAGAACCGCCGGCTGAACTGCGGATAGCGGCCGCTCACCAGCGCGCTTGCCGTGGCGTGTGCCTTGCCGACAGCGACGAAGAAATGAAAAAGCGCCTTCTTGACGCCGCCTTCCTCATTGACGTTGCGATAGACCGCGGAGCGGACCCCTTCCCAGATGCGCGGCACGGACGCCATGACGGTGGGCCGCACGGCAGCCATGTCCGCCAGCATGATCTTGCCGACAGGCTTGGAGTACGCCAGCGCGGTCCCCTGGGACAACGCGAAGTTGTCGATGATCCGCTCGAAGGAGTGCCAGACCGGGAGCACGGAGAGGAAGATGTCTCCGGGGCCGATGTGGAGGACCCTGGGTATGGTGCGCATGTTGTGGAGAAAGTTGCCGTGGGAGAGCATCACCCCCTTCGGCTCCCCGGTGGTTCCCGAGGTATAGATGATGGTTGCCAGGTCCGCGGGCTCTCCCTTCTCCATTTCCCTCGTGAAAGCCTGGGGGTCTGAGGCGAGGAGCTTCTCTCCGCGCCTGATGATTTCCTGGAAGGGGACCACACGGGCTCCGCAGGCGGACTCGGGAAATGCTTCCGGATGGAAGTCTTCATCGAATACTATGATGCTCGTGAGGAGTGGAAGGTCCTGCTTCTTCGAGAGGATCTTCTTGAGTTGCTCGGTGTTCTCCACTATGGTGAAAGCGCAGTCCGCGTGCTGCAGGATGTAGCGCGCTTCATCCGGCATGGTGTCAGCCCCGCGCGGCACGTCTGCGGCCCCGATCCCCAGAATGCCCTGGTTGGCTATCATCCATTCGACGCGATTGTCGGATATGACGCCGACGTGGTCCCCGCGCTTGACGCCGAAGTCCAGCAATCCCGCGCCAAAGCGTTCGAACTGGGAAGCAAACTCCCCGAAGCTCAGCGTCGTCCATTCACCATTTCTGACCTTGCTCATCAGGGCGGCGGAGTCGGGGTATTCATGACACACCGACCACATGGTCTTTACGACGGTGTCTTCCATTCCAGGCCTCCCCATCAGCGAACCATATTTTTTTGGTCGGATTTACAATTGGCCAAGACTACCATAGCCTATCGATGCAATCAAGAATTCTTTTGCCCCGGCAAGGGTCCCCGTCAGTACCTTATCGTTTGAAGCGAATGTTCAGGAGGATTTGACATGTTGACTCTTCGATATCACGGCCATGACTGCTGGGAGATTGACGACGGCGCGCACCGCCTGCTGATTGATCCGTTCCTGGAAGGGAACCCGACGGCCACCGTGAAGCCTGATTCCTTCACGAAGCTGGATGCGGTCCTCGTGACCCACGGACATGGAGACCACCTGGGGGACGCGGCGGCCATCGCCCGCAAGACAGGCGCCATGGTCGTATCCAACTACGAGATCGTGGGCTATCTCCAGGGAAAGGGCGCCGCAAACGGGCATCCCCTGCATATCGGCGGAGGCTGGCAGTTTCCTTTCGGGAACGTGAAGCTCACCATTGCCCACCACGGTTCAACGGGCCCCAACGGGGAAGCGTTGGGAAACCCCGCGGGGATCCTCCTCACCATGGGAGGGAAAAAAGTGTATCACGCGGGAGACACGGGGCTGTTCCTCGACATGCAGCTCATTGGTGACGCCTGGGGTCCGCTGGACGTGGCGCTCCTGCCGATTGGCGACAACTTCACCATGGGCATAGACGACGCCGTGCGCGCGGCGGGATTCCTGAAGGCGAAGGTCTGCATCCCGATGCACTACAACACCTTCGACCTGATCAAGGCCGATCCCGCGGAGTTCGTGAGAAAGGCAAAGGCAAAGGGGCACAACGCCGTTGTGGTGGCCCCGGGGGAGACGTACAAGGTCGCCTAGCGCAGTGCCGCGGGGGTCCACCGCGCGGGCTTAGCTCTCCAGGAACCTCGACAGGAGCCTTCGGGCGTCTTCCAGTCCCCGGATGAACGCTGACCTCTCCTCTTCGCGCAGAGGTGCATCTTTGGGAACGCCCGAGCGCCGGGAGAAGTCGAAGAACCTGAGGGACTTGAACCGTCCCGCCTGCTCGGAGCCTTTCCCGAAGACTTCCTCAACGTTCCTTTCAGCCTTGTCTTTCCATTCCTTGAACTTCGACTCCTGCGGGTCGCGCGAGCGCAATCCGTTCAGGTCGCTGATCAAGGACTGGATCTTGGACTTGTCCTCAGCCTTTACCATAGAGCCTTCCTTTCCTCGACGATCCCCAAAGCGGACCCGACGCGCACGAACGACTCCAGCGCCCGGCGGAGGTCTTCCCGCGTGTGCAGCGCGGAAAGCTGAACCCTGATGCGGGCCTGGCCTTTGGGAACAACGGGGTAGCTGAACCCGGTCACGTAGATTCCCTCATCCAGCAGCCTGCGGGCCATTTCCACAGTTCGGCTTTCATCAGAGAGCATGATGGGGACAATGGGGTGAGATCCCGGCTTGACGTCGAAACCCGCTTTCGTGATTGCGGCCCGGAACACCTTTGCGTTTTCCTCCAACCTGTCACGCAGCTCGGTGCTCTTCGAAAGGAGGTCCAGGACAGCCAGCGTGGTGGCCGCTACCATGGGCGCAAGAGAGTTCGAAAAAAGGTACGGGCGGCTGCGCTGGCGCAAGAGCTGGATCATCTCCGTGCGGCCCGAGATGCAGCCCCCCGTGGCTCCCCCGAGCGCCTTGCCGAACGTAGTCGATATGGCGTCCACCCGGCCCATCACCCCGAAGTGCTCCGCGGTTCCCCGCCCGGTCTTCCCGACGAAACCCGTGGCGTGGCTGTCATCCACCATGACGAGCGCCTGATGACGCTCGGCAAGGGCGCAGATCTCGGGAAGCTTCGCGTAATCCCCGTCCATGGAGAAAACGCCGTCGGTTACGATGAGCCGAACGGGAGATGAGGAAGCCTCCGCGAGCTTGCGTCCCAGATCT
This sequence comes from uncultured Spirochaetota bacterium, assembly GCA_963845535.1. Classification (GTDB taxonomy): domain Bacteria; phylum Spirochaetota; class Spirochaetia; order SZUA-6; family Fen-1364; genus Fen-1364. The sequence goes on from CAWJSK010000019.1 coordinate 280,685, forward strand.
TCCATGTCCCCGTGGGCGTAGATCAGCCGCCTGGCTTTGCACAGCCGGGCGCCGTCGATGATCGAGGCGTGGTTGAGCTGGTCCGTGATGAGGGCGCATTCTTCGTTCAGCAAGGGCTCGAAGATGCCGCCGTTTGCGTCGAAGCAGGACGAGTACAGGATTGTTTCTTCGGTCCCCAGAAAGGCTGACATCCGCTCTTCGAGCTCCCGGTGGACTTCCTGCGTGCCGCAGATGAAGCGCACCGAGGCCATGCCGTATCCCCACCGGTCCAAAGCCCGGTGAGCGGCCTCGATCACGGCGGGATGCGAGGCGAGGCCGAGGTAGTTGTTTGCGCAGAAGTTCAGGACCTCCCTGCCTCCGACGCGGATGCGGACGCCTTGCGGGCTTCCAATGATCCGCTCTTCCTTGAACGTTCCCGCCGCGCGGATCTCCCCCACGGCGGCGGCGAGCCTTCCCCGCACTTTCTGATCAAGCATCGTCTTTGTCCTCCGCCAGCTCCAGGACCACCTTCCCGCAATCCCCCGACTGCATTGCCTCGAAACCCTTGCGGAAGTCCTCCAGGGGAAACCGGTGGGTAAGCACGGGGGAAACGTCCAGGCCGCTTTGGAGCATTGTCTGCATCTTGTACCAGGTCTCGAAGATTTCCCTCCCGTAGATTCCCTTGATGATCAATCCCTTGAAGATCACCTGGTCCCACCGAATCCCGGTGGAGTTGGGGAGGATCCCCAGGAGTGAAATTCGCCCCCCATGGTACATGTTCTCCAGCATGGACTCGAAAGCCGAGCCGTTCCCCGACATCTCCAGGCCGATGTCGAACCCAATGATCCCCAGCTGCTTGCGCGCCTCTTCAATGCTCGTGCGCTTCACGTTGACGGTCAGGGTGGCCCCCATTTTCGCCGCGAGGCCGAGCCGGAAGTCGTTGACGTCGGTGACCACGATCCGCTGGGCCCCGCAGTGGCGGCAAATGGCGGCGGCCATGACGCCGATGGGGCCCGCTCCCGTGATGAGGACGTCCTCACCCACCAGGTCGAAGGAAAGGGCAGAGTGAGTGGCATTGCCGAGCGGGTCGAGGAAGCTTGCGATCTCGGAAGGGATGCGGGGATGCACGTGCCAGGCGTTGCCCGCGGGAAGCGAGAGATATTCCGCGAAACAGCCGTCGCGGTTCACGCCGATCCCCACCGTGTTCGTGCACAGGTGCCTGCGTCCGGCCCGGCAACTGCGGCAGACCCCGCACACGATGTGGCCTTCCCCTGAGACGCGCTCACCGATCTGGTAGCCGCGGACGTTCGCCCCCATTCCCACGATCCTGCCAACGAACTCGTGGCCGGTGATGACGGGCGGCTTGATGGTCCTCTGCGACCATTCGTCCCAGTTCCAGATGTGCAGATCAGTGCCGCAGATGGCGGCCTTGGTCACCTTCACCAGGAGGTCGTTTCCGCCTATCTCGGGTACGGGCACTTCCTCCATCTCCAGGCCTTTGCCTGCCGATTTCTTTACCAGGGCTTTCATGGCCCCGATTATACTATGCGTACTTGCGATTGATCAGCCAGAGGGCAAGAAGGATGATCACGTCCGCGCACAGTCGGTTGAGCCAGATGAGGAAGTCAGGCTCGAACGGTCCCTGGGCAAAGAAGCCAATGATGATCTCCACGACCCAGAGGATGGCGATGATGACTGTCAGCCAGTACACCAGGCGGCTTCGGACGTTGACGAAAAGACCGGCGAACACGATCACACCGGCGGCGAGCTCGATAATGGCCACGATGATGTTCAACGGATTGTTCGCGGCCCCAAAGAGCCTGCTCATGCTGCGGCCGAACTGGGCCATGCCCGAGCTCCAATCGATGATCCCGATCAATCCCAACGTGAAGAGAAACAGCGCCACGACAATCTGGATGACGCTGACGGCGTCGAAGGAGAGGGCCCTTCTGGTCATGATGTCCTCCTGGGCAAAGTGTACCCCACCTTGCGCCTTCCCGACCATTCGGCTACCGTTTGCTGACAAGGGGGAAAGTCATGAGAAAAATCGTCATTGTCCTGACAGCCTTCTTCATTGCGAGCGCCGCTTTTGCCCAGACGAAGGCCATGCCGGACCTGAAAGGCAGGACCATTCGCGCGGTGACGGAGAACGCGTTCACACCGCTGAACTTCGTGGACCCCAAGACGGGGAAGGCCATGGGATGGGAGTACGACGCCGTCAATGAGATCGGGAAGAGACTGAACGCGAAGATCGTCTGGAACATCTGCTCCTGGGACACGATGATCCAGGCAATCCGCGACGGCCAGTACGACGTGGGGATGGACGGGATCTCGATCACCGATGAGCGCAAGAAGCAGGTGGACTTCTCGGACCCCTACATGGTGAGCCAGCAGTTCATGCTGGTGCGAAAGAGCGAATCACGCTTCAAGAGCGCGGCCGAGTTCAACGCGAACCCGAAGCTTCTGATCGGTTCCCAGGCCGGAACCACGAATTTTTACGTTGCCGTGTACAACGTTCTTGACGGCAAGGAAGACAACCCGAGGATCAAGCTCTTCGAGACTTTCGGCGCAACGGTGCAGGCGCTCCTTGCGGGAGACGTTGACTGCGTCCTCATGGACGCCGCGTCCAGCCGCGGCTACGTCGGCGCCAATCCGGAGAAGCTGAAAGTGGTCGGGGACCCGCTGGGCACGGACAACTACGGGTTCATCTTCAAGCTTGGATCGGACCTCGTTGCCCCGTTCAATGCCGCAATCGCGGGAATGAAAGCGGACGGCACCCTGGACAAGCTCACCACGAAGTGGTTCTACGACTATAACGCCAAGTAGCGAGCAGGCGGACGCGCGGAGGGGAGGGGAGCATCTCCTCCCTTTCGCGGACGGGCTGAAAAGACTCCCTTTCTGGCTTCTCGGCATCATCCTGCTCGGGGTCCTCATCCTTTGGAGCATCGCGAGCAGGAACGATTACCAGATCATCTTCATCGCCACGGCGAAGGGGCTTGTCACCACGCTCTGGGTTTCCCTGGTCGCGTTTGCCTTTTCCATAGCCGTGGGCCTTTTCCTCGGCCTGTGCCGGACCTCCCCGTCACGGCCCGTGCGCGAGATTGCCACCTTCTGGGTGGAGATCGTTCGCGGCGTCCCGATGCTCGTGATCCTCTATTACATCGCGTTCATCGGGGCTCCGGGCCTCGTCGAGGCCGTGAATTTCATCCTGTCTCCGCTTGTCAACGCGGGAATCATGGCGCCCCTGAGCGTACGGAGCATCGATTTTTCCTGGAGGGCCATCATTGCGCTCACTCTTGGCTATGGCGCTTTCATTTCCGAGATATTCAGGGCGGGCATCGAATCCATCCATGCCGGTCAGTGGGAGGCGGCCTATGCGCTGGGTCTTCGAAGGCGGCAGGCGCTCCGCCTCATTGTTCTTCCCCAGGCCGTTCGCAACGTGCTCCCTCCCCTGGGCAACGAGTTTGTCGCCATGATCAAGGACTCGGCGCTCGTGAGCGCCCTTGGCGTTCAGGATGTGACCCAGATGGGCAAGGTCTATGCCGCCAGCACATTCAAGTTCTTCGAGACATACAACATCGTCGCCTTCCTCTACCTGTTTCTCACCATCACGCTGTCCATGCTGGTGCGCGTCCTGGAAAAGAAGCTGAAGACGGGCCGGCGCAGCGCCGTGTGACAACCGTCATGAGACGGTCCTGACAGAAGACACCGAAAAGTCCTGACGCTCTCCACTACTGCGTTGGTTTCAGCGCGGGCATATTCTGTCCATGCGAACTTCAATCTTGTCCATCACATCCGCGCTTGCGTTGCTGCTCGCAGCAGCCGCGTGGTCCGATTCCTTTCCCCGCACCACGGTCCAGACACTGGCCGGGTCGGCGTTTGTGCTTCCGGATGACCTGGAAGCCGCCGCGGACATCCTGGTGGTGGGATTCACGCAGAAAGCCGGATCCAACACCAAGCCCTGGACCGAACGGCTGGCGCGGGACTTCACTCGCGCGGACGGATTTGCCGTCTACCCGGTGGCCGTTCTTGCCGGTGTTCCTGCGTTGTTTCGCTCCTTTGCCCTCAACTCCATCCGCGGAGGGGTTGACCCGCAGGAGTATGGGCATTTCCTGATCGTGGACCATGACGAGAGCGCATGGCGCACAGCAGCCGGGTACGCGCTGCCAGATGATCCCTACATCATCGTCCTTGACAAGAGCGGCAGCGTCCTTGCGCGCTTCAAGGGCGTGTTCGACGAAAAAAGCTATGAGGACACGGCGGTCCGAATTCGATCCATCACGGGGGGGAAATCATGACCGAATTGATCCGCATACGGGATGCTGAAAAGCATTATCAGCTGGAGAAGACCGAGATGCCTGCGCTGGCCGGCATCAATCTCGTGATCGGCTCGGGAGAGCGCGTCTGCCTCATGGGTCCCTCAGGGAGCGGGAAGTCCACCCTGCTCAACATCATTGGATGCGTGGACACGCTTTCCGCCGGGAGCATCGTGATTGAAGGCCGGGATGCCGGGTCCATGAAGGACGCGCAGCTTTCCGAGCTCAGGAACAGGACGATGGGGTTCATCTTCCAGACTTTCAACCTGATTCCCGTCCTGTCGGTTTTCGAAAACGTCGAGTACCCGCTCCTCCTCCAGCGACTTCCGCGGGGAGAGCGCGCGGCGCGGGTGGAAGAGCTGCTGGAGCGCGTGGGCTTGAAGGGCTTCCAGCGCCGCAGCCCGGAGCGGCTCTCCGGGGGGCAGCGCCAGCGTGTGGCAATTGCCCGCGCCCTGGTGACCCGGCCCCGCCTCGTGATTGCCGACGAGCCGACGGCCGCGCTGGATCATGAAACAGGCCGGACCATCATGGAGCTCATGGTGGAGATGAACAGGTCTGCCGGCTCGACTCTCATCTTTGCCACGCATGACACGGCCGTGGCGCGCTACGCGGGCCGCCTGGTCACAATGAGCGACGGCCGGATTATCGAAGACAGGGAGGTTGCATGAAGGACCTCGTGATTGCATGGCGGAGCATCATTCGGCACGCGCGAAGGACCGTCGTCACCGTCTCAGCGCTCATTGTCGGGCTCAGCGGCATGGTTGTGTTCCAGGGCTTCCTGGGACAGATGATGCAGGGCTTTCGGGATGGAACCATCCTCTCCGGCATTGGACACCTTCAAGTGGCCGCAAACCCGCAGTATTTCGTCGACGGGGAGTTCAATCCTTTCGCATACGGCATGCAGGATTCCGCCGCGCTTGTCAGCGCCCTTGAAAAGCAGCGCGGCGTGACGGCCGTCTTTCCTTCCACGGGATTTGTGGCGGTTGCGGGACTTGGCGACCAGTCCGCCACGCTCCTGGTGAAAGCGTACCCCGCGGATCGGATCTACTTTGCGCCGGAATCGGGAATGGTCACCCCGCCGTCTGACAGGTTCAACCTCGGGACCCTTGTCAACGGCTCGACGCCGAAGGCGTGGGAGCGTGACCGCCTGGTAATTGGAGAGACCGCCTCCCGGATCCTGGGGGCAAAGGTGGGAGACGTCGTGACGCTGATGGGAATCCTGCCGGGGGAAACCTCCAAGGGCGGGACTTCACGATTTCCGGAATTTTCAGCTCACCCGGACGTGACAAGTCATTTGCGTACACCGACTACGACACTGCGGCGGATTTTCTGGGGATGAAAGAGCCGCCGGTGGTCATGGTCATTGCGCGAGACATCACCGCGGTCCCCGTGATTGCGGAAAGCCTTCCGCCTGGCCACAGCTTCAGGACCTGGAAAGACCTTGCAACACTGTACGTGCAGGTCAGCGCGATCCTCGGCAGCTTCCTCACGGTGATCCGCGGGATCATCCTCCTTGTCACGCTCTTCATCCTCGCGAACTCGATGAACCGGACGGTGCTCGAACGGATGCGGGAGTGGGGGACCCTCCGCGCCCTGGGCACGAAGAAGCAGGACGTCCTCCTCCTGATCCTCTGGGAGGGATGCCTGCAAGGGTTGCTCGGCGCCGTGGCGGGAATCTCCCTCGGATTCCTCGTCTCTGCGATCATCGATGCCGCCGGCGGCTTGAGCTACCACAACGGCGCACAAGCTTTCGCCATCATGATCCGGCCCGGGCTGGACTCCGTCTGGCTCAATCTTGTCCCGGCCGTCCTGACAGCGGGTCTTGCGGCCGTTCTCCCCGGGCTTCGCGCGGTCCGGCTCACACCTTCCCAGTGCCTGAGGGAGGCCTAAGATGGAACACATACGAGTGATCCTTTCGATGGCAGCGCGCAACCTGGTGCGAAACCGGGGGCGGACGCTTTCCACACTGATAGCCATTACGGCGGGCTTGCTGGGGCTGACGCTGCTGGACGGGTTCATTACGTACTCCATGAACGGGTTTCGTGATGCAATCATCAGAAGCGGGACCGGTCATATCAGGGTTGCGCGCTCCGCATCATACTTCGACGCCGGAGATACGAACCCCATCCCTTTCATGCTCGACAATGCCGGGGCCGTTGATGCACAGCTGCGCTCCATTCCCGGCGTGGCGGACGTCATGCCCACCATGGCTTTTTCCGCGGCTCTCTCCAACGCCGGCGCGACGAGCTTTGTCCAGGTTTCCGCCTGGCCGACTGCCCAGGCGCGGTCAGACCTGAGCGCGCGCACCGTTGTTGCCGGAAGGGACCTGGCACCGGGGGAGTCAGGGACCATCCTGGTGGGGTCCGGGCTGGCACGGAAGCTGAAGCTCACGCCCGGACAAACGCTTTCCCTCTTTGCCCTGAGCAAGGGCGGGGGAGTCAATACGGAAAGCTTCACGATTGTCGGCACGAGCTCATCTGGGATCGCGGAGGTGGATGACATCTCCGTCACGATGAGCCTCGCCGACGCCCAGACGCTGGTGGGTGTCCAAACCGTGCCGTGCCTTATTGTGTTCCTGAAAGACACGCGGGACACCGCCTCGGTGGCACGACGGATTGCGGCAGCCCCCCTGGGAAGCGCTGCATCAGGTCTCGCCGTAAGGACGTGGCAGCAACTTTCCCCGTCTTTCCAGGCCGCAAACTCTCTCTACCAGCTGATCCTCGCCGTGGCCCGGTTCATCGTGCTGATCGTTGCCCTGTTTTCCATCTCCGGAACGCTTTCGGTTTCCGTGATCGAGCGCTACCGGGAAATCGGGACTCTTCGCGCGTTCGGCACGCGGAGGAGTCAGCTCCTGGTGATGATCCTGATGGAAGGGCTGATCCTCGGCCTGGCGGGGGCCGCCGCAGGATTCCTGGCAGGCGGCGGCGCATCCGGCCTCATCAACGCGCTGGGCGGCCTGCCCATGCCGCCTGAGCCGGGCATGTCCACGGCCGGAATCACCGTCAGCTTCACGCCAAGGCTTTCGAGCTTCCTTGGAAACGGAATATGGCTGCTGGCAGCTTCACTGGTGGCGGCCTTGTTCCCCGGCATGCTCTCCCTGCGCAAGACGGCGGCCGAGCTTTTGAGATCACGATAGGAGACGATCATGAAAAGGATAATCGCGTTTCTGCTTCCCTTGTTCGTTGCCGCGGGCCTGTACTCAGAGTCTCCCCAGGAGATTCTTGCGCAGTCCGATGCGAAGCGCACCATCGACGACATGAGCTTCGAGGTAACCCTGAGCGCGTACGACGGGAGCACAATCACGGACGCGAAGACATTGTGGGGATCCCTCAAGATCGGGGCGGATCACAACAGGGTCCTCATGTATTTCACCGAACCCGCATCGGATCGCGGGAGGAAGATGCTGGTGGACGGAGACGCCGTCTACCTCCTTTTCGTTCGAACAACCAATCCGATCCGGCTTTCTCCGCTGGAAGTCCTCACGGGCCAGGCATCCGACGGCGACGTTGTGCGGACGTTTGCCCGGGACTATGACGTGGAATCCATGACGGAAGAAACCCGGGACGGGACCCCGGCCTACCATTTCTCTCTGTCGGCCAGGCAATCCGTCGGCGACACGAGCTACCAGCGCGTACAGCTCTGGGTGGAAAAATCCAGCCTTCGGCTCCTGTACGCGGAGTTCTACGCTGCCTCTGGCGTACTCCTGAAAAAGGCGTACTACCGCGACTACCGGCGGGCATGGGGAAGGACTTCCCTTTCACCGTGGAAGTTTTTGCCGGCGATGACGCCACCAAGCGGACGGTCATGACCTTCGACAAGGTCGGTCGGAAGTCCCTGCCAGAGACGGAGTTCCGGCGCAGCTTCCTGCCGTCCTGGAATCCCGAGGCGCCGAAATGAGGGTCTTCGTCATTGCGATGGCGCTGGCGGCTGCCGCGGCGCTTCCGGTGTCTGCGCTTGAAGGCGAGATCGACGTAGACGCGGCGCCGGAAGCTGCACTGGCTCCGACGCAGGGGCCCGGTTCTCCGCTTGCGCAAGCCGAGGCCACGCGGATCACCTCCCAGCTTGCCCTGAGCGGCCACACCTCTCCCGCTGAAGGGCTCACCCTTTCCGCCACGGCCTGGGGTCTTCTGGATACGCTGCCTGACTACAACCCGCTGAACGTCCCCGGCAACCGGCTTGCCGTTTCCAGCCGGTTGCTCCAGGCTGACGTGAGCTGGCAGATCATCCCTGGCGTTCTCATATGGGACACGGGCAAAGAGATCATCCACCCGTCGTCAGGATTCTTCCGCACCCCTCTGAACCTCATCTCACGCGGGGCGGCTGGCAACGTGCCGCAGCAGATCCCGGCCGCCGCGCCCCAGTGGGAGGAGGGCTGGATCGGGACCCGCCTTCTCTGGATTGTCGGGGACTTCAGCATCGAGGACTTCTTCTCACCCCGGCTCGTGTGGTCAAGCGATACAGACAGCGTGCTCGGGTATATGAGCGCACAGCAGGAGGACTTCATCGACCAGCTCCGAATCCAGGCCCATGTCGCTGGAGTGGATCTGCAGGCGCTCGGGCTTGTTTCCACCGACGGACCGGGGAGCGCCGACCCCGCGGTGCACGCCCAGGCCGGGGCGGGAGTGGACGCGAATATCGGAAGCCGCGTGACGGTGCGCGGTGAGGTCTCTCTTGCGGATTCGCTCCCGAGGATTGCCGTTGCTGATCCCGCGCTTTTGACAACGATCGCGCAATCCGTGCCGTGGGTCGTCAGGGCCCTTGCCGGTTTTACGTGGTCCATCACGACGAAGACCTCTCTCATGGTCGAATATGCCTATGACGGTCTTGGCTTTGCGGGCGCTGACTACTCGAGCGTCATCCAATACGCCAGGAACAGGCTGGCAAACGGGGGAGCAGGGCCCGACGTTCTGGGCCAGTTCGGATCATTCGAGGCCGCGCAACACTATGCGTTTGCCCGGCTGGCAAAGGACATCACCGACCAGCTGACCGCGCAGGGATGGGTCGAAGTGAACCTGCAGGATCCCTCCGCCATGGACGGGATCGGCATTACTATGACGAACGACGGGTGGGGCTTGAGCGGCTCAGTGACCAACACCTGGGGCGGAAACGCCACGGAGGCGGGCGTCTCCCCTTTCCTGTGGCAGCTTGACGTCGAGCTGAAGTTGTTCTTTTAGCGCCGGCATGGCATGCTGATGGAAACGATGCGGAAAATGCAGGCCCACTCGCAGCATCGCCTGTTCTCATCCCCATGGCTGCTGTGGCTCGTGTGGATCGTCTGGCTCCCGTTCCTCACTCCGGACATCGTCCAGCTTCTGCAGGGTCCCGTGGCTCCTGTCTCCGTCGCGGCTCTTGCAGGGCAGGCGGTCTTCGTGGCGGTTTACGCGTTCTGCGCATTCCGCGTGGCCCTGTCCCTCAGCGCAAGGTCCGGGCCGGAGGCGAGCGCCCGCGTGATGAGCCTCAGGAGGACCGGCGTCACTCTCTTCCTGCTCGCCGCCAGCGTGGCCATCGCGCTCATGGGAAAACCGAAGGACATGTATCCGACGAGCCTGTTCATCTTCACCGCCGCCTACGCAGGAACCGCATTTCGCATACCCCGGGCCATCATCACCAACGCGGTGGTGCTCGCCGCGTGCCTGGCCACGGGCGTATTCTTGGGCTCGTCTTTCTCCGCGCTGTTGCCGGCCGTGTTCGTCATCCCGGTGGTCAGCTTCATGACCATGAGCTGGACCCGGTCCATCATCGTGGGACGGCAGCTCCATGAGGCGCAGGGGCAGATCGCCCGGCTCGCGGCCGCGGACGAGCGGCTTCGCATCGCGCGGGACCTGCACGACCTTCTCGGACAAAAGCTTTCCTTCATCGCGCTGAAGAGCGAGCTGGCCCGCCATCTCATCCCGTCCGCGCCGGACAAGGCGGCGGCGGAGATAGCGGAGGTGGAATCCACCGTCCGCTCCACGCTCCAGGAAGTGAGGGAGGCGGTTGCCGGCTACAGAAAGCCGGACCTCGCGCATGAGCTGCGCGCGGCGGCGGAGATCCTTTCCGCCGCGGGCATCCAGCTCGTGAGGACGGGGGATCCGGACGCGGCAGGCAGGCTTTCCCCAGGACGCAATGAGGCTCTTGCGTGGGCGGTCCGGGAAGGGGTGACGAACGTCATTCGCCATAGCCGCGCAAAAACCTGCACCATCGATCTCAGGGAAGACGGCCGGAGCGCGGTGGTGGAGATTTCAGATGACGGAAACGGGGGAGCTGGAGCAGCTCCTGGTGTCTCACGCGGAGGCAGCGGGTTGCGAGGGCTTCACGAGCGCTTCGAGGCTCTGGGCGGAGAGTGCGACGCGCGGGGCCGGGCGCAAGGCGGCTTTGTCCTGACGGCAACGGTGCCGGCCGAGGGACAGGAATGATCCGCGTGCTGCTTGCTGATGACCAGGCAACCGTGCGCGGCGCCCTTGCCGCGCTTCTGCGGCTGGAGAAAGACATCGATGTGGTTGCGGAGGTCGGACGAGCAGACGATGTCCTGGAGGCCGCCATCCAGAAAAAGCCGGACGTGGCGCTGCTGGACATCGAGATGCCCGGAGGGGACGGCCTTGGCGCCGCGGCCCGGCTGCGGGAGAAACTTCCGTCCTGCCGGGTGCTCATGCTCACCACCTTTGGCAGGCCAGGGTACCTTCGCCGCGCCATGGAAGGTGGGGCCGTTGGCTTCCTGACAAAAGACATGCCGGCCGCCGAGCTTGCGTCCGCAATCCGCAGGGCCGTGGCCGGAGAGCGTGTCATTGACCCGCAGCTCGCCATCGATGCCCTGAGTGAAGGAGACAACCCGCTCACCGAGCGGGAACGAGACGTCCTTTCCGCTGCGTCCAGCGGGGCCGGGATTGCCGAGATTGCGAAGCAGCTCTTCCTTTCCCCGGGGACCGTGCGCAACTACCTTTCCCTGGCAATCCAGAAGCTGGATGCCGCAAACCGTTTCGAGGCCGCCCGCATTGCCAGGGAAAAAGGGTGGATCTGAGGCGAATCACGCCTTGCGGGACGCGCCATTTGCCGGAAGCACAGGACGCATTCCCGTCATCCTCGCGGACATCCGGGCCACAAGGGCGCGCGGTGCGTGACGGAGAAAAAACGTCAGAAGCGGCTTGCCAACGACCGTGACGGGGGCCGGGTCCCGGGACTTGAGCAGCCGCAGCACGGCGTCAGAAACCGTGTGGGGATCAGGGGAGCTCGCAATCGTGCGCTCCCGGACCTCGCTGACGCCTTGAAGCGCCTCCGCGTACGGCGACTTTTTCTGCATGAAGCGTTCCTGGGGAAGGCTGGTCCGGACGTACCACGGGGTGACCACGGCAACCCGCACCCCCGTGCCCTGCAGCTCCATGCGAAGGCATTCGCCGAAAGCCCTGATGGCCGCTTTGCTGGCCGCGTAGATGGATGAGAAAGGCGTCGGCGCCTCTCCTCTGATTGAGCCGATGAAGATTATCATCCCGCTTTGTTTCCTGCGCATGGCTGGCAGGAAGCCTTGCATGACCAAGGCAGGGCCGAAAAAGTTGACGTCAAAATGCCGGCGCATGGCGCGGATGGGGATTTCTTCGGCCGGGCCGATGGGGCTTTCGCCGGCGTTGTTCACCAGGAGGTCCACCTCTCCCGCGGCGCGAACGAGCGCTGCAATACTTTTTTCATTTCCCAGGTCAAGCGCGACATAACGCACCCCGGCAACCCGTTCCTTTGGCGCAAGGCGGCGCGGGTTTCTGCATGTGCCAGTGACACTCCAGCCCTCCCTGACCAGGGCCTCTGCAATTGCCTTCCCGATCCCGCGGGAAGCGCCGGTGACCAGTGCGCGGTCTGCGCTTGCACTCGAAGCGCCGGTGACCAGTGCGCGGCCTGCGCTCGCACTCGATGTGCCGGTGACAATCGCCTTGCCGTGCTTCATGCCATGCAGTCCAGGAGCGCGCCGAATGCCTTCACGGCCTTGTCGTTGTCCTCTTCTGTATGGCTTGCGCTCACCATGTCCCGCCCGTTCCTGGTGAGAACGCCGTTCGCGTGGACGATCATTGAATACTCCTCCAATATTCCCCGACGCATCATGATCTCATTCAGCGCGTCGGCTCCCGTGATGGGAACGGCGTGCGGAGCTGTCATCTCGATGCGGATGATGCCGCCGAAGTTGTACGCGAAAAACCCGCAGCTTCGACCGGCGAACAGCGCGTTGAGCTTGTCCACGTAGTCAGAGGCCGCGTTGAAAAGACGATCCATGACGCCCGGCTTTTCCAGCTCCACAAACGTGAAATATGCGGCCGCCGCGGAAAGGACCGTGCCCGGAAGCGTCCCCGCGAGGTAGGCGAACGGCCGTCCGTCAGGGATCACGCCGGCGCTCGCTGTTTCCATCACCTCCGCTTTTCCGCAGACGGCGCCGCATCCCGGCCAGCCGCTCATGAGCGCCTTGCCAAGAGTGGTAAGGTCAGGCTTCACGCCGAGAGCGCCCTGCGCGCCGCCCAGCCCCATGCGAAGCCCGGTGACTACCTCGTCGAACACGTACAGCGCGCCGTGCTTGTGGGCGATCTCGATGGCGGCCTTGTGGAAATCATCCGTAAAAGGGACCAGCCCTGACTCTCCGCCAACAGGCTCGCAGAAGACCGCCGCAATTCCGCCGTCTTTCGCGTTGTCCACGAAAGCTTTTTCCAGCGCCTCCAGATCGTTGGGCGGGATCAGCACCGTCAGGTCGAGGATTTCTCCCGGAACGCCCTGTGAGAGGAACCTGCCGCTTCCGGGGATCTCCATGTCCGTCATGAACGTGTCGGTCCAGCCATGGTAGCCTGCCATGAACTTGGCGACTTTCTTCCTGCCGGTGAAGGACCGGGCGATCCGTGCAGCCGCGGCGTTGGCCTCCGTGCCTGATGAGGTGAAGCGGACCCTCTCGATGCCAGGGAAATGGCTGATGATCTTTTCGGCCGCCTTGATCTCCATCTCATCGGAAAACCCGTGAAACCAGGTCCTCTTCCCGATCACGTCCATCATGCTGCGCTTCAGGCCTTCGTGATTGTGCCCCAGGATGATCGGCCCGCCCGCCAGGATGTAGTCGATGTACTCGTTGCCGTCCACGTCCCACACGCGGCTTCCCTCCCCATGATCCATGAAAAGCGGGTAGGGGACGCTGGGAGCCCATGCGTGCTCCAGGCCGCGGGGAAGCACTTTTCCGGCTCTCTGGAAGAGCCGGGCAGACGTGGACGTCCTGCCCTGGAGCTCGTTCAAGGCCTTGTCCCGCCGCGCGGGGTCGAGCTTCCTGACAGGGCGCGCCGCAAGCGCGCGGGTGCGGTCCACGATGTCCTGGTATTTCATATGAAGCCGGAGTATAGGGGAATGCAGCCAGGCTTGCCAGTGCCGCGCGGCGCAGGACGGCTCGCGGCCGGCGGCAATTGTCACACTGCTTGAAAAGAGATATGATGGCTCCTGAAAAGTCCCCCACACCCTTTTAACGAAAGAAGGTCTGCGAATATGGCCAGGAAGATGGTCACCATCGACGGGAATACCGCCGCTGGTACAGTCGCGCATGCGACAAATGAAGTCATTGCGATTTATCCAATCACTCCGTCGTCGACCATGGGAGAGCTTGCGGATGAGCTGTCCGCGGATGGCGTAAAGAACATCTGGGGCACGGTCCCGAGCGTCGTGGAGATGCAGTCCGAGGCGGGCGCCGCCGGCGCGGTCCACGGGGCCCTCACCACGGGCGCCCTGACCACCACGTTCACGGCGTCCCAGGGCCTCCTCCTCATGATCCCCAACATGTACAAGATCGCCGGCGAGCTCACCCCCACGGTCTTCCACATTGCCGCGCGAGCGCTTGCCACGCACGCCTTGTCGATCTTCGGCGACCATGCGGACGTGATGGCCTGCCGGTCCACCGGCTGGGCCATGCTGTGCTCGAACAACGCCCAGGAGATCATGGATTGCGCCCTCATTGCGCAAGCGGCAACCCTCGAGTCCCGCATCCCCTTCCTTCACTTCTTCGACGGCTTCCGATCCTACATGGAGATCCAGAAGATCGAAGAGCTCAGCCATGACGACATGCGCGCCATGATCACGGATGAGCTCGTGGCTGCCCACCGGGCCCGGGCGCTCAACCCTGAGCGGCCCACCATCAAGGGCACCTCGCAGAACCCCGACGTGTACTTTGCCGGCCGTGAGACGGTGAACAAGTACTACATGGCCGTTCCCGGCATCGTCCAGAAGGCCATGGACAAGCTTGCCAAGCTGGTCGGCCGCCAGTATAAGCTGTTCGACTACGTCGGCTCACCTGACGCGGATCGCGTCATCATCATGATGGGCAACGGCGCGGAGACCGCGGAAGAGGCCGCCGAGCACCTGAATGGGAAGGGAGAAAAAGTCGGTGTCCTGAAGGTCAGGCTGTTCCGTCCGTTCAGCCTGGAGCACTTCGCGCAGGCCCTCCCCAAGTCCGTGAAGGCAATTGCCGTCCTGGACCGGACCAAGGAGCCCGGCTCCCTCGGTGAGCCGCTCTATGAAGACGTACGCACCGCCATCGGAGAGGCCATGTCGGGCGGGCTGCTGAAGATGAAGGATTACCCCGCGGTGGTGGGGGGCAGATACGGCCTGGGCTCCTACGAGTTCACCGGCGCCATGGCCAAGTCAGTCTTCGACAACCTGTCCGCCAAGTCCCCGAAGAACCACTTCACCGTGGGCATCAATGACGACGTGACGAATACCAGTCTTCCCTTTGACCCCTCGTTCTCATCGGAGCCGGAGGGAGTCCATCGCGCAATGTTCTATGGGTTGGGGGCGGACGGGACCATCGGAGCCAACAAGAACTCGATCAAGATCATCGGCAAGGCCACTGACAATTACGTCCAGGGCTACTTCGTTCTGGACTCCAAGAAGTCCGGCTCCATCACGATCTCGCACCTGCGGTTCGGAAAGAAGCCCATCAAGAGCACGTACCTCATCAGCAAGGCGAACTTCCTGGCCTGCCACAAGTTCAGCTTCCTCCAGAAGTACGACATGCTCTCCCAGGCGGATGACGGGGCCGTATTCCTCCTGAACTCCCCGTTCGGGAAGGACGAGGTCTGGGCAAACATCCCCGTCGAGGTGCAGAAGCAGATCATCGACAAGAAGCTGAAGTTCTACGTGATCAACGGGACCAAGATCGCCGACGACGTGGGGTTACGCGGAAGGATCAACGTCCCCTTGCAGACGGCGTTCTTCGTCATTTCGGGGATCCTCCCGGAAGCCAAGGCCCTGGAGCTGATCAAGACGGCCATCGAGGACACCTACGGAAACAAGGGACGGGACATCGTCGAGATGAACATGAAGGCCGTGGAGGCGGCCCGCACGCGCATCGAAAAGGTGGACTATCCTTCCAAGCCCTCGGGCAGCGTGCACATGCTTCCTTCCGTCCCCGAGGAGGCGCCGGAGTTTGTCCAGAAGGTCACGGCCAAGATCATTGCCCGGCCGGGGAGAGACGCTTCCGGTGTCCGCGCTTCCCGACGACGGTACGTGGCCCACGGGCACCACGAAGTGGGAGAAGCGCAACATCGCGGAAGAGATCCCCGTCTGGGACGCCGACACGTGTATCCAGTGCGGCGAATGTTCCCTCGTGTGCCCGCACGGCGTCATCCGCATGAGCGTGTATGACCCCTCGCACCTCGCGGAAGCCCCCGCATCGTTCAAGTCCATCGACGCCAAGGGCGCCGAGCTCAAGGGCCTGAAGTTCACCGTCCAGGTGTCTTCCCTGGACTGCACGGGCTGCGGCGTGTGCGTGGCCACATGCCCGGCGTACAAGAAAGTGGACGGCCAGAAGACGGACAAGAAAGCAATCAACATGGCTGCCCAGCTCCCAATCCGGGACCAGGAAGCGAAGAACTTCGAGTTCTTCCTTTCCCTGCCGGACGTGGATCCCAAGTACATCAAGCGGAACAGCATCAAGGGATCACAGCTCATCGCGCCGATGTTCGAGTTCTCCGGCGCGTGCGCCGGGTGCGGTGAGACGCCGTACGTCAAGCTGATGAGCCAGCTCTACGGGGACCGCGCCGTCATTGCCAACGCAACGGGCTGCTCCTCCATCTACGGAGGCAACCTGCCCACCACGCCGTACACGACACGCAGAGACGGGAGGGGCCCCGCGTGGTCCAACTCCCTGTTCGAGGACGCGGCGGAGTTCGGGTTCGGCATGCGCCTGACCTCCGACAAGCTGATGGAGTACGCGCGGGAGCTGATCGACGCCCTGGCAACCGGTGGGTCCAAGGCCGTGACGAAGGACCTCCTGGACCAGATCAAGAACGCGGACCAGACCACGCAGGCCGGCATTGAAAGCCAGAGGCAGCGCGTCACCGACCTGAAGAATGCCCTTGCCAAGAAGGGATCCACCGCGGAGGAGAAGAGACTGCTCGCCGCGGCGGACTACCTGATCAGGAAGTCCGTCTGGATCATCGGCGGGGACGGATGGGCGTATGACATCGGGTACGGCGGCCTGGACCACGTCATTGCATCAGGGCGCAAGGTGAACGTGCTCGTGCTGGATACCGAGGTCTACTCCAACACCGGCGGGCAGATGTCCAAGTCCACCCCCGTGGGGGCCATTGCGAAGTTCGCCGCCGCCGGCAAGCCGATGGGCAAGAAGGACCTGGGCCTCATGGCCGTTGCGTACGGAAACGTGTACGTGGCCCGAGTGGCCTTCGGGGCCAACAAGCTGCAAACCATCCGGGCGTTCACGGAAGCGGACGAGTACGACGGGCCTTCTATAATCATCGCGTACGCGCACTGCATCAACCACGGCTATGACCTGCGCAAGGGGGTGGGCCAGCAGAAGCTTGCCGTGGAGTCCGGCGCCTGGCCCCTGTTCCGCTACAACCCCAAGCTGAAAGCGGAAGGGAAGAACCCGTTCATCCTGGACTCGAAGGAGCCTTCGGTGGATATCGGAGATTACATGTACAACGAGATCCGATTCCGCGCGCTCAAGCAGATCGGGCCGGAGAGGGCGGCTTCCCTGCTCGAGGTTGCGCGCCGGGACGCCAAGGACCGCTACTCGTACTACAAGTACATGGCTGACAGGACATAGGAAAAGGCGCGCGGTCCTGGCGCGGCTCTGTCACAGCGTAGCTGTGCGGAAGCCGCGCCAGGCGACCGCGCCAATCCTGCCCATGCTTACGTGGGAGTCCCTCAACGCGCGCGCAGTCCCCGAGTGGTTCCAGGATGCCAAGCTCGGCGTCCAGGTGCTCTGGGGACCATACTCGGTTCCCGCGTGGGCCCCTCTTTCGGGAAACCATGCGACCCTGCTTGCGGAGGACGGCTGGGAGCACCTGCTTGCCAACGACCCCCGGTCGGAGTGGTATGCCAACGGGATGCACATTTCGGGAAGCCCCACCATCGAGCACCATCGTTCAGCCTGGGGACGGCTGTCCCGCTACGAGTCCTTCGGACGGTTGTTCCGCCAGGGCTTGAAGGCCTGGGAGCCCGGCCCCTGCATCGAGTCTCTTGCGGCATCCGGGGCGCGCTATCTCATCTTCTGCGCCAAGCACCATGACGGCTTCCTCCTGTGGCCCAGCCGCAGGAGAAACCCCAAACGCCGGGAATGGCAGACCGCCATGGACGTCGTGGGGGCGTTCGCGGAGATCGCGCGCGGGCTCGGCATGAGGTTCGGCGTCTCCTATTCGGGAGGCCTTGACTGGTCCTTTGACGGCCTCCCCATGAGGACCCTGGATGACCTGCTGGAGGCCATTCCGACCACGAAGATTTACGCCTCGTACGTCGACGCTCACCTGCGCGAGCTGATTACGCGCTACAGCCCTTCCATTCTCTGGAACGACGTATGCTCTCCGGCCCGGCAGGACCTCCTGTCCCTCCTGGAGTTCTATTATGAGTCCGTGCCGGACGGCGTCATCAATGACAGGTTCGGACAGTTCGACCCGGAGGAGGGCACGGGCCTGGGGCGCCGGCTGATCGAGACCCTTCAGCACGTCCTGCCTTTCAAGAAGAAGCATCCTTCGGCGCATGCCTCAGCCGCGCCGACCCCGCGGCACTTCGATTTTGCAACAACCGAGAACGGAGGCCCGCCCGCTGACGACGAGCGGATGTGGGAGAGGGTGCGGCCCGTGGGCTTTTCCCCCGCCTGCAACTCCGCTGAAACGGAGGAGTCCCTGCTCTCCGTCAGCAGCCTGGTGCATCTCCTTGTGGACACGGTGGCCCATGGAGGCAACCTGCTCCTTTCCCTGGGCCCCGCCGCTTCCGGACAGGTATCGGAAGCCGTTGCCGCCCGGCTGCGCGGCCTGGGGGACTGGCTGAAGCGCAACGGGGAGGCCATCTATTCCTCCCGGCGTTGGGAGGTCTCGGAGGCAGTCACGGACGAAGGGATCGAAGTCCGCTATACGCGAAAGGGAATGACGGTGTACGCCATTCTCCTCGGGACTCCCACGGGCAGGGCCATCCTTCTTCCTTCGGTGCGGTTCCTGCCGTACGCAAGCATCCGTATCCTGGGTTCCATAAGCCATGCCTCCTGGTTCCAGGAGGGTAGGGACGTCCAGGTGCGGCTTTCCGAGCCGCTGAAAGAGTCCCCGGCTCACGTGATCAGCATCACGCCGGCGCCGCGACTGGGCTGACCAACGGGCGGCCAGGACCGGGCGCCGTCACGTCAAAGCCCCTGGAGCGTCTCCCCCATCTCGGCGCAACTGGTGGAAAAAATGCCGTACAGCTCGTCATAGAGGCCAATGGTCTCCGGATTCGGCATATAGGTCTTCTGGAAGCGCACCATCCCGTCACAGGCCGCGGTCAGGCTGTCATAATCCCCCAAGGCGTAAAACCCGACGCACGCGTTGCCCACGAGATCCGAATCCTCCTGGTCCGGGAGGAGCACATTTTTGCCCGTGATGTCCGCGCGGACCTGGCACCACAGCGGCTGTCGGGCCTGGCCCCCGGAGGCGCGAATGTCCGTGACCTTGCAGCCGTTTGCTTCCATGGCCGCGATGATGCCGCGCACGGCGAACCCCGTGGATTCCACGACGGCGCGCATCATTTCCTTGCGGCCGTGCTCCAGCGAAAGCCCGAGGAAGGCCCCTTTCAGGCGCTTGTCCCAGAGGGGGAAGCGTTCGGTGGACAGGAAGGGCAGAAAGAGAAGCCGGCGGGCGCCGGGGGGCGCCGCTTGCGCCTCCTTCCACAGTGCCGGGAAATCGATGCCCTGCCTGCCAAGAGTGCGCGCCGCCCAGTCGATGGCCAGCCCGGAGGATGAGAGCATGGCCGACACATTGTATTTTCCCCGGACGATGTGGGGAAAACAGAGAAGCCGCGTGTCGCGCACCGGAGCGGACCAGCACAGGTTGATCCCCTCCGATGTGCCGGCCCGGTCGCACGCGCGGCCGCCCGAGACCGCCGCCGTCCCGAGGATGGACATCAGGTAGTCGGGCCCGCCAGCAATGACCGGGATGCCGGCGGGGACGCCGAGGGTCTCCTCCGCGCGCTGTGTCACCGTCCCGATGATCTCCCCCGGCTCCATGTACGGCGGAAACTTGTCCGCATCCATGCGCAGCGGCTGGATGGCCTCCTCGTTCCAGAAGAACTCCTTGAAAAGAGGCGTGGGGATGATGCGCGAGGCGTTCCCGGAGAGGAAGAAGCAGATGTATTCCGCGCAGGCCAGGAAATGGCGGGTTTGAGCGTACAGCTCGGGTCTGCGCCTCATGATCCACAGAGCTTTGGGAAGATAGAACGAGGCGTCCAGCGGCGTGTCGCTGTATTCCGCAATCAGGTCCGCCTCTTCCTGCGCCCGCCGGTCCATCCACGTCATGGCCATGTCCAGCGGCTCCCCATCTGCATTCACGGCAACCAGGGTGGGGCCGTTCGCGCTCACGACCACTCCCCGGATGCGCCCCTTTTCCCGGAGCGCCAGCTCCGCCGTGACGATTGCAAGCCCGGCAAGCCAGTCGTCCGGGTCCGCTTCCCGATGGGTCGGATCCACGCTTTCCCGCATCCGAACGGGGATCTGGGCTCTGCTCACGATTTTCCCGCTGGAGGTCACCACGGCGCCTTTCAAGTGTGAGGTGCCGATGTCATAAGCCAGCATCATAGTGCGCGAATCATACCACAGCGTTGTGCCCGGGTGCCTTGACTTTTTTGGCCGATTTCCTAAAATTCCAATCAGCCTTTTCTTCGAGGCAGGGAGTATTTCCCGACCGGCGGTCACAGCCCGCAAACCCTGGAGCCATTCCACAGCGAGCATCCAGGGGGGAAACGGCGCAATTCCGTTGCCGACAGTACAGTCTGGATGGGAGAAGGAAGGATGAATGAACGCTGACCTGACCATTGAGGCATCAGGCCTCTCTTTCGGCTTCAAGAACAAGCTCGTCATAGACTCCATTTCGTTCTCCGTGGAGCGTGAGCAGTTCGTCACGTTCCTGGGGCCGTCCGGCTGCGGGAAGACCACCCTGCTCAACCTCATTGCAGGCATCTACCGGCCCGTGGCGGGGTCCCTGACGGTCGACTCGCAAAGGATCTCCTTCGTTTTCCAGAACGACACTCTTCTTCCCTGGCGGAACGCCCTGGGGAACGTCCTGCTCCCGTTCGAGCTGCGCGGAGAGCCGGTCACGGCCCAGATCCGCCAGCGGGCCCTCGAGATGCTCGACCAGCTCGGGCTGTTCGGCGCGGAGACGGCCGCGCCGTCGGAACTTTCCGGGGGAATGAAGAAGAGGGTCGAGCTTGCCCGCGCGCTCGTGACAGAGCCGGACCTCCTCATCCTGGACGAACCTTTCTCCTCCCTGGACATCATCACAAGGGAGAAGCTGAACATCCTCTTTCGTTCCATCCACCGCTCCACGCGCGGAAGCGTGGTCATGGTGACGCATTCGGTGGAGGAAGCCTGCTACCTGTCGGACAAGATATACGTCCTTTCGTCGCTGCCCGCTCAGATCATCAACGTCAGGGAGCTGGGGAAGAACGGGGACACGCCGCCGGACCAGTACCTGCTCTCCGTACCCGAGCGGGACGCGGCGCGGGACATCCGCAAGGAGGCCAAGGTCCTCTGGACGGCGCTGCAGGAGCCGCCTCGGGACGCCGGTGAGAACGGTTCGGGGGAAACGGCCCCGCACCATGGGACCAGACGGGGCCTTCTGGCTGCGGTGCAGAGGCATTGGGGCAGCGCACTCATCCCGGTGGAGCTGGTCGCGCTATACTTCCTCATAATACTTCTGAAGACGAAGCTCGCGGTTCCCGACTACATCCTGCCGCATCCTGCCGGGATCCTCTCCCGGTTTTTCATTACGTTATGGCAGGGGACGATCCTTGCGGACCTGGGAGCCACCGTTTACGAGTCTCTGGCGGGTTTCTTCATTGCGTTCGCCCTCACGCTCGTCCTTGGGTACTGGATTGCCAAGTCACGGATACTTTCCCGGCTTCTCATGCCGTACCTCATCGCGTTCAACACCATTCCTACCATCGCACTTGCCCCGTTCCTCGTGCTGTGGTTCGGCTTCGGATACACGCCGCGCATCGTCACGTCGGTGATCGTCATCTTCTTCCCCATGTTGATCACGAACATCTCGGCGACACGGGCCGCGGAAAAGAGCATGAGCCAGCTCATAGCGTTCTTTCAGCCCCCGCGCCTCAGGCGCTTCGCGTACTTCGAGCTCCCGGCGGCGCTCCCCATGATTGCAAGCGGGGTGAAGGTCTCCATAACGCTCTCGGTGATCGGCGCCGTGGTTGGGGAGTTCGTCTCGGGGAGCAAGGGGCTGGGGAGCCTCGTGAACGTGGCCAAGGGCAACTTCGACACTGAGCTGATGTTCGTCGGCCTCTTGTGGCTGGTGATCCTTGGCCTCGTGTATTACGCGGCGGCCACGCTCGTGACCAGGCTCGTTGCCGGGAGGCTCAGGTAGGAGAAGGACAGGAGGATTGCGCATGCGGCGACTGACGGCTTTCGCGTTCATTGCCATCATGATGGGAATCACGGCGCTCACCGGCGCCTCGGCGCAGGAAAAGGGCCTGCAGAAAGTGCGGCTGGCAATCGGCTACATACCGCACGTCCAGTTCACTCCGCTGTACGTGGGAGTGGCAAAGGGCTTCTACCGTGAGGAAGGGATCGACCTGCAGCTCAACTTCGGCTTCGAGTACGACATCTTCTCTCTCCTCGCGGCCGCACGGATCGACGTCGGCCTGACGGATTCCGACCAGCTTATCCTGGCCGGCGCAAAGAACATGGGCCTCCAGGCGATATTCCAGTACTATCAGAAATACCCCATTGCCATCATAGCGCGCGCGGATACGGTGAAGGAGCCCGCTGATCTCAAGGGGAAAGTGATCGGGACCCCTGATCTCTCGGGGGCGTCCTGGATCGGGCTGGAGATATTTCTCCATCACTACGGCCTGACGGGCGCCGTGCGCGTGGAGAAGGTCGGCTACACCCAGGAGGCCGCGCTGCGCAGCGGGAAGGCGGACGCCGTAGTCTGTTTCTACAACAACGAGCCCATCGAGCTTCGAGCGGAGAAAGTGCCATTTCGCGAGTGGGACGTGAAGGACATCACCGACATGGTGAGCGCGTCTTTCATCAGCTCACAGGCAATCATAGCGTCCCGCGGGGACGTTCTTGCGGCGTTCGCCAGGGCGACGCGCAAAGCAATGGCGTACACGGAAGACCATCGGGACGAAGCCCTTCAGATCGCGCTTGCCGCGATTGGAAACATCCAGAAGCAGGACGAGGGGTTGTTCCGCCAGAGGCTCGACGCGACCTGCGAGCTTTTCATCCACCCGAAGGGATACGGATACCTCGACCTGGACCGGTACAACCGCTCCATTGCCGAGCTTGCGGCACTGGGCCTCATTCCGTCCGTGTACCCAGCACAGAGGATTGTGAAGGTATTCTGAGCCCGGGGAGGGACGCAGGCGGCTGAGTGGGGAGGGGCCGGGACCCTCCCGCTCTATCCAGCGCCGCGCGAAGCGCGATATCGGCTGATCAGCCGGCCTTCCTGGCTTCCCGGATATTCTCTCCCAGGATGTTTGCGCCGGCAAGAACGCCCACCGAGGCCGCAACCTTCAGCGCGTCTCCGACGAGAAACGGCATGAATCCCAGGATGAGCGCCCGCTGGATGCCCAGGGACACACTGAGCCAGGCCACGCCGGTGACGTAGGGAACGAGGTGTCCGACGATCAGGACAAAAAGCGCGCCGAACAGCGTGGATGCGAGGCGTCGTTCGACAAAGAAGCCCACGAGCCAGGCCGCTGCCACGAATCCCACCAGGTAGCCGCCCGTGGGACCAAGGAGGTGGGCGAAACCCGCCCTTCCGAGGGAGAAGACGGGAAGGCCCGCAAGCCCTTCGGCCAGGTAGGCAAGGATTGCGGCGGCGCCGCGCCTGCTCCCCAGGAGCGCCCCCGTGAGGACGACGGCGAACGTCTGCAGCGTGACGGGAACCGGGGTGAAGGGCAGAGGTATGGAAACCTGCGCCGAAACCGCTATGATGAGGGAAAATCCGGCAACCAGGCAAACGTCGTAGATGCGGGCCGGGACGCGGGACATGGGCCTGAGGGCCGAGGCAAGAACGGGGGAAGACATCTGAACCTCCTCCTTCACGAAGTGTCACATGCTGTCGCGAGACACGCGAGACGAGAGACGCGAGGATAGGAGAAAACGGATTTATGATCAAGCCTCTGGAAGAGATGCTTCAGTCCGGAAAGCTCATCGTGCTTGACGGCGCAATGGGAACTGAGCTCGACAAGCGCGGGTTCCCGGGCCGCGGGGAGTGCAACCTCACCGCCCCCGAGGCCGTGATCCAGGTCCACAAAGATTACCTGGCAGCCGGCGCCACTGCCATCATCACGAACACGCTGACGATGAACAGGATCTTCATCGAGTCGCACAAGCTCGACATCGACGTTGCCGGCATCAACCTCGCGGGGGCACGGCTGGCCCGGGAGGCCGCGGGCGGGAACGTCGGGGATGTCCAGGTGCTCGGCAATCTCAGCTCGACCGGGCAGCTCCTTGAGCCGTACGGGGACGTCCCGGAGAAGGCGGCGCTGGAATCTTTTATGGAGCAGGCCCGGCTGCTTCACGAGGGCGGAGTGGACGGCTTCATCATCGAAACCATGATCGACCTGCGGGAGGCCGCCTGCGCGCTCGCGGCGTGCAGGGCGGTATCCACGCTGCCCGTCATCGTCTGTATAGCCTATGAGACGGAGAAGAACGGCGGCAGGACCGTCATGGGCAATTCCGCTGCGGAATGCGCCCGTGTCCTGGCGGATGGAGGGGCAAGCGCCATTGGCGCCAATTGCGGCGGCGTTGACCCGGAAGGGATGGCGGAGATCGTGGCCACGCTTGCGCAGGCTTCCCGGCTGCCCGTGGCGGCTGAGCCGAACGCGGGCAAGCCCAGACTGGCGGGCGGTGTCACCGTGTTCGACATGGATGCGGCGGCGTTTGCTTCCGGAGTGGCTTCTTGCCTGAAGGCAGGGGGGCGGATCCTGGGGGGCTGCTGCGGGACCACCCCCGCGCACATCCGCGCCCTCAGCGCGCGTATTTCCTAGCCGCGGCAACGAGCCCGGCCGCGGCCTTCTCCACGTCCAGGTCGCAGACGAAAACTGAGACCACGTCCTGGATCTGATTGACCCAGCCTTCGGCTGCCGCGGCGCCGTGCGTGAGGCTGGGCACGATGGTGTCCGACCTGAAGGAATCCATGGCGGACTGGAGGTAGACGTCGTAGAGCGCGCGGTCGCAGTCGGTTCGGGAAGGGATGGAGCCCTTTTTCGGGTTGAACGCGTCCTGGCCCTCCCGTGAGGCGCACATCGTGAGCCACTTCACCGCGGCGTCGCGGTCAGGCGCTCCCCGCGGCAGGCCGAAGGAATCCGAAAGCATGATGAAGGATCCCTTGGTGCCGGGGAAGGGGACCCAGCCGAACTCCTTGTTCGGCGTGAACCCCCGTGCCTTGAAGTAGCCCTCCGCCCAGTCCCCCATCACCGTCATGGCGCACTTTCCGTCAATGACGTACTGCGCCGCCGCATCCCAGCTCAGCGTTGCGTGGTCCGTGTTCGCATAGCGCAGGAGAGTGGCAAAGCGTGAGAGCGCCGTCCGCAGCTCCCCGCCGTCCCACGCCGTGGAACCCGTCCAGAGGCCCTTGTACCGGGCCGGGCCCATGGTGGCAAGGAGCACGTTCTCCAACAGGTGGACGGATGCCCATATGCCGTTGTCTCCGAGGGCAAGGGGCGTGATGCCTTTGCCGGCAAGGGAGTCGCAGACTTTCACGAGCTGCTCGAAGCTCGTCGGGGGGACGAGCCCGTTGTCCGTGAATATCTTCTTGTTGTACCACAGCACGTTCGAGCGGTGGATGTTCACGGGGACGCTGTAAATCTCTCCCTTCCACGAGATGATGTCGATGAGGTCCCGGGGGAACGCATTGAGCCAGCCGTTGTCCTTGAACACGAACGTGATGGGCTCCATTTTTCCCTGGACCACCCAGGAATCGATCAGCTCGTGGCCGGCGTGGACCTGGAACGAGTCAGGCGGGTTGCCGCCCCGCATCCGGGTGTCGAGCACCGCTTTGGCGTTGGAGCCGGCGCCGCCGGCAACCGTGGCGTTGATGATCTGCACGGTGGGATATTTCGCCCGGTAGATGTCGAACATGGCCGCGAGGCCTTCGGCTTCACCGCCGGCGGTCCACCAGCTGAAGATTTCCAGCTTCGGGTCCTTCACCTCGGGCCTGCCTCCGGCGTGGACGAGCGCGGGGGCGGCAAGGATCATCGTGAACGCCGCGGCCAGGACGAGCGGCGGGCGGGGACGGGGCTTAGAAACCATACCGGTGCATCTTCTCATAGAGAGTCTTCCTGCTGATACCGAGGGCTGAAGCGGTCTTTGTAACGTTCCCGCTGTTCTTCTGCAAAACGCTTCGGATGATCCTCTTTTCCATTTCGCCGCTGTGGCGCGCCATCATGGAGCGAAGATCACCATCAATCTGCATCTCATCCTCCGGGGGAGCGCCGTCACCCAGCTCCAACCCGGCAATTTCTTCCCCGTCGCTCAGGATCACCGCGTTGGTGATCACGTTCCTGAGCTGCCGTATGTTCCCCGGCCAGTGGTACGCCATGAGACGCCTCATGACGGAGTCAGGGATGCTGCGAACGGACCTGCCGTAGGTGACGTTCGCCTCTTCGACGAAGAGCTGCACAAGGGAGGGGATGTCGCGGGGGCGCTCCCGCAGGGGCGGAAGCTTCAGCGTGACGGTGCTCAGGCGGTAGTACAGGTCCTCCCGGAAAGCCCCTTCGGCGCGCAGCGTCGTCAGGTCCTTGTTCGTGGCCGCAATGAGGCGGCAGTACACGGACACCGGCTTGGTTCCGCCCACGCGTTCGAGCGTCTTTTCCTGGAGCACGCGCAGGAGCTTGGCCTGCATGGTCAGGCTCATGTCGCCCACCTCGTCCAGGAACAGCGTGCCGTTGCCCGCAAGCTCGAAGCGGCCGATCTTGCGCGCCACGGCGCCCGAGAAAGCGCCCTTCTCATGGCCGAACATCTCGCTTTCCAGGAGGTTCTCGTTCAGGGACGCGCAGTTCAGCCCTACGAACGGCCTGTCCCGATAGGTTCCGGCATAGTGGATGCTTTTCGCGACCACCTCCTTGCCGGTGCCCGTTTCTCCCAGGAGCAGCAAGGGGACGTCCGAATCCCGGACCTTCAGGATCACTTTCTCGATCTCCTTCATCTGGGGAGACGAGCTTGGGGCGAGCTGCGTGCGCACGCTCGTGCGCAGGGACTCGCGGAAGGCCAACGTGGACTGCCTGTCGCTGAGAGCCGAGCGCTCCTTGTCCAGGACGGACAGAAGCAGGGCATTGTCGATGGGCTTGGAGATGTAGTTGGTTGCCCCCGCCTGCATGCACTGCACGGCGCTTGCCACGTCCCCGTGGCCCGTAATGATGATGATGGGGACGGCGGGTTCTTCCGCCTTCAGGCTCCTGAGGAGCGGAAGCCCGTCCTCTCCGCCGAGCTTGAGGTCAAGGAGCACGAGGTGGACCTCCGCGCTTGCCATGATCCTGCGCGCCTCCGCGGAGGTGGAAGCCTCCAGGGCGCGGTATCCCTGGAGCGCGAGAATCTTGGAGAGGCCGCTGCGCAGTCCCGGTTCGTCATCCACGATGAGGATGTTCATGTACATTGAGAGTCACCTCCACCTCCGTGCCCGTCCCGGGGCGGCTTTCCACGCGGATGTCCCCGCCGCAGCGCTTGACGATGGCATAGCAGATCGAGAGGCCCAGGCCGTTTCCCTGGCTCGCGTTCTTCGTCGTGAAGAAGGGATCGAAGATGCTCCTCATGTGCGCCTCGTCGATCCCCACCCCGTTGTCGGCAACGGACAGCACCGCCTTTCCTTCGGGGCAGCGGCGCGTGCGGATGCGGATGGTCCCGCCGTCGGCGCAGGCCTCGCAGGCGTTCAGCATGATGTTGAGCACGACCTGCTTCAGCTCGTCCGGCGGGCAGACTACCGCGCCAAGCTCCTCCGCAAGATCCGAGGAGAGCTGGAGGCTGCGTTTTTCCAGCGTGAAACGGAGGAGGTCCACGGTCTGGCCGGCAATGAGGTTCAGGTCCGCCACGTGGTCACCCTCGGTTGCCGGCGTCGAATAGGCTCGGATGCGCTTGATGATCGCGGCGATCCGGTTTGTCTCGCTTTCGATCCAGAAAAGAGAGTCGAGCTTCTCCCGCCCTTTCTCCACCGCCTTCAGGTAGTTGACGTGGGAGAGGATGGACCCCAGGGGGTTGTTGATCTCATGAGCCATCCCGGCCGACAGGATCCCCAGGGACGTGACCTTGTCCGCTATCGTCGCCCCGGCCCAGAACCGCTCCGACGCGGTGACGTCCTCCAGCACGATGAGTGACCCTTTGCGGTTCCCCGAGAGCCCGAGGGGGGTAAGCTTCGCCGTGAAGTGCAGCGGATCATCCCCGTTTCGCCGCAGGGAGAGCCCCTCGATGATGGCCTCCTGCTCGAAGGAGAACGCCGGGGCCGCGGGGGCTCCGTCACGAAGCGTGAAAAGCCCTGATACTTTCTCCCGAAAGCCCTGCCCGCGGAGACTGTGTCTCTCCTCCCCGGTCAGCTCCGCAAAATAGCTGTTGCAAAACTCGATGGTCCCCTGCGCGTCAGCGACGACAATGGCCGCCCGGATGCCGTTCATGATCCGTTCGTTGTACGCGTTGAGCTGCCGTATCTGGTCCAGTTGGTCGCTGACGGTGTGCTTTTCCGCAATCAGCGTGCTCACCATTGCGTGGAAAGCGCCGGCAAGGAAACCGGTCTCATCCCGGGACCGGATGTCAAGCTTCCCGACCTCGCCGGTGTCCATGTATCGATGAAGCCACTGGGAGAGGCGGCTGAAAGGGGACACGGCGAGGCTCGTGACGCCGGCGGCAAGGAACAGGGAGGCTGCCAGCGTGATCAGGATGGCCGTGAGGTAGGAGAACAGGAAGCCCTTGATGTAAAGCTGCTCCGGCAGCGCGGAGCGCAGAGACACGAGGTACAGCTTGTCCCGCAGGTCCGCCGAAAGCGGGCTCGAATAGACGCTGTAGGGCTGGTCTCCAAAGCGCACCGTGGGGCCTCGAAGCGGTCCGTAGGACCGGAAGGACTGGAACTCGTCCGAAAAGACGACCGGGACGCTCCCGACATACAGCGCCACGTACGTGCCTGTCTTTTCCAGGATCTCCGCGATAAGGTCCCTGTCCACGTTCGTGACGAGGTACAGGTGCCAGGGGAGGGCGCCACTCCCTCGCAGAATTGCCGTCCCGGTGACGAGGTAGAGCCGCATGGTGCCCCCGGCATCCGCGGAGGTGACGAAGAGATTGCGGGGGAAGCGGAAGTCCCGTGGATTGAGCATGACCGTGGGCAGGCCGTCGTCCGCGGAGAGCCCCGAGCGTTCATCCGCCACCACTGACCCGTGGCCGTCCACCAGCACGATCCTGTCCACGCTGGAGAGGCTGATGAAGTGATGGAGCAGGCCGCGAAGGTAGTCCCCTGACGCGCCGGCGGTCTCACCCTCCTGGAGCAGAAACGTCAGCTGATAGAGGTCGCTGTAGAGGCTGTGCTTCATCTCCTCGATGTAAGCCCGTGCCCTGTCCCAGTCCCTGTGCAGGGCCGTCTCCATGGCCCTGCGCGTCGTGTGGAGGAAAGAGCTGAGGGTCAGGGTCCCCGTGACTGCAATCTGCAGCAGGAGCGTCCCGAGAATGCCTGCAAGGAGCTTGGTCCTCAAACGCATGAGAGTCGGGCGATCACGAGCGCCGGCGCCGCCACCGGCTCTTGAGCCAGAAATCCCGCGGCGGGCACGTTACCGCCGCGTCCGCCGTGTCGTCACGTCGAAGATGACGGCCCCGGCCAGGACAGCGCCTCGGACGATGTACTGGGTGGAAATGTCGGTCTGCATGAGGTTCATTCCGCTCGTCAGGGAGATGTACACCAGGGCGCCAATGAGGCTTCCCGTGATCTTGCCAACGCCGCCCGCGGCGGACACGCCGCCGATGTAGGCGGCGGCGATTGAATCCAGCTCGAAGAGCGTGCCCGCCGTGGTGGTTGCGGATTGGAGCCGGGAGGCGAAGAGGATGCCCGAAAGGCCGGACAGCATGCCCATGGAGGCGAACACCAGGTAGGTGATGCGCTTCACGTTGATGCCGGAGAGCTCCGCCGCCTCGGGGTTTCCGCCCACCGCGTAGATGTGCCGTCCCAGGACGGTCTGGTTGGCGACGAAGTCATAGACCCACACCACCACGAGCACAATGACGAGCGTCCAGGAAAGGCCGTTATAGCCGGCAAGCACCCAGGTGATAAGCCCCAGGACCACGGACAGGAAGACGAGCTTGAGCGCGAACATGTCGGCGGGCATGACCTCGAAGTTGTACGCCAGCTTGGCCTTGCGGCTCCTGATCTGGCTTATGATGAACCAGACGATGGCCACGGCGCCCAGGATGAGCGTCACCTTGTGCGCGCCGGGAAGGAAGCTGACCCCGGGGAAAAGGTCGGGGATATACCCGTTTCCGATGGCGGTGAAAATCTTGTCCGGGATGATGATGGTGCCGGTGTTGAGCGTGACGAGCAGCAGCGCGCCGCGGTAGATGAGCCAGCCCGCCAGGGAAGCCACGAACGACGGGATGCCGAGCTGGGCCACGGGGAACGCGGTGAGGAGCCCGGCGGCAACCCCGAGCACAAGCACGAGCAGGATGGCGAAGAACACCGGCACGTGCCAGAACACCAGCGCGATTGCGGCGATGGCCCCGAGGAACCCTGAGAGGAAGCCGACAGACAGGTCGATGTGGCGGATCACGATGACGAGCGTCATCCCCACGGCGAGCACGGCTATGTAGCCGGTCTGGTTCATGAGGTTGGAGATGTTGCGCGACGAGATGAAGAGGCCGTGCGTGGTAACGGTGAAAAAGGCCATGATGATGAACAGCGCGATGTACATGCCGTAATCGCGGATGTTCTGGCGGGCGGCTTTCTGCAGGTCATTGACAGTCACGATGCTCCTCCTCAGGCCCTAGCTTGTTGCCAGCTGCATGATCTTTTCTTGCGTCGCTTCCGAGGCCGGCACCTCACCCGTGATCCTGCCGGTGGAAACGACATAAATGCGGTCACTCATGCCCAGGACCTCGGGCAGCTCGGAGGATATCATGATGATGCTCATCCCCTCGCTCACGAGCCTGTTCATGATGGTGTAGATCTCATATTTCGCGCCGACGTCGATGCCCCGCGTGGGCTCATCCAGGATGAGCACCTCGGGCTTGACGAACAGCCATTTTGCCACGGACACCTTCTGCTGGTTCCCGCCGCTCAGGTTGTTGACCGTCTGCTCCATGCTCGGCGTCTTGATGCTGAGCGCGTTGATGTATTCCTCCGCAACCTTGACCTCGCGGTTGGTGTTGACCACTCCCCGCACCGCGATCTCCCTCAGGTTGGCGAGCGTGATGTTCTGCTTCACGTCCTGGATCAGGATGAGCCCGTTCTTCTTCCTGTCTTCCGTGGTGTAGGCCACCGAGTGCATGATGGCGTCGTGCGGCCTCTTGAAATGGCGCACCTCGCCCTTGATTCGAAGCTCGCCTGAAATTTCGTAGCCGTCGGGGTTCCCGAAGATGCTCTTGGCAAGCTCCGTGCGGCCTGATCCCATCAAGCCGGCCATTCCGACGATCTCTCCCTTCTTGACGTTGAAGGAGACGTCCTTGAGCACCGCCCGCCCGAGGTTGGGGTCATACGCGTTCCAGTTCCTGACCTCCAGGACAACCTGGTCCGAGCGGCGATGCTCGCGCCGGGGATAGATGTTGTCGATTTCCCGCCCGACCATGTGCTTGATGAGCACCCCTTCGGAAACCTCGCCCTTGGCCGCGTTCAACGTGCAGATGGTCTGGCCGTCACGGAGCACGGTGACCGTGTCCGCGATCCTGATGACCTCTTTCAGCTTATGGGAGATGAGGACGCAGGTGACCCCGTGCTGCTTGAGGCCGCGCAGCAGGTCAAGCAGGTTGTCGCAGTCATCCTCATTCAGGGCCGCGGTTGGCTCATCCAGGATGAGCAGCTTCACGTCCCGGGAAAGGGCCTTGGCAATCTCCACGAGCTGCTGCTTGCCGATGCCGAGGTCCTTCACCTTCGTGGAAGGGTTCACGGACAACCGCACCCGCCCGAGCATCTCCACGGCCTTTTTCACCGTTTCATTCCAGTCCACGGTGAGGCCGTTCGATATCTCGTGGCCGAGGAAGATGTTCTCATAGATCGTCATGTCGGGGACCAGGGCCAGCTCCTGATAGATGATGGCGATCCCCGCCCTTTCACTGTCCGCGATGGCATGGAACTGCTGGACCTTGTTGCCGAAGACGATCTCACCGGTGTAGTCCCCGTAGCGATGCACGCCGCTCAGGACCTTCATGAGCGTGGATTTTCCCGCCCCGTTTTCACCCACGAGACAGTGGATCTCCCGCTCTGAGACCTGGAAGCTGACGTTGTTCAACGCCGTGACTCCCGGGAAGGTTTTCGTGATGTTCTTCATCTCCAACAAGGGGGTACTCATGGCGGCTCCGGTAAAGCGTCGGAAAAAAGGATTATCCGATAGTACAGGAACGGCGGCGGAGTTGTCCACCGCCGTTCCTTCCGAAATCAGGAAATGATTCTTCGAACCGTGTGGCTTAGAGCCCCGTGAAGGCGCTGGCCGGCCAGTAGCCGGAGTCGATGATGGTCTGCTTCACGTTGTCCTTGGTCACAGTGACGATGGCCGACGGCTTCGCGGGGACGTCGATCTTTCCGTTGTTGTAGGTCGTCGTCTGCGGAGGAGTCGTGCCCTTGAGGTAGGCTACCGCGGCGTTGATGGCGTCATCAACGAGGACGCGCACGTCCTTCAGGACGGTCATGGACTGCTTGCCATCGATGATGTACTGGATGGAAGCCTTCTCGGCGTCCTGTCCCGTGATGTAGTACTTCGTGACGGCCTTGTCAGCGGCGAACGCGTCAGCAATGGCGCGGGCGGTGCCGTCATTCGGCGCGCAGATGTATACGGTGCCCTTGGCATCCGGGGTCGCGGCCGTCAGGTCAGCTTCCGCCTTGTTCTTCGCGGTGTTGAAATCCCAGTTCGTGGTGACCTGGCCAATGATCTTCGCCTCTTCCTCACGGGAGAGCATTGCCTTGTTCATGAGCCCCACGGCTTCGCTGGAGTTGCGGATGACGAACGTCCCGTCAGCGATCTTGGGCTGCAGAACGCTCCAGGCGCCCTGGAAGAACAGGAACGCGTTGTTGTCCGAGGCAGCGCCAGCATACAGGTACAGGTTGTTTCCCGTGCCGGTGGCCTTTCCGACGAGGTAGGTTCCCCACGCCGCTCCCACTGCCACGCTGTCGAAGGTCACGTAGTAGTCAACGGAGGCGGTGTCACGGATCAACCTGTCGTACGAGATGACCTTTATGCCAGCCTGATGCGCTTCATCCGCGGCGGCTGCCGCGGCAGAGGCGTCCTGGGGGCAGATCACGATGACCTTCACGCCGCTTGAGATCAGGGATTCGACGTTGGCCTTTTCCTTCGCCGAGTCGCCCTGGCTGAAGAGGATCTGCACGTTGTAGCCGAGCTTCTTGAATGCATCCTGGAACCTTGTCTGGTCCTGGATCCACCTCGGCTCATCCTTCGTGGGAAGGACAACGCCTACGGCAAGTTTGCCGCCAGCCGCGCCTTCTTTTGCGCCGCCGGCGAACACTGCCACTGGCAGAGCCAGCGCCAGGAGAGCCAAAACTAGAACGATTCTTCTCATCATTTTTGAGAGCCTCCTTGAAGGCTTCATACAAGCAAAGCGCGTGCCAGGAGGGTGATGCGGGTGAATATGTTAATTCCTGACTCAACTTGAAGTTAGAGATAGGGCTAAAGCGTCTCTGGTGACGTTTTTTACTCCCATAAGAAAGTGTTTCCTGGAGGAAACATCCGGTGACTCCTGGTGCAGGAATCTGCAAGAATGCGTTTACTTTTGGAAACACTTGTGTTTCCTAAACGAAACACAATGATTCAGCAACGCACCGTCGGCCTCATTCTCTCACGTAGGGCTGGCCGTCGGCGGCGGGGGGGATGACGCGTCCCACGAGGCCGGCCACGGCGAGAATCGTCGCCAGGTAGGGGAACATCGAGAGGAAAGGCGAGGGGATAGGCACGTTCAGGACCGACAGGGTGAACTGCAGGGCATCCGAGAATCCGAACAGGAGCGCCGCTCCCAGGGCGCCGAGCGGCCGCCACCTGCCGAAGATCATGGCGGCGAGCGCAATGTAGCCGAGGCCCGACGTCATGTTCGGCGCGAACTGCCCGGTGGAGCCGATGGTGAACGAGGCCCCGCCAATGCCCGCCACAATACCGCCGAGGATCACGTTGCCGTATCGGATCCGATTGACGTTGATGCCCACGGTGTCCGCCGCGCGCGGGTGCTCGCCCACGGCGCGTACGCGCAGGCCCCACCGCGTACTGAATAGGGCGAGCTGGACGACGACCAGGATGATGATCGTCAGGTAGACGAATATGTTCTGGTTGAACAGGATGGGTCCGATCACCGGGATCTGGTCAAGCAGCGGGATGGAGATGGGGCCGAACACCGCCGGGCTGTTCAACGCGGCCTGGTGAGGCACCAGCAGGCTCTGCAAGAAAAAGCTCGTCAGTCCCAGCGCAAAGGCGTCCAACACCACTCCCACGATGATCTGGTCCGCTCCATACGTGATAGTGAACACGCCGAGCATAAGGCCGATCAGGCCGCCCGCTGCGGCCCCCGCGACCAGACCCGCCCACAGGTTGTGCGTGGCGCTCGCGATGAGGGCTCCGAAGAACGCCGCGATCAGGAATTGGCCCTCGATGGCGATGTTGATCACCCCGGAGCGCTCGCAAAGCAGGCCGGAGAGCGCCCCAAGGGTGAGCGGCACGGTCTGGATGAGCATCGTCAGCAGGAGCCCTTCGACGTCGACCGTCGCGTTGCGGCCGGACCACGCCAGGAACGCCACGCCGGTCAGGGCGAGTCCGGTCCCCAGGAGGAGGTAGGTGCGCTTGTTGGACCGCCAGAACATCTGGAGGAATCCCAGGAGAGCGCACGCGATTC
The DNA here is from genome assembly GCA_963845535.1 of uncultured Spirochaetota bacterium. Taxonomy (GTDB): domain Bacteria; phylum Spirochaetota; class Spirochaetia; order SZUA-6; family Fen-1364; genus Fen-1364. The sequence continues at coordinate 315,473 of CAWJSK010000019.1, forward strand.
CGATGGCGACGAGCACGGCGAGCACGGGAAGCGAAAGGACCGGCAGGGGGCTGGCCGGCGGGGCGTTGAACTGGAACATCGTCCGCTGGTCAGGCGACGTGCCGAGAGCGAAGAGGAGCAGGACGATGGCTGCGAGCACGAACAGGGCGATTGCGAAACCTCTCCGCCGGATGGCGGCGAGGTCCTTTCGGAGCTTCCGCTCCGGTGCGGGTCCCGGTAACCCTGCGGCGCGTTCGCTGCTCATCCCGCCCACCCTCCGAACACTTTCCGTGCCCCGCGCGAAACCCGGATGCGATAGATGGTCCGGATGACTCCCGGCGCGGCCACGAACAGCACGAGGACGGCCTGCAGCACCTGGACGAGCTGGAGAGGGATGCCAGTGTTCACCTGCATGGTCCTGCCTCCCGCGGTGAATGCGCCGAAGAGAAGCGCGGACAGCGCGACCCCGAGAGGCGATCCGCGGCCCAGGATGGCGATCGTGATCCCGTCAAAGCCCGTGGTCCCGCCGTAGAGGGGCGCCATGCGGAAATCCACGCCCAGGATCATGAACGCGCCGGCAAGCCCAACGAGCATCCCGGCGAGCGTCATGGCAAGCACGTAGTGGCGTTCGATTGCCACTCCCGACACGCGCGCCGCGTCCCGGTTCAGGCCCAGCATCCTGAAGCGGAAGCCGAGGGTGCTGCGCTGCAGGAGCCACGCGACGCCGAGCACGAGGCCCACCGCGAGCAGCACTCCCGCGTTCACGCGCAGGGCCGGGCCGGCGATGTGCGGGAGCCGTGCTGCTTCCACCACCGTTTTCGAGATGGCCTGGACGCGCGGAGGCGCCTGGTAGATCTCCGTCTGCAGGAGATAGGTGAGGAGGTTGAGGCCGACGTAATTCAACATCATTGAAGTGATGACCTCGTGGGCCCCGGTGCGCGCCTTGAGAAAGCCGGGGATGAACCCCCAGGCCGCCCCGAACGCGGCGCCGGCGATGATGGCCAGCGGCAGATGGACGGCCGCCGGAAGGGCCGGGAACGAGAATCCGGCGAGGACGGCCCCCGCGGCGCCCAGGATGACCTGTCCCTGGCCCCCGATGTCGAAAAGACCGGCCCGGAACGCCAGCGCGATCCCCAGGCCCGAGAGGACGAGCGGGGTGGTGGAGACAAGGGTCTCCGAGAGGGGCTGGAACGCTCGCACGAAATCCGCGGTCTTCCCGGTCCTGAACGCCCGGGCGATCACGCTCGGGTTGCCGATGGAGCCGGAGAACAGCGAGCCGTACGCGTTGGCAATGGCATTCCCGGTCCGGACCACGGCTTCTCCCGGCGCGCTGAAGACATTCCGCCACGCTTGGGCCGCCTCCGGAGTCGCCAGCACGATGATGATGGCCCCGACGATCAAGGCGCTGACGAAGGCGAGCACCGTGATGACGAACGTGTTGCCCGTGAGCAAAAGCTCATACACCCGCCGCCGGAGCGGCGGGCGGGACAACCGGTCCGGGCCGCTCACGACGATGCCACCGGCGCGGCGGTCGTCAGGTCGCTTCCCGCCATCAGAAGCCCGATCTGCTCCCGCGTGAGAACGCCCGCTTCGAAGGGTCCCACGATCCGCCCACGGTACATGACGATGATCCGGTCCGCGAGCGCCATGACCTCGTCGAGCTCCGCCGAGATCAGCAGAATGGCCACGCCCGCGTCCCGGGCCGCCACCAGCCGGCTATGGACGTACTCGATGGACCCGATGTCCAGCCCTCGCGTCGGCTGCGCCGCCACAATGAGCTTGAGGGCTCGCGGCAGCTCGCGCGCGACGATCACCTTCTGCTGGTTGCCTCCCGAAAGAGTGCGCACCTGCACGTTGATGGAAGGCGCGCGGATATCGAAATCGGAAAGCCGCTGCACGGCGACCCGGTTGATCGTTGCCCAGTCGAGCGCGCCACGGTGCGAATAGGGAGCGGCGTCGTGTACGTCGAGGACGAGGTTCTCCGCGATCGTGAAATCGCCGACCAGCCCGTCCTTCTGGCGGTCCTCGGGGATGTTCGCGACTCCCGCCCGGAGGAACTGCCACGGCGAGGCCCCCGTCAGGTCGACGTCCGCCACGCGGATGGAACCGTCCACCACCGTCGCGAGACCGGTGACCGCTTCCGCCACTTCCGTCTGCCCGTTGCCCTGCACACCCGCGATGGCCACGATTTCTCCGGCGCGGACGGTGAACGAGACGCCTTCAACGGCGACCCGGCCCGACTGGTCGATGACGGTGAGGCCGCGCGTCTCGAGTACGGCGTTCCCGGGCTTGGCCGGCGCTTTTTTCACCTGGAGCTCCACGCCCCTCCCGACCATCAGGGAGGCGAGCTGCGCTTCGCTCGTTTCCGCCGGCCGGGTCGTGCCCACCGCCTTACCGAGCCGGATCACGGTGATCCGGTCTGCGATGGCAAGCACTTCCTTCAGCTTGTGGGTTATGAAGAGGATGGTGCGCCCGGAAGACCGCAAGCGCCGCATCGCGGTGAACAGCTCGTCAGTCTCCTGGGGAGTCAGAACGGCGGTGGGCTCGTCCAGGATGAGAAGGTGGGCGTCGCGGGCCAACGCTTTCACGATTTCCACCCGCTGCTGCTGACCCACGGACAGCTCGGCGACGACGGCCTCGGGATCCACCTCCAGCCCGAAGCGCTGGGACATCTCCCTGATCTCGGCGTTCGCGCGCTTGCGGTCCAGGAACCCGAACCGGCGAGTCTGCTCGAAGCCGAGCATGATGTTCTCCGCGACGGTGAAGGCCGGTATCAGCATGAAGTTCTGGTGCACCATGCCGATGCCGGCCTGGATGGCCTCACCGGGGTTCAGGAAGCGGACCGGCTCCCCGTTGACCAGGATCCTCCCCCCGTCCGGCCTGTAGAGGCCGCTCAGGACGTTCATGAGAGTGGTCTTACCGGCCCCGTTTTCGCCGAGGAGGGCGAGTATCTCGCCCTCCTCGGCGGTCAGATCAATTCCGTCATTGGCGAGCAGGTCGCCAAAACGCTTTGTGATTCCTTGAAGCTCGAGTCGCATCCCGCCTCGGGCTTCGGTTACGGCGCCGGGTAGGACTTGGGATCCACCGAGAGGGTGCCGGCGATGATCTCCTGCTTCGCCGCCTCGATGGCTTTCTTCACCTTTGCCGGTATCTTGCTTTCGAAGTCGTGATACGGGGCGATGCTGACTCCGCCGTTCGCCAGTGTGCCGACATAGTTGCCGCCCTGGAACGTGCCCTTCAGGACCTCGAGAGTCGCGTCCCTGACGGAGACGTCGATCCCTTTCACGACGCTCGTGAGCAGAAGGCTGCCGTACTGGGGCGCCGAGATGAACCCGTCCGTGTCAACCCAGATCAGGTACGCCGGCTTTTTCGGCGTCGCAGCGTTGTGCTGCTGGACCGCCGCGGCGGCTCCCAGCCCGACGGAGCCCGCGACCGGGAGGATGATGTCAGCTCCCTGGTTCATCAGGGTCTCGGTCACCGTCTTGCCCTTTGCCTGGTTGGTGAAATCGTTGGTGAAGGTTCCCTGAGCTCCGTCCCAGCCGAGCACCTGGACCTTCGTCTTGTTCTTCTGGTTGTAGTAGCGCGTGCCGGCGACAAAACCGTTCATGAAGATGGTGACGGTCGGGATGTTCATTCCCCCGAAGGTCCCCACTTTGCCCGTCTTGGTCATGGCCGCCGCCAGATACCCCGCCAGGAACCCAGCCTGGTCTGTCTGGTAGGTCAGGGCAAGGACGTTCGGAATGGCCGGGTCATACGAGTAGTCCACGATGGCGAACTTCTGGTCCGGATTGGCCTTCGCCGCGCTGGCTGTGTCATCTCCCATCAGGAAGCCGACCGTTACGATGAGGTCCGCCTTGCGGTCGATGAACTGCTGGATATTGGGCACGTAGTCACTCTGGTTGGTCGACTGCAGGTACTGAATCTGGAGCGGGTTGCCGACCTGCGCGAGCTGCAGTCCCTTCCACGCAGACGCGTTGAACGACCGGTCGTCGATTCCGCCGGTATCAGTGACAACACCGGCAAACATGTTGTCGGCGAAGGCGGCGGTGGCGCAGATCGCAAACGCGACCACGAGCACCAACGCGAAGACTGAAGATCTTCTCATATCGTGTCCTCCCTTAACTGATTTCGGTCGAACGGATTCTACGGCCCTAAGCCGGCAGTTGTCAATTGCATCGTCCAGCAACCACCCTCGCGAGCGCGGCGCCCTTGCGGGTGTTGCCGTAGGCATGTGACCGCACTGCAAGGGGAAGTCAAGGCTTTTCGAGTCGCTGCAAGAACTCATCCTCGGAAACGATCGAGATGCCCAGCTTTTTCGCCTTTTCGAGCTTGCTGCCGGCGCTTTCGCCGGCGAGGAGATGCGTCGTTTTTGACGTCACGCTGTCGGTGACCCGTCCGCCCCGCTTCTTGACCTCTTCCATGGCAATTTCGCGCGGCTTGAAACGCTGGAAGCTTCCCGTGACGCACCAGGTCTGGCCGGCAAAAATCCGCGGGAGGCTCGACAGGGCTTTCGTCTTCTTCTCCGCGAAAGAGAGCCCGGCCGCGCGGAGACGCTTGATCCGCCTCTGCACCTCGGGTCTGCGAAGCTCGCTGAGGAGGACCTCCGCCGTGCGCTCGCCGATCCCGTGGATTTCCAGAAGCGGCGCCGGGTCTTCCGCCTCGGCAAGCTTCAAGAGTGAATCGATGTCGGAGTATCCCGCGTTGATGAGGAGCTCCGTGACCTTTTGCCCGATCTCGGGGATCCCCAGGGACGGAAAGACGACGTGGAACGGCAGCTTCTTGCTCTTATCGATCCCTTCGCGTATTCCGGCGACTTTTTTCTCACCGAATCCCGGCAGCTCAATGAGCCGGGCCGGGTCGAACGAATAGATGTCATCGATGTCGTGAATGAGATCGTTCTTGAGAAGAGCGTCGATGGTCTCCGGCCCCAGGCCTTCGATGTCCATCTGGCCGCGGCCGACGAAGAAGTTCAGCCTGCCCCTCACCTGGTCGGGACAGGACGGGTTCACGCAGAAATGATGCGCGCCTTGTTTGGCCAGGCGTGAAGAGCAAGAGGGGCACGTGTCGGGAAGCTTCCACGTGCTTGCCCCGTTCTCGTTCTTCTCCAACACGCGTTCGACGGCCGGGATGACGTCCCCGCGCCGGGAGACCGCCACCTTGTCTCCCACGGCCAGCTCCAGCATGTCGATGTATTCCTGGTTGTGCAGCGTGACGTTTGAAATCGTGGCGCCTCCTATGCGCACCGGCTCCACGCGCGCCACGGGTGTGATCCTTCCCGTCCTCCCCACCTGCGTCTCGATGGCTTTCACTGTCGTTGCGCCTTCGGGAGACTCGAACTTGAAGGCAATGGCCCACCGCGGATGGTGCCCCGTGTAGCCCAGCGCGTCGCGGGCGGCAATCTCGTTGACCTTTGCCACCACTCCGTCGATCTCATAGTCCAGGGATTCGCGCGCGCCGCGCTCCTCCTCGAGGAAGCCGGCCATGTCTCGCGTGCCGCCGGTGCGCCACTGAGGGTGGCGGCCGCGCACCTCCGCGAGCTCCGTGCCATCGGAGAAGTACCCGATCCGTGGATTGAGCCGGAACCCCAGCTCTTCCAGGAGCTCCAGCGTTTGCCGGTGAGTCCCGAGGGGCGGGTCGAAAAAACCCTCATACACGAAGATCGAAAGAGGCACCCCGGCAACCTCGCCGCTCTTGACCCTTCGGAGCGTGCCCGAGGCGAGGTTTCGCGGGTTCGCGTATGGCTCTTCCATCTTCGCATTGATGGTCGAAAAGAGGCTCTTGGGCAGGAAGATCTCACCGCGGGCCGCCACGGTACGGGCTTTCGACAGGCGCAGCGGGACGGTCCGAATCGTTTTCACGTTTGCGGTGACATCGTTGCCCACGAGGCCGTTGCCGCGCGTGACCGCCCGTGTGAGCAAACCGTCAATGTAATACAGCACGATTGATGCGCCGTCGATCTTCTCCTCGCAGATGTAGGAGAGGCTTCGAGCCGCGTTGCGGCCGGTCTTTTCGGCCCACTCGGCCAGCTCCGAAGCCGTGTACGCCTTGTCGAGGCTGAGCACGGGAATGGTATGCGCGACTTCGGGAAGGTCCTGGCTGAGATCCGAGCCGACCCGGCGGGTGGGGGAGTCAGGCAGCACAAGGTCGGGAAAACGGCTTTCAATGGTAACCAGCTCGTCATACAGCGTGTCATACTCGCGGTCCGACACGAGCGGCCGGGAATCCACGTAGTAAGCGCGCTGGTATTGGCCCAGGAGGCGGACAAGCTCGCGGGCCCGCTTCTCCGCGTCCCTTCGGGTCATGGCCCCGTTCTACTCCCGGCGGACAAAGGCGTCGCGGAAGCCTTTGAACTTGAACACGGGAAGGAGCGTGCCGCTTTCGGCTTTGTTCAACGGGCCGATCAGCACCCTGTACATCTGCTTTGCCCCGGAGGCGGGGGCAAGGACGAGGACCGGATACGTCTGCATCAGGCTCACGGCCAGCCCCTGAGCCACTTCCTGCGTCGCGTAGGCGCCGAGCTGGACGTAGAACGTGGCCGTGTTTTTCTTTCCGGTGAGCCTGGGCAGGGATGAGACAACCTGCGCCTGCCCCGGCTGTCTTTCCGGCGTCGCCTGAGTCACCGGCGCGCTGGTTGGCTGCTCCGCGGGCGTCTGCGGCGGGTTGAGCGCCACCTGCGCGCCCGCTTCCGGCTGGCTGGGCTGCGCCGCCGAAGACGCGGCTTCCTGCGGCGTTGGCTGCTGCTGCGGCTGAGCTTCAGCCAGCGGGACTTGGGATTGCGCGCCGGAAGGGCTCGCGGTTTCTCCGGACACGGATGGCGTTTCCCCCTGGGCCGGCTGCGTCGGCGCCTCCGCCGCCGACGCGGTCTGCTCAGGCGTTGACGGTTTGTACGCGAACTTCTGGTCCTCACGCGGCGGGAGGAAAAGCTGCTTCTGCGGGTTTCGCGAAGCCGCCTCCGCGAGGATCTCTGCATCCTCGGCGGACTGCGCCGCGGCGGGCGGCTGCTGTGCCTGGGCCGCGGATTGCGGCTGCGCGGCGGGCTGCTGGGCTTGCGCCGCGGATTGCTGATCCTGCGCGGACGGCTGCTGCCCGGCGGACTGCTGGGCTTGCCCGGCCGCCTGCTGGTCTTGCGCACCGGTTTGTTGTGCCGTGCCCGGCGCGCCTGCGTATGCTGCGCCGGGGTTCACGTCCGAATCCGGGTTATACGTGCCTTCAGGAGCCGCGCTGGCTCCGGTGGATGCTGCTTGCTGCTGCACGGTGACCCGCACCTGGGTGATGCTGCCCGGGGCAATCCCCACGGCGTCGGCTGCTTTCGGGGAAAGGAGGATCAGCAGGCCCGACTGGTCGTCCGTGCGCTGGCTCACCGTGACGATTGCGCTCTTGCCGTTCTCGAGGTTCTGGACTTTCAGCCGCGTGTCAGGAGGGAAGGAGTTCGACGCCGCGTAGAGACCGCTCTCGAACGCGGCATCCCCTCTCTGCACGGCGGCATTCCCGTCCCAATAGCTGTCCGCGGACGCGAGACAGGGGGTCATGAGAAAGGGGATCATGAGGAGGCAAAGGATAACCCATCTCTTCATTGCGATCATGCTCCCTACGAGGCAATTACTTGCCGCACATTTCCTCACATTCATTTCTTCCATAATCATCGGAAAAACGGGCGCGCTCGTGAGACAAGATTTCACTCTCCCCGGTCTCGTCTCTTCCATAGTAGCAGAGTCCGTTCAGTATGACGACAGTGACGGCAGCGGCCCGCTGCGCCCCCGCGATGCGCCCTAGAGCGGTTGAGCAAGCGCCTTTGCGACCTTCTGGGATATCAGCTTGCCAAGCTCAACTCCCAGGGCAGCGCGGTCCGTGCTCTTCTCCCGTCCGGCATTGGTGGCGGAAACCTTGTCGGACAGGGATGTGGACCCGCTCTCCGTGTTGACGAGGGAGAACGTGGCTGAGCACGCGACGCGGACCTGATCGTTCTCCACCTTCGTCTGGGTGTAGGCCACCGTGATCCTGAGGAGCCACCCCGCCCTGCCTTCGCGCGCAATCTCGGCAAGGTCAACCGCGCGCGCCGTGTCGCCGGCCTTCCCGGCGTCGAACACGATGTGTCCCGCCTCGAAGAGGCCGGTGGACACGCCCTCCACGCTGGGAAGGGGCGGCTCACTCGGCGTTCCGTCCACGGTTTCCCGCACGGCGATCATGACGGTTTCCGCGTCAAGCGCACCGGCGGCAAGCACCGTCAGTATGACGGACAGCAGGCTGACAAGCGTGATCCTTTGTGTTCGTGACATGGGAGCTCCTCCCCCTTAGTATATCGGCGGCCGGTCCCGGAAAACGACTCTTGATGGAGAGCGGTTGGCGGTGGTAGGTTCTCCGGCCAGATGTCGTTCTTTGCGGTGCAGATCTGGACTGGAGACGAGGGGCGCTTCCTCACCATTGCCGCGCAGCGGGTCCGTGATGACGAAGTGAGGTTCTACTGGCCCCGGCGCAGCCTGCGGATCAAGCGCGGTGGCAAATGGAAAGAATCCCTGGCGCCGATATTCCCCGGGTACATGTTCATCCAGGCCGAATCCATACGGCCGGAGCTCTACGGGGTGCTGAGAGAGGCCCCCGGATTCCTCCGCTTCCTCCTTTCCAACGACAACATCGTCCCGCTGGAGCGCGCGGACCAGGCGCTCCTCAGCCACTTCCTGGGATTCGGCGAGATCGTGGACAAGTCGATGGTGTTCTTCGATGAGAACAAGCGGATCCGCGTGGTCTCGGGGCCCTTGAAAGGATTGGAGGGCAGGATCATCCGGGTGGATCGCAGGAAAGGCCGGGCCAAGGTGCGCCTGGAAATGTACCAGGATTCATTCGATATAGACTTCGGGTTCGATTCCATGGAGGCCGCCCCGGAGAGGCCGGCGGAGCCTTCCGGACAGCTCGCCTGATCTTATCGTCAATCTTTTTTGGGGGAATCCGACATTCTTAGGTGATGGCGGACGAATCCCGCAACAGCATCTACATTATCGGCGCCGGCCTCACCGGCACGACCCTGGCAGCGGAGATCCGCGCAAAGAGGATCTTCGGCCACGTGGTGGCATTCCTCGACGATGACCCCGCCAAGATCGGCCGGCGCGTCGACGAGATACCCATCCTCGGGCCCATCGAGGCCGTGGCCCGGATCCTGAAGACGACCCCGGCCGACGAAGCCATCATCGCCATCCCCAGCGCCACGCGCGAGCAGCTTGCCAGGATCTACGCGATATTGAAGAAGGCCAAGTTCGCCCGCATCCGCATCGTCCCGCAGATTGCCCAGATCCTCGACGGCGAGGCTCATCTCATCCAGGCGCGCGAGATCGATCCCGAGGACTTCCTGGCACGAAGCCCGGTGCGCGTGAACTTGAAAAAGAGCCTCGCGTACATCCAGGGCAAGAGGGTGTTCGTGACGGGGGCGGGCGGGAGCATCGGTTCGGAAATCTGCCGCCAGCTCCTGGAAGGCAAGGCGGAAAGGCTGTACCTCTTCGGCCACGGGGAAAACAGCATCTACGAGATCGAGCGTGAGCTTCGCGTGCTGCAGGACGAGGGGGTCGGAGAGAAGGCGACCATCGTCCCCATCATCGGGGAGATCCAGGACAGGGACTACGTGCAGTTCATCCTTTCGCGGACCCGGACTGACGTGGTGTTCCACACCGCGGCCCACAAGCATGTCCCGCTCATGGAGGCCAACCCCGTCGAGGCCGTCAAGAACAACGTGTTCGGCACGAAAAACATTGTCGACGCCGCCCGCAAGGCCGGCGTGGAACGCTTCGTGCTCATCTCCACGGACAAGGCGGTCGAGCCCGCCAGCGTGTATGGGGCATCCAAGCTCCTTGCCGAGGAGATCGTGCTGCGTGAGGGAAAAAACGGCCGCGCGTTCCTCGTCGTGCGTTTCGGCAACGTGCTGGGGTCGAGCGGCAGCATCCTCCCGCTTTTTCGAAAGCAGATCCTGAAAGGCGGTCCGGTCACCATAACCCATCCTGAGATGCGCCGCTTCTTCATGACGATCCCCGAGGCTTCATCCCTCGTGCTGAAAGCCGGCGGGGTCGGGGCTGGCGGGGAAGTCTACCTGCTCGACATGGGGGAGGCCGTCTCCATCAAGGAGCTTGCCGAGCAGATGATTCGATTCTACGGCTACGAGCCCGACTCCGACGTGAAGCTCGTCTACACGGGCCTGCGCCGGGGGGAGAAGCTCCTGGAAAAACTGCACGCGGATACGGAAGTCACGGAGTCCACCGGCCAACCCAAGATCCTCAAGCTCCAGAGGAAGACGCTCATCAACGGCAGGATCACCTCCGTGCTGGAAAGGCTGCGGCCCGTATGTTTCCATGATCCGCAGTCCCCCGCGTCTTTCCGCAACAAGCGATGCCTGCGGGCCATCCTCCAGGAGGTCATCCCGGGGATCGAGCTTGCCCCCGACGAGCCGGAGTTCTAAAGACCCGTGAGCGCGCAAAAACCCAGCCGCAAGGCTCCCTTCGTCCCGTTCTTCCGACCTTCCCTCGGCGCTGAGGAGGAAGGGGCGGTCATCTCCGTGCTCAGGAGCGGCTGGCTCACCACGGGTGAAGTGGCGGCGCGATTCGAGCGCGAGTTTGCCGCCGTCACGGGCGCGCGCCATGCGCTGGCGGTCAACTCAGCCACCGCGGGGCTGCACCTGGCCCTCGAAGCACTTGGCGTCGGCAACGCGGACGCTGTCATCACCACGCCGTATACCTTCGCGGCAACCGCCGAAGTGATCCGCTACCTCGGGGCGGAGCCTCTTTTCGTGGATATCCAATCCGCTTCGATGAACATCGACCCTTCCGCGGTGGAGCAGGCCCTCGAGAAATGCAGGGCTGAGAATCGAAAGGTCTCGGCGATCCTTCCGGTCCACGTGGCGGGCCTGCCCTGCGACATGGGCGCGCTCACGGAGATTGCCCGCCGCTACGGCGTCCCCGTTGTGGAAGACGCGGCGCATGCGTTCCCCGTGCGCGTCGGCGGGCGATTTGTCGGCGCTCTTGGCGATGCCGGGGTGTACTCCTTTTATGCGACGAAGACCATGACGACAGGGGAAGGCGGGATGCTCGTCACCGACAGGGACGAGGTGGCGGCACGGGCGCGCGTTATGCGTCTGCACGGCATTGACCGCGACGTCTGGAACCGGTACACGTCGCAGAACGCCTCATGGAAGTACGACATCATCGCGCCCGGCTTCAAGTACAACTTGAGCGACATTGCGGCGGCCATAGGGCTGGCGCAGCTCGCCAAGGCGCAGGACTTCCTGCTTCAGCGCACCCGCATTGCCCGCCGTTACCGTGAGGCCCTTGCCGGCCTGGACTTTCTTGAGCCGCCTGCCGCAGCCGAGAACCACGCCTGGCACCTTTTCATCATCCACGTCGTCCCCGACAAGCTCTCCGTTGACAGGGACGCCTTTGCGGAGGAGCTCATGCGCCGCGGGATTGGCATCTCAGTTCATTTCATCCCGCTGCACCTGATGAGCTACTACCGAAAGAGGTACGACCTGAAGCCTGAGAGCTTCCCGCGGGCGTTGGAGAGCTTCCGCACGTGCATCAGCCTTCCCCTTTCACCCTCCCTCTCTGATGAGGAAGTGGAACGGGTGATCACGGCGGTGAAAGAGACGGGGCTCTCTCACCGCGTTCCACGCTAACCTCCCAGGTTCTTGCTCTCCTTCTGAATGGCTTCGAGCTCCGCGGCGTTGTCCAGCACCTCGAAGTCGATGGTCATCGAATACTCGGCCTGGCCTTCGATCATGGGAAGCATTCCCTTTTCCCGAAGCACTCCCCGGCCAAGCGGCAACGAATTGCCCGGCTCCAGACCCAGGACGTAGAATCCCTTTCGGACCATCTTCCACTCCGTCAGATGGGGCAGCTCCTTGGCGTTCCAGCGCAGGACCATACCCAGGGGCTGGCCATCCCCGACGTCCGGGTTCAACAGGGCCACAAACGTCCTTCCGTGGTTGTCCGTCCCCAGGGAATGGAAGAAGACCTTCTCCTGGTAGCCTTGCACCGGCTCGGGGAAGCCGCGGCACTCCTCCACGCCCTTGTCTTTGCGCGCTTCCTCGTCTCGCGCCTCGGTCTTCTTGATGGGCCCGACGACCTTCGCCTTCGGTCCAAGAAGGGGAAATCCGAAGTTGAAATGATACAGCATGACGAGCGGCTGCGGCTCGAACCCCCGGTTCAAGACCGTGTCCGTGATCCGAAACCCTTTTGCGCCAAGGCGGGTGTCTATCCTGCGCGTGAGCGTGAGGTTTTCCACCATGGCCTCCGCTTCCCGCATGGTTCCCTTGAGCCGAATGAGATATTCGTCACCCTCCCAGTCCTGGTCCACGCAAAGGTTCTCCGCGGCTGCGTTGGCCACCCTTCCGTGCAATCCGAACGGCTTGCCCTGGTCCACGCTCGGCGCGCCGGCGTTGGAAATCCCGCACGTGGTCAGGAGCCCCACGGAGAAGCTGCGCCGCCATTCGAGGCCGGGCTCCGCGTAGTATCCCGGCGCGGTGATTCCCGTGCCGGAAAAGAAAGAAATCGACTTTCCCTTGTACGATGCGAACGGGATGTCCATTCCGCGCCCGGGAAGCACGGTGAAGGAAAGGCCGCTTCCCGTCGTAACCTCGACGGCGCGCACGCCGTCCGCTTTTCCGTCCGTGAGCACCGCTCCGCGCGCGCCCGCGATCTGCAACGGGTCCCCCATGTAGGAGACCAGCTCCGCGCGCTTCCAGTTCCTGCCCGCATACCAGGCCATTTTCGCCCTCCTTTTCCGCTTCAGAATAGCACACACACGTTCCGTATTTACATCTCACGGTGCCACAGATACTATCTGCACTGAGGGGAACCATCTCGTGACGCCTTTCGTCCACCTGCATTGCCATTCCGACTTCTCGCTGCTCGACGGCGCCTCGTCCATCGACGCGCTCGTGGCCCGGGCCAGAGAGCTGGGCCAGACGCACCTTGCGCTGACCGATCATGGGAACATGTTCGGCGCCCTCGCGTTCTTCAAGGAATGCCGGAAGCAGGGGATCACGCCCATCATCGGGTCGGAGTTCTACAAGGCCCCCGGTTCGCGCCTGGAGAAGTCGGGAAGCGAAAAAGGCACGCGTCATAACCACCTGGTGCTGCTGGCTCGAAACGCCGCCGGGTACGCGAACCTTCTCCGTCTTTCCTCCCAGGGGTACACGGAAGGCTTCTATTACAAGCCGCGCATCGATGACGAGCTCCTGGAGCAGCACCACGAAGGGCTCATTGCGCTCAGCGCCTGCCTGGCTGGGGACATCCCCGCCGCCATCATGGACGGACGGCAGGCGGAGGCGCGAAGGCGGGCAGGGTATTACCGGGAGCTTTTCGGCCCAGACGGCTTCTACCTGGAGGTCCAGGACCATGGCATCCCCGAACAGAAGACCGTCAACCGGGAGATCGTGCGGATTTCCCATGAGACCGGCATCCCCCTCGTCGCGACCAACGACATCCACTACACGAGCCGCGGCGACGCAAGGGCGCATGACGTCCTGATCTGCATCGGCACGGGCAAGAAGGTTTCCGAGGGGAAGCGGATGAAGTTCGAGCACCCGGAGTTCTACTTCAAGTCCGGGGACGAAATGGCCCAGGTGTTCGCGGAGCTGCCCGAGGCGGTTTCCAACACGGTGAAGATAGCGGCTGCGTGCGAGCTGGACATCAAGGCGCAGCGCCCCCAGTTCCCCGTGTATGAAGTGCCGGACGGCTACACGCCGGAGGGGTACCTCACGGAGCTTGCCCACAAGGGTCTTGCGGTGAGGTTTCCTTCGGTGCCGGCGGAAGCTTCCAAGCGCCTGGAGTACGAGCTTTCCATCATCACCTCCATGGGCTTCACCGGGTACTTCCTCATCGTGTGGGATTTCATCCATTACGCGAAGTCCAACGGGATTGCGGTGGGTCCCGGCCGCGGCTCGGGCGCAGGGTCCCTCGTCGCCTACAGTCTTCAGATCACGGACATCGACCCGCTGAAGTACGGACTCCTCTTCGAGCGCTTTTTGAACCCCGAACGCGTGTCCATGCCGGACTTCGACATCGACTTCTGCCACCGCCGCCGGGACGAGGTGATCTCCTACGTGACGAAGAAGTACGGGGAGGACAAGGTGGGGCAGGTCATCACCTTCGGCACGCTGAAAGCGCGCGCCGTCATTCGGGACGTGGCGCGCGTGCTCGACCTTCCCTATGACGAGGCTGACGCAATTGCCAAGCTGATCCCCGAGGGCCCCAAGATCGACCTGGACCAGGCGCTGAAGGAGAACCCGCGCCTGGAGGAAGTGGCGAAGAAGGGGGAGCAGTACAAGGAGCTGCTGGAGATCAGCCTCAAGCTCGAAGGTTTGCACCGCCATGCCTCCACGCATGCGGCCGGGATCGTCATTGGCAGGGAGCAGCTCACGAAATACGTGCCGCTGTACCGTGATCCCAAGACAGGGCTCGTCTCCACGCAGTTCACCATGGATTTCCTGGAGGAGTGCGGGCTCATCAAGATGGATTTTCTCGGATTGAAGACGCTCACCGTGATCGAAGATGCGTTGAAGCTCGTGAACAAGAAGGGCGTCGCGCTGGAGCTGAAAAACATTCCGGAGGATGACCCGGCGACGTTTCGCATGTTCTGCGAGGGAAAGAGCACCGGGGCGTTCCAGTTCGAAAGCTCGGGAATGCAGGGCGTTCTCAAGAAGGCGAAGCCCGGCAAGATCGAAGACCTGATCGCCCTCAACGCGCTGTACCGGCCCGGCCCCATGGAACACCTCGACGAGTACGTGGAGAACAAGTCCGGGAAAAAGAAGATCGTGTACCCGCTTCCTGCCCTCGAGCCGCTCCTCAAGGAGACCTACGGCGTCCCCGTCTACCAGGAGCAGGTCATGCAGATCGCCCAGGTCGTGGCTGGGTTCACGCTGGGGCAGGCGGACATCCTGCGCAGGGCCATGGGGAAGAAGAAGCCTGAGGAAGCGCTCAAGATGAAGCCCAAGTTCATCGCCGGCGCTCGGGAAAAAGGATACGATCAGAAGGTCGCGGAGAGCATCTTCGAGCTGCTGTTCGCCTTCACGGGATACGGTTTCAACAAGAGCCATTCCGCCGCCTACGCCATCCCCGCGTACCACACCATCTACCTCAAGGCCAACCATCCCGCGGAGTTCCTTGCAGCCAACTGCACCAACGACATGTCTGACACGGACAGGCTGGCCCAGCTCATTCATGAGGCGCGGGAGATGGGGATCGCCGTGCTCCCACCGGATGTGAACCTCTCCCAGAAAGAGTTCACCGTGGAGGACGGCAAGATCGTCTTCGGCCTTCTGGGGATCAAGAACGTCGGGGAAGGGGCGGTGGATGCCATCATCGCGGAAAGGGAGGCGAACGGGAAGTTTGGCAGCTTCGTGGATTTCTTCGACAGGATCGACTCCCATGAGGTGAACAGGAAGGTCGCGGAGAGCCTCATCATCACGGGGGCGTTCGACAGCGTCGGAGAGACGCGCGCCACGCTCATGCACGAGGTGCAGAGGGTGATGGAAGCCTCCGTAAAGAACCGTGAGGCCCGCCGCTACGGCCAGGCCTCCCTGTTCGACGGCCCGTCGGCCCGGGCAGCAGCGGCCGTCGTGCTGGAAAAGCAGCCCGAGTACCCTCCCGCCGAGCTGCTGCAATACGAGAAGCAGAACCTCGGGTTCTTCTTCAGCGGGCATCCGCTTGACCCGTATCGCCAGATCATCGAGCGGGCGGCGAGCGTGGACCTGGCAAAAAAGGACAGCCTGCCCAACGAAC
The DNA here is from genome assembly GCA_963845535.1 of uncultured Spirochaetota bacterium. Taxonomy (GTDB): domain Bacteria; phylum Spirochaetota; class Spirochaetia; order SZUA-6; family Fen-1364; genus Fen-1364. The sequence continues at coordinate 331,207 of CAWJSK010000019.1, forward strand.
GCTCCTGCGCCCTGATCGGGATCCTGCGGGACGTGCGCGAGATACGGACTCGAAACGGCCGCTCCATGGCGTTCGCCCAGGTGGAGGACCTCCGCGGGTCGATTGAACTTATCATCTTTTCCGATATATATGATGCAAGGCGGGCACTGATTGCCAACGACAAAGTCGTGGGCATCCTGGGCAAGATCGACACGACGAGGGGGGACCCGAAAGTGAAAGTGGATGACATCATGGAGCCGAACGCGCTTCCCCAGAGAGCCGCGCAGGCCGTGCACGTGAGACTCAGGGACGAAGTGGGCACTGAGGAGAGCTTGCACAGCATGCGCGAGTATCTCCTGGACCGGCGTGGATCGTGCTCCCTCTACTTTCACCTGCGCGGAGGCAACGGCGGCTCGGAGGTTGTCGTCCAGGCTTCCTCGCAGATCCAGGTCGCGGATTCCCCCGACGTGCTGGACCACATCCGCGAGTTCCCGCAGGTGGCGGATGTATGGAAAGAGTAAGGATCGGGATTGTCGGGTTCGGCACAGTCGGGCAGAGCTTTTACAACCTGCTCACCTGCAACGCCGGTGAGTTCGCGCAGCGCCTCGGCGTGACCGTGGAAGTCCCGTATGTCGGTGTGCGTGACCTTTCCAAGCCGCGCCCTGTGGGCCCGGGCACCCGTCTGGTCACGGGATGGCAGGAGATGCTTTCCGACCCGTCGCTTCCGATCATTGTGGAGCTCGTAGGAGGCATTGACGTCCCCCTCGCCCTCATCCGTGACGCGCTCACCCGCGGGAAGCACGTCATCACGGCGAACAAGGCGCTCATCTCGGCGCACGGCCAGGAGCTTTTCGAGCTTGCGAGCAAGAACGGCGTCGAGCTGAAGTTCGAGGGGGCCGTGTGCGGCGGAATCCCCATCATCAAGGTGCTGCGGGAAAGCCTGATGGGCAACCGCGTCAGGAGCCTCATCGGCATCGTCAACGGCACCACGAACTACATCCTCACGCGCATGACGGAGGGCAAGCTTTCCTTCGAGGATGCATTGGCGCTGGCGCAGAAGCTCGGCTTCGCGGAGGCCGACCCGACGCTGGACATTGGCGGAAAGGACGCCGCGCAGAAGATCGGGATCCTCGCCAGCCTGGCGTTCGGGTGCTGGGTGGACCCTGATGACGTCCTCTGTGAGGGGATCACGGACGTCACTCCACGGGACATCGAGTTCTGCCTCCAGAGCGGGTTCATTTTCAAGCTCATAGCGCGGGCCCAGCTTCTTGACGGCAAGCCGCTGGTCACCGTGTTTCCCATGCTCGTCCCGGGGAACCATCCCCTGGCCTCGGTGCGCAACGAGTTCAACGCGGTCCTGATAGACTCGGACTTCCTGGGCCCCTCAGTCTACGAAGGCAGGGGAGCCGGCGGGAAGCCCACTGCCTCCTCGGTTGCCTCGGACCTTGGGGACCTTCTGAAGTCCATCCTTTCAAAGCACGTTGCCAGGCGCAAGGCATCGTTGCCGAAGGCTGACCCGTATCCAGCGGGGAAGATGAGCTGCCGGTACTACTTCCATTTCGTCACCGCCAACAGGCCCGGCATCTGGGCCCTTGTGACGGGGATCTGCGCTGAGGACGGTATCAACATCGAGAGCGTGCACCAGAAATGGGAGGACAAGTCCAAGCCCTCGGACCTCTACGTCCTGGTGGATGAGGCGGAGGAGGCCCCGGTGCGGCGGGCGTTCGCGCGCATTGTCGCTTCCGACGGGATTTTCCCGCAGTCCCATTATTTCCGGGTCCTTCCGGGACCCGCGGAGGGGGGGCCGTCATGATCGACCTGCACACGCATACGTTCCTCAGCGACGGCGAGCTTGGTCCCGCGGAGCTGGTGAGGCGCGCGGAGAACGCGGGGTACAGAGCCATCGGGATCTCCGACCACGCGGATGCCTCCAACCTGGACGACATCATCTCCGCGCTCGTGCGCTTTGCCCGGGAGACCCAGCCTTTCATGAAAATCAGGATCATCCCCGGCATCGAGCTGACCCACGTGCCGCCGGGCCAGATCAGCGGCCTGGTCAAGCGCGCCCGGCAGCTTGGGGTCCGTCTTGTCGTGCTGCATGGGGAGACGATCTGCGAACCGGTGGCGCTGGGGACCAACCGCGCGGGGATCGAGGCCGGCGTGGACGTGCTTGCCCACCCCGGGCTCATCTCCGAGGAAGAGGTGCGCATGGCCGCGGCCAACGGCGTGCACCTCGAGGTCAGCGCCCGGCTGTCCCACGGCATGGGCAACGGCAGGTTGGTGAGCCTGGCGCGCGAGGTCGGCGCCCCTCTCGTGCTGGATTCTGACGCGCATGCCCCGGGGGATCTCATGAGCCCGGACTGGCGGGAGCGGGTGGCATTCGGCTCCGGTCTCACGGCGGATGAGCTTGACAGGATCAACAAGACCATGATCTCACTGGTGGAGAAGCTGATGCCGTCGACATTTTTCACGTAAGGTCCTAGGAGGTCGCACCGTGCAGATTCTGCAAATTGTGTACGCAATCATAATCGTGTACGTTCTCGTGCTCTCGCTTCGCATCATCCTTGGATGGTTCGTGCCCCAGACCCTCGGGAGAGCGTGGGAAATCCTGGCGAAGATCACGGACCCCTACCTCGACATCTTCCGTCGCATCCGCTTCCTGCGCGGCGGGGTGTTCGATTTCAGCCCCATTGCGGCGGTGCTCGTGCTGGTCCTTGCCGCCGACCTCATTGGGCAGCTCGTGAATTGGGGAAGAATAACGGTTGGTTTCTTCCTGGCTTCCGCGTTTGCCGCGGCGTGGTCAGGTGCCCGTTTCCTCCTCATCCTGTTCCTGATTGTCGCCGTCCTGCGCGTCATCCCGCTGTTTTTCCGAGGAACGGCCGGCGCGGGGATCTGGCGTGTGGTGGACCTCCTCATCCAGCCGGTCGTGGCGTGGGTCATGAGGGTGTTCCGTCTCGGGGGCAAGACTGGATACACGCAATACCTTATCCTCACCATTGGCCTCCTGTTCGTCTCGTGGCTCGTGGGTGAGTTCCTCGTGCGGCAGATCGTCTACGGACTCTCCCTCCTGCCGTTCTGAGCGCAGGGGCTCGCAGGAACGCAGGGGACCGCCGTGTACCTCTGGGAGCTCACATGGGAGGCGTCCTCGGTCCGAGGCGTCGGGCCGGCCGCGGCGGCGCGCCTGGAGCGCCTCGGGGTCGTGACCGTGCGTGACCTCCTCCTGCTCCTGCCGCGCGGGTACGAGGACAGGACGGCGGTCGTTCCCCTTTCGAAGGCCGCCTCCGAGCAAAAAGTGGCAGTGGTGGCGACGGTCTCTTCCATCATGGACATCGGGTGGGCCGGGCGCGGCAAGGCAAGAACCCCCAAGGCAATTGTGACGGACGACACGGCGGAGGCGGCCCTCGTCTGTTTCGGCAGGCCTTTCCTCAGGTCAACGCTGGAGCCGGGGAAAAAGTTCTTCATCTGGGGCCATTTCCAGCTTCGCGCGGGGGAGCTCTCCTGCGCGGACTTCGAGCTGGAACCGTGGACGGAGAGCCCGATCTCTTTCGGCAGGATCCTCCCCGTCTACCCTTTGAGCGAAGGTCTGACGCAGGCCGGCATCAGGAAAATCGTCCGTGCCGCGCTGGATGAGGCGCTTGCTGAGATCGAACCGGGGCTCCCTGAGAACGTTCGGCGCTCGCGCGGGCTGCCTCCCCTGCGGGAGGCGCTACGCGGGGTCCACTTCCCGTCAAGCATGGAGCAAGCGGAAAGCTCGCGCGCAGCCTTCGCGTACGAGGAGCTTTTTTTCTTCGAGATGGGAGTGCTTCGACGCGCGCGTGCCCTGGCCTCTCCGCGGCCGCGCCCCCGCGTCCGCAAGCCCGACCTGCGCGACGCTCTCCTGGCCAGACTTGCTTTCAACCTGACGAAGGACCAGGAGAGCGTGGTTGCCGAAATCGACGCGGACCTTTTTTCCGCGGCGCCCATGGCACGGCTGCTGCAAGGGGACGTGGGCTGCGGGAAGACCCTGGTTGCTCTGCTGTCAGCCCTGCTCGTGGTGGGCTCGGGCGAGCAGGTTGCTTTTGTCGCTCCCACGGAGCTGCTTGCCCGTCAGCACGCGGAAAGCGCCGCCCGGCTGGTGGAGCCCCTGGGGGTGAGGATTGCGTTCCTTTCCGGGACCGTGGCAGGTGAGCCGCGGGCGCTCCTGCTTCGCGCCCTTGCCGCAGGAGAGATCGACATCCTGTTCGGCACGCACGCGCTTTTCTCTGAGGACGTGGCCTATCGGGGGCTCGGCCTCGTCATCATCGACGAACAGCACAAGTTCGGCGTCCTGCAGCGCCAGGCTCTCATGAGAAAAGGGGAGTCCCCCGACCTCCTGCTCATGACCGCGACTCCCATTCCGCGCACGCTTGCCCTCACGGCTTTCGGAGACCTGGAGGTGTCCACCATCCGCACCATGCCTCCCGGGCGTCGTCCCGTCATGACGCATCTTGCCCGGGAAGGAAACGAAGAGAAAGTCTACGCCTGGGTTCGCCGGGAGCTGGAGAAGGGCAGGCAGGCGTATTTCGTCTACCCGCTGATCGGGGAGTCTGAGGCATTGGCCGTGAAGGATGCCGAAACCGCTTTCCGGAAGCTCGCCACGGACGTGTACCCTGGCTTCCCGGTTGCGCTCGTGCATTCCCGCGTCGACGCGGATGAGACGGAAAAAACGATGGCAGCCTTTGCGGCCCGAAAGATTTCCGTCCTGGTGGCGACGAGCGTCGTGGAGGTGGGAGTAGACGTCCCTAACGCCAGTTGCATGGTGGTGGAGCATGCTGAGCGTTTCGGACTGTCCACGCTCCACCAGCTTCGCGGCCGGGTGGGACGGGGAGGTGAGCAGTCATATGCCTTCCTTGTGTACGGCAAGAAGCTCACGGAAGAAGGGATCCAGCGCCTGAAGATCATGAAGGAGACGACGGACGGCTTCCGCATAGCGGAGGAGGACATGCGCCTTCGGGGGCCGGGGGAGCTTCTGGGCATCCGCCAGAGCGGCTTCCTGAGCTTCCGCGCCGCGGACCTGATGGTCCACTCCGCTTTGCTGCTCGGCGCGCGGGAGGATGCCGCCAAGGTGCTCCGGGAGGACCCCGGTTTTCTCGAGCCGGACAACGTAGCCATCGGCCGCATGCTCGCGCTCGGCGCGTGGGGGACCGGTGCGCCGGATGCGCAGGGCCGAGTGATGGAGACCGCCCCGTGAGGGTGACAGGCGGCTCGTACAGGGGAAGGAATATCCTCTGTCCTCCCGGGGTAATCCGCCCATCCATGGACAGGATGCGCCAGTCCCTTTTCTCGATTCTGGGCGACATGGAAGGTTTGTCTTTCCTGGACCTGTTCAGCGGGACGGGAATCCTGGGGGTGGAGGCAGCCTCCCGCGGGGCCCGGCCGGTGCTCCTTGTCGAGAAGGACCCTCGGAAAAGGGCGACAATCCAGAAGAATATCGCTTTCGTGGAAAGCCCCATCGAGCTGGTGACCGCCCCGGTGGAGCGTTTTCTCAAGGCAGACCACAGGTCATGGGACCTCATTTTCCTTGACCCTCCCTTCGACTTTGTGGACAAGGGAGAGGCGCTGGACGAGGCCAGCCAGCCCTCTCACCTCGCGGCGGAGGGGCTGGCCATCATCCATCTCCATACGGCGGAGAAGCTTGCCACGGACAGGCCGGGCCTCGAGCTCGCTGACCGCAGGACCTACGGGCAGTCGCTTCTGCTGTTCTTCCGCCACAAGGGATAGCTTTGGCCGATAACGCCCAGAGCGGCAAACCAGCGGTAAACCTGCGTCAAACCGCGATAGGGTAGACAAACTGCCGAAAAAATGCTTACCGTTGCCTCGTCCTCAGGTGGGCACTGACGTTTCGCCCTTGTAGCTCAGTCGGTAGAGCACCTCCTTGGTAAGGAGGGGGTCAGCGGTTCAAATCCGCTCGAGGGCTCGAAATGAACAGCGCGGGAACGGGCCGCGCGGTTCGAGGAAAGGCAGAATATCCCCGACCACTTGACACTCAGGCACTTGTGTATATAAATTTGTCGTTCAACTTACTCCAGGGAGACACGAATGGCCAAAGGGAAAGCGAAGAACCTAGAGCTCGTCGCACTCCAGTGCACCGAGTGTGATCGACGCAACTATACCACCACGAAAAATCGCAAGAACACCCAGGGCAAGCTGGAGTTCACCAAGTATTGCCGGTGGGACAGGAAGCACACCCTGCACAAGGAAGCGAAGGTAAAGTAAGGTCTAGCCATGGAGGGCGAGAATCGGCCGAGGCCAGGGATGGCCGAAAGGCCGATTGATTCCATAGGCCAGTAGCTCTAATGGTAGAGCGCCGGTCTCCAAAACCGGATGTTGCGGGTTCGAGTCCTGCCTGGCCTGTCAGGCCTGTACGGAGAAGCGAATGAGGAAGATCGTCCTGTTTTTACAAGAGAGCTTCGCGGAGCTCAAGAAGGTAACGTGGCCCAGCAGGGATGAGGCAACCGCCTCCACCAAGGTCGTGCTGGTGTCCGTCCTTATCATTGCCGCCGTCCTCGGGCTTGTGGACTTTATCCTCTTCAAGGTTGTGGACTGGATGTTTTAGGCCCATGGCGAAGGCGTGGTTTGTCATCCATACGTATTCCGGTTATGAGAACAAGGTGCAGAAGCACGTCCGCATGCTCGTGGACAAAGGCACGCTCAAGGACCATGTCTTCGACGTAAAGGTCCCCTCGGAAGAGGTGGTTGAGATCAAGGACGGCCGCAAAAAGGTGTCCACCAAGAAGTTCCTTCCCGGCTACATCATGGTGGAAATGGACCTGCCGGATATCGGATGGAAAGAGGTCTGCCAGGAGATCCGCAAGATCCCGGCGTCACCGGGTTCGTGGGGTCAAACCGCAACCAGAAGCCCCAGCCCATCTCCCAGGAGGAAGCCCGCGGCATCCTCCAGAAAGCAGGCGAGATCAAGGCAGACCGTGTCTTGAAGCCCCGCCAGAGCTTCTCGGTGGGGGAGATGGTGCGGATCGTGGAAGGTCCCTTTGAGTCCTTCACGGGGAACATCGAAGAGGTCAACACTGAGAAAGGCAAGCTGCGGGTCATGGTGGGGATATTCGGCCGTTCGACGCCTGTCGAGGTGGACTATCTCCAGGTGGAGAAGATCTGAGCACATTCAAGAACCCTCGTGAGCCGCGCGGACGCGCGGAGCAGTTGGGAGCCTCGGGGAGCGGCGTTTCCGTTGGAAGCGCGCGTTCAAGCACGGCCCTGGCACGGAATACCGTGCTCGCACAGAGTACTGTGATAGGGCCGCGGAGAGGCGTTAATACCACGGAGGAGAAATAGCCATGGCAAAGAAGACAGTCAAGGCAATCGTCAAGCTGCAGGTGCCTGCCGGAAAGGCCACGCCGGCTCCGCCGGTCGGACCGGCTCTCGGTCCCCACGGCGTTCAGGCTGCGCAGTTCTGCCAGCAGTTCAATGACAGGACCAAGAAGCAGGAAGTGGGAGTTCTCATCCCGGTCGTCATCACGATCTACACGGACAAGAGCTTCACCTTCATCACGAAGACGCCGCCGGCGGCGGTCCTCATCAAGAAAGCGCTTGGCCTGGAAAAGGGAAGCGGTGAGCCGAACAAGACCAAGGTCGGGGCGCTGACGAAGGACAAGCTGCGCGCAATCGCGGAGCAGAAGATGCCGGACCTCACGGCAAAGGACATCGAAGCGGCCATGAAGATCATTGCCGGTACGGCCCGCAGCATGGGCGTCACGGTGGAGGGCTGAAGGCAATGGCGAAGCATGGAAAGAAATATCGCGCCTCTGTGGAGAAGCTGAACAAGGCGGAGACCTTCTCCCTGGAGAAGGCGGTCGAGCTGGTGAAAGAGCTTGCGTACGCGAAGTTCGATGAGACGGTGGAAGTCTCCATGAAGCTCAACATCAAGAGCAAGCATACCATCAGGGACGTCATGGCTTTCCCGAACATGTTCGGGAAAGAGAAGAAGATCCTCGTGTTCGCCAAGGGCGACAAAGCGGAAGAGGCCAAGAAGGCCGGGGCCGCGTTTGTAGGAGACGCAGACCTGATCGAGAAGATCAAGGGGGGCTGGCTGGATTTCGACATCGCGGTTGCCACCCCCGACATGATGAAGGACGTGGGCAAGCTGGGGCAGATCCTCGGCCGGCGCGGGCTCATGCCCAACCCCAAGACCCAGACGGTCACGTTCAACGTCAAAGAGGCCCTGGAGGAGCTCAAGAAGGGCCGCGTCGAATACCGCGCCGACAAGGGCGGAGTGGTGCACCTCGCGGTGGCCAAGCTTTCCATGGAGAAAGAGCAGATAGCGGCGAACGCCATGGCGTTCATCCAGGAGGTCGTGCGCAAGAGGCCTTCGGACCTGAAGGGGGACTACGTTCAGTCCATCGTGCTTTCCTCGACGATGGGTCCCGGCATAAGGATGTCTCCCAAAGACAAGGCGTTCGTGGCGTAAGGAGAGGAAGAAACAATGGCTACCACGGTCAAGAAGATACAGCAGTACAAGACGGAGGCGGTGACGAAGCTGAAGGCGGACTTCGCCAAGACACCGGACCTGATCCTCTCTGATTTCCGCGGGCTCACTTTTCCCCAGATGATCGATCTGCGCGCCAAGCTGGGCGAACAGGGGACTTTGTACAAGGTGGTGCGCAACGCCTTTGCGCGCATTGCAATGAAGGAGGCCGGCCTGCCGGACGTCTCCGCAATGCTCGAAGGTCCCACGGCGCTCGCGTTCCTCGGCAAGGACCCCAGCCCTGCCGCGAAGATCCTGGTGGATTTCACCAAGAGCGCCCCCCTGACCATCAAGGGCGGGGTGGTGAGCGGGAAGGTTTTCAGCGCCAAGGAGATCGAGGCCCTTTCCCGGCTGCCGGGAAGGCTCCAGCTCCTGGCCATCCTGCTGGGCACGATGAACGCGCCCGTCAGGAACATGATGTACGTGATGAACGGCGTGTCCTCCAAGCTCGTGAGGACGCTTGCGGCCGTTGCGGACAAGAAGAAAACAGAAGACGCCGCGTGATCGGCGACCGGGGGGAGGGGGCCTCACGGCGCCCTCGCCATCCATAGTCTGGGGGATCGAAATAGCCCCGCCAGTCTTCGAGACATGAGCCAGCTGGCGGGGAGAAAAACAAGGAAGGAGAAGATAAATGGCGACACTCACAAAAGATCAGATTCTGGACGCGATTGCGGGGATGACGGTCCTCGAGGTCTCGGATCTCGTCAAGGCAATGGAAGAGAAGTTCGGCGTCACCGCCGCGGCACCGGTGGCCGCTGCGGCGGCAGGGCCGGCTGCGGGCGGGGCCGCGGCGGCTGAGGAAAAGACGGAGTTCACCGTCGTGCTGAAGAGCTTCGATGACGCGAAGAAGATTCCCGTGATCAAGGAAGTGCGCGCAATCACGGGGCTGGGCCTCAAGGAGGCGAAGGATCTTGTGGAAGCCGGCAACAAGACGCTCAAGGAGAACATCTCCAAGGACGACGCCGCGAAGATCAAGCAGCAGTTGGAAGCGGCTGGCGCGGTCGTTGAGATCCAGTAAGAGCGCCTTGACGCGCAAGCCCGCGGAGCTCCGCGGGAGCGGCCCTGGCCGGGCCGCGCGTATACCTTTGCATCTACTCATCGACGAACCACCGGCGGGGAAAACCGCCGGTGGTCAGTCATTTCTGCGTAGGACGTGTCGAAAAATGGCACTCCTGATACGGGAGAGTTATGTCTACCGGAGACCGCGCGTCGCGCGGTGATTGTTAGGGGGGATCGAATGATTCTGGACAAGTCCAAGAAGGTCAAGCGTACTCTTTTTGGCAGGGGCTACGAAGATGTCATGGAGATACCGAATCTCGTCGACATCCAGCTCTCATCGTATGAGAGATTCCTCCAGCGCAAGACCCTTCAGAAGGGGGAGCCCCCTGCGAAGCAGGGTCTGGAGGAAGTGTTCCTGTCCACGTTCCCGATCGAGAGTCCCAACGGCGACATGCTCCTCGAGTACTGCGGGTACACTCTGGACGAGCAGAACATCAAGTTCGGCGAGCAGGAGTGCAAACAGAAAGGGCTCACGTACGCCATCCCGCTGAAGGCCAAGATCAACCTGATCTTCCTCAACACGGGGGAGATCCGGCAGAAAGAGATCTACATGGGGGACATCCCCATCATGACGGACAAGGGAACGTTCGTGGTGAACGGCGCCGAGCGCGTTGTCGTCAGCCAGATCCACCGGTCCCCCGGCGTCATCTTCTCCCATGAGAAGGGCGTGTTTTCTTCGCGGATCATCCCTTATCGCGGATCATGGCTCGAGTTCGAGATCGACCAGAAAAAAGAGCTGATCTACGCGAAGATCGACCGCAAGAAAAGGATCCTCGCCACAATCTTCCTGCGCGCCCTGGGCTATGAGACGCGCGAGTCGATCATTGAGCTGTTCTACAAGGTGGAGAAGACGAAAGTCGCGGACACCCGTGAGGACAAGGAGCGCCTTGTCGGGCGGAACTTCGCCCGCAGCGTCACCGTGAAGGAAGGGGAAGGCCAGAAGGCCCTCTACCGCGCCGGGGACAAGATCCACCCTCATGACGTGGAAGAGCTGGTCCATGCCGGGGTGAAGGAGATTTTCCTCATCGATTTCGAGAACGAGAAGTCCCTCCATTCCCCCATCATCCTCAACTGTTTCGAGCGTGAGGAGATGAAGTTCACCAAGGAGTCCGCTGACCAGGACGAGATTGCCAAGGATGACGCCATCCTGCGCGTGTACTCCATCATCAAGCCGGGAGAGCCCATCACCATAGAGAACGCGGAGAAGGACCTGCATTCGATGTTCTTCTCCAGCCGCCGCTACGACCTGGGGCGCGTGGGCCGCTACAAGCTCAACAAGAAGTTCGACTACAGCGAGCAGGTGAAGACCCATACCCTGATCAAGGAGGACATCATCAATACGATGACCTGGCTCATCAGGGTCTACATCGGGGAGAACAACGTCGACGACATTGACCACCTGGGCAACCGCCGCGTGCGCTCGGTGGGGGAGCTCCTCACCAACCAGCTGAAGGTGGCCTTCACGCGCATGGAGAGGATTGCCAAGGAAAGGATGTCCCTCAAGGAAGCGGACACCATCAAGCCGCAGGACCTCATCTCCATCAAACCCATCGTCGCGACCATCAAGGAGTTCTTCGGCTCGAGCCAGCTCTCCCAGTTCATGGACCAGGTCAACCCGCTTGCCGAGCTGACCCACAAACGACGCCTCAACGCTCTGGGTCCCGGCGGTCTTTCCCGTGACCGGGCGGGATTCGAGGTCAGGGACGTTCACTACACCCATTACGGCCGCATGTGCCCCATTGAGACCCCCGAAGGCCCGAACATCGGCCTCATTGTGTCGCTGGCCAACTATACCCGCGTGAACGAGTACGGGTTTCTGGAGACGCCGTATCGGAAGGTGAAGAACGGCAAGGTCAGCAACGACATCGAATACCTTTCCGCTATGGATGAGGAGCGCTACTACATTGCACAGGCAAACGCGGTCCTCTCACCCAAGGGGGAGTTCCTGGAGAAGCAGGTCTCCGTGCGAAAAGGCGGGGACTATATTTCGAGGCCGCCGGAGGACATCCAGTACATGGACGTGTCCCCGAAGCAGATCATTTCGGTCTCTGCATCCTTGATTCCCTTCCTGGAGCATGATGATGCCAACAGGGCCCTCATGGGCTCCAACATGCAGCGCCAGGCCGTTCCCCTCATTGCCCCCGAGCCCCCGCGCGTCGGCACGGGTATGGAGGCCAAGACGGCGTACGACTCGGGCGTGTGCGTGATTGCCCGCAGGGCGGGGGTCGTCAGCAACGTGACGAGCCTCGAGATCCGGATCAAGCCGGATGAGGCCAAGCGGGATGAGGACGTGTACGGGCTTCTCAAGTACCAGCGCACGAACCAGGACACCTGCTACACGCAGAAGCCCATCGTCCAGCTGGGCAAGCACATAGCGGCGGGAGAGGTCATTGCGGACGGCCCGGCCACCTACCAGGGTGAGCTCGCGCTCGGCATAAACCTCCTGTGCGCGTTCATGCCATGGAACGGGTACAACTACGAGGATGCCATCCTTGTTTCCGAAAAGGTCGTGCAGGCGGACGCCTTCAGCTCCATCCATATCAAAGAGTTTTCCATGGAGGTGCGCGAAACGAAGCTGGGGCCGGAGAAGATCACACGCGACATCCCCAACACGAACGAGCACGCCTTCGAGCAGCTTGATGAGGAGGGGATCATCCGCGTGGGCGCCTCCGTGAAGGCCGGCTCCATTCTCGTGGGCAAGGTCACGCCGAAGTCCGAGACGGATTCCACCCCTGAGTTCAAACTGCTCAACTCGATCTTCGGAGAGAAGGCCAAGGAAGTGCGGGACACCTCGCTGCGCGTTCCCCACGGCGTGGAGGGCACGGTCATCGACGTGCAACGCCTGAAACGGGCGAACGGGGACGAGCTGGACCCAGGCGTGGAAGAGGTGGTCAAGGTCCTGATTGCCGCCAAGCGCAAGCTCCAGGAGGGAGACAAGCTCGCGGGGCGCCACGGGAACAAGGGCGTCGTTGCCCGCGTTCTCCCCGTGGAGGAAATGCCGTACATGGAAGATGGAACGCCAATCGACATCGTGCTGAATCCTCTGGGCGTCCCTTCCCGTATGAACCTGGGGCAGATCATGGAGACGGAGCTCGGCTGGGCCGCTTCGGAGCTCGACGAATGGTACTCGACCCCCGTGTTCCAGTCCGCCTCCAATGAGATGATCGAAAGCAAGCTCAAGGAAGCGAACCTTCCCACTTCGTCCAAGGTGACGCTTCTGGACGGGCAGAGCGGAGAGCCATTCGAGAACCAGATCACCTGCGGCACCATCTACATGCTGAAGCTCCACCATCTCGTGGATGACAAGATGCACGCACGGTCCACGGGCCCCTACTCGCTGGTCACGCAGCAGCCGCTCGGCGGAAAGGCCCAGTTCGGCGGCCAGAGGCTGGGAGAGATGGAGGTGTGGGCGCTGGAAGCCTACGGCGCGTCCAACACCCTGCAGGAGCTTCTCACCATCAAGAGCGACGACATGATGGGGAGGGCCAAGATCTACGAAAGCATCGTCAAGGGAGAGGTTTCCACGAGCCCTGACATCCCGGAGAGCTTCAACGTGCTCGTTCAGGAAATGCGCGGACTCGCGCTTGACGTGAGCATTTTCGACGCGAAGAACAAGCAGATCGCTCTGACGGAGCGGGACGAAGAGCTGATCGACAGGCAGATGTCAAGATTCTAAGCGTTTCGCTGAAAACGAAACGCGAACCCGCCTGGCGGAGCTCCTCAGGGGCACGCGGAGCGGGCATGGGAGGAACGAAGATGCGGGATCTCCAAGATTTCGATCATATACTGATCAAGCTTGCCTCACCGGACCAGATTCGAGCCTGGTCCTACGGAGAGGTGAAGAAGCCTGAAACGATCAACTACCGTACCCTTCGGCCTGAGAAGGACGGGCTCTTCTGCGAGCGGATCTTCGGCACCACCAAGGAGTGGGAGTGCTACTGCGGCAAGTTCAAGTCCATCCGGTACAAGGGCGTGATCTGCGACCGCTGCGGCGTCGAGGTCACGCACTTCAAGGTCCGCCGCGAACGCATGGGACACATCGAGCTGGCCGCCCCCGTGGCGCACATCTGGTATTACCGCTCCGTGCCCTCGCGCATCGGCCTTTTCCTGGATCTGCAGATTGCCGCTTTGCGCTCGATTCTCTTCTATGAAAAGTACATCGTGATCGACCCGGGCGACACGGAGCTCAAGAGGATGCAGATCCTCACTGAGGAAGAGTTTCTGGAAGCGCGTGAGCGCTACGGGATGTCCTTCACGGCCGGAATGGGCGCGGAAGCCGTTCGGACGCTCTTGGAAGGCGTCGATATCGACGTCCTGGCGGAGGAGCTGCGGCGCAAGATGATCGAGAAAGGCGCCAAGGCGGACAAGCGCCTTCTGAAGCGCATCGAGCTGGTGGAGAAGTTCCGCCAGTCCAGCAACAAGCCGGAATGGATGATCCTCGAGGTCATCCCCGTCATTCCGCCCGAGCTGCGCCCCATGGTCCAGCTGGACGGGGGCCGCTTCGCCACCTCCGACCTGAACGACCTTTACCGCAGGGTCATCAACCGAAACAACCGCCTGAAGAGGCTCCTCGCGCTGAACGCTCCTGACATCATCATCAGGAATGAGAAGAGGATGCTCCAGGAAGCGGTGGATGCGCTGTTCGACAACTCGAAGAAGAAGCGCGTGGTGAAGGGAGCGGCCAACAGGCCGTTGAAGTCCCTTTCGGACATGCTCAAGGGCAAGCAGGGAAGGTTCCGCCAGAACCTCCTTGGCAAGCGCGTCGACTACTCGGGCCGTTCGGTCATCGTGGTCGGCCCCGAGCTCAAGCTGCACCAGTGCGGCCTTCCGTCCAAGATGGCGCTGGAGCTTTTCAAGCCGTTCATCATGCGCAAGCTCGTGCAGAAGGACGTCGTCTACAACATCAAGAAGGCAAAGACGCTCGTGGAGCAGGAAAGCCCCGAGGTCTGGGCGGTGCTGGAAGAGGTCGTGCAGGAGCATCCCGTCATGCTCAACCGAGCCCCCACGCTGCACCGCCTGGGAATCCAGGCGTTCGAGCCCATCCTGGTGGAAGGGAAAGCCATCAAGCTGCACCCGCTGGTCTGCCACGCGTTCAACGCGGACTTCGACGGTGACCAGATGGCCGTGCACGTCCCGCTCACCCCCGAGGCGCAGACAGAGTGCTGGACGCTGCTGCTGTCATCGAAGAACCTCCTCAACCCCGCCAGCGGCCACCCCATTGCCGTGCCCACGCAGGACATGGTGCTCGGGATCAACTACCTTACGCGCGAACGGCCGGGAGCCAAGGGGGAAGGGAAGCACTTCTCCACCTTGGACGAGTGCATCCTCTCCGTGGACGCCAAAGGCGTGGACTACCAGGCCAAGGTGAAGGTGAAGGTGGACGGCGAGTGGCTGGAAACGACCCCCGGGCGGGTCATCCTGAACGACAACATTCCCCGGGACCTTGGGTACCTCAATTATGCCATGGGGGAGAAGGAGCTTCTCAACCTCATTGCGCGCTGCTACAAGGAGAAAGGCCCGGCGGTCACCGTGCGGATGCTGGACGCCGTCAAGGACCTCGGCTTCAAGTACGCCACGCGCTTCGGCGCCACTATCGGAATGGATGATATCGTCATCCCGGAAGCGAAGAAGGCGCTCATCAAGGAAGCAAACTCCAAGGTGGACGAGATCCAGCGCCAGTACCTCCAGGGGCACATCACCAACGAAGAGCGCTACAACCGCGTCATCGAGGTGTGGAGCTCCACCAACGAGCTGATCACCAACGAGCTCATGGACGAGCTGCGCAAGGACAAGGACGGGTTCAACCCCGTGTACATGATGGCGTACTCCGGCGCGCGCGGAAGCCGCAGCCAGATCCGCCAGCTCGCCGGCATGCGCGGCCTCATGGCCAAACCGTCGGGAGACATCATCGAGCTGCCCATCCGGTCCAACTTCAAGGAAGGGCTCTCGGTCATCGAGTTCTTCATCTCCACCAACGGAGCCCGCAAGGGCCTTGCCGACACGGCGCTCAAGACCGCTGACGCGGGCTACCTCACACGGAGGCTCGTGGACATTGCGCAGGACGTCGTGATTGGAGAGGAAGACTGCGGCACCATCAACGGAATTGACCGCAGGGCCATCAAGGACGGGGAAGACATTGTCGAAGCCCTCCATGACCGCATCTCGGGCCGAACCTCCCTGGAGAAGGTCAAACACCCCATCACGGGTGAGCTGATCGTTGACACCAACGGGGAGATCACGGATGAGGTGGCCCAGGCCATCGAGGACGCCGGCATTGAAGGCGTGCGGATCAGGTCAGTGCTCACGTGCGACTCGAAATACGGCGTGTGCGGCCGCTGTTATGGAAGGAACCTGGCCACGTACAAGCCCATTGAGATTGGCGAGGCGGTGGGCATCATTGCCGCGCAATCCATCGGGCAGCCCGGGACGCAGCTCACCATGAGGACGTTCCACATCGGAGGGGCGGCAACGAAGATCTCAGAGGAAAACCGCATCTACCTCAAGTACCCGGTCTGGGTGGAGAAGGTCCAGGGCAACACGGTCACCATTGACAACGGCAACATGTTGTTCACGCGCAAGGGCTCGGTAACCGTGCGCAGGATCCTCCAGAGCTACGAGCTGCAGAAAGGGGACCGCGTCCTGGTCAAGGACGGCCAGAGGCTGCTGAAGAAGGGGGCCGAGCCGCTGATCCAGAGGAAGAGTGAGACCATCACCTCTTCGGAGATCTGCTACGTGAAGCTCATGCCGGAAAAGCTTCTCCTCATTGCGCAGCCGCAGGTGATCGAGATCAGGAACGGCGCGGAGCTGATTGCCAAGGAAAAGGACGTGGTCCCGGCAGAGGAAACCATTGCCTTCTTCGATCCTTTCTCCGAGCCCATAATCGCGGAGGCAACCGGGGCCATCGAGTTCCACGACATCGTCCTGGGAACCACGCTGAAGGAAGAGGTCAACGAGGACACCGGCAAGATCGAAAAGAAGATCACCGAGTACTCCCTGGAGAGCCTCCAGCCGCGTTTGATCATCCATGACGACAAAGGCGCCGAGCTGGCGGCGTATTTCCTCCCCGGAAACGCGTACATCAATGTCGACGACGGAGAGAAGGTGAAGGCGGGACGCATCATCGCGAAGCTGCTGCGTGAGAGCGTCAAGACGAGCGATATCACGGGCGGTCTGCCCCGCGTCGGAGAGCTGTTCGAGGCCCGTAAGCCGAAGAACCCCTCCGTGCTCGCCAAAGTGGGGGGAAGGATCTCCTTCAAGGGGATCGTCAAGGGCAAGCGGGTCATCGTGGTCACCGACCCGTTCGAGCGGGAGTTCAAGCACCTGGTGCCCATGGGCAAACACCTGCTCGTGCGCGAGGCGGACGAGGTCAGCGCGGGAGACATGCTGTGCGACGGCCCCAAGGACCCGCATGACATCCTGCAGATCCTGGGTGAAACAGAGCTGCACAGCTACCTGTTGAACGAGATCCAGGAGGTCTACCGTCTGCAGGGCGTTCGCATCAACGACAAGCACATCGGGGTCATCATCCGCCAGATGATGAAGAAGGTGGAGATCGTGGACGTGGGGGACACCCCGTTCATCTTTGGACAGCAGGTGGACCGCTACAAGTTCCATGAAGAGAATCGCAAGACGCTTCGGGAGGGCGGACAGCCCGCCATCGCGCGGCCTATCCTCCTCGGCATCACAAGGGTCTCCCTCAACATCGACTCCTGGCTCTCGGCAGCATCCTTCCAGGAGACCACGCGCGTGCTCACCAATGCCTCCATCTCGGGAAGCGTGGATCACCTTCGCGGCCTGAAGGAGAACGTCATCATTGGCCACTTGATCCCCGCGGGAACGGGCATGAAGAAGTACCGCGAGATCAAGCTCTATGATGAGAACATGGAGGACCTCGACATCTCGATCAACAGGATCATCGAGGAGAAGCGGAAAGAACGGGAGCTGAAGGCGCTCCTGGAGGCGGAGAAGGCGCAGCTACCGAGCGCGGAGAGCGTGCTGGCGCCTGACTAGCACGCCGATGGCACAGCGCAGCTGTGCAGGAGTCGAGCGCCCTGGGGGACTGGACACTGTCAGAAGCGGCAGGTATACTGGGTGGGTATTGGGAATCCAACCGGCCGCTGGGACCAGTGGTTAGGGGAACGCCGGACGAGATATCCGGCGTAGCAGGCTGGAAGAGTTGTGACACTTCGGTTCCAAGACCCCGGGAAACTGCGCGTGTGGGGTTGACTTTTTTTTTGTGCGCGAGTATCGTTTCTACCCGCGTTCGAGGGAAAAGAACGCCGAAAGCAGAGTGGTTTCACTAAAGATAAGAAGGAAAGGTAGCATCAGGGTTTATGCCGACTATCAACCAGCTGGTGAGAATGGGCCGGAGGGCGGTCCAAAAAAAGACAAAAGCCCCCGCGCTTCAGAACTGCCCCCAGAAGAGGGGCGTTTGCACGCGTGTCATGACCGTTACCCCGAAGAAGCCCAACTCGGCCCTTCGGAAGGTTGCCCGCGTTCGTCTCACCAATGGGATTGACGTCACGGCGTACATCCCGGGCATCGGCCACAACCTCCAGGAGCACTCGGTTGTGCTCATCAGGGGTGGGAGGGTGAAAGACCTTCCCGGCGTGCGCTACCACATCGTTCGCGGCGCCAAGGATACCCTCGGGGTCGAGGACAGGAAAAAGGCCCGCTCGAAGTACGGGACCAAGAGACCCAAGGCGTAAGGGAAGAGGGAAGATCGATGCCGAGAGGCCAGCTGATCAGAAAAAAGAGGATCATCCTTGATCCCAAGTTCAAGAATCCCATTGTTGGGAAGTTCGTTGCGCGCATGATGGAGCAGGGCAAGAAGAGCATTTCTTATGGAAGCATTTATTCCGCCCTGGATATCATCCAGCAGAAGGTGAGCGGCAAGGAGCCCCTGGAGGTTTTTCAAAAGGCGCTTGAAAACGTGAAGCCCGTCGTGGAGGTCAAGTCCCGCCGGGTGGGAGGCGCCACTCTCCAGGTCCCCGTCGAGATACGGGAGGAGCGCCGTGACGCGCTCGCCATGCGCTGGATTATTGGGTTCTCGCGGGCCCGCCACGGGCGGTCCATGGCTGAGAAACTGGCAGCAGAGCTTATTGACGCTTTCAACAACACCGGGTCCGCGATAAAGAAGAAAGAAGACACCCACAAAATGGCGGAGGCGAACAAGGCTTTTGCTCATTACCGCTGGTAAGCGGGATACGGGCGTCGTTATGGAATCGCGGTTTCCCCTGTCGTCCATCCGCAATATCGGCATCATGGCCCATATTGACGCGGGAAAGACGACAACGACAGAGCGGATCCTGTACTACACGGGCAGGACGCACAAGATCGGTGAAGTCCATGATGGCGAAGCCAAAATGGACTGGATGGACCTAGAAAAGGAGCGCGGCATAACCATCACGGCCGCGGCAACCTTCTGTGAATGGCGCGGCGTGCAGGTCAACATCATCGACACGCCGGGACACGTCGACTTTACAGTCGAGGTGGAACGTTCTTTGAGAGTTTTGGACGGAGCGATCGGGGTTTTTTCCGCCGTCGAGGGCGTGGAGCCCCAGAGTGAGACCGTCTGGAAACAGGCCAACAAGTACAACGTGCCGCGCGTGGCTTTCATCAACAAGATGGACCGCGTGGGGGCTCGCTTCGAAGAGGTGGTGCAGGAAATGCACTCGAAGCTCGGGGCCAACGCCGTGGCTCTCCATCTCCCCATCGGCAATGAGGCTGATTTCGTGGGCGTGGTGGACCTCGTGAAGATGCGCGCAATGATCTGGGATGAGGATGTCCTTGGCGCAACTTTCCGGGACGTGGAGATTCCGGCCAACCTCGTCGACAAGGCGCATGCCGCCCGGACGGTGCTCTTGGAGAAGGTCGCTGAGACGGATGACGCAATCATGACGGCGTACATTGATGGCGCGGAAGTGCCTGAGGTTGAGCTGCGGACGGCAATCCGTGCGGCCACCATCCAGAGCAAGATTTTTCCCGTCGTGTGCGGAACGGCGTTCAAGAACAAGGGGATTCAGCCGCTCCTTGACGCGGTTGTGGATTACCTGCCCTCGCCGGCGGACGTAGAGCCGACAACGGGGACGGTGCCGAACACGGGGGACTACATCAAGCGTCCGCCGAAGGAAGATGAGCCTTTCGCGGCCCTCGCTTTCAAGATCATGACGGACCCTTTCGTTGGAAAGCTGACGTTTTTCCGGGTCTATTCGGGGCATCTGCCGTCGGGGTCGTACATCTACAACGCCACGGCGGACAAGCGGGAGAGGGTCACCAGGATTCTGCGGATGCATGCCAACGAACGGGAGGAGATCAAGGAGGTCTTCCCGGGCGACATAGCGGCCGCGGTGGGCCTGAAAAAGACCACGACGGGAGACACCCTCTGTGATGAGGAGAACCCTGTCATTCTTGAATCCATGGTGTTCCCTGATCCGGTCGTTTCCGTCGCCATCGAGCCCAAGACGAGGGATGATGAGGAGAAGCTTTCCTCCGCGCTGCACAAGCTCTCGGAAGAGGATCCTACCTTCAAGGTCCATTTCGACAAGGAAACGGGCCAGACGGTGATCCGTGGAATGGGGGAGCTGCACCTGGAGGTGCTCGTGGAGCGGATGTTCCGCGAGTTCAACGTGGCCGCCAACGTCGGCGCCCCCGAGGTGGCCTATCGGGAGACCATCCGGGAGTTCGCGGAGGCGGAAGGAAAGTTCATCAAGCAGACGGGCGGGCACGGCCAGTACGGGCACGTCGTGATGAGCTTCGAGCCTCTTCCTCCCGGGACCGGGTTCGTCTTCGAGAACAAGGTCATCGGAGGACGGGTGCCACGGGAGTACGTGCCGGCCGTGGAGAAGGGGATCAAGGAAGCCATGGAGAACGGCGTTCTGGCCGGGTATCCCATGGTGGATTTCAGGGCCGCGTTGCTGGATGGGAGCTACCATGACGTGGACTCCAGCGAAATGGCCTTCAAGGTCGCGGCATCGATGGCATACAAGTCGGGCTGTGCAAAAGCCAAACCGACTATCCTTGAACCGATCATGGACGTGGAGTGCGCAACCCCTGAGGAGTACCTCGGGGACGTGATCTCGGACCTGAATGCGCGCATGGGCCACGTCGAGGGGATTGAAGATCGGCCTGGGAGTAAGGTGGTGAAAGCCCTCGTACCCTTGCGGAGCATGTTCGGGTACGTGACTTCGCTTCGCTCCATGACGAAGGGGCGGGCATCACACACCATGCAATTCTCCCACTACCAGGAAACCCCTCGATCGATTCAGGAAGAGCTCGTAGAAAAGGTTCGCGGACGCAGCAGGTGAGCTGACGTCACTGATGTAATACGCGGAGGAGAAGCGCCCCTCTCATGGGTTGGTGAGGGGCCTCGAGGAAACTGCAAGGAGGAGTTGTATGGCGAAGGAGAAATTTGTTCGGTCGAAGCCCCACATCAACGTCGGGACCATCGGTCACATTGACCACGGAAAAACGACGCTTACCGCCGCAATAACCATGTACTGCGCGAAGAAGTACGGCGACAAGCTGATGAAGTATGAGGACATCGACAACGCTCCTGAGGAGAAGGCCCGGGGTATTACCATCAACACCCGGCACGTCGAGTACCAGTCCGACAAGCGCCACTACGCGCACATCGACTGCCCCGGACACGCGGACTACATCAAGAACATGATCACCGGCGCGGCGCAGATGGACGGCGCGGTGCTCGTCGTCTCCGCCCCCGACTCCGTCATGCCCCAGACCCGCGAGCACATCCTCCTGGCCCGCCAGGTCGGTGTGCCTGCCATCGTTGTGTTCCTCAACAAGGTGGACATGGTTGATGACCCTGAGCTGATCGAGCTCGTCGAGGTCGAGATCAGGGACGTCCTGAAGTTCTACAACTTCCCTGGCGACAAGATCCCCATCGTCAAGGGCTCCGCCCTCAAGGCCATGGAGCATCCCGAGGTCGCAGAAAACACCAAGTGCATCGAAGAGCTTCTTACCACGATGGACGAATATTTCCCGCTGCCTCCGCGGCCCGTCGAAAAGCCTTTCCTGATGCCCATCGAGGACGTGTTCTCGATTTCCGGGCGCGGAACGGTCGTGACGGGAAGGGTGGCAACCGGGGTCATTCACGTGGGGGATGAGTGCGAGATCGTTGGAATCAAGGACACGCGGAAGACCACCGTGACCGGCGTCGAGATGTTCAACAAGCTGCTCGATGAAGGGCAGGCGGGAGACAACATCGGAACGCTTCTGCGCGGCATTGAGAAGGATGACGTGGAGCGCGGCCAGGTTCTGGCCAAGCCCGGGACCATCACGCCGCACAAGAAGTTCAAATGCACCGTGGTTGCCCTTACCAAGGAAGAAGGCGGGCGTCACTCCCCGTTCTTCACGGGGTACCGGCCGCAGTTCTATTTCCGCACCACGGACGTCACCGCATCCGTCACGCTGCCGGAAGGCAAGCAGATGGTGATGCCCGGTGACCACATCACCGACATGACTGTCGAGCTGATCTATCCCATCGCCATGGACAAAGGTCTGCAGTTCGCCATCCGTGAGGGCGGAAAGACCGTTGGCGCTGGACAGGTCACCGACATCATCGAGTAGGGGTCAGGAGCAGACACATGGCCAGGGAAAGGATTCGGGTTCGCCTTCGAGCCTTCGACATCGAGCTCATCGACCAGAGCGCGAAGTCCATCGTGCAGACCGTGCTGAAGGCGGGCTCGCGCGTTTCAGGACCAATACCGCTTCCGATGAAGATCAACAAGTTCACGGTCCTGCGCTCGCCGCACGTTCACAAGAAGTCACGCGAGCAGTTTGAAATGCGCACGCACAAGAGGCTCATCGACATACTCGAGCCCACCCCCGCGGTCATGGACGCCCTCATGCGGCTGGAGCTTCCGGCCGGCGTGGACGTAGAAATCAAGCAGTGAGGAAGGGAATGCTCGGCCTAATTGGAACAAAACTCGGCATGACGCAGCTCTTCAATGATGACGGGACTCTGGTGCCTCTCAGCATCATTCAGGTCGAGCCGAACGTCGTTGTGCAGCAGCGCACGGCGGAGAAGAACGGGTACAGCGCCATGGTCCTCGGCTCGGGGGCCATGAAGAAGACTCGCGTCAAAAAGCCTTATGGCGGACAGTTCTCCCAGGGGGTCGACCCCCGGCGGTACCTCCTGGAGTTCAAGGACTTCGACAAGGAAGCCAAGATCGGGGACACGGTGGGCGTGGAGATCTTCGAGGGAGTGCGCTTCGTCGACGTGCAGAGCGCCACGAAGGGCAAGGGCTTCCAGGGCGTCGTGAGACGCCACGGATTCCAGGGCGGTCCCGGGGCCCACGGGTCCAAGTTCCACAGGGAGATGGGCTCGGTCGGAACGGGCGCGTTCCGCAAGATCGTCAAGGGCTCGAAGATGCCGGGTCGCATGGGCAACGCAAAGCTGACCGTTCAGAACCTGCGGCTTTACCGCGTGGACAAGGAAAAGGGATTGCTCCTCATCAAGGGCGCCGTCCCGGGCCGGCGCGGCGCCATGGTGGTCGTGCGGACGGCCACGAAGAAGTAGGACGACAAGCGATGAAGACACAGGTCTATGCGTTGGACGGCACGGCCGTGCGGGAAATGGAGCTTGCTGACGCGGTGTGGAACCGCGACGTGAGCGAAGGCGCCATCTATCACGCCATCCGCAATGAGCTTGCCAACAAGAGGCTCGGCACGGCCAAGATCAAGGACCGCGGCGAGGTGCACGGCAGCAACAAGAAGCCGTGGAAACAGAAAGGCACGGGCCGCGCGCGCGCAGGGCAGAGGACGTCCCCCGTCTGGGTTGGCGGCGGAAAGATCTTCGGTCCGCGACCGCGGGACTACAGCTATTCCCTTCCGCGCAAGCTGAAGAGGCTCGCGCTCATGTCCATCCTTTCCCTCAAGGCGAAAGAGGACAGGGTGCGCGTGGTGCAGGACTTCACCGTGGAGACCGGCAAGACGAAAGACCTCGTCACGGCAATCAAGAAGCTCGTAACCCAGGAACGGACCGTTGTCGTGCTCAAGGATGCCGACGCCATGATCCGCAGAGCCGGACGCAACGTTCCCTGGATCAGTTTCCTCACCTTCAACAGGCTTGCCGCTCATGACCTTTTCTACTGCCACAAGCTGCTGGTCCTGGAGACTGCCGCGAAGAACTTGAACGAGTTTTATGGCTCCTCCGGCGCGGACAACGGCCACGCGGCGGATGCGGAGGGCGCCAGGAAGACCACCAAAGCGGCCAAGCCGGCCAAGGCGCGGAAAGGGGCCACGGCATGACCCTCGAACGGATCATCATCGAGCCCGTTGTCACTGAGAAGACGAACATCATGCGGGAGAGCCACAAGTACGTCTTCCACGTGGATGCCCGGGCCAACAAGCACCAGATCATGGAAGCGGTGCGCAAGCAGTACAACGTGCACCCGCTGAAGTGCAACGTGCTGCGTACGGCCACCAAGCCCAAGCGCGTGCGCTATCGGCTTGGCTACACCGCATCCTGGAAGAAGGCAATCATCACGATCTCCCCGGATGAGAAGATCGGGATCTTCGAAGGAGCATAGGGCACATGGCAATCAAGAAATTCCGGCCGCTGACTCCCGGACTGCGGTTCAAGACGAGCCTCACCTTCGAGGAGATCACGAAGAAGAGCCCTGAGAAGGCGCTTACCTCGGGCAAGCCGAAGAACGCGGGACGCGGCGCTGGCGGGCGCATCAGCGTTCGCCGCAAGGGCGGCGGGCACAAGCGCAGGTATCGGGTCATCGATTTCCGACGGGACAAGATCGGCATCCCCGGAAAGGTTTCCGCAATCGAATATGATCCGAATCGCAGCTCTTTTATCGCGTTGATCGTCTACAAGGACGGAGAGAAGCGCTACATCCTGGCCCCCGAAGGCCTTGCGGTGGGAAAGACCGTGCTGAGCGGTCCTGAGGCGACTTTCGAGATCGGCAACAGCATGCCTCTTTCGAAGATCCCTCTCGGGATCCAGATCCACAACATCGAGCTGAACCTCGGCAGGGGAGGCCAGATGGCCCGCTCCGCGGGCACGAGCGCCACCATCGTGGCAAAGGAAGGCGGATACGTCACGCTGCGCCTTCCCTCCGGCGAGATGCGGCTGGTCAACGAGAAGTGCCTCGCCACCATTGGTGTGCTTGGAAACAAGGATCACATGAACGTGTCCCTGGGAAAAGCGGGGCGCAGCAGGTGGCTCGGCAAGAGGCCGAAAGTGCGCGGCACGGCAATGAACCCCGTGGACCACCCGCACGGCGGAGGCGAGGGGAAGACCAAGGGCGGACGCCATCCCGTAACCCCGTGGGGCCAGCCCACCAAGGGCTACAAGACGCGCAAGAAGCGCAACACGACGAGCCGCTTCATCGTCAAGAGAAGGAAATAGGGGGAACCGGGCGTGTCACGATCCATCAAGAAAGGACCTTTCATTGCCAAGAGCCTGTACCAGCAGGTGGTCGACATGGGGAAGAGCGGTGAGAAGCGCATGGTCAAGACGTTCTCCCGCACCTCGACGATCATCCCCGAGATGGTCGGCTACACGATCAGCGTGTACAACGGCAAGACGTGGGTCCCCGTCTACGTCACGGAAAACCTGGTCGGGCACAAGCTCGGCGAGTTCGCGCCTACCCGGGTTTTTCGGGGGCATTCCGGGTCCGACAAGAAGGTGGTGAAGAAATGAGCGATGAAGGGAAAACCGCCGGCAAGCCCCAGCGGAAACCACGCTCACCGCGCGTGCGCACAAGCGGATATCGGGCCAACGTCCCCTTTCAGCGGCTTTCAGCCACGAAGATCCGGCGTGTTGCGGACAACGTCCGCAGGAAGCCTTACGTGGAGGCCATGGCGTTGCTCGAGATCCTCCCCCACAAAGGGGCGCGCCTGCTGCGCAAGGTCATCCAGTCTGCGGCGGCCAATGCGCTGGCGCAGAACAAGAACCTTGATGAGCAGATGCTGTACGTGAAAGAAGTGCTGATCGACGTGGGTCCCACCATGAAGAGAATGTGGACCCGCGGCCGCGGCCGGGCGGATAGACTTTTGAAGAGGTCGTGCCACATTTCCGTGGTCGTTGACGAGATTGGGGCGAAAGAGGTGGTCAATGGGTCAGAAGGTTAATCCTATAGGGCTGCGGCTGGGGATCAACAAGACCTGGTCGTCGCGATGGTTCGTGGATCCCAAGCTCTATGCCGCGACTCTCCATGAGGACCTTCGGCTGCGCAAGACCATCCTCAATTCGGAAGAGACCAAGGGAGCGGACATTGCGGAAGTGGAGATCATTCGCCATCCGCAAAGAGTCACCGTGATCATCCATACGGGGCGGCCGGGCGTCCTGATCGGGGCCAAGGGCGCGAACATCGAGAAGCTCGGCGGCAAGCTCCAGAAGAGCATTGGCAAGAAGATCCAGCTGCGCATCAAGGAAATCAAGCGGCCTGAGACGAACGCCAAGCTGGTGGCGGAAAACATCTCCCGCCAGATCAAGGCCCGCGCGTCCTACCGGCGCGCGTGCAAGATGTCCATCCTGAACGCCATGAAAACGGGCGTGCAGGGAATCAAGGTGAAGATCGCCGGCCGGCTCTCCGGCGCGGAGATGGCGCGTCGGGAAGAGTTCAAGGAAGGGCGGATCCCCCTGCATACCTTCCGGGCGGACATCGACTACGGCACGGCAACTGCCATCACGACGTTCGGCTGCGTTGGCATCAAGGTGTGGATATTCAACGGCGAGGTCTACGGCCAGGCGAAGAAGGACGACGCCGGGCTGCTCGTGCGCCGCGGCCGCGAAGGTCGGGACGCGCGGGATGACAGGGACCGCGGCCGTGAGAGAGGTCAGGAGTAGCACGTCATGCTGAGCCCGAAAAGAACGAAGTTCAGGAAGCAGCAGCGCGGAAGGTCGAAGGGTCGCGCCACGCGGTGCACCGAAATCTCTTTCGGCGAGTTTGGTCTTGTGGCCCTCGAGCGGGTCTGGATCACCAACCGCCAGATCGAGGCGGCGCGCATTGCCATCACCCGTCACGTGAAGCGCGGCGGCAAGGTGTGGATCAGGATATTCCCGGACATGCCCTACACAAAGAAGCCCGCGGAAACGCGCATGGGCAAAGGGAAGGGAGCGCCGGAGTACTGGGTCGCGCCCGTGAAGCCGGGGACCGTGATGTTCGAGCTGGGCGGCGTGGACCGAAAGATGGCGGAAGAAGCCATGAAGCGCGCCGGAAGCAAGATGCCCATCAAGACGCGGTTCATGAGCAGGGAAAGCGGAGACTAGGAATGAAAGACTCGTTCAAGGAACTGACCTACGCCGAGCTCCTGGCCAAGCGGGAAGAGCTTCGCAAGCAGTTTAGCGACCTGTGCGCCAACATGATCATCGGCCACGTGGACAACCCGCTCAGCAAGCGCACCGCGCGGCGGAGGCTCGCGCGGGCCAACAGCATCATCCGCGAGTTCGAGATCGGGATCAGGAAGCGCTAGGAGATATGCCCGTGGCAGAAACAGAAATCCAGAAGCCGGAAGCCCAGCGGCCGGAAGCACGGAAGAGAGTCGAAAAGGTTCTTCAGGGCATTGTGGTGAGCAACAAGATGCAGAAGACCATCGTCGTGGAGATCCATCAGCGCAAGCTCCACCGCCTGTACAAGAAGTACCTGACGCGGACGAAGAAGGTCAAGGCGCATGACGAAAAGAACGAGTGCGGGATCGGGGACACGGTGCGCGTGGTTGAGTCGCGTCCGCTCTCCCGGGAAAAGCGCTGGCGCCTCCTCTCCATCGTGGAGAAGGCGAAGTAGGTGAGGAACCGGCCATGATACAGATGAAGACGCTTCTCAACGTCGCGGACAACAGCGGCGCGAAGCAGGTGCAGTGCATCAAAGTTCTCGGCGGCACGCGGCGCAAATACGCGCGCATCGGAGACATCATCGTGGTGGCCGTGAAGGACGCGTTGCCCAATGCCGCCATCAAGAAGGGCGGGATCGAAAAGGCAGTGGTCGTTCGCACGCGCAAGGAGTACCACCGCCCGGACGGCACGTTCATCCGATTCGATGACAACGCCTGTGTCGTCATCGACGCGAACAACAACCCCAAGGGGAAGCGCATCTTCGGCCCCGTGGCTCGCGAGCTGCGGGACAAGGATTTCATGAAGATCGTGTCCCTCGCGCCTGAGGTCCTGTAGGAGGAAGATGAGTCCAATGGCAAGGCAGGAGAATCAGCCGAAGCTGAAGCTTCGCAAGAATGATACGGTGAAAGTGATTTCCGGCAGGGAGAAGGGCAAGTCCGGCCGGATCATCAGCATCGACAGGGAGAAGCTGCGCGCCGTGGTGGAAGGCCTCAACATGGTGAAGAAGGCGGTCAAGCAGAAGAAGCAGAACCAGAAGGCTGGAATCACTTCGGTGGAAGCCCCCCTCCCCCTCGGGAAGCTCGCCATCGTGTGCAAGAAGTGCGGGCCGACGCGCATCGGCTACGCCATGGACGGCGACACGAAGAAGCGGATCTGCCGCAAGTGCGGAGGCGATCTGTGAGCAAGGAAAAGCAGAACCCGGAAGAAGCGGCCGCGGCGGAAGCTCCCAAGGCTGAGGCGCAGAAAGCGGCGAAGCCGGAAAAAGCTCAGCGGGAGGAGAAGGCCCCCCGGGAAGACAAGGCGGCCCGGGCGGAAAAATCCGGCAAGGGCCAGGGCGGCCAGAAAGGGCAGAAACAGTCCAAGCAGGCCCCGGACGGGGACGGCGCCAAGGCGAAGCCCGTTGCGGATCCCCCCGGCTATGTGCCGCGTTTGAAGAAGCTCTACGGGGAGACCGCCGCAAAAGAGCTGAAGGAAGAGTTCGGCTACAAGTCGGTCATGCAGATACCGCGGGTCAAGAAGATCGTCGTGAGCATGGGAATCGGGGAAGCCATCGCGAACAAGAAGCTCCTGGACTCCTCCACGGCGGAGCTGACGCAGATCACGGGGCGCAAGGCGGTGCGGACAAAGGCCAAGAAGTCCATTGCCACGTTCAAGGTCCGCAAGGGAATGGACATCGGCGCCATGGTGACGCTTCGCGGGAACACGATGTTCGAGTTCCTCGACAGGCTCATCAACGTGGCAATGCCGAGGATCAAGGACTTCCGCGGGGCAAATCCCAACGCCTTCGATGGCCATGGGAACTACTCCCTGGGGGTCACGGAGCAGATCATCTTCCCGGAGATCGACTATGACAAGATCGAACGGGTGAGCGGCATGAACATCGCAGTTGTGACGACAGCGAAGACGGATCAGGAGGCTCGTAGCCTGCTTGCCCGCCTTGGCATGCCATTCCGCAAATAGAGGAAATGGCGCGGCCTACCGCGCCGGCACGGAGAGGACGATGGCGAGAAAAGCGGCAATAGAGAAATCCGAGCGCAAGCAGAAGTACATGACGCGCCGGACAAACAGGTGCAAGGTGTGCGGGCGGCAGAGAGGATTCATGAGGAAGTTCAAGTTGTGCAGGATCTGCTTCCGCAACCTGGCCAGCGAAGGGAAGCTTCCTGGCGTCACGAAATCCAGCTGGTAGGGAGTAGAGGCGATGAGTCTGTCAGACCCTGTTGCAGATATGCTGACGAAGATCAGGAACGCGAGTGCCGCGCGCTTCGAGAGCGTCGACATTCCCACCTCCAAGCTCAAGCTGGAGATCACGAAGATCCTGAAGAACGAAGGCTACGTCAAGACGTTCAAGAAAGTGAGCCAGGACGGCCGGAATCTCATCAGGATTTTCCTGAAGTACGATGGGAAGAACGAGCCGGTCATTCACGGGCTGAAAAGGATCTCGACCCCCGGGAGGAGGATGTACGCGGGCTACCGGACGCTCCCGCGCGTTCTCAACGGGTTCGGGACGCTGATCGTCACCACGTCCATCGGCGTCACCACGGGCAAGAAGGCCCTGGAGAGGAAAGCCGGCGGCGAGGTTTTGTGCACCGTCTGGTAAGCAAGGAGAACTGAAGCGTGTCGCGAATCGGACGTCTACCGGTCAAGATCCCCAAAGGGGTGAAGGTCACCGTCAAGGAAGGCCAGGTTCTCCTGGAGAGTCCCAAGGGCAAGGTGCTCCAGGACTACGCCCCCGAGGTGTCCGTGAAGACGGAGGGCGACCTCCTGGTCGTCAGCCGCTCAGAAGACACCATCAAGGGAAAGAGCCTGCATGGGCTGTACAGGAACCTGCTGAAAAACGCGCTGATCGGGCTTTCCGACGGCTTCTCCAAGGTCCTCGTGATCAGCGGGGTCGGGTACAAGGCCGAGCTGAAAGGGAAATCCCTCGTGCTGACGCTGGGGTACTCAACTCCCATCGAGTACCCGCTGCCTCCGGGGATCACCATGGAGGTGGAGGCGAACACGCGGGTCACGGTGAAGGGATCCGACCGGCAGCAGGTGGGCCAGGTGGCCTCCGAGATACGGTCGTTCCGCCCCGTCGAGCCCTACAAGGGCAAGGGGATCAAGTACGAGAACGAGTATGTCCGCCGCAAGGTCGGGAAATCCGGGATCAAGTAGGAAGAGGCCATGAAGAAGATCGACGACACGACGCGAAAGCGTCTGAAAAGAAGGGCGAGCATCCGCAAGAAGGTCCACGGGACTCCGGAGAGGCCGCGGCTCACCGTGTACAAGTCCAACCGCTATACGTACGTACAGGTTGTGGACGACCTGGCGGGAAAGACGCTGGCCGCCGCGTCGAACCTTGAAAAGGATCATCGTGACATCGGAAACAAGGTAGCGTCCCTTGAAAAGCTCGGGCAGTTGATCGCGGAGCGGCTCAAGGCGAAAAACATTTCGGCTGTCGTTTTCGACAGGAACGGATACCGCTATCATGGGAAGGTGAAGGCCATCGCAGACGGCGCCCGCAAGGGCGGCATCGCGGTGTAAGGGGAGAGGCACGTGGCACAGGATCAGGACAGGGACAGGAACCAGGGCGAGTTCCTTGAGAAGCTGGTGAAGCTCAACCGGGTCGCGAAGGTCGTCAAGGGCGGCCGGCGGTTTTCCTTCTCCGCTCTTACCGTGGTGGGCGACCGGGCTGGACGGGTGGGGTACGGTTTCGGCAAGGCGAACGACGTCTCGGACGCCATCCGCAAGAGCATCGAAAAGGCCAAGAGGAGCATGGTGATGGTGCCCATCAAGAAAGCCACGCTCCCGCACCAGGTCATCGGGAAGTTCAAGAGCGCCCAGGTGCTCCTGAAGCCGGCCGCGCCGGGGACCGTGCCATTGCCGGCGGTCCGGTCCGCGCCGTCATGGAGGCCGCGGGCATCCATGACGTTCTGTCGAAGTCCCTGGGCTCATCGAATGCCATCAACACGGTGAAAGCCGTTTTCCAGGGTCTGGGATCGATCATGGACGCGCGTGAAGTTGCCGCAAACCGCGGGCGCGGGCTCAAGGACATGTGGGGGTAGGCGCATGGCAGCGAATGTTCTGCGGATAACGCTCGTGCGAAGCACCATTGGGTGCCTGCCGGCGCAGATAAAGACCGTCAAGGCCCTGGGGTTGCACCGCACGGGCTCAGTTGTTGAAAAGGCCGCGACTCCGTCCATTCTTGGGATGGTTCGGGCCGTTTCCCACCTTCTCGAGGTGGAGGAGAAGGGCTAAATATGGAAGGATTCACTTTCCGGGCTCCCCGGGGGCAGAATAAGAAGGTCAAGAGGCTCGGCAGGGGCGTCGGGTCCGGGCACGGAAAGACCGCCGGTAAGGGGACCAAGGGGCAGAAAGCCCGCGCGGGCGGTGGAGTGCGCCTTGGCTTCGAGGGCGGCCAGATGCCGTTGTTTCGAAGGATCGCGCGGCGCGGGTTCTCCAATTACCCGTTCAAGAAGGTGTTCCAGGTGCTCAATGTCTCCGACCTCAACAGATTCGCTGACGGTGACACGGTGACCCCGGAGACCTTGCGCGCCATCGGGCTTGCGCGCAAACGTGGAGTGCCGGTGAAGATCCTCGGTGCGGGAGAGCTCACTCGGAAGGTCACCGTGCAGGATGCCAGGGTTTCCGCATCCGCCCGTGACAAGATCGAGAAGATGGGCGGGAGCGTCGTGGAGAAGGGCGGGGGAGAGGCCCAAGGGAAATAATGGCGAATCCGATTGTCGATATTTTCCGGGTCAAGGAGCTGAGGGACCGCATCCTCTTCACCATTGGCATCCTCGTGATCTACCGCCTGGGAACCGTGCTTCCGGTGCCTGGGATCAACATTGCCGCGCTCAAGCTCTACTTTGCTTCGCAGGGGACCTCGGGTGGCATGGGGATCGCGGACTACCTGGACTTTTTCGCGGGTGGGGCGTTCAAGAACTTCTCCATCCTCATGCTCTCCATCATGCCCTACATTTCCATGTCGATCATCATGCAGCTTGTCACCGTGGTGTTCCCCCGGCTGAAGAAGATCTCCGAGGAAGAGGGCGGGAAGAAGAAGATCAACCGCTGGACGCGTTACGGGACGGTGGTGGTCTGTATCATCCAGTCCTACACGGTGACCGTCTACGCAAACAGGATCCCTGACGCCATCTCCATGGCGCGGATCCCGTTCATCCTGCTCGCCATGCTCACCATCACCACGGGCACGATGTTCCTCATGTGGCTCGGTGACCAGATAACGCGGCGCGGCATCGGAAACGGCATCTCCATGATCATCTTCGCGGGGATTGTGGCGAGGATCCCCGGCGCCCTGTGGACGCTTCTGCAGTCCATCCAGCGCCGCGAGCTGAACCCCGTGTTCGTCATCATCGTGCTGCTCCTCTTCGTTGTGGTCGTGACGCTCGTCATCATTGAGCAGCAGGGCCAGAGGAAGATCCCGGTCCATTATGCAAAACGCGTCATTGGACGGAGGATGTACGGGGCCCAGAACACCTACCTCCCGTTCAAGGTGAACCCTTCGGGGGTCATCCCCGTGATTTTCGCCTCATCCGTGCTGATCTTCCCCATCCAGATCGCGCAGAACCTCGGCGCAAGGATCGAGTGGCTTTCCCGGTTCGCCGCGTGGCTGCATCCGCAGGGCCTGCCGTACGTGATCATGTACGCGCTGCTGATCATTTTCTTCGCGTATTTCTACACGCAGGTGACGCTCAATCCCGTTGAGATCTCGAAGCAGATCCGGGAGAACGGTGGTTCCATACCGGGCATCCGCAGCGAGAAGATGGAGGAGCACCTGTCGCGGATCCTCTATCGGATCATTCTCCCTGGCTCGCTTTTCCTTGCCTTCATTGCCATCATCCCGACGCTGGTCCAGACGCTTTTCCGCTTCCCCAGCGCCATTGCATACCTCATGGGAGGAACGTCGCTTCTGATCCTCGTCGGGGTGGACCTGGACACGATGTCGCAGGTGGAGGGCTACTTGCGGATGCACCACCATGAGGGCATTGTGAAGAGGGGCAAGATACGCTCCCGCAATTTGTAGCGCCGGCACGGCGCCCGGACGGGAGCATGATGAAAACGGAGGCTTTGTCATGAAGGTACGCGTGAGCGTGAAACCGATTTGCGACAAGTGCAAGGTGATCAGGCGCCGGGGCGTGGTGCGCATCATCTGCACGAATCCCAAGCACAAGCAGCGCCAGCGATAGGAAGAGAAGGAGACAGGAATGGCACGTATTGCGGGCGTGGATCTTCCCAACAAGCATCTCGACGTCGCGCTGACGTACATCTACGGGATCGGGATCACTTCTGCCCAGAAGATCTGCGCCGCCACCGGTGTGGATCCGCAGAAGCGAGCGAACGACCTTTCCTCGGATGAGGTCAACAAGCTTCGGACAGTCATCGAAAGCGACTACAAGGTGGAGGGGAGGCTGCGGACCGAGGTCTCTCTGAACATCAAGCGTCTCATGGACATCGGCTGCTACCGGGGGATCCGCCATCGCCGCGGGCTGCCGGTGCGCGGCCAGCGGACAAAGACGAACGCAAGGACCCGCAAGGGCAAGCGCAAGACTGTTGCCGGGAAGAGGAAGAAATAGCAATGGCGAAGGGCAAGAAGGAAAAGAAAAAGAACATAGCGGAAGGGAAGGCCTACATCCAGGCCACCTTCAACAACACGATCGTGACCATCACGGACCTCATGGGCAACACGATCTCGTGGGCGTCCGCCGGCGGCCTTGGTTTCAAAGGCGCCAAGAAATCGACGCCGTTCGCCGCGCAGACAACCGCGGAGTCCGCGGCCAGCAAGGCCATGGAGCAGGGTTTGCGGGAATTGGTGGTCCTCGTCAGGGGTCCCGGAGTCGGCAGTGAAGCCGCCATCCGAGCCTTTGGCGTCCTGGGGATCAGGGTGCGTTCCATCAAGGACATCACGCCCATCCCCCACAACGGGTGCCGGCCTCCGAAGAAGCGCCGGGTGTAGGGAGGCGAGACAGTGGGAAGGAATATTGGACCCCAGTGCAGGCTGTGCAGGGCCCAGGGATACAAGCTCTATTTGAAAGGTGACAGGTGCAAAGGCCCCAAGTGCCCCGTGACAAGGAAGAAGGGGGCGCCGGGAAAAGGGCCGCGCAGCCGCACGAAGAAGATATCCGACTACGGCGTGCAGCTGCATGAGAAGCAGAAGCTCAAGAGGCTGTACGGCATGCTGGAGGGGCAGTTCCGCCTGTTCTTCGGCAAGGCGGTGCGGAGGAAGGGGATCACGGGTGAGAACCTCATCCAGATGCTGGAGAGGCGGCTGGACAACGTGGTCTACCGGATGCACCTTGCCCCGTCGCGTAAGTCCGCGCGGCAGCTCGTGCTCCACGGCCACATTGGCGTCAACGGCCGGCGGGTCTCCATCCCGTCATTCCTGGTCAAGGAGAACGACGAGATTTCCGTGCGCGAGCCCAGCACGAAGCTCACGGCAATCAAGGAGAGCCTGAAGGAATACTCCCGAGCAGGCATTGTGCCCTGGCTTGAGATCGACCCGGACAGGATGGTCGGGAAAATTCGTGCCATTCCGCGGCGCAGCGAGATCACTGACCTGTCGGATGTCAAGGAGCAGCTGATCGTCGAGCTGTATTCGAAGTGAGGTTTTTTCAATGGTGAGAAAGAACCTTCTCAAAGGCTTCAAGAAACCCAAGGGCATCACCTTCGAGCACAGCGAGGTGGAGGCCAACTACGGTCGTTTCGTGGCTTATCCGTTCGAGCGTGGCTATGGGGTAACCATAGGGAACACGCTTCGGCGGATCCTCCTGTCCTCCATTCAAGGATACGCGGTGTCTGCCGTGAAGATCACCACGTACAAGGAGGACGGGACTCCGCACACGATTGCCAGCGAATACGAGCCCATCCCGAGCGTGGTGGAGGACACCCCGGACTTCATCAACAACCTGAAGCACGTGCAGGTGAGGCTGAACGGAGACCTGGAGGAGAAGACCGTCATCGTCGAGGCGAAAGGCGGCCGCACCATCTTCGCGAAGGACCTCGCCGCGGACAACGACGTCGAGGTGGTCAACGGCAACTTTCCCATTGCCACGCTGATGGACAAGGCGAACCTCGAGTTCGAGGTTCAGATCAACCTGGGACGCGGGTACGTGCCCGCCGAAAGAAACGAAAAGTACATCGAAGTGATCGGCACCGTCCCTATCGACGCAATCTTCTCACCCATCCAGAAGGTGAAGTACAGCGTGGAAAACACGCGGGTGGGTCAGCGGACGGACTACGACAAGTTGATTCTGGAGATCTGGACCAACGGCACAATCACTCCGGATGACGCCCTCGCGGAGGCGGCGAAGATCGCCAAGGACCATTTCACGATCTTCATCAACTTCGACGAGTCGGAAGCCGGCGGGGACGACGAGGTGGACGAGGACGAAGAGCGTATCCGCGCCCTTCTTGATACGCCCGTGGAGGAGTTGGAGCTGTCCGTGCGGTCCAGCAACTGCCTCAGGAACGCCAACATCCGCACCATCGGGGACCTGACGAAGAAAACCGAGGAAGAGATCACCAAGACGCGGAACTTCGGCAAGAAGAGCCTGCAGGAGATCCGTGACAAGCTCCAGGCGCGCGGCCTGGACCTCGGCATGAAGGATTACACGGCTTTGAAGAAGCAGCTCAAGAAGCAGCTCGCCGGAGAGGCGCAGGCAGCGACTGCCCCGGCCGGGGACGCGGTGGCACTGGGAGAAGAGAATGAATCATCGGAGTAGCTACAACAGGCTCGGCCGGACCTCGGCCCATCGAAAAGCGCTTTTGAAATCGCAGGCCACTGCGCTTTTCAAATATGAGAGAATCCGCACGACCGTCCAGAAGGCGCGGGAAGCGCGTCGCCTGGCAGAGAAGCTGATCACGCGGGCAAAAGTGGATTCCGTTCACAACAGACGAATTGCCTCCCGGGCCATTAATGACGGCCGGCTTCTGAACAAGCTGTTCACCGACATCGCTCCCCGCTACGCGCAGAGGCCGGGCGGCTATACCCGGATCCTGAAGATGGGACGTCGCTTCGGCGACGCCTCCGAAATGGTGATCCTGGAGCTTGTTGACCGCAAGGAAAGGGAGCGCAAGCGCAAGAAGAAAGAGGGGCAGGAGGCTGCAAAGGAGGGCTGAAAAAGCCCTCCCGGATAGGCGGGCAGAGGGAGACTGGAGGCCGGCCGTTCGACCGGCATGGCGCAGGGCGCTTACCGCGAAGCGCGATATCCGGTGCCGCGGGGACTACCGCGGTCCCCCCCTTTTGTCGATAGTCAAAGAGAAGGTATACTGTCCTCGATGCGGCAAAGTCTCAAAGTCGCCATAAGCCTGCTTGTATCCATTGTGCTCTTCGCTGGATTCACCGTCCTTGCGTTTTCCGGACTTTTCGACGTTCTCCAGACCAGCTTCTTCCTCCCTCGAGTTGAACAGGGATACGAGCAACAGCTCGCCGTGCTCGGGGACAGGATCGAGAAATACCATGCCGCCAACCTCGAGCGGTTCTCTGCTCTTGCCCGGAAAGACTTCGTGTCCGCCTCTTTCGCTACAAACCTCCCGGCGGCGGTCATGCAGCAATGGGCCGAAGCTATTACTGCGCTCAAGGTCTCCGCGGTGCGGGTCCTTGCCCCTGACGGACAGAGGGTCGTCTTCAGCTCCATTGCTTCCGACGTCAAAGACCAGAGACCCGACCGGTTCGCCTACAGAAACTACA
Source organism: uncultured Spirochaetota bacterium (assembly GCA_963845535.1). GTDB lineage: Bacteria > Spirochaetota > Spirochaetia > SZUA-6 > Fen-1364 > Fen-1364. The sequence continues at coordinate 367,741 of CAWJSK010000019.1, forward strand.
GCGAAGTGGAGCAGACCATCCCCGCCAGCTCCATTCTGCTGGGCGCGGGGGATCAGCCGCGGCTTTTTATCGACGGCGTCAAGGCTCGGTTTTTGTACCTCGTTCCGGTCTACGAGGGGAGCGGAACCTCTGCCTCGCTTTTCAGAGGGACTGCCGTTTTTTACATGGACCCCCTCGACCTGTTGAGGGATCTGCAGCTCATGCCGCAGGTGCCCGTGACGAGCGTCCTCCTCATCCAGAATGACGGTGTTCTTATCAACTTCAACACGGCTGACCCGCAACCCGTTGCCGCCGCCCTGGAGGCGGCCTGGCGCTCTCACGCAAGCACTCCTTCCGCCTTCACGGCGCCGCTTTCGCTGACGCAGGAAGGGGGCAAGACGGCGGACTTCCTGTCGTTCTCCCGGCGGCTTGCGCAGGGTGGGATCGCCAGTCTCATGGTCGACGCCTCGGTGTTCGAAATGACGGACCTGATGAAGGGCCTCATGCTGGGGACGTTCTTCCTTACCGTTTTCCTTATTGTTTTCCTCCTCGTCAACCTGAGGTCGGATCCCCTGGACGTGCTGCGCCAGCGTGTCAAACGGTTCCAGATCCAGCTCATCAAGGAGCTGGTCGAAGGGCCGGGAGGAACGGACTGGAGCAGATGGCGCCGTGAGCTGGAGGCGCGCCAGGGGGAGATCACCTGGCAGATCCAGCGCGGAATTGGGAGGGTCTCGAAAAAGCAGAAGCCGGTGATCCAGGAGTACATGGCGAAGAGCTGGACCGAGATCCTGGACCTGCTTTCCCGGCGCGCGGAAGCGCCGCAGGTCTCCGCGGTCGGCGCGCTGGATATATCCCGCCTCGAAAACCTGATCAGGAGCGCCCTCCAGAACACCGCGTTCATGCGCAGCCTGCCCGCGCAGGGAATCCGCGCCGCGACGGCAGGGGAGGCGGAAGCAGTTCAAGCGCCGGTGGCTTTTGACGAGCCCGCCGAGGCGGTGGAAGAAGCCGAGGCGGTGGAAGAAGCTGAGGCAGTCGAGGAAGCCGAGGCGGTGGAAGAAGCTGAGGCGGTCGAGGAAGCCGAGGCGGTGGAAGAAGCTGAGGCGGTGGAAGAAGCTGAGGCGGTGGAAGAAGCTGAGGCGGTGGAAGAAGCTGAGGCGGTCGAGGAAGCCGAGGCGGTCGAGGAAGCCGAGGCGGTCGAGGAAGCCGAGGCGGTCGAGGAAGCTGAGGCGGTGGAGGAAGCTGAGGCGGTGGAGGAAGCTGAGGCGGTGGAGGAAGCTGAGGCGGTCGAGGAAGCTGAGGCGGTCGAGGAAGCTGAGGCCGTGGAAGCCCCCGCGCTTTCAGAAGAGACCGCCGTCCAGGATTTCGAAGAGCTTTCCGTTGCAGAAGACGCTTCGCTGCTTTCAGAAGACGCTCATCAAGACGGCGCGCTCGTTGAGGCCTTAGGCCGTGGGCCCGCACGCGTCGGCGAAATCAACGTCCCCGTCGATCAGACGTCTGCGCTGGCGGCTCTGAAGCAGGAACCGCTCACCATCGATTCACCGACCGAAGTCCTCGAAGAGCTCGAGGTTCTGCCGGATCTGCGTCCGCTCCCTCCAGAGCCCTACGAGGAGGGGCTCGAGCTCCTTCCCGCGGCGGATGATGAAACGCCCGTGCCTTCGTCCCCGGAAAATGGGTTCGCTGGGAAAGAGGAAGTAGGCTTGGAATCAAACTCTGATGACCACACCTATTTGAAGGGGCTGGAACAGATGTCTGATGTCGAGGAGCTTTCCGACGTGGATGAGTTCACGCTCGTTGAAACCAGCGTGGATGAGTTTTCCGGAGGCCAAAGCGGCGCGGACGGGGAAGCGCCGGAGTTTGGGGAGCTTGAAACCATCGATGAGCCACTCGGCGCTGAAGAAAAAGGGGAGGGATTTCTCTCCCGGGAGGACCGACAATCGGAATTGTCGAGACTGATCGCCAGCGGAGCAATCAAAAGCTGGACGATTGAGGAAATGCAGCGTCTCGTGGAAGAAGGCAGATCAGCGATCGTCATGGAGGACGGGGTTTTCAGGATCAAGGAGGAAGTCTACGGAGCAGGCGGCCACGGCGGGCAGCACGCCTCCTCCGAGCATGAGTCCGCCCGCAGTGGAGGGCTTCGGGATATCGCCCAGGAGGTCGTTTCACACGCCTCGCAGTCCCAGGACTCAAGCGGCACGTTCTCCGGAATCGGTGACCTCTTCGACGACGCGGAGGTGTTCGAGGCTCCCCCGGAGGCATCATCAAACAGCCGCTCCTCTCACGAGGAAACGAATGCGGGGGAAAAGGAGAGAGCGCGCTCCGTGAAGTTCGCGAACGGGATCGATTACGATGATTTCCTTTCTTTCTATCCTCGTTCGGTCGTCCATACCCAGCAGATGCGGTCCCTGGTGGAGGTTTCCCGCCGTGTTTCGGCCGTCAGCGCCTGCCTGCTTGCCGGGGGTCCTGACGGTTACTCCCTCGAATTGGCGGTCGGCCTCAATGAAAAGAGCCGGCAGAAACTGCACCTCGAAGCCGGGGATCCGCTGAATGAGCTTTTTCTCAAGGAGAGGAAGGCGGTCGCAATCGAAAAGAACCCGTCAGATCTCGAAACCTGGCGGGCATTCATCGACCAGGAGGACCTGAGATACATGAAGAGGGTCCTTCTCGTTCCCGCGGTATTCCATTCTCACGAGGCCTACCTCCTTCTTGCTTTCGCGTCCGACCGGGAAATTGTCTTGAAAGATATTTTCTCAGAGCTCCTGGTTTGTTGAAGTCGTGATCGTCGACTTTTTTCTTTGCGGTGTGTCACAACGACACAAAGGTAGTATCAATCCGGTCACAGGCGCTCGGTCCCGGCGTTACCCTTGACAAAGCAACCAAACTCACGTAAGCTATAATTCACTTAGTGCACGCGTGGAGGAAGATATGGGCACACTGGCGTACTTCATACTTCCTCTCGCCGGTTTATTTCTAGGTTGGCTAATTCGATGGCTTTACGCGCGTTTTCAGCTTTCATCGGCAGAGCAAAGGGCAACAAGGATTGTCACGGAGGCCTTAAGAGAGGCGGAAGCAAAGAAGAAAGAGGCGATACTTGAAAGTAAAGACCAGCTCCTGCGGGAACGCAACCAGCTGGAGAAAGAGACGCGGGAGCGCAGGATCGAGCTCCAGCGGGTGGAGAGACGCCTCCTTCAGAAGGAAGAAAACCTAGAAAAGAGATTCGAGTCCCTCGAAAAGCAAGAGAGGACCGTCGGCAACCGGGAGAGGGGAGCCGCTGAAAAGGAAGCGGCGCTGCAGCAGGAAGGCGAACGGATAGCCGCAGAGCTGGAACGGATATCCGGCCTCACGAAAGCGGAAGCTAAGAAGCTTCTCGTGCAGAGCCTTGAGAACGAAGCCCGGCATGATGCTCAGGTGACGATCAACGTCATCGAGCAAGAGGCAAAGCTGGTGGCGGACCGCAAGGCGCGTGACATCCTCGTCACGACCATCCAGCGGCTTGCCACGGATGTGGCCTCGGAAGTCACTGTCACAACCGTCACCCTTCCCAATGATGAAATGAAGGGCCGCATCATCGGCCGGGAGGGGCGAAATATCCGCACCCTCGAGACGCTCACCGGCGTGGACATCATCATTGACGACACTCCGGAAGCGGTTGTCATTTCCTGTTTTGATCCCATTCGGAGAGAGATCGCAAAAACCGCGCTCAGCAGACTGATCTCCGACGGCCGGATTCATCCGGCGCGCATCGAGGAGATTGTCCAGAAGGTCAGCAAGGAAATTGCCCAGACCATCTACGAGGAAGGGGAGCGCGTCCTCTTCGAGGTCGGCATCCACACCATGAGCCCCGAGGCCATCCGGACGCTCGGGCGCCTTCATTACCGGACGAGCTACGGACAGAACGTCCTTGCCCACTCGAAAGAGGTGGCGCTGCTTGCCGGGATGCTTGCCGCCGAAGTGGGCGGAAACGTGGAGCTGGCAAAGCGCGCGGCTCTCCTGCATGACATCGGCAAGGGAGTGGAGTCTGACGGGGACGGCAACCACATCGAGGTGGGCATGGACCTTGCCCGCAAGCTCGGGGAGGACGCCCGCGTCATCAACGCCATCGGCGCCCACCACGGGGACGTGGAGCCGGAGACGGTGGAAGCGGTCATCGTCCAGATCGCGGACGCAATCTCCGCCGCCCGGCCCGGCGCGCGGAAAGAAACGCTGGACAATTACCTCAAGCGCCTGGAGAACCTGGAGTCGATCGCTGAGGACTTCGAGGGTGTGGACAAGGCATATGCAATCCAGGCCGGCCGGGAGCTGCGCATCCTCGTGAACAACGAGAAGGTCAGTGATGACGCCGCCAAGGAGCTTGCCAAGGGAATTGCCAAGCGAATCGAGACCGAGCTCAAGTACCCCGGCAGGATCAAAGTCACGATCATTCGGGAGATGCGCGTCGTCGAGTACGCGCGCTAGACAGGCCGGGAGCATTGGGTGCAAACCTGAGGGCCCTTGTGGTGGGTGACGTCGTAGGTCAACCCGGCTGCAGGGCCCTTTTTGTCGGTCTTCCCGAGCTTGTGCACAAGCTCGGCGCTGACCTCGTGATCGCAAACGGTGAGAACGCCGCGGACGGCTTTGGGCTCACACCGGATATCGCGGAGCGCATGTTCAAGTCCGGCGTCCACGTGATCACATCCGGGAATCACATCTGGCAGAAGCGGGAGATATTCCCCGTCCTGATGACAAACGACCTGCTCCTTCGTCCGGAGAACTACCCCGTCCTTTCGGGCGCTGATGCAATCCCCGGCAAGGGACACTGTGTGGTCACCGTCAAAGATATCCCGGTGTTGGTGGTCAACCTCGAGGGCAGGGTGAACCTTTCCCCGCTTCGTGATCCGCTCCAGGTGGGAAAATCCCTCTTGAAACAGTTCCGGGGCAGGACGCGGCTGTCCATCATCGACTTCCACGCGGAATCCGTGGAGGAGAAAGAGGCTCTCGGCCTGTACCTGAACGGAGAAGCGTCCGCCATCGTGGGGACCCACACGCACGTGCAGACAGCGGATGAGCGGATTCTTTCCGGCGGCACGGCCTACATCACGGACATCGGAATGAGCGGCCCCATCGACAGCGTCATCGGGATGAAGAAAGAGACCGCCGTGACGCGCAGCCTCACGCAGATGCCCCTCAAGATGGAAGTGCAGAACTCCCCCGCAGAGATCATGGGCGTGCTGATCGAGCTGGACCCTTCGAGCGGAAAGGCGGTAAGCATCGAAAGGGTGCGCCAGCTCTCCCTCGTGTGAGATGCCCTCCCCCAGAGTCCCGCTTATCGACCTTCTCAGGACCGCGTTTCCCTCCAGAGCTGAGAACGAGCTGCTTGCGCTGATCATGCGCGGGGACGTCCGCGTTGACGGAGAGACAGTGAGCAAGCCGGGCGCGCGTGTCGACAGCAGCGCCCGGGTGAGCCTCCGGGAGCAATCTCTCTACGTGTCACGCGGCGGGGAGAAGCTGGCCCACGCGCTGGAGGTCTGGAAGATCCACTGCGCGGGGACGATATGGGTGGACGCCGGTTGCTCGACGGGAGGGTTCACCGACTGTCTCCTGGCCCGCGGAGCTTCTTGCGTCCACGCGGTGGACGTGGGAACGAACCAGTTGGATTGGCGGCTTCGAAAAGACGCGCGGGTGCTGGTCAGGGAGGGGACGAACGTGATGGACCTTCGCGCCGGCGACCTGGACCCCGCGCCGCAACGGGCTGTTGCCGACCTCTCCTTCCGTTCGCTGCGCCGCGCAGCGTCGCACATTCTGGGCCTCACGAGCGAGGGATGGGGCATCTTCCTCTTCAAGCCGCAGTTCGAATGGACGCGTCCGTCCCGCGAGTTTCGAGGCGTGGTTCGGGACCCGCGCACGGTTGTGTCGATTGCCCGTGAGCTCGTTGACGCGTTTGCCTCTGAAGACCTGGGCGTCGAAAAGGCGGTCCTCTCGCCGATCCGAGGGAGGAAGGGGAACCGGGAGCTTCTTTTTCTGCTGCGCTCGGGGAAAAGGCTTGCACGCGATATTTCCCCCGAGGAGCTGGAGAAAGTCATCCTGGACGGCTGGGAAGCGCAGCCGGATGGCTAGAAAGAGCTGCGGGAAAGCGGGTCCTTGATGCTCACTCCTTCGGTCCCGAGGTAGTCGACCTTTTTCCCCTCAATGAGGAACTGCACTTTCTTGACGGTTGGAAACTCCGTCGCAGCATATACCACCTGGCGAAGCTGCGCCTTCATGCCGTCAATGCCCAGCGAATTGAAGCGGAAACTTTCGCTGAAATCCACATAAGCGACATCTCCCCGCACCGTCACCCCGCGAAGCGTCGTGCCCTCGGGGATCATGGTGAGAAGCCCGAGGTTGATTTCCTGCGACGTGGGACCTTTCAGGAGGATTTCCAGCGCGTCCCGGAGGGGAGAGTCACTCTGCGGGATGGGGCGGATGACCCCTTTCATCAGGATGTTGCCGTTCTGATCCACGGAGAGAAAGAAAAGACGCGTCTTGCGCAGGATGGGCCTTTCCTCCGTCGGCGCCGATGGTCGCGCCACGGTGACCACGCGGTCGGCGGAACCGGAGGCCGCCGGCGGTTTTCCCGCGCCCTGTGTCGTCTGCGAGCCCGCCGGGGGAGCCGCCTGGGTGCCTGGCAGCGCGTTCGTCTGGGTTGGAGGGACGGCCGTGTCGGGGAGCGGCCTTATTGTCACCTGGGGCGCCCGGGAGCCGGCAGCCGGCCTGCCGCCATTTGATACGAGGCGCGTGAAGGTGTCCGCGATCTGCGTGCGCGCGGCGTAGCCCACGGCAACGATGACGGCGAGCAGGCACAGCCAGAAAAGGCAGCCGATGCCTCGGCTCTTGAGCGTGGAGGAGCGGGTCCGTGAGTTCTTTTTTGCTGCCATTTTCGCCTACTCTTTATGATCGGTTTGTTTGACAGGCCCATTGAATAACGCTATACTCACGCCGCATGATGGAGTTCGCGGGGATCAGCGCCTCACCCGGCATTGCTCGAGGCAGGGCGTTCCTGTTCCTTGACGACAAGCTCACGATACCTCGTCACCACATCGAAGCCTCGCAGGTTGATTACGAGTATGGAAGGTTCCTCACGGCGCTGGACAAGGCGTCACGGGAAGTCGAGGGCCTGGCTCGGGGTCGAAATGCGAAGCTCTTCGATGCTCAGATACTCATGTTCGCTGACCCGGACCTGAAAAGCCGGGTCCGCTTCGCCCTGGAGGACCAGCAGCGCAACGTCGAATGGGTGCTCCTCCAGATCATCGAGGAAATGTCGCAGAAGCTGGAGGCCGCCGACAGCCAGTACCTCCGCGAACGGACCGTGGATTTCAGCGATGCCGGCAACCGGATCCTGGGCCACCTCCTCTTTCGGCCCAAGGTGCAGCTCTCCGACGTGAAGAGCGAAGTGATCCTCGTCACGCACAACCTGATGCCTTCCGACACGCTGGGGCTGGACAAACGGCTCGTGCTGGGCATCGCCGCGGACGTCGGCGGGAAGACCTCCCATACCGCCATCCTGGCGAGGTCCAGCGAGATACCGGCCGTGCTGGGGCTTTCCGACATCACGCGCCACGTGAAGGCGGGGGATGAGCTGATTGTGGACGGCACCCGCGGCACGGTCATCGTTGAGCCCGACGAGCTGACGCGGGAGCTGTACGATGAGCGCAAGAAGGAGTGGCAACGCAAGTACGTCATCCTGAAGGAGCTCAGGCAGCTACCGGCAGAGACCGTGGACGGCAAGCTCGTCTCCATCGAGGCCAACATCGAGCTGCCGGAGGAAGTGGATTCCGTCCTGACGCACGGCGGGGATGGGATCGGGCTTTTCCGCTCCGAGTTCCTCTTCCTCCAGCCCAACCATTTCCCGTCGGAGGAAGACCAATACCACGCGTACAGCAGCGTCCTGAAGGCAATGCGGGGCCGCAGCGTAACCATCCGGACGCTGGACCTGGGCGGGGACAAGGTCATGCCCGGTTTCTCCCTGGAGACGGATGCCAACCCGCTCCTGGGCTGGCGCGCCATACGGTTCTGCCTGTCGAAGCCGGACATTTTCCGCACGCAGCTCCGCGCGCTCCTGCGTTCGTCGATGAACGGAAACCTCCGGATCATGTTTCCCCTCATCTCGGGCGCGGAGGAGCTTTCGAAGATCGTCGAGACGCTCGCCGAGGTGAAAGAGGGGCTGCGCCGGGAGAACGTGCCGTTTCGAGACGAGATCCCCATGGGCATCATGATCGAAGTGCCCTCCGCGGCGCTGTCCTCCGACATCCTCGCCGGCCAGGCGGACTTTTTTTCGATCGGGACGAATGACCTGATCCAGTATACGCTGGCGGTTGACCGGGGCAACGAACGGGTGGCCTACCTGTACGAGCCGTTTCATCCCGGGGTCCTGCGCCTCATCCGCACCACCATCGAGAACGCGCATGCCCATGGCCTGCCCGTGGGGATGTGCGGGGAGATGGCGGGAGACCCGCTGGCAACGGTGGTCCTCCTCGGGCTCGGCCTGGACAGTTTTTCCATGGGCCCCATCGCCATCCCTCTCATCAAGAGGATCATACGATCGGTCGGGCTCATGGAGGCTGAGGCGTTCGCGCGCAGCCTTGTGCCCCTGCGGTCGGCGGCGCAGATCGAGCAGGCCGCGCGGAAATGGATGGAGGAGCGGCTTGACTTCTTCTCCTGGTAAGGGGCGCGGGCGGCCCACGGCCCTCTCCGGATCCAAGAACGTTCCGCGCGTTGCCATCCTGGGCAGGCCCAATGTCGGCAAGTCCTCCCTCTTCAATGCGCTCCTTGGGAAGCGCAGGTCCATCACGCATTCACAACCGGGAGTGACGCGGGATCCCGTGGAGGAATCAAGCATCCTCGGCGGGGTTCCGCTCCTTCTCATTGACACCGGCGGGTTTGCCCCTGCCGGGGAGGCTCTTGATCGCGTGGTGTCCGAGCGCAGCCTTTCCACGGCTCGGGATTCTGACCTGATCCTCCTTGTCCTGGACGCAACCGAGACGACTTCTGAGGACGAGGACTTCATGGAGCGGCTGCGGCCTTTGTCCGAAAAGCTCCTCGTCGTGGTCAACAAGGTGGACACTCCGGACAGGGATTCCCTGGTCTGGAACGCGCATTCCCACGGGTTTCCGAGAGTCATCGGTGTATCCGCTGTCCACGGCCGGAATCTCCCCGAGCTGAAGGAGCTGATTGCTTTGCTCCTGGAGGAGAGGAGGTCGATGCCTGGCGCCCATGGGGAAGGCCGGCGCGAAACGAATGCGGATGCGGTCCGGATCGCCATCCTGGGCAAACCGAACACGGGGAAGTCGAGCCTGGCCAACCGTCTCCTTGGCGAGAACAGGTCCATCGTGTCCGCGGTGCCAGGCACCACACGGGACGTCGTGGAGGGCAGCTTCGAGCACGGCAATCGCACCTTCGCGGTGCTCGACACGGCAGGCATCAGGCGCAAAAGCCGGGTGACGGATGCGGTTGAGTATTACTCCGTCAATCGGGCAATTGAAAGCATAGAGCGGGCAGACCTTGTTTTCCTGATGATCGACGCTTCCGAAGGCCTGGTGGACCAGGACAAGAAGATTGCGGGGCAGGCGCTGAAGGAGGGCAGGGGGATCATCATTGTTGCTGGCAAGTGGGACCTCCTCGACACAGGCGCGGGAAACCGGCCCGCTGCCAGGAAGCGCGGCGCGGCCAGGGGCCGCGGCCCCAACGGAAAGCCGGCGGGCCATGCTCCGAATCTCGCCGCGCAGGTCAGCGAGCGGATTCGGTTCGATTTTCCCGTGCTCGGCTTCGCCCCCATCGTCCCTGTCTCCTCCGTCACCGGTCATGGCATCCGCGAGCTTCTGGACACCGCTCTTTCCGTGTGGCAGCAGCTACACAGGCGGGTCACGACGGGGCGGCTGAATGCGGCGCTTGAATCCTGGACGGATCACTATCCGCTTCCTGGACGCGGGAAATACAAGATCAAGTTTGCGACCCAGGTGGGCTCGAACCCCGTCAAGTTCGTGGTTTTCGTGAACAGGGTGACCGGCTTTCCGGCCTCCTACGTCTCCTACCTGGAGAACAGCATCCGCAGGGACCTGGGTTTTGCGCAAGTTCCCATTGCCATCGACATACGCAGGAGCGGGAAAGCAGACCCGCGAAAAGCCAGATGAAATCGTGGAGCATCGGAGAGGTCGCGCGCCTTCTCGGCGTCAAGCCGTACATCATACGATACTGGGAGAGCGAGCTTCCGCTGCTTTCCCCCCGCAAGGGCCTGTCGGGGAGACGGGAGTATTCCAGCCGCGAGATCCGGCTCCTCATGAGGTTCCGCTACCTGCTGCATGAGAAGAAGTTCACCGTTGAAGGGGCCAAGCAGCGGATGTGGGAGGAATTGGGTACGGACGGGCAGGACGTGACCGCGCGTTTCGACGAGATGCGCGCGGACCTCGTGGAGGCCCTTATGACGCTTCAGCGCGGTCGGGCCGTGGACGCGCAGGCCCCCGTGGACGCGCAGGCCCCTGCGGACGCGCAGGCCCCTGGGGCGCCGGCCCCTGCCGCGAACGCCGCTGCTGCGAAGGCCGCTGAGACGGCTGAGTCAGGCGCCGCCGCCAGCGCGGTTGACAGTTGCACATTGGAGCCCAGGGGAAATGCAATGACGGAGAAGCAGATCAAGGAGGCGAGCGCTGCGCATGGCCAGGACCACCTGTTTCGGTACTGGGGCGCTCGCCCGGCGGAAATGAAGGAGCGGCTGCTCGCGGACCTCGCGTCGCTGGATTTCACCAAGCTCGATGAGCTGCGCTCGAGGCTTCGAGAGCCCGCGAAAGCGCTCGACTTCCAGGACCCTGTCCCCGCCCCCTACGTGCCTCTTGGCCGGAGCGAGTCGGCGGCAAGCGTCAAAGAGATGGGAGAAGACCTCATCCGCAGGGGGAAAACCGCCGTTCTCACCGTGGCGGGCGGGCAAGGGTCGCGCCTTGGCTTCGACGGCCCCAAGGGAATGTTTCCCATCAGTCCCATTCGAAAGAAGACGCTTTTCGCCCTTCACGCGGAGAAGCTCCTTGCGGCGCGCCGGTGGTACGGCGCGCGGATTCCCTGGCTCATCATGACCAGTCCGTCCAACAGGGAGCAGACTGAGGCATATTTCCGCACGGAGGACTGGTTCGGGCTGGGCAGCGACTCGGTCCTGTTCTTCTCCCAGGGAATGTTCCCGACTCTCTCTCCCGAGGGAGGGCTCCTCATTGCGCCTGACGGGGGGCTTTTCTTCAACCCGAACGGTCATGGAGGGGTCATCAGCGCACTCAAGGATTCCGGGGTGCTGCAGGAAGTGCGCGACCGTGGGGTCGAGGAGCTTTTCTATTTCCAGGTGGACAACCCGCTCGTACGTTCTCCCGACCCGCTCTTTCTCGGCTTCCACAGAAGCGAAACGTCCCAGATCTCCTCGAAAGTCATCGAGAAGGCGTACGCGGAGGAAAAGCTCGGCGTCATTGCCGTCGTGGGCGGCGCGCCTTGCGTTATCGAGTATTCAGACCTCGATGAGAAGCTCATGTCTGCCAAAGGACCGGACGGGAAGCTGCGATTTCCGCAGGGCTCCATTGCCATCCACGTGCTCAACGTCGACTTCCTCGGCGGCGCGGCGCTGTCTCTTCCGATGCACATCGCGCGGAAGCGGGTAAAGGCCCTCAAACCGACGCCGAAAGGAACCGAAATTGAAGAAGAAGACGCGGTGAAGATGGAGATGTTCATATTCGATGCAATCCCGATGGCCGGCAAGGCGATCTTTTTCGAGACGGAGCGCGCGGAAGAGTTCGCGCCGCTCAAGAACCGTGAAGGGTTGGACTCCATTGAAACGTGCGTCCGCGGCCAGATCGAGAAGGCCGCCCGCTGGCTCGCCGCGTGCGGCGTCCAGGTGCCCCGGGATGAAAACGGCAGGTCCGTGCACGCCATCGAGATCAGCGCGCTCTTTGCCTGGGACAGGCAGGTCCTTGCGGCCAAACGCGGGAGCATCCGGGACAGGGTCGATGAAGAAACGCTGCTTGCGTAGCGCGGGCATTCTGGCATTCGCGCTCGCTCTCGGAGCCGCGTCGCGGCTCGGGGCGTGGGCGCCGATAGGTGACGACGCCGCCCTTCCCCAGTTGCCGGAGAACTGGGAAGCGCGAACCCTCTTGCGGGAGACCATTTTCGCCCCCGCGTACGACGTCGCTTCTACGCCGCGAAGGATCGTGGCTCAGCCGGAGACGGGTGAGGACGTCCTCTTCAAGATCGATGTGGAGAAGGGCGCGGTCTACATGGAGTTCATCAACAGGAAAGGCAAGGCCTTCCCGCTCGCCGCGGCCGGCACGTTCATCATCAAGCGGAGTCTTGTCGATGGGAGCTTCCTCCAGGCCAAGGTATTCGTTCAGAATGATCCCGGCTGCTACCTGAGGCTGTTCCCCGAGGAGGACCGGACGGCCATGGACGTCGTTCTCTACAATGAGAGCTTCCAGACCCATGTCGTCCTGCCGGTGAAGTTCCAGGACCTCCTCACCTCTCCTTTCTCACGGATCGTGGAGATGAGCCGGTCCTCCGTGGACTGGTCCCTGGTGATGGCCCCCTTCCCGGGCCCCGGCGACACGCGCCTCCAGCAGATCGTGCAAACCCTGCGCGGCAGACTGCGGACTCTGCGGGACATGGATGACGGCGCCATGGACGCAAGCGGCCGGCTCGTGTTCATTGCCACGGGCAAACCGGCGCCTTCGGGGCGCGGAGGATTCAACTGCTCGGGTTTTGCCAAGTGGGTGATCGACGGCTTCTATTTTCCCCTTGTCGGTTCCCTCACGAATATTGACGCGCTGCGCTCCCGTGATTCGGATCTTCTGGGAAAAGCGTGGACCGCAAAGTTCGAGGAGGAGCAGGACCCCTATTTCGGGCTGGATTGGTCCCGCGGGCTGGCGCGGACCCTCGCTTCCGCGCGCACCGGCCAGATGCCCGGCCCGGAGGCGCTGGATGTCACCGTCTCGGATCGATTTACGCACCTGAAGGACGTCGGCTACAGTGTCGAGGACCTGCCGGGGCTCCTGTACTTCCTGGCCAGAAGCAGGCCCGGGATGATCTACCTCGGATCGGTGAATGCCAGCTCCTCGGGGGCGCCGGACGGGTCAAGCGTGCTGCTCCGGCAGCACCATCATGTCGTGGTGCTCTTTCCGTTCTTCGATGAAGGTGGAGATTTCCACGCTGTGGTCATGGAGAGGAACAAGGAAACGGGCGTCCCATCGCTGATCAGGCGCTATAAGGGCCAATATATAAACCTCGTGAAGGTGGATTCCAGCGGCCAGTTCGACCCGCCGGAGCTCCCTCACTGACGAGATTGGACATCACCCGATAGATTCCCAGGATGCGCAATTCCCAGGATGCGCCCAGAATGCGCGTTGACAGGCCTTCCGGATAGGTTTACTATTGTAAAAACCTCTGGGAGGGGGACAATGCAGCTTTTCTCTATTGGTAATTTTATTACCTTTTTTGCTGTCCTTCTTATCCTGGTCATCCTTCGAGCGCTCGACCGCAATAACAGATCACTGGAAAAACTCAAAAGGTTCAGCGACAAGATCGGGGCGAATATCTCCGCGTTGGCTGAGGAGAAAACCGCCCAGATCCAGGAGCTCACCGTCGGACTCCAGGGAAGCATTGTTGCCGGCAAGGAGCTCGTGGGTCGGGCGCATGCCGCTGAGGAAGCGCTCCACGCCAGGGTGAAAGGCGTCGAGGAAGCATTCCAGGTCAAGGCGAAGAGTGTCGAAGAGACGTTCCAAGCCAGGGCCAGGAGCGTGGAGGAGACCGTTCAGGCCCGGGCCAGGAAAGCTGAAGAGGGCTTGCAGGCCACGGTAAAGAGCGCGGAGGCAGGATTGCAAGCCAGGGCCCGGTCGGTGGAGGAAGCGCTCCAGGCCAGGGCTGCAGACCTCGAAGGGATCCGTAAGCGGCTCCTGGACTATGAGAAGGGCTTCAGCGAGATTGCTTCCGTTTCGACCCGGCTCGACCAGGCCGTGAAGAGGGTGCGGCAGGAGGCGGAAGTAGCGGACTCCGTCGGAAAAAGGATCGTTGATGCCGCCGCGCGAATGGAGAAGATTGAGAAAAAGCTCCCAGAAATCGAGGCGGCGTCCGGCGCGCGAGCCCGGCAGGCTCTCGAGGCTGCCCGGGCGGACGTGTTGTCCGGGGCGGAAGCGAAGGTCGGGACCCTGGCCGCCGGCGTCACCGCCTCGGAAAAGAGACTGAAGGATTTCTCTGCATACATCGCGCGCCTGGAGGCGCGGGAAGAACAGGCGGAGAAGGAAAGGGCCGCGTACCTTTCAAAGTCCCTGGAGGCTTTCGAGGCGGACCTGAATGGCCGGCTTCTTCGCGCGCGCGAGCGTGGGGAGACGCTGGACGAAGAGGTTTTTGGCCGCCTGAGCGCCAGGATAAAAGAGGACGAAACCGCTTTTGCCCGCAGCGTGCAAGCCATCGAGATGCGGCTCGCCGACTACCAGGGGGACGTGGATTACCGGGTAAAGGCGCTGGAGGAGTCGAGCAATCTGGACGCGCTGCGCGCGTCCCTTGATGAGAGCATCGTGAAGATGGCGGCGGGCGTGCGGACTGAGATGAAGGAGATGGCCGCGGGGCTCGTTGCCGGCTGGCAGGGTGAGATTGCGGCAGCCACCACGGCGCGGGAAAAGCTGCACGCGGGTCTTGATGAAGTCCATGCCGGACTGGAAGAGCTGAAAACCAAAGCATACCAGGACGTCGAAAAGGGCCTGTCCGTCTTCGAGGACGAGTTCTTTGCTGACTTGCGCCAGAGGGCCGCGCAGGCGTTGGACAGGGTGGAAGGCTTCGAGGGGGACCTGAAAGGGCGCATCGCTGCATCGGATGAGTCGGTGCAGGGCCTGCGGCAGCGGATATCGGTATTTGAAAAAGATCTGAACGGCATGGTCGCCCGCGCCGTCCAGACCATCGAGACGCGCCTGGCGGATTACCAGGGAGACGTGGAGAGCCGCATCAAGAGCCTCGAAGAGACGAAGGGCGACATCGAGGCTGCTCGCGCCTCCATCAGCCGGGAGATCGAGAAAACCATGGCCCAGGCGCGCGCTACGTCGGACGAATCGGCGCAGGGCTTGCGGGAGCGGATGTCGGCCTTTGAGACCGATCTTAGCGGCATGGCTTCCCGCGCCGTCCAAGCCGTTGAGACTCGCCTGGCGGACTACCAGGGAGACGTGGAGAGCCGCATCAAGAGCCTCGAAGGGGCGAAGGGCGACATCGAAGCGGCCCGCGTCTCGATCAGCCAGGAGATCGAGAAATCCACGGCCCAGGCGCGCGCGCAAATCACGGAGATGGCCACCGGCCTGGAGAACGAGTTTGGCGCGGACTTGCGCCAGCGGGCGGCGCAGTCGCTGGACAGGCACCAGGCCTGGCAGGCGGACCTCGAGAAGAGGATGGGAGACTTCGAATCGGAGCTGAAGTCGCGGCTTTCTTCTTCGGATGAGTCGGTGCAGGGCTTGCGTGATGCGCTTCGGGTGGAAGTGGAGAAAACGCGAAAAGACGCTTCCCTGTCCATCGAGAAGGAAACCCAGTCCCTGCGCGAATCGTTGGACGCTTCGGTTCGCAAGAGCCAGCGCGAGATAGAGACGAAGCTGCGGGAGCTTTCGGCGGAGCTGGAGGGAGGCCGCAAGGAGCTGGGGGACGTGCTGGATGCCTCTCGGGCAGAGGTGGTTGCGTGGGAGGGCCGGGCGCGGCAGCAGCTTTCGGAGACGGAAGTCTCCGTGGCGGAGAAGATTTCCCGGCTCGCCTCGGAGGCGGAGTCCTCCATTGGTGTGGTGCGGGAGGAGTTCGCGTCCCAGAGGGAAGAGACGCTTGCAACCTTTACGCAGGAGAGAGCAGCGTTCAAGACCGAGCTGAAGGAAATAGGAGACCGGATTTCTTCTTTCGAGGCAGAGTTGAAGCGGTCTTCGGAGTCGGCGCTGGGGACCATCCGGACCCAGATGGAAAAAGCCGGCAAGGGGACCTCGGCGGCCCTGGAGAAGGAGCTCGCCGGACTGAAAGAAGCGTTGGAGTCCCGGGCAGGGGCAATGCATGGAGAGATCGATGCGCGGATGAGGGAACTTGCCGCGCAGCTCGAATCCGGCCGAAAGGACGCAGCCGCCCAGGCGGAGTCCGCTCTGGGCGCCATTGCGAGCAGCTTCGCATCCCAGCGGGATGACCTGGTAGCGACCTCCGGCGCGGAGCGGGAATCTCTCAAGAAGCAGATTGCAGAAATGGCGGAGAGGATCGGCTCCTTCGACGCAGAGCTGTCCCGGACAACGGATTCCACCATGGAAGCCATCCAGGTGCTCAGAGACGCGCTGCACGAGGAAGTGGAAAAAGCGCGCGGGGAGTCGTCCCTCGCCATGGAGAAAGACCTCGCGTCCCTGCGGGAGTCCCTGGACGGCGCTTCCCGAAAGATGCAGAAAGAGATCGAGGCGCGGATGGCGGGCATCACCGGGGAGATGCAAGCCAGCAGCAAGGAAGTCTCGCAGCTCCTGGAGGCATCCAGCACCTACGTCACTGCCTGGGAGGCGAAGACCCGGCAGCGAATCTCCGAGACCGAAGCGGCAATCGCCAGGAAAGTTGCTTCCGTGGAGTCCCAGGCGGGCTCCTCGATTGAAGCCGTCACGGAAGCCTTCGCGGCTCAAAAGGAAGAGTTGATGGCCGCTGCCAGCGCGGAGAGCGCGGCATTCAGGAATGAGCTGACCGAGGTCGGGCAGAAGATCACGGCGCTCAAGGCCGAGCTTTCCACAACCTCCGGAGAGACTGTGGAGAGACTGCAGAGTCAGGCCGAAGCGCTCCAGACGGACAGCCAGAAGCGCATCCGGGAGTTCCAGGCTGACGTGGAAGCGCGGATCAAGGAATACCGCCAGCTCATGACGGAGAGCCGTGATAAGGCGGAGGGCATGCAGGAGAAGCTCTTCGCGAAGATCGATGAGAGCTACCGTCTCATGTCAACGAACCTCGCGGACATCGACAAGCGCGTGAAATCCTTCACCGCGCAGACGCGACTGTTCGAGCGGGCGGACTCGTTGAAGGCTGCCCTCGAAGTCAGCATCGAGGAGATGAAAAAAGACGTCGCGAAGCTGGGGGCGGAGAAGGCGGAGCTGGCAGAGACCGAGCTGCAGCTCTCACGGACGAAGAAGCTCGCTGATGAGACTTCCACGAAGCTCTCGCGGTTCCTTGCGGAGAAGCGGCGCATTGATGAGATGGAGGGGGAGTTCAAGAAGCTTCTCACCCTCTCGCGTGACATCGACTTGAAGGTCAGCACGCTCTCCGGCAGCCATGACGCGCTGCAGCAGATCCAGGCAAAGGTCAGAGAGTTCGAGGAAATGGGGAAGGCCGTTGAGACCGGCGTGGAGAGGCTGGACAAAAAGCAGCAGATCATCACGGTGACCGCCGAAGGCGTTGACAAGAACTTCCAGCGCCTGGAAACAATAGAAAAGACCCTCAAGATGACGGACCAGGAAGCCGCGGCGCTGGAGGAAAAAGTGCGCTCCCTCGTGACGGAATACGAGATGCTCGCGGGACGCAAGAAGGACGCGGAGACGGCGGTGGAGATCTCCAGCAAGCTCACGACCGTCATCGAAGATCTCGAGCAGCGCCTGGAGAAGGCGCAGAACTCCCGCGAGTGGCTTGCGCGGACGGAGACGCGCTTCGAGGAGATCGGCCGGCAGGCGCAGGAGCAGGTGCGCCTCCTGGAGACCATCGTCAAGTCGGAGTCCAAGAAGGAGAAAGGAGAAAGGGGCGCTCCTCCCCTGGACAAGAGGGAGACCGTGGTGAAGCTTTCCCATCAGGGCTGGTCAGTGCAGGAGATCTCCCGGGTCACCCAACTCAGCCGCGGGGAGGTGGAGCTGATCCTCGAGCTTGCCCCGAAGGTGTAGCGCCGTGAACGGTGGCCGCGCCGTGGCCGCGCGGCCTTCCGCACTATCTGTACTCGACCTGCATCCGGTGCTACTGTTGCCAGGAGACCTGTCCCACGGGCGCCATCACAATCCGTCGCGGCCCCCTGGCAGGGATGTTCGAAAGCCGGAGGTAGACATGCCGATCACGGTCGATTATCGCAGGATGATGCCGCCCCTTTCGCGGGAGCTGGTGGAGTCATACCGGGGCGCCTTGCGCGCAATCCACGCGGACGTGAGCGCGCGGCGCAAGGCCGGCGCGCTGCCGTTTTACGACCTTCCCCAACAGGACATCGGGCCAATCGAGAAGTACGCGGCGCGGGTGAAGGGCTCGTACAAGAACGTGGTGGTGCTGGGCATTGGCGGCTCGGCTCTCGGACTCCTTTCCCTCAATTCGGCGCTCCGCAGCCCGTATCCCGCCCTCGAGCCCGCGCCTCGCCTCGCCGTCATGGACAACATCGACCCGGTCCGCATCAGCGCCTTCATGAAGGCGTTTGATCCCAAAGAGACCATCCTGAACGTGATAACGAAATCCGGCGACACCGCGGAGACCATGTCGGAGTTCCTGATATTCCGCAAATGGTTCACCGACGCCCTGGGGGCCAAAGGCTCGAAAGAGCGCATCGTGGTCACCACGGACAAGAACAAAGGCGCCCTGCGCAAGATCGCGAATGACGAAGGCTATGCCAGCTTTGAGGTCCCTGACGGCGTCGGGGGCAGGTTCTCCGTTCTCACTCCGGTAGGCCTCGTGCCTGCGGCGCTTTTGGGCATCGACATACGGGGACTCCTTGCCGGAGCTGCGGACATGGATGCGCGCCTGGGAAGCGCGGAGCTGATGGAAAACCCGGCGTACCTGGGGGCCGCGCTGCATCATGCGGCCTGGCAGGAGGGAAGGCGGATCTCGGTGATGTTCGCCTACTCCGACCAGCTCTACCTGATGGCGGACTGGTACCGGCAGCTATGGGCGGAGAGCCTTGGCAAGCGCACGGCAACTGACGGAAGGATCGTGGCAGTCGGGCCAACCCCCATCAAGGCGCTGGGGGTCACGGACCAGCATTCGCAGGTCCAGCTCTACAAGGAAGGACCGGATGACAAGGTCTACACGTTCCTCACCGTGGAGACCTTCGATGCAACGGTCCCCATCCCGTCCTCCGACCTGGAGGCAGTCTCCTACCTGGGCGGCCACACCTTGAACGAGCTTCTGGCTGCCGAAGAGCTTGCCACGGAGATCGCGCTTTGGAAGGCGGGCCGGCCGGTCGCGCGCATCGTTTTCCCCCGGGTCAACGCTGAGAACGTGGGGGAGTACTACCATCTTCTCGAAGTCCAGACAGTGGCGGCCGGCGGCCTGTTCGGGATCAACCCGCTGGACCAGCCGGGGGTGGAGGAAGGGAAGCATTTCGCGTACGGGATCATGGGACGGGCCGGATACGAGGCAAAACGAAAAGAAGTCGAGGGAATAGCGCAGGGAGACCCTGCCGTTGTGTTCAAGGGCAGGGAAAAAGCTTGACCTGATCCGAAGTCATCTATTACCTTTAGGTAAACTCTTTTAGCAGGCGGTGATGATGTCGAAGAAGAAAGACCAATCAGAGGTCTTCGAAGGGGCGCAAAACGTCCCGGGGGCAACGCCCCAGGACGGTGGATCAGACGTGAAGGGGGGCCAGCAGGCCGCCCCCGTGCCCGAGCCATCCCCTGTGAAGGCGCTCTCGGCTGAAGTCGCTGACCTCAAGGACAAGCTGCTCCGCAAGCAGGCGGATTTCGAGAACTTCCGAAAGCGTATGCTCCGTGAAAGGGAGGACGCCGCCCGGTACGCCAACGCCGCCCTGCTCTCGGATCTCACAGGACTGATCGATGATTTCGAGCGCGCAATCCATTCGGGGGAGGAGTCGAAAGATTTCGGTTCCTTCCTTCAGGGCATAACGATGATCGAAAAGCAGCTCGTCGAGATGCTCGAAAACCGCTGGGGCCTGAAGAGGTTTTCCTCCGTGGGAGAGGCCTTTGATCCCAACAAGCACGAGGCCGTGCAGCGCGTGGAAGGGCCGGTGGACGCAAAGCCGACCGTGGTGGAAGATTATCAGAAAGGGTACTACCTGCATGAGCGGGTCCTGAGGCCCGCTCGCGTGAAGGTCATGGTCCCGGCGCAGGGAGAGGCCGGGACTGCTGGTGCTACCGTCCCTGGACCGAAGCCCGGCCCGGACGGGAAATAAGGGAGACCCCTGGATGGGCAAGATCATCGGCATTGACCTGGGAACCACCAACTCGTGCGTTGCCATCATGGAGGGCAGCCAGCCCGTCGTGATCCAGAACTCCGAAGGGCAGCGTACCACCCCCTCGGTTGTCGCCTTTACCGACAAGGGTGAGCGCCTGGTGGGCCAGCCGGCCAAGAACCAGATGATCACGAACCCTGAGAACACGGTGTATTCCATCAAGCGGTTCATGGGGCGAAGGCACCCCGAGGTGGTGGAGGAGATCCGGAGGGTTCCGTTCACCGTGGTGGATGCCGGCAATGACGTGCGGGTGCAGATCCGCGGCAACCCGTATTCTCCGCCTGAGATATCGGCGGCAATCCTCCAGAAGATGAAGAAGACGGCGGAGGACTACCTCGGGGAACCTGTCACGGAAGCCGTCATCACGGTCCCGGCATATTTCAATGACGCCCAGCGCCAGGCCACCAAGGACGCGGGCCGGATTGCCGGCCTGGACGTCAAGCGGATCGTGAATGAGCCCACCGCAGCGGCGCTGGCGTACGGCCTGGACAAGGGCGGTCGGGAAGAGACCATCGCCGTCTATGACCTGGGGGGCGGTACGTTCGACATTTCCATCCTGGAGCTGGGGGATGGCGTTTTCGAGGTGAAGTCCACCAACGGTGACACGCACCTCGGAGGGGATGACTTCGACCAGCGGATCATTGAATGGACCGTTTCGGAGTTCAAGCAGGAGCATGGCATCGACCTTTCCGGGGACCGCATGGCGCTTCAGCGTCTCAAGGAAGCCGCTGAGAAGGCCAAGATAGAGCTTTCGAGCACCCAGACCACTACCATCAACCTGCCGTTCATCACGGCGGACCAGTCCGGCCCGAAGCACCTGAACTACACGCTGACCCGGGCAAAGCTGGAGCACCTCCTGGGGGATCTTTTCGAAAAGACGCGCACGCCCTGCTTTCAGGCCTTGCAGGACGCGGGACTCACGCCGGCGGACATTGACCATGTCATCCTCGTGGGCGGCTCGACCCGCATCCCGGCGGTGCAGGCGCTGGTCAAGGACATCTTCAAAAAGGAAGGAAGCAAGGGCGTAAACCCTGACGAGGTGGTAGCCGTTGGCGCCTCCATCCAGGGCGGCATTCTGGGCGGAGACATCAAGGATGTTCTCCTGCTGGACGTCACGCCTCTCTCCCTCGGCATTGAAACCCTGGGAGGGGTGTTCACCAAGCTCATTGAGCGCAACACGACAATCCCTACGCGCAAGAGCCAGACCTTCTCCACTGCATCAGACAGC
Organism: uncultured Spirochaetota bacterium; assembly: GCA_963845535.1. Classification (GTDB taxonomy): domain Bacteria; phylum Spirochaetota; class Spirochaetia; order SZUA-6; family Fen-1364; genus Fen-1364. The sequence goes on from CAWJSK010000019.1 coordinate 389,100, forward strand.
CAGACCGCCGTGTCCATCCACGTCCTGCAGGGAGAGCGGGAGATGGCCGCGCAGAACAGGACGCTGGGCCGCTTCGATCTGGTGGGCATTCCCCCCGCGCCCCGCGGCGTGCCGCAGATCGACGTGACCTTCGACATCGACGCAAACGGGATTGTGCACGTTTCCGCCAAGGACCTCGGCACGGGCAAGGAGCAGAAGATCCGCATCGAAAGCTCCTCAGGACTTTCGGAGGAAGAGATCAGGCGCATGGTCAAGGAAGCGGATGCCAACGCCGCCACGGACAGGATGGAGCGGGAGAGAGCGGAAGCAAGGAACGACGCTGACAGCCTCCTGTACTCCACGGAGAAATCTCTCCTGGATTTCGGTGACCGCGTGAGCAAGGAGGACAGGGGCGCCATTGAGGGGGCCGCCGCCGAGCTGCGTGCCGCAATTGACACCTCCGACGTCCCACTCATCAAGGCCAAGACGGAGGCGCTGAAAAAAGCCGCTTACCGGCTTGCGGAGGAGGTCTACAGGGCCAAGAGCGAGCCCCGGGAAGCGCCGTCTCGGAAAGCATCCGGCGCGTCCGGTAAGTCCGGCAACGGCTCCGCAGGCGGCCCGTCAGGCGGCTCCGCAGGCGGCCCGTCAGGCGGTTCATCGGGCCAAGGGCGTTCACCACGGGCCGGAAGCCGCGCGCAACACGCTGATACGGAAACGTCCGATGACCCCGACTACGAGGTCGTCGACGACGAAACGAAGAAAACCTGAAAGCTCATGGCAAAACGAGATTTTTACGAGGTACTGGGCGTCGCAAAGGGCGCGTCACGTGAAGAAATAAAGAAGGCCTACCGGCAGCTCGCCATCAAGCACCACCCTGATCGCAACCAGGGGGACAAGGAATCCGAGGAGAAGTTTAAGGAGGCCACTGAGGCGTATGAAATCCTGGCGGATGACCGCAAGCGCCGCGCGTACGACCAGTACGGGTTTGCCGGGGTCAACGGCATGGGCCAGCCGACCGCCCAGGACTTCTCCACGATCTTCCAGGGGTTCGAAGACATCTTCGGAGACTTCAGCGGCTTCTTCGATTCTTTCTTCGGGTCCACGGGAAGCCGGCGCAGGTCTTCGCGGGGCGGCTTCGGCCAGCAGGGATCCGACCTGCGCTATGACATGGAAATCTCCTTCCTTGACGCGGCCTTCGGCACCAAGCGGGAGATCTCCTACGCCAGGGCGGAGAGATGCGACGTCTGCGGCGGCACGGGAGCGGACAAGGGGACGGGCAGGAAGCTTTGCCCCACCTGCGGCGGCTCCGGTCAAGTGCGGAGAAACTCAGGATTCTTTTCCATAGCCTCGACCTGCCCGAGCTGCAACGGCGAGGGTGAGATCGTTGAGAAGCCTTGTACCGCCTGCCGCGGGACGGGCCTTGTGCGCCGCAACCGCACGGTCACCGTCACAATCCCCGCGGGGATCGAAGACGGCAAGCGGCTCAGCCTTGCGGGGCAGGGTGACGGAGGGACCAACGGGGCGCGTGACGGCGACCTGTACATCTTCCTGCGGGTCCAGCCTCACGATCTGTACGAGCGGGACGGCAACGACGTGTATTGCGCGGTCCCCATCTCTTTCACGCAGGCCGCGCTGGGCGCTGACATCGTGGTCCCGACGCTGGATGACAAGACCGTGCGCGTGTCTGTTCCCGCCGGAACGCAGAACGGAAGGATATTGCGGCTGAAGGGTGAGGGCATACCGGACCTTCACGGTCCCAGCCGGCGCGGGGACTTGTACATCAAGCTCGTCGTGAAGGTTCCCACGAAGGTCTCCGCCCGGGCAAAGGAGCTTCTCAAGGAGCTTGCCAGCGTCAGCGGGGAAGAAAAGAGCCCCAAGCCCATCCCCTTGTCCGAGCTGAAGCAATGACGTAACATTTCCCTCAATGGAAAATGTGGGGTTCTTCCTCCGCGCCGTTACAGTCACGCTTCTGGCAGCTGAATCAATCCTGCTGGCAGTTCGCTCACCGCGATGCGCGCGGCGGCGGGAGCCGCTGTACCTCGCCCTCTTTCTGTGCGCGGTGGCCGTCGGGATTGCCTTCCCATCCCTCCTGGGGGCCGCAAGCGTGCTTGCGGTCTCTACGATGTGGGCGGCAGGGGCCTTCCTCATCGAGGCCCGCGGCAGGACCCGCCATGCAAAGCTGCGCCTGCCCTGGGCATGCGCGTGCGCGCTCTTTGTCATCCTGCTCCTGGCAGGAAGCACGCTCGGTCTTCATGATACAACCATTCTTGCCGCCTTTGACGCCGCGGGGACGTGCGCGCTGGCCGTCTTTCCCGTACGGCTCCTGGTGGGAATAGGGAGAGGCTCGCGCTCCACGCCGCTTTTCGCCGCCCTGGTGTCCGCCTGCATATGGATTGTTGCCGCGGCGGCGGACACCGTGCTCGTCTCCCTGGGGTTTCGATACCCGGACGTCTCGACCGTTCCCCTCTTCGTTCTCTCACTCTGCATGGGCTGGCTGGTTTTCCAGGAAGGCTACCCTTCGCGGGCGGGATGGCACGGGCGGCTTGCAGCCCTGGAGCTGCAGGAGAAGCTCCCCCACGCCGCCTACGCGCGGGTGCTCGACCATGAGACCACGCTGGCGCGGCAGGACCGGCTGATTGCCGCGGGGCTCCTTGTCCTTGGAGCGGCCCACGAGTTCAAGAACACGCTGTCCTACATCCGTGCCGTTGCGGAAACAGGCCTGGAAAGGACGGAAGCGGATAGAAAGGATGAAAGCCTGCGCCTCCTCCTGGAGCACGCGGACGCGGGGCGGGAATCAGCGGTGGGGCTGCTGGAGAGGCTCGGCAGGGAGGGCCGGGAGAAACCGCGGGTCATGGACGCGGAACGTGACCTGGCGCAGTTCCTGCGGCTCATCCGCGCCGGCTACCGCGGGGAAGGCATCCTGATGACGGCGGCCCTTGCGCCCGGCGTCAGGTTCAGCGCGAGAAAAAGCGAGGTGGAGCAGATCCTCCACAACCTCGTGCGGAATGCCGTTGAAAGCCTGCGCTTCAAGGGGATTGCCGAGCAGAAACTCATCGAGGTCTCATCACGGCGCGCGGACGGGCAGGCGCTGCTCGAAGTGAAGGACAACGCCGGTGGCATCACGCAGGCTGCGGCGCGCAGGCTCTTTGCTCCCCGTTTCTCCCAGACAGGCGGGACGGGGCTCGGCCTCTACCTCTCGCGGAGTCTCGCGCTGCAAAACGGAGGGACGCTGGAATACGCGCCTGCCCCCGGCGGGAGCGTGTTCATGCTCTCGTTCACGGCGGTGGAAGAGTGAAGAGAACGGCGGCCCGCGCAATTGACATGTTCTCCCAGGCACGAATACTTTGATAGCAGTAATGTCCCCGGAAGCAGATTTCGACAGCGTGACGCAGGAAGCCTCGAGACTCTCATCTCCCAGCACCGAGCGACATGTCTTTGGTTCATCCGGGAGGATTATGCTCCCGGGTGGTACGCGTCTACGGTAATCTCACTTGCTTGAGAAGGTCCAGCGCTACGGTGACCGGAATAGCTTACGTCCAAGCCGAAGGTTGAGGGAATGGCTCTTACAAAACTCCAGCGCGAAATTCTCTGGGTAATTTCGAAAAACCGGATCGACCAGGGCGACAGCTTTCCGGGATCCTCGTAGACCACTCTTTGCCGAGACTCGACTTCGAGCCTGCTTCCGCCGGGCAATCCCGAAGAAGCATTGGAAACCTATCAAATTCGCAAATATCGAAAGAAATCTTTCGAAATTTGCGAATTTGATAGATCCACGTGCTTTGGTTCCGGGAGGCCGAAACCTCGACGACGTTAGTCGATGTTCGCGGTCAGGTTGATGGAGTGGCCGTTGGAGGCAAGGTTGCCCGAAGCGTAGGGGATCTGGATCATGTTCAGCTCCGTCCCCGTTGAATCGAAGAAGTCCTCTGGCGCGGGGGAGGCGTAAGACGTCTTTCCGCTGGTGCCGCTGGTGTACGACGTGACGAGCGTGTACTTCTGGTTGGGAAGCTTGGTAATGGTCACCTGGTAACGGACATAGCTGCCGTCGAAAGTCCCTGTGGATGAGGTCTGGGAGAAGATCTGCCCCGCATCCGAGGTGACCATGACAGTGACGCTGGAGCCCGGTTGGGCCCAGTCTGAATGGCTGGCGGCCAATACGCGCACGTCCACCGTCATGGCGTTGGAGGGATAGATGATGTTCATCAGTTGGCCGCAGCCGGTCAGAACGAGCGTCAGGCCCACAACCGGCAGCAGAAGTTTCGACTTTCTCACAGTCCTCATTCCCTGCTGTGGTCAAAGTATAGCACAAATGGCCTTCCTATTGCCACCCCTTTCGCGGTTGATTTTTGAGGACGCATGGAGGCGCCTCGACAAAAGAAAAGCGCCTCGGCAAAGAAAAGCGCCCCGGAGAGGGGCGCTCACGAGTGCAATGCCTGGTTTCTTTCAAAGATAGACAAAGAAATCAGCGGTAGTGGAACCGTTGAACGGCATGGAGATTGACGTGTATGCGTTCCCTGATGCGTCGTAGAAATATAGTAGAAGAGGGAATCCCCGTTAGGCCGTCATAGTAGGTTGCAATAGATCGTGTAATTCCCATTCGGCAACTTATTGAACGAGGGAATAACATACTCTCATAGTTATATCCACTGACCGGATCATGATACAGTGCCGCTAAACCCTGTCTTTTGTTCCTCCGGAAGCGCCGCTAATGGTCACGGTTACGTCGAATATGCAGATAGGCCGCTCGGGTGCGTCGTTATGACACTATCGTAGTGACGTTTATCGTGTTATTCGCGTAAAGCGCATCCAGTATCTGATCACAGCTCGAGAGGAGGAACAGCGCCCCGACAGCCAGCAGTATCAAAGGGATAAGCTTCTTGACTCTCATGCCATTCCTCCTAGAAGTAGATGACAAAGTTCAGGGTTGGGACCGCTCGATCCCCGAGCGGGGCGAGGTTTCCGTGGAACGCCGAACCGAAGGCACCCTCCAGGTCGCTCCACGAGGCGAACACCTGCGTATAGGAGAGGTTGAGGCCCCACCAGTCGAACTTCAGCCCGACGCCCGCCCGGGCGTTGACTCCCACGCCGCCGTTGTAGATCTGGCCACCGTAGATGTAGAGGAGGTTCGGGCCAACCTCTGCATAGAAAAGGACAGGCTTGAGCACGAACTTGACCCCGACGTCGAAGAGGTTCAGAAAGCCGGGGAGATAGGTACCATAAGACGTGACGTCGGTGTACGGATCTGTGTAGGTTGTCGCCTGGTAAACCCAGTAATCAGGCATGGCATACGCGTCCCAGGACAGATAGAGAATGGAATAGCTGTAGGCAATGTGGAAACTGATGATGCTCTGATTGACGATGTCTTGAGACGGCGTCCATCCCAATCCCAGCTCCCATTCCCCCTTGGGCCTCGCGAACGCCGGGACCGCCATGGCAAGGATCAACACCGCTGCCAGCGGAAGCATTATCTTCTTCATCGTCTCCCCCTTGTGAGATGTCCCAATCGTTACCGTAGTGCTTGTTCCCATAAGTATAACACGGGAGGCAGTCGAAAACAGCACCTCGAAGCAGCGTTCCGTCGACATTTCCGCGCAGCCCTGATACTATGGGGCGGATGGCCGTAAAGATACTGGCGATCAATCCCGGCTCCACGTCCACCAAGCTCGCCATTTATGAGGACTCCACGGAGTGCTGGAAAAAAGGCGTCAGCCACTCGTCGGAAGACATCGCCAGGCACCGAAGGATGCAGGACCAGCTCGAGCTTCGAAGCGCGGCAGTGCGGGAGAGTCTCACCGAAGCCGGTGTCGGGCTTTCCGACATGTCCGCGGTGGTGGGACGGGGCGGGCTGCTCAAGCCGCTTGCCGGCGGGGTGTACGAAGTCAACGAGAAGATGAAGAGCGACCTTATCGCCTGCAAATACGGGACCCATGCGTCCAACCTGGGAGCCCTGATTGCGGACGCCCTTGCTTCGGAAATCGGCGTGAAGGCCTACATCGTCGACCCGGTTGTGGTGGACGAGCTGGACCCGATTGCCCGATACTCGGGGATTCCGCAAGTCCCGCGGCGCTCGATCTTCCACGCCCTCAACCAGAAGGCAACGGCCAAGAAGGCGGCCCGCAGCCTTGGGAAGAAGTATGAGGACTGCACGCTGATCGTCGCGCACATGGGCGGAGGCACCTCAATTGGCATCCATGCGGCAGGAAAGGTCGTGGACGTCAACAACGCTCTGGACGGGGATGGTCCGTTTGCCATCGAGCGGGCAGGGACGGTACCCGCGGGAGACTGGATGCGCTGGATCCTGTCCCATCAGCATGACCCCCAGGCGCTGCAGCTTATGCTGACGGGAAAGGGCGGACTGGTTGCCTACCTCGGGACGAACGAGTTCCCGGAGATAGAGAAGTCAGCCGCAGGAAAAGGCAGCCTTGATGCAAGGCTGTGCGACGAGCTGATCCGGACGCTCTGTTACCAGATTGCCAAGTGGATTGCCGGTCTTGCGGCGTTCACCGAAGGGCGCGTGGACGCCATCGTGCTCACCGGCGGGCTGGCGTTCTCCGAGCGGGTGGTGAAGGAAATCTCGTCACGGGTCTGTTTCCTTGCACCGGTGCTCCTGTTCCCCGGTGAGAACGAGCTGGAAGCGCTTGCCGCGGGCGTCGAGGAAGTGCTGCGGGGAGAGGCGCAGGCCGGGACATACGAAGGCTGAGCGGAGGGGCGCGTGTACCAGAGAAGGATCAAGGTCATTGACAACGTTTTTCAGTACAGGATGATCGCAGTCCTGCTCGTCATTGTGGTCTGCGGCGTTGCGGCTTTCACAGCCGGAGCTTTGCTCGTGTCAGCCCTGGCGCGCGCGCAGGGCCATGTCCAATCCGGGCAACGTCTTTTGTCGATCTTCCCCCCCATCCTCGTGAATGACATCGTGATCATGCTCCTCCTGATCATTGCGGGATCTTCCTCACGCACAGGATAGCGGGGCCGATCTTCAGGGTCCAAAGCGACATCGAGAGGGTGCTTGCGGGGGAAAAGAACGTCAGGGTGAGGTTTCGCCGGCATGACGCTTTCCCCGAGCTGGCGGAAAAGGTGAACAAGCTCATTGAGCGGATCGACAACCAGCCTCGCCGCTGAGACCCGGCTCCTTCCCTGGAACAGGAAATTCCTCGGGTCCAAGAGGCTCCTGCGGGATTGGATTGCGAAGCGGATCATCGAAAGAGTCGGCGTTCCGCAAACCTTTCTCGACGGCTTCTGCGGGACCGGCTCCGTGGGCCTTGCCATGGCATTTCGGGGGACGCGCCGAGTGATCGCGGTGGATTCGCTGAAGTCCAATTGCGCAGTCCTCCAGGCATTCGTGGAGACGGGCTATCGCCCTGATCCTGATGAACGAATGGGTATGCTGATGGCTGAGCTGAACTCCCTGCGCCCCGTCCTGGGCTACATTACGGAAAGCTTCGGCAACTCCTATTTCACGCGGGAGAACTGTATGCGCATGGATTCCATGCGGGAACGCATGGAATCGCATGCGCGCATCCGCGGAGGTTTCCGACGGCGAGCACGCCATTCTCCTTGGAGCCTTTCTTCTGGGAGCGGACCGGGTCGCGAACACCATTGGCCAGTATGACGCTTTTCTCAAGCACATCGACAGGAAGTCCATGGAACGCGGGCGGCACCTGGTGGATGAAAGAGTGAGGACGCGGTTTCTCGTGCAGCCCCTTGGGAGGCTGGAGGGGATTGCGCTGGAGGTCGTGCACGGGGACATGCTCAGCCTGGCATCAGGCCTGGACGTGGATGCAGCCTATTTCGACCCTCCGTACAACGGCCGGCAGTATTGCGACAACTACCACGTCCTGGAGAACCTCGCCCTGTGGCTGAAGCCGCCCTTGTACGGGAAGACGCGCAAGTTCGATCGTACGGGAATGAAAAGCCCGTTCTGCACCCGGGAGGCTGCACCGGCCCTGGAGAGGTTGATGAGCAACACGTGCGCGCGGGAAATATTCCTTTCCTACAGCTCCGAGGGCATCCTCTCCAGGGAGGAGATCCACCGCGTTCTTGCCAGGTACGGCAGAGTCGAGGAGATCGAGACCGAGTACCCGGTCTTCGGAAACGGCGCGGGTGTCTCAGTGCGCCGGAGCGTCAGGGAGATGCTTTTTCACGTGAGAACCGGGAGGCAGCTTTGAGCGGCGGTGATCCGCAGAAGGCAGCCGTGGGAGGCCGGAGGCAGGCGGGCCCGCGCGGCATCAAGCGCGAGCTTGTGGATGAGAACGGCAAGTCCCGGGGATTCTATTCCGAAAGCAACAAGGTCAACGACCTGACCGGCCGCGAGTGGGTGTTCTGGACGCGCTCCGTGATCACCAAGCCGTATCCTCCGGACATGCAGCATGCCCTTCGAAGCCGCCACGGCGGCCAGAAACCGCCAGCTCTTTGCGCGGACCTCATTCGGGCGTTCACCAAATCGGGGGACATGATCCTGGACCCTTTCATGGGCGTGGGGGGCGTCCTCCTGGGGGCCTCCCTGTGCGGCAGGAAGGCCATGGGCGTGGAGATCGATTCGCGGTGGATCCAGACGTACCGCGAGGTCTGCGCGCGTGAAGGACTGGAGCCGCAGGAGACGATGGCCGCGGATGCGCTGAGCGCGCTTGCGGACATGCAGGGAAGATCGTTCGACTGCGTCTTTACGGACGTTCCCTACTGGAAGATGGACAAGGCGGAGCGGTCAAAGGGGACGTACAAGCGCGTGGGGGAATCTGCCAAGCCTGTCAGGGCAAGCAAGCTGTCCGCGTTCAGCGCGCGGGAATACGCCTCCAAGGCGGACTGGCTCGCTCACATGTCGGAAGTCTTCACCCTGTCCGCAGGGCTCTTGAAGGAGCACGGATACCTCCTGAGCTTCATCGGCGACATGTACCGCGACAACCAGTACCACTGCCTTTCAGCGGAGCTGGCCCAGGTCATTGCCGCCATCCCCGGCATGGTCTGGAAAGCGAACATCGTGTGGTATGACGTGTCAAAGAAGCTGCACCTCTACGGTTACCAGTACTCTTATATCCCTTCCATGATCCATCAGAACATCCTGGTCTTTCGCAAAGAACCCCGCAAGGAGAAAACCAATGGCTGAGCATCTGTTCGGATTCCACACCATAGAGGAAACCTTGCGAAAAGGGGTGTCAGGCGCCTCGCTCCTTATTTCACGGGAGAATGCGAGGATCCAGAAGCTGCGTGAGGCGGCGGAGAGCCGCGGCGTCCCCGTCTCCGAGGTGGAGGAGGGGGAGCTCACCGGCCTGTGTGGGACGGATGCCCACCGCGGCGCCGTTCTCGTTTTATCCAGGGCTCCCGCTTCCCTCCAGAAGGACCTCCGTCATCTCCTTTCGGGCCTCAAGACACCGACGCCGCTCGTCCTGGTGCTGGACGGCATCATGGACCCGCAGAACCTCGGGGCAATCCTGAGGTCCGCGGACCAGTTTGCCACCGACATGGTCGTGATCCCGTCCCGGCACTCTGCCCAGGAGACACAGACCGTTGCCAAGGTGTCCGCCGGCGCAAGCGCATACGTGCCTCTTGCCGTGGTCCCGAACATCCCGTCCGCCCTGGAGCTTCTCAAGGAGAACGGCTTCTGGATTTTCGGGGCCGACATGGAGGGTCAGACAACGGACACCATCGACTTCGGCGGGAAGGTGTGCCTTGTGCTGGGAAGCGAGGGGACTGGTTTACGGCGACTGGTCAGGGAGAGATGCGACTTTCTGGCCCGCATCCCCGCTGCCGGACACGTGGATTCCTTCAACGTCTCGGTGGCCGCGGGGATTCTCCTGTTCGAGGCGCGCCGTCAGCAAGGATTCCCGCACATGAGACAGGAGTGATGGGCATGGACCGACGGCCGGCCCGTGGGGGCGCGTTGGCCCGCAGACGCGCCACCGTCAAATCGCCTATCGTTGTACTGAGAGGATCCTCTCCGCGAGGTGCACGGCATTGAGGACCCCTTGCGGGCCTATCCCCATGGTTGCCACGGGCACGCCGCGGGGCAACTGAAGGATGGACAGAAGGGCGTCCACCCCTGACAGCGGCCCGGCGACGAGCGGTATGCCAATAACCGGCAGTTTTACAAGGGAAGCAATCACCCCGGGGAGCGCGGCTGAAAGGCCGGCCGCGGCAATGACGAGCCTGTACTCTTTCTCTCCCAGACGAAGGAATGCAACGAGCTCCTCGAGGTTGCGGTGAGCGGAAAGGACCTTCAATTCATAGCTCAGCCCTTTTTCTTCGAGGAGCGAAAGGCCGGGTTTCACCGCAGGCTCATCAGACTGTGATCCAATGACGAAAAGCACGTCTTTCATGTCGAGGCCCCCAGGAACTTCCGGCCTATGTCGTGCCTGTACCAGCCCCCGGTGAACCGGATTTTCTCCACCATGGCATATGCACGCTCGGCCGCGCCCCTGAGATCCGCTCCGCGGCCCACCACTGTGAAGCATCGCCCGCCCCGAACGTGCAGAGTCCCGTCGCGTTCGCGGAAAGACGATGCGTGAAACACTTCGGTGTGGTCCGGCAATGCATCCCCCGCGATCGTCACGGGGACGGGGCCGCCTGAGGCATCCGGGTAGCCCTGTCCCGCAATGACGATTCCCAGCGCTGCCCCGACTGCTGAGGATGTGTTGATCCCCGCGGCGAAGGACGCAAGCTCCTTCGAGATCACGGCCTTCAGAAGCCCTCCGAAATCGAAGGGCAGGACCGGCAGGAGCACCTGGGTCTCGGGGTCGCCGAACCTGACATTGAACTCCAGGACGCGAGGCCCGCCGCGCGTGATCATGAGCCCGAAATACAGGACCCCAGCGTATGCAAGTCCTTCCCGTTCCATGGCGGCGTACGTCGGCTCCACGATCTCCTGCTCGATGCGTCTCATCACCGCCCCGTCAGCCGGGGGCACGGGACAGACGGAGCCCATTCCGCCCGTGTTCGGACCCGTATCCCCGTCATGGGCCTTCTTGAAGTCGGTGCAGGCCGGAAGGATGACGTGGCTTTGCCCGTCACTCACGCCGAACACGGAAAGCTCCCAACCCTCCAGGTACTCCTCGACAAGAACGTGGTCCACGGCCAACGCCGCTTTGCCAAAGGAAACCAGCTCCTCGGTTTGCGCGGACTCCAGGACGCCTTTCCCGGCAGCAAGACCGCTTTTCTTCACGACCAGCCTCTGTCCAGTCTTTGTCGCGAGGAACGCCTCCAGGGTGGCGGCATCAGAGAACTCCGTGGCGCGCGCGGTCGGGATCCCGTTTCGCACCAGGAAGGCCTTGGAGAACGCCTTGCTGGACTCGAGCTGCGCGGACTTCTTGGCCGGCCCGAAGGCCGGGATGGCGCGGCGAGCAAGGCAATCCACCACGCCTGAGGCCAGAGGGGTTTCGGGGCCTACGAAGACGCAGTCCACCGAATTGCGCCGCACCGCGTTGAGCACTGTTGGGAACTTCAGCGGGTCCACGTCGGGCAGGTTGGTGCAGACCTCCGCCGTGCCGGCGTTGCCCGGGGCCGCGAACACGGCGCTCACGTGCGCGCTCTGGGCCAGCTTCCACGCAACGGCGTGCTCGCGGGCGCCTGACCCAAGGATGAGGACCCTCATGGCGCGACTCCGCCACCCACTTTGTCGAGCATTGAGATCAGGATCTGCGGGTACCACTCATGCTCCAGTTGGTGGATGCGGACCTCGACATGGTCTCTGGTCTCTGCGGGGTCGCGGCGGAAGGACTTCTGGAGGATGACGGGCCCGGTGTCCACGCCCGCGTCCACGCGAATGATCGTTATCCCCAGCTCGATGTCACCGGAGGCGTAGCTTTCATCTATTCCATGGACGCCGGGGTACTTCGGCAGGAGGCTGGGGTGGATGTTGATCACGGGCCCCTTGAACGCTTCCAGGAACCACGGGGTCAGCAGCCTCATGAATCCAGCCAGGGCCACGATGTCCACCTGGCGCCTTTCCAGATGGCGGACGATTTTCTTTTCCACTGATTCTCGCTTCTCCCCCGCATAGGATATTGGAAAGGTCGGTACCCCCAGCTCTTTCGCCTTCTCCAGGACGGGAGCCCCGGCAACGTCGCAGAGAAGAAACTCGACGGTGTGCCGGGTCGGCTTGACGGCCCGGGCGATGGCCGCGAAGTTTGATCCCGTACCCGAAGCGAAAACGGCCAGCCGCGCCATCACTCCACGGTCCCGATGACCGGCAGCTGAAAGCCTTCCCGCCGCGCAATGTCCTGGAGCTCTCCCCGGTGCTGGTCATGCGTGACGAGCGCGACGCCAATGCCGAGGTTGAAGACCGTGCGCATCTCCTCTTCGGGGACGTCCGCGCCGCGGAGCCTTTCGAAAATGGGGGGCTCTTCCCAGTCGAAAAAGAAATGCGGCGCAAGACCATCCGGAATGACGCGCGAGAGGTTCCCGGCAAGGCCGCCCCCCGTGATGTGCGCGGCCGCAAGCACCCTGCGGGTGGCCGTGAGAACGGCCATTTCCCTGGCATAGATGCGCGTCGGCACGAGGAGAAGCTCCCATCCCTCGCGGTCCGCTTCCGGGATGACCTTGCGGGCAAGGGAGAGACCGTTGGAATGGATGCCGGAGGAGGGGAGTCCCAGGATGGCGTCCCCGCGACGAATCTCCTCCTTGCGGGGGAGCACGTCGTCCTTTTCCGCTATTCCCACGGCAAACCCCGCCAGATCGAAATCATCCGGGCCATAAGCGTCGGGCATCTCGGCAGTCTCACCGCCGCCGAGCCGGCACTCCGCAAGCTCGCACCCGCGCACGACCCCGCGGATCAGAGCGTGCATGCGCTCCTCGTGGATCCTGCCGCAGGCGATGTAGTCCAGGAACACCATGGGCTTTGCCCCGCACACAAGAAGGTCGTTCACGTTCATGGCCACGAGGTCGATCCCGATCGTATCGTAGATCCCCAGCTTTTTCGCCACCAGGAGCTTTGTTCCAGTCCCGTCCGTTGTGGTCATAAGAACGGGTGAGTGGAACCCTTCCAGGGGGAGCGCGGATGAGAAGCCGCCGATCCCCTTGTCCACGGCAGCGGAGGGGATGCGTTTGATGAACTCGACGAACCTGTCACCTCGGTCAATGTCGACGCCGGCGTCGCGGTAGGCGTGCATGGGGGGATCTCCTGTTCCTGTCATTTTCTGTGCACCGGTGCGTCTCCCACCGCGAGGGGGTAGATGCCGCTGAAACACGCATTGCAAAAATCTCGTCGGATTGGGAACGCACTCCCGGAGGGCTTCGAGCGGGAGATACCTGACAGTGTCCGCGCCGAGCTCGCGGACAATTCCGTCCAAGTCCAGGCGATTGGCAATCAGCTCGTCATGCGTGGGAATGTCGATGCCGAAGAAGCAGGGATGACGGATGGGGGGCGACGAGAGGCGCAGATGCACCTCCCGGGCGCCGCCGTCCCTGAGGAGCTTCACGATCTGCCGCGACGTGGTGCCCCGCACGAGAGAGTCATCCACCACAACGATACGCTTGCCCTGAATGGCCTCCCGCACCGGGTGCAGCTTCATGCGGACTCCGAACTCCCTGCTTGCCGCCGTGGGCTGGATGAAGGTCCTGCCGGAATAATGGTTTCGCGTAAGGCCTTGTTCGAGGGGGATGCCGGACGCGGTCGAATACCCCAGGGCGGCGCTGTTGCCGGAGTCAGGGACCGCTATCACGATGTCAGCCTTCACCGTGTCCCCGCGGGCCAGCATCTCCCCCATGCGCTTTCGCACCATGTGAACGGAATAGCTGAAGACCTCGGAATCCGGTCGAGCAAAGTAGATCAGCTCGAAGATGCAGTGCGCCCGGCGTGGAGCCGGGGCATGCAGAAGCATTTCCGAGTGGACCTTCGTGCCTTCCACGGTCACAATTTCCCCGGGGGCAACCTCACGGATGTCCTCAACCTGGAACATCTCCAGCGCGCAGGTCTCCGATGCGAAAAGCACCTGGCCCTCCCGTGTTCCCATCACGAGCGGCCGAAATCCGTACGGGTCCCGCACGGCAACGAGCGTGTCTTCGTGCATCATGAGGAAGCAGTATGCCCCCTCGATCTGTCCGAGGCACTCCAGGAGCGCCTCATGGAAGGTGGGCCGGGCCGAGCGGGCAATCATGTGCAGCAGAAGCTCGGTGTCCGTGGTGCTTTGGAATATCGAGCCTTCGGCGATCAGCCGCTGCGTCAGCTCGTCTGAGTTGGAGATGTTGCCGTTGTGCGCGAGCGCGATCTCCCCTTTGCTGCAGGAGACAACGATGGGCTGCGCATTCTCCAGCTTGTCCGTTCCATGAGTGGAGTAGCGCACGTGGCCAATACCCACGCGCGAGGGGTGGCTCTCCGTCAGGTAGTGTGAGAGCGCCTGGGACACCATCCCAACGTCGCGGTATGAGACGATTTTCCCATTTCGATGATACGCCAGGCCGGCGCTCTCCTGCCCCCTGTGCTGGAGGGAGAAAAGGCCGTAGAAAAGCTGCTCGGGCAGGTTGAACTCATCCCGGGAGGAAATTCCCACAACGCCGCAGTGGTGGCGGAGTGAATCACCGTCTTCCACCCGGACATGAGATCAGAAGGGGTCCCCTGAGTCAACAGGCGTCCGGCTGCGTGGCGTACGGGGCTGCGGCGCCACGGCAAGCTTGTGCTTCGTTGACCGCGTTCAGCCCGCGGTGATAGGCTTGCGCCGATGAGCTCTCATGCTCCTGCACCTTCCCGGGAACCGCTGGCAGAGCGCATGCGCCCGCGCACTCTGGAAGAATACGTGGGACAGTCCCACATCCTCGGCCCGGACAAGCCCCTGCGCCTTCTTCTGGACTCTGGGCACCTGCCGTCCCTCATCTTCTGGGGCCCGCCGGGATGCGGAAAGAGCTCGCTCGCGCGGATCATTTCGCAGCGCCTCGGCTATTCGTTCCACTTCTTCTCCGCGGTTGTGTCGGGCATACGGGAGCTGAAGGACCTCTTTGCAAGGCTGGAAACTGAGACTACGGAGAAGAACCTCGTTTTCATCGATGAGATCCACCGGTTCAACAAGGCGCAGCAGGACGCCTTTCTTCCGTACGTGGAAAAAGGGGTGATCACGCTCATCGGCACCACGACCTTGAACCCCTCTTTCTCCATCGTCTCCCCGCTCCTGTCACGATCCCGGGTGTTCATCCTGAACACACTTGACGAGGCCGAAATACGGGAAGTCATGGAAAGGGCTCTTGCCGACACGGAGCGTGGATACGGGGCGTTGAAGACAACCACGGAGCCGGAGGTTATGGAGATCATTGCGCGCTATTCCCAAGGGGATTGCCGCGCGGCACTCAACGCCTTGGAGATGCTGGTCGAGTCCGAGCGAGCTTCCCGAGGAGCCGACGGCGAGATCGCTCTCACGCGCGCCCGGCTGGAAGCGGTCTTCGAAGGAAAGCTCCCGGAGTACGACCGTGATGGGGAAGGTCACTTCAACCTCATCTCGGCCCTGCACAAGAGCATCAGGGGCTCGGATCCCGACGCGTCCCTGTATTGGCTGGCCCGCATGCTCGAGGGAGGGGAGGATCCGCTGTACATTGCCCGCAGGCTGCTGAGGGTTGCCTCGGAGGACGTCGGGCTGGCTGATCCCCAAGCCATCGTGATGGCAAACGCGGCGCAGGAAGCCGTGCATTTTCTTGGCATGCCGGAAGGTGACCTTGCGTTGGCCCAGACCGTGGTCTACCTGGCAACGGCCCCCAAGAGCAATGAGATCTATGCCGCCTACACCAAGGCACGAGAGGATGCTCACGAGCATGGGGCGGACCCGGTGCCCCTGTACCTCAGGAACCCGGTCACCTCTCTCATGAAGAAGGCGGGCTATGGGAGCGGATACATGTACCCGCACGATTATGAAGACCGCGTGGTGAAACAGGACTACTTTCCGTCAACAATGAAAGGCCGCAAGTACTACACTCCGTCGGAGTTCGGGTTCGAGAAGACAATCGGCAAGCGGATCATGTGGTGGGAGGAGAAGCGCCGCGGCGGCGGCTCAGGTCGGTCTGGGGGCGCGGACAAATCCGGCGGCCCGTCGGGCGGACCCGCTGGCGGGCCCCCTGGCGGGCCAGCCGGCAGCCCCCCGTAAAGATCAAGCTCTCAGGTAGCTTTCGACGATCTCCTCGTATTCAGCGATGGTCTCAGCGTTCACCACGCTCTGGCGGATCACAGCGCCGCCCTCCATCCCCTTCGTGTACGCCACGAAGTGCTTTCTCATGTCCCGACACGCTTTCTCTTCGCCAACCGAGTCGCTGAGCATCTTCAGGTGGTCCATCGCGGCAAAAAGGCGCTGACGGGCGTCGATTGTCACGGGCCCGCCCTGGGCTTTCAGGAGCGCCTCGGTCTGCTCGAAGATGAAGGGGTTGCCCAGGCTGCCCCGCGCAATCATCACGCCGTCACAGCGCGTCTTTTCCAGCATGGACTTGCAATCCTGGGGGGCGAACAAGTCGCCTGATCCGAACACCGGCACCGTGATCTTTTCCTTCAGGATCCTGATGTGATCCATCCGGACCTTCCCGCCAAAACTCTGGGCTCTGGTGCGCGCGTGGAGCGTCACCATGGATGCGCCGGCCCGGACCGCCTCCTCGGCGCACGCCACATAGTTGATGGTCCCCTCGTCCCAGCCCAGGCGCAGCTTGACGGTCACCGGAATGTCGGTCTCCGAACGCATGGCAGCGACGATGGCGCCAACAAGAGCGGGATTGCGAAGCAGGGCCGCCCCGCACCCTGTCTTCAGGACCTTGGGCACGGAGCAACCGCAGTTCAGGTCTATGAGGGCAGGGGCCATGGGGGCAATACGCCGTACAGCGGCGGCGGCGGTGTCCGCGTCCGAGGCGAAGATCTGGAAGCCGGTCAGCACCTCGTTCGACGCCCTGGCGAGAAGGCGAAGCGTGGTGCCATTGTTCCGTGAAAGGGCGTCCGCGGACACCATTTCCGTGAAGCACAGCGGCGCGCCGGAGCGGACGCACACAGACCGGAAGGCGGCGTCAGTGTAGCCCGCCATCGGGGCAAGCCAGACGTTCCCGGGGACCTCAAGGGTGCCGACGCGGACCGGATGAAAGAGGCAATCAGTCCTGGAGTCCAAAGAATGTAAGGCTGTTGGCGTACAGAGCTTCCGTGATTTCCTCCACGGCCGCCTCGCGCAGCTGCGCAATGAAGGCCGCGGTCTCATTGATGTACGAGGGCTTGTTCCTCTTTCCCCGGTAGACCGCGGGAACCATGAACGGGGCCTCGCTCTCGATGAGCATCCGGTCCAGGGGGATCTTCTTGGCCGTATCCTGGAGGTTGCGGGCGTTGCGATACGTCACATTGCCGGCAAATGATATCCAAAGGTTGAGCTCCAGGGCTTTCTTTGCGTATTCGTAGTCCTCCGAATAACAGTGGAGGATGCCGCCCCTTTTGGGGAGCCTTTCGCGGAGGATCTCCAGCACGTCCGACCCCGCGTCCCGGTTGTGGATGATCACCGGAAGGGACAGCTTTTCCGCCAGCTCCAACTGGCGGATGAACAACTCCACCTGCGAGTCGCGATCTCCGAACTTGCGGTAATAGTCCAGGCCGATCTCCCCGATTGCAACCACGCGGTCCAGACGGGTGCCATCCTGGATCTTGGCTTCCCAGTCATCACCCGGCTGCACAACGGAGGAAGGCGAAATGCCGATACTGTGATAGACGTTCGTTTCGGTCTTGAGGTTCGAAAAGAGTTGAGCGAAGTCGATCAGGTTGTTGGAGACAGTCACCAGATGCTGTACGCCTTCCTGCCTTGCCTCCTGCACGACGATGAGCTGGTCGATAGGGTCTTCGGTTATGAGGCCTATGTGAGCGTGCGTGTCAAAATAGCGCATATGTCTCCGTTGGGATGGTTGTCGAAAGAGCTTGGTTCTTCTTCTTCCGATTTTTATCTAGAGTACCATGCTGCTGTTGGCAAGTCAAACATAATTTCGGGCATTTTGAGCGCCCGTTTTTCCGCCGTTTCGCTGTCTGTCATAATGAAGAAGCGCGCGTTCCTGGCGATGTTTGACAAAGAACCCTCTCTATGGTAGTATTTGCAGGATTTTCTTATACTATCGATGGAATGAGACCTTTGTAATGGATTGATACCGTAGCGTAAGAAGGGAAAGACCTTGCCCGTCACCCAATACAAGAACGTCGAGAAACAGTTCGCTGGCAGGTTCGGGTCATGGATCCGGCGGATCTGGGTCTCGATGGGAAATTTCTTCAAACGCATCATGCAGAAGGGGAAGCAGCGCTTCACGGTGATGCTGATCCCCCATTCGGAGAAGAAGATCTTCAATTTTCAGATCTCCTTCTTCACCCTCATCTTCGTGACCATCACCCTCGGCGTCGTGCTGGTCGGCTTCTTTCTGCTTGCCACCAATTTCACCTACACGAATGAGAAGATCACGAAGGTCTCCCTGGACCTTCAGAGCAACGAAACGACCATGCAGAACCTGAAGGACGAGATCTCGGGGATCCGGAAAGCCGGCAGGAGCTTCAAGGCCAGCATGGACAACGTGATGAGCGTCATCGGCAACCAGGACTACCTAAGCTCGGTAAGCTCCGGAGGGGTTGGCGCCTCGTACCTTGCCCCTGAGGATGGCGAAGTCGGGAACCTCAAGGAACTGGCGGACCTGAAGAGCATGACAAGCCTCATGGAGAGCTCCGTCGAGCCGTTGGATGAGATCAACAAGGTCCTCAGCACGTACAAGGAGCTTCTGGCGGACACCCCCACCATGTGGCCGCTGAAGGGCGTGCGGGGGAACATCACCACGCGCTTCGGCTGGACCATCCACCCCTTCACCCACCTGGGGTATCTCCACACCGGCGTTGACATCGCGTGGGCCCTCGGGACCCCCGTTGAGGCCACCGCCAACGGCACCGTGGTGCAGACCGGCTACACCGAGGACGCAGGGAACTTCATCACCATCCAGCACAAGTACGGCTTCACCACCCGCTACCTCCACCTGTTGGAAATTGTGACGCGCAAGGGGACGCACGTGAACCGGGGGGACACCATCGGATACGTCGGGAGCACGGGCCTTTCCACCGGCCCGCATCTGCACTACGAGGTTCGCCTCGGGGCGAACTACGTGGACCCCATGAACTTCCTTTCAATCACCCCGGACCTTGCCGGAATCAAGGTCAGCGGGAGGGCCACGGATTGAGTGATACTCGTTTCACCGACGACGCCTTCATAAACTCCATCATCGGCGAAGGGACCCGGTTCAAGGGTGAGTTCGACCTGAACGGCCTTTTGAGGATTGACGGAGACTTCACGGGCGTCATCCGTACCCGGGGGAAGGTGCTCGTGGGCCAGAACGGCCGCGCGGAGTGCACGCTTCACGCCGGGACGGTCGTGGTGGGAGGGGTGGTGCGCGGGGAGATCGTCTCCACGGAAAAGGTGATCATCCTGTCCACCGGCCTGGTCCTGGGCAACATCTCCACCCCGCGGCTCATCGTGGAGGAGGGGGTCATCTTCAACGGTTCGTGCAGGATTACGACGCCCGCGGGGGAATCGCCGCGCAGCGGACCCTCCAACGGGCAAAGACCGGCCGCGTCCCTTTCCCAGAAGGAAGTGGCGGCGCTGCCCGGGCAAAAACGCTGAGCAGCCTCCCTCCCCATGGCGCGCATTGATTCCCTGGGTGAAGCCTCCTCCTGGCTCATTCCTGAAAAAAAGAAGGCGGGAAAGAAAGAGAAGGCGCAGCGCAAGACCTTTTCCCAGATGGTAGAGTCAGCCGCGGAAGGGGAAAAGGCGGAGGAGGATGACCTTGACCAACGGGATTCCCGCCAGGGGGTCCGGGAGTTGCTGGACGGGGTGTTCGCTTCCGGGGAGGCGTTGAAAAAAGTCCCGACAATGGAGACGATCAAGGACTATCGCCAGAAAGTGAAGGATTTCCTGAAATACGTGGTGCAAAAATCCGTCCGTGTTGAGGAGACCCTGTCGGGCGCCAACATCCTGAAGCGGAAGCGGTTCACCCTTGTGCGAGTGATCGATGAAAAACTTGACGCCCTGGCGGCCTCGGTGCTGGCCGCGCAGAAAGAGCAGATTTCGATCCTGGCGCAGATAGACCAGATCAACGGGATGCTCGTTGACCTCGTCTCCTGAAAAAGAACCGCCAGCGCCATGGGTCCAAGGAGCGAATCGCATGAGCGATCATGATGACATCATCACCGAAGATTCCTTTCCGGAGGACGTCGCGGAAGGTTCCTCTCCCGCTTCAGCCCCGGTGGTGCTCGAGGGGAAGACCGTCTGGCGCGTGAAGGTCCTGTATTCCAAAGCCACGGAGTTCTGCGAGTCCCCGGCGGAGCTCGAGGTGAAGATCGGTGACATGGTGGTGGTGCCCACCCGCTACGGCAATGAGCTTGGACGGGTCTTGGGCAGGGAAACGGACCCCGCGGAAGTCACGGGAGAGCTTCGCTCCATCCTTCGGGTGGCAAGCCCCGCTGACCTCGTTCGGGTGGAGGAGAACGACACCCGGGAGGACAGGGCGTTCGAGGTCTGCCGGGACAAGATCGAGGCGCGCGGCCTTTCCATGAAGCTCGTGAGCGCCCACTATATCCTCGACGAGCAGAAGATCCTGTTCTTCTTCACCGCTGAGAACCGCGTGGATTTCCGCGAGCTGGTCAAGGACCTCGTGGGCATCTTCAAGATGCGCATCGAGCTGCGGCAGATCGGCGTGCGCGACGAAGCGCGCGTGGTGGGCGGCCTGGGGATCTGCGGGAGGGCCCTGTGCTGCAACGCCGTGACGGACAGGCTCAGGCCGGTGTCCATCAAGATGGCGAAGGAGCAGAACCTCACGCTGAACTCCATGAAGATTTCCGGGCCCTGCGGCCGGCTTCTCTGCTGCCTGTCCTACGAGTTCGACGTCTACAAGGAGGCGCGCCTGACCTTGCCGGGGATGGGCACGCGCGTGCATTACGACGGAGAAGAGTTCAAGGTCACGGACATGAACGTTCTGGCCCGGCGGCTGCGCTTCCAGGGAGAGAGCGGGCGCGTGCTCGACGTCGGGTTCGACTCACTCTCACGCAACCCGCAGACCCAGGCCTGGGAGCTTCACATCAGGACCGGCGGCGAGCAGCCTCAGCAATAGACCGACGCCGTCCTGACCCCTCAACCCTCCTGACCCTCAATAGGTTACTTTCTCACCCTTGGCCAGCTCGTCCAGCTTCGTGAGCGTGGTCGTCAGTTGCTGCCTGGTCAGGGCGAACTCGCTCCTTCCGTCAATGAAGATCGCATCGAAGTCCCTGTTGTACGGGGCGTAGACGATTGTTGCAGCCTTTGTCGGCCCTTTGCTGAGGAAGAACCGCACCGTCACGTCCGGCTTCTCCGGCACCTGTTTTCGGGTCTCTCCCTCCACCTGCATGCCGACCACCTGCTGGTAAAACGCCTTGAAGGAGTCCTCTTCCACGGTCTTCCCGTCCACCGTGTAGGTGGCCTGGACCGTGTCCTTCTCATCCTTCTTCTCCGCTTTCTTCGTCACGCGCGTGATGACCAGGGAATGGGTGACGCCTCCGCTAGAAATCTCCATCTTGTCCACGTCATCGATATTCGGGATGAAGACGAACTTGTCCACGATGTCCCATGCCGTGGTCTTCAGGAACGAGAGGCTCGACGTGTCAGTGGCGTAGACGCTCGGCTGCCCGCGGATCATGAAGTACGTCTTGTCCTTGCCGTCATCAGAGCCAATGAGGAAATCAAGCGTGTTCGATTTGTCACGGACCACCACTTCGTCCCGGGGCTGGGCAAGCCCGTACTGTGAGAGGTCCCGGGGAGAGTCGTTCACGAATGAGGAGATCTGTACCTGCTGCGGCCCCTTGATGAAGCTGTCTCCCTTCTCTCCGTCCACGCCGCGCGCACCTGCGTACGGGCGCGTCATCAGGTAGCGGCCGAACCCGAGCTGGAAGGTCTTGGTTTCCGCCGGGGTCTTTTCCTTCAGCTCGATTTCTGATCCGTCCGCCCGCCTGAGGCGGAAATAGGTGACCTCATCATAGTTGAGCGCGGGGCTGATCTTCTTGTCGCGAAGGTCCGCGAGTTTCCAGTGCATCTGGTCCCCGTGGTCCTGCCAGACCGTGTAGACCTTCGGGTCTCCCTTGATCTGCATGTAGTAGGTGTTGCCGCTCGGAGTCTTGTCCCCGAGGAGGATGGTCTTTGTGGTGCCGTCGGCGTAAAGGGCCGTCCCTTGCGCCCGCGGCGGGGCAAGGCCGAACTGAGCGAGGTCCGTTGGGTGCTCATCAATCACGCGCTCGGCGTTGAGCGCGGTGAACGTCAGGGCGAGGTCGTCGACGTTCGATTCATCCAGCGCGAAGTGCGCGGGGGAATCCGCCGTCCACGTCTTTCCTTTTTTTTCCAGCGTCAGCGTGCCTTCCGGCCTGTCGCTGAGGGTGATCTTCACGAGCTTGTCCTTGTCCGTGTTGATGAGCTGCGGAAGGGCGTTCGTGGATTTGACCGGTTTGGGCCGGGAAACAACCACGTACGCCACCACGAGCCCGGCAAGCACGACGAGGACAATGAGAAGTGTGAGAAGACGCTTGCTCATAGATGCCGTCTCCTGATCCAGACCGTGAAACCCGCTCCCAGCACGAGGAGCGGCAAGATGATGACGACGAGGCCCGAGAAGAGGAGGGCCTGGAGGTTGCTGAGCCCCAGCCTCATGGTGAGCATGTCCTTGGGCCGCACGGTGATCTCATCCTTCTTGCCTCTCAGCCAGCCGAGGGTGTTGAGGAAGAAGTCCGTATTCCCGGGGACCTGGGAGGAGAGGGACTGGGTGAGGAAGCGCGCGGAGGCTACGACGACGAGCTTCGTGTCCTTCTTCGAGGGATCAGGAGCCGGGTCGGTGATTGCCACGGCAAGGGTGAACGGCCCCTGCGCGTCCCCTTTCTGCTTCTCGAGGGTCTTGATGTTCTCTATGTTCCTTTTGCCCCACGAGTTGTCGGAGGAGCTGAGGAGAGGCTCGACCTTCAAGGTGCGCTTCTTCAGCGCGAGCGTCTCGATGGACTGGGAGAACGGCATGAGGATGGCCAGGTTGGCGCTGCGCAGCGGAGAGACGATGTCGTGGTACTCGAGCTTCGGGATCAGGTACATGGGGTTGCCGGCAGCCACGCTGTTCTGGTCACCTTCCACCACGACCATGCTGTGAACGGCCACGCCGTAGCTCTGCAGAATTCCTGCGAGGTGGGGGAATGCGTCGTCGCTTCGAAGCAGATCGAAGATGAACTCGGCTTTTCCGCCGTTGGCCAGGTACGTCCTGATCTTGGTGTCATCCTCGGCCGAGATGTCTGTCTTGGGGGCAAGAACGAGAAGCATGTCAGCGTCCGCGGGAACCGCCGGAACAGTGAGGAGGGTGAGCGGTTTCACCGCGTAATTCTCATTTCCCACCGCCGTGGAAAGCCCGAGCGAATCCAGGGTCTGTTCCCCGTGCCCCTGAAGGACGTCAATGGTCACGTTCTTCAACGCCGTCACGTAATTGATGGAGGAGGTGACCCTCTGTTCGACCGAAAGGGACGTGAGGGTAGGCTGCTGGTTCGGGTTGGAGTAGTCGTAGTTGTACATGTCGTACTGGCCAATGGTCTTGTACTTCTCCCCGCTTGCAACGACAACCGCGCCGGCGCCGGGCCCCTGGCCGTTGGTTTCATACTGTCGCGCCCAGCCGGGGTTCCTCTCCGGGTCCATCGTCTCCAGCTTGATGTGGTGGCTGCGCGCGGCGTACTTGGAGAGGATCTCCTTGACCGTGGGGTCTTCGCTGCCGGCCCGCGCCACCATGGTGATCGTGACGTCCTTGGTGAGGCCGTCAAGCACCTTGTACGTCTCGGGGGAGAGAGAGAACATGTGGTTCTTCGTCAAGTCGAGCTTCCCGGGGATCTGCTGGACCAGCACGTTGACGACGACCACGATGGCCAGCGCCACCACGACGAGGAGCGTGGCGTAACCCCCGAAGCGGAGCTTCCGCGTCGAAATGGAGCTTGAAAGCCAATTGAAGAATGATTGTTTTTTCACGGGCTTGTATCTCCCTTACATCCAGCGGCGTCTCTCGATCATCCGGACGGTGAGGAACACGAACACGCCGGAGAACGAGATGTAGTAGACGATCGGGGCAAGCCCCAGGACGCCCATGGTGAAGTCGTTGTACCGCTTCAGGAGCGAGAACCAGCCGAGGATTCTCGCTATCAGCCCCTCATAGAACGATCTCTTCAGGACGAACAGGAGCACGATGACGACTGCCGCTACGACGAGCGTCAGGACGGCGGCCGGCGTGCTGCGCGTGCTGAAGAAGACCAGGGCCACGAATGCCAGGGCCAGGAGGGCCAGGAACACGAACCCGGACACCGGGTCACTGGGAACGCTCTGCGCAATGAAGTCCAGGATCCAGATCAGGAGGAGCGCGGCGAACGTCTCCACGGCGGCAATGAGCTGGTTGTCCGTGAGGGAGGAGAAGAACAGGCCCACGGAAATGAACGAGGACCCCAGGAGGAAGAACCCGATGTATCCGCCCAGGATCTCCCACCAGCCCAGCCCGCCCAGGGCGAAAAAGCTCATGATGATGGGGTAGATCAGCGTGATGAGGAGCGTGATGAGGAACACCCCCACCGCTGCCAGGTATTTGCCCATGACGATGCCCGTGATCCCCAGCGGGCTCGTGATGAGCAGCTGGTCCGTCTTCTGCCGCGTCTCTTCCGAGATCAGCCTCATGGTGAGGATGGGCACCACGAAGAGGAAGATGAACGTGATGGACCCCAGGACGCCCGTGTAGTTCGGGTTTCCCGACAGAAGGTTGGAGATTGCGAAGAACACGCCGGCAAGGAGGATGAAGAAGCCGATGAACGTGAACCCGATGGGGGAGACGAAGTATGCGGCCAGCTCGCGGCGGAATACTGCCAGCATGTCAGGATACCTCCTTCTCTTCGGTGATGAGGTTGAGGAAGATGTCCTCCAGCGTGAGGTCCATGGTCTTCATCATCAGGATGGGATACCCGGCCTTGGCCAACGCGTTGAAGAGCGGTCGGCGGATGTCCGTCTCACGCTTTGCCTCCACCACCACGTCAACGGTGTCCGGCTCCTTTTTGCCAATGGCGTCGGCCTTGATCACGTTGTCCAGCTTGCGGATGAGAGCCAGGACGTCACGCTCCGCCGCCGCGATGCGCAGCGTCAGGCGGTTGTCCCCGACGAGGCCGCGGGAGAGGTTTTCCGGCGTGTCGCTTGCGACGATCTTTCCCTTGTTGATGATGAGCACGCGCGTGCAGACCGCCTGCACCTCGGGAAGGATGTGGGAGCTGAGGATGATGGTGTGCTCCTTGCCCAGCTCGCGGATGAGGTTTCTCGTCTCGATGATCTGCTGGGGATCCAGGCCGATGGTCGGTTCATCGAGGATGAGCACCGGCGGTGTGCCAATGAGCGACTGGGACAGGCCCACGCGCTGCTTGTACCCCTTGGACAGGTTCTTGATGAGCCTGCCGCTCATGTCCGTGATCATGGTGCGTTCCATGGCCTTGTCGATGTTTTCCTTGCGCCGAGCCCGGGGAACGGACTTGATGTCGGCCACGAAGGACAGGTAGTCCTTGACCGTCATATCCACGTACAGCGGAGGCTGCTCGGGCATGTAGCCGATCTGCCTCTTCACTTCCTGCGGCTCCTCCAGGATGTCGTGACCGTCCAGCTTCACGGAGCCTTCCGTGGCGGAGAGGTAGCCGGTGATGATGTTCATGGTGGTGGATTTTCCAGCACCGTTGGGTCCAAGAAAGCCGAGGATCTCACCCTTGTTGACGAGGAAATCAAGGTGATCAACCGCGACGCGCTGTCCGTACTTTTTGGTGACGCTCTCGACCTGTATCAAGGCATTCTCCTTTCTACCGTCTTTTCAGGCGTTTCCTTCGGATTGTTCGTCGAACGCGGCAACGCATGAGTACACTAAAAAAGACATCATGTGAATATCTTATGAAGCCAGGTCCAGGATCTCCCTCAAATCGCTGATCACGAACAGAGGCGGTGCTCCCGGCCCCGGCCAGGGTTGCCCTTTGGGCGCGTACCAGCACGCATCTATCCCCGCAGCCCGCGCGCCTTCAATGTCCGACCCCGGGTTGTCACCGATGCAGAGCAGCTCCTCCGGGGGAATCGATATGGCTTTGACGGCGGCATGGAAAAAGCGCGGGTCAGGTTTCGCTATTCCGAGCTCCTCCGAAATGATGAGGGCCTGGAAATGACGGCCAATGCCCGACCTGGCGAGACGTCCCCTCTGCACCATCCCTATCCCGTTCGTCACGAGGGCCAGCGCAAAGGACCGTGACAGCTCCTCGATGACCTCGCGCGCGAATGGCAGGAAATAGGCCCGCTCGGAGAGTTGCTGCAGGTATTGCGCGGAGATTGCACCCGCGTCTCCTTCGGTACGCAGGGCGTCCAAGAGGCCTTGAAACCTGCCGGACTTGAGCTCCTCCAGGCTCACGATGCCCTGCTCGAACTTCCGCCAGAACCCCGCATTGATCCCGCGATAGGCTTCCAGCGCCTCCTCCAGCGGCACCGCGGGGAGCGCTGCGCCCAGCGTTGCCGTGAGCGCCTCCGTTTCCGCACGGTCATAGTCGAAGATCGTGTTGTCAGCGTCGAAGAGAAAACCCTTGTACCTTTTCATCTGATATGGAAATCATCCGGAAAAAACGCTTGCGGGGCAAGGGCACGGCGCGCTGCGCTCGGCGAATCATCGGCATGCTTGACTTTTTTGCGAGTATTGATAAATTTACGAAGTTTCCGAAGGTTCTCCGCTTACCCCTGTCAGGAAAGAAGCAGAGACTCAATTTCAAACCCTATGAAAGGAGGCTAATGAACATGGCCGAGGTTATCAGCAAGAACGCAAGGGTCGGGGTCGTCACGCAGAAGTTTTTCTGCACCTGTGGCGGCGAGGTGAAGATGAAGCACGTCTTCAATAATGGAAAGCTGCGGAACGTCGCTCAGTGCGAAAAGTGCCAGCGGCAGGAGCGCAAGCCCAGCGACTTCAAGGCCTAAAGAGGTCGGTCGAGTGCAGGGATGTACGAGAGACCGACCATAGCCAGGGATGGCGAGGTCGGTCGAGTACAGGGATGTATGAGAGACCGACCATAGCAAAGCCGAATTGCGCCTGGTATGCGGGAGCAACCCACGGAAGCGCCGCGAAAGCGGTTGCGCGAAGTGGGTTTTTTTATGCCCCGGCGGCCCGCCATTGGCGGACCTGCTCGGTTATCTCGATTTTGATTCTGGCCAGCAGGTCCAGGATCTCTTTCTTCCCCCGAGGGGCAGGGTACAGGGTCAGAGGCCGTATCCTGTACCACGTCCCGTTCATTTTTGTCAGGATCCGGCCCAGACCGGAAATCCGGTAACCGCCGTCGACGGCCACGGAAAGGACGGGCAGGGGGGACCGTTCCAGGATGATGCGAAACGCGCCGCTTTGGAAATCCTGGACCTCTCCGGTGCGCGACCTCGTTCCCTCCGGGAAAACCGTCGGGCAAATGCCGTCAGCCGAAAGGTCCGCCAGCTTGACCATCGCCCTTCGGCCCGCCCTATAGTCGCTCGTGCGCGATATCACGGCGTGCCTGCCCATTCGTAGCGCCACAGAGACATACGGGACTCCGTACTTGAGCTGGCTTTTTGCGACGAATCGAAGGTGGTGCCCCGGAACCACCAGGGGAAGAAAGACCACGTCGGCAAGGCTCTGGTGATTCGACACCAGCATGAAAGCCCTGGGCAGGGAACCAGCGTAACGTCGAAAGTCGGTGCGCAGTCCTCCAAAGCCCGCAAGGTAGGCAAGCCCTCTTCCAATGGAGAACTGCTGCTCGGTGACTTTCCGCATGGCGTCCTGGGGCCGGAAGACTGCCGTCAGCAAAAGCACCAGTGAGCCGCGCAGGAACAAGCCAAGCCCGCCAAGGATCAGGACCAGGATTCCCACTCCGCTACTCCCGAACGTCCGTGATCACCTTCCCTATCTCGCGGATGAAGGCCGGGCTGGTCCCGCAGCAGCCCCCGATCAGCCTGACGCCGGCCTCCAGGATTGCCGGTACGTAGGAGGCGTACTGTTCGGCGGTGAGGGGGTATGCAACTTTTCCTCCGATAATGTGCGGGATGCCCGCATTCGCCTTGACCCAGAGCGGGAGCCGTGTCAGCTCTCGAAGGATGGGGGCGAGCGGAACGTAGTCTTCGATTCCGCTGCCGCAGTTGGCCCCTATGACGGCGGCCCCTGCCTTCTCCGCTTTCTCCACGCACGCCTCGGGAGGATTGCCCATCATGGTGCGGTAGCCGTGCGGCGTCTTGTTGTAGGTCATGCTTGCCACGACGGGGAGGCCGGTTTCCTCCGCTGCCGCGGAGACCGCCAGCGCCATTTCTTCAGCGTCCGTCATGGACTCAACGACAAGCAGGTCCACCCCGCCTTCCGCGAGCGCCAGCGCTTGCTCCGAGAAGGCGCGGCGAAGCTCCTCCGCGGAAACCTCCCCCAGGGCAAGGAAGCGGGCCGTGGGGCCTATGTCGCCTGCCAGCAGGGCGTTGTCCGCCACGATCTCCCGGGCCAGCGCCGCCGCCGTGCGGTTGATTTCCGCGGCCTTTTCGGAGAGCCCGTGCGGCTCCAGGCGGAACCGATTGGCCCCGAACGTATTGGTGAGGATGACGCGCGAGCCGGCGGACAGGTAGTCCCGTGTGATCTCCTGCACCATCTCGGGATGGGTCAGGTTCCACTCGTCAGGCGGGCACCCGGGCATGAGGCCCCGCTCGAAGAACTCGGTTCCCCAGGCGCCGTCCAGGAGAAGGGTTTTTTCCTTGCGAAGCAATTTCTCGAGCTCATTCATTCTGCGGCCATAGTACCGCGCGGCCGCCCTTGTGAAAAGGAGCCCGTTTCGCTACCCTGACCGCCGGATGCGGGTTTTCCTCATCATCTATGCGGTCTACAGCGCAATCATCCTGGCTTTTCACCTCGCCCTTTCCGTTGGGCTGGTGCGCAATATCTTTTTGGATCGGCGTGTCCGGAAACAACGGCGCACCGCGCGTTCGGCCACCGCGCGTTCGGCCGCGGCGCGGAGACCGCGCGCGGAAGTGGTGGTCGCCGTACGCAACGAGGAGAAGACGCTTCCGGCCCTGCTTTCCTCACTTCGCGCGCAGACCGTCCCCGAGGTGAGGTTCCTCTTCGTGGATGATCGCTCCACGGATGCCACACCGGAGCTTCTTGACGAGTTTTGCGCCCAACTCGGTGACGACAAGGCGCGGGTGATCCACAATTCCAAGGAGCCCGAGGGGCTCACCGGCAAGCAGGCGGCGCTCGATCTCGCCTTCGAGGCGTGTCGCGGCGACGTGCTTCTTTTTACGGACGGGGACTGCACGGTGCCGCCGGGCTGGTCGGAGGAGATGCTGGCCTGCTTTCAAGACCCCGCTGTCGGCGTGGTGATCAGCCGCATCGAGCTGGAGGCGGACGGGAGCTTCCTCCAACGCTTCCAGGCTTTCGAGCAGCCTCTCTTGAACCAATACAACCTGGGGTCCGTGGGCATCGGCCTGGCGACGGGGTGCTTCGGGAACAACATGGCGGTGCGCGCCGAAGCCGTGAAGGCCACCGGCGGGTTCCACGCGCTGGGCTACTCGGTCACGGAGGATGCAATGCTCCTGGACGCGGTGTGCCGCACGGGGGGCTGGAGTCCGCGGGCGCGTGTCAGCGCTGCCGGCGCCGCGCGCACCGTGGGGACCGTTCGCTGGGCTGACTACGTGAACCAGCACACGCGGTGGAACGCGGGAGGCCTTTTCTCCGAAGACCTCATCACGCGGATATCGTACATCTTCGTCGTCCTGATCTACCTTACGGCCACCGTGTTTCTCCTGCCCGTCGGCATCCTGGACTGGCGCATTTCGGTCCTTTCCCTTACTTCGTTCGTCAGCATCGGCTTGCTGGGGGCAATCGGCGGGCTGTATGAAGGGAAGGACCGGCTCGGATATTACATCACGTTCCTGCCGTTCCTTGTCTTCTTCGGTTTTTTCTATGTCTTCGTCACGTTGAGGGCTTTTGCCATGAGGCCATTCGAATGGAAGGGGAGAGTGCTCACCGCCCGGTCCGGCCTCCGGCGAACTCCCGCTGGACAAGAGCCAGGAACGCCTGCGGGGTGAGGATGGGCACCCGCAGCGGTTCCCGCAGCCATTCCTCCTTGACGTACCCCCATGTTGCAAGAAGCGTCCTGATCCGGGGAAGGCTCTTTCGGGTCAGGTCCGGGACAGCGGCCTCTTCGCACAGGAGGTGATCGATCTGGTCGTCCACAAAAGTCGCCTCGGTGAACCCGCCCTCCCTGCCGACCCGCGCCACGATATCGAGCTTCTTCTCTGATCCGCTGTAGATGATCCTTTCCCGTGGGAGATCGATTTTCTTGGCTGCAAGGATCTCCGCAATGAACTCGGCCTTTTTCGTGGAGAGGATGTACACGGGGGCGCCGCCGGACAATCGGGAGAAGGCCGCTGCCACGTGCGGGTAGATCCTGTTCATGGCAAGCCATGATTGCCTGTCGTTTTCCAGCAGATCGGCCCGCGCCCTGTAGAAAAGCTCGTGGAAGAGCCGGAGCTTCTCCTCGCCGGCCGCGCGCGCAATGGCATCGAACTCGGATTGCCGGGTAACGTTCTCCCCTTTGTCCAGGATCTCCTGGATGAGCATGAAGTCCGCGCCGCCCCTGACGAGCGGCCGAAGGCGGGCAAAGTCACGCCGAAGGCTCACCGGCATGTACGCGGGGTGCCGCTGCAGGTAGAGGTCGAAATAGGCGATCCAGGAGCTGGCGAAGCATTCGTCGATGGAGTCGCAGATGACCCCGTCGAAATCAAGCACAAGCGCGCCCGTGCTCATGGGCTGGCGGCCACCCGGTCCTTTGCCAGTCGGTGGAGTATCTCCCCCGCGTGGTCCACGAAGAGAACGCCCTCATCCTCCCTGCCCTGGTAGTCCTCCACGCGGATGGCTGCCGGGTTGCGGTACCCGAGGTTGATCTTCCTGCACGTCTCCTCTGGTATGGCGGTGGCGAGCACGACGTCGATTCGAGGCTTCTCCACGCCGTCCACGCAGACGCCGATCCCGCGAACGTGAGTGGAATGCGCCAGCACTCCCCGCGGGATGTCGCGGAACTGGTCCATCCGTCCCAGGAACCAGTCGCGCACGTGGTAGCCGGTGCGCTCGAGATAGCGGCCCCACGTGCGCGAGACTTCCCGCACGTGCGGCGCATAGATGATGAGGGTCCCGCCGGGAGCCACCACGGGCTCGAGCTTGTACATCACCTTGCCGGCGGTCCACAGCTCGTCGTACATCTCGGGCGCCCTGCCGAGCACGGTCTGGTACGGCTTGTCCTTGTAGACGATATGGATTTGCGCGGACAGGTCCGCGGCGTCTGACCACGCCTCCTCAGGGGTGCCGGCGAAAAGGCCGGCGAGCGCGCCGTCCGGCCGCACCACCATGGCCAGGCAGGCGCGCGGCGTGGTGATCAAGGACGCCGCCATGTCGACCAGGGCCCGGACGGGGGTGGTCTTGCGTCCGATGATCTCGGGACACGTCACGACCGCGCCGAGCCAGTGGAAGAAATGGAGGAAGTCGCCACCGGATATGCCCGGGAACAGGTACTTGTTTCCGCCCGAAAACCCCACGACCTCATGGGGGAAGACGGGACCGAGGATGAGGATGAGGTCATAGTCGAAGACCGCGGAGTTGATGACCACATCGACGCTCTCATGGAAGAGCCCGCCGGAAAGGCTGTCGATCTTTTCCGCGGAGAACGTCCCGATCTTCCGCAGCGTGGTGGGAAGGTCCCAGCGATGGTTGAAGAACCGGCTGCCGGGGAACACCCTCTCTTTCTGACCCGCGGGAATGCCAAAAAGCGCGTCGATCCTCTCCTCGCTGAGGACCGTGTGGGTGCCCAGGGCGACCATGAAATCCAGCCGGGACGCCCGCTTGCCAATGACGTCTTTGACGATCCTTGCCATGAGCGGCAACGGGCACGTTCGCGTGGGGTCCGGGGTGAGCACGAGCACGCGTTTCCTCGTGATCATGCTGGACGGGATTCCCCTTTCCACGATCCCCCGGATGTCACCCTCTGTGAGCCTTGCTTGCGCGTTCCCGCTTCCTGTCGCCATTCGAAGTCTCTCCCCCCCGCCTTTTGCATTCTAGGATACTGGAAAACATCATTCGGAAAAAGGGCGTGAGCGGGGCCAGTTCCGCGCAGAGCCCGACGCATTTGGTGTACCATCTCCACAGCTTCAGGTATATTGCAGCCGTGGAAAAGCTCATTTTCAGGGATTTTCTCTCCCGCTTCGACGCCCAGGGACAGTTTCCCTGCTCGTGCGGCTTGACTCACGGCATCAGCGTCAGGAACGTGGTGGTTGAGGCTGGCGCCCTTGCGCGCGGCGCTTCCCTGCTGGCTGATGAAATGGGCTCAAAAGCCGCGGTCTGGGTTCTCAGTGACGAAAACACTGAGCGCGCGGCTGGAGCGGAGTGGAAAAAACGGCTCTCTTCACCGCGGATCGTTTCCCATGTCCTGCCCGGCAACCCCGGCCGGTTCCAAGCGCCGAGCTTGCCGCCGAGCTTGCCGGGGAAGTCCGGGCAGCCTCCGCGGACGTCCTTGTATCCGTGGGCAGCGGTGTGATAAGCGACCTGGTGAAGAAGGTCTCCCGGGACACCGGTGTGCCGAACTGGTGCGTCGCCACCGCTGCTTCCGTGGACGCGTTCTCCTCCGCCACCGCGGCCATCCACGTGGGCGGCTTCCACAACGCGGTTCCCGCGGCCGTGTCGCGGACAATCATCTGCGACCTGGAGGTAATCGAGAAGGCGCCGGGGATCATGATCCTGGCGGGCCTCGGCGACCTGCTTGCAAAGTTCATTGCGTACCTGGACTGGAACCTGTCCAGGATCATGACCGGGGAACACTACTGCCCGATCATCTCCGGCGCGGCCATCGAGTCCGCCAGGCTTGCGCTGAAAGCGGCGCGGCGCCTGGAGGACGACCCTCGGGAGGCAGCCCGGGCGATGACGGATGCCGTGCTCACTTCGGGCTTTGCCATGCAGGCGTTCGGGGGCTCACGCCCCGCGGCTTCAGCCGAGCATACGGTGGCCCACTTCTGGGAAATTGCAGACGCCGTGCCGGTGGAACCGCTGGATCTCCACGGCATTCTCGTGGGCGTGGCCAGCCGGATCATTCTCCAGGGGTACACGGAGCTCTACAAAGCCATCGAGCGCCACACGACGGACGCGGACAGGCGGCTCCGAGAGTTCGACGCGGAGCCATCATGGGAAAAGAGCATGGAGCCGGGGCTCAAGCCGTACTCCGGGAAGGTGCGCGCCGAGATGGGTCTGAGAAAGTTCGACCGCGGAATCCTCGCGGAGAGGCTTTCGAGATTTGAAGCCGAGAAAGGCTCCATTCTCCAAGCCGCAGTTCCGCTCCTGGAAGAGCTGTCGGCAGCCGTTGAGCTGCTGTCGTCTCTTGACTACCCGTTCTCCTACCGCGAGCTGGGCATCAGCACGGAGCAATGTCTGCTCCCGTGTCGCAATGTCCGCCTGCTGCGCTCCCGCTACTCGACGTTCGACCTGGCGTATGAGCTGGGCATGGAAAGCGACCTCTACGGGAACATCGAACGAAACGTGAGGGGGGGATGATCAGATGCAGAAATCCTGGCCGGACCCCAGTCTTGCATAGTACTTCTTGCCGTTCTTTTCCATAATGTCTTTCAACGTCACGCTGGACAGGTAATCTTCCATTATCTTCTGCAGCCCGGTCCATATCTCGTGCGCCGGGCACGGCTCCGGCCTGTCGCAAAGCGTCTTGCGGCGAAGCGTGCACGGGGTGAGCCCGTGGGTTTCACCAACTGCCGCGAGGATGTGGGCCACGGAGATTTCCCCGGGTTTCCTGTTGAGCACGAACCCGCCGCCGGGTCCCCGTATGGAACGGATCAAGCCTGCCTTCTTCAGCTTGAAGAAAATCTGCTCCAGAAACTCGGAGGAAACCTTTTCTTCCGTGGCGATAGAGCTGATGGAAATGGGACGGTTATGGTGCGCCATCGCGAGGTTGATGACTGCCCGCAGGCCGTATCTCCCCTTGGTTGTGATCCTCATCTGTTTCTGGCCTTGTCATGATTATATTATTGTTATTGTAATGATTTATCAACTGGCGATGGCAATAAACGTGAAAACATGAGAGGCGTCAGGCTCGTTGCTTTCCTTGCAGCGCTGTTTTTCCCGATGCTTTGCGCAGCGGAGTCCCTCGCGGTCGGCCCCGTGAAGGCGCGGCTTGTCGCGGAGAGCACTTCCATCCGCCCGGGAACGCCGTTCTTGGTTGCAGTAGCGTTCCAAATGGGGCCAGGGTGGCACATATACTGGAGCAATCCAGGCAACACGGGGCTTCCGACCACCATTGCGTGGGACCTCCCGAACGGCTTTCACGCGAGCAGCGTCATGTGGCCGGCTCCGCACAGATTTATTTCGCAAGGGCTCGCGTCCTATGGCTATGAGCGTGAAGTATCGCTCCTGACTCGAATAACTCCGCCGGCAAGTCTGCCGCCGGAGGGCGTGATCTTTCACGCGCGCGTGAGCTGGCTTGCCTGCCAGATCGAATGCACTCCGGGGAAGGCGGACCTTTCCTTTTCGCTGCCGGTTGGCCCGGGCGCCCCCATTGCGGACAAGCGTTCGGCGTCGCTTCTGAAGGAAGCGGCTTCCATGGTTCCCACGGCAGCCCCCGGGACGCGGTTCAGCTCCACAATGCAGGGAGACCGGATACTGCTTCGCGCTGACGGTCTTTCCGTTGCTCCTGATGCCACGGTGTACTTTGTCCCATCGGATCCCGGCGTCCTTGCCGAAGGCGCCGCGCAGAACGCGCGCGTGGCCTCCGGGTCCGTGACCGTCGAGATGGCAGCCGCGGCGAAACAACCGGGCGCGCGCAGGGTCCGTGGCGTGCTGGTGGTCTTGGGCCAGGCGGGCGCGCGCGGGTTCGATGTCGACACGGCGGCCGTTGGCGACGCAGGGGCCGCCGGCGCCCGAGCCGGAGCTGCGGGCGCAGCCGGGGCTTTTTCGAGCGGCGTCGCAAGCGGCACGGCAGGGGCTGGCTCTTTCCTGATTGCCCTGGCGCTGGCTTTTGTCGGCGGGCTCATCCTGAACCTCATGCCGTGCGTGCTTCCGGTAGTCTCGCTGAAGATCCTTTCCTTCGTGCGCGTCTCAGGTGAAAGCGGTGGAAGCGCCGTCCGACACGGGCTTCTCTTCGCTGCCGGCGTCCTCGTTTCCTTCTGGGCCATTGCCGGCATCCTCGTCGGCCTGCGCGCGGGCGGCCAGCTCGTGGGGTGGGGCTTCCAGTTCCAAAGCCCCGCCGTCGTGGCGGTGACCGCTTCCCTTTTCTTCCTGATAGCCCTGAACCTGCTGGACGTCTTCGAGCTTCGCCTGCCCATTCGCGTGTCCGCGCCGACCACCGGCGGCGGGGCAGGGGCATTCCTGAGCGGGCTTCTGGCAACAGTGGTGGCAACGCCGTGCACGGCGCCGTTCATGGGCGGCGCGCTCGGGTATGCGCTCACGCAGCCCCCGGCGCTCGGCTTCGGGGTATTCAGCGCGCTCGCGGTCGGGCTGGCCGCCCCGTACGTGATCTTGTCGGCCATTCCGGGGCTCGTGAAACGGATCCCCAAGCCCGGGCGCTGGATGGTCACGCTGCGGCAGGTCCTCGCCTTTCCGATGCTGGGAGCCGTGATCTGGATGCTCTACGTGCTCTATATGCTGGCGGGTTTCCCGGCGCTCATGACGCTCCTCTCCGCGCTTCTCTTGGCCGGCCTTGGCGTGTGGATATATGGTCGATGGGGAGGCCTGGACCGAAGCGCGCGCTCCCGCCTCATCTCCGCGAGCCTGGCCGCGTTGCTTGTGCTCGGCGGGACGGCGTTTTCCGCTGTTACCTCGGGGAGCGCGCCAGCGGCGGCCGCCGCGCAGACCGCGGCAGCAGCGCCGCCTGCAGCCGCCGTGGCTGATCCCGCGCCAGGCTCGGCATGGGAAAGCTGGAGCCCGCAACGGGTCGCAGAGCTGCAGGCGGCCGGCACCCCGGTGTTCGTGGACTTTACGGCAAAGTGGTGCCTTACCTGCCAAGTGAATGAACGCGTGACCCTCCGCGCGCCGGCGGTCGAGCGCGCCTTCCGTTCGGCGGGCATCGCCACGCTCAAGGCGGACTGGACGGACCGCAGCGACGAAATCGCCAGGACGCTTGCGGCCTTCGGCCGGGCCGGAGTGCCGGTGTACGTGTTGTACCCGCGGGGCGCGGCGTCTCCCATCCTGCTGCCTGAGCTGCTCACGCCCGGGGTGGTCATTGAGGCGCTGGACAAGCTCCGCTGAACGCGTCGTGGCGGTTTCTGCGGGGACCGCTTCGGCATCGGCTTCGACGCGCGCTCGTTGACCCCTTATGTCGGCGTCACTATAATGCGTCAAACGCCGCCAGCCGTCATCGACTTTCTTACGGCGCCTGATCATCCGCAGGCGGCGGCCAGCACAAGGAGGCTTCTTCGTGAGTGTCAGGGTGCGCTACGCGCCGTCCCCGACGGGTTTCCAGCACATCGGGGGAGTGCGCACCGCGCTGTACAACTACCTCTTTGCCCGTTCCCGGGGCGGGAAGCTCATCCTGCGCATCGAGGACACGGACCGGGAAAGGTACGTCGAGGAAGCGCTGAAGGACATCTACGAGACATTCGAATGGCTGGGGTTCCACTGGGACGAAGGCCCGGACGTGGGCGGTCCCTGCGGCCCATACTTCCAGTCAGAGCGGCTCCCGCTCTACGCGGCGCGCGCCGCCGAGCTGGTGGAGAAGGGGCACGCGTACAAATGCTACTGCACGCCTGAGCGCCTGGCAAAGATGCGGGAGGAGCAGGCGGCATCCAAGTCGGGCCAAGGGTATGACCGTCACTGCCGCTCCCTGAGTGACGCGGAACGCGGCCGGCTCGAGGCTTCCGGCTCCTCATCCGTCATCAGGCTCAAGGTGCCTCTGGAAGGCGCAACGAGCTTCACGGACACGCTCCTGGGCGACATCACCGTGGAGAACTCCGACATCAACCCTGACCCCGTTCTCATCAAGTCGGATGGTTTCCCGACCTACCACATGGCGAACGTCGTGGATGACCATCTCATGGAGATCACGCACATCATGCGCGCTCAGGAATGGCTGCCGTCGGCGCCGCTTCACGTGATTCTCTACAGGGCCTTCGGGTGGGAGCATCCGTTGCTCTGCCACCTTCCCATGGTCATGGGCAAGGACGGCCAGAAGCTCTCCAAGCGCCACGGGACAACGAGCGTCAAGGAGTTCAGGAAGCAGGGGTATCTTCCGGAGGCCCTCCTGAACTACATCGCGCTCGTAGGCTGGTCGTATGACGACTCGCGGGAGTTCTTCACCCTCGGGGAGCTGGAGAAGCTCTTCAGCATGGAGAAGATCAACAAGTCTCCAGCCGTGTTCGACTACCAGAAGCTGGAGTGGTTCAACGGCAGCTACATGCGAAAGCAGACTCCCGAGCAGCTGGCCCGCCTGATCGAGCCGGTGCTCACGACGGCGGGATTTGCGGCGGACGCCGCCCTGCTTGGAAAGATCGTGCCGCTCATCCAGGAACGGGTGAAGCTTCTCTCGGAGGTCCCGGACATGGTTCGCTTCTTTTTCGAGGAGCCCGCGCCTCCGGCCGCTTCCGCGCTCATCCCGAAGAAGGCTGAGCCCGCGAAGGCTCTTGAGGCGCTGCGGAGGGCGGATGATCTCCTGGGCCGGCTCACCGACATGGGTGAAGAGGCGGAGACGAAGTTCCGCGCGCTTGCGGAGGAGCTGGGCATGAAGCTGGGAGACTTGCTCATGCCGGTCCGCATTGCCGTCACGGGCTCGAAGGTCTCCCCGCCTCTTCTGGGAAGCATTGAAGCCATGGGAGTGGAGCGCGCCCGGGCCAGAATTGCGCGGGCAATTTCGATTCTTGAGACGAGTGCCGGAAGGAGCTGAAGGATGCCGGAAAAGTCGGACGTACGCGCTGAAGCGGTGACCATGGACACGCTCGTCTCCCTCACCAAGCGTCGAGGGTTCATCTTCCCGTCCAGTGAGATCTACGGGGGCCTGGCCTCCGCGTGGGACTACGGCCCCATGGGGGTGGAGCTGAAGAAGCGCATCCAGGAGTTCTGGTGGCGGGAGATGACGCAGCTCAACGACAACATCGTCGGGCTGGATGCCGCCATCATGATGCATCCCCGGGTATGGGAGGCGTCAGGTCATGTGGAGAACTTCACCGACCCTCTCATCGACTGCAAGAACTGCAAGCACCGCTTCCGCGCGGACCAGATACCCGAAGAGAACATGAAGGCGCACAAGTGCCCCGACTGCGGAGCCAACCAGCTCACCGAGGCGCGCAAGTTCAACCTGATGTTCACCACGCACATGGGACCGGTGGAGGACGAGGGAGGACTGATCTACCTGCGGCCCGAGACGGCGCAAGGGATCTATGTCAACTTCAAGAACGTCCTGCAGACCGGGCGCGTAAAAGTCCCTTTCGGGATTGCCCAGGTGGGCAAGGCGTTTCGAAACGAGATCACCACAAAGAACTTCATCTTCCGCACGTGCGAGTTCGAGCAGATGGAGATGCAGTTCTTCATCCATCCCTCGGAGGACGCGAAATGGTTCGAGCACTGGAAGGGTAAGAGGCTCCAGTATTACATCGACCTGGGGATCAGGCCGGAAAAGCTGCGCTTCCATCAGCACGGACCGGACGAGCTGGCCCATTACGCCAAGCTCGCCTTCGACATCCAGTACGAGTTCCCGTTCGGCTGGAAGGAGCTGGAAGGAATCCACAACCGCACGGACTACGACCTGAAGCGCCACACGGAGTACTCCGGCAAAGACCTCTCCTATCTGGACGAAGTGTCCCACGAGCGGTACATCCCGTACATCATCGAGACCTCCGCGGGGCTTACACGGACGGTTCTTGTCGTCCTGGCTGACGCCTATGATGAGGAAGTCGTGGAGGGCGAGAAGCGGGTCGTTATGCGCTTCCACCCGCGCATTGCCCCCACGACCGCGGGCGTGTTCCCCCTGGTGAAGAAGGACGGGCTTGCCGAGATTGCCCACAAGCTCTCCGACGAGCTGTGTGAGGAGTTCCGCACGTTCTATGATGAAAGCGGCGCCATTGGCAGGCGCTACCGCCGCCAGGACGAGGTGGGGACGCCGTTCTGCGTGACGGTGGACTACCAGACCAAGGAGGACCAGACTGTCACCATCAGGTTCCGCGACTCCATGGAGCAGGTCCGCGTGAAGATGGCGGAGGTCGGCACCACCATCCGAAAGTCGATCAAGGAATACAAGCGAGTTTCCAGCGGGACAAATGGAGGGAAGCAGGCGTGAGCGGTGCGTTTGACACGCTCAAGGAACGAGGGTTCGTCAGCCAGTGCTCCAACGAGGAAGGCCTGCGGAAGCTCCTGGATTCCGAGCGTGTTACGTTTTACATCGGGTTTGATCCCACCGCGGAGAGCCTTCACATCGGGCATCTGCAGCAGCTCATGTTCATGGCGCACCTGCAGCGCGCCGGGCACAGGCCAATTGCCCTCGTGGGAGGCGGCACCACTCGCATCGGGGATCCCACGGGCCGGACAGAGAGCAGGAAGATCCTTTCCGTGGAGGCCATCGCTGCAAACGCGCAGCTGTTTCGAAAGCAGATCTCGAGGTTCCTGGATTTCAGTGAGGGCAAGGCGCTCATGCTGGATAACGCGGAGTGGCTCGCTCCTCTGAACTATATCGAGTTCCTTCGGGACATCGGCGTGCATTTCTCCGTCAACCGGATGCTCTCGTTTGAAACGTACAAGATGCGGCTGGAGACCGGGCTGTCGTTCATCGAGTTCAACTACCAGCTCCTCCAGTCCTATGACTACCTCGTGCTGTACCGCAAGCACGGCTGCCGGCTGCAAATGGGCGGAGACGACCAGTGGGGCAACATCGTGGCGGGCATGGACCTCATCCGCAGAGTGGAAGGCGTGGAGGCCTTCGCGCTCACCTCGCCACTCATCACGCGGTCGGACGGCAAAAAGATGGGCAAGTCGGAGGGCGGCGCCCTGTTTCTTGCTCCCCACTTGGTGAGCCCGTACGAGTTCTACCAGTTCTGGGTGAATGTGCCGGATGCTGACCTGCGGCAGTTCTTCCTGAGATTCACCTTCCTTGCGCCCACGGAGATAGAACTGCTGTGCGCGGCGAAGGACCAGAAGATCAACGACGCAAAGCGCAAGCTCGCCTTGGAGATCACCTCCCTCGTGCACGGCGCGGATGCGGCGCAGTCTGCCGAGGATGCATCTCGCGCGGCTTTCCAGACTAATGACGGGGCCGACATGTCGGGAGTGCCTTCCGTGTCCCTTGCGCGCGCCGAGATCGAGAAGGGGATTCCGGTCGTGGATCTTTTCGTGCGAGCCGGTTTGTGTGTCACCAAGAGCGACGCCCGCAGGCTGGTGTCCCAGGGCGGGGCATACGTGAGCCGGAAGAACGTGACCGATATCAACGCCGTCGTGTCAGCGGACGCGGCAGAGGACGGCGTCATTCTTCTTCGAGCCGGCAAGAAGAGGTATTTCCGCGTCGTCCTGAGCTGAAGACATCGGAATGTCGACGGCGGAGTATCTGTACGCTTTCCTTCTTCTGCTCCACGCGCTGACGGGCGCCGCCATCGCGGTTTCGTTGCGTCGGGGGGTGACCACCAAAGAAGCGCCGTTTCTTTTCCTTCGCGCGCCCGAGCTTCTTTTCGCCCTTGCAGGCGTCCTGTTCCTTTTTTCCTTCATCTACGCGACCAACGCCAACATGGACTACGTCCAGCGATTCATGGCCACCCACGGCAACCTCCGGCTTGCCCCCAACAGCTCCAAGGAGCGCCTTGCCGCGTGCTTGCGCTACCTTCCGCTCCTGGCTGTGGACGCGGCGGTCGTATGGTATTTCAAGATTCGCGGATCAACGGGCCGCGTGGAGGCCCTGGCGCTGCCGGCGGCAATCGTGTCGGGGATCCTCTACGCCCTCT
Source organism: uncultured Spirochaetota bacterium (assembly GCA_963845535.1). GTDB lineage: Bacteria > Spirochaetota > Spirochaetia > SZUA-6 > Fen-1364 > Fen-1364. Next base: position 430,004 of record CAWJSK010000019.1, read on the forward strand.
CGGAGCCTTCGTTCGTCAGCACCGGCGGCATTCCCATCCTCGCGTGGGTGTGCCTCGTCCCGCTCTTTGTCGTGCTGGAGAACGCGAGCCTGGGGCAGGGGATATTTTACGGAACGCTCACGGGAATCATTCAGACCATGATCTCGAACTTCTGGCTCGGGACATTCAACCTCCTGACCTTGCAGTTCGTGACGGTGGTCACGCTGCTCGAATACGTCCCGTTCATGGCCATTTCACTCGCCTTGCTGCGCGGGAGCCGGAAGCGGGGCGTAAGCGCAGCCGGATGGCTCGTTTTCCCGGCGGCCTGGACCGCTTTCGACTGGGTACGGTCACAGGGCTTCCTGGGGTACCCCTGGGGCATGCTCGGCGCATCCCAGTATTCGGTGATACCGATCATCCAGGTTGCCTCCCTGGCGGGCGTCTGGGGGGTGACGTTCGTTGTCACGATGGCCAACAGCGTGATCGCATGGTACGTCTCGGGCTGGATTGGCAGGGTCCGAAGGGATGCGGTGCCCGCCATCGCCCTTGGCGCGGTCCTGGCCGCTTCGCTGGCATGGGGCGTGCTGCAGATCCGATCGGACGCTGCGGCTTCGCGGGCCGGCAAACGCACGGTTCGCATCGCCCTCGTGCAGCAGGATGCGGACCCGCGCAAGGAAGACTATGGGCAGACTTTCCAGACGCTCAAGGGCCTGACTGCTCGGGCGCTCGTCAGCAAGCCCGACCTCGTTGCCTGGTCTGAGACGGCTTTCGTGCCTAACATCAGGAGATGGAGCAAGGAAGACCCTTCGAAGTTCCCGCTTGCTGCGCTCGTGAGGGATTTTCTTGCCTACCAACGCGGCATTGGGACGTGGCTTCTCACCGGAAACGACGACTACGAGCTCAAGACCAGGAATGGCGTAGAGGAGCGGCTGGACTACAACGGCGCTGTGCTGTTCTCTCCCGCTGGGGAACGCGTGGAGACGTATCACAAGATCCACCTCGTTCCTTTCACCGAGTATTTTCCGTTCAAGAGACAGCTCCCGTGGCTCTACCAGTTCCTCTTGAGCTTCGACGCCTATCTCTGGGAGCCGGGGGACCGCAGGGTGGTTTTTCACCACCCGCTCTTCTCGTTCTCAACGCCCATTTGTTTCGAGGACTCGTTTCCCAACGACGTGCGGCTTTTCGTCACGGAAGGCGCCCAGGTCATTCTCAACCTGTCCAACGATTACTGGTCCCAGACCGATACCGAAGCCATGCAGCATGCGGCCAACGGCGTTTTTCGCGCCGTGGAGAATGGGCGGCCCCTTGCCCGGGCCTCTGCCTCCGGCCTGACCTGCGTCGTGGACACTCTGGGGCGGATCACGGCACGCGGTCCTTTCTATGAGCCGACCTTCCTTGTTGCGGACATCCCGATCCCAAACCGCGGCTTCACGGTCTACACGAGGTTCGGCGATTGGTTCCCCGCGGCCATGGCGTTTTTGCTGGTGGGCTTCGCGGTCGCCTGCGCGGTGGGCGCGCGAAGGCCTGGCGGCGCACGCGGGCGCGGTGGCGCGGGAAAGCGCGACGGGGCATGACGCAGCCAGGCACGAAATCTGTGCGGCTTTCTTTCTTCTCCGTGCACTCCCGCCTGTTCAAAGCCTATGGGCCGCAGGGCTGGTGGCCCCTCCCGAGCATGGCCGGGAAGCGCGGGTTCGACTCCCGCGGCTACCACCCCGGCAGCTACCGCTGGCCGCGCTCGGCGCGGGGCAGGTTCGAGATCATCCTCGGGGCCATCCTGACACAGAACACGGCATGGACGAACGTGGAGATGGCGCTCAAGCGCCTTGAGGCCGCGGGACTGGAGCTGCCGGAGCATTTCCTGCGGACCCCGTCCAGCCGCCTTGCGCGCCATATCCGCAGCTCGGGGTACTTCAACCAGAAGGCAAAGAAGCTGAAGATCGCGGCAAAGGTATTCTCACGACCGGGGGCGCTCGATATGCGGGCCGCTCCCACGCGTGAGGAGCTCCTGGAGCTCTGGGGGATCGGACGGGAAACCGCTGACTCGATCCTCTTGTACGCGTTCGCCCGACCGGTGTTCGTCGTGGACGCCTATACGCGCAGGATCTTCACGCGCCTGGGCGCTTTTGACGGGACCGAAACCTATGACGAGATCCAGGAGGCGTTTCACCGCCGCCTGCCCCGGAGCACGGAGCTGTTCAACGAGCTGCATGCGCTGATCGTCGAGCACGCAAAGCAACACTGCCGCGCCACGCCGGACTGCTCCCACTGTCCGCTCTCCGGGTCGTGCCGCTATTTCCGCGCGTCCCTCCGCCCTTCTCCTTGAACCGGCGCGTATTTTCCGCGACAATCCCTTCCATGGCTTTCGAAGGCATGAGGCGCATCGTCGTCTGCGGCCATATCTGCCTCGACATCATACCGACGTTCCCTCCCGTCGCGGGGCAGGACTATTTCCGCCCGGGCCGCCTCACGATCGTCGACGCCGCCGTGACGGCGACCGGGGGCACCGTGTCCAACGTGGGGCTGAGCCTGCACAAGCTCGGGGTTCCCGTGCGGCTGGTAGCCAAGGTCGGCAAAGATCCGTTTGGCGATATCGTCACCCGAAAAATGGCCGCCACGGCGGCGGACCTTGCGAACGGCATCACCGCCGTGGAGGGTGAAACCACTTCCTACAGCGTCGTGATCAATCCGCCCGGCATCGACCGTGTCTTTTTTCACTGCCCCGGCGCCAATGATACTTTCACGGACGCAGACGTGCCGGACGGAGTCTTCAAAGATGCTTCGATCTTCCATTTCGGATATCCGCCCTTGATGAAGCGGATCTGGTCTGACGGAGGGGACTCCCTGCTGCGCCTGCTCAGGCGGGCAAAAGCGGGCGGGCTTGTCACGTCCCTGGACATGAGCCTTCCCGACCCGGGCAGCGCGTCAGGCATGATCGACTGGGGCTCGTTTCTCGCGCATGTGCTCCCTGCGGTCGACATTTTTGTCCCCAGCATCGAGGAGTTTCTGTTCATGGGGAACAGGCCCCTGTTTGACAAACTGTCAGCCGGCAGGGGAGGAGACGCCGTTGTCCAGGACATCACCCTGCGGGATGCGGCGCTTCTCGCCGGGCAGGCGCTTTCCGCAGGGGTCTCCGCGGTCCTCATCAAGATGGGGGACCGAGGCGCCTACCTGAGGACCGACCCGAAGGGGCTGGGCGGCCTTTCCCGCTGGTCGGGCCGCGAGCTCTACACTCCCGTGTTCCCGGTGCCCTTGGTGGGAGGAACGACCGGCGCGGGAGATGCGACCATTGCCCGGGTTTCTCGCTTCCGTTTCCAAGGCCCTCGGTCCGGATGACGCCCTCACGTTTGCCGTTGCCGTGGGGGCTTGCTGCGTGGAAGCCCCGGACGCCACCTCGGGGGTCAGGGCGTGGCGGGAAACGGAAAAAAGGGTGCGCGATGGATGGAAGCGCTCCAGTTCCCCGGTTGCCGAACCAGGCTGGAAGCGGCTGGAGTCAGGCGTCTGGGCAGGCCCGGCGGACGCGCAAGCCTGAGCAATCATCTTGGCTGAGAGCGCAACTCGATTCGATGTATGGGGCTTACGACCCGGAGTCGAACACGGTCTTTCCCACCTCGTAGCGGCTCACGTCCAGAGTGCTGCGGTATTCCGCAAGATCCGTCAGCTCGCGCTTCAATTCGGGGAACGTGTATGCGAACTCGTTCGTGCCTTCCTGGACCACCGGCTCCGCCTTGAGCTGCGCCGCAATTCGCTGGAGGATTTTCCGGGAGACTTTTGGAAAGTCCTTTGGATCCAAGCCGGAGCCCAACGGCCGCACATTACGGGCATCCACATGCGCGGGGGAGGAAATGATCTGGCCCAGGATCTCCTTGCGCAACGCTTCCCTTCGTATGGCCTCGTTCTGCCGGGAAAGCCTTATCCTGCGGAAAAGGGGAACCAGGAAAAAGACGATGGAGAACAGCACGGGGACAATGCCGAGCCCGATCTCCAGGACCCCGACGGGATTGATGCTGACGTTCATAAGCAGATTGCCCGTGAAGGCGTAGAGAAAAGGTCCGGTCTTTCCCAGGGCCGCCGCCCCCTGCGTGAGGCTGATGGCCAGGAAGTACGTGCCGAAGAGCAGGTTGAAAGCGTTGAAGAATATGATCCAGCCGTTCGTCTTTGGTTTGTTTGCTGAGAAAGGCACCGGCCGCCGGGTGGGCCCGGCCTGAAGCTGAACGGTCCCCTGCTCCTGCGCGTCGCGCGATGTCCTCATCAGCTCGGCGAACGTGTAGATCAGGGTGCCGTTCTCCGTAACCCCCGGCTCTCCTTCGTACTCCAGGAGGAGCCTGTTCATCAGCGAATTGGCGTCATCACCTTCGCGGCCCGTCATGCCCATCAACTCTTCGAGCGTGATCACCCCTTTGTGGCCCTGGATGTAGGAGATGACGTGCTTTCTCTCCCTTTCCTCCCAGCCCTGGTTGGAGTCCCCATCCCCGAAGACGAAGCCGAAAACCGACTTGTAGAAGGCGCGTCCTTCCCGGGGCCTGCGCTGCCGCTCGTTCATGCCCAGAATGGAGGACCAGAACCACATCCTCAAAATCAGGTCCAGGAGCTGCATGGCGAGATACATCCCGCCGAACCCGCCGCCGCCCCCTCCGCGACGGTCATCACGCCCCCCTCTGCCGGCCGCGCTCGCCGCCACCGAGGCCACGATGGCAAGGACGCCGATGGCCACGAAGGCAACGAAGTAGCCGACGAGCATGGCCACGATCCATACTTTGAAAAGGAAAGAAAAGACGCGAGCCGCGCCTCGGGCGAAGTTTTTCCAGAATCGCCTCATGCCCGGCCCGAATCCATGGACCGTGCTGCGCATCCCGCCGGGGAAGTAATAGAGAAGCTCTCCGGACTCGGTGACTTTCAGGCGTCCCGCGTACTCATCCAGGGCTACTTTTGCGGCCTGCTCGACCTGGTATTTGGGCAGGCTGGTCCCTGAGATCATGTCGGCAACGGTGGATTCGCCGCGCCGGGTCTTGAGAAACGAAACCAGCTTGTCCTCGACCCGGGCCATGGGAAAATCATAAACCTTGGGGACGGTCGCCACGCCAAGCCTCCTCGTTCGAGAAGCTCCCTCGATACATTTACGATATAACAAAGGCGGGCAATAGACAAAGGGGCTGGCGACCCGTCACGGCAAGCTTCCACGCAGCGTGGCGCGCCCCGGCGCAGCTCCTGCCCCCTTGACAGATACCGGCGCTTCCAGTAGCTTCACAACTTGTTGCGAGTGAAACACTTGCAATCGCGTGGAGGTGACGTTACTTGTCCAGGAATCTCTCGGCTGAAAAAGACCAGAGGCAGAGCGAAAAGCGACGCCTGAGGAACAAGATGATCAAGAGCAGGGCAAAGACTCTCGTGAAAGACTTTGTCCAGCTCGTGGATGGCAAGAAGAAGGACGAGGCGCAGAAGAAGCTCACGGAGCTTTCTTCGTTCCTCGACAAGGCGGTCTCGAAAGGCATCTATCACAGCAATACCGCTGCCCGCAAGAAATCCCGCATGCACCACCTTCTGGGCAGCCTGAACGCCTGAAGAAGACGGGCCAATCGTGGCCAGGGAAAAACTTTCCAAGGCCGAAATAGTCGAGAACATCTACCCGCAGGTCAAAGCGAGCAAGAAGAACATCCATCGGATCATCGACTTGTTCTTCGACCAGATAAAGTCCGGTCTGCTCGCGGACAGAGTGATCGAGCTGCGCGGTTTGGGGACGTTCGAGATTCGCACCCGCAAGGGGCGCAAGGCAAGAAATCCGAAGACGGGTGACTCGGTGGTCATCCGGGACCACGGGGTGGCCCATTTCCGGCCCGGCAGGGAGCTGAAACAGAAAGTCTGGGACTTACGGAGTTAGGGCTCTGTCGGGCCTGGGAGCATCTTTGAGCGGCAGCCATGACTACCGGAGAGCGCGCGGTGCGGCCTAGTGTGATCCCGGACTCCCGGAAGCAATCTTCTGGGAAGGTCTTCATCGACCTGGGGCTGCTGATCCTTTCGGCCCTCCTTTTTGCGCTATCCTTTCCAAGCTTCCTCTCAAACGGCGGATGGTTCCCCCTGGGCTTCCTCTGCCTTGCGCCTCTGTTCGCGGTTGTTCACCGTTCGAGCTGGGCGGCCGTCCCCTTCTACGGCCTGTTTTTCGGATACGTCTCCTACGTGCTTTTCAACTACTGGCTGGGCAGCTTCCATCCGCTCACCCTGGTCGTGGTGCCTCCCATCTACGCGGCCTATTTCCTGGTCGTCCTGCCCGCGCTCAAGCTTGCGGACAGCCTCTTTCCTTCTTTCGGCTTCATTCTCCAGTCTGCTCTCTGGGTCTGCTACGAATATTTCCTGAAGTCCAACGGCTTCCTCGCGTATTCCTATGGGAACATAGGCTACTCGCAGTATCCATTCATCCCCTTCATCCAGATCGCGGACGCCATGGGCATCTGGGGCGTGTCCCTCATGGTCGTATATCCTTCCGCCCTCATCGGCAACGCGTTTTCCCGAGGTCTGCGGCATTTCAGAAGCTCATGGAAATCCTGGCTGGCGCCGGCGGCGCTCTACGCGGCGGTGTTTGCCGTGGTCGTTCTCTATGGACTCTTTACACAGGTGGACACCTCGAAATCCCGCCAGTGGAAGGTCGCTCTCGTGCAGCAGGACGTCGACCCGTGGAGGGGAGGGTACAACGCGTATCGGCAGTCACTGGATGTCCTCCTCAGGCAGAGCAGGAAAGCCATCACGGAAAACCCAGACATCGTGATCTGGTCGGAGACCTCGTTCGTACCGGCCATCGACTGGCACACCCGCTACCGGCCGGCAATGAGACCTACGGGCTGGTCCAGGAGCTGCGCGCTTTCCTCGACACGCAGACGGTTCCCTACGTGGTGGGCAACGATGACGGCGAGCTGCAGCGCGTGGCGGAGGACAAGGAAATCCGAGTGGACTACAACGCGGCCATCCTTTTCGACAAGGGCCGCATTGTCGACACGTACCGCAAGCTCCACCTCGTGCCGTTCACGGAGTCTTTCCCGTTCAAGAAGCAGCTACCGGGGATCTATGACTGGCTCGTGAATGCAGACACGCACTTCTGGGAGCAGGGCAAAGCATACACCGTCTTCGAAGCTGACGGCGTTCGCTTCTCCACGCCCATCTGCTTCGAGGATACATTCGGCTACCTCTGTCGGGGGTTCATCCGCCACGGCGCGCAGGTGCTCGTCAACATGACCAACGATGCGTGGTCTTTCTCCGTACCCTGCGCCATGCAGCACATGACCATGGCGGTGTTCCGCGCCGTTGAGAACAGGCGTTCGGTGGTGAGATCCACCAATGGCGGCATGACCACCATCATCGATCCCAACGGGCGCATTCGGGAGACCCTTGCCCCATTTACCGAGGGCTCCCTGATTGGCAACGTGCCTGTCTATACGGGCACCACGACGCTCTACACGATGTGGGGGGACTGGTTCCCCTGGTTGCTCCTGGTCCTGAGCGCTGCCGCGTTCGCCTTCGGCATTGGAAGGTTTCTTGCCCGACGGAAGCCGAAGTCCGGAAGCCGACCCGGACCACGAGCAACCGTTGACAGCCATCATTTTGTAGAGCACAATAAATAAGGCGAGGACCGCATGAAACTGAGGGGCAGAATCCTCATTGTCGACGACGAACCAATCAACCTCGAGTTTTTCGACGTCATGTTGAGCAAGCTAGGCTTCCAGATAGAGAAGGCAGTTGACGGGGAGGAAGCCTTGGAGAAGGTCACGGCCTGCAACCCGGACCTCATCATCCTGGATAATGTCATGCCGAAGCTTTCCGGCTGGGAAGTCACTCGCACGCTCAAGCATGACCCGGAGTACCGCCGTTACCGCAACACGCCCATCATCATGTTCTCCGCAATGAACGAGGTCAAAGACAGGATCGAGGGGTTCGAACAGGGCGTTGATGACTACATCACCAAGCCGTTCAACTTCTCGGAGGTCCTTGCCAGGATTCGCGCGGTGCTCAGGAACCGTGAGCTTTCGCGCCAGCTCCTGCGCCGGGAAAAGCGAATTGCCGTGGTGGAGTCCCTCAACAACTCGCTCGTGTTCTTTACTCAGCACATCAGGAAGCCCATCTCCGAGCTTCTGGCGCTGGCGGAGAAGCTTGACGGGAAGGACAGCGCCGAGGTCCAGAAGCTTCTCGGCATGCTTCGCAAGGAGGGACGGGAGATCCTGGCGAGCTTGAGCGGGCTCGAAGAAGAGGTGGCCGAGCTGAAAGGCAAGGGAGAGAAGCTCAAGCAGGGAGACCTTTCCCTCGGGGACCTGGAAAGGAAGCTCCGCAAGAACCTTCGCGTGCGCGCCCAGGAACCGGCGAAATCCGCTGAGGAGGAGGACGCGTGATCGCGGATGACAAGAAGCAGGCAATCGAGCTCTTCGCGGAGGGCAGGAAGCTGTACAAGCTCATGAAGTTCGCTGATGCGCGTGAGGCGTTTGCGCGCGCGCTCACCGCGTGCCCGCAAGACGGACCGTCGAAGGTCTATTTCACCCGCTGCGCGTATTACGTCGACAACCCGCCCCCGGAGGACTGGGACGGCGTGTTTGTCATGACGACGAAGTGACGAGCCATGGCAAAGAGCGAAGACCACAAGGCAACGGAACGGATCAGCACCACATTGGGACGTGAGACCGAGTTCAACGGCGTCATGCGGTTTCGCGACTCCCTGAAGGTCGACGGAGCATTCTCGGGGGAAATCATATCCTCGGGGTTCCTGTACATCGAGCAGGGGGCTTCCATCACCGCGAACATCCGCGTCGGATCAGTCGTCGTGGGCGGCACCGTCCACGGGAACATCGAGGCAACGGAGAAGCTGGAGATGCTCGCAAGCGGCAAAGTCTACGGCAACATCCGCACGGCAAAGCTGAAGATCGCGGACGGCGTTGTTTTCGAGGGCAAGTGTGAAATGATCAAGAACCCGCAGGCCATCAACATTTTCTCCGGACCGGTGGAACAACTGAAGAAATCTGCCCAGAGTGTGTGAGGGAAAAGCCGCCGTCGTTCTCTCCGTGGGAACGGAGCTGACCGAAGGCATCATCCAGGACACCCATATTCGTTTTCTCTCCAGCGAGCTGACGTCCCTCGGCTTCACGGTGTGCCGAGGAGTGCAGATCCCGGACAACCCTCGCCAGTTCACGGAGGAGGTGGAGAGGGCGCTCCATGAGGCGTCGCTCCTCATCCTTACCGGCGGCCTTGGCCCGACCACGGATGACCTCACCCGGGAGATCGTCGCGCGCGCCGCAGGAGCCCCCTTGGAGTTCCACCGCGAGGTATGGGATTCCATCGTGGAAAGGTTCAAAGGCCGCAAGGTCTCCGACACCAATCGAAAGCAGGCGGAAGCTCCGCGCGGGTTCCCCTTGCTGCCCAACCCCAACGGGACCGCGCCGGGCTTTTACGGGCAGATCGGCGGCGCGCTCGTGGTAGCGCTCCCTGGCCCGCCGTCTGAGCTTCGGCCCATGTTCACCCAGAGCGTCGTCCCCGTCCTTGCCGAGCGGTTTGGAAGCGCTTCGGCGCGGGATATTCTCTGGGGCACCGCCCTGATGGTGCCGGAGTCAAACCTCGAGGAGGCGCTGCGGACGGCGCGCCAGGGCGGTATCAGCTGGGGAACGAGGGTGGACGAGGACCGCATTTCCTTCAGCCTCAGGGGAGGGACGGCGGATGAACGGGAGGCGTGTTTTGCGTCGCTTGCATCCTCCCTGGGCCCAACGCGGATCAGGCGCGGGGAGACCCGGCCGGCGCAGCTTCTGAGCGACGCGCTCCTTGATCGAATGATCACGGTCGTAACGGCCGAATCCTGCACCGGCGGCCTCATCGGGAAATACATGACGGACCTGGCCGGCAGCTCGCGCGTCTACTGGGGCGGTTACGTCAGCTACTCGAACGCGGCAAAAGCAGGCATGATCGGCGTGGACGGGCGGATCCTGGAAAGCTCGGGCGCGGTTTCCGAGGAAGCCGTCACCGCGATGGCGCACGGCGCGTTGTCCCGGTCCGAGGCGGGGATCAGCATGGCGGTCTCGGGTATTGCCGGTCCGGACGGCGGTTCGGCGGACAAGCCGGTCGGGACGGTGTGGATTGCGGTTGCGCTTCGGAGCGGAGAAACAGCGGCACGGCTCTTCAACTTTTCAGGCTCCCGCGACATGATCCGTCGAAGAACCGCGGTGGCCGCAATGCTTTTCGCGGAGGCCATGCTCTTGGGCCGGGGCTTCCTTGACACCCGGACGAAGTGGTAATATATTAAGCGGTAAAGAGTCTTCACAAGCCACTCAGGCCTGCATGCAACCTAATCAGTAAATCGCGTTTACATTTGACACGACGGGCCAGGATTTAACGGAGCACCACATGGGAACGAATGACCACGACAACGAGACGCAACCGCAGCCGGTGGACCACTCGGGGGAGGTGTCGTTGACGAACGACTCTCTTCTGAACGGAGATGCCGACGAGCAGGGGCAGAACCGGTCTGGTCAGAATCGCGGGGATCAATCCGAGGGATCTCGGCCCAAGAGGCGCGTGGCACGCAGGAAGATTCGCGTGGAGCTCATCAAGGAGCCTGACCGGGGTGAGGAGGAGAGGGCTGACGGCATGGGGGACGACGCCGGCGTGGAAGCGTCCCCGGGCCCCGTTGCCGCCGCGGAGGCCGCGCCACAGCAGCCCGCTGGACTGCCTGCCACCGGCAGCGCATATGCGGCCGCTTCGGCTCCTGCCACCGCGGGCGGAATTGCGGGGGGCGCCGCTTCAGAGGCGGCCGCCCGGGTCTTCACGCAGAGCGACAATCGTCTCCACATCAACGACCTGAGCCAGATGAGCATGCCTGACCTGCGCGGCCTCGCATCGAAGATGGGCGTGAACCATGAAGCGCTCATCTCCATGAAGAAGCAGGAGATCATTTTCCAGATCCTGAAAGCCCACACGGAGAAGGGCGGCGCAATCTACGCCTTCGGCGCGCTGGAGATCCTTCCCGACGGGTACGGGTTCCTGCGGTCTCCCAACTACAGCTACCTTCCCGGACCGGATGATATCTACATTTCCCCGTCGCAGATCCGCCTGTTCAACCTGAAGACCGGTGACACGGTGGCGGGACAGATCAGGTCCCCCAAGGAAGGGGAGCGGTTCTTCGCCATGCTGCGCGTGGAGACCGTGAACTTCGATCCGCCGCTGGTGGCCCAGACGAGGATCCCGTTCGACAACCTGACGCCGCTGTATCCGGATGAGAAGCTCAACCTGGAGACGGTGACGGAGGAGATCTCCACAAGGATCATCAACCTCTTTTGCCCCATCGGCAAAGGGCAGCGCGGCCTGATCGTCTCCCCGCCAAGAACGGGAAAGACCATCCTCATGCAGAAGATTGCCAACGCCATCACGGCCAACCACCCGGAGGCGTTCGTCATCGTGCTGCTGATCGACGAGCGGCCCGAAGAGGTCACCGACATGCAGAGGAGCGTCAAGGGTGAGGTGGTTTCCTCCACCTTCGACGAGCAGTCCACGCGGCACGTCCAGGTGGCGGAAATGGTCATTGAAAAGGCAAAGCGCCTTGTCGAGCACAAGCGCGACGTGGTGATCCTCCTGGACTCCATCACGCGTCTGGCGCGCGCGTACAACCAGACCGTGCCCACCTCAGGGAAGATCCTCTCGGGCGGCGTTGACTCCAACGCGCTTCACAAGCCCAAGAGGTTCTTCGGCGCCGCCCGAAACATCGAGGAGGGCGGGAGCCTCACCATCGTGGCAACGGCCCTGGTGGAGACGGGGAGCCGAATGGACGAGGTCATCTTCGAGGAGTTCAAGGGCACGGGCAACATGGAGGTCATCCTGGACCGCAAGCTCTCGGACCGCAGGCTGTTCCCGGCCATCAACATCAAGAAGTCCGGCACCAGGAAAGAGGAGCTCCTCCTCACCGAGGAGCAGCTTCAGAAGATGTGGGTGCTCCGACGGGTCATCAACCCCATGGAGGACGCGGAGATCATAGAGCTGCTGATTGACAGGATGAAGAAAAGCAAGAATAATGAGGCTTTCCTGAAATCGATGAATACGTCGTCGGTCACTGATGCCTAAAACGTCAGGAGGCCGTTTCAGAACACGGAGGAACTGATATGAGAACTGACATACATCCCAGATACGAAGTAACCACAATCACGTGCGCATGCGGGAACGTCATCCAGACGAAATCCACGTCGAAGGACATCAAGGTGGAAATCTGCTCCAAGTGCCACCCGTTCTACACGGGTAAGCAGCACCTGGTGGATACCGCAGGGCGCGTGGAACGCTTCAAGAGGCGCTACAACATCAAGGATTAGAGGTCCGAAGGCCGAACCGGACTCAGTGGCGAGCGGGGCCGAAAGACCCCGCACGACATCAAGGCCTGAGACCCCGAAGCGAAGCCGCCAGCTCGGTCATTCTCCGCCAGTGAGACCCGCGCCAGAAAACCCTCCCGCACTCGGGGCAGGTTGCGAAGTCTGAATACTCGCGGGCCACGGCCGGCGGAAGCCGCGCCATGACCTCGTCTTTGGCTACCCTCTCGAGCTCCACATTGCACTCGACGCATCGGATGCCCAGGCGGACAAGCGCGGAAAGGTCGAACCTGCGCACCACCTCGCCCACCTGATCGCGCGGGACCAGGGAACGCACCAGGTAGCCGTGCGTCACGCTGCGCCGCTTCAGGAGCCCGCGGTCGCGGGTGAGAATGATCCGCTTCTCCACCCTGGCCACGCGGACCAGCTCTTCGTCGTCCATGGCGTTCTTGTAGAACGAATCGAAACCGAACATCCGAAGGAGACGTGCCAGGCGCCCCAGGTGGACGTCCAGTGCAAAGCGGACCTCGCGCAGCGGAGCGGGGCGCACCCGTGAGAGCGGGCCGATGTCCCAGGACTCGAACTTCGGGTAGACGCTGATCCTTTCCCCTTGCGCAGGGCGATACGAGAAATCCACCGACTCGCCGTTTGCGAGGACCAGGTCGACCTCCGTGTGCGGCACGCCAAGGTCCTCGATGAGGGCTTTTACCGTGCAGCCCCGAGGGACGTCGACCTCGAAGGGTCGTTTGCGTTTTTCCAGCGGGAGGAAGGCATTCAGCTCTTCGTAGAAGCGGATGGTCACTGATGCCATGTCGGTATTGTAGCCCCTGAGTAAAGGTCGGTATTGCAGTAATTGTTTTAAGAAAACTTAACATTGCTGCAATCAAGCCTCAACGAAGCGCGCGTACCTTTTGATCTGAAGGCATTCGGTGAAACCCAAGACACCGACGCACGGAGGAGGGCATGTGGCGAGATATCGTTGGCAGTTGGAAAAACCCCGCACCTTGGCTTCAAATGCCGGGAAAAGACACCATGCCGGCGCAAGCAGAGACGCGCAACCCTTGTTTTCCTGTTCCCCCATGACGATCGTTTCGACTGTGGAGGAGTTCCCTCCGGATCGCCTGGAAGCGATCCTTGCCGACCTGCCGACAGACTCGGGCTACAGGCTGGAGGTCACGCCGCTTCGATATCGCACCAAGCCCCACCTGCGGGCCCTGTGCGACTGGGCGAACAAGGCGATCAAGGTGCAGGTTCCTCAGCCTTTTCGGCCATTTCGTGAGCGCGTTCCCGTTCTGTTTCGAACGAAGACGGAAGTCATCCGTTACCTGTACTGCCACGAGTACTATCACTACTACCTCCATGACGTGCTCGGCAGGAAAGGGCTGGCGGAGACGGCGTGCGATCGATTCGCCCTCGAAAACTTTAGAAGGCGAAAAAGGTGAGCATCAAGCTCGGGACGCGAGGAGGGCTCCGATCGACATGTTCACGAGGGATCACTGGGCGCTATATTTGCGCTGGGAGAGATCATGCCTGAAAATCCTTCAGCCGAGCTTGGAACCGCCCAATACAAAACGATGACCATTGAGGATGCCATCCGAGAGCAGGGATCAGCCCTCGAGGGTCTCAGCGAGCTCGAGGTCGAGAGGAGGCTGAAGGAATACGGCAGGAATGAAGTCGCCTCCAGAAAGAGAAGTCCGATCCTCGAGTTCTTGTCCCGGTTCTGGGGACCAATGCCGTGGCTGCTGGAATTGGCTATCGCGCTCGCCGTTTTCCTGGGACATGACCTGGAAGCCGTCATCATTGCCATCCTGATCGTCACGAATGCGATCATAGGCTACCTGCATTCTCGAAGCTCCCAGAGATCCCTCGAGCTGCTCAAGGAAAAGCTGGCCGTTGATGCCGTGGTGCGCCGCCAGGGCAGGTGGGCAACCATAAACGCATCCGAGGTCGTGCCGGGAGATGTTGCGGCGGTCCAGATGGGCGACATCGTTCCGGCGGACGCCAAAGTCCTGAGCGGCGAGCTTTCCGTGGACCAGTCAGCGTTGACGGGCGAATCGCTTCCCGTGGAGGTCGGCCCTTCGGACATTCTGTACTCAAGCTCGGTCGTAAAGCGCGGAGAGGCTCAGTGCCTTGTGGTCAACACGGGGGGCGGAACCTACTTTGGCAGGACCGCGGAGCTTGTGCAGATTGCCCGACCGAAGTCCCACCAGGAACAGATCATGCTGTCCGTCGTGAGGTACATGATGTACCTCGGAATCGCGGCGCTCGCAGCGGTTGCCGTAGGTGCTCTTCTTTTGAAAATCGGCGTTTTGTCGGTTGCCACCTTTGCGGTGATTTTCCTGATGGGCGCTGTGCCCGTGGCCTTGCCGGCGGTTCTCACCATTGTGCAGGCCGTTGGGGCAATGGAGCTTGTCAAGAAAGGGGTGCTGATCACCCGCCTCGACTCCATGGAAGACGCGGCATCCCTTGACGTGCTCTGTCTGGACAAGACGGGCACGCTGACAATGAACCAGCTTTCCGTGACCGAGGTCATTCCCTACGCGGGACATCAGGTGAACGACGTCCTCGCCACCGCGGCTCTCACCGCAAAGGCAGAGAGCAAAGACGGCATCGATATCGCGGTTCGAGAGAAAGCCGAGGCAGCGGGCATCAAGAACGCGGAGTACCGCCAGATTTCGGTTACGCCATTCGAGCCTGCCACCAAGCGCTCAGAGGCCGTCGTTCAGGCGGGAGACAGCCGCTTCCGGGCGGTGAAAGGCGCCCCTCAGGTCGTACTCTCCCTCTCCCGCCTCACGGACAGCGCTGTTGTGAGGGCTGCCGGGGAAATGGTGGAAGTCCTCTCTCGCAAGGGATCCAGGACTCTGGCGGTGGCAAGGTCCCGCTCCGCGGAGGGGGATGACTTCGAGCTGGTGGGTCTGCTGGCCCTGGCTGATCCCCCCCGGCCCGACGCGCGGCAGATGATAGCGGAGGCTATGGACCTCGGCGTGAAACCTATCATGGTCACCGGCGACAACATCGCAATTGCCCGACAGATGGCCCTTGAATTGGGCATCGGCAACAACGTCATGCGTATGGGGGATCTCGCGGCCTCCCCTGAGCCCGAACAGATGAGGATTGTACAAGGATGCAGCGGGTTGGCCGAGGTCTATCCGGAGGACAAGTACAAGATCGTAAAACTTCTGCAGGCGCACGGGCACACCTCAGGGATGACGGGTGATGGCGTCAACGATGCGCCTGCCCTGAAGCAGGCGGAGGTCGGCATCGCTGTCATGGGAGCCACCAACGTGGCGAAGGCATCCGCGAGCATGGTCCTCACTGAGCCGGGCATCAGGGTCATCATGAACGCACTTCGGACGAGCAGGCAAATCTATCAGAGGATGCTTACGTGGGTCATCAACAAGGTTACAAAAACGATCCAGCTCGTCGGCATTCTGACCATAGGCTTTTTCTGGCTGCACGATCTTGTGATTTCTCTCCTCGGCATGGCCCTTCTGGTGCTCGCCAATGACTTTGTGACGATGTCGCTCTCTACGGACAACGTGAAGTACACCAGAAACCCAAACGCCTGGAACGTGAGGAATATCACTCTCGCTTCAGCCGGAATTGGGGTCTTTTTCGTTCTGCAGGGATGGCTCACCATCCTGATTGCCAGGAACCTTCTGCATCTGACCGCAGACGAGCTGCGCAGCTTCGTTCTCCTCATGCTCGTCTTTACCAGCCAGTTCAGGATTTACCTTGTGCGTGAGAGGCGTCATTTCTGGGATTCCCGGCCGGGCTGGGGGGTCCTGATCTCCTCTGCGGCGGCCATTGTCGCCTTTTCCCTCCTGGGCATCTTTGGAGGAATCATCCAGAGGCTTGGCTTTTTGCCGGTGCTTTTCCTGGTGGCTTTCTCGGGGCTTTTTACATTCGCGGTAGAGCTGCCCAAATACTATATTTTCAGGAAACTCGGGCTTTAAGTCAGCGGTAGTTTCTCATGAGACCGCTCTCGCTCATATCCGACGCGTCTGTTCGTGGTATAGTCTGACGGTGGACCATCGAAATGGGAAAGAAGCCCTCCGTCTGGAGGACGTCTCCCTCGACATCGACGGGAGGCCCATCCTGAGAGACGTCACCTGGACAGCCTCGCGCGGAGAGAAGTGGATCGTTCTGGGCCGAAACGGAAGCGGCAAGACCTCCCTCATGCGGCTGCTCTCCGGATTCGGCTTTCCCTCGCGCGGACGGATGCTGGTGCTGGGAGAGCTCCTGGGAAGGACGGACCTGCACCTGCTGCGCCGGAGGGTGGGATGGATCCATGGGGACCTTGCCTCGGACATCCCCTCCTTCATGACCGGGCTGGAGGTCGTCCTCTCGGGAGCGGAGGGCAGCCTCGTAGTCTACGACGAGGTCCCGGGCAGCGAGGAGGAGATGGCCCTGGGAATGCTGGAAAAGCTGGGCATGAAGGAGTTCGCCAACCGGAGCTTTTCCCGCCTTTCCACCGGTGAGAGGCAACGCGTGCTCATTGCCCGCGCGCTGACCGCCGGGCCCGAGCTGCTCCTCCTGGATGAACCGTGCCAGGGGCTTGATCCGCGCGCCCGGGAGGAGTTCCTCGAATCCCTTTCCCTGCTGCTTGCTTCCCATCCGGATCTCAGCGTCGTGTGCGTGACGCACCACGTGGATGAGATCATCGAGGGGTTCTCCCATGTGCTGGTCCTGGAGGAGGGAAACGTGATTGCCCGAGGCCCGCGGAAGACCGTCCTCACGCCTGACATGATCAAACGGCTGTTTGGTGACGGCTGCCGCCTCCATTCCCGCGGCGGCAGGTACTTCCTCAGCTTCGGCAAGGAGTAGGGCATGGACAGGAAGCCGGTCGTTTCCAAGCTCACGCGGGGACAGGATGCCTACTACACCGTCAGCTGGTCGAGGCTGAAGAAAAGCGACAAGTACGAAATCGTGAAGTCCGTCCCATCGGAGGCCGGTATCTACGAGCTGTACTACATGGATGAAAAGGGCAAGCTCTGCCTTTTCCACGTGGGCAAATCATGGTACGGGGGGCTTCGCAATGAGATCAGGCTCCGCACGGACATCGAGCTGGAGAAGGACGAGGCTCATCGCGCCATCCTGGATGAGCACGATTGCTGGTACCGCTGGTCCCTGGTGAGCGCAAGCGACGACATGGCGGACATCATCTTTTTCTTCGCAAGCACGTACCGGTTTGCGGCGAAAGTGCATCATTCGGGCCGCTATCGGAACATCTTCGTCAACGAGGTGAGCGCGGACAAGATCGTCTCCATCTGAGCGCCGGCGCTCGCAGCACCTCTCCGCCCTAGAGGCTCCCGAGCTTCTCCACCATGAAGCGGATCCGTTTTGCAAGGGAGACCATGAGCCGGCGCGGCCACTGCGGGCTGGCTGCGTAAATGTCCGCGAAGTTCTCCTTGGAAAACTCGAGGGCTTCCATCTCGCCCTTGGCGATGACGGTGGCTGATCGCACGGACTTGTCGAAAAAGCTCATCTCCCCGATCACTTCGCCTTTTCCCAGGGTGGCCATCACGCGGTATTTCTCCCCGACCTTGCGGGTGACGTAAACCTCCCCCGAGGTGATCCAGTAGATCTTCTGCTGGATTTCCCCCTCCCTGATGAGGACCTGCTTGTCATGGAACTTCTTGCCGAACTTCTCCATCACCGCGGCGTCGAGGGCTTCCTCCGCCTGAAAGGCGATCTTCATGATTTCGTCATAGCCTTCCATCAGCGTTTTCCTTCCTCGCGCCTGCCCAGGCGTTCTCCGAACTCCGCATTCATGATCCTGAGCTCGCGGGTCAGGCCGGTGATGGCCGCAAAGCCCAGCTCCCAGGAAACGCTGGACGCCAGTTGGAACCCCTCCATGTTCCAGCGGTACAGGATTATCCGTTCGGCCGACTGGACGGAGCCCAGCCGCGCGCATTCGGCAAGCGGCTCCACCAGCCCGAAGAGACTGTCCGGCATGATCCAAAGGGGAAACGATGCCGCGGCAAGCGGATACTCGAGCTTGGCCATCCCGGCAATCACGTAATAGATGGGCTTGTCCCCAACCGGGTCACCGGCGCTGAAAATCTGCTCGTGCGCGGGAAAGGTGACCTCTTCTCCGTACTGCAGGAAATGCGGATGATCTTCCATTCTGCTAGAAATTTCGACATTTTGGGAGCTTTTTATTGAATTCTTTTATCTTTTTGTCTATACTGACGCCATTCCGGAAAACCTTCCAACAGCGGGAGTTATGCATGGATCAAGTGAAGCAAAGCCACGCCGAGGAGTACGGCAAGGCGCCCGAGATCATAGCCTGCGCTCCCGGTCGGGTGAACCTTATCGGTGAGCATACCGACTACAACGACGGCTTTGTTTTTCCCATGGCCATTGATTTCATGGTCCGCGTTGCCATCACCCGCAGGAAGGACAACCATCTCCGGTTCTATTCCGTGGATTACAAGGACAGGAAGCGCGCCACGCTCCCCACGCTGCGCTACAGAAAGGAAGATCGCTGGGCAAATTACCCCAAAGGCATCATAGCTGAGTTCCTTGCCCGCGGCCATGAGCTGAGCGGGATGGACATAACCATCCAGGGGGACATCCCCCAGGGCGCCGGGCTGTCCTCCTCCGCCGCCCTCGAGGTGGCAACCGGCATCGCCATCCAGGAGCTCTACGGGATAGAGATCGGCAGTGAGGATCTGGCCCGCCTGGCCCAGCATGCGGAGAACGAGTTCGTCGGCGTGAAATGCGGCATCATGGACCAGTTCATTTCCCGCCTTGCCAGGGAGGGGCACGCCATGCTCCTCGACGCCCGGTTTCTCGCGTATCACTTCGTGCCTCTTGCCCTCAAGAGCGTCAAAATACTCATCACGAACTCGAAAGTCCCGCACGGCCTGGTGGACTCGGAATACAACAAGCGCCGGGAGGAATGCCGCAAGTGCGTGGAGATCCTCTCCGTCAAGAAGCCGGGGACGGCCCTGCGCGACTATACCTCCAACGACATCCGTGACAGCATGGGGGTGATCCCGGAAGGCACACGGAAGAAATGTCTCCACGTGGTGGAAGAGAACCAGCGCGTGTTGGACGCTGAGGAAGCGCTCAAGAAGAGGGACCTTGTCACGTTCGGCAAATTGATGAACCGCTCCCATGAAAGCCTGCGGGACCTGTACGAGGTGTCCTGTCCCGAGCTGGATTGGCTCGTGAAAAGGGCATGGGAGACGGAAGGGGTCTACGGCTCCCGCCTTACCGGAGCCGGCTTCGGCGGGTGCACCGTCACGCTGATAGAGGAAGAAGCCATCCCCCTGTATAAAGAGCACATCGTGCAGTACGAGCGTATCTTCGGGTTTCGTCCGGAGCTCTATATCTGCAAGCCGTCGCCCGGCGCCCATGTCCTGGAAAGCCGGTTGCAGCGCACATGAGGATTCTCGTTACCAATGATGATGGAATAGAGAGCCAGGGGATCCGCCAGCTCGCCGAAAGGCTCGCGGACGGGCACGAGACGTGGCTCGTTGCCCCGGAAGGGGAGAAGAGCGGCCAGTCCCACTCCATCACGCTGAGGGACTCCATCCGCATCCGCTGTCTTGGGGAGCGCCGTTATGCGTGCAAGGGGACCACCGCGGACTGCGTCATCGTCTCCCTGCTCGGGCTCATACCCCCCAAGGTGGACATGGTCATCTCCGGCATCAACCACGGGCCCAACCTCGGCACGGACATCCTGTTCTCCAGCACTGCGGCCGGAGCGCGCCAGGGCGCTCTCATGGGCGTGCCGTCGGTCGCGGTTTCCCTGGGGGCGTACGCGCCTCCCTTCGATTTCTCCAGCGCCGCTGATTTTGTGGCGCGCAACCTGGAGACCTTTCGCGACTTGTGGACGGACGACCATTTCCTCAACATCAATTTCCCTCCGGTGAATGCGGATCATCCGGAGCCCACCATCACCTTCCCTTCCCGCAGGATCTACCGGGACAAACTGAACACCTACCGCGCCCCCAACGGAGATACATTCTGCTTTGTCTATGGAGCGGTGCCTGAGGCCCACTACGAGGCCGGGTCCGATTGCCAGGTGCTGTCGGAAGGGAAGATCTCCATCTCCCCCATCCATGCCCATCCGCGCAACTGGGTCTCCATCGAGGAAAGGTACCGCCGGGTGAGGTTCCTATGAACGAGAAGTTCGAACGCGCGGTGAAGCTCTACCATTCCCACCGCTACGAGCAAGCCCTCGCGGCTCTTGCGGAGGTGGAGGGCGAAACGGGCCCGACCCCTGAGCTGGACTACTACACGGGCCTCACCCTCACGCAGCTGGGCAGGTTCGAAGACGCCCTCCTGGCCCTGGAGAAGGTGGTCAACTCGCACTTCAGCTTCTTGCACATCATGCAGGCGCGCATGGTGCTCGGGTACATCTACTCCGTGACGGGGCGCTACCGGCTGGCCGAGTTCGAGTTCACGAAGGTGAGCGAGCTTGGCGTGCAGTCCTCCCAGGCGCTCGCCGCGTTGGGATTCGTCTACTACGCGCAAAAGAAAGTGAAAGAGAGCATCGAGACGCTGAAAAAGGCGCTGGAGATGGAGCCGAAGAACGCGAACGCGCTGAACTCTCTCGGGTTCATCTATGCGGAGGAGAGGGTCGACCCGCAGAAAGCCGTGTCCCTGTGCCGCCAGGCTGTGGAAGTGGCGCCCCGAAACGCCGCCTACCTGGATTCACTGGGCTGGGCGCTGTACCGCGTGGGCGGGTTCGACGAAGCGCGCGTGCTGTTCCGCCAGGCGCTCGACCTTGCGCCGGGGAACAAGGACATTGCCGCCCACATGCGCGCGCTCCTGGACGTCATGAAGGACGTCTCGCGCCCCGGCTACGCCGCGGTAGTCCGCGCGGGGCGCGGTAAGCCGCGCGGAGGGGCGCAAAGCCCCCTAAAGTTTCTTTCATTTCTTTGGGCAAATCCGTCGAAAATACAATCAGGAGTGAGCCTATGAAGGTTGATAGCGTAGCTCTTCCTGCAGTGTCGAACGCTCAGATGAACGATCTTCCGATCATGAACGCGGAGGAGATCAAAAGCATTCTGTATCTCGGCATCAGGGGAGAGGTCAAGCTCGATCAGGGCACAAAGCACGCTGTAGATACGTACGCCTGATTTCTCTATACTCGGCTCGTGAAACTGCGACCGCTGATCGCGTCCTTTCTTTGCCTGCTGCCCGCCACCATTCAGGCCCAGACGCTCGATTTCAACGCAGTCCGTTCCTCGGAGCAGTTGCGCCGCGGAGTGCAGGCTTTCCACCGCGGGTTCTTGAGCGACGCAATCGTCTCCCTCGAAAAAGCCATAAGCTACCAACCTTCAAATACCCTGGCTCAGAAATGGCTGGGGCGCTCGCTATGGAAGTCCGGGTATGAGCAGGAAGCAATAAGGACCTGGAACCAGCTTGTCTCCTCCAACGCCGGGGACCCCCTCCTTCGTGACTGGGTCTCGGTCACCGAGCTTCGCCGCGGCCTTGGGCGGGACGTCGACGGAAAAGCGAAGTGGGTGGTCTCCGCGGAGCTGGACGGCGCGCTCAAAGGCGGGTATGCCTTCCGGCGGCCAACCAGCGTTCGCTCGCGCGCGGACGGGAGCTTCTGGGTGGTCGCGTTCGGGTCGAATGAGGTCCTGCGGTTCGACGCGGACTTCAAGCTCCTTGGCGTGGTCCGCGGCGGCATTGCGGGGCTCGACCATCCCTATGACGTGGCGGAAGCGGGTGACGGAACACTTTACATCTCGGAATACGGGGCCAACCGTATTGCCAAATGCACGCCCGCGGGTGACAAGATCACCACCTTCGGCGGGACCGGGCGGGCCGACGGCAAGCTCGTCGGGCCCCAGTACCTCGCGCTGGACGGCAAGGGATACCTGTGGGTGACGGACTGGGGCAACGCCCGGGTGGTTCGATACGACCTTGACGGCAAGTTCATCCAGGCCATCGAGGGGATTGGCGGCCCGACGGGCATCGCCGTCTACGAGGACCGGCTCTACGTGTCCGACAAGACCTCGAAGCAGGTCCTCATCTACGATCTCAGCGGCAATCCCCTCGGCTCACTCGGTGACGGTGTTCTGACCGGCCCTGAAGGCATCTCCTTCACGCCTGACGGGCAGCTCTTGGTAGCGGACGCCAACGGCGTCAGGCAGTGCGACGTCGAGAGGGAGGTCTGGACCAGCCTCGGCGACATGAGCGGCCATACGAAGCGCCTGGTCCAGCAGGCCGCCACGCCCAACGGGCAGGTGCTCGGCGTGGATTTCGACTTGAGCAGGATCGTCCTCATCACGGATACCACCTCCCTGTACGCCGGGCTTTTCGTGCACGTGGACCGAATCAACTCCGTGAAGTTCCCTGAAGTCTATGCCGACATTTCCGTGGAAACACGGCTGGGGAGGCCGGTGGTCGGCCTCGGCGTCGACAATTTCATCGTCACGGAAAACCACTTCTCCGTTGGCCCGACAATCATGGCGCTCGCGAACAAAGACGTGAAAACCTCGGATGTGTCCCTTGTCATCGAGAGGTCACCAGACTTCGAAAGCGCCCTTTCGGACGCGCGGCAGGCGGCAGGAGACCTCTACGACCTTGCAACAAGGCGCGGGAGGATCGAGGCCATCTCCGCGGGGGAAACACCGGAGAAAGAAGCCGATTTCGGGCAGACCCGCCTGCGTTTCATTTCGAGCTCCCTCCAAGGGGGGGCTTCCCCGCAGTGGAAGCTCGGAGCGGCCGTCCGGATGGCCGGGGATGACCTTCTCACCTCGGTCACAGGAGCCAGGCGGGCAATCGTGTTCTTCACCACGGGCGCTCCCAACGGCGCGGTCTACGCTCCGTATTCTCTTACCGAGCTGGCCGCATATCTTCGCAACAATTCGATTGCATTCTGCCCGGTTGTTTTTGGCGAGAAGGAGGCGGGGGACGAGCTGGGCTATCTGGCCTCCGAATCAGGCGGAAAAGTGTTCCAAGCATTCGCGCCCGGCGGAATGAAAGACGTCATGACCGAGGTGAGCTCAAGGCTCGTGCCCACCTATACCATACGCTATTCTTCTCCAACGCCGCCGCAGTTCGGGGACGCCTACATTCCCTTCGAGGTCGAAGTGACCGTGCAAAAGACAAGCGGTCGGGACGAGTTGGGCTACTACGCTCCGCCGAGTCCGTAGCGCGCGGGAACCGTGCGGCTCTACGCCCTCAAAAACGCCTTGAGCTTCTCCGACGCGCTGGCCGCGTCCGGGGCATAACCGTCAGCCCCTATCTCCTTGGCGTACTGGTCCGTGAGGGGCGCTCCGCCAACCATGATCTTCACCTTCTTGCGCAGACCTTCCTTCTCGAACCTGTCAATGACGTCTTTCATTCCCGTCATTGTCGTGGTCAGGAGCGCCGACATGCCGATTGCTTTTGCGTCGGGATTGTCCTTGAGACCCTGGATGAACTTGTCCGCCGACACGTCGATCCCCATGTCGACAACCTCGATGCCGGCGCCCTGCGCCATCATCTTGACCAGGTTCTTCCCGATGTCGTGCAGGTCCCCCTTCACGGTCCCGATGAGCATTTTCCCCACGGGCTTGACGCCGGCCTTGACGAGCTCCGGCTTCAGGATATCCATGCTGGCGTTCATGGCCCGCGCCGCAATGAGGACTTCCGGGATGTAGATCTCGTTGCATTTGAAGCGCTGCCCGACTTTGTCCATTCCGTCCAGGAGGCCTTTGTTCAGGATGTCCCCGGCCCCGTTCTTGTCCGCCAGGAGCGCTGAGGTGAGCTCCTTCGCCTTGGGAGCGTTGCCCTTCTGGATAGCTTCCGACAGTTCCTGGAAAGTTGCCAAGGCAGTCCTCCTGTGTGGGCTTCGACACTCTGAGGAGCGCGCTGCCTTGCGAAAATCTTGCCGCAGCAGCATTCTCTTGGTTGCCAGAAAGTGCCGAACGTGATACTCTGATATATCATTCTGATTCAGGAGAAACCCCGTGTCAAGAGGACGCCCGGAAATCGACCACGAAAGGTGCAAGGGCTGCACCCTCTGCGTCGGCGCATGCCCTGAAAAAATCATTACCATGTCGAAAGAGGAGTTCAACCGCCAGGGACTTCCCTTCGCCGTGTGCTTTGACGAATCGCGGTGTACCGCTTGCATGTCCTGCGCAATCATCTGCCCGGACTCCGCAATCACGGTGTTGAGGTTTGCCGCAGCCTCGGGAGAGTAGCTCATGGAGACCATCACAGAAACCGCGCCCGTGCTGATGAAGGGCAACGAGGCAATCGGCGAAGCTGCCATCATTGCCGGCTGCCGCTTCTATTTCGGATATCCCATCACCCCGCAGAACGAGCTTCCCGCGTACATGGCGCTGCGCCTTCCCAAGGTCAGTGGGACGTTCATCCAGGCGGAGAGCGAGGTTGCAGCCATCAACATGGTGTTCGGCGCCTCTGCCGCGGGCGCGCGCGCCATGACCTCTTCGTCATCACCCGGGATCAGCCTGAAGATGGAAGGCATTTCCTACCTGTCGGGCGCGGAGCTGCCAGCGGTCGTGGTGAACATGATGCGTGGCGGGCCCGGGCTGGGCAATATCGCCGGCGCCCAGGGGGATTATTTCCAGGCCGTCAAGGGAGGCGGCCATGGAGACTACCGCTGCATCGTGCTTGCTCCCAGCTCGGTGCAGGAGCTGGCGGACCTCACCGTGAAGGCATTCGACCTGGCGGACAAATACCGCATGGTGGTCATGATCCTCGGTGACGGGTTCATAGGCCAGATGTCGGAGCCCGTCGTCATGCCGAAGCCCTCCGGAGAGAGCTTCGACAAGAGCGGGTGGACGCTGACCGGGGCACGAGGGAGGGAGACGCACATCATCGCCTCCCTGCGCCTGAACCCCGAAGATGCCCTCCTGAAGCTGAACCTCCGGCTCCAGGCCAAGTACCAGGAGGTGGCGGGGAAGGAGATCCTCTGGGAGGAAACGGAGGCCGCTGACGCGGACTACCTCCTGTGCGGGTTTGGTCTTTCCGCCCGCATCTGCCGTTCCGCGGTACATGATCTTCGCAAGGAAGGTGTCAAAGCGGGACTCTTCCGCCCCATCACGCTATGGCCTTTCCCGGAGGCGGCTCTCGCAAAGGCCGCCAGAGGGAAGAAGAAGCTGCTCGTCGTGGAGATGAACGCCGGGCAGATGGTGGAAGACGTGAAGCTCGCCATCGGTTCCTCACTTCCTGTGGATTTCCTGGGCACCCTGGGAGGCATCACGCCGCAGGTGGATGCCATCGTCGAAAGGATCAGGTCATATGCCCGTTGAAACAGCTCCTGCGCGGTTGGTGTACAAAAGACCGGAATCCCTCGCGGACGTCCCCAACCACTACTGTCCCGGGTGCGGCCACGGAATCATTCACAAGCTCCTCGCGCAGTGCATTGACGAGCTGGGCATCCGGGAGACCACCATCCTGGTGGCGCCCGTGGGGTGCTCCGTCCTTGCGTACAACTACCTGCGCGTTGACGGATGTGAAGCGGCGCACGGACGCGCCCCCGCCGTTGCCACGGGGCTCAAGCGGGTCCATCCCGACCGCATCGTCATTTCCTACCAGGGAGATGGGGACCTGCTCGCCATCGGCACCGGGGAAACCATCCACGCCGCAAACCGCGGAGAGAAGATCACGGTCGTCTTCGTGAACAACGCCATCTACGGAATGACGGGCGGGCAGATGGCGCCCACCTCGCTGCAGGCGCAGAAGACCAAGACCTCGCCGTACGGGAGAAACCCCAACGAAGCGGGATACCCCATTCGGGCGTGCGAGCTGCTCAACACGCTGGAATCGCCCGTGTTCATCGAGCGCTGCGCCGTCAACACGGTGAAGAACGTGCTGCGGACAAAGAAGGCGCTGATGAAGGGCCTGCGCAACCAGACGGAAGGCAAGGGCTATTCATTCATCGAGGTGCTCTCCATGTGCCCCACCGGTTGGGGGATGGAGCCGCGAGACGCTGCTGCCTGGGTGGATTCCGACATGGTTCCGTTCTTCCCGCTCCGAAACTTCAGGGACAAGTAGGGGGCCGTCGTGTACGAAGACATTTTCATTGCCGGTTTCGGCGGCCAGGGAGTCATCCTTGCCGGGAAAATCATCTGCCTTGCCGCGATGGGGGAGGGCAAGCACGTATCCCATATCCCCGCCTACGGGGCGGAGATGCGCGGCGGAACGGCCAACTGCTCGGTGGTGGTTTCCGACGGCGAAATCGCTTCCCCTCTGGTGCCGTCCCCATCGATCTGCATCGTCCTGAACACGCCGTCCCTCATCAAGTTCCAGCCCATTGTCCGCGCCGGGGGGCTTTTGATCTGGAACAAATCCCTCATAGACATGAAGCCTGATCGGACCGACATCGAGGTGCTGGCCATTGCCGCCAACGAGCTCGCGGAGGCGGCCGGGTCCTACAAGGCCGCCAACATGGCGGCTCTGGGTGCGCTCCTCAAGAGGCGCCCCTCCATTGCCTCCCTGGACGCCGTGGAGGCATGCCTGGACAAGGCCGTGTCCGCGCGGCACCGCGAGCTCAACGAAATCAACCGCAAGGCCCTTGCAAAGGGTTATGAAGCCGCCTAAGGGGGCAGACGCCCGGTTTCGGTTCCTTTTCTGGCGGACTGACTTCGTCGGCATCGCCATGATCGTGAGCGGGCTCTTCTTCCTGCTCGTCAACTTCAAGCTCGTCCCCGTCAGCGCATTCGTTCTTCCCCGCGTGCTCGGGGTGCTGTTCATTGTCGTGGGACTGATCTTCCTGTTCCTCTCCGGGGCGGGGAGCTGGATGTCATGGTTCGTCATCCCCGCGGGAGAGCTTATAACCTGCGGCATTGTGACGCTCATCCTGGGGCTCGGGGGAATTTTTACCCTGGATTCAGCAGGGTTCTTCGCGCTGGGACTCGGGCTTTCGTTTTTGACCCTTTTCTTTTCCCTGCGCAGCCACTGGTGGATGCTGATACCGGCGGGCTTCTCCATAGGGGCCGCGGCAGGGATCCTGGTTGGCAGCCACTACGCGCTGATCGGCTGGCATCCCGTCATTCCCCTGTTCTTCCTTGGCGTGGCATTTCTCGTGATCTACCTGTACTCAGTCCAGCGGCAGCGTATGCGCTGGAGCCTCCTGGTCGGCTTCATCATCGTTTCCGTCTCCTTCCTGTACCTCCTGGGAATCCTCCTTGCCCGCTGGAGCATCCTCTGGCCCGTGGTGCTGCTCCTGGCGGGGCTTCTCATTCCGATTTGGATCGTATTCATCGACAGGCGGGCCGGAGGCAGGATCTGATGCCGACCCGTCTTGTGTTCCTGGGGGCAGCCCGGAGCGTTACCGGATCCCGTTTCCTGCTGGAATCAGACGGCGCCATGATCCTCGTGGACTGCGGTCTTTCCCAGGAGCGGGACTTGCAGGCAAAAAACTGGGAGCCGTTTCCCATTGCGCCGGACCGCATAGACGCGCTTCTCCTGACCCATGCCCACCTGGATCACTGCGGGCTGATCCCCCGGCTGGTAAAAGAAGGCTTCCACGGGAAGATATTCACCACCGGACCAACCGCGGAGATCGCGCAGATCGTGATGGCGGATTCCGCGCGTCTGCAGGTTGAAGACGCGGAGAACAAGAAGTCGCGCCACGCCCGGGAAGGGCGTGAGAGTCCCCGACCTCTTGCGCCCCTGTACACGGAGAAAGACGCCCAAAACGCGTCATCTTTGTTTCAGACCGTGGAGTTCCAGCAGAGCGTCAGCGTGGCTCGCGGCATCCAGGCTGAGTTCTTCGAAGCCGGGCACATCCTGGGCTCCGCTTCCATCAGGGTCAGGTTCGGCACAAACTCTGACGCGCGGACGGTGCTTTTTTCCGGAGACATCGGCCGCTGGGACAGGCCCATCATCAATGATCCCAGCCCCTGCGACCAGGCGGACTACGTGCTGATGGAATCCACCTATGGGGACTCCCTGCACGGCAGTGACGCCGAGATAACACAGACGCTGGAGAAGGTGGTCACGGGAACCGTTGCGGCGGGCGGGAACGTGGTGATCCCCAGCTTCGCCATCGAGCGGTCCCAGGAGGTGTTGTACTATCTCAACAACCTCCTTCTCGCGAACAAGATCCCGCATCTGCTCGTCTTCCTCGACAGCCCCATGGCCTCGAAGGTCACAGACGTTTTCAGCCATTGGCCCGACTTCTTTGACACCGACATGCGTGAGTTGATCCGCCAGAACCGCTCGCCCTTCGATCTGCCAGGGCTCGTCATGGCCCGAAGCAGGGAAGACTCCAAGGCAATCAACAGGATAGCCGGCAGCGTGGTCATCATTGCAGGGGCGGGCATGTGCACGGGAGGGCGGATCAAGCATCACCTCGTCAGGAACATCTCACGCCCGGAAAGCGCGGTGCTTTTTGTCGGATACCAGGCGCAGGGGACTCTTGGCCGCCAGATCGTGGAAGGAGCCGCGGAGGTCCGCGTCCTCGGGGAACGGCAGGCGGTAAGGGCAAAAATAGCGCGAATCTCGGGGTTTTCGGGCCACGCGGACCGTGAAGAGCTCCTGCGCTGGGCGTCATTCATCAAGCGGCCGCCGCGGACTGCGTTCATCATTCACGGTGAGCCGCAGGTTTCAGAGCATTTCCGTTCGACGCTTGCGGAGAAGAAGGGGTGGAACGCCATTGTTCCATCACCCGGCCAATCGGTTCAGCTGAGCTGACAGAAGAAGCCTCTGCTCGCGGAGGTGAAAACCCTCAATATTTGAAGGCGCTCTCTCCGATGAACTCACGCAGGATGGAGGTGGCGGGCACCCATTGGGGGTGAAGCGGCGCGAAGTTTTCCAGGAAGGAAAGCAGGCGGCGCGCCTCCTGGTATTCCGGGAGGTCCGGCTTGACGGATGCGAGCAGCGGTTCGGCGTACACCTTGAGCACGGCCAACTCGTAGTCGAGCGCCGAGTTGAAGGCCGAGTCGGCGGCGTTCTGGAAAGGAAAGATGTTTCGATCCTCACCCCGCCGCACGGAAGGCCACATGGTAAGCGTTTGCCCCGCGGAATGGCCTCGGAACTGGTTGTCCCTCACCATCCTTCTGATGAGCCGGTTGTCCGTGGTGGCAATCCTGTTGTGGTCGTCGAGGTTGAGCTGCGTCAGCGCGGAGACGTACACCTTGTGCTTCTGGTCCCGCGGAA
Source organism: uncultured Spirochaetota bacterium (assembly GCA_963845535.1). Classification (GTDB taxonomy): domain Bacteria; phylum Spirochaetota; class Spirochaetia; order SZUA-6; family Fen-1364; genus Fen-1364. The sequence continues at coordinate 459,376 of CAWJSK010000019.1, forward strand.
CCAGCGGCGTGAGGGCATCGTTCAAGCCATGGATCCCCTCCAGGATGAGGATTGCGCGCTCGGGAAAGCGCATGCGCAATCCAGCGGGCTTGCGCTTGCCGGCGTGAAAGTCGAAAAGCGGCGTCTCCACCTCTTCACCGGCGAGCAGACCGACGAGGTGCTTGTTCAGCAGCTCGACGTCCAGGGCCTCCAGGGATTCAAAGTCGGGCTTCCCTTCCTCATCCAACGGCGTGAGCTCATGAGGTTTGTAATAGTCGTCCAGGGAGATGGTGACGGGATTCCTGCCTACAACGCGAAGCTGGATCATCAGTTTCTTGGAGAACGTGGTCTTGCCGGACGATGAAGGGCCGGCAATCAGGACGCAACGGACGGCTTCCCTTTTCGCCGTGATCCTGTCCGCGATTTCCGCGATCTTCTTGTTCTGGAGGGCTTCCGCCACCTGCACGAACTCCTGGATCCCGCCATCACGTATCAGCTCGTCGAGCCTTCCGACGGAGCCCACCCGGAGTATTTTTCCCCAGTTTTTGTATTCCCGGTAGATGGAGTACAGCACGGGGTTGTCCTGGAACGGGCCGAGGTCCTCCGGCGCGTGCGATGACGGGTAGCGCAGCAGGAATCCCGGCGGATACCCTTTGATCCCGAAAACGGAAAGCAGCCCCGTGCACGGTACGAGCGGGCCGTGGGACAGGTCCAGGTATCCCTCGCAGGAGTTGACCCTGATGGACGGGTCGTTGCGATTCTTCAGGAGCAGGACGGTGTCGGGCTGGTTGTGCTTCTCGAAATACTCCACCGCCTCCCGGTAGGAAAGCAACAAGGAGATGATTGGCGCGTCCCGTGCGACGATTTCCCGCATGGCGCTTTCGAGGCGCTCCACATCCGAAGCGGAAAGCCCCTCCATTCCGTCCAGGTAGTAGAAGTAGCTCTGCCCTAATGAATGCCCAATAATGAGCCTGTGCCGGGGGAACGCCTTCTTTGAAGCCATGGACAGGAGGAAGCACAGCGACTTCCTGTAGATGAGAACCCCTTCCTTGCTTTCCAGGTCCACGGGTTCCAGCGTGCAGTTCACCGTCAGGGCGGATTCCAGGCTCACCACTTCGTTGTTGAGCCGGGCGGCAACCGCGGCATGCGCGCTCCTGGGAAAGCAGGGGTCTGCGGCGGCCTCCCGTACGGGAGTGCCGGCCAGGAACTCACGCGCCTGCCCGTTGGGGTAGGTCACCCGGACATTCATATCATGTCCCTGATGAGCTTCGACTCCTCCGTGCCGAGCACCCGCGCGATTCCCAGCCCTTTTCCTTCCGTGATCTGGACGAGGGGCGGGTCATCGAGCTTCATCCCTTGCGGGTCCACCACGACCCGGACAACCGGGCAGCGCGGCCGCGCCGGGTCAGTCCGCGTCACAAGACCCTTGCTGTTGTTGGTGAGCAGCACCGCGGTTCCCACGGGGTACACCGACAGCGTGTACACGAAGGCCTTGAGCACCTTGTCATCGTAATGGCCGCGGTGCTTCTGGAGGAGGTCTTTGATGGAGGAATGGCCGTCGAGAGGCTCCGATTTGAACGGACGGCTGGAGACCATTGCATCATACGAGCAGGCCACGGCAATGATCTTGGCGTACTCTGTGATCTTGTCTCCCGAAAGCCCGCGCGGGTAGCCGGTCCCGTCCACCCTTTCGTGATGCTCGAGAGCGGCGAGCGCGACGTTCTCAGGCGCCGAGAAGCCCTTCAGGATCCTGTACCCCAGGAGCGTGTGGGTGGCGAGGACTTTCTTCTGCTCATCGTTCAAGGGGTCGGAGGATCGGCGCAGCTCCACGGGAAGCTTGAACATGCCGATCTCGTGCAGGAGGCACGCGTTACCCAGCTCAATGAGGCGATGCGGAGGAGCCTTGAGGAACTCCCCGATGGCGATGGAAAGGATGGTCGTGTTGACCGCGTGGCTGATCAGGTACCGGTCCCCTTCCGCGTTCCTGTCGACGAAGCGCAGGAGCGAATCCCGATTGTCGTGCACCATCTGGATGGTCTTCTTGACCCACTCGGTGATTTCTCCCAGGCGCATGACACCGTCCGCCACGTAGTTGGCGAACAGCGCGGATGCGAACCCTGAGAGCTCCCGGTAGAACGTACGGGCGGCCGCCGCCTGCTTGTTTGCCGCGATGTCTTCGTCGATTGTCTGCGGCGCCACGCTTGTGGACTCCGAGCCGGAGAGGTAGCTCGGGACATCTTTCCTGGTCCCGTCAGAAAAGACTTCCGTGTACTTCCACTTCCTCAGCCTGTTGGTCAGCTCCGGCGTGACAGGGGAATCCGGCGTGAGGAGGATGAACCCCTTGTCGAGGAAAACGGGTTGATCGAAATAAATGTTGGGCGTCAACTCCGATAGTGACATGCCCCTCATGGTCTGTAGTCCCTTCTCCCCTTTACTGGGGACCCCTTTTCTCCTACTATATCGCGCCTAGTCTACTCTCAGTATAGGGGTTTTTCATGAAATTGAAAGCCATCTTCGTGATACTCAATGTCGTCCTTGGGGTTGCATTCCTCGTGATCTTTCTTACGCCCGTCTTTATGCTGGGGGGGGACTGGTCCTCGCTGTTCTGGTCTCGGAACTGGCCCATCGCGCTTGTGTTCCTCGCCGCCCTCGCGGCGGTCGACGCTTATTTCATCCTCAACTGGAGGCTCTTCGACGGGCTGGAACGGGAGGATTGGACGAGCGTGGCGGGTTTTTTGGAGAAGAGGATATACCACCACGGCTGGGTGTCCGCCATGCGCGTCCGACTGCTCCTCAACACGTACCTGGTGACCTCCAACACGGAGAGCATCCGCGCGCTGGAGACTTTTCTTCGAGGCCGAAAACCGCGCCTCATCCCCCAGTTCAGCCTTCAGTTCGGCATCCCCTATCTGCTGGCGAAAGACCCCAAGGAGCCCGAAACTTTTTTCCGCGGCCTCCTGGCAACAAAAAAGGTGTCGGACAGGGACTGGGTCAGATGGAACCACGCTTTCAGCCTGCTGCAGATGAAATCCGCGGAGGAGGCAAAGGCCGAGCTTTCGGAGCTTTCGAAATCCGATCGGGACCCCGTGCTCCAGCTTCTCTCCCTCTACCTCCTGGACGTGGTTGCCAAGGATGATCCTGCCCTCGAAACGGAAGTGTCAGCGCTGCGTGAAAACCTTCGCGCGCGCTCGACGCGGGAGCAGATCATCAAGGCAATCGAAAAAGCCGGCAACAACATGGAGGTCATCGTGCTCTCCCGGATGCTGCACGACGCGGTGGAGTGGCTTTTCGCGGCGCCCGCCGTGACGTAAGGTCGGCTCGCATGCCCGTGAAGAAGAAGCGGGGACTCGCCTTCCTTGCGCTCACCGTTCTTCTTTTTGCCGCGGTCATTGCCGGCCTCTGCGTCGGAACCGTGCCCATCAAACCGCTGTCCGTGCTCGCCATGGCCGCGCGGTCACTCGGCCTGCCCCTGTTCGCGGCGCCGGACGCCACCACGGTCACCATCGTCAGCGAGCTGCGCCTGCCGCGCGTGATAGCGGCGGTGCTCGTGGGCTGCTCCCTCGCCGTTTGCGGCGTGGTCATGCAAGGGCTGTTCAGGAACCCGATGGCAAGCCCGGAAATCCTCGGCGTTTCCGCGGGCGGCAGCCTGGGGGCCGTCATCGCCATAACGACGGGCTTCGTGGAAACGTCACAGCTTCTCATGCCGGTATTCACAATCGCGGGGGCGTTTCTTTCAACGACCCTGATCTACCTCCTTTCCAGCTCGCGGGGAACAACGTCTCTTTTTTTCATCATCATTTCCGGAATGGCCATTTCCGCGCTCTGCGGCGGGGTGACCTCGGGTCTGCTTTTGTTTGCCCGCCAATACGAGGTGAGCCAGTACGTCTTCTGGACCATGGGGGGCCTTGACGGCCGCACCTGGCAGCACGTGCTGCTCTCAGCGCCAGTCCTTGTTCCCGGAGTCATCGCGCTCTCCCTTTTCTCCCGCGAGCTGAACCTCTTCAGCCTGGGGGAGGAAGGAGCGCATTCTCTCGGCGTATCCGTGGAGACGGTCAAGCGCATCCTGCTGGCGCTCAGCGCGGTTGTCACAGGGGTCGCAATTTCCGTGACAGGCCCAATCGGTTTCATCGGGCTCCTCGTGCCGCACCTCTTGAGGATGCTGATTGGTCCCGATCATCGGCGGCTGATCCTCGCCTCTGCGTTGGGAGGCGGGCTGTTCCTCGTCGTCTGCGACCTGATTGGCCGCTCCATTGCGCCGCCGTTCGAGATACGGGTCGGCATCATCACTGCCGTCATCGGCAGCCCGTACCTCCTGAGCCTCGTCCTGCGCGCGCAGAGGCGTGCGGTGAGTGTGCAGTGAGCGCAGTGAGCGAGCAGTGACGGCCCTTGTCGAGGCGGCCGGGCTTGTATGGTCCGCGGGCCCCAAGCGCATCATCGACTCGATCGACCTTTCGGTGGACCGAGGGGAGCTTGTCGGGATCATCGGACCCAACGGCTCCGGAAAAACCTCCCTTCTGCGGCTGCTGTCGGGAGCCCTTCGTCCCACAAGCGGCGAAGTGCGTCTTTGCGGGCGCCTGCTCCCGGAAATGAGCGCGCGCGAGCGTGCCCGGCTCCTTGCCTGGATGAGCCAGGAGGCCCTTTTTGCCCCGGCGTTTACGGTGATGGAAGTCCTGCTCATGGGCAGGTATCCGTACCGGGGAAGATTCGACCCGGAGTCCGCCCAGGACAAGCAAATGGCCCTGGACGCCCTGTCAGTGGTCGGGCTGCCGGGCCTCGAAGACAGGGTCATGGGGGAGCTCTCCGGCGGTGAACGCCAGCTCGTGCTTTTTGCGAAGACTCTGGTTCAGGACACCGACATTTTTCTGCTGGACGAGCCGAGCTCGAGCCTCGACATTGGCCATCAGGACCGGATTTTCTCCATGACGCAGGAGATGGCCCGTTCCGGCCGTGCCGTGATTGTCTCCGTTCACAACCTCAGTGTGGCCGCCGAATACTGCACGCGCCTTGTTTTGCTGGACAAAGGGGCCATAGCCGCATCCGGCGCGCCTGAAGCGGTGCTGCGGCCTGAGCTGCTTGACCGTGTCTATGCGGTTCGGACGCTGATCTCAGCGAGCTCCGCCACGGGAAGCTTGACGGTGACCGTTGTGCCTGGCCGCGCCGTTTCCCGGACGATGAGAGTGCACCTCATCGGCGGGGCGGGCAGCGCGGTGAACCTGACGCGTGAGCTGTATCGCAGGGGGTTCCGTCTCTCGGGAGGAATTGCGCACGAATACGATTCTGATGAGAAGCTTTGGCGAAGCCTTGCTTTGCCCGTGGAATCCGTGGGCGCTTTCTCGCGGATAGACGATGCGGACGTGGCCCGCGCATCCCGCCTTGTCCGTGAAGCCGATGTGACAATCCTTTGCCCGTTCCCCGTTGGCACGGGCAACCTTGGCAACCTGCGGCTTGCGGGCCACGCGCGCCGGCTCATCATCATGGAGCCCGGTTCTGGAGAGGTGGAGAGGGATTTCTTCTCCCCTGAGGCGGGGGAGATTTTCGAAGAGCTTCGGGCCGGGGCCACGCTGCTCGGCTACCCGGAGATCGTTTCCCGGCTGACGGCAGAGACTGAAGCCGCGCAGTAGGGCGGCTTCAGCCGTATTCGGCGCTCTTCCCGCCCGCTCCCAACGCCTAAACGCCCGTGATCCCGAGGCTTGCTTTCAGGCGATTGATCTCAGCTCGCAAGGACGACGCCACGGGCTTGTACTTCGACTCGCGATAGGCGCGCAGGTAATCATCCGTGGCCTCCAGGAGCTTTTTCTCCGCTTCGTCGAACTGACGGCAGGCACCGGCGGCAAGCTCTTTGCGCCCCGTGGCGTTGTAGTAGACGGCGAGGCCCTTGTATGCGGCAAGGAAGTACGGGTCACAGAGGATGGCGGAGTGGAATGAGAGCTCCACCAGGCCGGCTGCCTGGACCTGACGCGCCGAGCCTTCCGCCATGTCTCCCAGGTGCTGGATGATGTCTCCGGCAAGGCCGACGAACGTGGCAGCGAACGCCGAGAGCGCCTGTGCCGGGTCCTGCCAGATCTTGGCGAGGTCGACGAAGTTGTTCTTCACGCAATCGTGGTACTCCGCGACGAATACGAGGCGGCTGATCTTCAGAACGTCGCCTTTGGCATTGTCAATGATTGCCTTCAGGACTTCAGCACGGATGAGGCTCCAATGCGCGCGGCTGGAGAGCGCCCGAAGGAGCTCGTGACTGTCCTTTATATTGAAGAGTTTTTCACTTCCGAATAATGCCATTTCTGCTCCGCAACCCAATAATGCGCTTCAGGCCCAGGAAAGCGTACGATCCCGGGTGCGTACGGGCAAACTCCACTTTATTGGAGCAACAAAGTATTTTGGATTATGTCCAAAAGCAGTGAAATAGACAAGCGGCTTCTCGGAAAGTACTTCTCGGAGAGTATCTCGCCTTTCCAGGAATCCTCAAGCTCGTGTCATTTCATAGAAAGGCATTTACTCCCTAGAAATATTGCATGCTGAGCAGCCTGACCATCTCCCGTGCGGATGCCTCTCCGCGATAATGCCGGGCAACCTCAATAAAACCGTGAATGAAGTTATCCGCGAGGATGTGATAGAAAGCTTTGCTCTTGTGATGAAGTTCTCAAAGCCCGGTTCCGCTGTGCTCTCTTCCTTCTCCACCATTTGGCTCACGAGGTAGTATGTAGGCTTATTAGCTCGCCTGTCGCAGCCACAGGCGAGCCCGGAGCGGGCGCTGGCCAACCGGGAACAAGCGGAGGCCAATCTGTCCGGGGTCACATAGAATCCCCAGCTGAGCGGGAGCTGGGGTCACGTCAATTCCCCACCCCGACGATCGCCGGTAGGGTGTCTCCAGAGGGGAGACATCAAGGATGGGCTATCGAAGGATGAAGAAGCGCGACCTATGGGAGATCTACCGCAGATGGCAGGCCGGGCAGTCGCTCTCGCACATCGCCGCCAACGAGCGGCGCGATCGTAAAACCGTCCATGGACGATCAACAATTCTACGAGGTAGTTCAGAAGCTGCTGCCCAGTCGAAACGAGCGTCCAGCTCCTTAAAGCCTGAAAAGAAAGAATTTAAATAAAATTTGCAATGTTATACATTATGACAATGGCAGCACGCTCAAAAGCAGGAGACGGCTTTACTCTAAAAATAGAGGGTCGGACAAGGAAGTTCCCGGTGCAGGAATTGCCTAAGGATTTTGTCGAGTGGAACCTGGGCCAGCGGATCGTTAATCTGAAAAAGATGCGCGCGGCATTAGAAGGCAAAGAGCACTCGGCAATGGGGGGAGGCGGAGTTGGATCTCACTTACCGGTGTATATCACCCCCAATGCAAAAGAGAGCGCGCTTTTCCCCGTAAACGCGGCAACAAAAGGGACTGGATTCGTCGTCAAAGAGGAATACTTGGAGTACTACCTCAAGAAGTTTCGAACCATCTATGAGCAAACCGTGATTAAGGGCGAGGCGTCTTCCGAAGCAATAGCCGAATCTGCCCGCGCTCGTATCGAAGCCATCCTGGAGTTTTATGAAGATACCGATAAAATAGATTTTCGCTGCATGGCCGGCTTGGAGATTTGGCCCGGAAGAACGACAGAAAACTTCCATGCCGATCCGCGAGTCTCGATCCACTTTTTAGGGATGTCGTTGCCAGAGCGGCCCACGCGATACAATCAATGGCAGGTAAATTGCATTTGGGAAAAAATCGAACCCAACGATAGGCGATTTGAGTTTGGCGTGGCGCTGCGCCGATTAACACTAGGCAATGTGGGGGAATCGTTCGTGCCGGGACATATCCCCACCGAACATACGCCGACGCGAGGCAACTACCCCTTCGGCTGGATACTCTGGGTGATCGAGACGCTCGACAAAGGCATCGATAACCTCCCGTAATGAACCTTCGGCGTCTGATTGATATCTAGACCGTACTTTCCCCCAGGATCTGGAGGAGTCGGCGATGATGGACGGCCTGTCGCACTACGGGATCTTTTTCCGCATCATCGCTCCCCTGTCCACGGCCATCGCGGTGACGCTGGCTGTCGCGTTCTTCGTCGCGAACTGGAACAGCTACCTCTTGCTGCGCGTCAAGGGATCGAAGAGAAGGTATACCTCGAGCTCTATATCGATCAGTATGGCACCATCGCAAGGTGGTCGTGCTGAAAGATCCTGGCTACGGTTTTGCCGAAGCGGCAATCAAGGCACTCAAGGGGGTGGTAGCAAAGCCGGTGCAGGCCAACGGGTAACCCGTGGCCGTGCGCTTTCGGTACCCCATCCGCTTCAAGCTGAAATAGGACTCCCCGCGATGGCCAGCAACTGAAGAGGGTCGCCTTTTCCTTTGACGCGCGTGGCCGGCAGCGGCTGCACGGGCAGGGATTTCCGCGCCTTCACGTCCAGATTGTCGTACACTGCCCGCGAGACAATGAGGTCCCTCCCGAAGGTCTTGCACAGGTCCTGGATCCGGGATGCCGTGTTCACGGCGTCTCCAATCACGGAGTATTCCAGAAGGTCGCCTTTTCCAATGTTTCCCGCAATCACCTCTCCGCAGTGGACACCCATGCCGATCCCGATCGGCGCAAGATTGTCTGAAAGTCGCCGGGCGTTTATTGCGCTCAATTCCCGTCGCATCCCCAGGGCCGCTCTGACTGCATTCCCGCTGTCCACGCCGGCCGATGGGGAAGGCCGGGGCGTGCCAAAAGTAGCCAGGATGGCGTCACCGATGAACTTGTCGATGGAGCCTCCCGTGGCAAAGATCACCCGTGACATGCGTTCCCGGAACTCCGCAAGAAATGCGACAAGCTCATCTGGGGATATCTGCTCGGAAAGCCCGGTGAAATCGCGTATGTCCATGAACAGAACGGCCACCTTCTGCCGCCGGCCACGGCGCAGGACCTCGGGGTTTGCTGTGATTTCTTCCACGACCCCCGGGGAAAAGTACCGAGAAAGCACAACTTTCTGCTGTTGCGCGTCAGCAAGGCGCCGCACCATGGACACGGCTCTGTAAATGCTATAGATCGTGACAAGGCCAACGATAATCACGATCACGGGACGTTTCAGCAGCGCGTCCAGGAGATACAGTTTCCCGCTCATGCGCGCCTCAGGAAAGCTGGTTGTCAGGTCAGCATGGCCGGAGAGGGCAAGACCGACAAGGAAGTACTGGATGGCGAGCATGAAGCTGATGGTGAGGACAACGGGCTTGATCCTCAACTGGAGGACCTGCAGAATCAGGGGGAAAAGAAGGATCCAGTAGTTTTCGTTTTTTAATGCGAGCACGTAGTCGGTACGGCCATCAGCCCCTGCGGACTGCATCAGGATCATCGCGAAAATGATCGAGCAATCGAGCACGACGATAAGATAGTTGAAGGCCAGGGACCACGCCAGCTCGTGCTTGCGCAAAACGACCGTATTGACAATGGTCACGGTCCAGAACACAAGGAGCGCGATGATCGACGGCGCCGCGGTGCCGTCCTTGCGGAAAACGAACATCATCACAGTGAGGAGAAGCAGGAAGACATAGCGGAAGCGGTTCGCCATCATCATAGCGTTCTCGCTTTCCTTCTCCAATGCGACGCGGACAACCGCCCCAGACGTCCTCTTCCCTGACCCAGCATCCTCCATTTTTTCCTCTGACCTGATGCTCTGCTCACGCCCCACGGGTCGCCTTGAAGTACAGCAGCGTGCCGTTTTTGAGCTCCTGCGCCGAGAAAGAGAACCCATGAGACTTGAAAGCCTCTGAAAGCTGCTTTTCAGAACGCAGCTCGCCACGGAAGCTTGTGCCGCGACGGTTGCGCTCCGGCACCGGAATGCTGCAGATGAAGCTGCCGCCTGGCTTCAAGACGCGCCTGAGCTCCCCAAGAACTTTTTCGAGGGAGGTAAAGAAATTTAACGACAAGTTGCAAACCGCAACGTCGAAGCTATCCGAGGCAAAAGGCAGATCCTCGGCCGCACAGGCGTACAGCTCGAAGGATGCGATGCGCGCTTTTTCAAATTTCCTCTTCGCCAGCCTGAGAAGCCCCTCACTCACGTCGATCCCGAAATAGCGATTGTCGGGAGGCAACACTTCGGCGAGATTCCCGCTGCCGGTCGCAAGCTCAAGCACATCGGTCCGATGGAATCCGCAGAGCTGCGATCGCAGGAACTCCAGGTGCTTTTCGTATGAAGCTTCGAACTTCTTGGGGAACATCGATCCGGTCATGATGGGGTCATAGAGAAACGCTATCAGATCGCCCATCCATGGCTTCGGACTCTTCTCGTCCCCCGAACGGTGGACGCGGCCGATACCACCTCTATGTTCGATGCTAACTCCCTCTTTCAGCATGTTTTCTCCTTTCGTTTCTCCGCCTTCAAAGCACATGACGTACGAGGTTGTTTCTTATTGCATCGAGTGCGTTTTGCGACGGTAATCAATTGTTGATGGCAACGCAATAAAGGTCCGCTGGCAGCCTGGGGCCGACGCGAGCTCGAGCTTCTTGTGCCGGCGATCAACGTCAACGATTCAGTCACGAAGAGCAAGTTCGACAATCTCTACGGCTGCCGCGAGTCTCTCATTGACGGCATCAAGCGAGCTGCAGGCCGAGTACCTCGGTCTATGCGTTGATGGCCCATACAAGACCGCCACATGCCGCTACTCAAGGACGCGCTCTTCAAGGCTTCGGCTTGAAGTACGAGAGATCCGTGCTAGTCTTCCCGTACTACCGCCACCCCGAGAGCCTCAAGTTCCAGCACGCCGTGCACCGTGGCGCCCGTTGTCATTTCACGTCCACTTTGAACCAGATGCACGGATTTCTTTGAGGTATCATGGTTCAGATAGAAACGGTAGGTTGCATGGTCGGTGCGCCGAACGCAGATTTCAACACCAGGGTCCAGGTCCTCGACAGTTGGGATTCCGGCTTCGTGGAGCGCCGGCCGGAGAAACGCTCGAAGCCCTCCCCTGTCGAGATAGGTGCCCAAGTAGAACGAAGCGCCCCGACCGAACGAGTTCCGCAGCGCGGCCGCGGTGCCCGAATAGTAGCGGCCTGAATAGGTAAGGAGCACTGAGGCTCCAGCGTCCGGCGTGACCAGCTCGGCAAGGTGCGCGGCGGGAAATCGTGCCCCGTTGGCAGAAATCACTTCAACGGGCTCAGTGGCCAGGTAGGAGAAGGTATCATAGTCTTCAACCCGGCCGCCTACGATATGGCGCAGGCCTGCAGGAAGCTGTTCCTCGTGTACCGCATTTTCCTCGTCCTTGACACTGCTTCGCGCGCCGATCACTGCGATGCCTCCCGCCTGGATATATTCCTGCAGCTTGTCGGCAAACTGGGGGCTGGACACGTGTTGTGCCGGAAGGATGAGCAGCTTATAGGAACCGAAGTCTCCGTCGGCAGAGACGATATCGGCCACTATTCCCAGGCGCGACAGCGCCGTTGCGTAGTCGTTCGCGAGCTGGTAATAGGAAATCCCCTCCATGCTATGAGGCTGTATCTCGAGCGCCCACAAGCTGTCGTAATCATAGAGAATCGCAACATCGGTTGGGACGTGGCTTCCCGCGAGCTCCGAGCTGAGCGATCTCACTTCGGAGGCAAGCTGCGTGAGCTCCTGGTAGCGATATCCCGGCTGTCCATGGTGAGGCAGGATCCCGTGCCAATATTGCTCGGTGCCGAAACGGGCGGTGCGCCAACGGAAGAAACTGACGTAATCAGCCCCGTGCGCGATGGCTTGGTAAGCCCAGATTTTCATCCGGCCGGGTTCTGGAGTAGAATAGAACCGATCCCAGCCTCCCGGCCCCGACGCTTGCTCCATGACCCATACGTTGCGGCTTTTCAAGCCGCGCATGAGATCGTGGGGCAAGGGAGACGGCGGCTGATGAGCGGTTTGCGGTTGGAAAAACGGGTAGTTGTCCCACGATACCACGTCGAGGTCACGCGCCAGGTCGAAGTAGTTGATGTCGGTGAACGCGCCCATCAGATTGTGCGTGACAGGTCGTGACGGGCTGCTGGCCCGGATGATATCTGCAAGTTCGCGATTGAATGAGACCTGGACATCGGAAGAAAACCTGAAAAAGTCGAGCAGGAGTCCGGGATTTTGTCCGGCCATGCCCCTTCGATCAGCGGTGTCGCGGGGCAGTGAGATTTCGGAGAAGTCATTGTATTGCTGGCTCCAGAATGCCGTACCCCATGCCTCGTTAAGGCGGCCGATGTCTTTGAATCGACGCGACAGCCATGATTGAAAGGCGCGCTCGCAATGGGCGCAATAGCATCTGGCGGTTCCGTGGCATCCGAGCTCGTTGTCCGTTTGCCATGCAACCACGCCCGGATGGCACCCGAAATGCTTCGTAACAATCTCGGTGATCTCGAGGGCATGCCGACGGTAGCCAGGATGATTCTTGCAGGCATCCTGGCGCTGACCGAACTCTTTGATCTGTCCGTTGCTCTTGATCTGGTGGATGTCCGGAAACTTCCGGTGCAGCCAGGCCGGATACGTAGGCGTCGGTGTGCAGAGGATGGCTGAAAGCTTATGATGAGCCAGCACTGCAAGGACGCGCTCGAGCCAACCGAACTCAAGCCTTCCTTCGACTGGTTCGAACATGTGCCAGGCGAACTCCGCAAGGCGGACCGTCGCAATGCCGGCTCGTACCATGAGCTCTGCATCAACCTCCCAGCGGGTTTCCGGCCACTGCTCGGGGTAATACGCTACGCCGAGATGAAGGCGTGGACCGTCACTGGCCTTTGTCATGATGTGCCGCCTCCCTCGATCGTTCTTTCATACCCATCTGTGGACGGTGCGCACCGTGTGGTGCGGTCACGCCTTTATGCTCCCTGTGGCAATTCCTGCCGCGATATGTTTCCGCAAGAACGGGAACAGAATAGCCATCGGCAGGACTGAAAGCGCTGAGCCGAGGATTATCAGCGGATAAGGAGGAATGCCGGTGGCCGGATTGATGAGCTTGGAAACCCACATTTGGAGCCCCAGAGTGGCGGGAAAGAGTCTGGAGCTGCTCAAGACCAGAAGGGGCAGAAAGAAATTGTTCCACGAGGATATGAAGCTTATCAGGAACAGGGTAACGAGCCCCGGGCTTATGATGGGAATTGCAATACGCCTGAAGATCTGGTAGTCGCTGGCTCCGTCGATCCGCCCGGAATCGATGAGCTCGTTCGGCATGGTTTCTCCCACGTAGACGTTCATGAAATACACTCCGAAGGGACTGGCAAGCAGCGGGAGGATGACCGCCACGTAGGTATCCATCAATCCAAGGCTCTTTATCAGCAGAAAGACAGGAATCGTGAGCGTCGCCGCAGGAAGCAAGAGCGCCACGAGCACCATGAACCTGACTGCATCCCGCAGCTTGAACTGGTATTTTGACAGTGCGTAGCCTGCCAGCGCGCTGATCAGAGTCCCCAGTCCAGCGGTCACGGTGGAATAGATGATCGAGTTGAGATACCACCGCCAATAAGCTCCCCCTTCTTTCTGACCCAGCTCCCGCAGATTGGTTACGAGGCCAGAGAGAGACGACGGAGCGAACATGGGGGTGTTGAAGAGCTGGTCGGTTGACTTTGACGTCGAAACCAGGAGCCAGAAGAGTGGAAGGATGAAGTACATCGCAAGCAGGCTCATGGGGAAGAGAATAAGAACCCCAATGACAACCCGACGGCGGGCATACGAGCGGCCGTGGTACAACCGCTGCAAAGCGGAGGAGCCGACTGGGGTGTTCATTTTGTCACCCCTCGCGCGTCATAGCTGCCATTCCTGCGACGCGCCATCCGTTGTTCCCCCGAGGTCAGGTACAGGAAGAGCAGCGACGCGCACAGCGTAACGAACGCCAGGAAGAATGACAGAGTCGCCGAATAATGAAAATTGTAATACGCGAAGGCCATGTTGTATATGTACACATTGGGCGTAAAGTCTGAAGGGACGGCGGTGAGGCTCGACAGGATGAAGGGCTCATTGAAGAGCTGAAAGGTACCTATTATCGAGAGAATCCAGGTGAATATGATCACCGGTCGAATGAGGGGCAGCTTTATCCGAATAGCGGTCTGAAACTCGTTGCAGCCATCTATCTTGGCGGCATCGTAGAGCTCGAGCGGCAAGGATGTCAGTCCCGCAAAGTACAGGGTCATGTTGTATCCTGTCCATTCCCAGGTCACGATGTTTACGATGCTGAAAAGGAGGTTGCTCTGGGAGAGGAGGTCGGGTGGTTTGCCATGACGAAAGATGCCGAGCACGGCAAGCAGGGGGTTGAGTTGCGGCGAATACAGAAAGCCCCACATGAGAGCAGCAATGACGCCAGGGACCGCATAGGGGAGAAAGTAAAGGAGGCGGAAGGTGGCCCTGGCTTTGATGATTGGACTGTCAAGCAACAGCGCAAGGGCAAGGGCAAGAATCAGCATGATCAGAAGTTGCATGACGCCAAATCGGGCCACGGTGAGGATCGAAGACCAGAAAGATCCGTCCTTGAATGCCGTAATGTAGTTGGCAAATCCAACAAAGGTGCCGCGCCCCGTACGGCCCGCGTACAGGCTGAGGCGGAAGGCGTAGAGCAGCGGATAGATGAAAAAGCCGAAAAAGAGAACGAGAAAAGGCGCGAGCATTATATAAGGTACGGCTCGGGAACTCCAAGAGCGCTGGCTGACGATCATCATCAACTCCTGCAAACTAGACCCGCGTCGCTTCCCAACGAAAGGGAAAGGGCCCTGATCAAGGGATCAGATCAGGGCCATGCATAAGCAACGGCAGACTCGCGAAATCAGTTAGTCAGCGACCTTGAATCCCTGGCTTCGCGCAAAACCCACTACCTTGTCTTGAAGGTTCTGCAGGGCCTGGTCGGTTGTGATCTTGCCGCTAAACAGATTGGTAAACTGTACCTGCATCTCGTTGTACACATAGCTCGTCCACGGGCTCCATTCGAAGCTCTTGTCGACCCATGGCATCATCTTCGTGAAAATCGAGTTTGCAGTCTGGCCACCAAGGAACGCATTCGGGCCGGCGAAGCTTGGCAGCTTGCCGGAGCTCACCTGAGCAGTGAAGAGCCCGGATCCTCCCTGGCCGATGTCGGTGGACAGGACGGCGACAGCGTCTTTGTGCGTGTTGATCCATGCTGCAAAGAGAGCGGAAGCTTCGGGATATTTGGTCTGCGTGGTAACAGCATCCGTCGATCCTCCCCAGTTGCTGTCCACCTTGTCCCCCATGTTCCACTGCGGCATCTCGGCGACGCGCCACTGTTGCGTTGTTCCCTTCTCCATGTAGGGCTCGATCTCATAGGTTGGGGACCAGGCTGCGCCAATCACGGCGGCATAGGCTCCCTGACCGAGATTATGGCTCCATTCCGGCGTCCAGGCGTTGGCTACCTGCACATATCCCTTTTTGACAAGCCCTAGCCAGTAATTCATGACCTTCTTGGCTGCTTCGCTCGTGAAATTGATCTTCCAGCCGTTCGGCGTGTTCTTGAATGGGAAAACTCCGCCCTGCCACAGCAGTCCGTTGATCTCGCCCTGGTCGTTCACGGCAATGAAGGTCAGGTATTTTGTCGGGTCGGCCTGATGAAGAAGCGCTCCGGCGCGTTCGAATTCCGCCCATGTCCTCGGAACCCGGATATGATGCTTGTCGAACAGATCCTTTCGGTAAATCAGCCCTTCTGGTCCGGCGTCCTGAGGGATTGCATAGAGTTTCCCGTTCAAGAAAACCTGGTTCCACGTCCACTCGGGAAAAAGCGGCTTGGTGTCGCCAACGTACTGTGAGATATCCATGAGACCGCTGGTCTCAACGAACTGCGGCAGGGCTTGAAACTCCACCTGCACGACGTCCGGAGCGCCGCTGCCTGCCTGTATTGCGGTAGCGAGCTTTGTGTATTCGGGCTGCCCCTGTCCAACGCTCTTCAGGTCGACCTGAATGCTCGGAAAGGCCTTCTGAAACAGAGGTACGAGCTTGTCCGCGTTCGCTATCCATGTCCAGACAGTAATCGAGGCTGGTGTGGAGAGCTCCGGCCACACTGGTTCGCTATAGCCGCTCGCATCAGTGTTGATTTTGAGCTTCATTGCCTGGGCGGATGCGGCTTGGCCCACCGCCAATAGGAGCAAACAGCCTATGGCAACAAAAAGCACCGTAGAAAGGACTGTTCTGGTTCTCATGCCATTCCTCCTCATATTGGTATATGATATTGGTATATGTCCGAGCGATAATACCACCTCCATAGATATTGTCAAGCAAAAAGTTGCCAACTTGACAGTCACAGGATTGAAAGCTATAAAGCTATACCAATAGGCTATTCTATCTGGTCAATATGATGACGAAGTACAAACGCGTTCAGGAATGGATACTCGAAGCACTCGAAAGCGGGAAGTTCAAGGCTGGCGATTTGCTTCCCTCGGAGGGCGAACTGTGCGAGTTGCTTTCAGTCGGGCGGAACTCGGTTCGCACCGCCCTGAGCAATCTCTCCCACGCGGGGATTGTCGACACAAAGAAAGGCGTCGGGACTTTCTGCGTTGGGGCGCGTAAGAGCGGTACGATGACGGTGGGTTTCGTTTCCCTGTACTCGCAGGAGTATATCTTTCCTCGAATCGTGCAGGGCTGCAACAACACACTGTCGAAGAACGGCTACCACCTTGTCCTGTCCGAGTCTATGGAAGATACGAAAGTCGAGCGCGATGTTTTGACAAAGCTATGGAATCTGAAAGTTGACGGCATTATCCTCCAGCCGGCGTACGATGGTCGGGATCCGATGAACCTGGATCTGCTACGAGATATTCAGCTTTCCGGCATCCCGATCATGCTGATCGACAATTTTTATCCCGGCCATCAGTTCAACGCCGTCGTGATGAACGACCGCGCCGGCGGCAGGCTGGCAGCATCCTATCTCTGGCAACGAGGTCACCGTCGAATCGGTATCGTCTATCATAAGAACTACTACCCGAAGATACTGCGAATGCAGGGAGCGCTCGAGTTCCTTCGGGAGGCCGGACAGACGGCGGCGGAAGATTGGATCATCGGCTATGACAGGAAGAAGAACGCTGGCGATATCAAGGATCAAATCTCCGAGAGTTTCGCGGAGGCGGCGAAAAGAGGCCGGCCTTTTCCGACCGCTTTCGTGTGCACGAATGATCAGGAAGCAATGGAGCTCATCCGTGTGGGACGCGACTATCGACTCGCTTTTCCTCGAGACCTGTCAGTCGTGAGCTTTGACAATTCTGCGCTCGCAGATCTTCCGGACCTGCCGCTGACATCAATCAATCATCCAAGCCAATACATGGGGGCCACGGCGGCGAACCTGCTGCTCGAAAAAGTCAGGGACGGGGGGATTCGTACGAGCACTGTCACCATCATTGAACCGGAGCTGATCGAACGCAATTCGGTCACCGACCTGAGGGATCGGACTTTCCCAGTCGATCGACTCGGCGAAGGTAGAGCATGAGTTTCGCATCCGTATCCCGCGGAAAAACGCGCGTCGTGTTGCGTGCAAGCTGCCTGTTGGCGCCCAGGATCAGCATCTTCATAGGGATGTGCCTTCGTTGATCACCCTCAGCGCGTTCAGTGTACGGGGATAGCCAATAAACGGCAGCAACTGCGTCACCGTGCTGACAAGCACGGCGCGGTCATTGCCGACGGCGAGATTCGCGGCGACGTGCCCTGCAATCTGGGACTCGCACCCGCCGAGCGCCGCAAGCATCGAGAACGTCAGAAGCTCGCGGATCTTCAGATCCAACCCGGTGCGCGTATAGAAGTCACCGAAGCAATTGGCCGTGAGGAGCCTCTGGACATGGGCCTGGTCCCTCGGAGACTCTTTGTGCATCCGGTCGATCCGATCTCCAAAGGCCCGTCTCTGAACTTCAAGACCCTTCTCGAACCTCGTCTCGGTCGTCGTTGTGGACTGGTCCTCGAGCGGCAACGCGATCCCCCGAGTCCGCAATGCCGCGTTGGTGGCGTTAAGAAAGTCGAAGACCCGAGCCATCCCGACGTAGGGAACCGCTTGATAGACGATCTCTTTGACCTCGATCGGCGTCACGCCACCATTGAGCGCGCCGCTGAGCATGACGCTGTACTCGTTCACCGCCTGGCAGGCGATGATTGCCGCGAGTTGAACCATAAGTCGCGTCCTCTGGTCGAGGACTGACTCCTTCAGCACCTCGTCGAATGCCCAGTTGTCGAAGACTTCGACGAGCTGCGGATCGGTTCCCGCCAGGGTCGACCTGCGGTTCGCGAACAGCGAGTCGTGATTCCGCTGCGCCTCTCTGCTGATTGCCATGGCTCGCCTGTTCACTTACCGGCACGCGCTGCCAGGTTCGGCGGATAGCGGTCGCCCACAACCTTGATGCGAGAGAGTGCCTCTTCGATCTGGCGCATGTCCTCCGGGGTCAGATCGACCTCCGCCGCGGCGGTGTTCTCCTTCATGCGGTGCTGCTTGGTCGTGCCTGGTATCGGAACAATCCACGGTTTCCTGGCAAGCAGCCAGGCCAGGGCGATCTGCGCCGGGGTGGCCGTCTTTCGCGTCGCGATCGTGCCGATCAGGTCGACCAGCGCCTGATTCGCCGCGCGGGCTTCCGAAGAAAACCGCGGGACGACGTTACGGAAGTCGTCTTTCTCGAACGTGGTGCTCGCGTTGATCTTCCCGGTCAAGAATCCCTTTCCGAGCGGGCTGAAGGGCACGAACCCGATCCCCAACTCCTCGCAGGTCGGCAGGATATCTTTCTCGGGCTCACGCCACCACAACGAATACTCGCTCTCCAAGGCCGCCACGGGCTGAACAGAATGCGCCTTGCGGATCGACTGTACGCCAGCCTCCGAGAGACCGAAGTGCCTGACCTTTCCCTCGCGGATCAGGTCTTTCACGGTGCCAGCGACATCCTCCATGGGCACGTTCGGATCCACGCGGTGCTGATAGAACAGCTCGATGCGGTCGGTCTTCAGCCGCCTGAGCGATGCTTCGGCGACCTGTCGAATGCGCTCAGGCCGGCTGTCCATCCCTTTGGTCGAGTCGCCGTCCTTGAATCCGAATTTCGTCGCGATCACGACTTTGTCGCGCAGAGGCGCGAGGGCCTCTCCGACGATCTCCTCGTTCGTGAACGGCCCGTAGGCTTCCGCGGTGTCGAAGAAGGTCACGCCGCTCTCGAACGCCTCTCGGAGCAATGAGATGGCGGCCTGCTTCTCGATGGGTTGTCCGTATGCGAAGTTCAAACCCATGCAGCCGAAGCCGATGGCGGAAACCTCAAGCCCACTCCTTCCGAGTGTTCGCTCCTTCATGTCTGTACCCTCCATTGATTCCTGCAGCCCGCAGCCGGTTCCGTCCGCATTCTGCGAACGACGACCATCAGGGCTTTACCATGACCTTGATCGCTTTGCGGTCATTCATCGCCTGGTAGCCCTGCGGCACGTCGCGCAGGCCGATGACGCGGTCGAAGACCCTGCCGGGTTCGATGCGGCCCTCGAGCACATCAAACAAGAGCTCCTCGATGTAAGCGCGGACGGGAGCCGGGCCGCCGCTCACGGTGATGTTACCGTAGAATGCCGGCAGCGAGGCTGGCATGGCCTCTTCCTGGGGCACCCCGACGCGGCCCACGGCGCCGCCCGGGCGTGTGATCTGGATCGCCGTCCGCATCGACTCACCGTGGCCAACGCACTCCAGTACGGAGTGTGCGCCATAGCCGCCGCTCAGCTCACGCACCCGCTCCACCGCCTCGTCGCCGCGCTCACTCACCACGTCCGTCGCGCCGAACTCTCGCGCGAGCCTGGTCCGCTCGGGGTGGCGCCCCAGCATGATGATGCGCTCTGCGCCAAGGCGCTTCGCCGCGATGACGCCGCACAGGCCTACCGCGCCGTCGCCGACGACAGCGGCGATTTTTCCAGGACCGACCCTCGCGGAGACGGCGGCGTGGTGGCCCGTCCCCATGACGTCCGAAAGCGTCAGGAGGGAAGGCATCAGCGCGTGGTCTTCGCCCACGGGCAGAACAAAGAGCGTTCCATCCGCCTGCGGGATCCGCACGGCTTCGGCCTGCGCTCCGGCAACCTCACCGGTGCCGAAGAAACCGCCGTGGATGCACGAGGTGTGCAGCCCCTGGCCGCAGAAGTCGCAGGTGCCGTCGGAGTACGCAAACGGCATGATGACGAGGTCGCCAACCTTCACCGAGTGAACCTCTGGCCCGACGGCTTCGACGACGCCGATGGCCTCGTGCCCCATCCGTCGACCGGTGTCGGTCGGCTCCATGGACCGGTACGGCCACAGGTCGCTGCCACAGATGCACGCGCGCGTTACCCGCACGATGGCATCGGTCCGATTGACAAGAGTGGCATCGGGCACGTTCTCGACCCGGACGTCGCCGGCGCGATACATGATAGTTGCATGCATGGTCACCGTCTCCTTTATACGTGTTTGCCGTTTGTGGCGTGGTACGTCAAAATTGCGCCCGCCCTTTCATTTGGGAGCGAGCTCGCCGTACCAATAGGCGGCGGTTACTCCGCCGTCCATGAGGAAGTCGCTGCCGGTGATGAACTCACCGTCGGAACCCATGAGGAGTGCGCCAACGGTTGCCACCTCGTCTGGTGTGCCGGCGCGTCGCGCCGCAGACACCTCGATCATGCGCCGGTATCCTGCGCCACGCGGCCCGTCGAGCTCGTCCCTGGCAAGCGGCGTGATAATGATGCCCGGACTGATGGTGTTGAGCCGCGCACCGCGCTTGCCCCAACGAACCGCCTCGGCCATGACGCGGAGGGAGTTCCCGCGCTTCGCGAGCTGGTACGCGTGAAGGGAATCCGTCACCTGGTCGGGCTGAAGAAAGGGAAGACTGAGCAACTCCTCCGCCGCCGCACTGGCGTTGTCCTGGCGAATATCCGCCAGCAATACATGCTTGCCTGCACCAACCCGCCTGGCGATCGCTTGACCAATAAGACCTGATCCGATGACGACAATAGTGGTTCTCATTGCAATCCCCTTTACCGAAATGTCCGCGGCGAGCTCACGCCCTGGAGTCCACCTGCTGCCCCCCCGGACAAAGAGAATATAAAGATCGACGAAGCGAGGCGCTTGCCCAAACCTACAAGACTTTGACCCAATCCACGAAAAGGCGGCCTGCCCTTTGGGGAGAAGAGGATGACTGGTGTTTTGGACGATTAGGCAAGGAATATGTAAGATCGTCCTATCCACGACCGCTGAATCACATGTATTGTTCACGAAAGGAGCTAAGTAATGAACTCTTCGTTCGATGCGGGAGACCTTTTTCCGCGCGGCACGGTTGTCCCGGGCGATCACTTCAAGGGAACCGCATGGCTGGAAATGCTGATCGCCGATCCAGTTTTCAACTGCCCGATTGGCAACGTGACGTTTGAACCGGGTGCAAGGAACAGCTGGCACAAGCATCCGGGAGGTCAAATCCTGCTTGTGACCAGCGGTTCGGGTTTCTATCAGGAGCGGGGGAAGCCCGCCCGTCGCTTGAACCGCGGGGACGTGGTGAAGATCCTGCCCAATGTGGAGCACTGGCACGGTGCCGCCCCCGGCAACTCCTTCTCGCACATTGCCATAACTACCAATCCCCGGAGAGGTGACGCAGTGTGGATGGAGCCGCTCAGCGACGAGGAGTATCGCGACGCGACCAGCCAGGGACCCGCCTGAAACCTCGCGCAAGTCATGGCCCGTGCCCGACCTCCCTGGAGATGAATGAAATGAAGAACCTGATCGCTTACTTTTCGCGCCAAGGAGACAATTACGTCGGCGGCAGCCTCGAGAATCTGCCTGTGGGGAACACTGAAGTGGCCGCGAAGATGATTCAGAAGCTGACTGATGCCGACATCTTCCGAATCGCAACCGTGAAGGAGTACCCGACAGACTACACCAAGACCACGGAAGTGGCTCGGCAGGAACTGCGTCAGAATGCAAGGCCAGAGCTTTCGAGGGATGTAGACAACCTGGACGGCTATGATGTGATTTTCCTCGGCTACCCAAACTGGTGGGGAACAATGCCAATGGCGGTATGGACCTTCCTGGAAAAGCATGACCTCTCCGGAAAGACCATCCTCCCGTTCTGTACCCATGAAGGGAGCCGCATGGGACACAGCGAAAGCGACATCAAGAAGCTCTGTCCTCACGCCACGGTGCTGAACGGGCTCTCTATCAGGGGCGGGAGCGTCAGGGGGGCGGAGAAGGAAATCTCGACGTGGCTTCGGGAATCGGGCCTTTGAAAAGGCTTCATCCGCGCGTCGTAGTGGAGCTGATTTCTGCGTCGATAAGATAAGGCCCCCCGCTTGCAAATCCGCGCTGAAGCGCTGCACCGACATCGGTCGCTTTGATCACATGCTCGCCCGGCACGCCGAGAGAACGGGCCAGTGCAACGTGATCGATGGGCGGTCGATCGAGATCCATTCCAACAAAGGTGTCATCGCACGCGGAGAAGCCCTTGAGTGAGAGCACGCGCTGTTTCAGAATGCGATAGCATGCGTTGTTGAAGATGACAAAAACAACCGCAATTGACTCCCGCGCAGCGGTCCAGAGAGCCTGGATTGTGTACATCGCGCTGCCATCACCGAGGAGAGCCACCACCGGACGACCCGGAAGCGCCAGTTTAATCCCCATCGCCGCAGGAAGGCCCCAGCCGATACCCCCGCCCCTCATCCCGAAGAGTGCCTTCGAGTCGGCGCATGGAAAAAACCAACGGATGCCTTCTACGGAGGAGAGGACTTCCTCGACAACCGTTGCGTCTCGCGGGACGTTCGCCGCGATCGCCTGAACGAGAGTAAGAGGCGAAATCGGGGTGTGCGCAGAATCCTTTGCCGCGCGATCGTTCAGTTCCTTCAGAACGCGCTCGTGCGCGGCGCCGGCCGCTGCCCTTCTTCGGGCCGCCTCCGCATGGCCATCCGGGGTCGTGTGTCGGCGAAATGCCTCTGTGAGCTCCGGCAGAGTTGCCTTTGGGTCCCCCTGAAGGGCGACGGCCGCGGGATAGTTCTTGCCCAGCTCCCATGGGTCCTGGTCGAGATGGACAACCGTGAGCCCCTGAGGCAAAGGGTCAATCTCATCGGGCAAAGAGAGGGTGAAGAGATCCGCGCCAACCGAAAAAAGCAGATCGTGGCGACTGAGAAGCGTCCGAATCTGGGGGGCAAGTCGGGACATGGACCCAGCATACTGCGGGTGAGTGAAAGGGAATGCACACGTCGAGGCCATGCACTCGTTGATCACCGGGCAGCCGACAAGCTCCGCGAGCTCCACAAGCTCGACGAGCGAATCACTGAGGGCAACAGCGTCTCCTGCCACAATGAGTGGGCGCTCGGCGTTGGCCAAAAGACGCGCCGCCTGATCAATGGCCGAGCGATCTGCGACTGTCCCCGAAGCGATCCTCGTGGGACATAAGAGATCGAAGTCGCGTTCGGCGTTCAGCACGTCGACTGGGAGGGAAAGGAAGACTGGTCCTCTCGGATGAGAAAGAGCCGTTTTTGTTGCGCGACGCAACAGGCGCGGAAGGTCCTCCGCCCTGCGGACTTCTGCGGACCATTTCACGAAAGGCGCCGCCATGGGAGGAAGATCGGCCCACACAACAGGCTCGGTGGCGGTGAAGGACTGGTCGTGTTGGCCCGCTGTCAGGAGAAGGGGAGCTCCTGACTTCTGAGCGTTGTAGAGCATACCGAGAGCGTTGCCGAGTCCCGGAGCGATATGTACATTCGCGACCGCGAGGTCACCGCTCGCTGTGGCGAACCCGTCCGCCATTGCCACGGCCACTGACTCGTGGAGAGCCAGCACGTAGCGGATGGCCGGCTCACGGACAAGAGCGTCCATGAGCGGCAGTTCCGTCGTGCCAGGGTTGCCGAAAATGAATCCGACCCCTTCCTGTTTGAGAATCTCGAGGAAAGCCTGCTTCCCGGTCATCTGAGCCATGATCAGCTATCATATGCCCGATGCCAAGAACACGCCACTCAAACGTGAAAAACCCCGATCCGCGATGAAGGGCTCCACGATGCTGAATACGTTTATATTATCGCCATGGCCAATGGACGCATTAAAATCCGCCTGCATGCCTCCCTGCGGAAATGGGAACCGATTCCAGCCGTCAGCTGCGAGATAATGGGAGAGAAAACGGTTCGAAGTTTCCTTCTGGATGCCGGTATACCGGAACACGAGGCAGTCATTATAATCGTCAATGGCAGACGCGCCAGGCTTGAGACGAAACTATCGGATGGCGACACGCTTAGCCTGTTCCCTCTTATTGGAGGCGGCTGAGACCAGCCGAGGTGGAAAATGCAGGTTCCTTTTGATGCGGCCAAACTAGACCGTTTGATGGAAGATGCAGACCTGTCTCTGGTGCTTGCGAGCAGCCGTCACAATGTGAGGTATCTGACCGGCGGGTATTACTACCACTTCCACGCGAACTCGACGCGAATGGGGAGGAGCCGATATCTCCCCTTTGTGGGAGTCCCCGCGAAACGCATACCGGACTCGTTTTACGTCGCTCGGGCGGAGGAACGTGGCCAGCTGGAATCCGAAGGGCTGTGGGTCCCTACTGTCGTGGAAGCGATTCGAGGGACCGTGACGGCCGCCAAGGGCGTCATGACAATGATACGCCGTCTCGGCTTGACGTCGTCGCGAATGGGCGTCGAGTTTCCGTTCCTCCCCGCCGACGCGTTTATTGCGTTGCGGCAGGAGCTTCCTGAAGCTGTGTTCGTGGATGCGACGCCGATCTTTGATGAGCTCAGGGCCGTGAAGAATGAAAGGGAGGTGTCGATTCTGAGAAACGTCTACGCCGGGGTCGCTGAATCCATTCAAGCTGCATTCCGTGGCAGCCATGCAGGAGAGTCTACTCTTCAGATTGCCCAGCGCGTCGAACGAGAGATGGCCGCGAGGGCAATCTCATTCCTGTTCTCCTTCGTGTGTGCCGGTCCGGGATTCTTGAGGGCGCCGTCTTCCACGAAATGGGAAAACGGGCAGGTGCTCCACATTGACGCAGGTGGAAATCAGCAGGACTATATTGCAGATATTTGCAGGATGGGGTGCGTCGGCGAACCGTCTGCTCTTGCCAAAGAATTGCATCAAGCCTGCATTGAAGTGATAGATCACGTGAGAAGCGTCGTTCGGCCAGGAGTGGCCTGCCGCAATGTCTTAGAAACGGGAGAGGCGGCCTCACGGCGCTACCGATTTTCCTCTTACGCACGTTTCGTCGTGCATTCAATCGGCATGGTTCCCTACGAGCAACCTGCGTTCTCTCATGAGACCACGCGGACCTTGGAGAAGGGAATGGTATTGTCGATTGAAACGGATTTTCTTCACCCCCAAGCAGGTCACGTAAAAATCGAAGATGCCGTTGTCGTCACTGAAACGGGCTGCGAAGGCCTTGGCGACCTTGGAAGAGAATGGCAGATAGTCGCTGTCTGATCGGGCTAGAATAAATCCATAAATCCGCTACGAAAAAATTCTGATTGACATGACATGGGATTACGTTGTAATATCGCAAATATATCAGTGATATATTGCACGTATGTAGCGGAACCTGATGGAAGCTGCGTCATGGCAACGCGAAAGGAAGGGCGAGGAGAAATGGTCAGGACGAAACGCGCCGCAAGAGAGTTGGTGACGAACAAGAAGAACAGGGTCTACGAAATCCTCAGGGACAGGATCGTCAACAATGTGCTCAAGCCCCAGGAGTTTCTGAATGAGCAAGCCCTCAGTGAGGACCTCGAGGTCAGCAAGACACCTATCCGGGAGGCTTTGCAGCAACTGGAGCACAGTCGACTGGTCGTAATCATCCCCAATAAGGGCTGCTACGTTGCCAATATCAGCATAGACAGGATTCGGGAGATCTTCGAGATCAGGACAATTCTTGAATGCGCAGCGGCCAGGCTCGCCGCCTCACTGCCAAACCGTGAAAGCTTCCTCGCGTTCTCGGAAAGCAATAACTCCGCAGATTCCAGGGATGGCGAGGAGCTGCGTCGGAGGCTCATCTCAGGATACCAGATCCACACAAAAATCGTGGAAGCAGTCGGGAACAGCTACCTGACTGACTACTATCGGACCATCCTGGACAACATCGTCCAGATCCGCGTCTATTTCCTCAGCAGGTTCGGGCCGAAGCGACTCCATGAGACCATAGATGAGCACAAGAAGATCCTGCGGGCAATCGCGGCCGGGGATGCCAATGGCGCGGAGAATGCCATGCGGGAGCATTTGAATGCCGCGCTGAAGAACATCAACCGGCTCATGCTCGGAAGCAGGGAGGAACTATGATTCACGTTTGCAAGGAGACCCGGAGGGTAGACGCTGCTCTCGTCGAGAAGTTCCGGGCCTTGGACGTGGCAACCGTTTACGAAGCTTCCGGAAGAAAGGGCTTCATTGACAACACAATCAAGCCGGCCGCACGGGGCACCCGGGTCTGCGGCCCGGCGTTTACGGTGCAATGCGCTCCTGGTGACAATCTCATGCTTCACAAGGCCCTCCAATGCGCGACCGCCGGAGATGCCCTCGTTGCCAGCGTCGGGGCACAGCCGGACTTCGGTTATTGGGGCGCGTTGATGGCAACCGCGGCAGTGGCAAAGGGACTGGCGGGATTGGCAATCGACGGGTGCATCAGGGACTCCGCAGAGATCATCAAGATGGGGTTCCCGGTCTTCTGCCGCGGCTTCTGCATCAAGGGGACCACGAAATCCGTGCTCGGGCTCATCAACTATCCTCTGAACTTCGGGCAAATCACCATCTTCCCCGGTGACCTGATTCTTGGGGATGACGACGGGATGGTGGTCGTTCGCTTCGAAGAATGCGAGGACGTACTGCAAAAGTCCCTGAAAAGGGTCGAGCTCGAAGACACCAAGGCCAAGCAACTCAAAAAAGGCGTGTCCAGCGTAGAGCTGAACAGCCTGGATAAGGTGTTCGAGTCCCTCGGCATGATGGAAGAGGGCCGGCAGTGAGGATTGCCCAGAGCGCCCTGCTTGCCGCGGCCAAGGAGATTCTCGTCCTGCTGGGGGAGGAAACGGAAAGCGCGCGCGTTGCCTCGGAAGCTCTCGTGACGGCTGACATGCGCGGAATCAGCACGCATGGGGTCAACCTCTTGCGCATGATGTCAGAACGGGTCTCGGCCAGGATGCTGGCCATGCCGACGCGCGTCGACGTCATCGCAGATGACGCGACAACCGCCGTTCTGGACGGAAACAACGGCCTCGGGCAGGTGGCAGCCCACCGCGGGTTGCGTCTGAGCGTGGAGAAGGCCAGGCGCAGCGGCCTTGGAATGGTTTGCTTGCGCAATACCAACAACATAGGCGCTCTGGGCTATTTCACGTCCTTGGCCGCTGATCGTGACGGCGTTGCATCAATCGTCATGACGAACGGGAACCCTTCGGTTGCGCCCTATGGCAGCGCGGAGCCCTTTTTTGGCACAAACCCGCTCTCCATCGGCGTCCCCGCCCTTCCAGGCCGCCCGCTTGTCCTTGATATGTCATCCAGCGTCGTCGCGCGCGGCAAGATCCGGCTGGCTTCCCTGAGCGGTGAGAGCATCCCGTCGGGCTGGGCCCTTGACGATACCGGAGCGCCCACCTGTGATCCAGCGCTTGCCCTGAAGGGTTGCCTGTTGCCTCTGGGCGGCCCCAAAGGCTCGGGTCTGGCCATGATGATCGACATTTTCTCGGGAATGATCTCTGGCTCGGCCTATGGAAGGGGATTGAAAAGCTTTCACGGGCTGGACGGCGCCACGGGCGTCGGGGCCTGCTTTATCAGCATTGATATCGAAAGGTTCGTGGGTTCCGAATCCTTCGCCGCGAAAATGGCGGAGTACATCCAGGAGATCAAAGGACTCCGAAAGCAGGAGGGCGTAGCGGAGATCCTGCTGCCGGGCGAGGTCGAGTGGAAAAAGCAGGAGGAAAGCCGTCGCGCTGGAATCGAGATTCCGGATTCCGTGGCAAAAGGCCTGGACCAGGTGCTGGCCAGGCTTGGCAGCCGCCTGAGCCTCATTTCCGCGCCTGAGAAGGAACTGCGGGAATGAAGTCCATAATCCGCGTTGACACGCGCGCGCGGCGGATAGTCGCCACGGAAGCCTCCCGTGAAGAGCTGCACTGGGGAGGTCGGTCTCTGATTGCACACTTCCTTCTTCGGGAGGTGCCGCCGGCGTGCGAGCCCACCGGAAGGAGAAACAAGCTCATTTTTGCCTCAGGGCTCCTTGCGGACACCGGCGTTACCACCGCCGGACAGCTGTCAATCGGCGGGAAGAGCCCGCTCACCGGCGGCGTGAAGGAGAGCAACGTCGGCGGCTACGCCGGGAGAAGGCTTGCCCGACTGGGCATACGAGCGCTGATCCTGGAGGACACGCCGCTGAGTCCGACGACGGATGTCCTGGTCATTACAGCCAAGGGAGCGCGCCTGGAGCCGGCCCCGGACCTGGCAGGCAAGCTGGTGGATGAGACAGTCGCCGCTCTGCGCGCGAAATACGGAAGCAGCGTTGGCATTTTCTGCACTGGTCCCGCTGGTGAGATGGTCATGTATGGGGCCGGGATCGCGTGTCCTGACAACAATGACGTCCAGATCCGATATGCCGCGCGGGGCGGGCTGGGCGCGCTCATGGGGTCCAAGGGAATCAAGGCCATCGTCCTTGACGACTCGGAAACCACCTATGCAGCCGAGCCCTTCGACAAGGACCTTCTGCAGCAGACCGGAAAGTGGATGTCGGAAGCTTTGCTCCAGGATCCCAAGACGGAAAACCGGCACCTGTACGGAACGCCCGCCATCCTGGCGCTGGCCAACGCCTCAGGTCTGCTGCCCACGCGCAACTTCTCAAGCGGAGAGTTCGAGCGGGCGGACGCGATTGCCGGTGAACGGGTGCGGGACGAGATCCTGGCGCGCGGCGGAGAAGGGCAGGCCGGCACGCCCTGCGTTGCCGGCTGCGTGATCCGCTGCAGCAACGTGTTTCCCGACAAGAGCGGAAAGAAAATCGTTGCCTCTATCCAGTATGAGAACATCTCCCTTCTGGGTTCCAACTGTGGAATCGGAAGCCTGGACGACATTGCGGAGATGAACCGTCTCTGCAACCAGGTCGGGGTGGACGCCATCGAAACCGGCGCCGCAATCGGCGTGGCCATGGAAGCGGGTGTCATCGAATTCGGAGACGCGGAAGGCGCAAAAGATCTGATCCGCCAGATCGGCCGGGGTACGTACCTGGGCCGCATCCTGGGGCATGGGGCCCAGTTGACGGGAAGGGTTCTGGGCGTGCGCAGGATTCCCGTCATCAAAGGCCAGGCCATTCCCGGGTACGACCCCCGGGCGCTCAAGGGGAATGGCGTCACCTATGTCACGTCACCCATGGGAGCGGACCACACTGCCGGGAACGCGTTCGAGACCTTGAAGACCCTGGACCCTTTGAAGCCGGAGGGGCAGATCGCGGCCTCCCGGAAGCTGCAGATACGGGCCGCCCTCCTGGACACCCTTGGGCTCTGCCTGTTCGTGAGACCGCCCTTCCTGAAAAAGCCCGAGATGTTTGCCGCGCTGCTGAAGGGAAGATACGGGTGGGAAATGACGGTGCGCGACGTCGTGGGGTTGGCCTATGACGTGATCACGACGGAGCGGGAGTTTAACAGGCGGGCGGGGGCTTCCGACGAGTTCCACCCCATCCCCGAGTTCATGCAGGACGAGCCCCTGCCGCCTACGAATTCCGTCTTCGACGTGCCGGACGCCGAAATGCGGGCCATGTGGGACGGCTACGAACCCGCTGACCAGCTTTGAAAGGGAGGAGCGAACGGCATGGAAATTGAGAGCAGCATAGTCGTTGTGACCGGTGCCGGAAACGGAATTGGGGCCGCCATCGCTGAAAGGTTGTTCGCGGAAGGGGCCCTGGTTTCCCTCTGGGACCTCGATCTCGAATCCGTACAAAAGCTTGCCCGGGCGCTGGATCCGAAGGGCAAGAAAGCCGCGGCTTTCAAGGTCAACGTCACCGTCGAAGAGGAGGTCACCGCGGCGGTGCGGCAGACCCTGGACAGGTTTAGCCGCATTGATGTTCTCGTCAACAACGCAGGCATCTCCCGCCACAAGCCAATCGAGGAGATGAGCGTGGAGCTCTTCGAGCAGGTGCTGTCCGTGAACCTCACGGGGCCGTTCATCTGCTGCAAGGCCGTGGCGCCTGTCATGAAGAAGCAGAACCACGGGAAGATCGTCAATATCGCATCGCTGGGGGGGAGAACGGGAAGGCCAGGCGTGGGCGTAAATTACGCCGCCTCGAAGGCAGGCCTGATTGGCATGACAAAATGTCTGGCCAGGGAACTGGGGATGAGCAACATCTGCGTGAACGCCATCTGCCCCGGTCCCATCCTCACGGAACAGACCAAACAGTATTCGAAGGAAGTGTTCGCTTCCTGGAACGTCGGACGCGCCGTGCCAAAGGACGGCCTGCCGGCGGACGTCGCGGACGCAGTGATCTTTCTTTCGTCAAAGAGGGCGGATTGGGTAACAGGGGTTGCTCTCGATGTCAACGGGGGGATCTACATCAACTAGAGAGAGGAGATCTCAGCATGTCAGGATTGAAGGTCGTGGACATGAACAAGGTGGAGCCGGAAAGAAAGACGCCTCCGCGGGCATCCTGGCTTCTCATTTCGGAAAAGACGGTTGGCTCGAAGAACCTCGCCCTGGGCGTCAATGAGACGGAGCCCGGCTCCATGGTCCCGGAGCATCTCCATGAAAGCGAAGAGGAGGTAATGCTCTTCCTCGAAGGAGAGGGAAAGTTCATCACGAAAGACCAGGAGATCGATCTGAAGCCGGGGATCTGCGTGTACAACCCTCCGGGGTCCACCCACAAGATCGTCAACACGGGAACGACGAAGCTCAAGTTTGTGTGGGTGTACGCGCCGCAATTGAAGAGCCACCTCATTTCACACTAGAAAGGAGACCAGCCATGCCGAATTGGAGCCTGCCGCCCAGAGAAGGGCACATGGAAAAGCCAACCAAGATTTACTTCCAGACAATGACCAAGTATGACGTCGAAGAGCGGTTGAGGAAGAACGATATCATCCTGCTGCCCATCGGATCCACGGAGAACCACGGACAGGCGGGTCCGTATGGAGAGGACACGTTCATTGTCACAAGGATCGCGGAGATGGTGGCCCAGGCAACGGGCTGCACCGTGGCCGAGCCCATGTGGTATGGATCGCACCCCTTTCATCATATCGGTCAACCGGGGACAGTCCCGCTTCCCGACAACGTCTTCGCTGACCATATCAGGTCCATGATTTCCGGGTTCTGGAACACCGGATTTCGGAAGCAGATTTTCCTGAGCATGCACGGCCAGGAGTATGCCCTTCCTACCGCCATCCAGGAGTGGGGCAAGAAATACCAGGTCCCCGCCATCATCATCTTCCTTGATCTGCCCCGAATCATGGGCACGGACTTGAAGGACAAGGCGCACGGCGGACCTTTTGAAACCCCCTTCCAGCACGCGGACGAGGCTGAGACGTCCATCTCAATGGCGCTGTTCCCGGAGATGTGCCAGCTCGAGCACGCGGAAGATACCAAGCTCGGCGGCTTCCTCCCGCCCGGGCACGTGGACAGGGGCGGAGACATCTACGGCAATCCCATACCCGGACACTGCATTGTTGGAGGAACCGGCATCGAGTGCGTCACATTCCCCGAGGGGGTCCTCGGAAAGGCCACCCTCGCGGAACCCACCAAGGCCTACAAAGCCATCGAGAACGTCCTGAACTACATGGTGAAGCTCCATGACGACATCATGACCAGGTTCCCCGTGGGCCAACTGCCGGAGATCAAGCTCATGACGCAGAGAAGCGAAGAGGAGGTCGAGTCGATCCTGCGAGGCCCCACGAAAGGCGGCCGGCATCTCTACACGATTGCGTGGCCGAGCTAGGACGCACCGATGAACATCGGCATTTTCGTTCAGACGGTCATTGGCGGCATTGGGATCGGCAGTCTGTACGCTTTGATTGCACTTGGCTACTCCATGGTCTATCGATCCATGGGCCTGGTCAACTTTGCCCAAGGAAGCATCTACATGGTAGGCACGTACTTCGGGATCATCTGGTACGCGGGAATGGTCATGGGTCTGCACGTGCCCTATCCCATTGCGCTTGTCATCGGGATTCTTCTCAACGCAATGCTGGGCGTGCTTCTGGAGCGCGTATTCCGTCCCCTTGCAAAGCTCGACCTGATGTTCATGCTGCTGGGGACCATCGGCCTCGGGTTCGTGCTCGACAACCTCTTTGTCATCATCTTCGGCGCGGAGGGCTTTGCCGTTGCTTCCCCGCTGCCCAATACGCCCATCATCGTCCTCGGCATCAGGATCCTGCCCCAGATGCTCCTGCTTATTGGCGGATCCGCGCTGCTCATGATGGGCCTCCAGGTGTTCCTGAAAAGGACTCGGTCCGGCAAGGCCATGCGGGCGTCAGCCATGGACAACGAGATCGCCAGCACGATGGGCATCCCGGTCAATCGGATGAACGCGCTGACTCTTGCCATTGGGTCCGGGCTGGCCGCGGCGGCAGGCATCCTTGCGGCGCCAATCGTCTACGTAAATCCGGCCATGGGGTCCGCCGTTGGGCTTAAGGGCTTTGCCGCCGCCATTCTGGGGGGACTGGGGAGCATTCCGGGGGCAATTGCCGGAGGCCTTCTGTTCGGTGTGCTGGAAGCCGTCTCCGCCGGATACATTTCGTCTTCCTACACGCGGGGAATTGCATTTCTTATCATGGTGATCGTTCTCATGGTCAAGCCTTCCGGCCTCGTTGGCGAAGTCACCGTGGAGAAAGTGTAGGATGCGAAATTGAACGACCAATCAGCAGGTCTGGCGAAAAGGAAATTGGGCATACTGAAAGTCTTGGCGCTTGGGATCGTCGGCTGCGTCCTGCTGGCATTCCCTTTTCTGGCCCAGAACCGTTATCAGGTACACATCATCAATACCGCGGGCATCTACATCCTGATCAGCCTGGGGCTGAATATCGCGATGGGCTACGCCGGGCAATACAACCTCGCCATGGGGGCGCTCTGGGGCGTCGGCGCATACACGGCGGCAATTCTCAACACGAGGCTCGGGGTCCCCTTCTGGCTGAATCTGCCCGCCGCAATGATCGTCAGCCGGCGTCATGGGGGGGATTGTTGGCCTTCCTTCGTTTAAGGTGCGATCTCACTATCTTGCCATCGTGACAATCGGTTTGGGCGAAGTCATCAACATCGTTCTGGTCAATGAGCAGCGTCTCACGGGGGGGCTGACGGCATTTCCCGCATTCAGATGCCGAGCTTCTTCGGGATCCCCATCAACACCGACGAGCGGTACTACTACCTGATCCTGGCCGTCGTCCTTTTGGGCTTTTTCGTCGCGCGGCAGCTTCTCAGACATCGAATGGGCCGATCCTTCCGAGCCATTCGCGACGATTACCAGGCGGCAAAAGCAATGGGCGTCAATATAGCGTACTACCAGATCCTTGCCTTCGTCATCAGCGCGGCATATGCGGGAGCAGCAGGGGCTTTGTTCGCGCATCTCAACACGTATATAAGCCCCGATATTTTTGACTTCAGTTCCACTTTGTTCATCCTGACCGTAACGATGGTGGGAGGAATGGGCACTCTTGTCGGCTCCGTCGTGGGCGGGCTGGCCTTGCCGATTCTGCAAGAGTATCTGCGGGTCATCAGGAATTGGCAATTGGTGGTCTACGGTATTGCCATCATGGTGGTCGTTCTCTTCATTCCCGGTGGGGTCATGGAGCTGATGCGCCGGCTGAAGGGCTCTCGGACACTTCGATGGCTGTGGTCCCGCAGGTCCTCAGAGGAGACGCTCCAACCGGAGGAAACGAATGTTTCTGGAGATTGAAGGCCTCACAATGCAGTTTGGCGGGCTGAGCGCGCTGCGGGACGTTTCCATGAGGATCGAGGAAGGCGAGATCCATGGCTTGATTGGTCCCAACGGTTCCGGGAAGACAACCACCTTCAATGTCGTCTCAGGCTACTACAGGCCCAGCGGCGGAAAAATCACCTTTGGAAAGAAGAACATCACCGGCCTGCCTGCGCACAAAATTACAGCAACGGGCTTCGCTCGGACCTTTCAGAACCTGCGGCTCTTCAAGAGCATGACCGTACTGGAGAACGTCCTTGTGGGAATGGGCCACCATGCAAAAACAGGTTTGTGGCAGGAGATCCTGAACCCCATCGCGGTCCGACGAGAGGAGAAGGGCTTCATCGAAAAGGCCATGAAGCTGCTCGACCTGCTTGGCATTGCCAGACTGGCAGAGTACCCCGCTACCAGCCTCTCCTACGGTCATCAGCGCCGCGTGGAGATTGCCCGTGCGCTCGGAACCGACCCGAAGATACTCCTCCTGGATGAGCCGGCGGCCGGACTCGAATGAGGTAGAGTCCGAGGATCTGCGTCAGGCCTTGGTCAAGATCCGTCAGTCAGGGGTGACGATCTTCCTGATCGAGCATGACATGAAGCTGGTCATGGGAATGTGCGACATCATTACCGTCCTGGATTATGGAAAAAAGATAAGTGAAGGAAGCTGCGAGAGCGTCAGCAACGACCCGGTGGTTATCGAAGCCTACCTCGGGAAGGAGGAGCAGCCATGATGGTGGTTGAGTCCCTCCACACGTACTACGGGAACATCCACGCAGTCAAGGGAATCTCTTTCGAGGTGCAGAAGGGCCAGATTACCGCCATCATCGGGGCCAACGGTGCCGGCAAGTCGACGTCCATGAAGACCATCTGCGGTCTGCTTCACCCGCGCAACGGAAGAATCCTCCTTCATGATTCGCCCATTCACAGGCTGCGCCCGGATCAGATTGTGCGTTTGGGGATTGGATACGTTCCCGAGGGAAGGCGGGTCTTCCCGGTATTGACCGTGGATGAAAACCTCGACATGGGCGCCTACCATCGCTCTGATGCATCCGAGGTCGCCAGGGACAAGGAACGGATGTATGAGACCTTTCCCAAGCTCAAGGACCGCAGAAAGCAACTCGCCGGGTCATTGAGCGGCGGAGAGCAACAGATGCTGGTGATAGCTCGCGCCTTGATGTCCAAGCCTCAGCTACTGCTGATGGATGAGCCTTCCCTGGGTCTGGCGCCCCTCCTGGTCCGGCAGGTATTCGACATCATCGTGGAGCTGAACAGGAAGGGTTTGACCATCCTTCTGAGCGAGCAAAACGCGCGCGGCGCTTTGAAGATCGCGCATCGGGGGATCGTGATGGAGACGGGCAAAGTCCGATTTGCCGGCGCGGCACAGGCCCTGCAAGAGAACCCCGTGGTTCAGCGGGCGTACTTGGGCGTCGGATGAGTCCGTCGGCCGCGAAAGGAGGTGCTCGGGGTGAGGAAGCTGTCGGGGACGTGTTGCGTCGTGGAAACATGAAGGGAGGATCATCATGAAGCGAAAAGGACTTGGTATCATTCTGACGATATGTGTCATAGCGACGATCGGCATTTCTTTTGCCGCAGCATCAGGCACCAAAGAAGGCGCCGGTGGCGCCGCCAACCCCGCTGCTGAGGCGCAGCCAATCAAAATAGCGATCATCGGTGCCATGAGTGGCACCAACGCAATCCTGGGAGACTGGCTGAAAAAGGGCGTGACCCTTGCCATTGAGCAGCAAAACGCCAAAGGCGGCATCCAGGGCCGCCAGATTCAGCTCGTCATCTACGACGATCAGGCCAACCCCACAACGTCTGTCGGCTTGGCCCAGAAGGTCGCCACCGAAGACAAGGTCATGGCGGCGTGGGCCACAACGAACAGCAATTCAACGCTGGCGGATCTTCCGATTTTCCAGAGCTACAAGATACCGCAGCTCACGTTTGGGACGAACGTCAACATCACGCAGCAGGGCAGCGCGTACATTTTCCGACAGTGCCCTGCCGGCCCCGCGTATGAGGATCCGCTGATCGACTATCTGGTGAAGGCAGGCAAGACGAAGTATGCCATCATCGGCGACAACTCTGCGTATGGCAAGGGAGAAACGGACTATCAGACCGCGGCCCTCAAGCGCAATAACCTGACGCCGCTGGATGCCGAGGCATACGGGATTGACGACAAGGACTTCACGGGCCAGCTTACCAAGATACTCCAGACCCAGCCCGAGGTCCTCCTGCTGGCCTCTTCCGAGGTAGCCGGTGGACTGGTGGCCAGGCAGGCGCGGCAGCTCGGCTTCACCGGGATCATCGCGGGCGGCTCCGCCATGGCCACGCCCAAGTTTACCGAGACCGCGGGGGATGCGGCCGAGGGCGTCTACTTCACATCACCGTACCCGGGCAACGCCGCGAACGAGCGCACACGCGCGTTCGCCGCAGCGTACAAGGCGCGGTGGGGGGAAGACGCGGAAGAGCATGGGGCCAACAGCTATGACGGTGCCAGCATGCTGTTGCTGGCAATGTCGAGGGCCAACCCTTTGACTTCTGAAAACGTTGCCGCGGAGATGCACAAGATCTCCGGCTACCAAGGCCTGCAAGGTGTCTTCAACTATGATGCAACCGGCGAAGGGATTCGGTTGACGAACGTCGGCATCATCAAGAACGGCAAGCACGCATTCCTGACAAAATAGAAAGGCATGTGCACGCTCGGAGACGACTCATCGTCTCCGAGCGTGCCAGGGGAGACTGACATGAAGGCTATCGTGAAATATGAGGACGCGGCAGGCGCGGTCAAGGTGATGGATCGACCGAAGCCTCAGGTCGGCGCCAACGACGTCCTCATCGGGATCAAGGCAACCGGGATCTGCTACTCCGACATGTCCATCGTGAAGGGCGAATACAAGGGAAGAAAACCCGTACCGATTCCCGTCATTCTTGGGCACGAGGCGTCGGGGGTCGTTTCCGCGGTTGGAAAGAACGTGCGGAGCGTTGCCCCGGGAGACCGGGTGGCGTTCGAGCCCCTGAATGGCTGCGGGCAGTGCGAAAACTGCAAGAAGGGTTTCAAGAACATGTGCACGGACTGGAGCCATGTCGGCATCACGTGCGACGGGACGTTTGCCGAGTTTGTTGCGGTTCCCGAGATCCTGGTGCACGAGCTTGGCCCTTCCATATCATTCGCCGACGCAGCAGTGCTGGAGCCGTTGAGCCTCGTGGCTCGCTCCCTGGAGCACGTCGTACCGGTGGCCGGGGAATCCGCCGTGATCATCGGACCGGGCTCCGTTGGTTTGCTCCATCTTCAGGCGCTGAAATCATCCGGGGTGGAAAAAATAGTCGTTATTGGAATTGACAAGGATGCAAAGAGGTTCGAGATCGCCGAATCCCTGGGAGCCAGCCGCGTGGTTTCGCTGCAAAAGGAAGATCCAATCAAGGCGGTCATGGAGGCAACCGGCGGTCATGGCGCAGATATCGTCATTGAGACAGCCAACCATCCCTCCGTGTGGGACATCATCCTGGACGTTGTTGCGGCGCGGGGGCGCATTTCCACCTTTGGCCTGTATCCGGAAGCCAAGATCAAACCGATAGCTTTGCTGAGAAAAGGCGCAACCATCTACGGTGATGTGGCCCTGCTGCCCAAGCACTTCATGCGCGCCATAAGCTGGCTGGAGACGAAAAAAGTTTCTGGCGAAAAGCTCATCACAAAACGCTTTGCCCTGGACCAGGTAGATGAGGCTTTCACGACTTTCTATGGCGGCCAGACCATCAAGGTCCTCTTTGAAGTCTGACGACGCTTCAGTGCGGCGCGTGCGCATGCGGAAAGGGGTGGTTCTACCGTGAAGAAGATACGGTCCGTGAATCCGTTCACAATGGAGGTGAACGGGGAGTTCGAGCTCGAATCACCGGCAAAGGTCCGTGAGGAGATAGAAAGGTCACGGGAGGCGTTCAAAGCCTGGAGGGTGAGCGCCGCCGAGCGCGGGAAACATATTGCCCGATTGGCCGATGTCCTCCTTGCCGGAAAACGCGGCTACGCCGAAACAATCACGCGGGAAATGGGCAAGCCAATCAGGCAATCCCTCACGGAGATAGAGCGAAGCGCCAATATCTGCAAATATTTCGGAGAGCATGCAGAAGAGCTTACTCGTGACGAAGTTGTAGAGACGGCGTTTGCAAAGAGCTACGTCACTTTCGAGCCCCTCGGTGTAATCCTTGCCATAATGCCGTGGAATTTCCCGGTCATCCAGCTTTTCCGGTTTGCCATTCCCACCATGTCGGCCGGCAATGTCGTTGTCTTGAAACCTGCTTCCATCACGCCGTTGTGCGGGAAGGCCATCGAGAGCATTTTCACGGACGCCGGGTTTCCGAAAGGAGTCTTCAGGACTCTCCTGATGGATTCCGCCACTGCGCTGGACCTCGTCAAAGATGACATGGTGGACGGCGTCTCCCTGACGGGGAGCCTTGGAGCGGGCACGCAGGTGGGGGCGGCTGCGGGCGGCCGGATCAAGAAAAACGTGCTGGAGCTCGGCGGGTCGGATCCGTTCCTGGTCCTTGATGACGTTGACGTGGATGCGGTTGCCTCCCAAGCGGTCCAGTCGCGTTTCGTCAATTGCGGCCAGAGCTGTGTCGCTTCCAAGCGCTTCGTTGTCATGAAGAAGATCGCGCAGGAGTTCACCGACCGCTTCGTCCACTACATGCAGGCCATGAAGGCGGGCAATCCGATGGACGAGTCGACGGACATCGGCCCCCTTGCAACGGAAGAAGCGGCGTATGAGCTCTCACGGCAGATCGCAGACGCAAAGCAGAAAGGCGCCACGGTGGTAGAAGGTCCACCCATTCCGTCACAGGGGATGTTCTTTCGGCCGGTTGCCATCCTCAATGCCAAAAAAAACATGCTCGTGGCTCAAGAGGAAACCTTTGGCCCCATCGCTCCGATCTTCGTCGTCAAGGATGAGGAGGAGATGATCGAACTTGCGAACTCCACGGAGTTTGGCCTCGGAGCGACCATCTGGAGCAAGGACATCGAGAAAGCCCAAGCGCTGGCCCGTAGGATCGAATCTGGGTTCGTCGGCATCAACAAGCCGGTGAAATCAGATCCGCGCCTGCCCTTCGGGGGAACCAAGAAATCCGGCGTGGGGCGTGAGCTCTCACACTACGGAGTCCGGGAGTTCACCAACGTGAAGACCATCATCGTGGAGAACCCGGGCTGAGCGGAAGCGCGCTTCGAGGTGAGGGGAATGAGGAATATCGCACTGCTGGGCAAGCTGCTGGGAGGATTCGCCGTCGTCGCCTTTCTCGTCCTGGCGGTCGGATATGTGGGGCTGAGGGGCGCTCGCAGCATGACGGGCACCGTCAATGACGTCGGGACCAACCACCTGCGGGCAGTACAGAGCCTCCTGCTGGCAGCGGAAGCGCAGTCCCAGGTCAATGCCGCGGAGAACATTCTCATGGAAAAGGGCCTGGACGCCGGAAGCGTGCAGAGCAACTTCACGGCGTTCGACAAGGCCAGAAAAGTCATTGACGACTCATTCGCAGTCTACGAGTCTCTCCCCAAGTCGAAGGAAGGACTGGACCGCTGGAATCAGCTCAAGGTCGTGTTCGAATCGTGGTGGAAGACGCACCTGGACTTCGCCCGCATTGCCCAGGCGTATTGGAACAATCCCTCTGATGCTGCATACACCGACATGAAAAACCAGATTCCGCAGAACAGCTCAGACGTACGCCCCTTCCAGCGGGCTCCTGCATGGTCTTGTGGAGACAAACATCCAGGAGGCGGACGCCGCGGTGGCCAGAAGCCGGGCAACCGGCTTTCGAGTGGAGGTGACCTCTCTTACCGGCATGTGCGCGGGGGTCATCCTGGCCTTGCTGGAGGGGGTCCTTCTTTCCCTGTCAATTGCGCGACCGCTTGCCAGGGCAGTGGCGTTCGCGAAAATCGTCTCCGGAGGAGACTTCACCCAGAAGCTGGATATCACTGGCAAAGATGAGGTGGGGGTCCTGGCCGACGCTCTGAATGCCATGGCGAAAAAGCTCAGCGGTGTGGTCGACTCCATCCAGCAGAGCGCGGAAGAGGTGGCTTCCTCCAGCGAAGAGATCAGCGCCACCGCGCTGAACCTGTCGGAAGGCGCGCAGAATCAAGCATCGACAATAGAACAGACCAGCGCCTCCATGGAGGAGCTTTCTGCGTCCGTGGCCCAGGTGGCGGAGAATGCACAGTCGCAGGCAAGCGCCGCCCAGCGGGGCGAGAGCTCCATGGCGAAGGTGGACAGGTTCATCCAGGACGTCGCCCGGGGCCTCCAGGAGATAGCCGGCCTGGCCGGGCAGTCAGTGGAAAAGGCGGAGAACGGGGCCCGGTCCGTCCAAAAGGTAGTGGACGGAATCGGGACGATCGCAGAGAGCTCGGAGAAGATCAGGGGAATTGTCGCGGTGATATCCGACATCGCGGACCAGACGAACCTCCTGGCGCTGAACGCGTCCATCGAGGCAGCGCGGGCCGGGGAGCACGGCCGTGGGTTTGCCGTGGTTGCTGACGAGGTGAGCAAGCTGGCGGACCGAAGCTCCGCATCAACCAAGGAAATCGGGGCCTTGATCAGCAAGAGCGTGGAAAACGTGAGCGACGGGGTGGAAATTGCCCAGGGCTCGAAGGAGGCCATGGAAGGGATTCGCGCGTCGTCCCAGAGGGTCAAGGAAATGATCGCAGGACTCTCCGAGTCTATCTC
This sequence comes from uncultured Spirochaetota bacterium, assembly GCA_963845535.1. GTDB lineage: Bacteria > Spirochaetota > Spirochaetia > SZUA-6 > Fen-1364 > Fen-1364. The sequence continues at coordinate 499,800 of CAWJSK010000019.1, forward strand.
CCAGCAGGTGATGACCGTGGAGGACCTTTCGAAATCCCTGGGTGGGGTCAGTGACATGAGCCGTGGCATCTCCTCGGCAACGGAAGAGCAGACGACGAATGCCAAGCAGATTTCCGCGGCAATGGAAACCGTCAACGAGCTCACGCAGGTTGCCGCCTCAGCCGCCGAGGAGCTGTCCGGTTCCACGGAGCAGCTGACCACCATGGCGCAGAGCCTGCACAGGACCGTTGCGCAGTTCAAGATCGACAAGGGAAATGGCGCGGCCGGCGGGCAGGGCCGCCAGGCCCTGACGGATGGGGCGGCAGGCAGGAAGCCGCTTACACAGGAGGCGAGTTTGTCGTAGACTGGAGAAAAGATCTGTCTCAACGTCAGGAGGGATACTCGGTGGCCAAGCGCGTAGCGGTAGTCCATGGGCCGAACCTGAATATGCTCGGCAAGCGCGAGGTGGGCATATACGGTGGCAAGTCAATGGAAGAGATCAACTCCGAGGTGGCTGCCGAGGCAGCATTCCTGGACGTGGCAGTCGAGTTCTACCAGTCGAACAGCGAGGGTGAGCTGGTCACCTATATCCAGCAGTGCCGGGGAGAAATGGACGGCATCTTGTTGAATGCCGGCGCCTACACCCACTATTCCATCGCTCTTCGGGACGCGGTTGCGGCCGCGCAGGTCCCAACCGTAGAGGTTCACATCTCGAACATCTACAAGAGAGAGCCTTTTCGCCATGTGTCGGTCCTCGCTCCCGTTTGCATCGGCCAGATCTGCGGATTCGGCTCTCATGGATACGTCCTGGCTCTCCGGGCTTTGATGGAAGAGCGATTCGACCCCTGGCTGGCCTGAGCGCAAGGAGAAGGGTGTGAGGAAGGAAAGGAAATATCTGGTAATATCCGGTCCAAACCTGAACCTGTTGGGAACGCGCAAGACTTCCATCTATGGGGCGGGCTCCCTGGAGGACATCCACAGCGGATTGCGCCAGCGCGCGGAAGAGCTCAAGGTGGCCGTTGATTGCAGGCAATTCAACAGCGAAGGCGCCATCATCGACTGCCTTCAGCAGGCGCCCAGCGAATACGATGGCGTGATCATCAACGCCGGCGCCCTGGCGCATTACAGCTACGCCCTCCGCAGCGCTATCGGCTCGATGCTGCTGCCGTGCGTGGAGGTATTCATCTCCAACGTGCATGCGCGCGAAGAGTTCCGCCATAAATCGGTGATAGCGCCCGTGTGCGTGGGGGTCATCGGCGGTTTCGGGAAAAAAAGCTACCTGCTGGCCCTGGAAGCCCTGTCCAAACTGAGCAAAGCATAGAAGGGAGATCCGCGCATGGCCGTTCGCTGGGCAATGATGGTCCAGAGCTTGTCCCGCGTCACTGAAGCTGAAGGAGCAGGTTTTGATTGCGTGCAACCGACGGTGGGCTTCATCCTGGACCTCCAAAAGCGGAGGATCAAGAACCCCGGCGTGCCTTTTGAGGTAAGCCCGGTGCCTCTTCCCGCGGACGTCCGCGTGACCGAGAGAGGGTTCAACCTCTACGCATGGATGGAAGATCTGAAAAAATCCCTGCAGGGCCTTTCGGACCTTGGCTGCAAAAAGCTCGCCTGGAGTGAGGGCAGGGCGCGTCTCCTTCCTCTCGAAGGAGATCGGTCAGGAGCCAAGGAACAGGCCATGCAGTTTTTGTACATGCTGTGCGATGCAGCCGCCGAGAAGGGAATGACGGTGCTGATTGAACCTCTTGGGCCGCGACGCACAAATTTCCTGAATACGCTGGATGAAATCAGGGATTTTCTTCCGCGGGTCGGAAAGGAAAACCTGTCAGCCATGATCAGTCTCCGTGAGCTGGAGGCAACGGGGCTTACCCTGGCATCTCTCCCCGCGTACAAAGATCTCATAGCGCACGTCCAGATGGAGAACCCTTTGTCTCCTCAAGGCGCGCGGACCTGCCCACGAGCCTCGGATGGATACGACTATCGCTCTTTCCTTGGAGCGCTCGAAACAATCGGCTACTCCGGCGTCATTACACTTCCGGAAGATTCAGATATCTTGGGATTATCTTATTGCAAGGAAATGTGGAAAACGTAGGCTTGAAAGGGGCGAAGATCAGAGCCTGTGCTCCCCATGTAGCACAAAGGCCTACCGGATTCGCCGGCAGGAAGAGCGAATCTTCAGCTCGGGCTTCAACACGATCTTGCGAGGGCTCGGAATGCCTGAGAGGCGGTTCAAGATGGTGTCGGTAGTCGCGGCCGCCAATCCATCAAGAGGCTGCCTCACGGTGGTGAGGGCGGGGACGGAGTAGGAGGCATACTTTGTGTCGTCGTAGCCGCTTATTGAGATGTCCTCCGGAATGAGAACGTTGTTCTCGTAAGCGGCCCGGATTGCGCCGAAAGCCATCTGGTCGTTGGAAAAGAAGATGGCCGTTATGCCGGTCTTACGGCGATGCAGCGTGCAGAAAGCGTCGTAGCCACTCTCGATAGACCAGTCGCCTCGGTAGACTATGCTCCTGTCAAAGGGGATGTCCATCACCTTCAGCTCGTTGCGATAGGTGTCAAAACGGTCCTGGGCGTTGATCTCGGCCATATTTCCGGAGACGAAGCCTATCCGCCTGTGGCCGAGCGCAAAAAGGTGTCTCAGGATCAGCGTGGTTCCGAGCACGTTGTCAGTATCCACGTAGTCGCAATCCACGGTATCACTCCTGCCGTGGAGAATCACAAAAGGAAGCCCCTCTCTGTTCAATCGCTCCACCTCGGGGTCACCAGTCGGGGGCGCGACCAGAATGAGTCCGTCGACCTTCCGCTCTTTTATCAGGCGGGTAGGGTCACGGTAGTCATCTCCCGTCTTCGTCATTCCGAGGAAAAGGTGGTAGCCGCGGTGGCTTAGCTGATCCTCGAGCTCAACGGACAGCTCGACGTAAAAAGATCTCGAGAAGACGTATTCCTTGCGGGGGAAGATCAGTCCGATGTTGTTCGTCTTGCGGGCGTTCAGCGCTCGCGCAGAAGCGTCAGGGTAATAGCCGAGATCACGAATTGCCTTCAGCACGCGCTCGCGGGTTTCTTTCTTCACTCTGGGATGGTTGTTCACGACCCTCGAGACAGTCATGAATGAGACTTTGGCGCGCACCGCTACGTCCTGCTGGGAAGGCATCAGGCTGTTTCCTCCAGAACATGATTATACCCAAAGCGACAGGGACTTGGGAGATGCCCTCGAATGACACCTATGTCTGCGCAAATAGGCTGACAATATTGACAGATGCACGTTCCTATGGAATAGTCACAATGTGTGCGCAAACATTGTGATCTTAAGGCGTCAGAAGCAAGGAGTAGCAGAGACATGTCGACAAAAATCGTTCTCACAGGCGCCGGAAGCGCTATGTTCGGCCTTGGCTCTCTCGGCAACATCCTCCGAAGCAAAGTGCTCGAGGGGTGCACGGTCGTTCTCCATGACATTGACGGTGCGGCACTGCAGAAGGTGGAGCGGGTTGCGCGCCGGTTCATGCAGGAACGGAAACTCTCACACACCCTCGTCGTGACGACCTCGCGTGAGGAGGCGCTGCAGAACGCGCAGTTCTGCATCATCGCAATCGAAGTGGGGAACCGGTACGAGCTGTGGGAGCAGGATTGGCACATCCCCCAGCAATACGGCATTCGTCAGGTCTACGGCGAAAACGGCGGGCCGGGCGGCCTCTTCCACTCTCTGCGCATCATCCCGCCAATTCTGGAGATCTGCGGTGATATTGCTCGCATTTGTCCGAATGCATGGGTTTTCAATCTGAGCAATCCAATGACGCGGATTGTCCTGGCCATCACCCGAAAGTATCCTCAGTTGAAGACACTTGGCCTCTGCCACGAGGTCGTATCCCTGATGGAGCACCTGCCGAAAATCCTCGACACGCCGTGGTCGAATCTCGATGTCAAAGCGGGAGGCATGAATCATTTCAGTGTTCTGCTGGAGGCGCGCTACAGGGACACGGGTGAGGACGCCTACCCGAAGATTCGTGAGAGAGCGGGCGCCTACTTCGAGTCACTTCCGGAAGGGTCCTACGAAAACCTGGGGGCAACCAAGGAGATGCTCAGCGCAGCCCGGTCACAAACGGGGGCGGGCGCGCACGGCGCCGGGCGCTCTCCAGGGCGCCGTTCGATCTGGCCCGAGCGGGAGCTTTTCAAAGTGATTTTGGAGAAGTTCGGACTTTTCCCGATCACCACTGACAGTCATTTCGGCGAATATGTCCCGTGGGCGCATTCGGTGGTGGATCACAAAGGAATCCTCGATTTCTATTCCTTCTACCGGAAGTGGTGTCTTGAGCAGGTTCCCGAGTCGCGCATCAACGGCACGCGCGAAATCGAGTATTGGCGCGATATACCGATCATTGAGGGAATCCTTTCGGACTCGGGTCAGGAGGAGCTTGCGGTCAATGTTTCGAACATCGGTCTTATCGACAATCTGCCCAGGCAGACCGTTGTGGAGGTGCCGGCGACAGTCGACGCGAAGGGCGTACATGGCAGATCACTCGGTACGTTGCCTCGCGGGTTTGCCGGCCTGCTCAACAACCAGGTTGCGGTGGACGATTTGACCGTCGAGGCTGTTCTCGAAGGTTCGCGAGAGCTTGCATTGCAGGCATTGCTTGTGGATCCGGTCGTGGACAGCGTGGCCGCGGCGGAGCGGACCCTGGATGCAATCCTCTCACTGCAAGCAGGCTTTCTTTCCTACATCCATTGACGGAGGCGCACTTGTGGAGCGAACCTGGATCATCACTGACGCCTGCTCTTCGTTTTCCGCATCAGACTTCGCGATACCAGGACGGGAGTTGGGACTCGACTCCAATGCGTATTGCCGAAAGAGGACGCTGAACGGCGGACGGCAAGCCGGCGTCGAGCTCATCGAGGTCTCAAACGGAATCGTGAGCCTGCGTGTTTGCCCGACCCGCGGCATGGGGATCATCGACGGCAGCTTCCTGTCCCATTTCCTCGGGTGGCATTCGCCAGTGAGTGAAATTGTCCATCCGCAGTATGTCAATCTCTACGATCTTGGCGGACGGGGCAGCCACTATGGATTCAATGAATTCTTGAACCGTTGCGGAATCGAATGGTCCGGCGCGATGGGGGACGACGAGGTTGTCGACAACATGGGGAACCGCCGAAGTGTTTTTCTGCCGCTTCACGGAAAGGTAGGTTGGACACCGGCCTCTCGCGTCGTGCTCCATTCCGCGGCGGATTCCCTGGTTCTCGAGGGAGACATTCCCGAGCAGAACGTTTTCGGGGTCAACTATGTTCTTCGAACGCGACTTACTCTGCGGCACGGCTCGTCGAGCATCGAAATCAATGACTCTCTCTGCAACCTCGGTGCAGTGCCTGGCGAATACGAGATGCTCTATCACACCAATTTCGGTCCTCCCTTTCTCGAGGAAGGGGCACGGTTTTTCGGCACGTACAATCGCGTGATCCCCCGTGACGACTTTGCCGCGGCCGGTCTTGACGACATGCTGCGGTTTGCCGGGCCAACGGCCGGATTTGCGGAGCAGGTCTTTCTCTTCCGCGCGGCCGGCGACTCATCGGGACGCGCTCATCAGGTCCTGTGCAACGCCGCGGAAAGCCTTGCGGCCCACGTGAGCTTTTCCATAGACACTCTGCCCTATGCAATCCTCTGGAAACGCACGGCAGCGGTTGAAGACGGCTACGTCGCGGGGCTCAACCCGTGCTCGGATCTTCCCAACCGACGCTTTGTCGAACGGAAAGAGCGTCGCGTGGGCACACTCGGCGCGCATGATGAGATTGCATTTCACCACACCATTGAGCTTGTCGAGGGGAAGAGCGCGGTAGGAAAGATGGTCGACTTCGTCAGATCCAACGAGGTGCCGGCTGAGGTGGGATCAACGGGCGACTTCAGGCATCTCGGAGGCGCTTGATGCTGAGCCAATCCGGGTGCATGCATCGGAGGGAGCGCCTTTGGGGCCAGTTGCCGAAAGAAGTCGAATGGGCGCTCATTGCCGACCCGCGGCATGTCAACTATCTCTGCGGGTTCTGGGTCAACCCCTTGACCAATTCCGCCGGTGAACGTGGATTGCTGTTCCTGGAGCGCGGCGGCGAATCGATACTCATGTGTGACGACTTCGCCTTCGCATCAGCAGTTGGTGAACCACATGTTGACCGAAAGATCATCGAGCAGTGGTATGGCCGCGGGCATGAGGTCGCAAACCGCGATCACGCCCTTTTCCACGCCCTCAAGCGATTCAGCGCGACACATGATGCCCGCCCTGGCATGGTTGAAACGGAATGGCTTCCCGTTGCCGCACTTGACGTGCTTGGTCCGCTTCATCGCCTGGATCAATCCACCGGAATCTCGCTGGGTTCAATTCTTCGACGGCTTCGCCGCAGGAAATATCCCGACGAAATCGAGCTGCTCAATCGTTGCTTTCGAGCGGGCGAAGCGGGACACCAGCGCGCAAAGGACGTAGTGGCCCCCGGCGTGAGTGAGACCGAGATATACCGGGAGGTTCAGTCCGCTGTAATCGCCCGACTGGGGACGCCGGGACTCGTCTACGGGGATTTCCGTGCCGCCACCCCGACGGATCCCGGGGCAGGTGGACTGCCTACCCCGTATGTAGTGCGAAAGGGTGACACTTTCATCCTCGACTTCTCAGTTGTGCTCGCCGGCTACCGCAGCGACTTCACCAATTCGATAGCAGTCGGCGCGGCCGGCAGCGGGCAGCGAAAACTGATGGAGGTCTGTAAGGCGGCAATGGCCGAAGGAGAACGGGCGCTGAAACCGGGCGTGACGGGAGCGGAAGTCCATGGGGCCGTCAACGCTCCGCTTGCCGCTGCCGGATGGCCTCTTCCTTTCCACGCCGGTCACGGCCTTGGTCTCGGCCACCCCGAGGCGCCGGCATTCATTCCAGAAAGCGACGAAGTGCTGGAAACGGATGAAGTAGTAACGCTTGAGCCTGGAGCCTACGTGAAAGGCATTGGCGGCGTGCGGATTGAACACAACTACCTCATCACCCGCGACGGCTGCCAACGTTTGACGAAGCATGCGATCGAGCTCTAAAGGGTGACGCGCGAGCTGACTCTGGCCGCTCTTCAAGGAAAACCATCGAGGTGCACTGTTTGTCGTGATGTGATAGATTTGGCCAGGCGGTCTCCCGTGAAAAAAAAGAAAGGACCGACAAAAAGACAGAAGCAGGCGGCGGCAACCCGAAAACGCATCTATGAGACAGCGATGCGCCTCATGCGGGCGAACGGCATAGCGGACGTTACCATTGCTGACATCGCCGAGACGGCAGGCGTGTCCGTTGGAGCCTTCTATCATTACTTCGAATCCAAGGACGCCATTTTCTTTGAGACATACGGTATCGCGGACGACTTTTTCCTTGAGGAGGTGATTCACAGTCTCACCGGAAAATCGGTCAGAGACCGCATCGTGCAGTACTTCGATTACTATGCAAAGTTCAACATGGATCAGGGACTTGCCCATATCCAGTTGCTCTACAACTCGAAGAACAAGCACTTCATCGATACGAGTCGATTCATGATCTCGGCATTTCGCGCCCTCGTGCATGAAGCAATTGTGAAAGGTGAGATCATCGTCGACTGGTCTGCAGACGAGATCACCGACTATTTTTTCATTGCTGCGCGTGGCATCGTATACGATTGGTGCCTTCACGACGCGTCATTCGAGTTGCCGGCGAAAATGCACCGTTTCATCGAACATCTGGCATTCTCCATCACCAAATGAGCTGCGCCATTCTTCATTGGACTTTTTCAGGAAATCGTGATTAACTGAATTGCTTCGGTGAATATGTTCTAACCACTTCGCTCCGACGTTCGAGGGGGAGAACCATGAACGACGCTCGCAAGCGGGAATTTGAAGAGAGAAAAAGACGCCTGTGCGACGTCATCGCCGTGAGACAGCCCGACCGGATTCCGATTTCGCCGAAAATGGGTACCTACTATTGCCGGGCATACGGCGTTTCGGTTTACGAGGTGATGAAGGACGTGCGCAATATCGAGCCAGCCATCGTCCAGTTCATCAACGATTTCCAACCTGACTACGTTCGGTTGCCCGTACTGTATCCAATCGATCCTCTGGAACTGCTCGAACCCACGTTTATCAAATGGCCCGGCCCGACCTGCCAGCTTCCGTTGAACGGCTCGTTTCAAGTTCTCGACGGGACGTACCTTTCGGAGGACGAGTTCGATGATTTCATTTTCGACCCCACGCACTTCATTCTCACCCGGATCCTGCCCAGAAAGAACAAGGCTCTCAAAGGGTTTGAGAAGCTCTATTTCAGGAATCCCATCGAACAGTCGTTCCTGATCGATCTGGCCACGCTGGCCCAGCCCGACGTCAAAGATTCCCTCCTGGCTGCCATCCGCGCCGGCGAGCTTACCAGCCGATGGCTCCAAGGATTGAGCCAGATCAGCGCGACTGTGGTGGACATGGGTTTTCCGCTGGGGCCCACGATGTCCCAGAGCTGTCCCTTCGACATGTTCGCGGACAACTTCCGCGGGCTTGTCACGACCGTCGTGGACATCAAAGAACGCCCGGACAAACTTGAAGCCGTGCTCGATGTCATGACTCGGATCTGCGTCGAACGAACCATACGCGGCGCGAAAGCGCGAAATGTGGAGTTCATCCTGATTCCGTTGCACGCGGGCAGCGACGAGTTCATGAGCCGCTCGGACTATGAGAGGTTCTACTGGAAAGGTCTCAAAGAGATGATGACAGCGATCATCACGGAAGGGATGACCCCATTCGTTTTCTGCGAAGGGAAATACAACACCCGGCTGGATATCATCAGCGACGTTCCCAAGGGCAAGGTGGTGTACCTGTTCGAAAGCGTCGACATGGTCCGGGCCAAAAAGACCGTGGGCCAGGTGGCATGCCTGTGCGGCAACCTTGCTGCCGCAACTCTGGTCGGCGGCACCCGCCAGCAGACGATCGACGAATGCAAGTGGCTCATCGACAATTGCGCAGAGGGCGGAGGCTTCATCATGGATTGCTCTGTCGTTCTCGACAACGCAAAGCGAGAGAACCTGGAAGCCATGTTCGAAACGACGCTCACCTACGGCAGCTACTCGTGAGCAGTCGTGTCGCAAAACATTGACCTCTTTATCGCTTGAAAAGATCGCTTAAAAAAAACTTGACAAGTCGTCCAACTACTCTTATTATCGAACAAATTCACTGAATACATTCGGCGAACATATTTTCTTCCGGTAATGGATCAAGCCCGCCTCCGAGGTACGTCGGAGCGGAGACCGTCAGGTAAGGGAGGAGAATAGGTCATGGCAAACAACATGAGTAATGACGTACGAGAGCTGCAAACCGTGCGCGTCATCATCCTTTGCGCTCTGGTCATCCTGTTGGAGGGCTTCGATATCCAGGCGGCCGGCGTGTCGGCCCCGCGACTCGCGCCGTTTTTCCACCTGCAGCCGGCCCAGCTCGGTCTCTTTCTGGGATCGAGCGCCATTGGCATCTTCCTGGCCGCGATTTTGGGCGGGATCCTGGCCGACCGATTCGGGCGCAAGCCGGTCATCGTCATAGGCGTCAGCCTCTTCGGCCTCTTCTCGCTCTCGACGCTTCTCGCGACGAACCTTGCTACGCTTATCGTCGCGCGGTTCTTGACGGGCCTGGGATTGGGATCCGCGATGCCTTCAGTCATCGCGCTCGCCAGCGACCATAGCCCCGCCGAGATGAAGAAGAGGGCGGTCGGATTCATCTATTGCGCCATTCCCATCGGAGGAGCTCTCTCGAGCGTCATCATGTCGATAGGCGCGTTCGGCGCGAGCTGGCGGCCCGTCTACATGGTGGGCGGCCTTGCGCCGATCGTAGTCGCGCCGCTCCTGGCAACCCTCCTGCCCAGGGAGGAGAAGGTCGCCCGCCTGCCGAAAGGAAAGGGGGCGAGCCACGACGCTCTGGCTGGGCTCTTCGGTGATGGCAAGGCGTCCACCACGCTGTCCCTCTGGCTGGCCACGTTCGGCACCCTGCTGATCATGTACCTGCTCCTTGGGTGGATGCCTTCGCTCCTCGTGCAAATGGGGCTCACGAGGCAGGACGCCCAATTCGTGCAGATGATATACAACCTCGGATCGGCGATCGGAGCGGCGCTGGCCGGCTATCTGCTGGACAAGAAGCTCCTCTACACCACGCCGACGACGGCCTACCTCCTCCTTGCGGTGCTGCTCGGCGTCTTCGGTCTTTCTGCGTTCGACTTCCGCGCCGCTCTTGCGCTGGGCTTCGGCGTCGGCGCGGGCGTGACCACCGCTCAAGCGGTCCTCTATGCTTTCGCCCCTCTCTGCTACAAGGAATCCATCAGGAACACCGGCGTCGGCGCCACCGTGGCCGCCGGCCGGCTGGGGACCATCGTCGGCCCTCTCCTTGCGGGCACCTTGCTGGGGAGCGGGAAGTCCGCGGCCCAAGTCCTTCTCGTGTTGATCCCGGTCACCCTGTTCAGCGGCCTTATGTCCGCGCTTGTCGTCCGCATGCTCAGGCGCGACGCCCCTCGGGTGTCGGGAGTTGCTATTCCCGGGACGCACCCGATAGGAGGTCGATAGAATGCCCAACCTGAAGGAGAAACTCGCGAGCATCATGGGCGCGCAGAACGTATCAGACGATGCAGCCGCCCTCCAGCGCTACGCCAGAGACGAGAGCTTCGTCGCGCCCATGCCGCCCGCTTTCGTGGTCAAGGCCGTGAGCGCGGACCAGGTCGAGCGGCTGGTCAAGCTCGCAAATGAGACGAAAACGACGCTCGTGCCGGTGAGCTCCGAGGCTCCGCACCATAAGGGCGACACGGTCCCCTCGGTCCCCGGATCCATCATCGTCGACATGAGCGGCATGAAGCGCATCCTGAATATCAACCGGCAGCAGCGCATGGCGGTTGTGGAGCCAGGAGTCACCTACGGAGAGCTCCAGAGGGCCCTCGCCCAGGAGGGAATGGAGCTCTCGATCCCGCTCGCGCCAAGGGCCGGGAAATCCGTCCTTGCCAGCGTGCTGGACATGGAGCCGAGGCTCAACTCGCTCCATCAATTCAATTTCGTTGATCCCCTGCGCTGCACGGAGGTCGTGTGGGGCGACGGAAACAGGATGTTCACCGGTGACGCCGGCATGAGTCCGATGGATCTCGCCAGGCAGTGGAAGGCGGAGCGATGGCAGGTGAGCGGGACTGGGCCGATGATGCTGGACTTCTACCGGCTTCTCACCGGCTCCCAGGGAACCATGGGAATCGTGACGTGGGCCTCGCTGAAATGCGAGGTCAAGGCGTCCATCCGCAAGCTGTACATCGTGCCCGCGAATGCGATCGAGGACCTGGTGGATTTCGTGTATCGCGTGATCCGCATGCGGTTTTCCGATGAGCTCATGATCATGAGCGGCAGCTATCTCGCGCTCCTGCTGGGGGAATCGGCGGAGGAGGCCGCGGAATTGATGCGCGAGCTGCCCCCGTGGTTGGCGCTGGTGGGCGTCGCCGGTTACGAGATACTTCCGGAGGAGCGCGTGCAAGCCAGGGAGGCGGACATCTCAGAGATTGCTCAACAATTCGGCCTCAAGATGCTTCCGGCGGTCCCGGGGGCCAAAGGAGACCGGATCCTGGCGCGCGTGCACGGCGCCGAGACCAGGGACCCTTGGAAAGGGATCTCCAAGGGGGCTTTTCAGGACATATTCTTCACGACCACGCTGGACAAGACGCCCCTCTTCATCGACGCGATGCTCAGCATCGCCCGGGAGACGGGATTCCCCGCGGGAGACATCGGCGTCTACCTCCAGCCCCAGAACATGGGCACGAGCTACCATTGCGAGTTCTGTCTACCCTATAGCCCGGAGGACAGGCGCGAGGTTGAGACGGCGAGGAAGCTCTTCGCGCGGGCCAGCGAGGTCATGGCCTCCATGGGCGCTTACTACTTGCGGCCGCACGGCATGTGGGCCCGGCTCCAGTTGAACAAGGACGCTCAGTCCGCTGCGCTCCTGAAGCGCTTGAAGGGCGTTTTCGATCCGAACGACATCATGAATACCGGCAAGCTCGCGGTGTAGGGGGTATTGGCTATGGCGTTGGAAGAATATCGGCCGATGATGGAACGCTGCAGCAACTGCTTGAGCTGCAAATGGATCCCTTTTGACAAGGTCAAGAGCCAGCGATTCGGGGAGAACTGCCCGAGCGTCTGCTATTACAACTTCAATACCTACTCGGTGCGCGGCCGCTTTCAGCTCGGACTGGCCCTTCTGACGAAGGACGCCGAGCTCAGCGACACGGTGACAAAGGCGATCCATAGCTGTACGACCTGCGGCTCCTGCGACGTTGCATGCAAGGTCACGCGGTACAACCTGGAGCCCTTCGAGTACAACCTCGAGCTCAAAGCTCACGCCGTGGAAAAGGGCAGGACCCGGCGCGGGCAGAAGGAGATGATCCAGAGTCTGGGTAAGGAGAAGACCCTGATCCCCGGAAAGCAGCGAGCCTCACGCACGGCGTGGGCGGATGGGCTTGGTCTGGTGGACCTGACAAAGGGGAAGGCCGACGTGATGTTCTTCGCCGGCTGCAAGGCCAGCTACGACGAAGAGCTCAGGAAAATCGCGCGTTCGTCGACAGGGATCCTGCGGCGCGCCGGCGTGAAAGTAGGATTCCTTGCCGCGGCCGAGATGTGCTGCGCCGTCAGGGCGGAGCAGATGGGGTTCCGTGATGAGTTCGAGAAGAACGCCCGCGCGAACATCAAGCTGTTCGCGGACGCCGGGATCAAGACCATCGTAACGCCCTGCTCCGACTGCTACCAGGCCTTCAAGCGGCGTTACGCGAGGCTGGGACTCCAGGTCGAGGTCTACCACGTCGTGGAGTACATCGAGAAGTTGATCGACCAGGGCGCTTTGAAGTTCACGACTCCCGTGCCAATGACGGTGACCTACCACGACCCCTGCCATCTGGGCAGGCTCGGCGAGCCCTACGTCCCGTGGAAGGGGACTGAGAAGAAGATTCTCAACCAGGTGCACACGTGGGAGCCTCGGCGGCCCCGCTACAACGGGTCCAAAGGCGTCTACGACGCCCCCCGGAACGTCCTGCGCAGCCTGCCCGGCCTCGCGCTGGTTGAGATGGAGCGCATCCGCGAGTATTCGTGGTGCTGCGGTGCGGGCGGCGGATGCGGAGAGACCGACCCGGAGTTCTCCCGCTGGACCGCCTCCGAGCGGGTAACGGAAGCGAACGCGACCGGGGCCCAGGCCATCGTGACTGCCTGCCCATGGTGCGAAGCCAATTTCCGCGGGACACCAGACGAGAACGGGAGGACGATCGAGGTCCTCGACATCGTCGAATTGGTCGAACGAGCATTATAAGGAAGGAAAACCATGGCACTATCGCGAGAGATATATGCCGCCCTGGAGGCCATCGTTGGGGCCCGAAACATATCGGAAGACCTCGGCGTTCTGGAGACCTACCGCTGCGCCGCGGCGCAATCTTCGGCCCATTACGGACCCTACGACCACAAGACCCCTCGGCCGCAGGCAGTGCTTCTTCCCGGCAGCACGGAGGAAGTACGAGGGATCGTCCGGATCTGCAACCAGCACGGAATCAAGTTCAAGGCTTCCTCCACCTTCTGGGCCGCGATGGGATTCATCGACGACGACTACGCGGTCCAGTTGGACATGAGGCGGATGCGCAGGATCGAGATCGACGACAAGAACATGATCGCGATTATCGAGCCATATGCCGTTGGCGCGGTGGTCCAGGCAGAGGCAATGAAAGTTGGCCTGACGATGAACATGCCCGGCGTCGGCTGCAGCAGCTCGCCCCTGGCGAGCACCGCGGGCTGGGTCGGCTTCGGCCCTACCTCCATCTCGATGGGATGCGCGAGTGAGAACATGCTTGGCGCCGAGTGGGTGCTGGCGAGCGGAGAGCTGCTCAGGACCGGGTCCCTCGGGGCCGGGTCAGGGTGGTTCTGCGGCGAGGGGCCTGGCCCGGGTACCCGCGCGGTGCTTCGAGGGTTCCAGGGAAGCACGGGCTCCCTGGGGGTCTGCACCCATATCGCCATTCGGCTTCATCCCTGGCCGGGCCCGACCTCCATCCCGTCACGCGGGGACGTCCCCGCTTACAAGGCTGACCTCCCCGACAATTTCAAGTGCTATACCCTCTGCTTCAAGACATGGGACGGCTACGCTCAGGGGATATCGCTCCTCCACGAGAACGACATCCTTTTCCTGGGGCATCGGCAGTTCAACATGTTTGGCCGCGACTTGAAGACCGCCATGCTGAAGATCCTCACGGATCCCGACGGGCAGCTCTGCGACATCCCCGCGCTGGTGAGCGATCCAGAGCTCACGAAGGCGAACGAGGACATGAAGATCGATATCCAGGTGATCATCGCGGGAGAGACAAAGCGCGACACCGAGTACAAAGACAAGGCCCTGGACAAGATCCTGGAGCTCTCAGGCGGCTGGAAGTCGGCGTTCATGCTCGACAAGGACATGGTCGACTACGTCCTCCTGTATATGATCCGCATGGGCCACAAGAACCTGAACTACGTCTACTGCGGCGGGTATGAGGGCAACTTCGGACTGTCCTCGAACCTGTTCGTGAGCGCTCGGGTGATGGAGGAGGCCTCCGCCCTCAAACGGAAGTGGGAGAAGGAGACAAATGTCATCGCAGCGACGGGCGGCGACTCCGACATGGGGAGCATCTGCATTATCGGCGGCGGTGGGCCGACGGGCTGGGAGTTCTTTACGCATTTCGACTCCTACGACAAGCCGACGATCAAGGGAACGGCGGATTTCTTCAACGACTCGCAGCGCTGGATGACCGAGAAAGGGCTGGGGGTCGACATGGGGCATTGGAACCAGGACGCCCGGCACGAGGATGGCCACGGCTTCACGCAGGAGGAGCATGACACGATGTTCGCCAAGCTGCCTCAACCGCTTGTGACGGCCTACCAATACAAGGTCCGGGACGTGGTCAACCCCAAGCACCTCTGCGGGAGCTACTATCGGACGCTCACGCCCAGCAAGATTGGCGCCTAGGGAAAGGTGATCCGGCGGCACGATCACAGAAATTGAGCCGAAGGTGCCGCGTGTGCAGGGAGAAGTCTTCGCCTTCTTGATTTGAAGTGTCCAGTCCTGCCGGAGACGGGGGTCGAACCCGTATGCCCCTTGCGAGGCAGGGGATTTTAAGTCCCCTGTGTCTGCCAGTTCCACCACTCCGGCTTTGCCAAAAACTTTACCGTTTCGCCGTCAGCCGAGTCAAGACAATCAGGTGCGAAGCCGAACATAGATTGAGGATTTTCCATGCCACGAAAAGCGATGCGTTCGCTCTCGTTCATATTCTTCCTTCTTATGGCGATCAGCCTCGCGGCAGGGGAAAGCTCGTACACGATCAGGGAGGGCGAAACGCTTTTTTCAGTGGCAAAGCGGGTGCAGATACCGGTTGACGTCTTGTCCGCCTACAATGGCATCGACAACGCATCCCGCCTGAAGGCCGGAAGCGTGATCAGGTTTCCCTCGCCCTACGTCGTGAAAAGGGGAGACACGCTCTTCGCGATCTCCCGGTCGTTCGGAGTGCCGATGGCGAAGCTGCTCGATCTGAACGGGTTGAACGAACGCAGCAAGATCAAGGTCGGCCTGAAGGTCTTTATCCCGCTCGATCACGCCGCCGGCTTCACCGCTTCGGAGCCGGTGGATTCGGTCTCCGCCCGACTCCCCCCGCAGGACAACGTCGGGAAGACTCCGACGTCCGCGGACACGCTGTCACAGACCGCCTCTTCCGGGGAGGTCATGTGGCCTCACACGGGCCGTCATGAGCCGCTGCGGGGCAAGATATCGGGCCTTGTTTTCTTTGGATCGGAAGGAGATCCGATCCACTCAGCAACAAGCGGGGAGGTGAAGTGGGTCGGTCCTTACTGGGGCTGGGGGAAGACCGTCATCATCAAGTCAAGCGATGGCGACCTCATCCTCTACGCGGGGAACGAGCAGCTCCTGGTGAACGTCGGAGACCGCGTGAGTCCAGGGACGGAGATAGCGCGGCTGGGAGTGAGCCCTCAGGGCGGGGGCGCAAAGCTTTACTTCAGCATTCAAGGAGCAAACGGACAGTTTGTCGATCCGGAGAAGTTTTTCTCCGACAAGAGCCACGCATAGAATAAGAGGGTGTATATGGGAAGGCACCTTGAAAAAGGCCAGGGAGGACCGCAGACCCGCGTCGGCGCCGCAGTGCAATTGCAGGCCGCCGTGGGACTGCTTTCCAGCGCGCACGCAGAAACGCGCGGGACGCGGCGTCAGGAGGAACGAGCGCGGGCGGTGGAACCGCGCGCCGCGCCGAGGCGCGAGGCTCCGCAGGAGAGAGATCTCCTTGCGCTGTACATCAGGCAGATCGCGAGCTATCCGCTTCTTACCGCACAGGACGAGCAGGAGATTGGCGGCTCCATCCACAGGGCCAAAGAGGAGCTTGCGGGGCTGGAAAAGAAGGCCGCAGCGTGCCGCGTATCACGCAAAGCGTACCTTCGCCGCAAGGCGGAGTTGGAGCACGAGATCAGCATATCGAAGAACCGCCTGATCCTGGGCAACCTGCGCCTTGTCGTGTCCGTGGCGAAGAAGTACCAGCACAGGGGCGTGTCCCTCCTTGATCTCGTGGACGAGGGGAACATTGGCCTCATCGAGGCCGTCGAACGCTTCGACTACCGCAAAGGGTGCCGGTTCTCAACATACGGAACGTGGTGGATCAAACAGGCCGTCATCAAGGCGCTGGCGGAAAACGGCAAGGCCATCAAGATCCCCATCCATCTTCTCAATACTATCAAGAAGTGTTTCTCCATTGCCCGCCAGCTCACCCAGGAGCTTGGGCGCGAGCCCAGCAACGAGGAGATTGCCGACTACCTCCGTATCCCGAAGTCCCGCGTGGAGGAGCTCATCAGCCTTTCCTGGGACCCGACGTCGCTCGATTCTCCCGTTGCCGGGGAAAATCCGACCAAGCTCTCGGACCTCATCCGGGACGAGGCCTCGGAAAAGCCCTTCGAGTCGGCTTTTGCGCTGGCGCTCCAGGACACCCTGGCCATGGTTCTCGACAAGCTCAACGAGCGTGAAATGCGCATCATCAAGCTGCGCTTCGGCCTTGACGGCGAGGGGCCTTTCACCCTCGAGGAGACGGGCAAGATCCTCGGAATCACGCGGGAAAGGGTCCGGCAGATCCAGGAGCGGGCGCTCGTGAAGTTGAAGCAGCTCAGGCTGTCGAACGAGCTGGAAGCCTTCATCCAGGGATGAGCTCTCAGCGGAAACCTTGACATGAGGATGCGCCAATTCTACAATAGGACAGAATTTACGAAGGAAGATGCATGCTCACCACCTACTCGTTGAGTGGTCTTACCGTTGTCACGCCTGACACCGCCACCGCCGGCACGAGTATCCAGGTTGACCAGAAAAAGCTCGGTCGACTCGGAGGCAAATGCAAGTTCGAGCTGCATTTCGGTGACGGGTATGCGGCGTTTCCAGCCCTCATCAACATCCACGACCATTTCAACGGGAATTACCTTCCCAAGGTAGGGCCGGCGCCCGGAGAGTTCTACGTCAAATGGCTCGACTGGGAAAAGGACCTTCGCAACTCGGAGGTCGTCAAAGTGGAACGGGCAAAAACGAGCACCGAAGAGCGCTATTTCCTCAGCGCGTACAAAAACCTGTTCTCCGGGGTGGTCACGGCGAATGATCACTTCCCGCACGAATGGAACGAGCCGTTCATCCCCCGCCTGCCCATCCGCGTCATCCGCAACTACACCCTTGCGCACGAAAGCTCCTCCTATGACTTGAAGTGGGGGGAGGGAATCGAGATCGAGCACGCGCGCGCTCTCAAGAACAATTTTCCTTTCATCACTCATTTGGAGGAAGGGTTCGACGAGGAATCCCAGCGCGGCATCGACATCCTGGAAGAGCTGGGCTGCCTGGATGACCACACGGTGCTCATCCACTGCATTGGTTTCTCGGATGACGACATCCAGAAAACGCGAAAAGCCGGGGCCCACGTGGCCTGGTGCCCGGCCTCGAATGTGTTCATGTTCAACGTCACCATGAAGATCCGCAAGATGCTGGAGGCAGGGATCAACGTCGCGCTGGGGACGGACTCAACCGCCACCGGCTCGGTCAACATCCTTGACGAAATGAGGTTTGCCCGGGACATCTACCGCAAGATGTACGGTGAGGACCTTGCGGCGCGGACCGTCGTGAACATGGTGACCGCCAACCCTGCAAAGGCTCTTCGCATGCAGAAAGAGACGGGCAACCTGTCGGAAGGGAAGCTTGCGGACGTGCTCGTCATGCGTCAGCGCAAGGATGATCCGTGGGAGTCCCTTGTCGCAATGCGAATCGAGGACATCGAGCTGTTGATCCAGGAAGGGGCTCCAATCTATGGAGACGCCCGCCATGAGGAGCTCTTCACGGCGCGCGGCGTGCAGTACACGGCTGTGGGAGTGAAAGGACGCCAGATGCTGGTGAAGGGAGACCCGGCAGGCCTGATGGAGAGGGTACGGAAGGCAGTAGGATTCCGCAAGGTCCTTGACTTCATCCCTCTGGACACCTAGCCTACTCTACCAGGTAACGGCGGATGCCCAAGGCAGTTCAGTACAGAGCAAACTCCATCATCTACTTCAAGGGAGACCAGAGCGAGCGCATCTTTCTGCTCAACGCTGGAAAGATCAGCCTGAGCTACGTGGACATCGAGAGTGGGCAGGAGATCCGGGACCTCATCAAGACAGGTGAGTTCTTCGGCGTCAAATCAGCGCTGGGGCGCTACATCCGGGAGGAGACGGCAATCGTCCTCCAGGACTCCACCGTGATGGTCTTCTCCGTTCCCGAGTTCGAGGTGCTGGCAACCAAGAACACACGCATCATCACGAAGATGCTGAAGGTCTTCTCCAACCAGCTCCGGCGCATCCACAAGCAGGTCCAGACTCTCCTCGTGAGTGATGAGCAAGTCAATCCCGAAACGGGCCTTTACAAAATCGGGGAATACTACATGAAGAACAAGCGCTACGCCCAGGCGCTCCACGCCTACAAGCGCTACCTCGTGTACTACCCCTCGGGCGCATTTGCAACGGACGTGACGAGCAAGATCGTGGCGGCAGAGGAGTTCCTTTCCCGCTACGGTTCGGGAGAGCCTCCCGCTTCCGCTCCCGGGGCAACGCCGGCGGCTGCCGCCGCCGCGGCGGGACTCAGCCCGTCGGTGGCTTCCGCTTCCGCGGCCGCCCCGGCGGCGGAAGCCTCGGACCTGGCCCAGCAGTACTACAACGCCGTCAGCCTCGTGAGCCAGGAAAAATACATGGAGGCATTCAAGGCGTTCAAGAGGATCATCGATGGAGGGGCGGACGCGGAATACTCGACCAAGGCGGAGTTCGAGATGGCCAAGTGCCTCTTCTACCTCAAGCAGTTCGACTCCTGCATCAAATCGTTCACGGCAATCGTGCAGAAGTTCCCCAAGCATCCGGAGATGAAGGACGCCCTCTTCTTTGTGGCGCGCTCCTATGAGGAAAAGGGAGACGCGGCAAAAGCAGGGGGGCTCTTCAAGAAGATCCTGACCATGGGAACAGATGAGGATCCGGTCATTCGGAAAGTGAAGAAGGCGCTGCGGGCGCTCCAAGGGGGAACGGCGTGAGTCCGGCCGCGGCAGGTCCAGATCTTTCCATGTTCAACCGCTTCATGGTCACCTTCCGCAAAGGGGACATCATTTTCTGCGAATACGAACCGGGGGATACGTTCTATCTCCTGCAGTCCGGGCGGGTGCAGATCGTGCGGATCATCGGGGACCTGGAAAAGAACATCGACATTCTCTATCCCGGCGAAGTGTTCGGCGAGATGGCCATCCTGGAGGAAGCACCGCGGTCCGCCACGACCATAGCCCTTGATGAGGTGAAGGCGCTGGAGTTCAACCGGGAAAACTTCGAAGTTCTCATGATGGGAAACCCGCAGATCGCCATGAAGCTCTTGAAGCTTTTCATCAAGCGGATCTATGACCAGAAGCGGCGGTTCATGATCCTGACCCTCGAAGACGTGGAAGCCAAAGTGGCGGATGTCTTCCTTATGCTCGCCGAAAACCAGTCCATGGACACCTCGACGGGAGAGTCAATCGAGTTCAAGAGCACCGTTGACGACATGTCGCATTGGGCGGGAATACCGCCCGGCCAGTGCCGGGAGGTCCTCAACCACTTCGTGGCCCAGAGACGGATCGAGCTTCACCCGGACAAGATTGTGGTAAAGAACATCAACGATTTCGCGCGGTTTGTCGCGTCCCGCCGCAAGCACCAGGAGAAATAGGGCGTCAGCGCAGCCTGCTCGCGTCAGTCTGCGGCCTGTGCGCGCCGGCCTGCGGCCTGTGCGCGCCGGCCTGCGGCCTGTGCGCGCCGGCCTGCGGCCTGTGCGGCGCCGGCCCCGCTAAATCCCGAGATACGCCGCCTTCACCTGGGAGTTGTTCGCAATCTCTTTTGCAGGTCCTGACAGCACAATGCGCCCCGTTTCCAGGACGTACGCCCGGCTTGCAATGGACAAGGCCATCTGCGCGTTCTGCTCCACCAGGAGGATGCTCGTGCCCTCCTTGTTGATCTCCACGATGATTCGGAAGATCTCTTCCACAAGAATGGGGCTCAAGCCCATGGAAGGCTCATCAAGGAGGAGCAGGCTGGGGCGGCTCATGAGGCCGCGTCCCATTGCCAGCATCTGCTGTTCACCCCCGGACAGGGTCCCGCCATACTGGGTTGCCCTTTCCTTCAGGCGGGGGAAGCTGCGGTACACGCGTTCCAGGGTCTCTGATATTTCGGCCTGGTCACTGCGGGTGTACGCGCCCATTGTCAGGTTTTCCCGCACGGAAAGCGGCGCAAAAATTTTCGACCCTCGGGAACGTGGCTCATCCCGAGCTGGACAACCTTTTCCGCCGCCAGCGTGGAAATGTCCTGGCCGTTGAGATGAATGGAGCCCGTTCGAGATCGCAAAAGGCCCGAAATGGTCCGAAGGGTGGTTGACTTGCCGGCACCGTTGGCGCCGATCAGGGTGACTATCTCACCCTGTTCCACGTTGAAGGTGATCCCCTGGAGAGCGTGGATTGCGCCGTAATAGACGTTGAGATTTTCAACCTGCAGCACTTGTGGCGACTCCTTTGCCCAGATACGCCTCGATAACGGTCTGGTTGCCCGCGATTTCCTTCGGGGTCCCCCGCGCAATGACCTCACCAAAGTCCATGACGGTGATCCTCTCACAGATTCCCATGACGACGCGCATCTGGTGCTCGATCAGCAGGATGGTCAGCTTGAAGCGGTCCCGGATGAAATGGATCAGGTCCATCAGCTCGATGATCTCCCGCGGGTTCATCCCCGCGGCAGGCTCGTCGAGAAGGAGGACCTTCGGATTGCAGGCAAGGGCGCGCGCAATCTCCACCCGGCGCTGCTCACCGTAGGGAAGATTTTTGGAGATCTCCTCGGCAATTCCGTCCAGCTTGAAGATGGACAGAAAGTCGAGAGCCTGTTCCGTGAGCTCCTTTTCTTTGTCGAGGAACTTCTTGGTCCGAAGGAAGGAGTCCGCGAGGCTGTATCCGGCGTGGGCATGATATGCGATACGAACGTTATCCAGGACGGAGAGACTGGAGAAAAGGCGGATGTTCTGGAACGTCCTTGCAATTCCCAGGCGGGTGATCTCGTACGCCTCGGATCCGTCGATCCTCTCTCCGTCCAAGGTGATGCTCCCGGAGGTGAGCGTGATGACGCCCGTAATCAGGTTGAACACCGTGGTCTTGCCGGCGCCGTTCGGCCCGATGAGGCCCCACAGGGCTCCGCGCGGAAGGGACAGGGAGAAATTTTTTACCGCGCAGAGACCGCCGAAATACTTGGTGATCTCACCGATTTCCAGGAGAGCCCCTGGTGCATTGGAATCCGCCATGTCAGGACAACTCCTTCTGCTGCGCCGGCGTGCCGCCGGACGTTGTTTGGCCCTTCGCCGGGGAGCGACGGAGTGTTTTTTCAGCTTTCAGGAACCCCCACTCGACGTTCCCCAGGAGCCCCTGCGGTCGGATCAGCATGAGAAGCAGCAGGGTGATGGGGTACAGCACGAAGCGCCAGGTAGGAGCTTCGGTCCCCATCTGGCCCAGGAGAACTCGGAGGAAGCCTTCCAGGAAAAATATCCACACGAAGGACGCGGCTAACGTGCCCGTCATGCTGCCCAGTCCTCCGAAAACCACGATGATGAGCGGGTTGAATCCAGCGATGAAGCTGAATGTGTTGGGACTGAGGAACCCGATATAGTGAGCGTAGACGCCGCCGCCGATGCCCGCCACAAAGCTTCCCAGGACAAACGCCAGGAGCTTCGAGCCGGCAACGTTGACGCCCATTGCCTTTGCCGCCGTCTCATCCTCCCGCACGGACATCGAGGCGCGTCCCGTGCTGGAGCGTATGAAGTTTCTGACGATGACAATGACAAGCATAAGGAAGATGAAGGCGGTTACCCAGCTTGTCAGCTTGGGGATCCCGATCATCCCCCTGCCTCCCTTCATCTCGGGGAAGGGAAGGATGGTGTCCGTGTTCACCATGAGTGTCTGGACAACGATGGCAAAGCCCAGCGTGGCAATACCGAAATAGTCGCTTCCCAGCGTGAGCACCGGCAGCCCGAAGAGGAAGCTCACCTCGGCGGCGAAAGCGCCCGCAAAGATGACGGCCAGGAAAAACACGATCTGCGCCACCACGGGGGACGAAAGAGGACCCGGTGCCGCGGTGGTTCCGAACAGGGGTGTCAGCGTGGATGCGAGCGCGCGTCCCGCGTACAAGGCCACCGCTCCCGCAATGACCACGGCGATCAGATAGAACGTAAAGGCGGAAAGGACGGGGATTCCCCGGCGCATCCGCAGCAGGCGGCCCACGCCTATCCACGCCAGACCTGCAAAAATGACCCCGAGGCCGACCACGAGAAAGCCGCTTGCGTCACCGTTGCTCCACCGGTAGGTGATGTCAGCGGCCGCATACGCGCCAATTCCGTAGAAACCCCACTGGGCAAGGCTGAACTGGCCGTTGAATCCGTAGATGAGGTTCAAGCCAAGGCATACCATTGCCATGGTGACGGCCTGATAGAGCAGGTCCTGGTCGAACACCGAGAAAACCGCGAAATCACCGAATTGAGCAAGGAAAGCGAGCTGGATCACGCCGAAGGCGAGCAACACCGTGAGGGCCTTCTGCCAGAGAGCTTTTCGCGCAAGCCCCCACATGAGCCCGTAGATCCAGGCAACGAGGACGGCCATTTTCACGATCGTCAAAAAGAGATAGCTCAGTTCCATCCCTTCCCCCTAGGCTTTCTCGCCCGCCGGCTCCCCGAAAATGCCGGTGGGGCGGACGAGGAAGACGATGATCAGAATCGTGAACGACACCGCGTCACGCATGGGCGTGGAGATGTAGCTCATCGTGAGAGATTCGGCCTGTCCCATGATGAGGGCTCCCACGAAGGCGCCGGGGATGTTGCCGATGCCGCCGAGGACCGCGGCGACGAAGGCCTTGAGGCCCGGGAGGATGCCAAGCTGGGTCCAGATGGATTGGTAGGCAATGGCGTAGAGGACGCCTCCCATTCCCGCGAACGCGGCGCCAACGGCGAACGTGAAGGAGATCACACGGTCGACGTTTATCCCCATCAGCCGCGAGGTGGGCTTGTCGAATGAGGTGGCCCTCATTGCGATCCCGATCTTCGTCCTCCTGATAAGGAACTGCAGGAAGAGCTGCACCAGGACCGAGGCCGCAAGGATGATCAGGAAGATGTTGGAGAAAGTGATGGTATTGTCAGGAGACGCCTGCCCCGAATGAATCCGATGTATGCCATCCTTGATGTACCATGCGGTGATGTCGAACGGGGCCTTGTAGGGAATGAAGCGCGGAGAGAAAACAAACTGAAGCGCGCCGAAGAACTCCAGGAAGAACGAGACGCCGATGGCGGTAATGAGCGCCGCGATGCGCGGGGCGTCCCGCAAGGGCTTGTATGCCACTCTTTCGATGGTGATGGCGAGCACTGTGCAGACAAGCATGGCAAGGAGAATGACGGTAATGGACCCGATGACCAAGGACAGTCCCACCGGAATGTTCGGAAAGACCATCTCAGGCCACCGATGCAAGTGAAACTGCGCTACAGCGTAGAAGCTTGTGAAAGCGCCCACCATGAAAATGTCCCCATGGGCGAAGTTGATCAACTTCACGATGCCATACACCATCGTGTAACCGAGGGCGATGAGCGCATAGACGCACCCGAGCTTCAGGCCGTCGATGACGTTCTGAAGGAACAGGATTGGGCTTCGTACGAAGTTGAGCACGAGGATATACGCTGCGAGCACTGCGAGCAGGATGAGAAACCCGTTCCCAACCCACGCCAGCGGCGCACGGTTTTTCCGCGGGATGGCGGACGTAGCCGCAAGATGTTCGTTTTTCACAGGCATGTGCGCTCCGCTCTAGAGAAAGATTGAAGAAAGCGAGAGGGCAACCCTCAGGTTGCCCTCTCCGAAATACTTTGTTTTCTGCTTATGGAGAGACGAAAGAGTCGAACACCTTCTT
>CAWJSK010000020.1:0-39210 GCA_963845535.1 uncultured Spirochaetota bacterium
CGGCTGTTCCGCCCCGGGAGCGGGCTGCGCCGCCCCGAAGGCGGGTTGTTCCGTGCCAGGGGCGGGGGCTGGTTGCGCGGCAGGGGCTGGTTGCGTGGTTCCCGGCGCGGGCTGCGGCGTACCCTGCCCGCTCCCTCCCTGGTCCTGAGCCTGCGCTGCGGCAGAGAAGGCCAGAGCAGCGGCGAGGACGGCGGCGGCGAACAGGGTTTTCGTGGCACGGTTCATCAATCAGGCTCCTTTACCATGGGATCCTCTCTGTGGCGCCGGCTTCCCGCCGCGACTTTCATGCGCGCTTTGCGCGCTCTTTCAGTAAGAGTATCTCCAGCTGAACGACAATGCATTATCCGTCAGGAACAGCGTTTCGGGGTGCTGAGGCTGAAATACCCAATCCATAGTGAAGAACGGCGTTGTCCACTCCATGCTCCACTCGATCTGCGGCGTCAGCCCGATGCCGGCGGTTGGCAGGGTTGAGGCAGGGATGGGGGGCAGGCCCACGCCACTCCCGCCGGAGTTGTTTGTCGAAACCCCTGTCGAGCCGGGAACGGGCTGCGTTTGCAGCCTCACGAGCGCTTCCAGAAACAGATCGCTCCCGACGTACTTTCCAAGAGAGATGCTGGTATTGTCAAGGGGATTCAGGACGGTTCCGAAGATTTTCTGTGCCAGAAGGTTTTGAATGATCTGCGTGCGCACGGATACCATGTCCATGCCCAGCGCGTCACGGAGGCGGTTCTCGAGCGGCCGCAGGAGCCATGCCTGGCTTACGTAGTCGGATGAGATCAGCGCGGCGGACAGGCCGAGGCCCTGCGTTTCCGCCCGGGCGATAAAAGGAGCGCCGATCATCGCCAGGAGGTAGTTTTCCGACCGGGGGGGATCAGAGGTGAAGCGCGGGGTGAACTTGCTGAGGGGATTGTCCGCGTCCAGGTAGATCCTGATTTCCTCCCCGCTGGAGGGGTCCCACTCCCTCACCTCGGCGCGCGCGGTGATGCGCGGATCGAAGCTCTGCTGGTCCTCATTGAACGCAATGGCGCCTCTCCTGAGAATGAAGCTTCTATCGAAGTAGTAGATTTCTCCGCCCTGGACGGCTGCCGTTCCCTTCACCGTGTAGGCGCCGGTGTCTCCCCGGTAGGTAATGGCAAGCTTCCCGCCGGGGCTCGCCGTGGTCCGCAGCACGGGGTAGCTCTCGGAAGGCCACGCGAACTCCACCCTCTTTCCCGTCTCCGCGTTCAGCGTCAGGAACGTCGGCGGCTCCTCGGGGACGAATGCCCCTTGCGGCGCCTGGCCGAGGGTTATGCGGCACTCGGTCACCACGACATTTCCGGTGACGTTCGTGCTCGTGTCATCTCCCGCGATCCGCAGGGTCCCCTGGACGTGGCCGTCCGCAATCATGCGGCCGAACTTCGCCCTCAGGTGCGCGGCGGTGTCGTTCTCCGTCTGCAGCGTCAGATCGAACGCCTGGGGCGCCCAGTGATCGATTGTGAAGCTTCCTTCGGCGCTCAGGCGGCTGGCCCCCGCGTTGACCACCACCGGCGGGAAGTGGAACTCCTTGCCCGTGAAAACAAGCCGGGTCGTGATGGGCCCGGCGCTGTCCGGAGAGTACGCGGACCTGACTCCGCACCCAAGGACGGCCAGCTCGCCATTGATGTCGGGATCATTGACGGGCCCGCTGATGGAAAGGCGGCCCGACGCGGATCCGGAGGTGAAGGAAATGACTCGAAACGCGCCCGCCTGTGTCGTGATGAGAGCCGTTTTCAGGACGGAGTTGAGCACGGTGGCGTCGAAAGTCTCTATCGCTGCCGAGGCCACGATCTTGTCACCGATTATCCTTCCACCCGCGTCGCCGACAAACGGGAGCGGCCGCGACATGTGGATGGCGAAAGCCAGGTTGGCGTCGATGGAGCCATGCAGGGAATTGCCGGGGCCGCCGTCCAGTGTCAGCCTCCCCCGTTCGGTGCGGAATGTGACTCCCCAGGAGGGAAACGCGGTCCCCTCCGAGCTGATGTCGGTCAGGCTCAACCTGCCTTGAATCCCCAAATCGAGGAGGTTCGCCGGGGAAACACTTTGAGTCTGGCTTTGCGCCGCGGGACCTCCTCGGGCGCCTTGCACAGAGGCTTGAGCAGCAATGGGAACCGGCGTCGACGGGACGCCCGTCGTCGGCGGCGTGAACTGCCCCTCGAGGGTGGCAGTCAACTGCACGTGCTCAGAGAAGTATTCACCCGTATAACGGCCCGTGAGTGAGAACGCGCCTTTGCGCAGGTCTACAGACCCCGTGCCGTTGGTCAGCTTGTGGGCGAGATAGGTGACCGTCAAGGCGCTGAGCTGGACGGAATCCGGTCCTACCGTTGCCTGGGTCTCCAGGGCAATGGGGTCGGTGCCAAGCCGGCCGTCTTTCAGGCTCAGACGGAAGGCCATGGACGGCCGAGTCAGCGGCCCGGTAATCGCGCCGGTGCCTGAGAGCGTCCCTCTCACGGAAAGTGATCGCATGCGCTCCAGGGGCACGCCGTCGAACCCGATCGAGATGCCGAGCATCCCGCTTTTCAAAGTCCCCTGCGCCGAATAAGACTCCGCGCCCGAACGGCCTTTCAGCGTTCCGCTGAACTGGGCGGCAAGCTTGTTTGCGAACTGAGGGTCGAAAAGGTCGGAGGGGAGCTCGAAAACGGCTTCGGCCGAGCCGGTGAGAGAGGAGTATGCGTCCGCGAACGTGACTCTCCCCATCTCCAGCTTCTTCGGGGTCAGTCTTATGGAAAAGCCGATGGTGTTCTGCCTGGATTCCAGGAGAGGCACGTTGAAAATAGTGAACAACGGCGCTTGAACCACCCATTCGCCGGGTCCAGAGTACAGGCCGCTCGCCTCGAATGAAACTGCCGTGGACGAGCCCCCGAACAGGATGGGGAGCCTGGCAGCCTTTGCCAGCAGAGAGTACGTGCCGTCCCTGTTGGGAGCGATGTTCAACTCCAGGCCGTAGGATCCCGCCGCGGAGAGGCCACCGGCGTCCGAATAGCGCCCTCGGATTGAGAACTGCTTTCCCAGGAACGTGAGATCAGAGGAGAACCCGACCTGTCCGCCCTCGGAGAACGCTGCGAGCAGTGATCCGTCAACCGTATAGGTCTTCCAGGTCCCGGAGAAATCGGTGATGGCGACATGCGTCGAGTCGACGAGCGCCGCGAAGTGGAGCACGGTGGTCGGATCATCCACGTGCGCTACCGTGACGAGCGGGCTGCTCACCGTCACGGTGGACAGGTCCGTTGTAAGGGATAGATCGGCAGTCACGACATACTGCGTCAGCACGCTCCTGATGTCTTCCTGCCGCTTTGTGAGGGGACCCGCGCCGACCAGGAGGTGATAGAGCTTGTCCGGTGGAACGTCGCGAAGTGAGGCGGTGAGCGTTATGCTCGGGAGCTTCGCCGGTTCTGCATTCCCGGGTGCAAGAGAGCTGCGCAAAGGCTTGCGAAACAAGACCTGTCCATGCGCTGAAATGTGGCCGCTTGCAGTGTCGGCAAAGGAGGATTCGAGGGTAAAGGCAGCCCCCTGTTCCTCGGGGGCGAGCGCGATGGTGAAATCATCGAACCCGACATCGCCAATGCGCATGCGGCGCCCGGTCACCGCGAGCCCGCCATTTCTGCGCTGGATATCGAGATCAGCGCTCACGCGCTTGCCCGTGCCCGCGTCCACATTCACGAGCGTCAGCACCCCCTCGGGGTAGAAGTCGGCATAGGAGAGGGTCCCGTCGAACTGAAGGCTGCCGGCCGGGGAGGAAAAACGCAGCGGTGAGAAAGAGACGCTTTTCTCGGTGCCCGTGAAGGTAGTGTCCAAGGTCAGGTCACGGACGGGGAACTGGTCCTGAAACCAGGCGGAAACGCCGATCTGGTACGCGAGGCTCCCGCTGGCAACGGAGTAGGTCAGGTGACCTGCCGCGGTGAGCGGAGCGCTCAAAACCGAGTTGAACTTGCTCAAGCCGTTGGAGAATCGCACGAGCTTGTCCGCCCGAAGCCCGTCGGTCTGGAAGCTCAGCGTCACCTGCTTCTGGTCGAGGTCCGCAACCATCCCGAGCTCGATGGGCTCCCTGTCCTGGATCTTCTGGACCTGGACCTGGTTTCCCTTCCAGACAACCTGGAGCGTCTGCTTTGCAAGGTTGAAGATGGAGCTGTCGAAGGACAAGAGACGCACCGTGAAGTCGGAGCTCGTGAACGCCCTGTCGATTTTTCCCCGGACGTTCACGGAAGAGGAAAAATCGAACCCGGACGGGAGCACCCCACGGCATTGGCCACGGAAGGCCGCGGCCAGCTCATTCTTCTCAGCATTCAAATCAAAAAACAAATGGGAGATGGTCAGAGTCGTTCCGCCGGATTGGAGGACAATGTCGACGTCCGCGCCGGTGACGCGGGCATGCAGGCCGTTCTCACCGGCTCCCGGGGCCGTCAGCTTTTGGAGAAGATTGACGACTGCGGTGTCTTTCTGGAGGTCCAGCGAGAACCGGGTGTTCAGGATCCGTATCTCTCGGAGGGCCCCCACGGGGTCTTGACGCGTCAGCAGGTACGCAAGGCTGTAATAGATGCGCACGCGGTGAATGGTCAGGAGGGGCTTCGACGGGTCTGCCGCGTCATGGATGGTCAGGTCACGGATCTCCAGGTAGTTGAGAAAAGAGGGAGAGATGCTGGCGTAGGTGACCTTGTTGCCGAGGGTGGACTCGATGGCCTCTATGCTTCGCGCCTTCAGCTCCGCCATCCGCGCGGTCATTTCCCGTCCGATTGCCGAGCCAAGAACAACCGTCAGGCCTAGCAGGACGGCAAGGCTTGCGATGGCGAACAATGTTACGGACGTCTTCCTCAATCCTGTTTCTCCAGGCGGAAACGGAATTTCACCGTTGCGACCGCGTCTTTCGTACCCTCCACCTGAGAGAAGAGGAGCTCACGGAGAGCTGCCTCGACGCTGGCATCAATCTCAGTATACCCAGAACTTTTCGTGATTTCCACACGAGCCACGCTTCCGGCCGCGGAGACCGTGATTCGGGCGGCAATGGCGATGACAAGGCAGGCGGTTCGCATTACAATCGGCGCCCGGTGAAAACGACTATACTGCGAAGTTTCGTTGTGCTGGAAGGGCTTGACGGCGCTGGGACCTCCACGCAACTCACTCTGCTCTCCAAGAGACTGAAACACGCCGGGAAGCCCCATTGCGCCACCTGGGAACCCACTGACGGTCCGGTGGGCAAGCTCCTGCGCGCAATCCTTGCCAAAGAGGTGAAGGCGCTGCCTTCCACCATCGCCATGCTCTATGCCGCGGACCGCAACGAGCACGTGAATGCCGCGGAGACCGGCATCCTGGCGCGGACGTCGCGAGGAGAGCTTGTCATCTGTGATCGCTACGTCTTTTCGAGCCTGGCATACCAGTCCATCGATTGCGGCCTCGAATACGTTTTCGGCCTCAACAAGGATTTTCCCCTCCCCCGGTGCCTCATTTTCATCGACACGCCGGTGGAAGTCAGCCAGAAGCGGCTCTCCGGCCGCGGCAGGCAGGAGCTTTTCGACGGCCAGGCGTTTCAGGCCAGGGTCAGGAACAACTACCTGGCGGCCATGGAGAGATATCAGTCCAGCGGCATGGCGATATCGATCGTCAACGGGGACAGGCCGCAAGAGGCCATCCATGAAGAGATCTGGAAAATACTCTCCGGCCTGCCGATAACAGGGATGTGAAGCGGGCCGTTCTTGCCTTCCTGCTCATCGTCGTCCCCCTCCTGCCTGTCTCTGCGTGGCGCATCCTTTATGCCGAGCAGTACTACCGGCTGTACCATGAAACGCTTCATCACTACCCGGAAGACACTATGGAGGATATCGAGTATCTCGAGCTTGCCCTGAAAGCTGATTTCGCTCCTTTTGCCAACCCCCTGTACGCGCTTGCGACTATCCACAACACAACCGAGTGGGAGCGCTACCGCTACCTGTTCTCCATGCACGTGAGCTTGAAGCTCATCTACCTGTACCTGACTCTCGGCAGCAAGTACGACAAGATGGTGGCGTACTTCTACAACTATCCCTGGAAAAGACAGAACCTCGAAAGCCTGGACACGGCGGAGAAGATATATCGGGTGGCCTACGGGTACTGGAAGGATGCTCAGAAGTGGTCCGTGATGGCGTGGGATATGCAGGACGTGGACCTCCCTGAGATACAGGAGTGGGAGGACGAGAACTTCCGAGTGCAGTCAGGGGACCTGAACTACAAGGACATCATCGATGCCCAGCTCGCGCGGCTGGAAAAAGTCCGCTCCGACTTCCAGAAAATGGACCAGCATACGTATTGAATGGGGCCGCCGAGCCATCGAGCTACCGAATCAACATTGCATCGCCAAATGAGAAGAACCGGTAGCGCTTCCCAATTGCATCGGCGTAGGTCTTGAGGATCAGCTCCCGTCCGGCAAACGCGCTCACGAGCACGAGCAGGCTGGATTCGGGCGTGTGGAAGTTCGTGAATAGCTGCGACACCACCTTGAACCTGTACCCCGGTGTGATGAAAACCCGCGTGCTGCCGTCTCCCGCCGCAAGCCCTTCATCCGTCCACGCGGTCTCGAGCGTGCGGACAACCGTAGTGCCAACCGCAAGGACCGGCCGACTGTCACGCAGGGCGGCATCCACCAGCTCCTTTGTTTCCCGGGGCACAGAGTACGCCTCTTCATGCATCCTGTGCTCCTCGATCTGAGCGCTTCGGATGGGCAGGAACGTCCCGAGCCCGACATGCAGCGTGACCCGGCACACCTGGGCCCCGGCATCCCCAATCTCCTCCAGCAGGCGTTCGGTGAAATGAAGCCCCGCGGTGGGAGCCGCGGCTGAACCAATGGCCCGCGAATAGACGGTCTGGTACCTTTCTTCGTCATTCGGCGTGTCAGGCCGCCTCACGTAAGGAGGAAGAGGCACGTGCCCATTCCGTTCCAGCCAGGAGTCATCCACGACGGGGTGAAATCGGATCAAACGAACGTCTGCGTCCACTGATTCAATGGTCCCGCGGACGCCTTCAGGAAAGCTCAAGGGCTTCCCGGCGCGAACCCTCCCCGCCCCGCCCACGAGCGCCTCCCAGAGCTCTGCGTTTCTGCGATTCAGGAGAAGGACTTCGACTTTTTTCCCGGTGGCGGTCTGCCCGAACAACCTTGCTTTTCGAACGCGCGTGTCGTTCAGCACAACGACAGTCCCGGGCGCCACGAGTCCGGGGAGGTCGCTCGCGTGCAGGTCCCGAGTTTCGCCCGTTGCCCGATCCAGGACAAGGAGCCTCGAGTCTTCGCGGCGCGCCGCGGGCTCTTGCGCAATCAGCTCGGAGGGGAGGTCAAAAGAGAAGAGACTGGTCTCCACGCGTCGTCCGCTTGATCCCCAGATGTTCCCAGGCGCCTTCTGTGGCCACCCGCCCGCGCGGAGTGCGCTTCAGGAAACCCATCTGGATGAGGTATGGCTCGTAGACGTCCTCGAGAGTGTCCACGGCTTCTCCGATGGAGATCGCGATGGTCTCGGAGCCAACGGGCCCGCCGGCGTATTTTTCCACCAGCGTCCGCAGGATCTCGCGGTCCACCTTGTCCAGGCCCCGCTTGTCGATCTCCAGGGACTCCAGGCCCCGGGTCACGATGGGCAGGTCGATGATCCCCTCCCCCCAGACCTGCGCAAAATCCCTCATCCTTCGAAGGATCCTGTTGGCAATCCGCGGGGTCCCCCGTGAGCATCGGGACACCATCTCCGCGGCATTCTCTTCCAGCGTCACGGAGAGGATGCCGGCGGACCGAAACACGATCTTGCGGATGTCCTCGGGCTCGTAGAAATCCAGCCGCATGGGGATTCCGAACCGGGAGTACAGCGGGCTGGAAACGAGGCCGGTCTTCGTGGTGGCGCCGACGAGCGTGAACGGGGGAAGCGGGATCTTGATGGTCCGGGCGCCGGGACCCTGGCCGATCACGACGTCGATCTCGAAGTCCTCCATTGCGGAGTAGAGCATTTCTTCGATCACCGGCTTGAGCCGGTGGATCTCATCTATGAAAAAGATGTTTCGTTCCCCAATGCTCGTGAGGATGGCGGCAAGGTCCCCGGGCTTCTCCAAGGCGGGGGCCGAGGTGGCCCGGAACTGGACCCCCAGCTCGTTGGCCACGATGGCCGCAAGCGTCGTTTTTCCGAGCCCGGGAGGGCCGGAGAGGAACACATGGTCCAGGTGCTCCCCGCGCCTTTTTGCGGCTTCGATGTAGACGGCCAGGTTTTCCTTCAGCTTGTCCTGTCCGACGAACTCGGACAGGAGGCGCGGCCTCAGGGAAAGCTCTTCGGTGTCTTCCGCGGGATTGAAGCCCGGATCTGGAAGACGCGGAGCCTCGTCCGGGGATCTGTTTTTCACGGAACGTTCCCCTCAGGGTTGGCGCCGGGACCGGCGTTCGATTCTCCGCCGGCAATGGCCACGGCGCGCTTGAAGAGCTCTCGTTCAAGCTCCTCGCCTTTCTTCTCATGACCGGCCATCGACTTGGCGGCGGCCGTCACGGCGCTCCGGGCGGTTCTCCGGTCGAACCCCATGCCGACGAGCGCGGTGGCGATATCATCTTCAGCGGACCGGCCCGCACTCTCCACGGCCGGAGTCAGCTTCCCCTTGAGCGTGAGAATGATCTTCTGCGCCGTCTTTTTGCCGATGCCGGGAAGCGAAGAGAGCCCATCTACATCGTCTGCCTCGAGGGCCTGCGCGAACTTTTCTCTGTCCACGCCGGACAGCACCTTGAGCGCGCCGCGAGGGCCTACACCGTCCACTTTCTGAAGGTCGAGGAAGAGCACTCTCTCCGCGATGTCGGAAAACCCGTACAGGCGCATGGAGTCCTCGCGGTGCAGCAGGTACGTGTAGACGCGCGCAACCTGGCCCACGGGCGGAAGCTTTTCCAGCGCCTTCCGTGAGACGGTAAGGTCCCATTCCACCCCGCCCGTCTGGAGGCAGAGCCTTTCCTCCCCTTTGTATGTTATCTGGCCCGTGACGCTATTGAACATAGACCTGTTGCCTGTTTGCGTGGCAGATGGCCACCGCCAGGGCGTCAGCGGCGTGATCCGGGGAAGGGATTTCCTCCAACCCGAGAACCACGCTCACCAAGCGCTGCACCTGGACTTTGTCCGCCTTCCCGCGGCCAATCACCGCCTGCTTCACGTGCTGGGGGGAATAGCATTCAACGGGGATCCCGCGCTGGCCGAGGGCCAGGAGTACTACGCCGCGCGCGTGAGCCACCTGCATGGCGCTTGATGCGTTGCGGGCGAAGAAAAGCTCTTCCACCCCAGCCTCCGTGGGACCATATTTCGCAAGGAGCTTTCGAAGCGCGTTGTGGATGATGAGAAGGCGTTCTGAAAGGGGGAATTCGGCCTCGGTGCGGACAACGCCGTGGGCCACGTGAAAGAAGCGGGAGCCGTCGAAGCGCACGACTCCCCATCCGGTTGCCGCGAGCCCGGGATCAATCCCGATGAGCGTCCTCATGACGGGGCTGTCGGGGCGCGGCCGTGACACTACTCGCTCATGACAAATCCGGCGGGTATCTCCAGATTTGTCGCCACGTTCTGCACGTCCTCATGGTCTTCCAGGTTTTCCACCAGGCGGAGCGCCTTCTGCGTCTTGTCGTTGTCCAGCGTGACGTTGGTGTCAGCGACGCGCGCGATTTCCGCCATGCTGTGCTCGAATCCGGCCGCTTCGAGCGCCTTGACCACGCTCTCGAAGTCCTCAGGGCTCGTGGTGACCTCGATGTTGTCACCGTCCCCGCTCACGTCCTCAGCCCCCGCGTCAAGCGCGGCGGCAAGGATGTCATCCTCCTTGTACTTGGAGGCGTCATACGTGATGAGCCCTTTCCTCTTGAACTGGTAGGAGACGCTCCCCGCTGCTCCCAGGCTCCCGCCTCCCTTGTTCAGGAGGTTGCGGATCTCCGCGGCTGCCCTGTTCTTGTTGTCCGTGAGGACGTCGATGAGCATTGCCACGCCGCCCGGCCCGTACGCCTCGTAGAGGATCTCCTCATAGCTCACGCCCTCAAGCTCTCCCGTGCCCTTCTTGATGGCCCGGTCGATGTTGTCCCGGGGCATGTTGCTGGCTTTGGCTTTCAGGATGACCGTTCGAAGGCGAGGGTTCGCCTCAGGGTCGCCGCCGCCCAGCCGCGCGGAGATGCTGATTTCCTTGATGAGCTTCGTGAACATCTGGCCGCGCTTGGCGTCCGCGAGGCCTTTCTTGTGCTTGATTGTATGCCATTTGCTATGGCCCGACATGTTTCCCCTTCTCCTGGTAAAGTTTCCAATATCGTATCACGAATAAAAAATAGAAGTCAATCAGGGCCATGTCACCCGCAAGGGACGCCCGCGCGCCTCTGAAGACATTTCGGAGGGAAGGCTGGAAAGAAGGCCGTCGAGCATCATACGCCCGGAGTCGCTGAGCGCAAGCCGGTCACCGAGCGCAGGCCGGTCGCTGAGCGCAAGCCGGTCACCGAGCGGAATGGCATATCCCCGGGAAACCCAGCTCTCCCACACTCCGGGAAAAAGCTCGTCGAAGCCGGCGCCGAACCTCCGGCGGAATGCCTCCGCCGTGATCCCTTCTTCCAGGCGCAGCCCCATCATGAGTGTTTCAAGAAGGAAATCTTCGGGCTTTATCGGCTCGAACTGCGCACCCCAGAGGCCGGGTCGGCCGCGGAGAAACGCATGGATGTCTTTCGGGTTGCTCATTCTGAGAACTCCGCCGGCCTGGGCAAGCTCGGGCCGGCCCAGGGCTTTCGCCACGGGGCCTGCCGGCAGAGTGGATACAGCGCCCGGGCCTGCCCCCAGGTAGGGCTCAAGCCGCCAGTAGCGAAGGTTGTGCCTGCACTCTTTGCCGGGTGAGCAGAAGTTGGATACCTCGTAATGCTTGAAGCCTCGACGCTTCAGCTCCTCCACGCCGGCAAACCACAGCTCCTCGTCTTTTTCCGCCGAGTTGGCGCGGACTTCTCCGCGCTGAACCAGGCGCTCGAGAGGGGTGTCGGGCTCGTAGGTCAGCGAATAAAGAGAAACATGGGACGCAGGAAGCTCGTCAAGGAGGGAAAGGTCCTCTCTCACTTCGCGCGGCTCCTGGCCCGGGATACCGGCTATGAAGTCGAGGTTCACGTCCCTGTCCCACCGCAGGCGCAACAGTTCGACCGCCCGCAAGATGTCCGACCTGCTGGCTGTCCTTCGAAGGGCGCGCAGCCGCCTGTCATCAGTGCTTTGCACCCCTGCGCTGATCCGCGTGACGCCGGCTTTCCGGCAAGCATCCAGGAACTCCTGGTCGATCGACTCAGGGTTTGCTTCCACCGTCCATTCTTCGCTGTCGGGATGACCGAGCCCGCCCAGCAGTCGGCGTAACACGGGTCGGGGCAGGGTGCTTGGAGTCCCTCCACCCATAAAGACGGTCTGCGGAGGTCGGTCATAACCAAGCAGGCCGAGGAAGAAGGCGGCCTGCTGGATCGTCTGATTTATAACGGCTTCCGTGATCTGATCACTGACCTGGCGCTTGGGCACGGAGTAGAAGTTGCAATACAGGCACTTGTCGACGCAGAAGGGAACGTGGACGTACAGCGAGAGGGAGAGCTCAGAGCTTGCCAATCGAGCGCGGCGGCCAATAGCGGTAGATCACCTTGCCAATGATCCTGTCCGCCGGGACGGGACCCCAGGACCTGCTGTCGGAGGACTCCGGCCTGTTGTCCCCCATCACGTAGTATTCCCTGTCCTTCAGGACCAGCTCATCCTCGTTGCCGGAAAACGGCAGCGACGCGTCCCACCCCGGGGCGTTCAGCACCGAGCGGGCGCCGTAGCGCACGGGCACGAGCTGATCCTCTGCAACAAAGTCCGAGGCGCCTCTGGGCTTGATCCAGGCTTTGTAGTTGCTCAGCCGGACTGTGTCCCCCGGGATGCCGATGATCCTCTTCAGCATGTAGCTGGTCACGCGGCCGCCGTACAGGTCCCTGCGAAGCGTTGCCTTCTGAAGCGTGAAGAAGCTTACGACGGGCTGGAACAGCTTTATCAGAACCGACTCGTCATCATAGAACGGGGGCTGCACCATGACCAGGTCACCGCGTTGCGGCAGCGTGAGACCGGGAAACCTGGCATGAGAGAAAGGCATGCGAGGCCCGAATGCAAGCATGCTGACCATCACCCGGTCTGCCGGGTTGACCTGCGGCTCCATGGACACGGATTCCACGCGGTATGTGGCCACGATGAACCGTGACACGACAAGATACAGGATGAAGGCGATGAGCAGGATGCGGAACGTGCGCGTCCCGAAGAGAGACATCCTCCGTTTTCGGACAGAGGAGGAATATCGCTCGACCGAGCCTATCATCCTTCCTTACCTGATGACGCCGAACCGCGAGAGAGGCCAGTACCGGAACAGCCCCTTGCCCAGCACCTTGTCCAGGCTGACAGTGCCGAAGTATCGCGCGTCCCGGGAGTTGTCGCGGTTGTCCCCCATGGGGAAGATCCTCCCCCGCGGCACGTAGTACCCCTCCTGGAGGAGCCGCCAGTCAGCGGCCTTCGCGAAGTTGAAAGGCTCGAGCGCCCACTCGATGCGGCTCTGCCAAAGGTCCACGTAGATCTCATCATTAAGGGCAGTCAGACGGAAGTGGGGAGCGCCGCTGGAATCCGTTGTGACCTCGTAGTTCCGCGCAAGGGCCTGTTTCTGCGCGTCCGTCACGGCGAGCCCGGCGGCCTCCAGCGCGCTTCCGATCCCCTGGTCCCGGTAGTACTTGTATTCGTCCGGGTTGATGGATCGATACGACGGATAGCTCATCCCGAGGCTCTGCTTCAATTGCGATTCCGGCATCCAGGTCGATTCACCCGGAGGGAGGATCTCCACGTTTCCTTCCCGCATGCGCAGCCGGTCCCCCGGCATCCCGATGGCCCTCTTGATCAGGAAGTGGTGCTTGGGCTGGCCGTATTCATCCTTGTCGATGTCCACGAGGGACAGTGTGACCATGTAGATGACCCGTTGGAGGATGTCTTTGAGCGGGCCGCTGGAGATGTATTCAGGGCTCTCGAAGATGATCACGTCTCCCCGCGCGGGGACCGTGAAGCCCGGCATTTTCAGCATGCCCGGGATCAGCTCGGGACCATAGATGATCTTGTTGACGAAGATGCGGTCACTCACCAGAAGGCTGGGTTCCATGGACGGGGACGGTATCTGGTAGGCCTGGAGGAGGTACTGGTTGATGACCAGGACGATGACGACCGCGGAGGCAATTGCATCTATCCAATCCACCACGGGGTTGCGTTTCTTCTGCCTGGCCTTTCGGGCGAGAGATCTCTTTTTGCGCCAGCTGAGAAAACGCTCCGTTGCGGTCTGGACGTCCCTCTCCCACTGCATCCACGCGGTGTTTGTATTTCCTGCCATGCCAGCTCCGTGTCGAGGGTATCATGGGACGCGAATCGTTGACAAGCGAGTACGGCATTCCTATAATCCCCCGCATGTCGAAAAAGGACTGGGCCGCCCCTCTGCCGCAATCTGATGAGATCACCGTTCATCTGAAGCCCTTCCTCGGCATGCGGCCAGGGGTATACCTCACGTGGCTCTACGCGGCGGCCATCGTGGTCATTCTTTTTTTCATTCTCTTCTATCCTGGGTTGCATGCGCGCGGCGCTTTCCTTGCCGTATCGACTTATCCTGACAAGGTCACCGTAAAGGTGGATGGCTTGTACGCGGGAAGCACGCCATGCACCGTTTTCCTCAAACACGGCGCGCGCACGGTTGAGCTCTCCAAGCCTTACTATTCTCCCATCACCTTGAAAGAGAACGTGCGCGGGAGAGTCTTTGCAACCCTGTTGTTTCCGGACACCAGTCGCACAAGCCAGCGCATAAGCGTTTCAGATCTTGATGGGCTTCTGTCCTGGTCCCTGACTGACTTCCAGAAGAATCCCGAAATTCCTCAGATCATCTCGGACGCTTCCAGGGCAGTTACTGATGACAGCTCGCACTTGAAGATGTATGATTTTTTGGACAATTGTGCCAGGTATATCTCTCCGGGTTCGCAATATATTTCTTCGGAAGCGCAGCTAAGGGAGCTACTGATAGCCGCGTCGAGGGCTTCATCGCTCGGAGGATTCTTGTCGCCGTCCTCCTGGGTCAAACTTGTAGAAGATTCGGTACATGTTAAACAGAAATATGATAATGCGGGGTCCTGGCTCCTTCTGACGCTGAATCGCGACAAAGCGGACAAGCTCGCGGGGTCTGACTGGATCCTGCAATATCTCACGAATTACCGAGAGAAGATGTCGAAGTACTACCAGGGCCGGTTCCCTCCTTCAGTTGGCGCAGGAGGACGGCTCCTGGTTGTGCAAGGGGCGAGCTACCGGTCCGTCCCGTCCGGCGAGCTGACGATGGGCCGTGATGACAACATCGACTCGCTGGGAAAGATGGTGGACAGGCTCCTCCCCCACCCCGTGGCCGTGGAGTCTTTCTACCTGGGTGAGACGGAGGTGACAAACCGGGAGTTTGCCGCCTTTGTGGCGCAGAACCCTCAGTGGAGCCCTGCCAACACCGCTGCGCTGGTCGCGAATGGCCAGGCAAATGACTCGTACCTGTCCGATTGGGTGAATGCAAGACCTCCAGCCGGCACGGAAGACCTTCCCGTCACCTCGATATCGTTCTTTGCGGCAAGCGCATACTGCGACTGGCTGACCCGCTCCGTGCAGGCCGTTCTTCCGGGGTACGTCGCGCGGCTTCCCTACGAAAGCGAATGGGAATGGGCGGCTCGCGGCGGGCTGCGGGGCGTTCCCTTCCCTCTCGGAGAGAAGCCGGGAGCCGCGGTGTTCTATCACAAGGGGATAGTTGGACCTTCCCGCGCAGGCGCCTCCGAGCCCAACGGCTATGGGCTTCGAGACATGGCGGGCAAT
Organism: uncultured Spirochaetota bacterium; assembly: GCA_963845535.1. GTDB lineage: Bacteria > Spirochaetota > Spirochaetia > SZUA-6 > Fen-1364 > Fen-1364. Next base: position 14,856 of record CAWJSK010000020.1, read on the forward strand.
GTCTGGCAGTGGTGCCTCGACCCATACGCCCCCTCCAGCTATCTCGTTTCCTCACTCGACCCGGCTCTGAACGCTTCCTATGAGAAGGCGTACGCCCCCGGCCCGGACAGGGTCGTCAGGGGCGGTTCGTGGAACAACCAGTCCGAGCAGATCACGGTATTCACCCGGGGGTCCCGAGCCGGCTGAGTGGTCCACGCCGTATCTCGGTTTTCGGGTGGCGATGGCGCGGAAATAGCCCCAGGGATTTCCATGGCAAAGACCGAAGACGGTATCAAAGTCCTCGCTTTCAACAGGAAGGCGCGGTTCAACTACGCCATCCAGGAGAGCTTCGAGTGCGGGATTGTCCTGAAGGGCACGGAAGTGAAGTCAATCAAGGAGGGCCGTTTCTCCTTTGCTGACTCCTATGCGCTGGTGGAAAGAGACGAGCTGTGGCTGATAGATTTCCACGTCACTCAGTACACCTTTGGCAACCGGGTCAATCATGATCCGCTGCGGAGAAGGAAGCTCCTGGTGCACAAGAAGGAAATCAAGCGCCTGGCCAGGGTCACGGATGAAAAAGGCTTGACCCTTGTTCCGCTCAAGGTCTACCTTAAACGTGGGATGGTAAAGTGCGAGCTGGGAATCGCAAAAGGGAAAAAGCTCTTTGACAAGCGAGACGACATCAGGAAAAGAGATCAGAAGAGGGAGATCGAGCGCGAATACCGGATAAAGTAGGCGCTCAAGCCTCCGCACACGGAGCTCTCCCGCTGTTCGCTTCGCGAACAGCTGCCGCGCTTCGCATTTTCGCCAAAGGCGGAAGTGCTAGCCCTTCCGCCGTCCGCTTCGCGTCCGGCGAAAGGGCTCCGCAATTGCGCATTCGCGCAATTGCTACGGGGGTGCAACGGTCTCGACTGGGGTCGGTTCGGCCATGGGCTGCAGGTGGAGCGCCAGTCTCCTAAAAATGGCAAAAACACAACTGCCAATAACGCAGATTTCGCAATGGCTGCTTAAGTGCGGCCACGGGTCTCTGGAGCGTGGTCCCGAACATCCGGAGGTGCCTGTAACAAACCGGGGCTTACTCGTACGCATGCCAGCGGGCGCGCGGGGACATTAAAGCCGGCTTTGACGGGAAGCGGGACGCCGCCTCCCAAACTTTCCGTCGAGACTTGATGGGCGGATAAACCTGTAGAGGTTCTTGGCTAACACTCTAGGACGCGGGTTCAACTCCCGCCACCTCCATTTCATCAAAGCCCGTATTTTACGGGCTTTTTATTGGTGCGCCCGACGGGGCGCACCCACTCGGAAGTGAAAGTTCTCTACTGGCCCGATAGGGGGAACAGTCAGACCCAACGGCAAGGGTGTCCGTCGCGAGGCGGAATCCGAAGGAAGCCGCAGGCAAAGCGCTGGCCTGACGAACAGGAATTGCATGAGGCAGCCATGAGGGACGAGAGGGCCAAAATACTCAAAGTCCAATACCTGTACAGAACTCATGGAAGTAGATGCAGCGGGCATAAGCGCGAAGGTGGGTGCGCATTACTCGGGGAGATCTGCCCATCTGCTCGGTGAGCTACTCTCGCCGCGAGACGAGGGGATGGGTGGGCAGAAGTCAGCAGAGGGCATAGTAGGCAATTCGATCAGTGCCGAAGGCCCGAACATGAGCTTGGAGGACGGGAGCCTGAGTTTCGATGGCGAAGGAGAGGCAGAGTAGTATGGCTGAGAAGCCCGATCCCATACCCGGAAGTGGCGGACGGAATCCGCAAGGACGGGGCGTTGGTGCCTCAAACGCCGCGACAAGGAAGGAAGAGACCCGATCGACAGAGCAGAGTCTGATGGAGGAGGTGGTCGAGAGCAAGAACATGCAGGAGGCCTACCGAAAGGTGGTGGGGAATCAAGGAGCGGCGGGCATCGACGAGATGGCCGTCGAAGAATTGAAACCTTAACATTACGTTCCACTCTTGGCGCGCCTTTGCCAACACGTTCATGCGCCGCGCAAGGGGAATCTCAGGAGAGAAGGTCCGGCTGCTCACACGCCACGACAGCGAAGCTATGACGGAGCACTATTCTGCTTTCCGCCTGGGAGGACTTCAAGGACGTTGCGGCGGCCCAGGATGCGCTTGTCGCCAGCTTCACCGCTGAGGATGCCCTGAAATCATAGAGCAGAGGCTTTAGGGCTATGAGAAAGTTAAGCCCGAACGGGCTTTGAGGGTCTCTGAGCTGCTCTCGCGGGGAAACCGTAAGTAGTGACATTCTGGCTCTCAAAGGCAGCACTCTCAGGACTGCCCGAGAGCACGGGAAGAAAAGGGCCTGGCGTGAGTCGTTCTGAAACCACTTTTATGAGTGGATTCGAGACAACTGAACATAAGCCGCTGCTTTCAAAAGTCGCAGCTGAATCGCTCGTGTGACTCATCTTTCTTTTCTCTCCCTCTGAAATATACAAAAAACTCTAACACGCGGCTTCGCCATGTTCAAGGTAACCCTACACTATTCCCATCTTGATGATAGAATCGGCGTTGCGATTCGAAAGTTGAGATCCGGTTGCCGGAAACCAAAGATCTTTCCGCGCGTCATCCATCTCGCTGTGGACTTTAGCCCCTCCACAACAACCGCCATAAGGGCAAAATCCAGTACCGGCCCCTGACTGGTGCTCAAGTTGGAAAGGATCTGATTCCACATCTGCTGAGCCATTTGGGGCGGCGTATTGCTCGGGACATTCACAATGGGAGGAGCGGCCATAAGAGCCGCAGAAGCCGGATCACTCAAGTAGATTGCCATCGGATTGAAGAAATCATTCATCTGCATTTCATCTTCAAAGTCTTTGAATAACTCCCATATGAGGTCTTCAGTAGCGGGGTCCGAATCCGCAATCATCAGTTCCAGCTCCATTGCTTCGCTTCTCGATACTGCATGGCCGTGACTGAAGTAATTCTTGCTTAACTGCTCCGCAATGATTGCTGCTTTCGGAGCATTCTCGCCCTTCATGTGTAGTTTGAGAAGTTTTTCCGCCATTACAATGGACTGCATTGCAGCTCGCTTGCCAGCGCCGATGGCACTTGGTTCGATCTGATTGGCGAGCTGTGAGATGAGCTGGACTTTCTCTTTCTGCTCTGTGATCCCTGCTTCTTCCTGTACGAATGCGGTGTATGCAGTGACGTCTTGATAGGCAAACTGCTGCATTCCGTCTTTCTTTGCCACCGTCATTTGAGGATCTACCGGGCCCAGGGACGCAAGTGGATGGAGAACGATTTCGTCACAGCCAAGTGCCAACAGAGTTGCAGCACTGAAAGCATAGTGTGGAACAAGGCAGGACAACTTGCAGCCGTCCCCCAAATACTCACGGATCATCGTGATAATGCGCCACGAGGCCAATCCGTCACCACCGAAACTATTCACAAGGATGTCGAGATCCTTTGTTCCCTTTGGCAGCTCCTTCAGCTGACTGACAAACTGCGGAAGCGCGTCCATTGCGATGATCCCCTGAGCCGCTACCGTAGCCCCTGGCATCGTTTGGCGGCCACTTGTGACATAGGCAATTAACGGTCTTTTACGCTTCTTGGAGATTTGCTCGTAGAGCCCTTTTCGCTTATCGAATCCCATTTTCACTTCCTCCGGCGAGACAACATTAAGACGCTCGCATTATATCACGTGAGAGAAGAAATAGTGAGACTTTAGGACGGCTTGCCGTATGCTTCGATGGCCCTCTTTCGGCTGTACCAGGTTCCTTTCGAGACTCCCGTCACATACTAAGTTTTGTCGGAAGAACCATAGACAGCCTGAGAGGCCGCGAGTCTTTGAAAATGGCACTTCGACCTCATAGCAGCGCTCAGCGCGCATGTCCATGAGCAGCAGACGGCCCTGGGATCCCAGCTTCGAATGTACCGCGGTCTCCGTGCTGCCCCTTAATCGAGGAACAACTCGTTTTTTCTCGTGGAATGGTGCGGTGATTGCCTGTAATCCAGCTCACCGTACTTGAATATCCCCTTTCCCAGGAAGTCGACCCCACACTGTTGGGGGCGCTTACCGCTCTTTTGCATCCAAATCCAGATGGCTTCGGTAAGCGCGAGCGGGCCCGTGAAATGATTTCCGGCCAGGCTCACGTCCTCGAACTTCTTGTTTTTATAGAAATGGGCGTGCCGCACAATCAGGTTGATGAGCTCCTCCAGGATGGGATTTCCCTTTTCAAAGCCGAGCAGCCAATTGATCACAGTGTGCTCGGGGTAGTCCAGATTGCTCTTGATCGAATTGGGAGGACCAGGGAGGAAAACGTCGGGGTCGGCATAGCGGCCCAGACTCAAATGATCCGCCCATTTGACATTCTCGAAAGAAATAAGCTCAGAAGTCTCTTCATGAACCAGCTCGCGCAGGGGAACCGCCAGAGTGCTGTCTATATCGCAGTATATGCCTCCCTCCCGAAAGAGCACGCAGTACCTCCAGATGTCGGCTTTTCCGGAGGGCATGCGGTCCCCATGAAACAGCTCTAAAATAGGATGCCCGGCGAAGTTGGAGTCCATGTAGTGGGCCATTTGCTGATCATCGAAGAAGGAGAAGGTGTAATCGGGGTTCAGTCTCCTGAATCGTTGCAGTGCGCGTGCGTGGACATAGGGAAACACCGGGTTTACCCACGTCTGATAGACACGGTTTGGAATCTTCCTCACCATACGCGGTACTTCCGTGTACAGCGAGCTGACGTCGATTCTATAATCGATCTTCTTGATAAAGTATTTCAGTGTCCGCTTGATCAGCTTGAACATTGGTCGACCTCTCGCCGGCGCAATATACCGCGCGGCTGCAAGCGTTACAAGCGTTAACAAGTTATACTGCCGCTCTGCTGCCTGTCGGGGAAGCCTACGTGCTGGGCCCTTGCGCTACCGCGGGGAAGCCTACGTGCTGCGCCCTCGCTTCTTTCTTTCCCCCGCCTTCACGGCGGCTTCGAACGTTTTTTCGCATTGCTTTCTGACGTCCGGATGGTATGCAGCGAGGATCTCCTTCGAGAATTTCGTTAAATTCCGTCGCATCAATTCGTACACATCACCGAGGTCCTTTGCGGCTACTTCAGGGCCATGTTCTCGAAGCTTGTCCAGATAAACGGCGGTTTTAAGTTGCACGAGATCATGCAGGCTGATGAAGTTTGCTCTCAGCTCTTCATCATACTCACCGACTTTTCGCGGATCTGGCATTCCCATGGGCATGTGCCAGTCTTCGTCCGCGAAGAGAATGTCAATCGTAACACCCGTTTTGGTGTCAATGCAGCTATCGAATCCATTACTGGAGATTTCTCCTTGAAAAGGCAGCAGTTTTTTCCAGACTTCTTTGAGGGTCAAGATATCGATGTCTGCCGTTGTTCTTGGATAGCCGTTACGAATGACGGCCATCCCTCCGATGACGCAATAAGGAATACCGCGCGCCGCACCAAAAACGTGAAAGCGTCGGACTATCTCCATCATTTCAGAGTGATGAAAATCTCCGTTGAGCTGCAATATCCTTGCCGCGGTCATGTTCATTCGTTCCGGTTTCCCTGCCTCAAAGAGAGAACGATCAGAGTCATGGCGAATGCGAGAATCAATCACTTCTTGGCGGCAAGCGCCTCCTTGAGATGGATCTGCGCCAGGGCCCACGAAGAGATGCCCGGGTACAGCGAATCCCAGCCCTGCGCAAGCGTCACCTTCTGGAAAGCATAGATTGCGGTGTCATTGAGCCCGAACCGCTGGGCAAGGATCCCGTAGGCGAGCCAGGTCGGTGAATCAGCCGGGACGGTTGTCCCGCGCCTTTCCAGGAATTTCCCAAAAACCTCCTGGGCTTCCAGGATGCGGCCGGAGTCTGCAAGGACGCACGCGAGGGTGTGGAGGACCCCCGAGCTTCCCTGCATGAGCCGCTGAACGATCTGGCGCTTTGCGACAATCGCGGGGTCCGGCACCCCCCTGTAGAGGGCGTACCATATGTAGGAGTTGTAGTCCGTCAACTCCGCATCCCCGGAGTCCAGGATTCCCTCCGTGTTCTTCATGGCATCCTCATAGCGGCCTTCCCCCCCGAGCCTTGTCGAGAGAAGCCGCAGAAGCGCTTTGTCTTTCGGCTTGGCAGTCAGACGGGCGCGCACGAGGTTGTCCGCGTCCGCAACCTTGCCTGCCTTGTCCATGGCGGCGCAGAGGACCTCCAGAGCCTTGACGTTGTCCGGGTCGTCCTTCACCAAGCTTCCGGCCACTTCCGCGAGGTCCGTCATCCTGCCGAGGGTCAGAAGGCCATCCGTCAGCGCTTCCTCCAGTGTGCGCCTGCGGGCGGTGTCCGCCTCCGAACGCCACCGAGGCAGGACAATGTTCACCCCCAGGAGCGCGTCGCTCTTGGACCGGGACTGCGAGAGGAGATACCCGGCCGCAAGCCGGAGGTCCTCCTCCGCTGCGTTCCCTGCCGGAAGGAGCGCAAACACCGGGGCCTTTGAGAAGTCAGGGAAGTCAGGCGCCTTGTCATGTTGCGTCCGCAGCAGGCGGAACCAGGCGTTCGCGTCATCCACATGTCCTGCATCCAGGAGAGACAGGCATTCTCGCGCTATCCCTGACATGTTCTCCATTGCGTCGACAATCCGGTATGCTCCGCCTTCTTTGGTCAGAAAGAAAATCGAAGGCGATGCATCAGGAAATGCGGGGAGCCTCAGGAGCGCGGCGGTGGCGTTTCCCTCCGAGATGCTCGGGATATCGGCGAGCCGTGTGACGAGGTCCAACATCGTCTCAGGCGGAAAGGGAAGGCTCTGCAGCCCGTCACGAATGACGTCAAGCGCCTGGGCCGTCTCTGAGCTGTCCGCGGGGTCATTCAACGTGCCGCGGACGCTTGCCGCCATGAGACCGCCGAGGCTCGTCATGGTGAAATCGCTTGCGAGGACACGGTCCATGAGGGAAAGAACGATCCCTTGCGGCGTGCTGTCTTGCAAGAGCTTGGGGTCAGTCGGGGTGAGCGTCTTGAGGATGTCCGCAAAAGCCATTGTCTGGGTCAGGTTTTGCGTGCCGCGCGCCCCGGCTATCATCAACTCGGCGGCCTGCGGGTAACGCCGTACGGACAGGAGGCACTGCGCCGCGGAGGAGAGCACCTGGCGGCGATCATCCGCCGATGGGACCAGGCGAGCAGCCTCTTTCTGGGCAGCGTCAGGGCCGTCAACCACGGCGGAGGCGGCCACAAACACAGCCTGCAGGGACCCCGTGTTTGCGCTGTTCTTCAGGCCGGAGAGGATTTCCTGGTATTTCCCAAGGTAGAGAAGATCAACGTAGAGGTTCTGGAGGCTGTCCTGTCCTGCGAGATCTTTTTCGACGCTGCGGTAAAGCGCTACTGCCTGCTCGAGCTTGGCCCCCGGGCCGTATCGGACAAGGGCGCTGTTGTATTCGTCGATGATGGCGAGGTTGCGCGTGTAAAGGGTAACCGTTGGATCCAGCTTCTGGGCTTTCTCATATTCAGCCTGTGCCGGGGCCAGGTCGATGCCGCCGGCGAACAATCTGCCGAAATCGTCATGGAGGAGGACCCACGCGAGGTTCCCGTGGGCATAGGCGGACTGCGGTTCGAGGTCCACGCCGGCCCGCGCCTCTGCCACGGCGTCCCTTCCGAAGCCAGCGGCCAGGAGCGCGCTGGAGACCTGCACCCTGTGGCGGGCTTCCGTGGGCTGGAGCTTTGCGAGCCGCCTGAACTCGTCCAACGCCTCCTTGAACTTGCCCGCGGCAAGAAGGCTCTGTCCGACCTGCTCGAAGCTCACGACGCTTGCCTGGCCATCGCTGAACTCGCGCACCGCCTTGTGCATGGCCGCCGCTTCATCCGCGGTGAAAAGGCGCTTCCCGCTGTCCAGGCGCAGGATGGCCGTGACTGACCCGTCCGGGTTGAGCTTGAAAGCCTTTGTCAGCGAAATGGGCCCCAGGGGGACGGTTTCGTCCGCGGGGAGAGCCGTGGCCCGATACCCCGGCGGTGCAATCACGTGGTAAACGTACTCGCAGACGAACGGCTGCCAGAGCCGGAGGCCGTTCTTCCGCGAAAAAGGAGCTCCCGGCGGGTCCTTGCGTGTAATCAGGTCGGGAAGGAAGTCCACCAGTCCGCCTCCGCGGACGTAGACCGTTGCCGAGCTGTCATCCGTGTTCCCTTCCTTGGAAGCTGACGCCTTCAGCGTCAAGGTGAAGGGGACGTTCATGGCGCGGGGGTCGCTTGTCGACCAGCTCACCAGGGCCTCCGCGTCGTACTCGCTTTTCACGTACTTCTCAAGCTGCTCGCGGGACGCGGTGGGAGTGGCGCGGTCGAAGTCGTCGCGGTAGGACGCGTCGAAGCTGCCGCCCATGGTGCACACTTCCTGAACCGCGGCAGGGCCGGACTCCGAAAGTGTGAACTCCCGGACCTCCCGGAACCAGTTGTGCGATGGGGACGGATCCGGCGTCAGAGCCAGTGAGGTCGTTTCAGGGGCGATGATCAAAGCCTGCCTTCCCTGGTCCATGAGCGGGATGTCCCCTGGCGCGAAGAAATCCGCGGTGGGGTCTATCCATGTCCCCGTGGCAGGAAGATAGACGATGGCGTGATTGAACATGCCGAAACCCGGTAGCTGCGGGGAGACGTCGGTGTCATCTCCCGACATAAGCAGCGCAAGCTGCGCTTTGACGCCCGCCGCGCGGAGGGCCGCGGCAACAAGGACTGCCTGGTCCTTGCAGTCCCCGTAGCCTCGTTTCAGCGTGTCGAGGGGGGGATGAGGGATGATGGCATTTTCGCCGAAGTTTATGCCGGTGTACCTCACGTCCTTGCGGACGCGGTAGAGGATTGCCGCAACGGCGTCAGGCCCCTTCTTTCCAGACCCCGCGGTAATGCCGGAGACGTACTGCGAAAGAGGCTTGCTGTCCAACATGGGGTCTGTTGCGGCAGCATAGGCCCGGGCAATGTCGTTCCAGCTCACACCAGTTGAAAAATCGACGCAGGGAGAGGGCGGAGTGTCGGAAGGAAGAAAATCTTCGTCCTTTTCCATTCCCGCCAGGTTGACGGCATCGAATCGAAGGGAGGTGCGTCCGTTTGCCTCAGCGCGCACGGGCGTGATGGCGAGGTTCCCCCGAATGAGATAGCGCGCGGGAGCACCCGACGGGCAGTCGATGAGGAGCCTGCGCGTGAGCACAGGGTCGACATGTCCGAACCATACGCGTTGGACGCTTCCCGCCGACAGCAGCGGGGACCTGTCAGTGGTCACGACTTGATATTCGACGACGCACCCTGTCTCCAGGCTTGGCAGAGGCGCCTGGAGGACACGGGAATCCGAATAGACGTCAGCGGACTCCGTGCGCGCTATGGTGTTCGCGATGGTCTTCGGGTCCAGGAGAGAGACTCTCCCGTCCTTTCCGACCACCCGGGCCTGTATGGCCGGGGTGTCCTGCCTCCAGGGCTGCCACCAGCACCGCGCCGTTGACCACCGCGAGATGCCGTCTCCCGTCAGGATCTTGTACGTGATCCGGTAGCTGTGGATTGCCGAGCCGGAAGGATCGAACGTGTAGGAATCTTCTTCATACAGGACCACAGCGTCATCCTTGCCGGACCCCTGCACCTGTGCGGCCGCTGAGGCGATGTCCGCCGGTGCAAGCGAGAATGCCGGTGCGTCCCACGCGATTGCTTGAGCGATCACGGTCGGGACCAGGGAGAGGAACAGAAAGGTGCCCAACGAGATGCAGGCTCTCAGTGTTTTCATATGCTGGATAGTATAGACCGACTTTCCGAGAACCCTCAAGGCGCTATATATTCCTTCTCGGAAAGGGAAAATGGTGGCGCGGATAATGTTCATCCACGGGGCGTGGCTGACCCCGCTCTGCTGGGACAATTGGGTTCTTTTTTTCAGCTCGAAGGGCTACTCCTGCATTGCGCCGCCCTGGCCGCTGCACGAGAGGTCAGTCCAGATGCTGCGGGCGGACCCGCCCAAGGCTCTGACGCGGCTGGGGGTGTCGGATATCATAGAGAAGTACGCGGCCCGCATCCGTATCGAGAAAACCCCGCCCATCCTGATCGGCCATTCCTTTGGAGGCTTGTTTGTCCAGGTCCTTCTCAACATGGGACTTGGCGCGGCGGGAGTGGCTATTGACCCTGCGGCGCCCCGCGGCGTCTCCCCTCTTCGTTTTTCATCCGTAAAGTCGACCGCGCCGTTTCTTTTCACGTGGGGGGCATGGTGGAAAGAAGTCCAGATGAGCTATTCGATGTTCAAATACGCATTCACCAACGGCCTTCCCGCTGATTACCAGGCCAAAGAGTTCGAGAGACACATCGTGCCTGAGTCAGGCCGCATCTTTTTCCAGACCCTTTTCGCCCCGTTCAGCCGAAAAAGCCCGATTGCCATAGATTTTGCCAACAAGCGCCGTCCGCCTCTGCTCATCATAGGCGGAGGCGCGGACACCATCGTTCCCGCTTCCGTGAACCGGGTCAATCACAAGCGGTTCGCGGAGGCCGGGGTGCCGACGGATTACAAGGAGTTCCCCGGCCGCAGCCATTGGACGCTTGCGCAAAAAGGATGGGAAGAGGTGGCTGAATATGCGGCGGGCTGGCTGGCAAAAACCGTGGCTGATGACTAGGAACCTGCCAGCGCATCGGGCATGAAATCATACAGGAGAAGGGTCCCCGCGTTGAATCTACACGGCGCCTCGGTCGAGCTCTGTCCTATCCTGAGCAGGGCTGAACCCTTGGGGACGTTGGAGAAGTCAATCCTTTATTTCAGCAACGAGTTTCTGCCAGCCAGGCCCCATTTCCTGGATCAGGATGCCTGAGTCGTGTAGATTCTTGATTCTCTTGGCAACAGCCTTGGGGATTTTTGCATCAATCTGTCCGGATTCCTTCAAGGATCGCGCCAACTCGCAAAGCTTATTGGCCGTTAGGTTAACAACGTCGAAGTGGTAGCTTCGGTCCAGTTCCTTAAATCCTGTGCCACCTTTATGGAGCTTGAATTCCAGACCCAAGCCAGTAAGTATACCTTCGTCAAAGAGAATGAAATCAAAACCATTTGCCCTCGCACTCTTGTATGACCTTGCGGCCGCTATGTCCAGTATCCGTTCGTCTGCATCAATTTTCCAGATCGACAATTCATTCTTGTCCGTCCTTAAATTGAAAAGTGGATCGGCAGGAAACTGATCACCCTGTGGGAGGTCGCCCTCCCATCTCTCACTCTCTATCTCTCTCAGGTAGCTGGCCATTCGCCGTCGTCCTCAGCTGATCAATGAGATGGGAGAGTAGCTTCCTAATCAAAGGATGTTCAATCTTTGTCGCCGCCTGCTCCATCACGGTAAGTGACATAGAATCATCAAGCTCTGAAAGTGCCATGACTGCGCCGCGCGCGACCACATAGCGGTCATCCCTAACCAGCGTCTCTAGACTCGTTCGAAGTTCTTCATGTATGTCTGATCGACGAACCAAGCCAAGAACAAGCAATGTGCTAGCGATTACCGCATTCTCAAGTCGGCCGGAGCGCAGAATAGACATGATTATGTCTAAAGCGCGTTTGCCATAGTTTGCAATATATCGTCGGATTCCAATGTCGAAGGGTGACTCAGTACCCTCCTCCGGTTCATCCGACGTGTTCTCAAAGAGATCATGTATTGCACGCTCCAAATCAACGTGGAGAAGACCCTTCGCGGATACTACGGTGTCTGCGGTCGGTATTCCCTCATTCTCGGACGACGTTCCGGGAAGGATCGTTGCACCATAGTAAGCAATAGTTCGCGCAGCAAAAGGGCCAAGCGCACCTGTTACAATTCTGACAAACGCACCTGTTGAACCGCTCACATAGACTATTCCGCTGCCGACACCGAAAATGAAATCGCGAAAATCAGATTCGGCGTTATTTGGCAAAGGAACAGTCGGAATGAATAGCAGACTAGTGAATTCTCCGCCTCTCTCCGTCTCCCGGTGAATCGAGATTGGCGGCACGCCGACCGTCGATGCTTCAGGATTGGGTCTTTGTTTCTCTGTAATCACCGAACATCTCCTTCAAGGAGAATGTCAAACGCGTTTTTCGAAAGGCTCTCAAGAACCTGTGCTAGTAGACTATGTGTAATCCAGTCACTGTCATCCGGGAAGGTATTAACATCAAGGTCCACTCTAACAACGGGCGTTTTCAAAGGAACCATTGGGCCAGGCTGAACAGCGACATAAGCCATAAGATCGAAAACAGACCATGTCGCAAGCCTGTTTATCTTACGTTTCGGGGTGCCAATTTCTATTTCCTTGGGCCGATTTATCCGATACATCAGATCAAAGGCTTTTTCAGGGTCGATCTGAACGGTTGGGAGTAGATGACCAGCAAAACGGTTGGCGGTTTGAATATCAGCGAACGAACGCAAGCATGATAAGCCAAGGCCCAAGCGATTGAAAACCGGAAACAGAGGATGTGCCGCGATTGCTTTCACGTAGCCCAAAAAGTGATCGTGCTGCGTGATAGGATCCCCTATAGCGTTGATATTGCCTGTGCGTTTTGGCGATTCAGCATCAACGCCGAGAACAATATCAATTCGAAAGGTCTGAAGCTGTACTGACAGCCGAACACCCGTTTCGATTTTCAGATCTTCCAGGATCGTTCCGGATTGTTCCACGCGTGCAGTCGGCTGCTTGCCAGTTGCCGCCTCTACCCATCCTTTCTGCTGCAAGACCGCAACGTCACTAGCAAAGAACCCAGTGAAGCGAATCGACTCGCAAAGCCACTTTTCGAGATCTTCACTGCCCATATGGTTATTCCGCCGACCTTTCGAATAGTGTTTTGACCTTTTGCATTCTCAAAGTATACACGTGAGTTTTCCTTACGTCTATCTCCACGCGGAGCCCAACCAGCCTATGCTTGCGCGTACGAAGGCCTTCTCGACTTTGCCGACTGTCCCGATTTTTTCTGCTTTTTGGTTCCCTGCACTTGGGGGCTGTGGGTGGTAAATCGCATGGGGAGAGAGTGTCTTCGGCCCACACATACACCCCCCAAGGCGGAGGGTTTCCCGTTCCCGTCGGCGATCTGCCTGGGAGATCAGCCAACGGGCTTTCGCGGGAGGCCGAGAGGCTCCTAGTGCTTTTCCGTCCCTGATACGGCGGCGGCCACTCCCAGGGCCATGTAGATACCCGCGCTGACGTAACGACGTACCTTGCGGACCCGTGTGCTTCTGAAGATCAGCCTGCCCACCGAGGATGCCAGGAGAGAATACAATCCGTCCGTGCACGTGGCCAGTACCACAAAGAGGATTCCCAGGAGGAAAATCTGTGCCTGGACCCCTCCCTTGTGCGGATCAACGAACTGAGGCAGGAACGCATAGAAGAAAAGGGCGGTCTTGGGATTCAGAAGGTTCACGAGCAAGCCCTTGGCAAAGAGCCGGCTCAGCCTGGCCTCTCCACTGATGGCCGCTGCGCCCTCATCATCCTTTGAGAGGAGGGTCCGGATGCCGAGGTACACCAGGTAAGCGGCACCGACGTACTTGACCGCTTGAAAGGCAAGAGCGGACGCCAGGAGCAAGGCTGACAGACCAAGGGCCGCGGCCATGGAATGCACGAGGCTGGCAACCTCCACGCCCAGGACGGAGGCAAAGCCCGCGCGCCTCCCGTGCGCGGCGCTCCGCGTAACTATGTACATCACGGCAGGGCCTGGCACCAGCAGCAGGCCGAGGGCCGCCAGGAGGAAAAGCATGAGCGTGGGCAGGGCTGGCATCATCATCTCCTGAAGGTACGGTACGCATCGGTTCGGGGGCTGTCAAATGGCCGCCATTCGATGTATGAATCCCAACAGCACGACAACGGAGGAAGGCAATCCATGAGCAGAACGGCCAAGAGGCTCTTGATCATCCTGGGCGTCATTGTCTTGCTGCTGCTGATTGGGAGTGGAGCGGTACGTTGGCTCTTTCAAAATTCTTTTCCGCAGACCCGAGGGAACATTTCCGCCAAAGGCCTCCAGGTGCCCGTTCAGGTCCTCAGGGACAGGTACGGCGTCCCGCATATCCGCGCGGCAAACATGCACGACCTCTACTTTGCCCAGGGCTTCGTCGCGGCGCAGGACAGGTTCTGGCAGATGGAGTTCTGGCGCCGGATCGGGTCAGGCAGGCTTTCCGAGCTTTTTGGCGAAAAAACGGTCGGCACGGACATGTTCCTTCGCACGGCGGGGTTCCTGCGCGCCGCGGAAGCGGACTTCGAGGCCATGGACCCGCAGTACAAGGGGATACTCCAGGCATATGCGGACGGGGTGAACGCCTACGTGGCTGGAAAGAAGCCGCGACAGCTCGGGCTCGAGTTTGCCCTGCTTCAACTCGAAGGCGTTCCCGTGAAGATCGAGCCCTGGCAGCCGGTCAACTCACTGACGTGGCTGAAGCTCATGGCGCTGGACCTCGGCGCCAATATGCGCAAGGAGCTCTACACCATCGACCTGATCCAGTCCCTTGGGTTGGAAAAGACGAAAGACTTCCTTGCCGACTATCGCTATGACCAGATGCCCGTCATCGTTTCGGACAGTGAGCTGCCGACATCGCTCCTGAAAAAGACGGTGGACGAGCTCATCCCTCCCGAAGGGAGCCTCGCCGGCGTGACGCCGGAGCAGGTTGCGGCGCTCAGAGGGGTTTCGACCAGGCTTGTCGGGGGGTTCGATCCGGGAGCCAGCATGGCTTTTGGCACGGGCCCGGGGATCGGCTCCAATGACTGGGTGATTGCGGGTTCACGAACGGCAAGCGGCAAGCCAATCCTTGCGAATGATCCCCACCTGGGCATTCAGATGCCATCCATCTGGTACGAGGTGGACCTGTACTGTTCTGCCCCTGACGCGCAGCCGGGCAAGCAGGCGGGGGGCCCTTTCCATGTCCGCGGTTTTTCCTTCCCGGGGGTCCCTGCGGTTATCATCGGGCACAACGACAGGATTGCATGGGGCGTTACGAACGCCAACCCGGACGTGCAGCAATTGTATATCGAGCGCATCAACCCGCAGAACCCCAACCAGTATGAAGTCAACGGCCGCTGGACTGACATGAAGGTCACGCGGGAAGAGATCAAGGTGTCCAAACGGGATGAGCCGGTGGTCCTGTTGGTGCGCCAGACTCGGCACGGCCCCATCATCACGGACCAGGGGGCCTATTCCGGCTACAAAGGTTTCGCCCTCAATCCCGCTGGTGAGTTTCCAATGAATCTTTCTCTTTCGGCGCTGTCTCTGAAATGGACGGCTTTCCTGCCGAACCGGACTTTCCAGTCCGCCGTCCAAATCAATGAGGCGCGCAACTTCGACGAGTTCCGCAACGCGCTGCGATCATGGGACATACCTTCCCAGAACTTCGTCTACGCCGACGTGGATGGGAACATCGGCTACCAGATGCCCGGGCTCGTGCCCATCAGAAAAAAGGGAGACGGCGCGGTGCCGTCCCCGGGATGGGTGGATGATTATGAATGGACGGGTTTCGTTCCTTTTGACGATCTTCCGTACGCCTATAACCCGCCCAAAGGGTATGTCGCCTCCGCAAACAATCCGGTGACCACGCAACGGTATCGGTATTTCATTGGGCGTGATTTCGACTACGGCTACCGCGCGCGCCGTATTGTGGACATGATCACCGACGCCTCCACGAAAATAACCTTGAACTACGTGAAAGCGATGCAAGGCGACACGCTGAACATCCTCGCGCAGGAAATAACCCCATACCTGAATGCGCTCACACTGACGGGAGCCGCGAAGACCGCGCGGGAAATCCTTCTGGGATGGGACGACAGGATGGACTCGGAGAGCGCCGGGGCAGCAGTCTACTCCTACTTCTGGCAAGCCCTTCTCGAGCAGGCGTTCAAAAACAAGTTCCCTCGTTCGCTGTGGGTTCCTGAAGCGATCCTGGAGGACAACTCGCGGCAGATGAACGCAATCTCGGTGATGCTGAAGGATCCGCACCACCCCTTGTGGGATGACCCGACAACGCTGGACGTGCGTGAGTCACGGGACGACATCCTGAAACTGGCTCTTGAGAAAGCCGTGAAGACGGGGGTGAAAGCGCAGGGGCCTGATTTGAAGAAGTGGCGCTGGGGAAAGGTGCATACGGCGGAGTTCCGCAACATGACGTTTGGGGAGTCGGGGATAAGGGTTATCGAGCGGATATTCAACCGGGGGCCTTTTGCCGTCCCCGGCGGATTCCAGCAGGTTTTTTGCACCGACTGGAAAGCGAACAAGCCCTTCGAGGTGTCAGCGGTTTCCTCGATGAGGCAGATCATCGACCTTTCCGATCTTTCCCGCTCGGTCACCATTCACACAACGGGGCAGAGCGGGCATCCCGGGAACCGGCATTACGACGACATGATAGATTCCTGGCGGAAAGTGAAGTACCACTCCACGCTCTGGGACTCCGCGGCGCTTGAAGCTTCACGGCCTGACAAGCTGATGCTCGTACCTCGTTGAGGCAGCCAGGCGCGCAGGGCGCGCTGCGCACCAGCCGGCGCGTCATTTCGCCGGCGCCGGCACCGTTGGCGTCGGGGCGAACAGGGCGTCAATGGCGTCGTCATAGTTGAAGTAGTCCAGTATCCAGGAGTCGAAGGGCTTATAGAAAATGAACGTCCATCGAATGAGGTGCCGCTCGTACTTCACGACGTACACTGCTTTGAGGATGGTGTCCTTCAGGTTATCCTCGGAAATCAGCACGAAGCCAAGCGCTTCTCCGTAGCTGTCCTTGATTGTGGAGGCCTGGCTCACGAGATGATTTTCCAGTGAGTCCACGTCTTCCTTCAGGATGCTCGTGGCATAAGGCCGCAGCGTTGCAATCCCCTGCTCGAGGTCACCGCTGACGATTTGGGACAGCGCGTCCTCACAGAGGCCCTGAACGTCAGCCTCGGTCCGCAGGGCCGGCGGCATCTGGGACCCCGAAAGGGTGGCCGCCGGCAGGATCACGCTTGATGCGATCAACAGGACGCAAACAAAAAGGCTGCGGTGCGCCATCCCTCCAGTGTAGCGATAATCCGCCTGGAGGGACAGCCATAGCCGCGGATGGCTGAGAGGCGCGGCGAGTATCGCGCGAAGATTAATGCATCTC
Organism: uncultured Spirochaetota bacterium; assembly: GCA_963845535.1. Lineage (GTDB taxonomy): Bacteria > Spirochaetota > Spirochaetia > SZUA-6 > Fen-1364 > Fen-1364. The sequence goes on from CAWJSK010000020.1 coordinate 31,814, forward strand.
AGCGTCACACGTGCCTATACCGCCGCGGAGGAAGTTGAACTGCACGTTCGGATGGTCGGCAAGCAGGCTCATGGGCACCGAGGAATCCGCGATCCGCTTCGAGATCATGAGAGAGGTCAGACGGAGCCCGAACGGGTTGTCATGCCATCCCGGGTGCCAGATGGAGACCTTGTCAGACTTCCAGGTCTCCGCAGGCCCGACCGTCAACGCCTGGGACGGGACTGATGAGACCACGCCTCCGCCGGAGGTGCGCGCGTTCTGGATGATCGTCATGGGGTGAAGGTCCACGACCCTGGCGGGGAGCTTGCGGTATTCGGCGGGGCTCGGCGGAGAGTCCTTGTACGCCCCTTCCCGCCGGGGGGATCATTGAACGCCCAATGCTTCACCTCTCCCTGGCCGCCCTGCATGATCAGGCATTTTGCCGTGTCATAGGATTTCGAATAATCGCTGATTCCCTTGGCCGTGATGAAATGCAGGTGGGAGTCCGGCATCCGCAGCTTTTTGTCCATCCTTCTGAAGCACAGGTCGAGGTCCGCCTTCGCGAAGCTCAGTGGATGCGTAATGGGGACGTCCCGACCGTCCACATACCATTCATCCATGGCCCAGAAATGACCCTCCCGAACGTCGATCTCCAGGTCGTTCACGATCTGGGCCACCAGGGGCAGCTGCTCGGTGGGGCCAATAGGGCCGCAGATGCCGGTGGGTTTGCTTGCGGTTGCCTGCCGCCATGCCCAGACGTATTCGAGGGCCTCGGCATTGAAAAACGCTTCCACGGTGTCATAGAGCTTCACGGTGAAGCCGGGGCGCTGGAGCTGCTCCAGGTCTTTTTCCGTGAGCCGCGCCGCATCGTTCAGCAGCTCCGCGTCCAGGGTTGTGTAGTCCCAGAAGTCCTTCGCGATCTTGCTCGTGTTTCTCATATGCTGCATCTCCTCAGAAAAAGCATTATTCGCTGAAAAGCAGGTTCACGCAACGGTCGGAACATGATAGAACGTCATCCATGCGACGCTCCGCCACGCAATTCTTCGACTTCGTGCTCTTTGGCGCGACTTTTGGTCTCATCCTGGTCGGGGTCCTGTTCATCTACTCGAGCGGCGTCAATTCCAGCGGAATCTCGGTTTCCCGCGAATATCTCAAGCAGCTCATCTGGGCCGTCACCGGCATCGGCATCCTGCTCCTTTTCTCCTTCCTGAACTACGGGACCCTGCGAATGGTATCCGTCTACCTCTACGCCGTGTCCCTGCTCCTGCTGCTCGTGACGCTCGCCATCGGCAGGGACGTGAACGGACACCGCTCATGGCTGGGGGTCGGTGAGCTGGGGATCCAGCCGTCGGAGTTCGCCAAGATCTCCACCATCCTCTTTCTTGCGACGTATTTCTCGAACATCGGCAACGGCGTGCGCGAGCTTCCGCGCCTGCTCCTGGGCGTGTTCATCCTCATGGTCCCGCTGGGATTGATCCTGCTGCAGCCTGACCTGGGCACCACGCTCGTGCTCGTCTTCATCTTTCTTTTCATGGCGTTTATGGCCGGGGCGCAGCTTCGGCACCTGTTCTTCCTCCTGTTGACCGGCGTCCTTACCATCGTCATGGCGGCGCTGCCAAGCATCCTTCAGCGCACCGGCCACGGACCGGCGCTCCTGGTGATGATGCGGGAACCCACCTCCCTTCTCTACCTCATCCCGCCCGGGGCCGTCGTTGCGGGGCTTGCGCTCATGGGGTTCCGCGCCTCACGGCGCATCTACTTCTACTGGATTTTCTACTTCGCTTCCCTGGTCATGATAGCGTCGGTGTGCTCCATTGCGGTGCGTCTGGCGCTCAAGGACTACCAGATCATGCGCTTCGTGATTTTCCTCAACCCTCGCCTGGATCCGCAAGGCGCAGGTTGGAACATCCTTCAAAGCCTGACCGCCATCGGCTCAGGGGGTTTCCACGGGAAGGGGTTCCTGCACGGGACGCAGAGCCACTACCAGTTCCTCCCTTCGCAAAGCACGGATTTCATTTTTTCCATTGTCACGGAGGAATGGGGCTTCCTGGGAGGCCTGCTGGTATTCTTCCTCTATCTTGTCATTTTGTTGAGGGGCTTGAGCATCGTCTGGAGCCAGAGAGCTGACCCCTACGCGCACCTGGCAGGCGGCGGAATCCTTGCCCTGCTTTTTCTTCACCTGGTGATCAACGCCGGAATGGCCATGGGGATCATGCCGGTCACCGGGATCCCGCTTCTCTTCCTTTCCTATGGAGGGTCTTCGCTCTGGGCGGCGCTGGCGTGCGTGGGGATCCTCATCAACCTCCATCGTCGGAGGTCCAGGTTCCCGTCGGAGTAGCGGTCTGAGCGGACTGCCCAGCCGTGACGGCTGCTACTTGGGCCCGCCCAGCAGAGCGGCCAGCCAGGTGATGGCAATGATGTTGCCAATTGCGGCCCCCAGGGTGGACAGGAAAAAAACGATCAGGATGTGGGTCACCCTGTTGGTGTAAAACCCCTTGAAGGTGGCAACGTCCTCCGCAAGGCCCTCCAGGTCGCGAACGCGCGGCTTTCTGAGGAAGGCCTCCGCAACTCCCGTGAAAAGGCCGATCTTGCCGAACGGGTTGAGCGTCCCGATGGGAGCGCCGACGAAAGCGATGACGATGGTGAGCGGATGCGCCCAGGCCAGAAGCGACCCCACGGCCGCCAGGCCGCCGTGAATCAGGAGCCATCGCCAGAACATCGCAAGGCTCATGCGCCAGCCCGCCCGGATGAAGCCCAGGGAGAAAAGGGCAACGATGATTGCCGGGATGCCCCACGGCAGCACCCTGCCCGCCACGCTGCGCGCGGGCAGCTCATCAAGGGCGCTCACGTCATCAGATTCGCTCTTGTCATGCAGGGCGCGGATGTGGCGGGCAATCCCGGCAAGGTGCCCGGCCCCCACCACCGCCACCACCTTGTCTCCCTGCGCCTGGAAAATCCTTGCAGCAAGGTACATGTCGCGCTCGTCAATCAGCACCTGCTTTGCCGCGGGAAGATACGTGGCCAGCTCTTCCATCATTTCCTGAAGGACGTCCTTCTCCTTGAGCTTCTCTATCTCCTTCGGGTCGAGCTTCTCCGTGGTGAAAACCGAGGAGAGCATGGCCGCCAGCATCTTCATTTTTCCCCATGCCCCGGTGCGGGCCCATGCGCGGCGCAAGGTGATCTGGATGTTGCGGTCACAGAGAGAGAACGGTGTGCCTTTTTCCTGGGCTGCCTGGATTGCCGCAAGCATTTCCTCCCCGGGCCGGACGCCCAGCTCGCTGCCCATCCGCCTCTGAAACGAGGCCAGGACCAGGTTGGCCATCAGGAGGAAACCCTTGCCTTCCCGCAGTACTTTGCCGATGTTCAGGTTTTGCCAGGAGTTGCCCTGGGTGATGGAGGCGTATCTGCCTTCATCCAGCTCAACGCAGACCCGGTCCGGCGCTTCCTCTCCGATCACCCGGCGGACTTCCTCCACGCTTTCCCGTGAGACGTGCGCCGTGCCAACAAGGACAATGGTGCGATTGCCGATTTCGAGTCTCTCTGTGCCTTGGTTCATGTACGCTTTTCATAGCCCATGCGCGGTATTCTTTCAAGGCAGGAGGCACTACCATGCAGGCGGGACGGGCTCCCGGCGGCCGTCATATGCCGTGGGAGGCACTATCCCAAGACGTCCTTTTCGTGGCATCCTCAATTCGGCAGAAAAATGGGTCGATAATTTCGGGAGGGCACCTACACAGGTGAGCAGTATTCCAGAAAAAAACAAAGAATCGTCGGCGCATCGGCCGACCTCGTGTCCCAAATGCGGGTTCGATATCGAGCCGGGAAAGCCGTGTCAGGTCTGCGGCTACACGCCGTCACAGGGCTCTTCACCGGGCACGCCGTCCGCAGGGGCCTCTTCCACGGCTGCGGCAACCAGGAAGCGCCGTCCGGGCGCCCTGCTGGCTCTGTTGCTCTCCGCAGGCGGACTGCTGATTCTCCTGGGCGTTTTCATCGTGACAAACGAAATCCGCCCGCAGTCCTCAGCGGACACCGCGCAGGCTTCGCAGCCGGCAGACCTGTCCTCCGCAAACGGAGCGGGCGCCGAGCAGCCGCGCAGCCTCCCGCCGGGACTTTGGAAGGTGACTGGACCACCATCACGGCAGACAACGCGTCACCGCAGGCTTCCGCGGGCGCTATGGCGGCGCAAGACTCTGGGAGCGCAGGCCAGGCGGCAGGCATGGCTGCAGCCCCAGGCACGGGTGCCGCGGCGGGAACCGCCGCGCAGCCAGCGCGCTTGTTTTCCGGCACCTCCTCCATCGTCCTCTCGGGCCCGGAACCTGCCGTTCCGTTCGACGTTGCCACGCGCACGGACAATCCCCCGTTCGACAACAAAGAAGCTTTCGTCGACTGGATGGCCATCCATACTGATCAGAAAGCCAGTTTCCTGCAGGAGAAGTGGGACAGGGCGCAGATTGCCCAGCGTCTGGGCAACTTCACCCATGAACGAGTCAGGGAAGCGTTCCTACGCACCCCCAGGGAATATTTCTCCCGGGACCCCCGCCGGGCGTATGAGAATGTGGTGCTGCCAATCGGGTACGGCCAGACCATTTCCGGGCCTCACCTCGTGGCGCGCATGACGGATTACCTGGACCCCATGCCCGAGCAGAAAGTCCTGGAGATCGGCACGGGATCAGGATACCAGTCCGCGCTGCTTTCCGAGATATCGAACCACGTGTTCACCATTGAGATCGTCGAAAAGCTTGCGCGAAAGACGAATGCCATTTTCCAGCGCCTGGAGCCCTCCTACCCTGAATACCGGAACATCAAGCGGAAAGTGGATGACGGCTACTACGGCTGGGCGGAATATGCGCCGTTCGACCGCATCATCGTGACCTGCGGGATCGACCACGTTCCCCCTGCTCTTATCAAGCAGCTCGCCCCCGGCGGGATCATGGTCATCCCCATAGGCCCGCCCTCCGGCCAGACAATACTTCGCATCGTCAAGAAAGTGGCCCCTGACGGCATGGTGAGCCTGGAGCGCGAAGACATCTATCATGGGAAACACAAGCAGATCTTCGTGCCGTTCACCGCCCGCGGAGGCGGCATTCACAGGGCCGACGACCAGAAGAACTAGCTCTTCATGAGACAATTGAAGCTCTCCGACGTTCGCATGGCCGCCCTGTTCCTCGTCTCGATCTGCGTGCTGGGGTTCGAGATCGAGGTGATGCGCGTCTTCTCGGTGGGGAGCTGGTCCAATTTCGGCTCCATGGTCATCAGCATTGCGCTCCTGGGCACGGGCGTAGCCGGCACGCTGCTGACGTTCCTCGGGGACAGAGTTCGGCGCAACCCCGACGGGTGGCTTTCCGTGTCAGCGTTCGCCTTTGGCCCTTCCATGGCAATTGCCCACACGGTGGCGCAGCACATCCCGTTCAACCCAGTCCTCATCGTGTCAGACCCCACACAGTTGTGGTGGATTGGCGCGTACTACCTTGTGTACGGGATTCCGTTCTTTGCCGGCGGCCTTTTCGTGGGGGTGTGTTTCACCGCGTTCTCCTCCCACATGCATCAGCTCTACTTCTGGAACATGATCGGCTCAGGCCTCGGGGGGCTGGCAATCCTCGCGCTCATGTTCGTCTTCCCCCCCGACTTCCTCATCTACCCCCTGGTGGGCCTTGCCGCCATTCCCGCGGTGCTTTCCTGCTTCCGCTGGAGCCCGCAGGACAACAAGCCGCGCATTCGGATTGTTGAGGCGATTTTTACGATCGTCATTGCGGGAATAGGGTACGCCTTGCTCCTGGGATTCGGTCAGCTCAGCGTTTCCGACTTCAAGCCGGTCAGCTACGCGGAGCGGTTCCCTGATTCCCGCCAGGTGTATACCTCTTTCAGCCCCCTGGGTGAGATCCGCGTTTTCGAAAGCTCCTTTTTCCATTTTGCCCCGGGGCTGAGCGACACCGCCAGCGTTTCCCTTGCGCACATGCCCCGCAACGCCTTCCTGGGGCTCTATGTCGATGGTGACGGTCCCGTGGGGGTCATGCGACGCCTCTCACCCGCGGAGGAAGGATACATCGACTTCCTCCCCATGTCGGCTCCGTATCTGCTCTTGAACCATCCCCGGGTCCTGCTCCTGCGGCTTGGCGGCGGAGCGGGAATCTTCACGGCCTTGCACAAAGGAGCGCGGGAGGTCTGGATTGTGGAGCCCAACCACGACCTCGTGCACATGCTGCATGACGTTCCTTTCTTCCAGCGCTTCACCGGCAGGATTCTGGATGATCCGCGGGTGAAGGTGGTGAACACCGAGATACGGGCCTTTGCCGGATCCACCAACCAGAAGTTCGACCTGGTGGAGCTCGGGCTCATCGACTCCACCGGCCTTTCCCAGGCCGGCGGCTACTCAGTTGAAGAAAACTACACCTACACCGTGGAGGCAATGCGGGAGTACCTGAAGTCCCTGAATCCTTCGGGCATGCTGTCCATCACCGTTTGGGACCGGCTCAATCCGCCCCGCAACGTTCCGCGGCTTCTTGCCACCGTGGTCCAGGCGCTGCGGGAGGAAGGGATCCCGAACGTCGACAAGGACATCTATTCCTTCAACCTGCTGCTGTCCACGGCAACAGTGCTCGTCAAGAAAGACGGGTTCACCCCGGAAGAGATTGCCCGGCTGAATGGCTACTGCCGCCGCATGTCGTTCGAGGTGAACTATTTCCCGGGCATGGCAAGCGAAGCCAAGACTTTCGACAAGCTCATGGAAGGCTACGCGGATATCTACTCCAGCAATCCGGACAGCGCGGCTACGGCGGAAACCCAGTCCACGCCGGCAGCCCCCGCCGCCCCGGAGATGGACCTTCGTCCGGCGGACCTGTATCACCTCACGCTGGAATGGCTGCTTGCCAACAAGCAGACGGAGCTATTCTCGAAATACGTTTTCGACATCCGGCCGGCCACGGATGACAAGCCCTACTACTCCGGCTACTTGAAGCCGCTTTCCATCCCGCAGTTCCTTCCACGGCTTGGAGAGATATCCGAGGAATGGGGTTACCTGCTCCTCCTGGCGACGTTTCTCCAGTCCATCATCTTTGGCGTTCTCATAATACTCCTGCCGCTCATCATGCGATGGCGGGAGCTTTTCCGTGGCCGCAAGGGCACTTTCGGGATCATCGTGTACTACGCCTGCCTGGGGCTGGCCTACCTCATGGCGGAGATTTTCCTCATTCAGCGGTTCGTGTTCTTTCTGGCAAACCCGGTGTACGCGAACTCCATCATCATCACCATTCTTCTCATCGCATCCGGTATTGGCAGCCTGGTGAGCGAAACGGTGCGCATGGAAAGGCGATTCAAGGTGCTTGCCGCCGCCATTGGGATTGGCGTCCTTGTGCTGATATTCCTTTTCGTGGTCCCCTCGCTTCTTCAGAGCTGCCTCGGGATGCCGTTTGGGGTGAAAA
>CAWJSK010000021.1:0-150664 GCA_963845535.1 uncultured Spirochaetota bacterium
AAGAATAGACAAGTGCCCAGAAATTTTCTTATTAGAGGGAGCATTTGGTCACACTTTTGGTCACACTTACCTTTTGAGGGAAGAAATCCTGAGCTGTAGGAGAGAACCAACTCTTTGCTTGGTAATGAAATATCCGATAGAATCAGAGAAACAGAGAGATTGGGCCCACAGGGACTTGAACCCCGGACCAACGGATTATGAGTCCGCCGCTCTAACCAGCTGAGCTATGGGCCCCTCGGCTATACCCTACCCAAATGCCGGCGGGTGTCAAGCAGAAGGAGCGCCGAGGATCTCGTTGACGGCCTGGAGCAGCTCGTGCGGACCGAACGGCTTCTTCAGGACCGGAACACCGCCATCGAGAGCGCCGTGACCGGCAAGCTCATCACCGGCGTAGCCGGTGATGAACAGGATCTTGATGCGCGGAAACTCCTCCCGCGCGCGGCGTGAAAGCTCGGACCCGCCCATGCGCGGCATTACCACGTCGCTCAGGATGAGGTCCACGGGAGAAGGGTGAGCGCGAAGGGCTTCCAGTGCATCGGCGCCGTTCTTCGTTTCCTTTACCGTGTACCCTGCCGCGGAAAGCGTGCGCGAAAGAAAGGAGCGCACCGCCTCCTCATCTTCGGCAATCAGGATTGTCCCGTTTCTGCGGATGTCGATCCGCGCTGTCTCGGCTTCCCGGGGGATCTCCTCAGCCGCGTCTGACCGTGGCAGGAGGATTCGAAACGTAGTCCCTTCGCCGACGCGGCTGTCGCAGGATATCGTTCCTCCGCTCTGCTTCACGAATCCGTACACGGTGGAGAGTCCCAGGCCGGTTCCTTTTCCTTCCTGCTTGGTCGTGAAAAACGGTTCGAACAGATGGGAAAGCGTCTCCCCATCCATGCCACGCCCCGTGTCGGAAATCGTGAGGATGACGGAATCCCCCTGGTGGGCCCCTTCGAGAGCGTTCGCCGTGGCAAGGGTAAGCCGTCCCCCCGTGGGCATCGCGTCTCTTGCGTTCAACACAAGGTTCATGACGACCTGCTGAATCTGGGCCGAATCGGCTTTCACGCTCCACAGATTGTCCGCAAGCGACGCCCGCAGCTCGATATTCTCCCCGATCACGCGATCCAGCATCTTCGTCATTTCGCTGATGAGCTGATTCAGGTTCAAGGCGCGGGGCACGCGGACCTGCCTGCGGCTGAAGGCAAGGAGCTGCGACGTGAGAGAGGCGGAGCGCTTGACCGCGTTCTGGATCTGCCGCAGGTCCTCAAGGACGGCCGGGGGGTCGGCGCTGCTTTCCACGCCCATGTCGGCATACGCCTTGATGATCGTCAGGAGATTGTTGAAGTCGTGCGTGATGCCTCCGGCAAGCCTCCCCACCGCCTCCATTTTCCTGGCCTGAAGGAGCTTCTCTTCTGATTCCCGCAGGGTCTGGTCCGCGAGCTTGCGCTCCGTGATGTCACGCGCGAATACCACCGTGCCGATTGCCTGTTTTCCTTCGCGGATGGGATAGACGGAGACCTCCAGGAACCGCCGCTTATGGATTGCTTCGATTTCGTAGACGTCCGTGACCTTCCCGTCGGTGAAGCACAGGTCGGTGAGCCGTTCCAGGGCCTGGCGGGCCTCGGGCGGAAAGCTCTCGAGGTAGCGCATTCCCGGCCGCGCCTCGATCCCCGCGTAGTCCCCCACCAGGCGGGCGAACGCCGCGTTGAACGCAATCAGGCGGCCGTCCCTGTCGGCGGAGCAGAAAGAGTCATCCGTGGTTTCCAGGAGGGCTCTGATGTTCGCCTGGCTGGCGCGCAGCTCCCGCTCGGTTTCCCGTCTGCGAAAAACGCTCGCCGTCAGGAGGCAGGCGAATGCAACGAGCAGGGCCACGATCCCGGTCATGACGCTGGAGAACACCGGATACTGGCTGAATACCGTCACGGGCCTGTTGATGATCCGGCTGTCCTTCGGGAGGAGGGCCAGAGGCACGTGGAACCGCTGGAGCTCCTTGTAGTCGAACTGGGCCACCGACGAGCTGCGCGTATCCACCGGGATGGCGGACGGGTCTTCACCGGAGAGGACGCGCAGCGCGAGGTCGCCCGCGCGCCTTCCATGCACCACGCCGGAGAGCATCATCCCCCCGATGATGCCGTGCCCCAGGCGCGTCTCATGGAGCGCATAGGCGGGGACGGGGCAGTGCTCGGTGAAAAGCCGAGTGCTCTCAGCAAGGGAAAGGCTCCTCCCTGTTCGATCAGTGCTGAAGGAAAGTATCATCAGCACGGCATCAGAGGGCAGCGCCGCTATGCGCTGGACCGCCTCCTCGAAGGTGACCGGCGGCATGAACTCGAAGCGCAGCTTGCCGCGAAACTGTTCCATCACTATTTCCGCTTCGCGTTGGACTGCGGCACCGCTTGGCGTTGCATCGGTTACAAGGAGCATTCCCCGAGCGTCCGGATGGAGCTTGAGCGCCAGACGAACCGTTCCTTCGAGATCCGTCACCTCGGCGACGCCCGTGATCTTTACGCCGGCGGGAACGCTGAGCGAGGGGAAGTCACTCACGCCGGCAAAGACGATGGGAGCCCCCGGGAAGAGCCGCGCGGGGTGGGCAAGAAGCATTTCGAGCGCCGGGTTGTCGAGGACAACCACCAGGCTCGGCTTGAACCCGGCGTACTTGTTTTCGAGGAAATCCCGTGCCCGGCCCACAAGCTCGGGGCTGGAAAACCTCTTGGCATCCAGGAATTCGACGCGCGGGTCGATGGCGGGGTATGCCTCTTTGAGCCTCGCCGTGAGGCCGCGGAGCTCGTCATCCGACCAGACAAAACCCGGGTGGTACGAATCTATGATCACGATCGACGGGAGATCGGTGGGCAACCCGACAGGCCACGTCGGCGGAAACGAAGCGGCGAGGAAAAGACCGGCGATGAGGAGTCGTCGCAGGGCGCGATGCGTTGACGTCATGCAAGTGTCCGGAGGCCCATGGTACGAGAAATCCCGCAAAGTTGACAGTCCCAGGGGCAACGGCTATTCTCCGTTGAACGCCGGCGTGATGAAATGGCAGACATGCCAGACTCAAAATCTGGTGGGTGGCAACGCCCGTGTCGGTTCAAGTCCGACCGCCGGCAAGCAATGAGCGGCGCACGATCAAGGCCATTCGGCTTCTTGCGTCCAAACCCTCTGATCAGTCTCGGACGAGGCTCACCGCTTCAAGGGAGAACTGGCGCACTCGATCTTTTATTGCATCACGCACTTCGCGAACCTGCGCCATTATCTCCTCGTCTGAACCAGCAAATGTCGAAGGGTCGGGATAGGACCAAATGAGACGTCTCGCGTACCCGGGAAAAATAGGACAACGCTCCGCCGCCTCTTTTGAGCAAACCGCAATGACAAAGTTGTAGTACCTTCCCTTCCTCAAGAGATCAAAAGCGCTCTGGGTTTGCTTCCCTGCGATGTCGATGCCCTCCTCGGCCAAGGCGCGGACCACGTAGGGGTTGAGCTTGCCAGGCTCAATGCCCGCGCTTTCCACCTCGAATCTATTCCCGCCGAACTTCTTCAAATACGCTTCCGCCATCTGACTTCGCGCGGAGTTGTGCGTGCAAACGAAAAGGACTTTGGGCATGAGCTTCCCCTCCTGATATCCGCTGTCTTAGAAAGCGAAGTAAATGTACTGACGACAAGACTGATCTGACCATCATGGAGGATGAGGCGCGTGCGTCAGAGTGCGTCGCCCGCTTTCCTGAGGGTTCGAACCACAAAATCAATCAGCGCCAAAGAGTCAACGCTGCCGTTCTCCTGCCCTTTCTCAAAGTCTCCTCGTGACTGTGCCATGGAGTTTGTGACGTGAGCCAGGCAAACAACGTTTCTTCGCCGCGCCCAGGCAAAAGCGTATAGCGCGGCAGCTTCCATTTCGACGCAGTCGGCCCCCAACCTTTGAGCACTGCGAATGGCGGTGATGGTCTCTCGAAAGGGGGCGTCCGTTGTCCAGGACGTCCCAATATCCCAGGGCACGGGCGATTTTCCCAGAGCCGATCTCAAGGCTTTCAGCAGCACTCCGTTGAGCCGACTGAAGCCGCCCGGCGCCGCATAACGGTCGCTCGTCCCCTCGTCTCTCAGGGCCCGTGAAATGAGAAGGAAGCGAGGAAGATCAACCCGCAGGCCTATTCTTCCCGCCGATGTGAGGCTGAGCAGCAACCGGCAGCCGGACGCAAACATCTCCTCCGCCACAAGGACGGCGAACGGCGAACCAACAGCGTTGCCGACGATCCCGAGTGTGGTTGCGCCAAGCTTACAGTCGTACATGTCGGTGTGGTAGCAAGCCCAGCCCTGGTTCCTGAAAGCCCGACCTTCGCGAAGAAGATACCTGACGATATCCCCGTCGGGATCGAGCAAACAGACGCGCGGAATCCGTCTCTTGGGCAGCTCCTTCTGCCGCCTTGCTTCCCGCAACAGATTCTCCGGCGTGAAAAGTGAAGGTTCTTTCAGGTCACGATGCTTTACCATATCTCCTCTCGACTCGCGTAGAGGATACAGGATGGAATCAACGGCGTCCAAGAAGACTGACTGCTTGACGCCTTTGTCCGGGGCCATTGGCAAGGCGGGGCGTTTTAAACCAGAATAGGCTGGAGGATAGCGTGAAGGTATTCGATAGCGGAATGCCAGACGAAACCTATTGGAACAGCCTCTTTGACATTCCGGCGATCATCGACTGGCTGAAACTGGAATCGGTGAGGGATCCGATTGCCGAGATCGGGTGTGGGTATGGGACATTTACTGTCCCAGCCGCACAAGAGAGTTCGCAAGTGATCCACGCCATCGACCTCGAGCCGGGCAATGATCGAAGCAGCGAGCATCAACGCAAGAAGGGCTGAGGTCCAGAACGTCGAGCTCTCCTGCCGCGACGTGCTCGAAGCAGGAACCGGATTGCCGTCAGGCAGCATGGGCATGGTCCTGCTCTTCAACATCTTGCACTCCCCGGAAAGGGTGCAGTTCCTCGTCGAGGCATCACGTATATTGAAGCAGTCAGGCAGGGTTGCGATCATCCACTGGAGAAAGGACATCCCTACACCGCGAGGTCCCCGTGTTGATTCCCGACCTGATCTCCCTATGATCATCGACTCAATCGCTGGTTTGGATCTACGGATGGACGGAGACCCCAGATTTCTCGAGCCATATCACTGGGGTGTCCAGTTGCAAAAGGGGCGCTTCTGAAAGATGCCAGTCAAAGAAAAAGACTGACCTCCAGGTCTGCCGTCCAAAGCAGCGGCGAAAGGCCGGCCTCGGTGTCCGTGTTCCCCCAGGCATCCATGAGGGAAGCATTCACTGTCCATTTGTCGTATGTCAGCGTGAGCACGATGCCCGTCAGACCCGAGAGATCCTGGAGGTTCACTTCGGTCCATCCAGCGGCCGTCAGCTTATCATCGATTTTTCCAGAAACACGAACGAATCCGTAGTGTTGTGCGGCAGAGAAGGTTCCAGACTGGTCCAGCAGGTCGGGGCCGGAGCCGGGGGTGCTCCTGAGGCTCTGGGAATACGCGATGAGCTGCGCGTAATCGTTCCCAATAAAGCCAAGGCCGTTGTAATAGTACTCTGCCATTATTGAGAGCTGGTCCTGGTTCGTCCACGTGAATCCAGGCAGCGCGCGCGGCGCCCAGACGATGGCCTGGGTCGTTGTGGAAAACGGAGCCTGGTTGCTCGTCACGATCGTACGGTTCTGAGCGTCGGCGGCCGAAACTTCCGCGCGCACAGTAACTGCGTCCCCGATGTTCGTGTCCAGGCCCGCTGCGGTGAAGCGCAGGTCCGGGTCGTCATGGAATGATCACCCATGCGCAAGTAGACCCGAGGCAATCCTGAAGTTACATTTGAATTGTGACAAAAAATCCTCTTGAGGAGTAAAGTGAGAATCGAAAAGTGGATCGAAGCAAATGAACACAGAGTTGATTCTCACGAGCTCTTCAAGAGATGGGTCGAAATGCATTCGACTCACAATTATTGGCGGGAAGAACAAGCGTCTGTCATCGTTCGGGTCCTGGAAGCAATCCCGGGAGAACATCCCACTATTATCGACCTTATCTGCGGCGCTGGCGGTCTTTCCGAGTTTCTCTTGAAACGACTCCCAAAAGCCAGGGTCATCGGGGTAGATTCCAATCCGTTCCTGCTCATGATTTACAGGAACCATTTGGCAGAATACCGCGAAAGGTTCTCCCTGGTTCAGGGTGATGTCAGGAATAGAGAAATCATACGAGGAGCAGGAAGTTTTGATGCAGCCGTTTCTTTCACTTCTTTTCACAATCTTTCCCGCCAAAGCATTCTCAAGGTCTATCATGCTCTCCATGAATCCCTGCCTAAGGGTGGAGTATTTGCTACTGGTGATGTCACCACTCTGTCGGACGCCTGGTTTGAAGGGCTCCATCTTTCAAACAAAACGGAAAAGCCGATCATTCTGATAGACGATTTCTGGAATACGATAAAAACGCAATACAGAATAGCAGAAGAAATAGACGAAATGAATGCGCTTACTTCTATTAGAGATACTGCTGAACATGGATATCTGCCGTCCTTCTACATAAACAGCCTTCGCTGGGCTGGGTTCGAAATTGCTGATGTGGTGTTTCAGGCAGGAAACAGAATCGTCTATTGTGGAAAGAAAGCGTAAGGTCTCGTGAGGGTCGAGCGCGTGTTGCCAGATCCGTAGGACGGCGCGCCGCTCATGGCGTGAATGCCGAGGGAAGGCTATACTGCGGTCATAGTGAAAAAGCTGGCCTCTCTCTTCATGCTTTCCGGCCTGCTGACGCTCACTCTCATCCCGGTGGCATGCGCGCCGGACGGTCGCGAGCGCGCCTCCAGCACCGTGGTGCTGGGTGAGCCACCAGTGCGTCGCGGCCTTGGTGGAAATGCGCTTCGCCTCTCGCCGGAGTTGGCGCTTCCGGGGGAGAGGGCATACCTGTTTTCGGTCCGAAATGAATCCCACGCGGGGGACTTCGTCTTCTCTGCTTTTACCGACAACGATTCGTTCATTCGACTGTATGAGTTGAGCGGACGGAACAGGACGGAGCTGGCGGTCCTGTCCCGCCTCATCCCGCGCAACCAGCGGCTCATGCGCGACCTTCGGCTTTCGGCTCCCCTCTCAATCAGCCCCGGGTCCACGGCGAGCTATGTGATCACCATCACCTCTCGGTCCACCACTCTCGGGGTGGGCATGGGAACGCCCGCGTTCGACCTGTGGCCGCGCGAGCTTTTCGCCCAGTGGAGCGCGACGCAGCGGCTGCTCTATGGGCTTTACTACGGCGCTATTCTCCTCATGGGCATCTACAACCTCTTCCTCTTCTTCTCCCTGCGCGACATGAGCTATCTCTGGTATTCCCTCATCATCATCGTGTATTCGCTCGGACTCACCGTGTGGGACGGCATCGCCTCGCTGTATCTGCTGCCCGGGGACAGCTCGATCTCCACCCCGTCCACGTTCGGGCTGGCGTGCGACCTGACCGTCATATTTGCGTATGCTTTCACCCGGAGTTTCCTGGGCCTTCGCAAAATAGCTCCACGCCTCGACCGGGCGCTCCTTTTCATGGCAGGAGCGCAGGCGGCCCTGATCCCCCTTCAGCTTGCCGCTCATGTGTCCCATTTTCTCACCATCGTGGCGGTAACCCTCTTCATCATGTTTGGCCTGATCGTCTCCGCCATCGTGGTCTCATTCCGCCACGGGTTTCGCCCGGCGCGCTATTTCGCCGTCGGCGTCGCGGGACCGCTCGTGGTCACCGTCTTCGTCGCCTCCGCATATTTCAGGACCGCCGCCGACATGCCCGTGTACATGGTCGGGTTCTACGTCTCATGGATCGCCATGGCCCTCGTGTTCTCTCTGGCTCTTGCAGACCGCATCACGTTCCTGAGCGCGGAGCGGGAACGGGCAAACAAGCTCACCCTGGCCATGACCGACTTCTTCGTGAACGTCTCCCATGAGATCCGCACCCCTCTCACCCTCATCTCGAACTACCTGGATGAATACGAGCAAAGCGCCCCGCCTTCGCAAAGCCTCGCCGTCATCCGCAAGAGCGTGGACAAGCTCGTTCGCGACGTGACGCAGTTCTTCGACGTACAGAGGCTCTCCCGGGGAATCGAGGTCTATGGAAAGGGAACGACGGACCTTGCGGAGATAGTCCGCGCCCGGGCTCTCCTTCTTGCGCCCACCGCGCGTCGGGCGGGGATAGGGATCACCGTCTCCGTGGAGGACAACCTCGCCGTCCAGGCCGCTCCTTCCGCCGTGGAGCGCATTCTCGACAACCTCGCGGACAACGGGATCAAGTACAACAATCCGGGAGGGAGCCTTCGGATCGAGGCCCGACGCGGCGCGGGAGTGGCGGAGTTGGTGGTAAGAGACACGGGGATCGGAATCGCCCCCGGGGAGCAGGAGAAGATATTCCTTCCTTATTACCGCGTGTCGCGGCCCAAGTTGAACGCGCAGGGAATCGGCATGGGCCTGGCCCTCGTGAAGAGCACGGTGTCGTCCCTGGGCGGGTCGATCTCCATCACGTCGGCCCCGGACAAAGGGACCTCGCTGATCGTTCGCTTCCCGCTTGCCGCGGGAGGCGCTGGGCGGCGCCGGCGGCTCGGGCCGAGGAAGCCGCACGGCGTTCGCGCACGGTGCCCCGGCTGAGGCCGCCGCCCCGGCTGGGGCAGCGGCGCCGGCCGAAGCCTCGGCTTCCGTCCCTGCCGAAACCGAATCGGCAGAGGAAGCACCGGGGCAAACCCGAGGCCCTGCCATTCTTGTCGTGGAGGATGACCCGGACCTTCGTTCCCTCCTTTGCTCGCGCATATCGCGGACTTTCCCCGTCCGCGCCGCCGCAAACGGGAAGGAGGCCTTGTCATACCTTGAAGACATTGAGGAGTGCCGGGGGATCATCTCAGACCTCATGATGGACGGGATGGACGGCAACGAGCTCTTCCGCCGGGTGAGGGCTGATTCGCGCTTCGCCCGGGTCCCGTTCATCTTCATAACCGCAATGAGCGACCCCCAGGAGCGGCTCCACCGCCTTGCCGACGGCGCCGCGGACTACGTGGTGAAGCCGTTCCTCATCGATGAGCTTGCCCTGAAGCTGTTCAACCTGGTTCGTCGCGCCGAGGAGGAGAAGCGTGCGCGGGAGCTGGAGCGAACACGAGCCTTCGAAGCGTTCCTCGGGGGTCTCGCGCACGCAATCCGCAATCCCCTCTCCTCGATCACCGGGCCCGTGGCCAACCTGAGAAGGCTTCTGGAGGGAGGCGGCGCCGACCTGGACCGGCGCCGTGTCGACACCTACCTTCGCTATGCCGAGGAGGGGGTGGCCAGGATCGTGAAGACGCTGGCGGACGCGGAGATGGTGCTCGTACGGCCGGGGCTCAAGGAGCGTCCTCTCGACATGGCGACCCTCGCGCGCGCAATCGAAAGCGCCCGGGGCTCGCGTGAGGTCACCGTCAGCGTCCACATCGCCTCCGGCCTGAAGGTGATGGGAGACCCCGGGGCGGCGCAACGCATTCTGGAGAACCTTGTTTCCCGCGCGGCCGCCGCGCTGGGAGGCACGGGGCAGGTGGACATCACCGCGGAGCAAGCGCTCGAAGCCGCTGAAGCGCGGATCATGGTGAGCTACGCGGGCCCGCCGCCGGACCCGGCCCTTGCGGCAAGGATGTTCGAGCCTTTCTTCTCCGCCGCGCCAGGCGAATCTGCCATTGGCCTGTATGCGGCACAGGAGCTCGCCGCCAGCATGGGCTGGAGGATTTCCGTGACGTCCGCCGGAGGCGGCAGGACGGGCTTTGCCGTCACGGCTCCTTTGTGCTGAGGGGCTGCCGCTTGGAAAGCCGGTAGAACCGATCCTTGGGGATCCCCGATTGCCTCACCGCTTCCATGACGGAGCCTCCCGCCCGGCGAAGCACCGCCTCGAGGATCTTGTCTTCAATAGTATCAAGCAGCGCGGGACCCTCCGCGAGCTGTCCGCAGATGAGATCAAGCGCCGCATCCACCGTGCTCGCGGGGCTTTCCTGCGGCCCGACGACCCCCTCGAAAGAGGATTCGGGGAGCGTCCCCGCCTGCGGATCAGTCATGATGAGGGCGCGCTTGACGGTGTTCTCCAGCTCCCGTACGTTGCCTGGCCACGCGTACCCCGTGAGCAGGTCCAGGACGCGGGAGTCGATCCCGGGCTTCCGGCGGTTGAGCTCCATGCAGAACACATCCAGGAAATGGTCCACCAGGAGAGGAATGTCTTCCGTGCGTTCCCGAAGCGGCGGGAGATGGAGGTGGAGGGTGGCAAGGCGGAAGTACAGGTCCTCCCGGAAGCTTCCCTTCTTCGATTCCTCCCGAAGGTCCCTGTTGGATGCCGAGATGAGCCGGAAGTCCACGCGAATCTGGCGGTTGCTCCCCACTCTTTCCACTGTCTTGTCTTGAACCACGTGAAGGAGCCGGGATTGAAGCTCCAGCTTCAGCTCGCTCACCTCGTCCAGGAAGAGGGTCCCGCCCTCTGCTTCTTCAATCTTGCCCTTGCGGTCCTTGTACGCCCCGGAGAAAGCCCCGCGCGTGGAGCCGAACAGCTCGCTCTCGATGAGCGACTCGGGGATTGCGCCGCAGTTTATCTTCACGAAAGGTCCGTTCTTGCGGCGGCTGCCCGTGTGTATCACGCGGGTAAAGAGCTCCTTCCCGGTCCCCGTTTCACCGGTGAGGAGGACGTTCTCATCCGTCTTCGCGAACTGCTGGGCCCGCCGCATGGACTGGGCAATGCCGGCGTTGGACCCGACCACCCGTGAGAGAACGCTGCCCGGGTCGGCCATGAGCTTCTGGTAATCCCTTCGCAGCTCTTCGACCTCGACCTGCGCGGCGCGCGACCGCTCGCTTTCCAGGATTGCGTCATCCAGGACCCTGCCCAGCTCCTCCAGGTCAAGCGGCTTCTCCAATACCCTCTGGATGAGGTTCTGGTTGATGAACTGGCGCAGGAGATCCTTGTCCGCGTAGGCGGTCAGAAGGACGCCGAACCTGTAGGAGGAAAGCCTCCGGGCCTCGATGAGCAGGTCGAGCCCGGAGAGGCCCGGCATGCGATAGTCAACGAGGACGACGTCGAAGAACTCGGCCTTCAAAGCCTTCAACGCGCGCGCGGGGTCGGAAAACCCGGTGATGTTCAGGTGCTGAAAGTAGTCCTTGATGGATTCGACGATGATAGGCTCATCATCGACAATAAGCACTTTCGCGCCTGGTTGCAGAATTTCCATTCTATATCCGTTTCTTGAATGCCGCCTGTTTGCAAGAACTATATGCAGTGAAATCCGTCAACGCAAGGCAAACCGGCAGTTTTTTTCGCATTTCGCGAAAAACTTTCTCGCTTTGCGAAAGCGACTCCGAGGAAACGTAAAAAACAAGGCGAAATCGTCGGTCAATCGGTCAAATAGGGCCCAAAAGCGCAGTCCGGCGTGGCACGCGAATTGCAAGTAAGTAAAATGAAAGTCTTGTATTGAAAACGTACCCCCAAAAGGGGGCCTGGGGTAAGCGGCGGTGGGCGCGCAGGGTCAGGGCTGACTCGGCTTGTAGGGCGCGCGTATCTTGGAAAGGATCTTCTGCTCGGTGGTATCCACGACATCGGGAATGGAGAAGAAGCGCTCCAGGAACATCCCCGCCGCCCCGTAGGCAACCGCCTTGTCCCCCAGGGTGGCGAACTCAATGGCGCACTCCACCGTATTATCGTACGACCAGTTGCGCCGGATCTCCTCCCTGAGAATCCTCGTCACGTCCTCCGCATAAGCGCTGATCTCCCCGCCGAACACCACGCACGTGAGATTGAGCAGGTTCACCAGCAAGGCGATGTGGGCGCACAGCTCTCGAAGGACTTTGAGCAGGACGGCGCGGTCCTTCCTGATGGCCTTTGCGGCGGAGTCGCTGAGGGAGAACTGGCCCTGGTTCGGCTCTTTCCACAGGATGCTCTGAAACTCGCCCGCTGAGAAATCCTCCCCGTAATGGACCTTCCCGTTGAGGACGAAGGCGAACCCCACGGCAATTCCCCAGTAGCCGGATTTCACCGTGCGGCCTTCGCGAAACTCGCCAAGGACGAACAGGAAGTTCGTATGCCTCTCGGTCTTCTTGAAGGCAAGCTCCCCCCAGCAGCAGCATTTCGCGTCGTTCTCGATCAGCACCGGCACGTCCTGCCGGGAGGCAACGGCGCGGTAGAAGTCCACCGGTTCATGGATGTTCAACGGGTTGGACTTTTCGATGATGCCCCGGTGAGGGTCGATGATTCCCGCCGTTGCGACCCCGATTCCGATCAACGGCAGGCCGATGCGCCGGGTCTCCCTGCGCAGCCGGGCCGTCAAGTCCAGGAAGGTCGAGACGATATCCGTTTCGAAGCGAATTTCCCCTGATTCCGAATGGATCACCTCTCCCAGCATGTCGGCGGCCACGGCCGTGTAGCGGTCCGTCTGTATTTCAAGTCCGAGAATGTGGCCGTAGCGCCCGTTGACCATGAGGTGGGTCGGACGCCTGCCCCCGGTCGGGCCGGACTCCCCGGACTTCACCCGTTTGACGAGGTTGCGCTTCATGAGCGCCGCCACGATGTTGGTCACCGTGGACTTGCCCAGCCCCAGCTCGCGCGCAATCTCCACCCGGCTGATCCCTTTGCTGAACCAGAGCTTCTGCAGCACGCGGGAAACGTTTATTTCGTTCAACGTGTTGTTCATGGTGTCCCGGTATCATAGCACGCGGGCCGCGCGTCACTCACGCATACAGCGCGTCACTCGCGCATACGGGTGACCTTCACCCAGTCCACCAGCATCCGGGCGCTTCCCGCCTTGACGGACGCCACCGTCTCCGCCGGCAGGCCTCGGTACGGTTGGCGGACGCCGTTCGTCTTGAACGGGAACGTCCCCCCCAGCGCGAAGTTCAGGATGAGGTGCTTGGCGCCGTCATATGCCCACCGCCCGTGGAACTCAACCATGGCACGGGAAACGCGGTACAGCATCCGTCCGTCCACGCGGAACACGAGGCTTCGGGGTGACCACTCCACGGAGTAGGTGTGCCACTGGACCGCCTCATCCCCGGGAGAGAAGTAGAGCCGATTCGTGAGAGCCATCTCCCCGGCGTAGCCGGGACCGTGGAGCGCCGCGCTCACCCAGTCCGCCTCACCGACGTTTTCCATGATGTCGATCTCACCGCAGTCCGGCCATTTCGCTTCATCCCCCAACGCCCAGAACGCGGGCCACAGGCCGGCCCCGTGCGCCAGCATGATCCGCGCCTCCACGGTTCCGTAGGTGAACTGGATCTTCTCCCGCGTGTCGATGCGTCCGGAAATGAAATCGAACTCCCTGCCTTCCAGGGTGCGAAAGCCCGGGCAGAACCTCGGCTGGAGGGAGAGGATGCCGTGAGCGCCGAGCGCGGACCCGTCAGGGTCGACGCTGATGGTGTCGGGGGAGTCGACGTACGCCTGCTGCTCGTCGTTGACCGTCGCGCCCGTCACCCGCACGTTCCATGCGCGCCTGTCCAGCGCCTCAGCCGTGAAGTCATCGAAAAACACCAGGAGGGCCGGATCCACGGGTTGGCTCATCCTCGAACGGACCCTTGGAGGACCCCTGCATAGATCCACCGCTGCAGCGCCAGGAACAGCACCGCGATGGGAACGGTGAGCATGAGGATGGCCGCGGCGAGAGTGGTCCAGTCGTTGCCGTATTGTCCGTAGAAGACCATCAGGCCGCGGGTGATGGGCATGAGGGACTTCTTGGGAAGGTAGATCAGCGGGGTGACGTATTCATTCCAGATTCCGATGGCGTGCAGAACAATGACGCTTGCGAGGGCCGGCTTGATGAGCGGGAACATCACCCGGAGCACGAACCGCGCGTAGCCGCTGCCGTCCATCGCGGCGGCCTCATCCAGCTCCCGGGGAATGGAGCGGATGTAATTCACGAGGATCACGATGCCAATGGGGTCGACGAGGAAGAGCAGGATGTAGCCCACGGGCGTGTTGTACAGGCGCAGGCGAAGCATGAGCTGAAACTGCGGGATGAGGGCGTAGGGAAGAAAGAGCGCCACGACGAAAAGGCTGAAGAGGAAACGGCTGCCCCTCACGTACCGGCGCGCAATGGGAAACGCAACGAAGACCGCCGTCAGCACGTACACCCCCGTCGCAACCGCGGTGTACAGCAGGGAGTTCCGCAGATAGAGGGGGAAGTTGGCCTTGTTCCAGGCCGTGACGAAGTTCGAGAACTGCGGTTGCCGCGCCAGCGCCGTGGGATCAAGGCTGAACTCCTGGCGCGATTGGAGGGACACGTTCACCACGGTGAGAAGCGGCCCCAGGTAGACGGCGGCAAGGACCAGGAGGATGATGAACATGAGGAAGCGAGCGGGACCCAGGGGACGGCGACCTGCCGGCAGCCCTCGTGATGCGGGCGTCACACCGCTCATCCCAGCACCCTCCTCTCCCGCCGTCCCATGAGGAACTGCGCGCTCATCCCGATGATGAGAACGAGCACGAACAGCACGACGGATGCCGCGGCGCCGTAACCCTGGCGCATGGCGACGGCAGTCGGGTTGGCAACGGTCCGGCCGAAGGCGATTGCGTAGATGATCAGGCCGAGGACCTGCGTGCCGTTTGTCACGCCTTTCATTACGAGCAGGAGCTGCCACGCCTGCAGGGACCCGATGATGGCAAGCGTGAGGTTCGTGTTCAGGCTGGGGGTCAGAAGCGGAAACGTGACGTGGCGGAACGACTGCCATCCGCTTGCGCCGTCCATCCGCGAGGCCTCTACCAGCTCGGACGGGATGGTCTGGAGTCCGCCCAGGAATATGACCATGGTGACCCCCATGTTGGCCCAGATCTGGACCCAGGTGACCCAGAGGAAAGCCTGAAAAGGCGGGCCGCCGAGGAACTCGCTGTGCCCTCCCAGGGCGGTCAGAAGCTTCTGCGCGGGACCGCCCAGCGGGTAGAGGAAGAGGGTCCAGGTCAGACCGACGATCGTCACGCCGAGGATCACGGGAAAGAAGAATATCGTCCGAAAAACCGTTGTCGCTGCCAGTCGCTGGTTCAGGAGCATTGCCGCAAGCAGCCCGAGCCCGGTCTGGATGACAGTCACCAGGAGGGAGAACTCGAGAGTGCGAACGAGCACCGCCGCGTTGTCCCTGACGTTTTGTCCCAGGAAAAGGAACTCGTGGTAATTGGAGAGACCCACGAACCGTGTCGGCGCGCCGATAAGGCCCGATGCGTCCGTAAATGAGTAGAACACCGTGGCCAGCGAAGGCCCAAGGGAAATGACCGCATAGAGCAACATCCCGGGCAGGAGAAGAAGGTACGGGACCAGCCGCGAAGCCTTCCCCCCGAAGTGGTAGGCAAGCCTCATCCAATCACTCCTTCGCGCACTCCTTCGCGACGACCGGGGGAGAGTGAAGCGGCGCCTTTTCTTTCTTAGCGGCTTGCCTTCAGACCGGCATCCAGGTCGGCCTGGGCCTGGTCAGCCAGCTTCTGGGCGTCGTCCCACTGGTTGAACGGCTTGAAGAACGATGCGTTGGGCTGAGCCCACTGTCCATAGCCCTTCGGGCTCACCCACAGCAGCTCATACCCGAGGCGGAAGTTGGCAAGGTACGGAGCCACTTCACGGCCAAGAACCGTGTTCAGCTTTGCCGTGGGCTGCGTCGGCGTGATGCCGGTTGCATTGACGTATGCCTGGTAGTTCTCCGGGGTGGAGAAAAAGGCCAGCCATTTCATGGCAGCATCTCTCTTCTCCGTGCCCGCGGCCACGACCCAACCCACGTCATATTTGCCGGCAAGGTACTTGTTGTCCGCCGGCGTGTCGCTTCCGGGCATGGGGAAGTAGCCGAAGTTCAGCTTCGGGTTCGCCGCGGCGATGGCGGGGGCGTCCCACGAGCCGGCGGGATACATGGCGGCGGCTCCCGAGGCGAAGCGGCCCGGCGCGGCGTCGAAGCCAATTCCGCTTGCGCCCGGCTCGATCATGTCACGGGCCAGGACCTGCATCTTCTTCCACATGTCCACGGAGCGCGCGTCATTCCATTTGATCGTGCCGCTCCAGAGCCCCTTCACGAGCGCCGCCTGGTCGGGGTAGGCGGAGAGGAGTATGCCGTAGCCCGCCACGAGCACCGGCCATCCGTCCTTGCCGCCCGCAGTCATGGGAGCAACCTTGTTTTTCTTGAACGTCTGGCACGCGGCTACGAGCTGAGCCCAGGTGGTGGGGACTTTCACCCCGTACTTCTTGAACAGGTCCTTGTTGTAGAACACGCCGGTGAATGCATAGCGGCCGGTGTTCACTTCATAGACTTTCCCGTTGAATGATCCCGCGTCCCTGATGGCGGCAGCGTCGTAGTTCTTCAGGAACGGCTGGCCGGAGAGGTCCATGAGCAGGCCGGCCTCGATGAGCGTCTGCCAGTTGGGTTTATCCGCGCCCTTCATGAAGGGCTGGATTCCCTGGGCAAAGCCGAACATGTCGATGATGTCCACGTCCCCCGCCGTGAGCCGCGTCTGCGTCGAGGTAGCCAGCTCGTCCGCCTTTACCACGGAGACGTTCACCGTGATGTCGGGGTACTGCTTCTGGAACTTCTCATTGAAAGAGGCAATGTAGTCCACCAGCGGTGCGTTCTGGTGGATGAGAAGCTCAAGAGTCGTCCCCTGGGAAAAGAGGGAGAGCGGCACGACGGCGAGCACGGCCGCCGCGAAAAAGATCCTTCGCAATCTCATGTCTCGTTCCTCCTTAGTTCGTTTCATGACCGAACTAACGTGCAGGATACCACAGCGTGGGCATTTGTCAACAAGTTTATCAATCAGATCTCCCCTCTTCACTTCCCCTGCAGGACGCGGTCCACCATGGCCAGAAGCTCCCGCGGGCTGAAGGGCTTGCGCAGGAAGTTCACCCCTTCCTCGAGGGCCCCGCGGCGGAGGATGGAGTCCTCGGTGTACCCCGAAATGTAGAGGATCCTGAGGGCGGGGAAGACCGACGCCATCCTGTTCGCGAGCTCCCGCCCCCCCATTTCCGGCATGATCATGTCGGTTACCATGAGGTCGATGCACGACGACCGGGACCCGGCAACGGAGAGAGCATGCCTGCCATTGGATGCCGTGATTACCGTGTATCCCGCTTTCGACAGGATGGATGATACCAGCTCCCTCACCGTGTCCTCGTCCTCCACGAGGAGGATGGTCCCG
The DNA here is from genome assembly GCA_963845535.1 of uncultured Spirochaetota bacterium. Taxonomy (GTDB): domain Bacteria; phylum Spirochaetota; class Spirochaetia; order SZUA-6; family Fen-1364; genus Fen-1364. The sequence continues at coordinate 17,103 of CAWJSK010000021.1, forward strand.
GAAGCGGTCTTTCCAGCAGGGGCGGCGGGCAGAGCGGTGTCGCCGTCCGCCCGAGCGTCGACACGGGGAAGGAAGATGCGGAAATCGGCGCCCTTGCCCGGCTCGCTTTCGACCTGGATGAACCCCTTGCTCTGCGTCACTATCCCATACACCATCGACAGCCCGAGGCCGGTCCCCTTCCCCTGCCCTTTGGTCGTGAAAAACGGCTCGAAAATGCGGGAGCGCGACTCCTCATCCATCCCTTCGCCGGTATCCTTGAGAGAGAGCATCACGTAGTTACCGGGCGGAACGTCCCCGGGCGGAAGGATATCCCCGCCGTCTCCGCGCGTGCCCGCGGCCACCGAACGGTTGGCTGTGGCGATCATCAGGCTTCCGCCGTCCGGCATCGCGTCTCGCGCGTTCACGGCGATATTGAGGATGACCTGCTCGATCTGGCCGGGATCCGCCCTCACCGAGCCGAGGTCTCCGGCAAGCGACGTCTCCAGGCGTATGTGCTCGCCAATGAGCCTGCGCAGCATCTCCTCCAGCCCCCGTACCCGTTCGTTGATGCTCATCACCTTGGGTTGGAGAATCTGCCGACGGCTGAAAGCGAGGAGCTGATGCGTCAGGGATTTTGCGCGTGTTGCCGCATTGCGAATCTGTTCGACCTCCCCGTGGTGCGCGTCCCGCGCGCCGAGTGATTCCGTGAGGAGATCGGCATACCCCGAGATGACCGTGAGGAGGTTGTTGAAATCATGGGCCACGCCGCCGGCCAGCCGCCCAATGGCGTCCATCTTTTGCGCTTGAAGCAGCTGCTCGTCCCGCTCCCGCAACATCTCCTCCGCGCGCCGCCGTTCGGTGATGTCGAACATCACTCCGTTGGCAATCAGCACCTTTCCCGACTGGTCTCCCAGGATGGCGCTTCGGATGTGCAGCCATCGAACCCGGCCGTCACGGGTGTTCATGCGGCACTCGAGGTCCAGGGGCTCGCCATGGGCGTCACGGTCACGCACTTCGGCAACCACGCGGTCCCTGTCCTCGTCGTGGAGCTGCCGGATCCAGAGGGCAGGGTCCGCCAGCCACTCTTCGGGAGTGAACCCGAGTATCGTTGTGACCTGGGGGCTGATGTAGACCGTACGGTTCACCCGGCCGTACTCGACGATGTAGTGGATGGCCGGAAGCTGCTCGACGAGGGACCGGTAGCGGTCCTCCATGTCCTCGCGAATGCGCCGCTCCGCCCTCGCGTTGGTGATTTCGGCCTCCAGCTGGCGGGTGCGCGCCTCCACCCGCTCCTCGAGGGACGTCTTGGCGCTCTGCAGCTCCGCGGTTGCCTCGATGAACGCGTCGGTGAGGGAGTTCACGCTGGTGACCAGCTCCGCCCAGCAGCCTTCGAAAGCCTCCGCCCGGCCCCTGATGGAACGCTCTCCCGAACGGACCGCGTGGATGATGGAGTTCGTTTCCCCCAGCACGTTCGTGATGGCGGTCTTCATCTCGTTGAATGCGTCCGCGAGCACGGCTACCTCGTCGCGTCGGCGGACCGTGATGGTCCTGCTCAGGTCGCCGTGCGCGACGCTGCGTGCCACCAGGACAATCCCCGCAAGCGGGCCGGTAATGGAACGGGTAATGAGCAAGGCAATGAGCAGCGCGACAAGGCTTCCCGCCGCCACGATGAGGAGGGACAACCGCGTCGACTCGTTGCGCCAATGGGAGATCATTCCATTGGTGGATTCCACTTTCTCCGCCAAGGCCGAATTGATGCCTTGCAACGTCGAGAGCATGGCTCTTCGCTTCCGCGCAAGCTCACGCTCCGTCGACTGAAGGGCCGCCATATTCTCGGTTGCCGTGAAGCCGTCCCTTTGCAAGCTTTCGATGATCTGCCCCAGCGGGGCGAGCGCCTGCCGGCGAAGCTCCGCAATCAACACGTCGAGGCCGGCCAGATTCTCCCGGGAAGCGCTGTCAGCCGGCGTCGAAAGGAGGGGCAGAACGTCCCTCTCCACGGTATCGAGGTACAGGGAGAAATCTTCAATAAATGCATCCGCCCAGATCTTTTCCCCGGGCCGGACCACTCTCCGCAAGCTCTCCTTATCGGCTTCCGCAAGGCTCCTGACCGCCGTGAACCCCTTCTGTGTCGCGCCGGACGCGCCGTCGCCGTTCAGGGTGAAGTCGGGGCTTTCGCGCCGCACAATGGCATCCACGATCCTGAGATGGATCTCGTTGACGTCGTCCACGACGGCGGCTATGACCAGCGCGTCGGAAAACCTGTTCTTTGTGGATTCGTTTTGCGCAAGACGGGGAAGCACACCTTTCTCGAACTCTGCAAGATAGTCGAGGTAGTCCTCGGCGAACGTGCCTGCGGATGGACGGAGGCGGGACTCGCCGGACAGTCTCTGCACGACAGCGATGTCCTGAAGCGCCGAGGTCTCGATACGGGCGAACTCCGCCTGGATCTCCGGGAAGTTCTGCGTGATGACTCCGTTCGTGACAATGGCCTGGACCTCGGACACGTGCAGGATGACGTCCCTGATGGCGAGCATCTCCTGGGAGCTCTCCAGGAGCTCCGTGCGAAGAGCCGAAAGGCTTCGGGCCAATCGGATCTGGGAGACCAGCACGGCTCCCAGGACGAGGAGGATCACAGAAAAGCCGAAGATGAGCCGTATCCTGATCGAGCCCCGGGGAAACTCCTTCATGGCCGCCTGCTGCCCGGCTTTTCTGCTCATGCGCAAGTTCGCAATAAGGCGGGTTTTCACGAATCTCCCTCCCAGGTGCTCAGCATGTTATGCAATTGGCATGCCAGCCGTGAAGAGCCCCTCCGTGTTCCCCAAGTATCAATCACGTAAGGAATTGCATGGCTCAGTTTGGCTTGCCCCGGGCGGCTCCTGGCATTTTCGCTCAGATCGTTCCATTTCCGATGGAACACCGGTGGAACTAACGGAACTGCCGGGACTACCGGGACTTCCGGGACTTCCAACCAGAGCTGCGCTCGAGCGATTCCCATGATATAATGCCGTAACCATGACAACCTTCGAAGAGATAATGGAGAAAGCGCGCGAGGGAGGGCCTGTGCGCTTTGTTGTCGCGCAGGCTGCTGATGCAACAATCCTGGAAGCGCTTTCTCAGGCAGACAAAGCCGGCTTTGCCAGGCCGGTGCTGGTCGGTTCAGGAAACGAAATCAGGAAAGCGGCGAGGGAGCGTGACGTGTCCCTGGATGGCTGGGATATCGCTGAAGCGCCGACCACGGTGGAAGCAGCCGCGGAGGCTGTCAGGATAGTTGCCAAGGGGCAGGGAGACATCCTCGTAAAGGGGCTCATTCAGACCGCTGACCTCCTGCACGCGGTCCTCAACAAGACCAACGGCCTGACCACGGGCCGAACGCTTTCCCACGTGGGCGTGTTCCGCTTCCCCGGGTCCGAGCGTCTGTTCTTCGTCACCGACGCGGCGCTCAGCATCGCCCCTGACTACCACCAGAAGATAGATATCGTTCAGAACGCGGTGGACGTCGCGCACCGGCTCGGAGTGCCGCAGCCAATCGTGGCCATATTGTGCGCCATTGAGACGGTCAATCCGGAGATGCCCGCTACCGTGGACGCGGCGTGCCTTGCCAAGATGGCGGAACGGGGGGCCATCCAAGGGGCGCGCGTCGAGGGCCCCCTTGCGCTGGACAACGCGGTAAGCGTGGAGGCTGCCCGGCACAAAGGCATTACCAGCGACCTGGCCGGTCGGGCAGATATCCTGGTGGCGCCGAACATCGAAGCTGCCAATATCCTGTACAAAGCGCTCATTTTCTTCGCAAAAGCCGAGGAAGCCGGCATTGTCATGGGAGCACGATGTCCCATCGTGCTGGCCTCTCGAAGCGACTCGGCGAGAAACAAGCTTTATTCCCTGGCGCTGGGGGCGCTGACGCGCTCAGGATAAAGCCCTGTCATTGCCGCAGTGACTGAAATGTTACTCAAAAGTTAAGTTAAAATTTGATTTTTCTTACCTCGATTCATAAATTCATGTATACCCGTTACTTGATTTACGTGCGATAGAGGAGGAAGCAAGCTTGCCGATTCTCTCGTCCACGCGGCGTCAGGTTGGCACAACGCCCTCACGCGTGCTCGCGGCGCTCTGCATAGCCATAGGGTCTCTTGTTCTAGCGGGCTGGCTGTTCGACATCACGATGTTTACCCGCATCTTCCCCGCGTGGGCCAGCATGAAGTCCGAGACGGCGATTTCCCTCATCCTGTGCGGGATATCTCTTGCTTTCTTCGAAGTCGAGCCGCGCCGTTTTGGAGCGAGCGTGCTCCGGCGCGGCCTTTCAAGAGGATTCGCCGCGGCCGCCGTCCTGCTCAACGCCGTGGTTCTCACGGAATACCTCTTCGGCTGGAGCCTCGGAATCGACCAACTGGCTTTCATTGATCCGCAGGCAGGCACGAGCTTCGTGCCCCCGGGAAGGACGCCCCCCGCGGCGGTGTTCAGTTACGTGTTGTTGGGATGCGCGCTGTTCCTGTTGAGTGCACACAGAAAACGCGCGCAGGCAATCGCTCAAGCCCTGGCGTTGGGGACCGGCGCTCTCTCTTTCTTCTGTCTTTTGGGATATCTCTACGGGCCGCAGTCGCTGTACCGCATCGCGCCTTTCACCTCCCTGGCGCTCCACACTTCCCTTGGCCTTGCCCTGCTGAGCGCGGGAGTCCTGCTGGCCCGCAGGGATGAGGCGCTCATGGCTACAGTCAGCGGGAAAAGCCCGGGGAGCCTCATGCTGCGGCGCCTCATGCTCTACACGCTCACCGTGCCCGCTGTCCTCGGATGGCTCCGCATGAGAGGAGAGCTGGCCGGACTCTACGACACGAGGTTCGGCCTGACCCTGCTGGTCATGTCGAACATCGTGCTTCTCACGCTGACCATCTGGGTGAACGCTCGGTCTCTCCAGCGGATGGACCAGAAACGCCGAGCCGCGGAGGAAGAACAGCGCGCGGCGGAAAAGCGCTATCGAAGCACGTTGGACCACATGATGGAGGGTTGCCAGATCATCGGCTTCGACTGGCGGTACCTGTACGTGAACGGCGTCGCTGCCCGGCAAGGTCACGCGAAGAGCGAAGAGCTTGTCGGGCGCACCATGGAGGAAGTGTATCCGGGGATTCAGTCCACGGAGTTGTTTTCCCAGCTCCGGCGCTGCATGGAGGCCCGAGTCCCTCTGCGCATGGAGAACGAGTTCCACTATCCGGACGGGCAGAAAGGCTTGTTCACTCTCAGCATAGAGCCCGTACCCGAGGGGATCTTCATCCTCTCCTCCGATATCACCGAAGAGCGAAAGCTCGCGGAGGAGCTTTCGCGGCATCGCGGCCGGCTGGAAGAGCTGGTGAAGGAGCGAACAGCGCAGCTCGCCGCCGCGAACGGGGAGCTGGAGGCCTTTTCCTATTCGGTATCCCACGACCTGCGCGCGCCGCTGCGCCACGTTGGAGGGTTTGCCGACCTGCTCTCCCGGCGGGCCGAGGCGTCCCTGGATGAAGAAGGCAGAAGGTTCCTCGCGAAGATCAAAGAGGCGGCCGTCCAGATGGGCAGCCTCATTGACGACCTTCTGGTGTTCTCCCGCATGGGACGCGCGGAGCTGCGCGCCGTCACGGTCGACCTGGAGCGTATGGCGCGCGACACCATCCAGAACCTGACGCAGCAGGACGGACAGAGAACGGTCCAATGGGAGATCGGCCAGCTCCCCACCGTCCAGGGAGATCCCGCCATGCTGCGCCTCGTGCTGCAGAACCTGATCGAGAACGCCTTGAAGTACACGAGGCCCCGGGAAAGGGCCGTGATCAACATCGCCGGCACCACGACGCCCGCCGAGGCCGTGGTCACCGTGCGGGACAACGGGGTGGGGTTCGACATGCGCTACGCGGACAAGCTGTTCGGAGTCTTTCAGCGCCTCCACCGGGCCGAGGAGTTCGAGGGCACGGGGATCGGTCTTGCCAACGTGCGGCGCATCGTCCAGCGCCACGGAGGAAGAACGTGGGCGGAGGGAGAGGTGGGAAAAGGGGCTGCCGTCTCCTTCTCACTGCCTGTGCAGCCCGCGGTGCCGCAACCCCCGGGGGCCGCGCAACCCCCGGTGCTGACGCCACCCTAGAGAGGAGAGCATCGCGTGAGCGACCTGAAACGCATCCTCTATGCGGAGGACAATCCCAACGACGTGGAGCTGACCCTGGCCGCGCTGGCGGAGTGCAACCTCGCCAACAAGGTGGACGTGGTGCGGGACGGCCAGGAGGTCCTCGAATACCTCGCCTCCGAGGGCGCCTTTTCCGGGCGCGGCGGCGGTCTTCCCATCCTCGTGCTCCTGGACCTCAAGATGCCCCGGGTGGACGGGATCGAGGTGCTGAAGCGCCTGAAAGGGGATGAGAAGCTCAGGACCATACCGGTGGTCATGCTGACCTCCTCTCGCGAAGAGAAAGACCTCGTGGAAAGCTATCGCCTCGGAGTGAACGCCTATGTCGTGAAACCGATCGGGTTCTCCGAGTTCATCGAAGCCGTCAAGCAACTGGGGGTTTTCTGGGCGATCATGAACGAGGTCCCCGGTCCGCACGCACCTTGAGAGCGTCAACGGAAAACCGCGGTCGTGATGGAGGAAAGAAAGATGCACGCCGAGAAGGTACTGAGAATACTGCACGTCGAAGACAGCGCGCTTGACGCCGAGCTGGTCCGGGCCGCCCTGGAGGAGCAGGGGATATCGGCGTCCTGGGTGCAGGTGCAAAACCGTGACGATTTCCTGCGCGCCATGGAGAGCGGAGAGTACGACCTCATCATCTCCGATTATTCGATGCCTTCTTTCGACGGCCTCACCGCTCTTTCCCTGGCAAAAGAAAAGAAGCCCGAAGTCCCTTTCATCTACCTCTCGGGCACCATTGGTGAGGAGCGCGCCGTGGAGGCGCTCCAGAACGGCGCAACGGATTACGTGCTGAAGGACCGGATGTTCCGGCTCGGCGCCGTGATCCGCCGTTCCATGAGGGACGCCGCGCTGAGAGCTCAGAAGCGGCTCGTGGAAGAACAGCTTCATACCACGTTCGCCCGGCTCCAGCAACTCATGGCCGCCAGCCCGACGATCATCTATTCCGCGCCGTTCCCTCCGGGGCCGCTCGCGTCATTTGTCAGTGAAAACGTCCGCTCATGGTTCGGGTATGATCCGGAAGAGTTCGTGCGCAGTCCAGACTTCTGGATGTCGCGCGTCCATCCCGAAGACAAAGCCGGCATGCTTTCCCGCCTGCAGGCTCTTGGCCGCGAGGAGCCGGGGTCCATCAGCTATCGATTCCAGCATGCTGACGGAACATGGCGATGGGTGGAAGATCACATGAATCTGGTCCGGGATGAGGCAGGCCGTCCCCGGGAAATCGTGGGATCCTGGACGGACATCACGGATGCCCGACGGATGCAGGAAGACGTGGCGAGGATGGAGCAGCAGTTCCATCAGGCGCAGAAGCTCGAAGCCATCGGCAGCCTCGCCGGCGGCGTTGCGCATGACTTCAACAACATCCTCATGGTCATCCTGAGCTACAGCGGCTTTATCCTGGGGAAGCTCCCGAAAGACAGCCCGCTTCGGCGCGAGGTGGAGGAGATCCAGAAAGCCGGCAACAGGGCCGCTGACCTCACGCATCAACTCCTTGCATTCAGCAGAAAGGAAACGGTGAATCCCCGAAGCTTCGACCCCCGGGAGGCGGTGCAGAACCTCTCCAAGATGCTGGCGCGGTTGATCGGGGACAACATCACGCTCAACCTCGAGCTGGGCCGGGAGCCCGGATTCATCTTTTGTGATCCCTCGCAATTCGACCAGGTCCTCATCAACCTCGTCGTCAACGCCCGGGACGCCATGCCCGGCGGCGGGCAGATCGACATCGAGATCCTCGTAACCCCGCATGATGAGTGCTGCATTTCCGTGAAGGATACGGGCACCGGCATGTCGCGTGAAGTCATGAGCCGGATCTTCGAGCCTTTCTTCACGACGAAGCCGGCGGGACAAGGGACCGGGCTCGGCCTCTCGATGGTCTACGGCGCAGTGCAGCAGAACAAAGGGCGCATCATCGTGGAGAGCGAGGTCGGGAAAGGCACACAGATGCGCGTCTATTTCAAGCGCGCGGCCGCTCCAGGAACCGCGTCGGGGCGTCCCAGGCCGGCGGAGGAGCGGCCGGGCCTCGGCAAGACGCTTCTGCTGGTGGAGAACGACCACAGTGTTCGGCAGGCAACAGTCCGGCTTCTGGAGGGCCTCGGCTTCACTGTCGTTGAAGCTGCCGGCGGGGAGACGGCGCTCGCGCTCTTTGCCGTGCGAAAAGAGGAGATCGATGGTGTCGTGACCGACGTGATCATGCCGGGGATGAGCGGACTGCAGCTCGCAAAGAGCATGCTCGCGGCGCGAGACAGCCTCCCCATCGTCTTCTGCACCGGATACATTGGGGAGGTCGAGATGGTGGAGCGTGAGATGGGGGCCGGGATGCCGGTTGTCCAGAAGCCTTTCGACGGCCGCATTTTCATGGAAAGCCTCGGTGCAGCCTTCGCGCGGGACGGCGCGTTTGCGCAGGCGCGCGGCGACGTTGACGCGCTCAGGACAAAGGACTCACCCCCGCGGAAGGACGCACCGGTTTGACAACCCGCGCGCTTGCCGATGACAGGGAGTACAGGGTACTGATCGTCGACGATGAACCGTTCAACAGGGACGTATTCAGCCGGCTCTTGAAGCTCAACGGGTACGCGACCCAAGTGGCGGAAAACGGCCGGGCGGCCCTGGATGTCATTCGCCGGGGCCTTCCGGACCTCATCCTGCTCGACTTGGAGATGCCGGAAATGAATGGACTGGAGTTGCTGAAAGCGCTCAAGGCGGATGAAAGCACGCGCTCCGTCCCGGCCATCATCGTGACCGGCCTCACGGACCGCGAATCACGCATGCAGGCGCTTCACCAGGGGGCTGCTGACTTCCTCCTCAAGCCGGTGGATGAGTCCGAGCTTGCCGTCAGGGTCCGCAACCATCTCCGTTTGAAGGCTTACGGAGACCTCCTGAAGGAGCACGCCTCCACATTGGAGCACCTTGTGGACGATCGGACCGCGCAGCTTCGGGACAGCTACCGGGAGACGATCTATCTCCTGACAAGCGCGTCGGAGTACCGTGACGAAGACACCGGCATTCACGTGCGCCGCGTCAGCTACTTCACCTCGGAGATCGCCCGCTGCCTGGGAATGGCGGAAGACTTCATCGACTGCATCTTCTACGCGAGCCCGATGCACGATATTGGAAAGATCGCCGTGCCTGACAAGATACTCTACAAGCAGGCGCCGCTGGATCCCGACGAGTGGGCCGTCATGAAGAGCCACACAACCACGGGGAAGCGGATCCTGGAAAAGGGGACGGCCGCGTACGTCCGCATGGGCGCGGAAATCGCGGAGTCCCACCACGAGCGGTGGGACGGCAGCGGGTATCCGCACGGGCTTGTCGGAGAGCAGATTCCTCCTTCCGGGTGCATCATGAGCATCTGCGACTCGTACGACGCACTCCGGAGCAAGCGCCCGTACAAGAAAGCGTTCAGCCACGAGGAGACGGTGCGGGTCATCACCGAGGGAGACGGAAGGACCGACCCGCGGCACTTCCGGCCCGACGTGCTGTCCGCATTCACCGAGTGTCGGGAGAAGTTCCGCGAGATTTACGCCGCGCAGACCCATGCCGCATGACCGGGATCACGCGAAGGGCAATGCTAGTCCTTGAACTCCTTGAATACCACGATGGCGTTGTGACCGCCGAAGCCGAGCGCGTTGGACATTGCCGCCCGGATGCGCCCCGTGTACCCCGCGTGCGGCACATAGTCCAGGTCGCACTCCGGGTCGGGGTTGTCCAGGTTCCTCGTGGGGGGAAAGAACTGGTCAAGCAGCGCTTTCACCGTCACAATGGCCTCGACCCCACCCGCCGCTCCGAGCAGGTGGCCGGTCATCGACTTGGTGGATGACACCTTCAGCTTTGCAGCGTGCTCCCCGAAGACCGCCTTGATGACCCGTGTCTCGATGGGATCATTGATCTGCGTCGACGTCCCGTGGGCGTTGACGTAATCGATGTCCCCCGGCGCGAGCCCCGCGGAGTCAAGGGCGTTCACCATGGCCCTGATTGCCCCGCGCCCTTCGGGATGCGGCGCGGTGAGATGATTCGCGTCGCAGGTGGCCCCGTATCCCGCCATCTCCGCCAGGATATGCGCGCCTCTCTTGCGGGCGTGTTCCAGCTCCTCGAGCACGAGGACCCCGGCGCCCTCCGCCATGATGAACCCGTCCCTGTCGCGGTCGAACGGGCGGCTTGCCTTGTCCGGTTCGTCGTTTCGGGTGCTGACGGCCTGCAGGGAGCAGAAACCCGAGTAGCCCAGCCCGGTAAGAGGAGCCTCGGTTCCGCCCGCGAGCATCACCTCCGCGTCCCCGTCACGGATCAACCGCCAGGCGTCACCGAGGGCGTCATTCGACGACGCGCACGCCGTGACCACGCAGCGGCACGGGCCGAAGGCCTTCAGGCGGATAGCGACGTTGCCGGGGGCCTCGTTGGCAATCATCATGGGAACGAACAGGGGATGGACGGACTTGGGGCCCTTCTCGAAAATTCGCCGGCATTGCGCCTCCAGCGTCTCAATGCCGCCAATGCCGTTTCCCAGGATGATCCCGAAGCGCTCGGGATCAGTGTCTCCCACGGCAAGCTTCGCGTCAGCCATGGCTTCCAGGGACGCAACCATGGCGAACTGCGTGAAACGGTCCATTCGGCGCGCCTCTTTGGCCTCCAGGAGCCTCTCGGGCACAAAGTCCTTGACTTCCCCGGCAACCTTGGACGTGTAGCCGTTGGACTCGAACCGCGTGAGCTTGCCAATCCCGTTTTCCCCCGCTTGTATGGCTTTCCAGAAATCATTCACGTTGTTCCCGAGGGGATTCACGGTCCCCATCCCGGTCACGACAACCCTTCTCTTCATGCTGACTCCTCTTTACATGGACATCCCGCCGTCGACGGGAAAGACCTGCCCCGTGATATACGCGGCTTTGTCTGAGGCAAGAAAAGCGGCAAGCGCCGCCACCTCCTCTGCGGTTCCCGGCCTTCCCAGGGGGATCAGGGAAAGCAGCCCTTCGCGGGCCTTTTCGGGAAGCGCCTTCGTCATATCTGTTTCGATGAAGCCCGGGGCAATTGCATTCACACGGACTCCTCGTGAGGCGACTTCGCGGGCCAGGCTCTTGGAAAGGCCGATGAGCCCCGCCTTGGAGGCGGAGTAGTTGGTCTGCCCCGCGTTGCCCATGATGCCGCTTACCGAGGAAATATTCACTATGGAGCCCGCCTTCTGCCTGATCATGAACCGGGCCAGAAGCCGCGATGCGAAAAACGCCGCGGTGAGGTTTGCGGTGAGCACGGAGCTCCAGTCAGCGCTGGACATGCGGAAGATCAACCCGTCACGCGTGATGCCGGCATTGTTGACCAGCACTTCCACGGTGCCGGCGTCCGCCACAACTTTCTCCAGAGCGCCGACGATCTCCTGTTCTACCGTGACGTCCGCCTGTCTCCAGAAAAAGCGGCTCCCGCCAACGGCCATTGCTTCGAGCTCCGCCAGATTCTCTGGCTCCGAGCGCGACACCGCGTAGACGGTTGCCCCTTCCCGCAGGAACTCGCGGACAATCGCGTTGCCGATTCCCCGTGAGCCCCCCGTCACGACGGCCCGCTTTCCCTCGAGGAGCATCAGCTTCCCCCAGTGGTCTTGGCAATGCCCTGCAGGGTGCCGGCCGGATGGCAAACCGCCTCCGGCAGGAGCGCCTTCATCAGGCCGGCAAGCACCGTTCCGGGCCCGGCCTCGAAGAACGTGTCGAATCCATCCGCGAAAAGGCTCTGCTCCACGGCAACCCAGCGCACGGGAGAAACGACCTGCTCACCGCAGAGCCGCCGGGCTTCGCTTCCGCTCGTGATGGCCCGCCCCGTCACGTTCGAGTAGACGGGGATTTTCGGGTCCGAGAACGTGTAGGCAGCCAGGGCTTCATCGAAAGCCCTGCGCGCTTCGATCAGGAGCGGAGAATGGAAGGGCCCGGAAACGGAGAGCCGGTGAAAGCGCCTGGCCCCCGCTTCCTTGAGGCTCTTTTCGGCGATTGCAAGCCCCGTGGCGGTCCCGGAGACCACGACTTGCGAGGGGCTATTGAGGTTGGCGATGAACACCCCCGCATGTGAAAGGGGTTCGACGATGGCGGTCACTTTCTCAGCCGCCAGGCCAAGCACTGCCGCCATTCCGGGCGCTCCCGCGTTTCCATCAAGGCTCCTGGCAGCCCTCTCCATGACCAAGCCTCTTGTCTTGACGATGGGAAAAACGTCCTCCAGCCTGATCACCCCTGCTTCGCACAGCGCGGCGTACTCCCCCAGGCTGAAACCCGCGCACCCTTGGAGCGATACTCCGGCCTCCTTGAGCGCGAGGCTTGCGGCGAGATTAGCGAGCGTTATGGCGATTTGCGTCTTGTCCGTTGCCCTCAGATCATCTTCACTGGACTCGAAAAGCAGCTTTTCGGCATCGATACCCGATGCATCGGACGCCTTGGCAAAAAGGTTCTTTACTGCAGAGACATTCTCCCACAAATCTCTGGCCATGCCGGGATACTGGCTGCCTTGCCCAGGGAAAAGAAAGCAGTTCTTCATGTAACCGCAAAAATACCATTTAGGTCTATGGTGGTCAATACAGGGTATTGACTACATCTAATTATATATATTAAATAGAAATCGGCAATCATGATCGGAATAGGCTAGTATTCTCAGAAATTCCGCCTATTGACCCCATTTCTTGAATAAGATTACTATCCAGTGGAGCCTACAGATGCGCGCAATCATTCAATCAGTGGATTTTGCAGTCCCAGAGAGAAGAATCACCAACGATGAGCTTGCCAAAACGCTCGACACCTCGGATGAATGGATCAGGTCGCACACAGGGATAGGAGCGCGACACGTGGCGGAACCTTCCGTCGCTGCCTCCGACCTTGCGCTGACGGCCTGCCAAAAAGTATTGAAAAAGACCGGTGTGGCGGCGGAAGAGATCGATCTCGTGCTTGTAGCCACGGTTTCCGGAGATTATATCGGGTTCCCGTCGGTGTCCTGCATTGTCCAGGACAAGCTCGGCGCCTCCCGGGCCGCGGCCATGGACATTGCAGCGGGATGCACGGGATTTATCTACGGGTTGGAAACCGCGCGGAACTTCATTGCAGCCGGCAGCGCAAAGAAGGTCCTCGTGATAGGCGTGGATTTGCTCAGCCGGATCACCGACTGGAAGGACCGCGACACCTGTGTCCTCTTCGGGGACGGCGCTGGCGCGGCCCTTCTCAGCGCGGAGAACGGTGACGGAAACCGGGGCATCATTTCCTCGGTCCTTCGGGCGGACGGCTCAGGGGCGCAGCTCCTGGACAGGCCCGCGGGAGGATCACGGCTTCCCATCACGGATGAGACTTTCGACCCTTCGGCGTCATACCTGCACATGGACGGCCGGCAGGTCTACAACTTTGCAGTCAAAGTGGTCTCGGAAGGGATCACGGATATAATGGAAAAGAACAAGATCCGCCTGGACGATGTCGCCTGGATTGTTCCGCATCAGGCAAACGTCCGCATCATCGAGGCAGCCAGCAAACGTTCCAAAATCCCGCTGTCGAAGTTCTTCGTGAACATCGAGGAGTACGCCAACACCTCCGCGGCCTCAATCCCCATTGCCCTCTCCGAGATGCAGGCAAAGGGGCTCGTGAAAGAGGGAGATCTGCTGGTGACGTTCGGTTTTGGCGCCGGCCTCACCTACGGGGGAAACCTGATCCGCTGGTAGTCAGGCGCTGAACGGGGCTTCAGCCGTCCTTCGCCATCCCGATAACCGAGTCGATGGAGAGGACGAAGGCAATCCCTTTCCCTTTCTGGTGCGAGCACCCAAGGATCTTCTCAAGCACCTCAAGCCCCTCGCTTGCCTGGGTTTCCGTGATCACGGAGAAGATGATCTTGTTCCGAGGCCTCGCCGAGCGGAAAAGGTTGCGCATCCCGGCGAACAGGGGAACCTCTTCAATGATATGACCCATGCCCTCCGACTCTACCACCGTGGCTCCGCTGATCCCGGTCTCGATGAGGCCTTCCAGCACCTCTTCCAGCATTTCGACGGCGTTGAGAAAGATGACGAGAAGCTTCATCAGATTTTCGCCTCCTCTTCGTCGAACGCCCTGACCATGTCCTGGACGGACCCCGCGGAAATGATCCTTTCGATGAACCCCGTGCTCTTGATGAGCCGGGCGATCCTCGCCAACGCCTTCAGGTGAAGGCTGTGCTCCTGGCGATTGCCCATGAGAAGAAATATCACCTGCGTCGGCTTGCCGTCGAAGGAGTCGAACTCAAGGCCTCCGGGGGCACGAGCGACAATGATGACGAGGTCGGAGATCTCATCCGTGAAGCAATGCGGTATTGCGATCCCGTTCCCAACCGCCGTGGTCTGGATGTTCTCCCGCTCCATGAGCTTCGAAAACAAGTCTTTCTCGTCCTTGATCAGGCCTTTGACGGCTGCTTCATGGATGATCCTTCGCAGGGCATCCTCCCGGGTCTTTTCCGCCAGGTCGTGGAGGAAGCACTCGGGACGTATATAGCGCGTGAGCTTCAACGCCATGCCTGCGAGTGAATACCGGATGCACCCGCCTGTCAACGACGGCTCGGGACGGGAGTCATCAAGCTCTGCGGGGCGGCGGCGCGGTCCCGTGGCAAGGCCTTCAGGTATCTTGTCGATACGCCTCTTGGACGAGCACGCAGTCCGCGAGCACCAGGGCGGTCATTGCTTCCAGGACGGGAATTGCGCGGGGAACGATGCACGGGTCGTGCCTGCCGCCGATCTGAATGGTGGTGGCGGTGCCCTGAGCATCCACGGCTTTCTGAGGAAGGGAAATGGACGCGGGCGGGCGTATGGCCGCGCGGACCACGATATCCCCGCCGGTGGAGATGCCCCCGGCGATCCCGCCGGCATTGTTGGTGCGCGTCAGCATCCGGCCTTCCTGCACATACGCCTCGTCGTTGTACGCGGATCCGCGCATTCGGGACACGGCGAACCCGGCCCCCACTTCCACGCCGCGGACGGCCCCGACTGACATGATGGCGTGTCCCAGGAGGGCCTCCAGCTTGTCGAAGACCGGGTCCCCCAGCCCTGCCGGGCAACCGGAGGCCACGACCTCAGCGATCCCCCCCACGGAGTCGCCGGCAGCCCTGGCCGCCTCGATGACTTTGATCATCTGCGCCGCCGCCTCCGCGTCGGGAGCGCGCGCGGGGTTCCTCTCGATCTCCGCGGGATCAACGCGCATTGCCCGCACCCCGCCGATCTCCAGGCTGTAGCCGAGGATCGTGATGCCCCGGGTCGCAAGGACCTTCTTCGCGATTGCCCCCGCGGCCACGCGGGTGGCGGTCTCCCGGCCCGATGAGCGGCCTCCGCCGCGCCAGTCACGCGTCCCGAACTTGGCCCGGTAGGTGAAATCCGCGTGACCAGGACGGAACACGTCCTTCAGCGGTTCATAGTCGGAGCTCTTCTTTTCCTCGTTTCTGATGAGGAGGGACACCGGAGTGCCCATGGTGATGCCTTCGAAGACGCCGGAAAGGATCTCCACGCGGTCCTTCTCGGACCGAGGAGTGGTAATGGCGCTCTGGCCCGGCCGGCGCCTGTTCAGCTCGCGCTGAATGTCCTCCGCCTCCAGGGGAGTCCCCGCGGGCACCCCATCCACGATCACCCCAATGGCCGGCCCATGGCTTTCACCGAATGTGGTAACGGAGAACAGTCGACCGAATGAGCTGCCCGGCACGAGACCTCCCTGCCGCGGTTTCTCACCGCAGCCGTGTTTCTATACTGCCCGCGTGATGAGGTGGGTCTTGATGGCATCCACCCACTGCTCGGGATACAGGAGCCTGATGGAGATGCCGTCCTCTTTCCCCGACGTGTTGAGGAACCGCACGACGACCCGGTGCCTTTCGGACCGCGGGCGCCCCCGGGGCTCTGAGACTCCGATCCAGGAGATGGATGCGCCCGGCACGAAGAGCTCCCGGTTGCCGACCCACGAATGGAAATAGAGCCCCGTGGAGAGCAGCATGAGCACCCCGAGGCTCCCGGCGTGCGTACGGCTTCCGCCGTTGCCGTTGCCGTTGCTCGCTCCGACGCGGGCGCCGGTGGCCAGCAGCATGGCCTCCCTGCCGAGCTCCGCGCGGACGTGGCGGAGAATCCGCCGACGGACGAACAGGAATCCGCACGCGAGGCCCACGATGGCAGTGCCGAGAAGAAGTCCGATCCACTCCAGCGCGGCGTAGAGGTTCTCCATGGTTCAAGGGACAAAGTACTAGAAATCACAGTCACTCATCAAGACGCGACGGTGTTCTTGACGCCCTGGCGCGCTTCCCTCATGCTTTCAACGAGGTGTCGAATGAAGCGACTCCCGGCTTTTTTCCTCGCCCTGCTCATGCTCTCGTGCTCGCGTCCGGCTCCCCAGGGGCGGATCGCTACCGTGGATCTCGTGCCGTCGCGCCAGAGGGCCCTTGCGCAAAGCGACTCCGAGCCTGTCGTCACCACGTGGCTCCCCGTGGGCATGTCCTTTGTCTCCGCCCGGGCGTCCATTCTCTATGGGCTCCTCGTTTCAGATTCTCCCGTGCTCGACGTCTCGCACAAGCCTGTCGGCGGGACGCTGCGCCGCGGCCTCCGCGTCACCATCGCTGACGCCACGCCGTGGGAGGCTGCCGGGCGGGACTACAAGAAGTGGTACCAGGTGCGGGAGCAAGGCTCCTCGAAGGACGCCTGGGTTGATTCAGCGGACGTCGCTCTCATCACCGTGGAGAATGGCCCCCTGAGCGGAGGGTTCCTCGAACGCAAGATAGCCGTCAGCGGAGGTGAATCGGAGTACAACCTGCTCGTGCTCTGTGACGGGACCGCCGTGTCTCTCATCGACTCCAGCGCCATCGTCTTCCCGGACGCCTTCCACCCCTCCGGTGTGATGTCCGTCTCCCTGGAGGACGTAAACTCCGACGGCGCCCCGAAAGCGGTCGTGCGCGGCCAGACCATCGTGTCGCTGCAGTTCCTGGGGGCGTCGCCGCTGGCGTGGGAGGCGTGGCTGAAAGAGAAAGGCGGCTCCTGGGGCGTGATCTTCCGTTTCAATTCCAGCTACGGCACTGACCAGGGCAACTCCTACAGCGCCACCCGTCGCGTCTTCTCCTCCACCGGCGCCGGCGTCCTTGACACCGTGAAGGTGACAACGGACATGGTGGAGACCATGGCTCAGGGGGTTTTCCACGCCACCATCGAGACCTTCTTCCTGTGGAACGGTTCCATCTACAAGGAAGACCCCGGCAAGGAGCTGCCGCAGGAAGCGTCCGTCACCGCCGCCACTCCGCTGAAAGCAACCCCGCAATCGGATGGAGAAACGGTGGAGAGACTCCGAACAGGGGACGCGCTTTTCGTTTTCGACAGAGGGGACAAGGCGGAAACCGTGGCCGGCCAGGCGGGCTTCTGGCTCCATGCAACGACTCGCCAAGGCAAAGATGGATGGATCCATTCGTCGGCCGTGAAGCTCACAAAGATAGATCCCCTCAAGATCAACCGCGACATATTCCTGGGAAAGCCGGGATTCACCCCGTCCACGGACCAGCCTGCCAGCCCGTGACGCGCTCTCTTTTCTTTTCCGCGGCCTTTCTCCTGGTGACGATGATGACGCCAGAAGTATCGGCGCAGGAGCCGCACGGGGACACCCGGTACCCGCTCACCGTGACCGACGAAAGTGGGACCACGGTGACGCTGCCCGCAGAGCCGCGCCGGATCATATCCCTCACCTTGCCCACGGATGAAATCCTCCTTTCCCTCGTGGACGCTTCCAGGATCCTGGCCCTCACGACGCTCGCCCCGGACCCGGCCATCTCCAACGTGGCGGCCTTGGCCACGAAGGTTCCCCGGGCCATGACGCTGAACGTTGAGCCGATCATCGCCTTGCAGCCGGACCTCGTTTTTGCCGCAAGCTGGAGTGACGCGTCCCTCATTGGGCAGCTTCGTTCCGCGGGTGTGCCCGTGTACCTCGTGGCCAGCGCCACGAGCGTAAAGGCAGTGGAAGCCACCGTTGCCCGCTGCGCGCTTCTGACAGGGGAAACGGAAAACGGCGCTCGCATCGTTGAGCACATGCGGTCCGAAATCGAAGATGTGCGGAAGCGCGTCGGCGCCATCGCGAAGCAAAAAAAGCTGCGGGTGATCGACTTTACGAACTTCGGCGCGTCCATGGGCAAGGGAAGCTCCTGGGATGACATCGTCCGCTTGGCAGGCCTTGTGAACGCGGCGGACGGGATTGCCTCTGATGAGTGGGGCCAGGTGCCCATCTCCACGGAGAAACTGCTGCAGATCGATCCTGACATCATCATTCTTCCCGGCTGGGTCTACGGAAACCCCAAGGGCGCGGACGCCTTCAAAAGCCGTGTCATGAATGACGCCGCCCTTCGCGGGCTTTCCGCGGTAAGAGCAGATCGGGTGTATATGATGCCGGAGCGCCTCAGGTCATGCACCTCACAATACATAGCGGACGCCGTGGCGTGGCTGGCCCGCACGGCGTACCCGCAGCTCTTCTAAGGGAGCATAGAACCCTGCTATAGTTCCGCGTCACCTCGGGAAAGGACGGGACATGCTTATCCTCGTGACGGGCGGGAGCAGAAGCGGGAAGTCCGGCTTTGCGCTGGAGACTGCCCGGCGCTTTGAAGGCCCGCGCGTCTTCCTTGCCACCGCGCAGGCCTCTGATGAGGAAATGAAGCGGCGAATCGAGACTCATCGCACGAGCCGGCCGGCGGACTGGTCGGTCGTGGAAGAGCCGCGGGATGTCGCCAGGGCTTTGAAGGCTGCCATCGACCCCGGGGGTGCGAACGTCGTCATTGTGGACTGCATCACCGATCTGGATGTCGAATCTGTTGCTGCAGGATGAAAGGTTCGGTGAGTCGCAGGCGGGGGCAAGGGCGCTTGAGCTGGCCGCCGCGGCAAACGGCACAGCGAGCGCCGTGATCATCGTCACGAATGAGGTTGGAAGCGGGATCGTACCGGACAACGCGCTTGCCAGGCGCTTTCGCGACTGCGCCGGCAGGGCCAACCAGGTCCTGGCACGGGAAGCGTCCGAAGTATATCTGTGCGTGAGCGGAATTGCGATCGCCATCAAGACGAGCAACAAAGGAGCATGACATGCGGGAACTGGCCGGCATCCAGGTGCCAAAGATAGACGAAGAGTCGCGGGCAAAAGCGGCCGAGCGCGTGGAGCAGCTTCTCATGCCGCGACGGGCTTTGGGAAGGCTGCTCGAGCTGGGAGAAAAGATTGCGGGCATCACGGGCTATGACGCCATGGACCTGGGGCGCAAGATGGTCGTGGTCATGGCGGGGGACCACGGCGTCACGGCGGAAGGGGTCAGCGCGTATCCCTCCGAGGTGACGGGGCAGATGGTCCGCGGATTCGCCGCGGGCGTTGCGGGGATCAACGTCCTGTGCAGGCACGCGGGCATCGAAGTGCGCGTGGTCGACATGGGATGCGCCGCGGACCTTTCGGACCTCGTTGCGCAGGGAGTCCTCACGGACGCAAAGGTCGGTCCTGGCACCCACAACATGCGCATGGGGCCCGCCATGAGCCGGCAGGAAGCCATCACGAGCATCGAGAGGGGAGCCGGCATAGCCCGGGAGCTGGCAAAAAGCGGCGTTCGGATGCTGGGAACGGGGGACATGGGGATTGGCAATACCACGCCCTCCACCGCAATTGCCTCGGTGGTGGCGGGAGTGCCTGTCTCACGGATTGCGGGACGCGGAACCGGAATTGATGACGCGGGCCTTGCGCGAAAGATCAAGGTCATCGAGGACAGCATCTCCGTCAACAAGCCTTCGAAGGCTGATCCCCTTGGGCTGCTGGCCGGCGTGGGCGGCTTCGAGATCGGCGGAATTGCCGGCCTCGTCCTGGGCGCCGCGGAGAGCCGCATTCCCGTCGTGATCGACGGCGTCATCTCGACTGCGGGGGCCGCCATTGCCTGGCTTCTTGAGCCGCGTGTGGCAGATTACGTTTTTGCAGCGCACCGCTCCGTGGAGGAAGCGCAGTCAGCCATGCTTTCCCTCATGGGTCTTGTTCCCATCCTCGACCTGGGGATGCGTCTTGGGGAAGGGACGGGATGCGCGCTTGCCATGCCCATCATCGAGGCGGGCGCCAAGGTGATACGGCAGATGGCCACCTTCGAAGAGGCCGGCGTATCCCACGGCTGAGTCCGGTATGCGCGGATTCTTTTCTGCCCTTTCGTTTCTGACGATCATCCCGTTCCCCGACTCCCTGAAGAGCCGGGAACAAAACGGGATGTTTGCCGGCTACCCCGCCGCCGGACTGTTGATCGGCTGTCTCTTGTTGCTTCTTTTCCTGTTGGCGGGAAAGCTCTTCTCTGACTCGCTTGCCGCGGTCACCCTCGTAGCAGGGTCCCTTCTCCTGACAGGGGCCATCCACCTGGACGGGCTTGCTGACTGCGCCGACGCTTTCTACGGAAGACGCCCCAGGGAAGAGACGCTGCGCATCCTCAAGGACCCGAGGATCGGCACCATGGGCGGCGCGGCCATCGGCATCTCCCTGTTGGCGCGCTACGCCGCGTTCTCTTCGCTGGGCGCGCCCGTCACGCTGTGTGCGCTGCCCGTACTGACCACGTTTTCCCGAACCACGGTCCTGGTTGCCATGCGGTTCCTGCCGTACGCGCGCAAGGAAGGCGGGATCCTGGAGACCCCGCGCGCGGGACTTCCGCGGCCGCTCCGAACCCTTTTGCTTGCGGCTCTCGTCATCCTTGCCGTGGGCATCCTGCTTCCCATCCCGACCGTCCTTGCGCTGCTTGCCCTTGCTGCTTTCTGGCGCCTGTCGTGGAAACGGATTGGCGGCTGCACGGGTGACGTCCTGGGAGCGACAATCGAGATTGCTGAGATCGTCTTCCTGGCAGCCCTTGCGGCGCTGGATCACCTGGGGTTGGCAGTCGGATTGTTCTTCCCCTTGCCCATCCTCGCCGGTCTGTGACCTTCTTCAGCCCTTCAGCTCTTCAGCCCTTCAGCCCGCCCATGGTCAGTCCCTGGATGAAGTAGCGCTGCGTCAGGAAAAACAGGAGCGCAACGGGCAGGATGATCAGGACGGAGGCGGCCATGAGGAACTGCCATTGGCCCATGACCGAGTAGCCCGATATCAGATACTTCAACCCCAGTGACAGCGTGTATTTGTTCTGGTCGTTCAAGTAGAGGAAAGGCCCCATGAAATCATTCCAGGACGCCAGGAAAGCGAAGATGGCAACCACCGCGAGCGCGGGCTTCGACATGGGGGCGATGATCCGGGTGACGACCTGGAAATGGTTCACGCCGTCCACAAACGCCGCTTCGTCGAACTCTATGGGGATGGACTTGAAGAACTGGTGGAGCATGAAGATATAGAACCCGTTCCCGAAAAAGGCCAGGACCGTCAACGGCGCATACGTGTTGATGCCGTGGAAAAGCTTCCACTCAATGAAAAGCGGTATCATGGTGACGGTCTGCGGGAGCATGATGGTGGCCATGCACAGGCCGTACATGATGGTCCTTCCCCGGAACCTGATCCTTGCGAACGCGTAGGCGATCAGCGAGTTGCTCATGACCGCGCCCACGACGTTGAGAATGACAATGACAACGGTATTGACAAAATACCTGGCAAAAGGCACGACGTGAAAGAGGTCGAGGTAGTTGTTCCACTGGGGGACCCGGGGCAGCAGCCGGGGAGGCAGCGTGAAAATCTCCCGGGAGGTCATCAGGGAGCTTCGAAGAAGCCAGATCAGGGGAAACACGCAGAACAGGGAGAACCCTGCCAGGAGAATGTAGTTCAGGAAGCGAAAATCGGGCCCGGCGCTTTGCCGCCTCATTTCTTCGTCTCCCCTTGATAGAAGACCCACCAGGAAGAGGTTCGGAAAATGATGATGGATATCACGGCGGTCATGATGAACACGAACCATGCCATTGCGCTGGCGTACCCCATCTTTGCAAACATGAACGCCTGCCGGTACAGGTGCAGCACATAGAACAGGGAGGCGTTTGCCGGGCCCCCGTTGGTCATGATGTACGGTTGCGTAAAAGTCTGAAATCCGCCAATGACGCCAATGACCACGTTATAAAGGATGGTGGGGGTCATGAAGGGCAGGATGATGTGGCGGAACCGGTGGAACACGCCCCCGCCGTCGATTTCCACCGCCTCCGTGAGCTCCTTGGGGATGTCCTGGAGGCCCGCCAGAAAAACAATGATGATGTTGCCGATCCCCCAGATGCTCATGAGAATCAAGCTCGGGATCACCGTCTGTGTGCCGAACACCCACTTCTGAGGCGCAAAGCCCAGGGACGTGAGGAGGACATTGAAAAGCCCGAATTGAGGGTTGTACAGCCACATCCAGAGCGCCGAGCTCACGATCACCGGAACCAGGGAGGGAAGATAGAAAATCGTGCGGAATGCCTTGACGCCCCGCACCCTTGTGTTCAGGAGAAGCGCTGCCAGGAATGCGATGATCACCTGCAGGGAAACCCCGGCCCCCGTGAAGTACACGGTAACCAGGACGGATTGCCAGAACAGGGGATCACTCGTGAACATGTCGATGTAGTTCTTGAACCCGATGAAAACGGGCGCGGTGATCAGGTCCCACTTCGCGAAACTGGTAACGAGGCTCAGCCCCAGCGGGAAGGCGACCCAGAGGGAGAGCCCGAGCACCACCGGAGTGAGGAACAGCCAGCCCCAGAAATTGTTGTACCGGGACAGGAACCTCACGCGCCGCGTCGGCGCGCGCATGGACTGGGAACGCGCCGCCAGGCGCGTTCCCGTCACGTGTCGATGTGTTTCTGTGCCGTTCACCAGGTTCCCTGCATGAGGTTCTGCTGCCGAATCTGATCCGCGGCTTTCTTCATTGCATCCTTCGCGGAAACCTCTCCCAGCCAGACCCTGTCCAACTGCGGGTTGACGCATTCGTTGATGATCTGGGTGTAGTTCTTCACCCTCACCTCGGGAATGGGCTGGGCAATCTTCATGGAGTCGAGCACGGCGGCCTTGAACTCGGGGGGATGCACCGGATTGTCGATCCATTTCTTCAGATCGATCGGGTCGCTGTACCAGGAAGCTTTTGTCGGCATCCACAATCCGCTCGTGTACAGGTTCAGCGTTTTGTCCGGAGTCATCATCCATTTGTGCAGCAGCCACGCTTCCTTGGGATGCTTCGTGGATTTGAAGATCACGGAAGCTCCGCTGATGTACATCTGGGCGGGCTTCGTGATGATGGGCAACGCGCCCATCCCCATGGGGAAGCCCATTTTCGCGATGTCCAGAAGCTCCCACTGGCCCGTGACGTAGAAGCCCAACTGACCGTTGGCCAGCATGACCGGGGGCGTGGGCAGGCCGGCCTGCGAGGTGGAAGACGGGTTCGTGTACGGCATGACCTTCTGCTTGTTGATCAGGTCAGCGATTTTCTGGATGACGTCCACGGACTCCGGCGAATCGATCAGGACCTTCTTCCCGTCCGCGGAAACGATTCCGCCGCCTCCGCTCCACAAGGGGGGCGTCAGCATGGCATGCCAGAGCTGGTAGCTCACGCCGTAGGTGGTGATCCTGTTGGCGTCGAAGCCGGTGTCCCCGGGGTGCTTGCCGTTGTTGTCGGTTGTGATCATCGTGGCGTACTTCACGAATTGGTCCCATGTCCAAGCCTTGCGGTAATCCGACGGCGGAAGGGGAACACCTGCCTTCTGCAAAACATCCTTGTTGTAGAACATGACCTGGCATTCCGCCGCAGTGTAGGCTCCGTAGATCCTGTCCTTGACCTTGAGCCAGACCTGGGGGAGATAGTCCTTTGTCAGATTATCCTTCTGGACCAGGGTGGTCAGGTCGAGCATGTAGCCGGCGTCGGCGAACTCTCCGAACTGATCCGGCCGGAAGTAGCCCAGGTCAGGCAAGGTGTTCGTCTGGGCCATTGCTCTGAGCTTGGCCGCGTACTCCGTGCCGGAGATGTCACCCTGGATGTACATCGGCTCCACGGTGATCCCGGGGTTTGCAGCCTCGAACGCCTTGAACGCGTCCTTCAATGCGGTGTCTTCGTTCACGCTTCCCCAGTACACGAACGTCAGCTTGACGTTCGCCGCGGTTACCGGAGAAACGGCAACGAGCGCAAGAAGCGCGCACGCCAGGATGGGCAGTAGTCTCTTCATGGCTTCCTCCTTATTGCGAGATTACGAGCTTTCTATCGCTTTTTCCGCAGGTCACGAATCGAATATCTCCCCCCATTTCGCTGTGTAAGCGGTTCATCCTGAGTTTTTCATCTGGTGAAGGCGTACTCTGATAACAGCCTTCAGCGCTTTCTGCGAGAGCATGTTCAGTTTGCGTAGAATCCCATCTACTTCCTTTCGGTTCTTCACCCATTCCTGGAGGATTTCCGATTCAGGCGGGTGAAGGAGTCTGGCGACAGATTTCCCCTTTTGCTTGCTGGTCCAATAGAGGTAGGGGCCATGCCGCGCCTGAGGGTCTGTGGCACATTCGCAATCCGCTCTGCCACAGGTCAGCCATCGTTCACTGATACTCCCGTTCCATATGAAGCCGATCTCGGCGAGCCGAGCAGCCACGCTATGAAACTGAGAACGGAAACGTTGCAGAGTTTGCAGGTCGGAAGTCAGCCGATTCACGAGTACCCCTTGACACTACCCATGTTTACTGTAATATACAGTAAACAGCAAGAGGTGTCAACCCCATGAAGCGCAACCGTCCCTTCAGTCTCGATTCCAAGTCCATGGCCGCCCTCCCCATCGTCAACTGCTTCCTCGCGCGTTTGCACCTGCCCGACATCTTCGCCAACTACCTTCCCCCGCCCGATCCTCGCACCCACCTCGACCCCGTCGCCACTCTCGGTGCCTTCCTTCGCTGCCTCATCATCGCCCGTACCCCCTTGTATTCTGTCATCGAATGGGCACAGCCTTTCCATCCTCTGCTTCTGGGCTGCCGACCCCAGCAGCTCAACGACGACCGCATCGGTCGATGCCTCGACCGACTCTTCGACGCTGACCGCTGCGCTCTGTTGACCGCATTCGTCCTGCACATGATCAAGGAGTTTGCCATTTCCCCGCAGGAACTGCACAACGACTCCACCTCCATCACCTTGAGCGGATGGTACGGCCAAGCCGACGGACAACCGATGCGTGGCAAGCGGACTCTCCGAGTTACCTACGGGCATAATAAGGACCATAGACTGGATTTGAAGCAGCTTGTGTGGATCCTCACTGTCACCGAGGAAGGGGTTCCCGTGCACTTCAAAGTCGCCGACGGCAACACCGAAGACTCCCGCACCCACTGGGAGACATGGCAGGCGCTGTGCTTGCTGGTTGGCAACAGCCGTTTCCTGTATGTGGCGGACTGCAAGCTATGCACCCGCATGACCCTTCGGGCCATCGATCAGAAAGGAGGGCGGTTCATCACGATCCTGCCTCAAACCCGCAGGGAAGACAGCCGTTTCAGAAGCTGGTTGCGCACTCATACGCCACAGTGGCGCGAAGTGGCGCAGTATCCGGGGCGGCTAAAAGAGGATCCGCCTGACGTTATCTGCGCAGTCGATTCTCCCTTGCCTGATGCCGACGGGTTCCGCCTGATCTGGTTTCACAGCTCAGCGAAGCTGGAGAGGGACGGGGAAGAGCGGCAGCAGAGGATCGCCCGGGCACAAGGAGAGTTGGACCAGCTAAAGGCCAAGGTGGAGGCCCCACGCAGCCGATTGAAGACACGGGAGGGGATCGCGGCAAAGGCGGACAGGATCCTTGCCAGCCGGGGGGTGCAACGGTGGCTGCGCTACACGATCGAGGAGTGGCGGGACGAGAAGTTTCGCCAGGAAAAGCGAGGGCGGGCCGGAGCGCGGACCCGGTGGCGTCGTTCAGTGCGTATACGCTTTCGGTTGAGCTTCTCGAATGTTGCGGCCACGATCGCAGAGGATGCGCGATCTGACGGAGTGTTTCCCTTGCTGAGCAACTGCCGCGATCTGTCGGAGACTCAGATCCTGGAAGCGTACAAGAGGAAACATCCTCTCATCGAGAAACGCCACGCGATGTTGAAGAGCGTGTTGGGCACGACGCCAGTGTTCTTGAAGAACATCGGGCGCGTGGAAGCGTTCCTTTTCATGGAGTTCCTGGCAATGACGGTGCATGCTTTGGTAGAGCGTGAATTGCGGCGGGCTATGGAACGGGAAGGCACCGAGAAGTTGTTTCTGTATCCGGAAGACAGGGACTGCAAGGCACCTACGGCGGCTCGGGTCTTCGAGGTCTTCGGGAGCATGCAGCGGCACATCCTCCGTCAAGAAGACGGAGAGGTGATGCAGAAGTTCATGCCCGAGCTATCTGAGGCGCAAGAGCAGGTATTGGATTTGCTTGGCATTTCTGTCAGTCAGTTTATGACGGGCATGGGTTGAACCGAAGCGAAGGGTCCAGGGTGGGGGGAGAAATCCAAACCCTGACCTGCGGAAAAAAGGTTCTATCCCACCTTTCGCGGGTTCGATACAGAAAAATGTACTTTTATTGTACTCGACTTGTACCGGGACAGGGATCGCTTCGCAGAGCCGTCAGAGAAGAGAAAGGTTCTGTCGCGCCGTCCGTATGGCATGGGACCGGCTGTTCACTCCGATTTTTCCATAGATTCTGTGGACGTAGTTTCTCACGGTCTGCTCTGCCAGAAACACGCGGGCGGCGATCTCCTTGTTGTCCAGACCGTCAGCCATGAGCGTGAGGAGCTTCTTCTCCGTCCTGTTCATTTCATCAACCCAGGCCGGAGGATCAGCCGCCGGCGCTTCCCCGATGGTCCGGGTCAGCTTCGACAACACGCTTTGAGAGAGGGGCGCGACGTTCGTGGTGCAGACGCTCTTGATCTGGGCAACGAGGTCGTCAATGGGGATGTCCTTCAGCAGATACCCGCTGGCGCCGAACTTCAAGGCTTCCTTGACGTATTCGTCATCATCGTAGGTGGTGAGCATGATGACCTTGATCTCGGGATGCCGCTCGTGGATGATCCTCACCGCTTCCACCCCGTTCATGACGGGCATGCGGATGTCCATGACAATGACGTCCGGCAGGCTTCGCTCCACGGTTTCGACCGCCTCGGCGCCGTCATACGCGCAGGAAACGACCTTGAGAGACCTGTCCACCTTTTTCAGAATCGCGGTCAGGCTCTCAATGAATATCCTCTGATCATCGACGAACATCAACCGGACTGTCTTCATGCATTTCCTCGTGGATGGTGTCCAGGGGCACGCGGATGGTGAGGACGAAGCCGTGGGGATAACGGCGGACGTCCAGCGTTCCGCGGAAAGACGAAAGCCTCTCCTGCATGCCCGTAAGACCGATCCCTTTCCCTGCTTCGTCGTCGCTTCCCTGCCCGTTGTCACTGATGTTCAACACCAGCTCCGTCTCTGTTTTCCAGAAGATGATGGAGACCTCCGTCGCCTTTCCGTGTCGAACGGAATTGACGAGCGCCTCCTGAATGACCCTGTAGAAAACCGAGTCGAGGCTTCCGCTCCACCGGCCGGACGTGTTGCCCAGATCAAAGGTGACCTTGATCCCCGTGGATTCCCGGAACAACCTGATGATCGTATCGATCTCTGCGGGGCCATCATTGCGGGTGACCTCTCGGAGCTTCCGCAGCACGCTGCGGGTCTCGGAAAGCCCATTGCTGGCGTTCTTCAGGGCGTCATCCAGGAACGAGTGGGCTTTCTTCAGCCGCCGCGGCACGTAGTAGCTGCAAGCCCGCAGCAGCGTGATATTGTTCGTCAGCACGTACCCCACCGTATCATGGATATCCCGCGTTATCCTCAGACGCTCCGCGTTTTCGAACTCTTCCTTCTTGTTGAGGGCGTATTTCTGGATCCCGACGTTCGTCTCGACGAGGTTTACGATCGTGTTTCGTTGATTCTTGATGAGCTCATTCAACGCCTCATGGGAATCCAGGACGGTCGATATGATGAAGTCCAGGAGAATGAGAATGACAAAGAGGAACCCCAGCATCAGCATTTCGCTTGCGCCCGGGGCGGGCGTCTGGACGCCGCCAACGCTGATGGATTGCTGGAAACTGAGGATGCACATGCCGGCAAGGAAAGCGAAAACAAGATTTACCGGCTTCCGAAGAAAATAGCCGCAGGCAATCAGGAACACGGAGGAAAGGATCACGGTGATCCCCAGGTTGCAGTTGGTGATGGTAAGAACAAAAAGGATGAGCACGAGCTGGATTGTCAGAAAGAGCATGTTCAGCGCTTTCTTTCGAAACCGGACAAGAAAAACGACGTCGACCACTGCGAGAAGCAGGAGAACCCGCGCGTCGACGACTGAGTTATAGGGGTCGATCAGGGTGTTCCTGACAAGCTGGTATTGGACAAAGCTGAACACGTGCCCTGCGAGGAGTATGCCGGGAAAAACGATCCCCACGGAATTCGTTCTGGGCCTGCGCATGAGGTGATTGTACAACACGCCCAGACGGCGTGCACGGGGCCTGCCTCAGGGAGCCGTTGACCTGATTCGCTTCACGCCCTCTTTCCGGAAGGCAAGGGCCACGAATGTGATGGCCGCCAGCACGCTCACGCCGGCGGATACGATGAACCCGGCGCCGATCACGGAAGCCGTGATGACTACTCCCGCCAGGAAAGGCCCCGAGGAGTGGCCGATGTCCATGATGGAGCTGAGCGCGCCGAGTGAGGCCCCCAGGTTTTTCTCCCGGGCCACGTCAGCCACGTACGTGCTCGTTGCCACCGTGGAAACCGACATAGCAAGGCCAAACAGCACGGCAATCACCCCCACCGCGAAGACCCCGTGGAACAGGGGCACGAGGGCGGTGAAGGCTGCAAGAAGAAGGATGCCGAAGAGGACCTGCACGCGCCTGTCCACGGTGTCGGCAAGCCGTCCGAACAGTGGCTTGGTAAGCGCGATGGAAAGGACCTGGATGGAGAATACGAATCCGATCTGGTACGCGGGAACTCCCTGCTCTTGGAGATAGAGGGGCAGGTACGTCTCAATGACTCCGTAGCAGAAATACGTCGCCATCTCCACAAGCGACGTTCCCAGAAGCTTGCCGTTCTTGACGAACTCCGCCAGGCTCTTCCCGAAGTCGGCAGCGCTCACCTTCTTGACCCCCGCGCCGCCATCGTCCCGCTTGAGGACGAGGGTCAGAATGAGCACAGGGACGCACAAGACAAAGGCCGCGGCATAGACGGACCGGTAATTGAGAAGCGATATGATGAGGCCTCCCAGGAAGGGGGCCAGCGTGCGGCCAATCAACGTGGCTGAGGAGTACAGCCCGAGCTTTTCTCCCTTGCTCTCAGGATAGGAGCTGACAATCACGGCTACCGGCCCCAGGATGGCGGTGGCAATGCCGTGGAAGAACCGGATGGGGATCAGCCAGAACGCGTTGTGCACAAGGAGGTAGAGCGGCGGGGCAAGAATGAAAACGATAGATGCCACAATGAGGAGCCGCTTCTTCCCCATGCGGTCCGCCAGGAGCCCAACAGGGAAGCTGAAGAAGATTCCCGCCAGCGGGGAGATTGCCGCAATGAGGCCGATCACCGTATCCGTGCCGGAAAGGGATTTCACGAAGAGCGGCAGGACGGGACTCTTGGACATGGTGGTGGAAAAGATTGCGAAAAACCCGATGAACGAGAGTGCGATGATCCCGGAAGAGCCCCGGTCCCTCGTTGACTGCGCCATTGGCGAGCCCCCTTCCGCGTCAGCCCTTGGGGAAAATCACCGTGAAAGAGGAGCCGGCATCAGGCTTCGAATGAACGATGATCCGCCCGTTGTATTCTCCCAGGACGCGTTTCACTGTTGCAAGGCCGAGGCCCGTGCCCGCAATCCCCGAGGTTTTCTGGCTCTTGACCCGGTAGAACTCCTGGAAGATCGACTTCAGCTCCGGGTCGCTCATGCCAATCCCCGTGTCGGTCACCGTGATCTCCCACGCTTCACCCGTGTCCGCCATGCGGACCGTGAGGCTTCCCCTCTCCCGGTTATATTTGATCCCGTTGGAGATGAGGTTCATGAAAATCCGGTCAAGATCCCCACGGTCGGCTTTCACGGGATACGCTTCCCCGGGAGCATCCAGCGTGGCAACGATCCGCCTCTTCTCCGTCTGGACCTTGAAGAACTCAAGCTGGGAGGCAATGACCGCTTTCAGGTCGAGGTCTTCGATGGACCGCTGCACCTTCCCCACGTCGCGGCTGTTGATGTACAGCAGGTCCCGTACGAGGTCCAGGAGCGCCTCCCCGCGGACCTTGCAGCGCTCCAGCATCTCCCGCACCTTGGTTGGGTTGTCGTCGAACATGCCGGTGAGGATCACGTTGATGTAGTTGATGATGGCGGAAAGCGGGCTCTTCAGCTCGTGGGCCACCATGGAAACGAAGCGGTTCTTGTCCTGCTCCGCCCTCCAGCTCTCCGTGACGTCGGTGAGGATGACGATGGCGCCGCCGCGCTCGCCATCCAGCATGAGCGCAGAGACGCTCACGGAGAGCATCCCCTGCCAGGCGCCCGTGAGCGTGAGGTCGGCTGACTCCGCGTCTCCCACGGGGTGCTGCAGCACGCGCGTCTCGGGCTTTCCGGCGGCGGCATCCACCACCGCTTCAATGGCGGCCTGGATCTCCAGGTCCGGAAAAAGGTCCGGCAGCGTGACGCCGTCACGGAAGTGCGTCCCCAGGAAGTGCTCAGCCCGGGGGTTCATCAGCACGGGCTCCTTGCGGATGTTGAGGACGACCACCCCTTCGTGCATGGAGGCGATCATCTGGTGGGACATGTTGCGCTCAGAGGCAAGCTCGGAGAGGTACCTCTCCCGTTCGCGGATCAGGCGCCACTGCTGCGCGGCCCGGTTTGCCACCTGCACCAGGTCCTCCGGCGTGAACGGCTTGACGAGGAAGTCGAACGCGCCGTGCTGCGTCACTTCCACCGCGGCTTCCACGGTTGCAAGCGCTGAGACAATGACAACCACCGTGCGCCCGGCGAAGCGCCGGGTGATGTGCTCCGTGACCTTGAATCCGTCAATGCCGGGCATCTTCAGGTCCACGAGGGCGACATCAGCGGGCTCCTCCTCCAGGAGACGGAGCGCGGTCTCACCGTCCCGGGCGGTGCGCACGGTGAAGCCGCGGCGCTCCAGCACGCGCCGCATGCCCTCCCGCATCCCTTCCTCATCATCGATGACAAGGACATGGATGCTTTCCGGGTCCCGAGCGGTCGGGCTCGCTGCGAAAAGTCTCGGATGTTGCGGCGGGCCGCGCGTCAGGCATTATGCTTGCTGCTGGAGAGGCACTGCTCGATCTTGCCCCGGAGGTGCTCCAGGGGGACGGGCTTGGTGAGAACTTCGTCCACCTTCATCCATTCACGCCCGGGGGTGGCCCCTGTTTCAAAGGTGAACCCGACCTTGCGCGGGGCCGCGGTCTGCATGATGATGGGGACCTTCCCGAGGCCGGGCAGGTCGCGCACCTTCTTGCAAAACACGAAACCCGAATCGTAATGCTCCATCATGAGGTCCGCAATGATGATGTCGGGGGCCTTCTCCTTCGCCTTCTGGAGCCCTTCTTCCACCGTCAGCGCCGTCTCGATGACGTAGCCGCTTTTCTCCAAGAAAGCCTTCTGTCCCTCGATGAGGTCCGTGTCGTCATCAACGATCAGTATTCGAGCCACGTCATTCCTCCTTGCCCATGCCGCGGGGGGCGCCTTGGGGCGACTCGTGATGGCGAATCCTCACCGTGAAGCTCGCGCCGCCGCCGGGGTTGTTCGCGGCCTGGATGGTCCCTCCGTGCATCTTCACGATGCCGTAGCAGACCGACAGGCCGAGGCCCGTGCCCTTCCCGACCTTCTTCGTCGTGAAAAAAGGCGAGAACAGCTTCGGCAGGTTCTCCTGCGGGATTCCGGGGCCTGAGTCGGAGATCGTGACCACGAACTCCCCTTCCCCGTCCTCGGTGGAAACCTGGATGAGTCCCCCGCCGGGCATGGCTTCCACCGCGTTCTTCAACAGGTTGTCGAAGACCTGGCGCAATTGTCCGCCGTCCACCCACTGCAGCGGAAGCGATTGGTCCAGCGCGAACTCTATCCGGATTTTCCCGTTTGGTGAAGTTCCCAGGATGCCGCTGGCGGAGCTTTGCACGAGCGCATTGATGTCCGTAGCGGTGCGCTCCACCTTCTCCTCCCGGGCGAAGTTCAGGATCCCGCGGACAATGGTGCGAGTGCGCTCCGCCTCCGCAATGATGCGGTCCAGGTCTTCGCGGCTCTTGGGGGAAGCTGCGGCGGTCGCGCTCGCGTCAGCCAGCTCCTCCTTGAGCAGATGGGAGTACATGAGGACGACGCCAAGCGGGTTGTTGATCTCATGGGCAATGCCGGCGGCCATCTGGCCCATGGAGGCGAGCTTCTCAGCGTGGATCAGCAGGGCCTGGTTCTCCGTGAGGTCTTTCATGGCCTTCTCGACGCGGGAGATGAGATACGGCAGGCACATCTCCACCTCGGCCTTGCCTCGGTAGACCGCTTCCGCTTTCTGCCGGCAGGAGGCGTAGCCGCATGCCCCGCAGTTCAGCTCGTCCGCGGCGGTGTTCTTGCCGGTGAGCGCCAGGATCCTCCGTATCTCCTCTTCCGGCGCGGGAACCTCCTCACGCACAACGGGGTGGAATCGCGTGGAAAGGTCGATGTCGAGGTAGCTGGAATGCTCTGCGGCCCATTCCTCGATGTCCCGCGTGCACGGCCGGCTTCCGAGATACTCCACGATGTACTTCTTCCTCTCGTAGAACGTCAGGTCGTTCACCATCACGGGGCCGCCAATGCAGCCCTCACAGAAAAGAAGGTCGAACAGCCGGTAGGTGGTCTTCTCCCCGCTCTTCACCCTCTCGGAAAGAACGCGCAGGATCTCCATGACCCTGTCCTGTCCCTCGACAACGTACACGGGGCTTTCCAGGAGGTCGTCTTCTATCGCCGCGGCCTTCAAGAGCCCGCCGGTCACGGGATAGATCCTCCCGAGGTTTGCGTGAGGGGGAGCGAACTCTGCGGGGGACGCGAAGCGCGGGTCAATGGCGGAATCAGCAAAAAGGTCAACCAGCTCTGAAAACGTGAGGACCGCGTCCACCTCTCCCGAACGCCAGGCCTCCACTTTTTTGGCGACGCAAGGGCCAATGAAAACGAGCTTTGCCTGCGGATCCACCTTCTGCCTCACGACGCGCGCCGTTGCCTCCATGGGGGAGACGATGGGGGCAAGGTACGGCGCCAGCTCGGGAAGCATTTTCTCCACGTACTGGACCACCGCGGGGCAGGGCGTGGAGATGAGGAAATCCTCCGGGTCCCGCTCCAGGAGCGCGTGAAACGTCTGGTAGTACTGGTACGAGACAAGGTCCGCCCCGAATGCCACCTCCATGACGCCGTCGAACCCCGCGGCAAGCAAGGCGCCCACGAGACGCTCGGGCGCGAGGTCCAGGAAAGCCGCGGGAAACGAAGGGGCAAGCAGGGCGTACTTGCGCCCCGGCCCGCCCAGGATGGCTTTCACCGAGCCGAGGGAGGAGACGACGCGCTTGGCCCCCTGGGAGCAGACGTTCACGCAGTAGCCGCAGGAGATGCAGAAGTCTTCAATGATCTCAGCCTGCCCACCGCGGACCTGGAGGGCCTTGGTGGGACAGGACCGCACGCAGGAGTAGCACTTCTTGCAAATCTCTCCGACGGTATATACCGAGACCATGGGTTCCTACGTTTTTGCCCCTCGGGGCGCATAACCGGTGTGCAACAGCTCGTGGGCCTTGTGAGACCCCGGCTTCTCGAAGAACTCCTTGTAGACCGCGGTGATTGCCGGGTTCTTGTACGACATGCGTACCGTCCGAGCCTTGTCCAGAGAGTAGATCGACTTGATCCTCTCCGCAATCCTCTGGGGATCATAGCCGAACATCTGGCCGCCTCCACCCGCGCACCCGCCCGGACAGGCCATGATCTCGATGAAGTCCCACGGCGCGTCTCCCGCTTTCACGCGCTCCGCGATCACCTTGGCGTTGGACAGCCGGTTCGCAATGGCGATCCGCAGCGTTGTGTCCCCCACCTCCACCGTGGCTTCCTTCACCCCTGCCATGCCGCGCACGTCCTCGAAATCGACCTTGGCAAGGTCCTTGCCGGTGAGCAAGTGGTACGCGGTGCGCAATGCGGACTCCATGACGCCGCCCGAGGCGGCGAAGATGTCCCCTGATCCCGTGGGCGCCCCGAACGGGCGGTCGTACTCTTCATCCGCGAGGCTTGCGAACTCGATCCCGTAGATCTGCATCATTCTGTTGAACTGCCGCGTCGTAAGGACGGCATCAACGTCCGCCAGGCCCTCCTCGGAGGAAAGCTCAGGGCGCGACGCCTCGAACTTCTTTGCCGTGCACGGCATGACGGAAACGACGAAGATGTCCTTGGGATCAATGTTCTGCTTCTGCGCGAGGTAGCTCTTGATGGTGGCGCCCATCATCTCCTGAGGGCTCTTGCACGTGGAGATCCGCGGCAGGAGCTCGGGGTAGTAGTGCTCCGCATACTTGACCCATGCGGGGCAGCAGGAGGTGAACATGGGCAGCTTCTCTCCCTTTCTGATCTTGTTCACCAGCTCGGTGCCTTCCTCCATGATCGTGAGGTCCGCGGCAAAGTCCGTGTCGAAGACCTGGCGGAATCCCATGCGCCGCAGCGCCGCGGCCACTTTGCCCGTGACGTTGGCTCCTGGCTGCAGGCCGTAGAAGTCACCAAGGGAGACCCTGATAGCCGGCGCCACCTGGGCCACGATGTACTTCTTCCCTTCCTGCATTGTCATCATGACCTTCTCCACCGCGCGCACCTCGTGCAGCGCCCCGGTAGGGCAGGCAAGCGTGCACTGGCCGCAGTTCACGCAGGTCGTCTCGGAGAGGTCCTTCTCGAAAGGAGGCAGCACCATGGTGTCGAACCCCCGGCGCGTGAAGTCGATGGCGGCAACGCCCTGGATCTCCTCACAGATGCGCACGCACCTTCCGCAGAGGATGCACTTGTCGGGCTCCCGAATGATGGAGGGGGAGGAGAAGTCGGTGTAGTGATGCCGCGTCTTGCCCTGGAAAGGCACCCTGTCTATGCCGTACTCGGACGAGAGGGACTGCAGCTCGCAGAACCCGTTCTTGGGGCACGTGAGGCAGTCGAACGGATGGCTTGCGAGGAGAAGCTCGATGATGGTCCGCCGCGCCGTGATGACGCGGGGGCTCCTGGTCTGGATCTCCATCCCCTCCTCAGCAGGGAACGCGCAGGACGGCGTGAGGTTCGGCTTGCCTTTGACTTCGACCACGCACATCCTGCAGGCGCCGCTGGGGAACACTTCCTTGATGTGGCACAGGGTCGGGATCTTCTCCCCGGCGCTCTGGGCCGCATCCAGGATGGAGCAGCCGGGTTTGGCCTGAATCTTTCTATTGTTGATGGTCAGATTGATCATGTTTTCGCCTTTCGCCATCCCTGGCTTCAGCTCACCAGCACCGAATCGAAGCGGCACACGTCGCGGCACGTGCCGCACCTGATGCACTTCTCATCCACGATGTAGTGCGCTTTCTTCTTCTCCCCGACGATCGCCCCCGTGGGGCACTTCTTTGCGCACAGCGTGCAGCCCGTGCAAGCGTTCGTGTCGATGGTGAACGTGAGCAAGCCCTTGCACTGGTGGGCCGGGCACTTCCTGTCGTAGATGTGGGCGTCGTACTCGCTCTTGAAGAACCGAAGCGTGGAGAGAACGGGGTTGGGAGCCGACTGCCCAAGGCCGCACAGCGAGGTATCCTTGATCACCTGGGCCAGGCTTTCCATGTTGAGCACCCTGTTGAAGCGCAGGAGGTTCGCCTCCTCTCCGCCCATCTTCGAATAGGGGGAGACGATGGAATCCAGCACCTCATACAGGCGCTGTGTCCCCTCTCTGCAAGGAATGCACTTGCCGCAGGACTCCGAGGTGATGAAGCTGAGGAAGTAGCGGGCCATGTCCACCATGCACGTGTCCTGGTCCATGACCACGAGGCCTCCCGACCCCATGATCGTGCCCAGCGTCTTCAGGGACTCGTAGTCGATCTGCGTGTCCAGGTGCTGCGCGGGAATGCACCCGCCCGAAGGGCCGCCGATCTGCACGGCCTTGAACTCCTTGCCGTCGGGGATGCCGCCGCCGATGTCGAAGACGATCTCCCGAAGCGTCATGCCCATGGGCACCTCGACGAGCCCCGTGTTCACGACCTTGCCGGTAAGCGCGAAGACCTTCGTGCCTTTGGACGTTGCGGTCCCCATGGCCGCAAATGATTCCGCCCCTTCCCGCATGATGTGGGAGACGTTCGCCATGGTTTCGACGTTGTTGACGATGGTCGGCTTCTGGAAGAGCCCCGCGACGGAGGGGAACGGCGGGCGGGGCCGCGGCATGCCGCGCCGGCCTTCCACCGACGCCATGAGAGCGGTCTCTTCGCCGCAGACGAACGCGCCCGCGCCTTTCTTCACCCGCAGCTTGAACGGGAACCCGCTTTGCCCGACAGCCTTTTCCAGGAGGCCCTCGGCCTTGAGGACCTGGATTGCCTTGTTGATCCGTTCGATTGCCAGCGGGTACTCGGCCCGACAATAGATGATGCCTTCATCCGCGCCAATGGCATACCCGGCAATCATCATGCCTTCCAGCACCGAATAGACGTCCCCCTCGAGGATGGACCTGTCCATGAAAGCGCCCGGGTCTCCTTCATCCGCGTTGCAGATCACGTACTTCTTGGCGTTCTTCTCCCGCAGCGCGAGCTCCCACTTCTTGCCGGTGAGGAAGCCGCTCCCGCCCCTTCCGCGAAGTCCGGACTTCGTGATCTCCTGGATGACTTCGGCCTGGCTCATGGAGAGCGCCCTCTCGAATCCCTTGAACCCGCCGCAGGAGCGGTAGTCTGCAATGGATTCGGGGTCTATCACGCCGCAGTTGCGCAGGACGTATTTCACCTGTTTCCTGAAGTACGGGTGCTCATTGAGCATCGGAATGCCGGGCAAGGGCTCCTTGCCGTTCTTGAACTGCCCCAGGAGACCGTCGAGCTTGTAGTTCTTGCGAACGAAGACTTCGTCCAGGATGAAGCCCGCGACGTCCGGGGTGACGTTGCTGTAGGAGATCCGGTAGCCCGAATCCGTCACCACGTCCATGATGGGCTCCGCCTTGCAGTAGCCAATGCACCCGGTGGGAGTGATCTGGATGGATTTTCCGCGCGCCGCCGCCCATTTCTCCACCGCGGTCTTCACCTGGCCGGCGCCGGTGGCGAGGCCGCACGTGCCCATCCCGATGAAAACCTTGCTCATTCCTCCACCCTCCCCGCGGCGCGGAACTTCTCAATCAGCGTTTCCAGCTTCTTCTTGTCCAGCCGCCCGAAGAACTTCCCGTTGGCCATGATCACGGGCGCGATTGAGCAGCACCCGACGCACGCAACGGTCTCGAGGGAGAAGAGGCCGTCTTTCGTCGTCTCTCCCACGTCGATGCCGAGGAGCGTCTTCACGGAGTCCAGCAGGCCGAGGGAGCCTTTCACGTGGCACGCGGTCCCCCTGCACACGGAGACCCGGATCTTGCCCGGCGCGCTCAGGCGGAACTGGTTGTAGAACGTGGCGACACCGAAGATTTTCGATGACGGAAGCCCCAGGTAGCCGGAGATCCGATCGA
This sequence comes from uncultured Spirochaetota bacterium, assembly GCA_963845535.1. Taxonomy (GTDB): domain Bacteria; phylum Spirochaetota; class Spirochaetia; order SZUA-6; family Fen-1364; genus Fen-1364. The sequence continues at coordinate 54,708 of CAWJSK010000021.1, forward strand.
TGCTTTCCCTCGACAGATAGCCGTACTCTTCCTGGACTTCCTGCAGGATCGAGATGAGGTGCTCACGCTGCGCTGGATACCGGGCCACCACCTCATCGATGCTTCTCTTCTGTTGAGTTGCTTCCATGACATCTCCTTCAGAACCGTTGCAAGCTCCCAAACACAGGGATTTTCTAAATAGTGATTTTATTCACTATAAATGAATACCTTGTCGTGAAGTAAATGTCAATATACCCGAAAACGAATCTTTTGCAATTGCAATTAAGCTATAATTGATCAGCACCTAATATATCAGGATGCTTCGAGCTAAAAGCTCCAAAAAATTAATTGACCCGATGGCATTATCTGCTACAATCGTAGATAACTCCTTGCAGCAAAATTCCACCCAGACCGAGGAGGGCTAGTCATGGCAGCGAGAAGCATCTCGATCAAGACAAGAATAACTCTCACCCTCGTGCTCCTGCCGCTGGCGTCGCTTATCGTCGTCGGGGCAATTGCGCTTTTCCAGAATCGTGACTCGCTGAGCGCGCAGGCGCAGAGCAACCTGGAACGCATCGTCAAGGAGAAAACGGTCGCCTACGACCACATTTTCGAAAGGGTCCAGGATGAGGTTCGAGCCGCCGCGGATTTCGCCTCCCTCACCTATGAGTCACCGCTCCCCACAACCAGCCAGCCGCGCAGGGTGCTCATGCCGTGGACGGGAACCGGCTACGGGAACCCGGACCTCCGCCGTTCGTTGAACGGGGACGTGCTCCGCCTCCAGGTGATCGGCCAGGTCCTCCAGACCCTCGTGGCGAACAATCCCTACCTGACCCTTGGCTACATGGGCACCGAGAGCGGCGTCACCGTGTTCGACAAAGAGAAGACCGTGGACGTCATCGAGGCCATCCACGGGTTCGACCCGCGCACCCGGCCGTGGTACACCTCGGCAAAGGAAGCGGGCCGTCCGGTCTGGACCGAGTTGTACGTGGACGCAAACACGAAGAGGCTCACCGTGACCGCGGCCGCGCCCGTGCGCGGCGCCTCGGGAGAGTTCTTGGGCGTGGTTGGCATGGACGTGCTTCTGGAAACGCTGCAGAGGGACATCCTTACCATCGACATCGGGTACGCCAACGAACCCTTCATGATCGACTCGCAGGGTAAAGTGATCCTGCGCCGCGGCATGGATGAAAAAGGGACTGCGTGGGACAGGACGTACAAAACGGACAACCTGCTCATGGACCCCAACACGGCTTTCACGGCGATCATCCATCGGATGGTGGCCAGCCAATCGGGGATCGAAAACTACCGGGAGAGCAACGGAACAATGAGCGTCCTGGCCTTTGCCCCCATCCTCACGGTGGGCTCCAGCCTGGGGGTGATCGTGCCGGCATCTGAGATCGTGAAGCCGGTGCAGGACAGCGGCAAGCTCCTCATCATCGTGCTCGCCATCTTCGTCGTCCTTGCGGTCGGCATGGGGCTCCTCCTGGCAAACCAGGTCACCGGGCCCATCGAGGAGCTCACGATCCTCGTGGACAAGGCCAGCAAAGGGCTCGTGGAAATGGATGAGATCCCGATCCGCCGAATGGACGAGGTAGGAGTGCTCGCGCAGTCCTTCAACCGCATGGTTGCCAACCTGGGAACGGTCATCCGCGAGATGGAGCAGAAGACATCCGCCAAGGAAGAGCCTTCCAAGGAATCCTTCAAGGATGTGACGCTGGAAGAGGCGGACGAGACATGAACTTTTCCATCCTCTGGGCGAAGCTTTTCCCCTCCCTGGCCCTGCTGGGGATGCTGACCGCACTGTCGCGCTCACGAAAGTTCCCCGGGGCCGCGCCGTTGTTCGCTCTCTTCTCGCTCCTTGTTGCCCGTGACATCGCCTTCAGTTTCTTTCCTCACCCGCTGCTGATCCCCCTTTCGGACATTGCGGTCCTTGCGCTGCTCCTGGCCTGGTCACGCATGGCCACGGAGAAATGGCCGGCGGACAGGATCTACTTGGGACTGAACGCCGTCCTCCTCGCGGCGGGGATATTCCTTGCCGTTGTCCCCGTCATTGCCCTGAGCTCGTTCGACGTCGGTCTCCTTCTCCTCGCGGACCTCGTGTACATCGCCATTGCGCTGGGGCTGGTGTCCACCTACACGGCGCACAATGTGCCCCTGGTGTCTCAGACGAGGTTCCTCCTCGTATCAGTGCTCTTCGTGTCCCACGTCGTCACGCTTCTGTACGGCTATAATTACACGTGGATCCATTGGATCGTCCTTCCCCCGACCTACATGGCCTTCCTCTCCATTCTCCTGACCACCGAGCGTTTCGAACGCGCTGAGCTGGAAAGGTCCATCCAGTTCTACTCATCGAGCCTGGATTCCACCTATGATTTCATGGAGAACCTCGGCGGCGCCATCACGGCCAAGATCGACTTGCCGCGCGTCATGGAGATCATCATCGACTCCGCCGTGCACAGCATTGGGGCGGACTCCGGTGCCATCCTCATGGTGGACGAATACCAGGACGTGCTGCGCGTGCGCGCCACCTACGGGATATACCCGCCGCTCCTGGAGGTGCCGGAAATCGTCAAAGTCAAGGCGAGCAGCCTGAAACAATACTTCAACGACACGCCCATCCCCATCGGCCAGACCGTGCTGGGAGAGGCGGTCAAGAGCGGGATGGCCATCATGATCCGGGACTGCCGCGAAGATCCCCGATTGCAGCAGAACAACCGGGACGACATCCTTTTCGTGAGCTCCCTCGTTGCCATCCCGCTGGTGGTCGGCAACCGTGTCCTGGGAGTGATCTCCGCCCTCAAGCGCGCGGCCAATCAGTACTTCACGGACGAAGACTTCCAGCACCTCAAGACCTTCGCGGACTACGCCTCCATAACGATCGACAACCTCTACACGTATCTGGAAGTTCTGGAAAAACGGCAAATGGAGCGCGAGGTCGACATTGCGGCGCAGATCCAGAGGCGCCTCCTGCCCGCCCAGGTTCCCACCTTTTCCAAGGCAACCCTCGCGGTGCACAGCGTGCCGGCTCACGGAGTGAGCGGGGACTACTACGACATCATCCCGCTGGACGGGGACAAGGTGGCGCTGGTCATCTGCGACGTGGCGGGGAAAGGCATCCCGGCAGCCATGGTGATGGTGATGATCCGCTCCATCGTGCATCTCCTTGTGACCCCCGGAAGGGACGCGGCCACAACCCTCACGGAGATCAACCAGGGCATCACCGGCCGAATCGAGATTGACCATTTTGCCACCATTGCCATCCTCATCTACGACCAGGGTCGACGGGAGGCGCAGTACGCAAACGCCGCCCATCTTCCCCTCATGGTGTACCGTCACAGCACGGGCACCCTTGCCAAGCTGGACGCAAAGGGGCTACCAATTGGGGTGGAGCGGGAAGCAGCCTACGAGCAGAAGCGCCTGCGGGTGGAGCCCGGGGATATGCTCGTGCTCTGTACGGACGGGATCATAGAGGCAATGAACGCGGACGGCCAGCAGTACACCCTGGGACGCCTCAAGAGCGTCATAGAGAAGGATGCTGCCGGCGGCGCGGACAAGCTCGTGCAAGCCATCCGGGATGACGTCGGCCTTCACGTCGCAGGGGCGCGCCAGCATGATGACCAGACCCTCATGCTCCTGCAGATTCGCTGAAGAGGCCGGCTAGAAAGGGCGGGTTCGAGTGAACTCAGTAATGGAACTGAAGTTGCGCAAGGCGGGGCCCATTTACGTCATCGACGTGGTCGGGGAGATGGACCTGTACAACGCTTTCAAGCTCAAGGACCTCGTCAGGAAGATGATCGACAGCAACGTGGGGAGCTTCATCCTCAACCTGGAACAGGTCGGGTACATGGACTCCAGCGGCATTGGCGCGCTCCTCTACGTGCACTCGGAGTTGAAGAAGAAAGGCCTCCCCCTGCGCATCACGGGGGTGACGGGCAGCGTCCGAAAGGTCATCGAGCTGACCAAGCTCATGGAGTATTTCCCCATTGTCGTGGACCTGAACACGGCCCTGCAGCAGCTGAAGCCGAAGGTCTAGGAGTCGTACGGAGATGACGCGTCTGATCCGTACAGACATATCTACCGGATATCGCGCTTCGCGCGATGCGGGTTAGAGGTAACGTATGGCAGAGTTCAACGGGATTCTCATCGATGAGGCGAACCATCTGTTCGACCGCACCGGCATGTTCTACAAGAAGTTCCCCAGCGACTTCCGGCAGATCCGCTACTTCACCCTCCTGATCATCCAGAAAGCCCCGCCGGAGATGAAAGAGATCAACCTCCTGGAGCAGCAGATCAGCGAGCTGATCAAGAACGCGGTGAAGCACGGCAACCGCAAGGACCCCGCCAAGAGCGTGCACGTGTGGTTCGCCTTCGATGAGTCGAGCGCCCGCGTCATCGTGCAGGACGAGGGGGAAGGCTTTACGCGCCTTGAGGAATGGAATGAGTTCAACCGCAGGCGCAACGAGTGCTTCAAGAAGCAGGACTTCGAGGGGATGGCGGACTTCGTCTCCTTCATGACCCCGGAAAGCGATGATCATGACGGCGGCAACGCTCTCTTCGCGGCCGTCGAATACTGGGACGCCGGGCTCGTCTTCAACGGGAAGAAGAACTGCGTGGCCGCGGCCAAGCGCTTCCCGCACAAGAGGCACGGGATCGCGCTGGCCTCCTGAGACGACTCATGAGGGCACGAAGGTCGCCCGTCATAGAGCTTCCGCTCAAGATCACTCTGACAACGGCCGGGGTGGAGTGGTTCATCCGCAACAAGCGGCAGTTGAAGCAGCTGCGCATGGCGGACAGCCGCCTGGAGTACGGGATATCCGTCGCCACCATGTCGGCCACGGCGCTGCAAAAGATGATCAACATCGACTACATCGCTTCGGTGGAGCTGGCGCGCTCCGAGTTCTCCTCCAAGCGCTCGGAGATCATCGACCTCACCAAGCTCATCGTGCACAGGATCCTGTTCAAGAAGTTCGAGAACGAAACCACGCGGATGTTCATGGCCTCCGCCCTGATCAGGCGGTGGAACAGGCAGAACCCCGGGCGTTGCATCGATGAGAACACCTCCTACAACCAGGGCCAGGTGGACGCGCTCTTTGCCGGGATAGCCTCCGAGATCCCGCTCGTGTCGCTGGACATCCAGGAGCCCCTCATGCGCGCCTACGCCGCCAACCCTTCCCTGGGTGATGACGAGCGCACGCTGCGCGCCTACCTTGCTGACGGCTTCGTGATCAACTCCTCCAAGCTCCTCTGGTGCATCCTCGCGAAGTCCCGTGGACAGCCCGAGTACGACGGCCTGATCGGGGAGCTTCGGGGCGTCCTTTCCGGATTCGTGGAGAAAGCGGCAATCTCGGAGAATCTGGCGCTCATGGTGGTGGAGCTCCTCGGGTACACCGAGGTGAGCCACTATCGGCAGGTGACGGAAAAGCTCCTCAAGGGCCGCAAGACCGGGGAATCCCTCATGACGGATGAGCGCATGCGAAACGAGGTGCGCCGCCGCATGGAGGCGGAGGGAGACCTGCTCTCCCTCACCTACCAGCTTGGAAGCAAAGGCGCATCCATTGGCACGGAGAACAGGCTGCGGGTGAGCATCTGCAACAAGGAGCAGACTTTCCGCCGCCTGAACGAGCAGCTTGAGTCCCGCCTGGGAATGGACGTGAAGGAGCACTCGCTCCTGGACTTCTACAAGCGCCTTCCCGAGCAGCAGATCGATACGGAGCTCGGACTGTACTACCTCTCCTACCTGCAGAAGGCATGTGAGAAGCAGAACATCAGGATCGAGAGCACGGTCAACCTTGTGCCCCGCAGCGATCTCACCCTGATCAACCTGACGCTGCAGTTCTGAATCCGTCAGCCCTCTCGTGGACCCCGACCGCTTCCCCCATTGCGCAGCCTCCCGACGGGAAGTCCCCAGTCGCGCTCCAACTCCGTTGCCGCCTCATCAGGGGAGCGGAATACCGTTGCGTTTATTCCGACCGCGCGGGCGCCCTCCGCGTTCTCCGCAACGTCGTCGAGGAAAATGCATTCTTCCGGGGTCGCGCCGAGCTTCTGAAGGCACAGACGATATATGGAGGGTTCCGGTTTGACCAGAAGGTGCTCGCAGGAGAACACTGCCACATCGAAATCAGAGATCCATCGGAACTGCCCGTCCGCCTGCATGAACTTCAGCTTCTCTGAGGGCATGTTTGAAAGGATGCCCGTAAGGTAGCCGGCGTCGCGAAGCTCGTAGGACCAGTCCACCACCCTCTGGTTGACCCGGGACCATCCCAGTGCGTCCTCCCGCTCGATCTGCGCCAGGAGGGCGGGCGTTGCCGTCACGCCGCCCGCCGCGAAGAGGCGGCGCCAGTATTCACCCGTGTCGAGCGTGCCCCGATCCAGCTCCGTCCTGTCACGCCGGTAGGCCTCATAGAACTCGGCCTTCGGGAGACGCGTCAGGGCCATCATGGCGGCTTCCCGTTCGGGATCAAGAGGCAGACCGAGAACTCCCCCGTAGTCGAAAATGACCGTCGTCAGCTTTGGTTTCAAGACGTGGAAAACTTAGTGAAAGTAGCCCATCGTGGCAAGACGGGTGAATCCCTGCGTCGGGCTGCTATTCGACGACGTACTCTGGCCGCAGGGGGGCAAAGCACTCGATGACCTCGCTGTCCTCGAGCACCTCCGCGCCGTGCTTCTCATCCGGGGAAAAGCAGTAGCCGGTTCCCGCCTCCGCAATGAACCCATCCCCGGCTTCCTTCGTCATGTGGAGCCTGCCGCGGATGACGTACCCGTTCTGCGCCGCGACATGCGAATGCAGCGGGATCCGCGCGCCCTTCTTCATCGTGTAATGACAGACCATGAGTTGGTCGTTGTACGCGAGGGTGGCGCGAAAAACTCCCGCGGGATTCTCCACAAGCGTGGTTTCCTTTCCTCGGGCAATACGGCGGACCTGGTGTTCTGGCATGCGGGGATGATAGTGCGGCGCAGCGCGTGTTTCAATCCCGGTGCTCGCGGCGGTATCGCGGCGGGCGCTTCCTTCACGCGTTTCGGGCCGTTCTTAGCGCCTTCCTAGCACAAACCCGCTGAAATTTAACGCCCTTGAAATAGGCGAACAGCCCGACGCCACGCTACCCTGAACGCATGAGTATCCAATTGGTCGTTGCCGGCCTGTTAGGCGTATTCCTCCTTTTCTACCTCGTCTACTCGATTGTGCGCCCGGACAAGTTCTAGGAGAAAATCATGAGCGCAGCAAACTGGATGCAACTGATCGTGTACCTCGGGGTCCTCTTTGCCCTGGCCCCTTTTCTGGGGAAGTACATGGCCCGGGTCTATGGCGATGAGAAGCACATCCTTTCGTTCCTCAAGCCCCTGGAGAGAGGGATCTACAAGATCTCGGGGATCGACCCTCGCCAGCAGATGAACTGGAAGCAATATGCGGGCGCGCTCCTTGCGCTGAACATCCTGGGCTTCCTGTTCCTTTACCTGATGCTCGTGACGCAGAAGTGGCTGCCGCTCAACCAGGCAAAGATCGACAACATGTCCTGGCACCTGGCCCTCAACACGGCCGTCAGCTTCATGACGAATACCAATTGGCAGAACTACGGCGGGGAGAACGCCGCAAGCTACCTCTCGCAGATGGCGGGGTTGGCGGTGCAGAACTTCTTGAGCGCTGCCACGGGCATGGCCGCGCTGCTCGTCCTGGTTCGGGGAATCATCAACAAGCCAGGGAACGGCACCTCCAGCCCTCAGCCGGGGGAAATGAACCGGGTCCTTTTGGGCAACTTCTGGGTCGACCTCACACGGTCCACTCTTTACATCCTTCTGCCGCTTTCCATCATCCTCGCGGTGCTCCTGATGTCGCAGGGGGTCATCCAGACGTTCGCCGGCCCCGTCCACGCGGTCACGCTGGAAGGGAAGGACCAGGTCATCGCGCTGGGACCCGCCGCGTCGCAGATCGCAATCAAGCAGCTCGGGACAAACGGGGGCGGTTTTTTCAACGCCAACTCTGCGTATCCATTCGAGAACCCCACGCCTCTTTCCAACCTGTTCGAGATGCTGGCCATTCTCCTGATCCCGGTAGCCACGCCGTTTGCCTACGGACGAATGGTGAGAGACAGGAGCCAGGGCCACGCCCTGTTTGCGGCAAAGACCGTGCTCTTCGCCATCGGTCTCGTGGTGATCCTCTTTGCCGAATACGGCTTCAACGGGATGACCGGCGGTCACGGCACCATGGAGGGAAGGGAAACGCGCTTCGGCATCGCCGGCAGCGCCCTGTGGGCCGAAGCCACAACGGTGACATCCAACGGCTCGGTCAACTCGATGCATGACAGCTTCTCCCCGCTCGGCGGCATGGTGCCGCTCACCAACATCCTGCTGGGTGAAATCATCTACGGAGGGGTGGGATGCGGCATGTACGGCATGCTCGTGTTCCTTTTCATCACGGTCTTCATCGCGGGGCTCATGGTAGGGAGGACCCCTGAGTACCTGGGCAAGAAAATTGAGTCGCGTGAAATGCAGCTTTCGGTCCTTGCCGTCATTGGACAGACGTGCACCGTCCTGTTCCTGGCCGCCGCGGGAGTTGCCACGAAGACGGGGCTCTCCAGCCTCAACAACCAGGGCCCGCACGGGCTCACGGAGATCCTCTACTTGTTCGGTTCCAGCGTCGGGAACAACGGAAGCGCTTTTGCGGGGATCAACGGCAACACCGTCTTCTACAACACGCTCGGCGCTTTTGCAATGCTCGTCGGCCGCTTCGTGCTTCTGATCCCGGTCTTCGCGATCTCCGGCAGCCTTGGCGCAAAGGTGCCCATCCCGGCAAGCGTCGGGACGTTCGCGACGAACAACACGATCTTCGTGGTGCTCCTGGTCATCACCATCATCATCATTGCGGGGCTGAACTTCTTCCCCGCCCTGACCCTCGGGCCCATCGTTGAACATTACCTGGCCCTCAAGGGCATGGTTTTCTAAAAGGCTCGTTGCCCCGGAGAACTGACATGAGACAAGAAATCAAACTGGCAAGCCTTCCTGTCCTGACCCGCGCCGTGGGGATGGCGTTCAAGAAGCTCGACCCGCGCGTGGAGATCAGGAACCCGGTCATGTTCATGGTCTGGATCGGCTCGGTATTCATTTCCGTCGTATACATCGTGGACGCATTCCACGGGGTATTCAACGGGTTCAACCTCCAGATCGCCATCTGGCTGTGGTTTACGGTCCTTTTTGCCAACTTCTCCGAGTCGCTTGCTGAGATCCAGGGGAAAGCCAGGGCGGATTCGCTGCGCGCCATGAGGACCAAGACCATTGCGCGCCGTCTCCTGAACGGCGACGGCAAGGAAGAGAAAGTGCGCCTCCGCCGAGCTGCGCCTCGGTGACCGCGTGGTCTGCGAATCCGGAGACGTCATTCCCGGCGACGGGGAAGTGGTCCAGGGGATAGCGAGCGTCGACGAGTCGGCAATCACAGGGGAGTCGGCCCCCGTCATTCGCGAATCAGGCGGGGACAGGAGCGCCGTCACGGGCGGCACCCGCGTCATCAGTGACCGGATCATCGTACGCATTACGGCGGAGCAGGGAAAGACCTTCGTGGACCGCTTGATAGGGCTCGTGGAGAACGCCACGCGGCAGAAGACCCCAGGGGAGATTGCGCTCCTCATCCTCCTGTCCGCGTTCTCCATCATCTTCCTGGCCGCGGTCGGCACGCTGTGGTTTTTTGCGGACTACAGCGCCAAACAGTCGGGAAGCCCGGTCTTCATCACCACCGCCGTTCTGTTTGCCCTCCTGGTATGCTTGATTCCCACAACCATCGGCGGGCTTCTCTCAGCCATCGGGATCTCCAGCGTGAGCCGGCTCATCAAGAAGAACGTCCTTGCCTTGAGCGGACGGGCAGTGGACGCCGCGGGGGACATCGACGTGATGCTTCTGGACAAGACGGGGACGGTGACGATGGGGAACCGCATGGCGGCGGCGTTCTTCCCGGCAAAAGGGCGCACGGAAGCCGGCGTGGCGGAAGCCGCCCTGCTTGCATCCCTGCCGGATGAGACGCCGGAGGGCCGGTCAATCGTCAACCTTGCGCGGAAAGACTACGCGGTGAAGGCTTCGAGCTTCCAGGACATCGGCGGACGCTTCGTGCCGTTCTCAGCAAAGACGCGCATGAGCGGATTGGACTTCGATGACGAGCGCATGTGCATCAGGAAAGGCGCCGCGGAGGCCGTCAAGGAATGGGTGTCTGCCGGAGGGGGCCGGTTCCCGGCGGAAATCGACACGGAAGTGAAGCGGATATCCGCGGAGGGCGGCACCCCGCTCGTCGTGGCCCGAGGGAGCGAGGTCCTGGGCGTGGTCTACCTCAAGGACGTCGTGAAAGGCGGCATCAAGGACCGGCTTGCGCACCTGCGACAGATGGGGATCCGCTCCATCATGATAACAGGGGACAACCCGCTCACCGCCGCCACCATTGCCGCCGAAGCAGGCGTGGACGACTTCATTGCGGAAGCGACACCGCAGGCGAAGCTTGAGCGGATCAGGGACGAGCAGAAGGCCGGGCACCTTGTCGCCATGATTGGCGACGGCACCAACGACGCCCCTGCGCTCGCGCAGGCGGACGTGGGCGTGGCAATGAGCTCGGGCACGCAGGTGGCCCGCGAGGCGGGCAACATGGTGGACCTGGACTCCAACCCGACGAAGCTCATCGACATTGTCGAGGTGGGCAAGGAACAGCTCATAACACGAGGGGCGTTGACCACGTTCAGCATTGCCAACGACGTGGCGAAGTTCTTCGCCATCCTGCCGGCGATGTTCGTGACGCTGTACGCGGTGAAGGGGGCAACGGGACCGCTCTGGGCGCTGAACGTCATGCGGCTCGCCTCTCCACAGAGCGCCGTGCTTTCCGCGGTCATCTTCAACGCCCTGATAATCGTTGCCCTGATACCCCTTGCGCTGCGCGGTGTGCGCTACCGGGCAATCGGGGCCACGCGCATCTTGCGGAGGAACCTCCTTGTCTACGGGCTTGGCGGGATCGTTGCCCCGTTCATCGGGATCAAGGCAATCGACCTGCTCGTGCACCTCCTTGGTCTGGCGTGAGAGGGAAGAAAAATGAAACCAATCAGGACTGCAATCATCGTCTTTGTGTTCTGGACCATTGTGGTTGGCGGGATCTATCCGTTGCTGATGACAGGCGTCGGTGCGGCGCTGTTCCCCCGGAAGGTCCAGGGGAGCCTGGTGAGCCAGGGCGGAAAACTCGTCGGCTCGGCGCTCCTTGCCCAGGACTTCCAGAGTGACGTCTACTTCCATCCCCGGCCGTCCGCGGTGAAGTATGACCCGACGAACTCCGGCGCCAGCAACTGGGGCTGGACGAGCTCTGATCTGAAGAAGGCGTACGACCAGCGCAAGAGCGACTGGCAGAAGGCGTACGGTCCCGGGGACCCTCCCATGGACATGCTGTTCGCCTCCGCCAGCGGGCTCGACCCTCAGATCAGCCCGGAGTCGGCGGAGATCCAGGCAAAGAGAGTGGCGGCCGCGAGGCACCTCGATGCGCAAAAGACCTCGCAGCTTCTCACTCTGGTGCAGAGCTTCGAGCAAGGGCCGCAGCTGGGCTTTCTGGGCGAGCCTCGGGTGAACGTGCTTGCGCTCAACGTGGCCCTGGACAAGGAGTTCCCAAAATAGGGAAGCGGTGAGATACTCGCGGTGATGCGCATCGGAGCCTCCCATGTCGGATGACCAACGCCCAGATCCCGATGTCCTGCTCCGTGCGGTGGAAAAGGAGCGGGAGGGCAAGGGAAAGCTCAAGGTTTTTTTCGGCATGGCTGCCGGGGTGGGCAAGACGTACTCCATGCTGAAGGAAGCCCGGCAAAAACAGACCGAGGGGATCGATGTCGTCATTGGCTACCTGGAGAGCCACCAGAGGAAGGAGACGGAGGAGCTGGCTACGGTCTTCGAGACGGTCCCCAGGACGCGGCTGGACTACCGCGGGAAGGCCCTTGAGGAAATGGACCTGGATGCCGTGCTCAAGCGAAAGCCGGCGCTGGTGCTGGTGGATGAGCTGGCACACACAAACGTGCCCGGCGTCAGGAATGAAAAGAGATACCAGGATGTCCTCGAGCTCATTGCCAAAGGGATCGACGTCTTCACGACGGTGAACGTGCAGCACCTGGAAAGCTTCGCCGACACGGTGGAGGAGATAGCCGGCATATGCCGTCCACGAACGGATCCCGGACTCCGTCTTCGACGCCGCGGACCAGGTGGTGCTGATCGACATCTCTCCCGAAGAGCTCTTGAAGCGCCTGGCGGAGGGGAAGGTCTACCTCGGAGACGCCGCGCGCACGGCGGTGGAGAACTTTTTCAAGAAGAGCACGCTGACCGCGTTGCGCGAGATGTCCCTTCGCTACACTGCCCTCCTCGTGGATCACGAGCTTGCAAGCTTCGCGCAGGCAAGCGGAAGGGAAACCCCCGCCAAATCAGGGGACAGGCTCCTCGTGGCCATCAGCGCGAGCCCCAACTCGGCGCACCTCATTCGCTGGACCCGGCAGAGGGCTTTCAGCCTCAAGGCGGAATGGACGGCCCTTTTCATCGAGAGCGGCCAGGTCCTGACGGAGACGGCGCAGGAGAACCTCCGGAAGAACATGAACCTGGCCCGGCAGCTCGGCGCGGCGGTGGTCGAGCATCCCCGCGGAGGATGTCGCGGAAGCGGTGCTGCGCTACGCGCGGACAAACAACGTCTCCCAGATCGTTCTGGGCAAATCTGGCCTGAGCACGCGTCCGCGCTTCGGCAAGCGCTCCGTCACGGACAGAATCCTTGCCGACAGCGGGGATATCGACGTGGCCGTGGTCCAGGAAAAAGGCACCACGGTGGTCCATACCCCCGCGAGGCTCACCGTGGTGCTGAAGACGCATTCCGCCACGTTTGCGCTCTCCCTGGCCCTCATCGGGGTCGTAACGATCATCAACCTTCTGGCGCTGCCGGAAGTGGGCTATCACACCGTGTCGATCCTCTACCTGCTCTCCGTGATCGCCATCGCCTTCTTTGCCACCCGGCGCGCCGTCATCATCAGCGCCGCGCTGAGCGCCGTGCTGTGGGATTACTTCTTCATTCCCCCGCGGTTCACGTTCGCCATCGGCAAGCTCGAAGACGCGCTCATGATCATCCTGTACTTCGTGACGGCGGCCGCGCTGGCCTTTCTCATGACGCGCCTTCGGACAAATCAGCGCATGCTTGCCGTGCGGGAGAGGCGGGTAACGCTCCTCTACAACTTCTCCCAGAACCTCTCGCACCTGCACAGCATCCCCGAGATCGCGCAGACGAGCATCGAGCGCATCTCGAAGTACTTCGAAGCCGAGTGCATCCTCTTCCTCAGGGACTCGGAGACAACCATTGAAAAGACGGTCAGGTCCCTGTCCGCGGTGGAGATCGACGACAAGGAGCTCGGCGTGGCCCAATGGTGTTTTGCCAACAGGACGCCGTGCGGGAAGTACACCGACACGCTGGCGTTCGCCCGCTACCACTATGTTCCGCTCCTCACCCCTGATTCCACGGTCGGCGTCCTTGGCATCCGCATCCCCGAGGGGCGGGCCTGGCCGCATGACCAGGACCAGTTCCTCCAGACCCTGGGGCGCAACCTTTCTCTTTCCATTGAAAGGGAGCTGCTGGCGGACGAGAACAGGAAGAACCTCATGGCCAGGGAATCCGAGAGGCTGGGAAGGGTCCTCCTGAACACGATCTCCCACGAGCTGCGAACGCCGCTCACGACAATCAAGGGGTCGGTCACCGCGCTCCAGGATGCGGCAACGGCGGAGGACAGGGACTCACGGTCAGCGCTGCTTTCCGAAACGCTCACCGCAACCGACCGCCTCAACTCCATCGTCGAGAACCTCCTCAGCATGACGCGCCTGGAATCCGGCATGCTGCGCCTTTCGAAATCCTCCAATGACATCTTCGACCTGGTGTCGGTCGTCGCGGATGCCATGCGCCGCCAGTCCAAGGATCATCCCCTCTCCATCAGGGTGGATGAGGACGTCCCGCTCGTGTCCCTGGACTTCATCCTCATGACCCAGGTCCTTACGAACATCCTCGTCAACACGACGCGCCACACTCCCCCCGGGACCTCGGTGGAGATCAGCGTGGAGCGAAAAGGCCGCGGCGTGAGGATCACCGTTACCGATGCAGGACCGGGTGTCGCGCCGGAAGAGCTTCCCCACCTGTTCGACAGGTTCTTCCGCGGAAGCAAGGCTGCCGCGGGAGGCGTAGGCCTCGGCCTTTCCATCTGCAAGGGGATCGTGGAAGCTCACGGAGGGAAGATCACCGCGTACCTGAACCGCAAGGGCGGGCTGTCGGTCTCCATCTTCCTCCCGGACAGCGTCGTGGAAGGACAGGCGGAGGAAATGCCCGAAAGGGAGGTGATCTCGTGACCTCCGTGCTCGTGATTGATGACGAAGTCCAGATCCGGAGACTCCTTCGGGTCAGCCTTGAAAAACAGGGGTACGCGGTCCACGAAGCGGGGACGGCATCCGACGGCCTCCAGATGGTGCTCGGAAAGAAGCCCGACATCGTGCTCCTGGACCTGGGGCTCCCCGACAGGGACGGCGCGGATGCCCTTTCAGAGCTGCGGACGTGGTCCACGGTTCCCGTCATCGTGCTGTCTGTGCGAAACGCGGAAGAGGAGATCGTGAAATTGCTCGACGGGGGAGCGGATGATTATCTCATCAAGCCGTTCAATACCGGCGAGCTCGTGGCGCGCATCAAAGTGGCCATCCGCCATCGGGCGCCCACGGAGACCCAGGAGCCTTTTTCCTCCGGCCGGCTCGTTGTGGACCTGATTTCACGCGAAGTGCGCGTGGACGGGGAGCAGGTGAAGCTCACGCCGACCGAGTACGGACTGCTTCGGATCCTCGTGCAGCACGCCGGGCGCGTGGTCACCCACGGCCATGTCCTCCGCGAGCTCTGGGGCCCGAACGTCGAGCAGGACACCAATTACCTGCGCGTCTACGTCACGGGCCTCAGGAAGAAGATCGAGGAAAACCCGCACATGCCCCGGCTCATCATCACTGAGCCGGGCGTGGGCTACCGACTCATGGTGGTGGAGCCCGGGCAATAACGCTTCCATGAGCGCAGGCGCGGTCAAAGGGCTTAGGGCGTGTAGACCACGCCGATGACCTTCGCCTCCTTATCCCCCGCGCTGTGGACGTGGTGGGGGACAATGCTGTCGTAGTAGATGCTGTCCCCCGGATGCAGGACGTAGGCGTCCCTTCCATACTCGATCTCCACGTCGCCGGAAAGCACGAAGATGAACTCCTCCCCCTCATGGGTCGAAGCCTGCGCTTCCTTCGCGGAGGCGGCATGGATGTCGATCAGGAAAGGCTCCATGTGCCGCCCCGTCTTGTTCGCCGCCAGGGAGAAGAAATCCAGGTCGCTGTGGCTGGACCGCTCCCGGCCGGAGAACCGCACCACCGCCTCATGCGCGCCGGCGCGTGAGATGACCGGCCCCATCTGCTCCTGGTCGTCGAGGAACGTGCCCAGCCGCACGCCGAGAGCGCGGGCTATCCTGATGAGAGGGCTCAAGGACGGAATGAGCGCCCCCGACTCGATCTGCCCCACATGGCCCGCGTCGAGGTCAGCCCTGTCCGCAAGCTGTTCGATCGACATGCTCCTGGATTCCCGTATTGAACGGACCTTCTCTCCCAGCGCATTCCTGTCGGTCACAACTCACCTCCCGATCATGGGCGCCACGAGGAGCCCGATCCCGTACGTGATGGCGGCCTCCCCGAGGCCAATCAGCATCATCTCCAGCCCGCTCCTCCACCACCTGCGGCCGGTGACCACCACTTTGGCCGCGCCGACGGCGAAGTGCGCCAGCGTGCTGACCACGAAGCTGATGAGAAGCGCCGATGTACCGGTGGTGAAGACGTAGGGAAGAACGGGCACTGCCGCGCCGACGGCCGTGGCCGCGGTTGCGCTGACCGCGGAGCGCCACGGGTTGGGGAACGCCTGCTCGGAAAGCCCCAGCTCCTCGTGGGCCAGCGTCTTCAGCATCTCCTCCGGGTTCTGCGCCATGCGCGCCGCCATGGCGTCCGCTTCCGTTTCGCTGAAACCTTTGAGCTGGTAGAACAAGGACAGCTCCTGCTGCTCTTCCTCGGGATTGTCCTCGATCTCCATGCGCTCGCGGTTCATCTCCGCCTCATAGACTTCCTTCTGCGATTTGTCCGCAAGGTACGCACCGCTTCCCATGGAGAGAGCGGAGGCAACCATGGAGGCGAAGCCGCTCAAGAGAACGAACGAGCTGTTTACGTGAGTGGCGCCGGCAACGCCGCTGACGACGCCGAAGGCCGCTCCCAGGCCGTCGTTGATGCCGTAAATGGCCTGGCCGATCCAGCCGCCGCCGCGCACGTGTCGTTCCTTGCCGAGGATGCCTTGGAGCACGCGCATGGGCTGCGGCGCCTGCGGCGCCAGGGCTCCCATATCCGTGAGGACCTTGTCATGGGCGCGCTCCATCACCCCGGTCTCCTCGAACGCAATCCGGTCCTCCTCAGTCGGGGAGAGGGCCGCCAGCGTCTCATATCCGCCGTTTGCGCTGTCCTCCGCGGCCTCCATGACCTTCACCACGGCCTCGGGGCCCTTCTCCACCAGGGCCTTCCTGCGCGCTATTTCCGAGACGGTCTCCGTATACGTTCCCGGGTCCGCGCCCAGCTCGCGAAGCCGCTTCTCCCATCTCTCCGCGTGCTTCACCTCCTCCGCGGCCATACGGCGAAAGACGTCACGACGCTTCGGGTCCTTCTCATGTTCCGCGGCAGCCGCGTAGGTGAGGGCGCTGGATTTTTCATCCCGCCACGCTTTGCGAAGCTCATCGATGAACCGTTCCCGATCACCCATGTGAACCTCCGGAGTCAAAGACTGAAGAGAACCATGCCCGCCCGCCGGAGCATAGCCGCCCCTGGGTACGGCGTCAACGCGGAAGGCGTGGCGGAAGGCGTGAGCCTCCCCCACCTGAGCTCGCCACAAAGGTGTATAGTGACGGGGCTATGATGAAAATCCAGGTGAAGCGTTTCCGCGCGAGCAAAGGCCAAAAGATCGACCTGAAAAAGTGGCCCACCTCCGTCCCTCCCGTGTACGGCTCGAAAAAGGAATACCAGAATCTCATTGACGATCAGGTCCAGGCCTTGAGCTCGCTTCAGGACGTCCACTATGCCTCCGGGCGCACCGCGGCGCTGTTCATCTTCCAGGCCATGGACGCCGCCGGGAAGGACGGCACCATACGGCACGTGATGTCCGGGGTCAATCCGCAGGGTTGCCAGGTCTTCAGCTTCAAGCAGCCCAGCGCGGAGGAGTTGCAGCACGACTTTCTCTGGCGCACGACACGATGCCTGCCCGAACGAGGACGGATCGGCATCTTCAACCGTTCCTATTACGAGGAAGTCCTGATTGTGCGGGTGCATCCCGAGCTTCTCCGAGCCCAGGGGATTACCCAGGAGGGCGCTGCCGACGACTCGTTCTGGAAAGGGCGCTACCGGTCCATCGCGCAATTCGAAAGCCACCTCCATCGAAACGGGACGCACGTCGTGAAGTTCTTTCTTCACCTCTCCCGGGAGGAACAGAGGAAGCGCTTCCTTCAGCGCATCGATGATCCGCAAAAGAACTGGAAGTTCAGCGAGGCGGACATCAAGGAGAGGAAATACTGGAAGGACTACATGTCCGCCTACGAGGACTGCATCACGGAGACGAGCACGGACAAGGCGCCCTGGTACATCATTCCCGCTGACGACAAGGAGAACGCGAGACTCATCGTTTCACGGATTGCCGTCGAAACGCTCTCGGGGCTGAAAGCGGCCTATCCCACAACGCCGCCTGAAAGAAAAGAGGAGCTGGAATCCTTCCGCGCGCTCCTGGAAAAAGAGCCGTAGGAGACCAGGGAACCGGCGCGCCCGTTGCAGCCCCGTGCGCGCCCGCGTCGATAGTGGACACCGCGTCGATAGTGGACTTGCGCTTGCGCGCGCCTGCGGCTATAATTGATTGAACGTTCAGTCATTTTAGAGGGAAGGGCATGGCGCGGCCGCGGGACAGGGACAAACCGGCGCAGATCATCGACGCCGCTTTTTCGGTTTTCGGGGAGATCGGGTATGAGGCAACGCGCATCACGCACATTGCCCAGCGCGCGGGAATCTCCTCCGGCACCATCTACACGTACTTCAAGGACAAGAAGGACCTCTTCCGGGCAACCGTCCAGGACAGGTGGGACCGCTTCCTGGCCCAGATCAGGGCGCTTGCGGATTCCGAGGAGTCGACCCGCGCGCGCCTTCAGAGCCTGATCGAGATCGGGTTCACGAGCCTCAAGGACGCCCGTCCCCTCTTGCGGGGGATGCTCTTCGAGTCGAGCCAGATGAACCTCCTCCAGGGGAACCTGGAAGAGCTCTACGCTCTCATCGAGCGGATCCTGACCCAGGGTGAGGACCCCGCGGGGCGGCCCGCGGTGGATCCGCGGCAGCGGCGCGCCCTGATACGGATCACCGTGGTCGGGGTCATTTTCTCCGTGGCGCTCGCCGTGCCGTCGCGCGTCGACCGTGAGATCCACGCGCTGCAGCGCGCAATTGCGCTCCGCCTTCAGGAAGCAGGGCCATGACCCGCATCAGCCACCGGATCTTCGGCGCTTTTCTCTTCCTGTCCGCGGCGGCTGCCGCTGGCGCGCAGTCTTCCCCCCTGACTCTGGACCAGGCGCTGGCCCTTGCCCGCAAGAGCTCAGAAGCGGTCCGTCTCTCCGAGCTGGCCCTGGAGAAGTCCCAGGCTGGGCTGGGAGAAGCGAAAGGCAAGGCTCTCCCGCACGTGGACCTGCAGGCCTCTGGATCCTATCTCGTCAATCCACCGCCTGGATATACCGTTGACGCAGGGGCCCTTGGCACGCTGACAATTCCAGCCAACGCGCTTTCCGCGGGCAGCCCTGCCATTCCCCTTGGCGCCATTCCGCCGAGCCCCTTCAACGTCGGCGCTTCGTTGCACAACTACTTCACGCTCACCGCCACGCTCAACCAACCCCTCTTCACGTGGGGCAAGATCAAGAACGCAATCGACCTCGCGTCTCTCCAGGCGGAGGCCGCGGGAACTGACATGAGCGCTCGGCAGAGGGACATCGACTGGCAGGTCCGAAAGTCATACTTCAGCGCGCTCCTGGCCTACAGGTCCCAGGATGCGCTGAAACGCATGAGGGACACGGCGGTCGTGATCGTTTCCGACAGGCAGAAGGGCTTCGACCAGGGAACGATCACCAGGGAGTCTCTCCTGGAAGTGAAAGCAACGCTTGCCTCCCTGGAGGCAAAGCTCACGGAAGCCGGGCAAAGCGAATCCACTGCTCTGGCGGACCTGGCGGTGCTGACCGGGCAGGAGACGGAGGGCGCCAACCTGGCAACGGACTTCCACGCCGCGCTCCCCGCTCTGGATGAGCAGGCCCTCCTTGCCCCCTCCCTGCAAGGCTCACCGGACATGAGCGAAGCACGCAGCCGCGTGGAGCAGGCGCGGCGCAAGCTCTCCATCGAGCAGGGCGGCGCCATCCTCCGCCCCGACGTGAACTTTGGCGTTTCTCTCGACATCTCGGGACAGGAAGACTTCCCTTACTCCGGCGCGTGGACGTTCAGCAACAACACGTGGAACGTCGACGTCCTGCTCACCCTCGGGGTGAAGATGAGCGCCTTTGACGGGTTGGAGTCGCTTAACCGCATCCGCCAGGCGGAGAAGGATGTTGACATGGCGGGCGTGGCGCTAAGCCAGCAAGCCAAGTCAGTGCGTGTCCAGCTTCGCCAGGCCGTGGAGGCGGCGGTCAGGGCTGATTCGGATGTCCAGGCGGCGCAGGCCCGCCTCGACTATCTCCAGGAGAAACTGCGGAATGCCGGGGTGGCGCTGGCTAACGGGCAGGCGAGCCGTGAGGACCAGCAGAACGCAGCCATCCAGGCGGATTCCGCGGAGCTCGACCTGCTCTTTGCGCGGTACTCCCGGGAGGAAGGCCTCGCCGACGTCGAGAAGATCACCGGAGAGCGTCCATGAACATCACGGAGCTTTCGGTCCGGCGTCCCACCGCCATCCTCATGGGGATGGTCCTCGTTGTCGGACTCGGCCTCGTGGGATACCTGAACCTCGGGGCGGACCTCTTCCCCGCCGTGGACACGCCCATCATTGCAATCCGCTCCACCTACCCCGGCGCCGGGGCGGAGCAGATCGACAAGGACATCATCAAGCCCATCGAGGACGCGGTCTCCGTGGTCAACGGGATCGACACAATGAGATCTACCTCCGGCGTCGGCTACGGCGTCACGATCATCCAGTTCACCATGTCCACGGACCTGAACGCGGCGCAGGCGGACGTTCAGAAGGCTATCAACGGGATCACGGACAAGCTGCCCCGTGACGCAACGGCGCCCGTCATCCTCACCTTCGACGTCAACGCGCAGCCCATCCTGATCCTCGCCATCACCGGGGACGTCACCCCGGAGGAGCTGTACAACCAGGCGGACACGGTGACGCGCGCAATCGAGGCGCTCCCGGGCGTCGGCAGCGTGACCATCGACGGCGGGCAGAAAAAGCAGCTCCTGGTCACGCTGGACAGGGAAAAGCTGGACTACTACTCAGTCAGCACCCAGACGCTCCTGGCAACGCTCCAGGCCGACAACATGAACGTGCCGGCTGGCGAGATCAAGCAGAGGTCCCGAGACTTGACCGTCCGCATGCTGGGCGAGTTCGGAAGCGTACAGGAGGTGAGCAACCTCAGGATCCCCACGACCATGGGGTCAACGGTCCCGCTCTCCGAAATCGCTCAGGTGAAGCTGGATTACCCCGACCCTGTCCGCTCGGTCCGCCTGAACGGAAAGACGGCCATTGGGATCGTCGTGCGCAAGCAGAGCAACGCGAACCTCATGGACACCGTCACGGGGATCAAGCGCTCCCTGCCGTCCCTCCAGGCCTCCCTGCTTCCAGGGACCACGCTCACCGTTGCAAGCGACGCCACGCTGTTCATCTCAGCCTCCCTTGATGAGACCCGGCTGAACCTCCTGGAAAGCATCATCACGACGTCGCTTGTCCTCTTCCTCTTCCTGCGCAGGTGGAGGTCGTCTCTCATCGTCCTGATTGCCATTCCCTTCTCCCTGGTGGGCACGTTCTTCGCGATGTACCTGTTCCACTTCACGCTCAACATTGTGAGCCTCATGGCGCTGGGGTTGTGCATCGGGATCCTCGTGGATGATTCCATCGTGATACTGGAGAACGTGGACAGGCACATCCTGCTCGGTGAGGACGCCCGGACAGCAGCGGTCCGCGGGAGGATGGAGATCGGGCTCGCCGCGGTTGCGATCACGTTGTGCGACGTCGTTGTCTTTGCCCCTATCGCGTTCCTTTCGGACATCGTCGGGCAGTTCTTCCGCCAGTTCGGCGTGACGGTGGTGGCGGCAACGCTGCTTTCGCTCCTCGTGTCTTTCACGATCACTCCCATGATGGCTTCCCGGATGCTTGGCGGCGCCAAGGGCGGGGGGAAAGGCCACCTGGGCGATGACGGCGGCCGCGGAAAGCAACGCGGCGGCGGCGTCCCCGCAGCGGCCACCTCGACGCCCGCCGGCGGCTTCTTCGAGACCTCGGTGAAGGGAGGCTACCGGAGGTTCCTCCTGTGGTGCCTTGCGAACCGTTGGAAGGTGATCGGCGCCGTGGCCGTGCTTGTGGCGGCCAGCATCGCCCTCATTCCAATGAAGGTCATCCAGACCGAGTTCCTTCCGACCTTCGACCAGAGCAGGGTGATCGTGGACCTGGACCTCGGTCCCGGCGCCACCTTCCCGCAGGTGGATGAAAAGACCGCGGTGGTGGAGCAGCACCTGCTTTCCCTGCCCGAGGTCCAGACCGTCTACGCGGGAGTGGGCGGAGCCTCGGCGGGCTCGCGCGCGGAGCTCGTCGTGAAGCTCAAGGACAAGTCCGCGCGGCGCAAGAGCCAGTCCACGGTGGCGCGGGAGCTGCGGGAGTGGGGCCGAGGCCTGCCCGGAGTGGACTTCTCCGTCACGGAGCCCGGCGTGCTGGACCGCACCTCGATAGAAGGCACCAAGCCGTTCATCGTCAACGTGACCGGGCCCAACCGCGACATCCTCCGTGACCTGGCGCGCAGGGTGGAGAGCGAGGTGCGGTCCGTGCGCGGCACCGCGGACGTGGACAACACCATGCGGGCCACGCAGGCGGAGGTGAACGTGATCATCGACCGGCTGGCGGCGGCTGACTACGGGCTCAGCGCCGCGGACGTTGCCGGCGTTCTGCGCACCGCGCTTGCGGGGGCGGATGCGGGAGTCTACCGCTACGGAGGGGATGAGTTCGACGTGACGGTGCGCTACCGGGAAGACCAGATCCGCACCCCCTATGACCTGGAGACGTTGTCCATCACGAACCGCCTGGGCCAGCAGATCCCCTGACGCAGGTGGCCCGCATCGTGAAAAGCGACAGCCCGCAACAAGTGCTGCGGCGCAACAGGCAGAACGTGGCCACCATCACGGCCAACATCCAGGGAAGGCCGCTGGGGGCGGTCACTGCCGACGTGAAGCAGAAACTGGCTGACGTCACGCTGCCCCTGGGATACCAGATCATCTACGGAGGTGACTCGCAGTACATGGCCACCTCCTTCCGCTCCCTCGCGTGGGCCCTCGTGGCCTCCATCCTGCTCGTGTACATGATCCTCGTGGTGCTCTACGAATCCTTCCTGACGCCCATGATCCGCATGCTTTCCATACCCTGCGGCGTCATTGGCGCGTTTGCCGCCCTTGCCCTGACGGGCAAAGCCATCAACATCTTCGCGTTCATTGGCCTCATCATGCTGGACGGGCTCATCTCCAAGAACGGGACGCTCCTGATCGACTACACGAACACGCTGGTGAAGCGCGGCAAGCCCTTGCGGGAGGCGCTCCTGGAGGCGGGGGTCACGCGGCTTCGCCCCATCCTGATGACCTCGGTGACCATGATCGTCGGCATGATGCCTCTTGCGCTCTCCCTCGGCGCGTCCAGTGAGATACGCTCCGGCATGGCCGTTGTCCTGATTGGCGGCCTTGTCACATCCACGGTTTTCACGCCGCTGCTCCTGCCTGTCGTCTACACGCTGATCGATGAGGCCCGCGCCGCCGTTCGGGGGAAGCGGTCGGCGCAGGCCCCTGCGACACACGGAGGTCCCCGATGAGCCGAGCGCGAGCATTTTCCGCCCTCGCCGTTGCCGTCCTTTGTGCGGGGTGCGCGCCCGCCCGCCAGGCTCCTCAGGAAGCCCCGCGAACCGTTACCGTGGTTGCGGCGCGCCGCCAGGCCTTGTCCATCACCCAGGAATACGCGGCTCGGATCAAGGCGCATGAGGAGGTGGTGGTCAGCTCGAAGATCTCGGGTCGGGTGGCAAGCACCCGCGCCGAGGTGGGCCAGCGGGTCAGAAGGGGACAGGTGCTCTTCACCCTCGAGGCAAAAGACTTCGACGCGCAGTACCGCCAGGCAAAAGCCGTCCTGGAAAGCGCCCGCGCCAACCTTACGCGGACAAGCGACTCCTCCCTGTCCTCCCAGGTCCTGCAAGCCCAGTCCGCGGTCCGCCAGGCGCAGGTCCAGTACGACGAGGCAAAAGACATCTCGGAGCGGACGAAAAAGATGTTTGATGACGGGACCGTGGCCCGACAGCAGCTCGACTCGGCGCAGGCCAGGTTTCACAGCGCGGAGATTGCGCTGGGCACGGCCAAGGACAACCTTTCCCTCATCCAGGAGAAGGGCGGTCCGCAGTCCACGGGAGTCGCCTCGACCCAGGTGGAACAGGCCCAGGCTGCGCTGGACCTTGCGCAGTCCCAGCTGGACAACGCGGTGATCAGCTCACCCATCACGGGCGCGGTGGCGGCCCGCAACGTGGACGCCGGGGAGGTTGTTTCCAGCTCGGTGCCCGCGTTCGTGATCATCGACACGAGCACGGTAAGCGCGGAAGCGAGCGTCTCCCAGGACATGGTGCAGCGAATCCGTGTTGGGGAGACTGTCACCGTCACCGTGGACACCGCGGACAAGCCGGAGCGCATCCCGGGCGCGGTGGACACCATCAGCCCCGCGGCAGATCCGCGTTCACAGGGCTACCTCATCAAGGTGGCGGTCAAAAACACGAACGGGGACCTCAGGCCGGGGATGTTCGCTCGAGTGTCATTCCCCGTAGAGGACAGGGCCAGCGTCCTCGTCGTCCCCAACAACGCCATCGTCACCGAGACGGGCGTGGACTACGTGTATTCGGTGGTTGACGGCACGGTGAAGAAGGCGGCGGTAGAGACCGGGGCGGCAACTGACGCGGTGACCGAAATCACCTCCGGCCTCAGGGACGGAACGCTGGTCGTCACGGAAGGGCAGACCTTTCTCAATGACGGCCAGAAAGTCCGGCCCGTGGAGTGACTCAAGCGTCTCTGATACAATCCGGGGCGTGAAAAGAAACGCACTCGTCGCGCAGTCCGGCGGACCGTCGCCGGTCATCAATTCATCACTCCAGGGGGTAATCGAAGCCTGCCGCGAGCACTCCGACCACATCGGCACGCTGTACGCGGCCTGGCACGGTATTGAAGGCGTGCTGCTGGAGGAGCTTTTCGACGTGGGCAGGCAGGCTTCCTCGGAGATCAAGCTGCTGGGGACAACTCCCGCGGCGGGGGTTGTGGGCACCTGTCGGTACAAGCTGACCTCGGGGCAGGCGGAGGATTTCGAGCGCATTGTCGATGTCATCCGGGCTCACGACATCGGCTATTTCTTCTATATTGGCGGAAACGATTCGATGGACACCGCAGCCAAGGTTTCGAAGCTCGCGCGGGAGCGCGGAGTGGAGCTGGTCGTTGCGGGTGTTCCCAAGACCATCGACAACGATATCGGAGACGCCGAGTTCAAGATCATCGACCACACCCCGGGATATGGCAGCGCCGCCCGGTATTGGGCCTCCCTCATCCAGAACATGGAGGAAGAGAACCGGGGCATGTGCGTCTCTGAGCCTGTGGCGGTGCTGCAAGCCATGGGGAGGAAGTCCGGCTTCATCACGGCTGCCTCCCGGCTCGGTGACCCGGAGCGCAGGATGCCCCTTCAGCTCTACATGGCGGAAACCGGACACACCCTTGCAAGCCTCCACGAAAACGTGAACCGGCAGCTTGCAAAGACAGGCAGGTGCATCGTAGTGGTCAATGAGGGGTTCGACGTGGGGGGAGTCGGGGAAAGGCATGACGGCTTCGGCCACGTGGAGTACGGGGCCAGCAGGACCACGGCGTCCCAGGCTGTGGTTAACTACCTGAACGAGAAAGGGCTTGCGGTTCGCGGCCAGGCCACCGGCCAGCTTCCCGGCGTGATCCAGCGGTCCGTTTCCATCCATGCCTCCACCGTTGACATCAAGGAAGCACGGGAAGTCGGACAGCAGGCGGTCTCCATTGCGCTTCGGGACGGCACGGGCTGGATGGCCACCATCCTGAGAAGACCCGGCAGCTCCTATGGAGTGTACTATGACAAAATCCCGCTGGAGAAAGTCGCCAACTCCTCACGGTTCCTGCCGGCCGGTTGGATCACGAAGGACGGGATGGATGTGACGGATGACTTCATCCGCTACGCGGCGCCGCTCATTGGAGAAGGAGACCCTGACATTCCCCGAGAGAAGGGGCTGCAGAGGTTCGCCAGGTTCGACATCAAGTTCGTCGACAAGAAGCTGCCCGCGTACGCTCCCGTACGGTTCCGCCCCGCATAGCTGGACATGGGTATACGCAATCGACTGGCTCGCATTCTCTCCCTCCGTGGCTGAACCCACGCACCTATCAAAAACGCGATCTTTGCAGGTTTTTGGACACTATTGGTCTTTTTTATAGGTGCGAGCCACGAGTCTGCCGGTGAAGCCCGAACCTGTCCAGAATCGCCATACCTTCCTCCTTCAGATTGATTCCTCGTTCGGGAAGACCATCACTTTCATTGCGTTCTGGCTCCTGTCCTCGATCTTGTGGATCCCGCCCTCGAAGCCCTCCAGAGGCACGCGGTGTGAGACGAGGTCATCCACGCGCACGCGCCCCGAGCCAATGAGCGCCAGCGCCTGGAGGCTGTTTCTCCGTGACGTGTAGGAGGCGAAAATCGACAACCCCTTGCGGAACACCTGGAACGGCTCAATGGTCGCCGTCTTTCCCTGTGGTGAGACGCCGAACATCAGGATCCGCCCGCCGGGGCGCGCCAGACGGATGGCCTGGGAAAGCATGGGAGGCGCGCCGGTGGCATCGATCACGACATCGAAGCGGTCCGACGGCAGAGAGGCAACGTCCGTTGTTGCTTCGGCAATCCCGTCCCGCCGCGCGGCCGCCAGGCGTTCCTCACTCAACTCGGCAACGGTGAACCGCGCGGCCCCCCAGGATCGGGCGGTCCGGATCAGAAGCATTCCAATGGGGCCGGTCCCTATCACGGCAACGTTGTCAGCCAGCCTGATGCCGACCGACTCAATTCCGTGGAGCACGCAGGAAAGCGGCTCCATGAAAGCAGCCCGGTCAAAGGGAACCTCCCCGGCGTCGAAGACAACTTTCTCAGGGGCAAGCACGTACTGGGCCATGGCCCCCGGACGCGTCACGCCGACCGCCTGCCAGTTCTCACAAAAGTTCTGCCGGTTGTTGAGGCACGCCGCACAATTATCGCAGCTGATGTTGGGCTCCACGGCAACGCGGGCACCGGGGGCAAACCGGGTGACCTTCTCCCCGACCTCGACAACGACGCCGGAAAACTCGTGGCCGGGAGTCATGGGATACGAGCCCAGGTATTCCCCGTGGTAGATGTGGACGTCCGTCCCGCAGATGCCGCTCGCCATGACTTTCACCAGCACCTCATCCGGGCGGCTGACACGGAGCGCTTCGTGCTCATGCACCTTGACGGTGCCCGGCTTTTCGATGACCGCGGATTTCATATCACCTCCTGTTTCATCCTTTCACGGCGCCCATCGTCAGGCCTTTCACCAGGGAGCGCTGGGCCAGCCAGCCCAGGACCATGGGAGGAAGCACAACGAGCGTCGAGATTGCGCACAGCTTTGCCCAGAACAAGCCCTGCTGGGTCATGAAGCTCGCCATGTACACCGGCACGGTTGCCGCGTGCACGTAGGTCAGATTGATGGAGAAGAAGAACTCGTTCCATACGAAGATGAACACGAGAAGCCCCGTGGAGATGATCCCCTGGCGCGCGAGGGGCAGGATGATGCTGAAGAACGAGCCGAGGCGCGAGGAACCGTCGATGTCGGAGGACTCCAGGATCTCCCGCGGCACGTCGAGAAGGAATGACCTCGTCATCCAGATCACAATGGGGATGTTGACGCCGGTGTAGATGAGGATCATGCCGCCCAGGGTGTCCAGGAGTCCGGAGAGCCGGAGCAGGAGGAAGACCGGCACGATCACCGCCACCGGCGGCAGCAGCGTTGTGGAAATGAACCAGAAGAAGAGCTTCTCCGAGTGACGCAGCCTCCCGAACACAAGGGCATAGGTCACCGGCACCCCAAAGGCCAGGCACGCGAAAACAGAAGAGACGGAGATCACCGCGGAGTCCAGGATGTAGCGGACAATATCGTGACGAAGCACGATGGCGTAGTTCTCCAGCGTCGGGTGCGCAATCCAGAGGGAAGGCGGCAGGACGTCCGCTTCCCCCTTGAAGCTCGTGATCAGCATGTACAGGAGGGGGAAGCACCACAGGATGGCGACGAGCCATATCAGGAAAATACCCGGGATTCGGCGCAACGCGCGTCCCTTTCGGCTTCTCATGCCGTCTCACCAATCCGCCGCCGAAACCAGCGGAACAGCGCCGTGATGGCCAACAGCGTGATGACGACCGTCACCACCGCCACGGCTGCGGCGTGGCCGACGTCCCACCCCAGGAACGCGGTCTTGTACACGTAATAGGGAAGGTTCGCGGAGGAGTACCCCGGACCCCCGCGGGTGGTCACGAAGATGATCCCGAACACCTTGAGCACGAAGATCAGGCCCAGAAGGATGGCAACCTCGATATGGTTCATGATGACGGGGATCCGGATGGAAACCAGCTCGCGCAGCCATCCGGTCCCGTCCACGCGCGCGCTGTCCATGACTTCCGGGGGAATGTTCTGCAGCCCGGCCAGGATGATCAGCACGAAGAACGGCGTCCACTGCCAGACAATCAGGATGACAATGGTGAGGAGGGAGTGGACCCCGAAAAAGTCGAACGGCTTCGTCCCCAGGAGCGAGGCGAAGTACCCGTTCCACCCGAAGGAGGAATTGAGGATGATGGCGCGCCAGATGATGCCTGCCACGGCATCCATCACGAAGAACGGAGAAATGATGAGCGTGCGCACGACGTTCACGCCGGGGAAGTCGCGGTTCAGCATGAGGCTGAAAAGAATCCCCAGCACCGTGCAGATCACCAGTGAAACCACCGTGATGAGGGCGGTATTGAGCACCACCTGGTAGAAGTCCCAGGACGTGAAGATTTCACCGTAGTTGTCCAGGCCGATGAACGTGATGCCCAGGTCCGGCCGCACGATGATCCAACGCACCAGGGACATCCCGAGCGTGGCCAGGATGGGGGCCTGGGTGACCACCGCCACGATCACGATGGCCGGCAGGGACAGGAGCGTGGACCGTCTGCGCTTTCCGGGGATGTCGTTCACGGGGTCACCTGAGGTAGCCGCCGTCGCGGGCCACTTTCAGCGCCGCTGCCTGGGAGTTCGAAAGCGCCTGCTCGAGCGGTTCACGTCCGGAGATGTACGCGGCCAGCTGCTGGGAGACGGCTTCGCCAAGACTCTGGAACTCGGGGATGGAGACGTATTGCAAGCCCTTGTAGGGCACCGGCGGGAGTGACGGATGGTCATAATCCGCTTCCTCGATGGACTTCAAAACGATCCTCGCAAAAGGAGCCGCGGCCAGGTAGTTGGGGTTGCTGTACGTGGATGCCCGGGTCCCCGGCGGGACCTGCGCCCAACCGATGCGTGCCCCCACCAGGGCGATATACTTCCTGTCCGTTGCCCAGGTAAGAAACCGGAAGGCCGCCTCCTGGTGCCGGGAGGAGGACTCTATCCCCAGCGCCCACGCCCAGAGCCAACCGGTGTTGCCCCGCCGCGCGGAAGGCGCAAAGGCGTAGCCAATACGGCCTGCCACTTTCGAGTCGCGGGCCTCGAGCGCCCCCGCCGACACGGTGGCGTCATACCACATTGCCGCCTTCCCGCTTTGCATGATGGCAAGGCACTCGGTGTAGCCGTCCGTTGTCGGCGTGGGCTCCCCTGCGTCGGCGAGGAGCCTCTTGTAGAACCGCCACGCCTCGGCCATCGGCGGCTCGTCGAACGTCGGGCGCCAGTTCTGGTCGAACCAACGGCCGCCGAACGCGTTGACCACGGTGTCGAATGGAGCGAGGACCTCCCCCCACCCGGGGAGCCCTCGGAGCACGATCCCGTAGCCGCCATTTTCGAAGCCCCGGAGGCGCACGGCAAAATCGTATATCTGCCGCCAGGTCGGCCTTGGCGGCATGACAAGCCCCGCTGTGGCGAAGAGATCCTTTCTATAAAACATCATGCTGCTCTCCCCGTAGAAGGGCAGGGCGTACAGCCGGCCCTCATAGGAAAGGGCCGCGCGGACGGTCGGAAGAAGGTCGTCACGCGCGTAGGCGCTTCTCTCCGTTTCGCTCATCCTGTCAAACAAGGGCTCGAGGGGAACGAGCCACTGGTTCTTTCCCCAGATCGGCGCGTCGTAGGTCCCGATGGTCACCACGTCGTACTTGCCTGAGCCCAGGCCGACGTCCTCCGTGACCTTCTGGCGGAGCTCGTTCTCCGGCAGCACGACGAAGTTCAATTGTATCCCCGTTGATGCCGTGAAGTCCGCCGACAGTTGCTGCATGACGGCCATGTCCGGATTGTTCACCGTGGCGACGGTGAGAGACGATGCGCCTGCCCCCTCCGCGGCGCCGCGCGCGGACAACGGCACGGTCCCTGCCGCAATGCAGGCGAGGATGAGGACAACGGCCTTCTCGCGGGAGGTTCGTGTCATACCGCCTGCCATCCTATCGCGCGGACAGGCGGAGCGGAAGTTACCGCGGTACTGCCGCGGGCAGTATTAGTACTAGTACTGCTGTCAGGCGTCCGGGCCGAAGTATTCCTTCAGCGAATTGGCGAGCTTCATGGCCTGCATCCTGTTGTGGACGTGAAGCTTGGAGTAGATGACGCTCACGTGATTCTTCACCGTCTGCTCCGCGATGGAAAGCTTTCGGGCAATGCGGACGTTGTCGGCGCCCGTCCCTATCAGCCGCAGGATCTCGATCTCTCGTTTGCTCAGGTAGCGCAGGAAAGACCCGTCGGGGAGCGGACGCGGACGGGCTTCCGTCCCTTCCTCCGCCTTCCCCTCCCCTTCGCGCATCCGCAGCAGCTTGTTGGCCACCTGGGGGGAGATGATGATGGAACCCTTGCAGACCGCTCGAAGAGAGACAATGAGGTCCGCCGGCGGCATGTCTTTCAGCATGTAGCCCGCGGCCCCGTGGTTGAGCGCTTCCACGACGTATTCATCATCATCGAACGTCGTGAGCATGAGGACGTGGATGTCCGGATACGTCTCATGGATGATCTTGGTGGCCTCCACGCCGTCCATCTCCGGCATTCGGACGTCCATGAGGATGATGTCGGGGTGCTTTTCCATGACGAGCTGGATGGCTTCCCGCCCCGTGCCCGCCACGCCAACCACTTCGAAGTCCTCCGCGCGGGTCTCCAGCACCGTGCGGAGGCTTTCGACAAAGAGGACCTGGTCATCAGCCAGGAGGACCCTGATCCTTGTGGCGGCGCCCATCAGACAGCTCTCTCCAGCCCGTTCACACCGCCTCCTTGAGAGGGATCTCGCTCAGCACGAGGAAACCAAAAGGCGTGTTCTCCGCTTTCATGGTGCCTCCGATGTGGGCAAGCCGCTCCGCCATGCCGGACAAGCCGATACCGGGAATGATCTCCTTCGATCCGACGCCGTTGTCGGAAATGCTCAGCCGAAGCACCGCCCCGACGATCCAGAAATTGACCGTGATTTCGGTGGCGTTCCCGTGGCGCAGGGCGTTCGTAAGGCATTCCTGCGCCATCCGGTATACCACGTCATCCACGCGGGCGCCGAGTGAGTCGGGCGCGTTGCCGAAGTTCAGCCTTACCGCCACCTTGGTAGCCCTCTCGAAGATCCGTGCCACCTCGGTGACCCTGCCCAGGCCGCTTGCCCTGACCTCGGAGACCGCGCGCAGGTTGTGCATTGCCCTGCGGGTCTCCAGGAGACCTCGCTGGGCCTGGTCCCGGGATTTCACCAGGAGCTCCTCTAGTCCGAAGCTGTCCCTGCTGACGAGGTCCGTGGCCGCCTCCATCATCATCTGGATGTTGGTGAGTGTGTACCCGACAATATCATGGATCTCACCCGTTATGCGCTTGCGCTCCTGCTCCTGAGTTTCCCGCTGAACCCGGGTGGCCAGCTCCTGGAAATCGAGGTTCGCCTCCGAGAGCGCGCGCACCGTGCCGTCAATGCGCAGCAGCTCCTCATCCTGGCGCCTGATCTTCTGCCCGCGGCTTCCCACCATCCCCACGAGCCACGTGAGGAAAAGAAAATACGTCCCCAGGAGGGCCGCTTCGAGGGGCGGCGCCCCCGGGACGGGCGTTCCCCATGCCACGAGCGGCCAGTGGCTGGCCGGGACTGCCGTCGAATAGACAACGCAGAGGATGGACACCGCTCCGCCCTTCAGCTCGGTCATTGCAAGGAAGATGAACACCGTCCCGAGGATCCCCGCAACCGCCAGGTCGGTTCCCAGCGGAACGCCCAGCACGACCTCGATGAGCATCACGGAGACGAGCGCAATCAGCCGATGCGAATCCCGGGGCAGCCTCCGCAGGCCAAGGAGGATGACCGTGGCCAGGGAAAGCAGGATGAAGAACTGGGGAAACCAGATGGATCGCAACGGCGAGCGGAAAGAAAGCAAAAACGTCAGTGCCGCTATCCCGTGGCCTGCAAGAACGGTGACAAGACCGGGTGCGCGAACCGCAATCCACATTCGTGTCCGCATACGGCGCTCAGAGTCCAGCAGGGTGAAGATACCATGGCGCCGGGTACTAGTACAATTCCTGCTATTTTCGGTACCCCGGTAACTTCCCGGCACACGAAGCCCGTTGCTACTATCACGCCGGGCAGGACGGCAACGCCTGCACTACGTCTGTTTCGGAGGAACTCCATGAAGAGAAGGGTCTTTCTCCTCGTAACTCTCTTTGTCATGGCGGCATTCACCGTTCCTGTGATGATGGCGGCCGCGCAGGCGCCCACCACCACGATCACGGTGGCTGTCGTCAACAACCCTGACCAGCGGAGGCTGCTCGAGCTCTCCGACAAGTTCCAGGCGGAGCATCCCAACATCAAACTGTCCTTTGTCATGCTCCCTGAGAACGAGCTTCGTGACCGCGTAACCACGGACATCACCACCAAGGCCGGTTCGTTCGATATCGTGCAGATCGGCACCTATGAAACGCCGATCTTCGGAAAGAACGGATGGCTTTCCTCGCTGGATGACCTGATGGCGCAGTATCCGGGCAACGTCCAGCCCAACTACAACGTGGATGACCTGATCAAAGGAATCCGCCTCGGCCTGTCCAACGACGGGAAGCTCTATGCGGCCCCGTTCTACGGCGAGTCGAGCATGCTGTTCTACAACAAAAAGATGTTTGCCGCCGCCGGGCTGAAGATGCCGGCTGAGCCCACCTGGGACCAGATCCGGGAGTTCGCCCGCAAGCTGCACAATCCCGCCAAGAAGCAGTACGGCATTGCGCTTCGCGGTCTGCCTGGCTGGGGAGAAGTGATGGCGCCGCTCGACACGGTGATCAATACGTTCGGGGGGAAGTGGTTCGACATGAACTGGCAGCCCCAGTTGACCTCACCGGAGTTCGAAGCGGCGGTGAGCTTCTACGTGAAGCTGCTCCAGGACTACGGAGTCCCCGGCGCTGCAAATAACGGCTTCTCCGAGAGCCTCACCATGATAGCTCAGGGACAGGCCGCCATGTGGGTGGACGCCACGGTTGCCGCGGGCTTCCTCGAGGATCCCAAGCAGTCGAAGGTGGTCGGCAACGTGGGCTTCGTCATGGCCCCGTATGAGAAGGTGAAGAAAGGCTACCACTGGCTGTGGAGCTGGGCGTATGCAATCCCGGCCACCAGCCAGCACCAGGCCGAAGCGCTGCAGTTCCTCACCTGGTGCACGAGCAAGGACTACATCGACCTCGTGGGGAAGACCTACGGTTGGGCAACCGTCCCGCCCGGGACGCGCTATTCCACCTACAAGAACCCCAACTACATCAAGGCGGCCAAAGCGTTTGCTGACGTGACGCTGAAGTCCATTGAATCAGCGGACCCGACCGACGCCACCCAGGACAAGGTCCCGTACACCGGCGTGCAGTTCGTCGGCATCCCCGAGTTCCAGGGATTCGGGACCGATGTGTCCAAGCAGATTTCCGCGGCCATTGCCGGTACGCAGACCGTGGAGCAGGCTCTGGCGACAAGCCAGGACATCGTCACGAAGGCAATGACGGACGCCGGCTACATCAAGTAGAGAACGCGGACCTTCGATCTCTCGAAATCGCCTCTGTCCGTTCGGACAGAGGCGGGCTTTCCGGCTTTCGCGTGGGGAGTGCCATGAGCGATGTGAGAACACAAAAGAATGCCCATCCCTGGCTGCTGCGCCCGGCGATCATCTACCTGATCGTCCTTACCCAGACGCCGGTCCTCCTGACGCTGTACTACAGCCTGACGAACTGGAACTTCCTCCGTCCTGACAGACCGGCGCGGTTCATCGGGCTGGAGAACTACCTGGACTTTTTCACGGCCTATGACACCGGGCGAATCATGCTCAACACGCTCGTTTTCTCCGTGGCCGTCG
Organism: uncultured Spirochaetota bacterium; assembly: GCA_963845535.1. Lineage (GTDB taxonomy): Bacteria > Spirochaetota > Spirochaetia > SZUA-6 > Fen-1364 > Fen-1364. The sequence continues at coordinate 88,510 of CAWJSK010000021.1, forward strand.
TTGTGCTTTCCCTCGTCTTCGGCATGTGCCTGGCGCTCCTTTTGTCCCGAGAGTTCTTCGGGCGCAACTTTGCCCGCACGTTGATGATCACTCCCTTTCTCATCATGCCCACCGTGTCCGCCGTCATGTGGAAGAACATGCTGTTCAATCCCGCCTTCGGACTGATCAGCTCCACGCTCGCTGCGCTGGGCGGTCCCCGGATAGACTGGATAAACCAATACGCCCTGCCGTCCATCATCGTGATCGTCACCTGGGAATGGACGCCGTTCATGATGCTGATCCTGCTCTCCGGTCTGCAGTCCCTGCAGAAAGAGCACCTGGAGGCGGCCCAGATCGACGGCGCGGGGCCCCTAGCGACCTTCCGCAGCATCATTGTGCCGCATCTGGGCCGCTACATCGAGATCGGCGTGCTCCTGGAAACCCTGTTCGTCCTCAACATATTCGGGGAAATATTCACCACCACGACGGGAGGGCCGGCCAACTACACCACGACGCTCACCTTCAACATCTACCTGGAGGCGTTCAAGAGGTGGAACGTGGGGCGCGCCAGCGCGTACGCCGTGATTGCCGTGATCTTTGCCAACATCATCACGCTGCTGTTCCTGCGCATCCTGCGCCGCCAGGGCGGAAACGGGGAGGCGGCATGAAAGGCCACAGGCGTGCGCTCGGCCGGTTCCTTTCCATCCTCACCGTCGTCCTGGCAATCCTCATATTCTTCCCCATCTTCTGGATGATCCTCACGTCGTTCAAGTCCGAGGCTGACGCGTTCACGTTCCCGCCCCCGCTTTTCTTCCGTCCCACCCTGGACCAGTACGACGTTGCCCTGGGCCAATCGGGATATTTCCACTATCTGCTGAACACGGTGATCATCACGGGATTCTCCACGCTGATTGCCATTCTCCTCGGCGTTCCGGCGGCGTACAAGCTGGCCTACTACCCCACGAAGCGCAGCAACTTCACGCTGATGTGGGTCATGTCGACGCGCATGCTCCCCGCCGTCGGCGTGATCGTTCCCCTCTACATCATCTTCAAGGTCCTGCACTGGTTCGACACCTACCACGGTCTCATTGTCCTGTACACGGCCGTCAACCTGCCCCTTGTGGTCTGGATGATGAGATCCTTTCTCCAAGATCTCCCCTATGAGACCATTGAAGCATCACGGATCGACGGGGCCAGCCTATGGCAGGAGCTCATGTTGGTGATGCTCCCCATGGCCCTGCCGGGGCTCGTGTCCACCGTGCTCCTCTGCCTCATCTTCACCTGGAACGAGTTCTTTGTCGCCTTCAACCTGACCATCACCAAGGTCCCACCGCTCACCGTGTACATCGTGGGCTTCAAGACCTCGGAAGGCCTGTTCTGGGCCAAGATGTCCGCCGCGGCCACCGTGTCCGCGCTCCCGGTCATCATTGCCGGTTGGGTGGCGCAGAGGCAGATGGTGCGCGGATTGACGGCAGGAGCAATCAAGTAGCGGGGGAGCCCTGGCCGAATGGCTGGTCCGCGCCGGCTGACCCGCGGGGCGGTCGGGTAGTACATTGTACTGTCATGAAACTGCTCTTCACGTATCTCAGGCCCTTTCGGGGGATGATTGTCCTTGCCATAGTCCTTGCCATCATCAACCAGGTCTTCTCCCTCCTGGACCCGCAGATCTTCCGCATCATCGTGGACAAATATGTCACCCACATCGGAAGCATTCCGCGCGCGGACTTCATCCGCGGCGTCGGGCTCCTTGTCCTTGGGTTCGTGGGCGTGGCCATGGTCAGCAGGCTTGCAAAGAACTTCCAGGACTACTTCATCAACGTGGCCTCCCAGTCCGTGGGCGCGCGGATGTACGCGGACGGCGTGGCGCATTCCATGCGCCTCCCCTACCGCGCGTTCGAGGACCAGCAGAGCGGAGCCGTGCTGCAGCAGCTCCAGAAAGCGCGCACGGACAGCCGCGACATGATAGGCCAGGCCATCAATTCGATCTTCGTTTCCGCCCTCACCTTCCTCCTCGTCCTGGGCTACTCGTTCTTCGTGCACTGGTCCATCGCCGTGGCGCTCATCATCATGGCGCCCTTCCTCGGCGGCCTTCTTTCCGTCCTGGGGCGCAGGATCAAGGCGGTGCAGACCCGCATCTTCGGAGAGACGAACGCATTGTCAGGCTCCACAACGGAAAGCCTCCGCAACATCGAGCTGATCAAGAGCCTGGGCCTGGAGACGCAGGAAATCGAAAGGCTCAACTCGGCCAACCAAAAGATCCTGGACCTGGAGCTGGCCAAGGTGAAAACCGTGCGGATGCTCATGTTCTCCCAGGGAACCGCGCTCAACTTCTCCCGCGCCGTCCTGATACTGCTCATGCTCGTCCTGATCTCCATGAAGCTCATCACCCTGGGAGAGTTCTTCTCCCTCATGATGTATTCGTTCTTCGTGTTCGGGCCCCTTGGTGAGATCGGGGCCGTGATCGCGAAGTACCAGGAGACGCGGGCCAGCCTGGAGAATCTCCAGAAGATCATGGCGCAGGAGCCTGCGCCGCGCAACCCGGACGGCGTGGTCCCTGACGGAATCGAATCACTGGAGTTTTCGCGCGTCACCTACCGGCATCCCGGCGCGCGGAGCCGGCCCTTGCAAACGTGTCTTTCGAGGCGCGCGCAGGAGAAAGCGTCGCCTTTGTCGGCCCTTCGGGGGCGGGCAAGAGCACGCTCATCAAGCTCCTCCTGGGGCTGTACCAGCCGGATGCGGGGCGGATCCTCTTCAACGGGATCGACTCCCGAGAGGTGAACTACGACAAGCTTCGGGGGAGGGTGGGCTTCGTGCCGCAGGCCATCGAGCTCTTTGCCGGCACCATCCGCGACAACCTGAAGTTTGCGCGGCGGGACGCCACGGACGCCGCATGCGTCCAGAGCCTGCGCGCGGCGCAGCTCCATGGGCTCCTCGAGCGAAGCCGCCAGGGGCTGGACACCCGCATTGGCGAAGGGGGGCTGAAGCTTTCCGGCGGGGAACGGCAGCGTCTGGCCATCGCCCGGGCGCTGCTGCGGGAACCGGACATCCTGATCTTTGACGAAGCCACGAGCTCGCTGGACACGGAGACGGAGAAGGAGATCACGCGGACAATCGATGAGATCATCCGGACCCGTCCGCGGTTTGTCACGCTTCTGATTGCGCACCGGCTGTCCACGGTAGCCGAGGCGGACCGCATTGTCGTACTGAAGAAGGGACAGGTCGTTGAGCAAGGCTCCCACCAGGAGCTTCTGCGGCTCGGCGGCCTGTATTACACTCTGTGGCAGCAGCAGGGACTCGAAGGAGAAGACAGGGAGCCTGTCGCGGCAGCGGCGGGCTGATGACATCCGGGAGGAACACATGGAAAAGCGGAAACTGGGAAAGACAGGGCTCGAGCTCTCCGTTCTGGGATTCGGCGGCTTTCACCTCGTGGAGATTGATGCCGCGGAAGCGGCGCACCTCCTGGGAGCGTACCTGGATGCCGGCGGCAACTACCTGGAGACGGCGGCAAGCTACGGTGACGGTATTTCAGAGACGAAGATCGGCAGAGCGGTCTCCCATCGAAGGGCGGATTTCTTCCTGGCAACCAAGTCAACGCAGAGGACGCGCGCGGGCTTTTCCGCGGAGCTTGACCAGAGCCTCCGCAACCTCAAGACGGACCACGTGGATGTGATTTTCATCCATGCGCTCCAGAAACGGGAGGAAGCGGAACAGGTCCTTGCCCCGGGAGGCGCGCTGGAGGCGGCGGCCGCGGCGCAGAAAAGCGGAAAGGCCAGGTTCATAGCGGTGAGCTTCCACGGCCGGCCTGACGCCGGGCTGTATGCGTTGGAGCGCTTTCCTTTTGACGTCCTGATGACCGGGTTCAATTACTTCGACCGGTTCAACTACCCGAACGTGGAAAGCACGCTCCTTCCCACGTGCCTCGGGAAGGGAATCGGCGTGCTTGCCATGAAATCCATGGCTGACGGATACCTCTACCGCTCCCCGGCACCCGCGCTGCGCTACACTCTCAGCCTGCCCGTCACGACGGTTGTCGCGGGGATCAACTCCCGGCGCATGCTGGAGACGGACCTTCGGCTCGTGTCGGGGTTCAAGCCGATGTTGGACCGGGAAAGGGAAAAGCTCTTCCGAAGCGCCCCCGAGCTGGGTGACTATGTGTGCCGCCTGTGCGGCAAATGCAAGGTGAACGGGTTCGATCCGCAGACCGTATTCCTCCTGGAAGGACTGTATGACCGCCAGATGGATGACCTGCGCGTCACCGACACCGCCAACTACGCACTGCGGGAGAGACTGCGCAACTGGTTCCAACAGCAGGAGACGGCGCGTGACGAATATGCCATGCTTCCCCAGAAGGTGGACCCTCAGCGGAACTACACTGACCTGTCCCGCCTGTGTCCCTACGGGATCAACATTGACCGGAAGCTGAAGATCGCACACCAGAAGCTTTCGAAGGATCGTTATATCGCCTGAACGGCAGACAAAGAACAGGAGAAAAACGTATGGCCAACGCCTATTCCGCACGCAACAAAGCTGAGCTGGACCATCTGAGGAAGGTCGTCGGGCATCTCACGGATGCCCAGCTATCCCTTCCCGCCGGCGGCCCTGGATGGACGGTAAGCGGGCTTCTTGCGCACGTCGCCTTCTGGGACCAGAGGGGCATCGTGCTGGCGCGCAGATGGAAAGCCGGCGGGAAGGGCAGCCCGTCCGGAGACGTGGATGTGCTCAATGACGCAATGAAGCCTTTCCTTCTTGCGCTGCCGCCGCGCAAGGCCGCCGAGCTTTCCCTGGAAGCGGCCCAGATCATCGACAAGGAAATTGACTCCCTGGAACCGTCTCTGCTGGCGCGCGTGGAAGCTGACGGCCAGCCGCGCCTGGACAGGGCAAATCACCGGGCCCACCATCTGGAGCAGATCGAAAAAGCCATCGGATGAGACGCCGCCCCGTCCCCGCGGATTCCCTTGAAAGCTGCCGCGCAATCATCATCGAAGCGGCCGGACAGGAGGCCGCGGAGGGGGTGGCGGGCGCCGCGCAGGACCTGGGCAGGCATTTCCGGCTGGTCCTTGCAGCGCCGGGAAAACGCGGGCCGCCGCGCGTCGTCCCGCCCCCTTTCCATGCATGGATAGCGGCGGATTGCATCAGCTCCTACGTCCGGGAGAACGCCATTGAATGGTACGCGTCATGGCTCATTGGCAGTGCCCCTGACATCGGGTTTCAGGGCGCGCTTCGCGGGGGCTCCCCCGCAGAGGTCCAGGCAGCGTTGCGCGCAATCAGGCGCGCGGAGGCTCACTCACGGATCGTGATCGACTACGAACGGTTGGACCGCGTCACAGCCTCTCTGCGCAAGCGCAAGGGCCGGATCGTCTTCACAAACGGCGTCTTCGACCTCCTCCACGCAGGCCACCTGAGGCTGCTGGAGACGGCGCGCGCGCGAGGGGACGCCCTGATCGTGGCAATCAACAGTGATGACTCGACGCGAGCCATCAAGGGCCCAGGGCGGCCCGTCGTCCCCCAGTTTGCGCGCGCCGGGCTGCTTTCAAGCCTTCGTTGCGTGGATGCATGTTTCATCTTCCCGGAGGCTGACCCCGTGAAAGCCTTGGAAACTGTGAGGCCCGACGTGCTGGTCAAGGGAAGCGAGTACCCGCTGCGGAAGATCGTGGGCGCCAGGTTTGTGCTGAGCTACGGCGGAGAGGTGGTCCGCGTGCCCATGGTTGCCGGCTGGTCTACCACGTCCACCATCCGCGCGGTCCAAAGCACGCGCTGACGAGCGGGCTCTGGCGCGCTTCGCGCGGTGCGGGACACGCTCCGCGCGCCTGAGACCGTTAGTCGTTACTGTAGCTGATGTTCAGGCGCGCCTCTCCGAGCACCTTGTCCTTGATTGCCTGGCGCAGCTCGTCGAGGCTGTAGCCCTTGGGAAGCCCCGTGGGGGCGGAAAGAGCGTACAGCGCGAGCCGGTAGACGTGGATCAGGCGCTTGCCGGTGTTCGGCGGGAAGTCCGCCGGCGGCTGCGGTCCTCGATATCCGATCTGCCCGCCGCCATTCCTCCCCTGGACAAGGGAGGTCATGTCAACGGATGCGTTCGCGGGAAGGCCTCCCAGGGAAGGGTCGATGTCCGCGACGGTCCAGTGGAGGAATGACGGGGCCTTGATCCCCCGAGCGGCCAGCACGAGCCGGGCGTCTGGGTCATCAAGGATCAGGGCCAGGGCCTTCGTCCCCGCGGGCACGTTGCTCCAGAAAAAAGGGAAGGAGCGGGGGTTGCCCGGACCGCTGGCCGCGGCGTACTGGGCGTCCAGGCGCCCAGCGGACGTGAGCCCGCTGTCGAAGCCCGTCTCGGAAGGTCCCGAAACCGCCGGGGAGCTCACCGTGAAGCTTTGTGCGCCGGCAAAGGAAGCGCTGACAAGGAGAAAGCCCAAACCTATTTTGGATCCGATGTTCATGGAACCTCCGCTTGAGAAAGAATACTCATCCGGAAGGCTCAGAGTCTCACGATTATTCTCTCAGATCCTTTTGTCGGTTTGACAACGGCGCCCTCAGGCGTTTCCGAAAGCACGCCATTTTCAACGGCGCTGACCTTCTTCACGTTCCTCAGGCAAACGCTCCACGGCTTTCGGGGTCCTTTGCAACTGATGGTCAGCGTGCCGGCCTCCCGCCGGACCTTCAAGAGTTTCTTCTTCGCGCCCTTCGGTTGAAAAAACCGTTGCGGAGGATTCCAGTCCCTCGACGGGCTCGAAGACATGGAAGGCCACGCCGTCGGCGTAGTCATAGTCCGGCCTGGTCTGGTCCGCTCCCATGGAAATGATGCTGCCGGGCCTTACCATGATCGGAACGCTCATGTACCCGTGAGCCTCGCTTCGCCATGACCCGCCGTCCACCGGTGCGCCGCCCAGGAGGCTGGTCCACCTCCCCGGGGGGAGGTAAAAGGATACCTTTCCGTCCTCTCGGAATATGGGCGCCACAAGGAGGGACGACCCGAGCATGTACTGCCTGTCCAGCGCGGCGCAGGCAGGGTCCTGAGGGAACTCCAGGATCATGGCCCGCATCATGGGGATCCCATCCCGGGAGGCTTCGAAGGCCGCGGCAAACAGGTAGGGCATGAGCCTGCACTTCAGCTCCACGAAGAACCGAAGCACCTCGGTGGACTCTTCTCCGAAAAGCCAGGGGACGCGGTAGGACTCGTTCCCGTGAAGACGGCTGTGCGATGAGAGGAGCCCGAAAGCCGTCCAGCGCTTGTAAAGGTCAGGAGTTGCCGTCTTCTCGAAACCGCTGATGTCATGGCTCCAGAACCCGAACCCCGAAAGGCCCAGCGAAAGTCCGCCTCGGAGGCTTTCCGCCATGGACTCGTACGTTGCCGAGCAATCCCCTCCCCAATGGACGGGAAACTTCTGCCCGCCCACCGTTGCCGAGCGCGCAAAAACAACCGCCTTGCCTTCCCCCTTGGAGTCCTTCAGGACCTCGAACACGGCCCTGTTGTACAGGTAGGTGTAGTAGTTGTGCATGCGAAGCGGGTCGGATCCGTCGTGATACACGACGTCGGTGGGAATGCGCTCTCCGAAATCCGTCTTGAAGCAGTCCACGCCCGCGTCCAGGAGCCCCTGAAGCCTTCCCTGATACCAGCGGACGGCCTCTGGATTGGTGAAGTCCACCAGCCCCATGCCCGCCTGCCAACGGTCCCACTGCCACACGCTGCCGTCAGGCTTCTTGACGAGGAACCCCTTCTGCATTCCTTCATCGAAAAGTCTGGATTTCTGGGCGATGTAGGGGTTGATCCACACGCTGATCCGCAAGCCCTTGTCTTTCAGCCTGCGAAGGATTGCCCGCGGATCGGGGAACTGCGCCGCGTCCCACTCGAAGTCGCACCACTGGAACTCCTTCATCCAGAAGCAGTCGAAATGGAAAACGGAAAGCGGCACGCGGCGTTCCGCCATCCCGTCAATGAAAGAGGTGACCGTCTTCTCGTCATAGTCCGTGGTGAAGGACGTGGTCAGCCAAAGGCCGAAAGACCAGGCGGGGGGGAGGGCCGGCCTCCCGGTGAGCTGCGTGTATTTTCGAAGCACGTCCTTGGGCGAAGCTCCTGCTATCACGTAATAGTCCAGCTCCTCCCCCGGCACGGAGAACTGCGCTCGGGAGACGACCTCGGAGGCGATCTCGAAGGACACCTTCTCCGGGTGCGCCACCAGCACGCCGTAGCTCGCGCTTCCCCCGCCGGAGGCAGCGCCACGTGCGCCGCCCCCTCCGTTGCTCAGATAGAACGGGATGTTCTTGTAAGCCAGCTCGCTCGAGGTCCCGCCGTCTTCGTTCCAGATCTCCACGCTCTGGCCGTTCTTCACGAACGGGGTGAACCGCTCGCCAAGGCCGTAGATGCACTCACCAACGCCAAGGGAGAGCTGCTCCCGCATGTAGGGGGACCCGTCGGAGTCCGTGATGTAGCCGGCGCACCCCTTGGCGCTTCCGGTAATGCGTGCGCCATCGAAAAAGAAATCGATCCCCCACTCAGCCGAGGTCTTCACCTGCACGGAAAGCTTCCCGCTGGACAGGGAGACGGTCTCAGGGAGCTGCTCAATGCGGGGAACAAAGCCGTCATCCCGGAGCACCTCGAAGTCAGGGCCGCGCCGGCGCGCCCCCTTCCAGTGGCAGGCGTGGACTCGAATCACGTCTTCCCGTGGAGAGCTGAAGGTGAAGGAGAGCTGGGGAGTGTTCAGGGTGTCGCCCCGGTGACGGATGGGTTTGCAGGGAGCGAAGACCGTCAGTGATGAAGTATCCAGCCGTACGTCCCGCGCTTGGGCGGGGGTGAGCAGACGCACGCCTTCCCGCAATCCCCAGTATCCGCTTGAAAACTTCATTGGTGTTCCTTCAACGGTGTTCCTTCAACCTTTGACTGCGCCGGCCACCATGCCCTTGATGATGTGCCTCTGCAATATCAGGTAGAGAATGATGGCTGGCGTGATGGTGAGCAGCACGCCGGCCATGGCATTCTGCCATTCGATCTTGTACAGGCCGAAGAAATTGTACGCCGCAAGCTGCAGCGTCTGCGACGTCTTGGATCCGCCCAGGATGAGAAGGGGCAAAAGAAAGTCGTTCCACATCCACATGACGTTGATCACAATGACGGACACCGTCACGGGCTGCAGCAGGGGGAAGGTCACCTGGAAGAACGCCCGCAGCGGCCCCGCGCCGTCAATTGCCGCGCAGTCATCAAGCTCCGTGGGCACCGTCTTCACGAACCCGTGATACATGAAGAGGGAAAGCGGGACGCCCAGGCCCCAGTAGACCACGCCGAGCCCCCAGAGGGAGTTCGTGAGATGGAGCGTCTTGGCAACCTTCACGAGGGCAATCATGAACGAATGGAACGGGATCATCATGGGCGCGACGCAGAGAAGGAAAACAAACCAGCTGATGCGCGTCTTTGTGCGGGAAAGCTTGAAGCCGGCAAGGGAAGCCAGGAGCACGACTCCCGCGGTACCCAGGCACGTCACCACGAGCGTGTTGACGAACAGGTTGGGGTAGCGCATGAGCGTGAAGGCGTTGGCAAAGTTCTCCCAGCGCAGCCGGGAGGGAAAAGCCATGACGTTTTCCATGATCTGGGCGAAGGTTTTCAGGGAATTGATGGCCACGAGGATCAGCGGATAGATGTACACGAGCGCAACAACGCCCATGAGAAGTGAAACTGCCAGGGCCCCGCGCGGCCGCCTCATGCCTGCACCTCCCTGCGCTTGAAAGCGTTGAGCTGCGTCACGGTGACCACGAGGATCAGCAGGAAGAGCACGACGGACTTGGCTGATCCGTAGCCGAAGCGATCATCGCTGAATGCGGTCTTGTAGATGTCCAGGGCAATGCTCGTCGAGGCCGTCCCCGGACCGCCGAAGGTCAGGCTGAAAATGACGTCGAAGGTCTTCAGGGCGTTGGAAACAGAGTAGAAGACCGCCACCGTCACCGACGGGATGATCAAGGGAAGCGTGACTCGGAAAAACCGGCTCACCGGGCTGGTGCCGTCAATAACGGCCGCCTCCAGCAGCTCCCGGGGAACCGTCTGCAAGCCCGCGATGTAGATCACCAGGTAGAAGCCGATGGACTGCCACACAGACACCAGGACCACGCTGAAAGAACACGAGGTGCGGGTCCCCCAGCCAGCTGAGCTGGAAGATGCCCATGTGGGTGAGGGAGCCCAGAGAGTCGAACCCGCGGGAGAAAATGAACCGCCACACGTATCCAATGACGATGAGGCTGATGATGTTGGGGATGTAGAACGCCGCCCGCAGGACGTTTTTCCCGCGGATATTCGTGTCCAGGATCACCGCCAGGAAAAGGGCAATGGCGTTGATTGCCACGACGGTCACCACCGTGAAAACGATGGTGAAAGCCAGGGAGCTGCCGAACGCAGGGTCGGCTGTCAGGAGCTCCTTGTAGTTGGCAAGCCCAATGAACTTCGCCACTTTGTCCAGGCCGTTCCACTTCGTGAAGGAGTACGTGATGCTCATCAGGAAGGGGATTTCGACGAAGAGAAGGATGGCAATCACGGCGGGTGCCGTCATCCAAAGGAACTCGATGCCGCGCCTCACACGCGCCCTGCTGCGCCCAGCTGTCATGAACCGCTCCTCTTACAAGACGGCCGGGGAGCCGCGCTCCCCGGCCAACCGGATCTCACACGTCCATTACTTGGAGGCGTTCACGATCTGCGTGTACTTCGCGTCAAGCGTGTCCAAGGTCTGCTGCCGATTGGTCTGCCCGGCGCAGTAGCCCTGGAGGATGATGCCGAGTCCCTGCTCCGTTCCGTTGGGGAACATCTGGTAGAACCAAGGGTAGCTGGGGACCTTGGCCGCAAGCAAGGCCGACGTGGCCTGGGCAAGCTCCGCCGCCGGAGCCTTGGCGCCGATGATGGGGGACATCTGCTTGATCTTGCTCGGTATCCAGGCCTTTCCGTATTCAGACGTGGTCAGCCACTTCAGCCAGGAGAGGGCAAGCTCAACCTGCCCATCCTTGGCAACCCTGATGGTCTGGTTGGAATCATACATGATCCCGGCGTCGTTCGCCGTCCCAGCCGTGGGCCCCCGGAGGAAACCGATGTCGATGTCCGGCGTGGTCTTTCGGATGGTGTCCTCAGCCCAGTTGCCCTGGTGGATGATGGCCGCTTTGCCGGTGGCAAGGGCGGAGCACTGGTCATTGAAATCCGACTCAAGGGGCTTGGGGCCGCCGTATTTCTTGATCAAGTCCAGCACGTCGAACACGGTGCTCATCCCCTTGATCTCCTTGAACGTGAGCGCCCCGCTGTTCAGCTTGTCCACCATGCCGGCAAATCCGCCGTAGGCCTTGGCAGCGGGAGCAAGGACCTGCCACGCCGTCTGCGGAAGGACCCACCATTCCTTGTAGCCGGTGGCAAAGGGTTGGATGCCGCGGGCTTGCAGCTTGCGCGCCACCGCCTCATATTCCCCCAGCGTGCGGGGAAGCATCTTGATGCCGGCCTCCGCAAAGATCTTTTTGTTGTAGATGAAGGAGTGGGACTGCACCAGGAAGGGATAGCCGGTGATCCGACCGTTTACGGTGACCCCCGCCAGGGCAGAGGGCTCGATCAGCTTGATGAAATCCGCGTCGGTCAGGTCATACACGTAATCCTTGTAGGTCGCATTGTCCGCGTAGGCGCTGCTCATGAAGACATCAGGAATATCTCCGGAGTTGAGCTTCGACTTCAAAAGCGTCACGTAGTCAGCCTGGTTCACGGTGATGTCCAGGGTGTTCCCCGTCTCCGCCTGGTAGGCCTTGGCCATGTCGTTGTACTGGTCGGTGAGCTCAGGGCTGTAGAAGAACACTTTGAGTGTCTTGCCCTGGCCAACGACAAGCGCGGCGCACACGACGATGAACGCCGCAGCCAGAAGATATCTCTTCATTCCCTTCCTCCTTTTCGAGGTCTATTCACGGGCGGTCTGCCCGGATATGATGTACGTTTATCATATGACACTGGCGCTGTCAACAAGAAAGCTCATGGAATGACGAGAGAGCTGGTATGGGAATCACGCAGAAAGACATAGCAAAGGCGCTGCACCTCCCGCTGATCACGGTCCACCGGGCCCTCAACAGCTCCGGATACGTGTCAAAGGAGCTGAAGGGACGGATCCTCGAGTATGCCCGCGAGGTCCGCTATGTGCCCCACAAGGCCTCCCAGGTGCTCAAGCGAAACAAGGTCCGAAAAATCGCGGTTTTCACTTCCACCCTTCCCCGCTATTTCTGGAACGACATCCGCACAGGCATCTCCACCGCAGCGGAGCAGATCCAGGCCCTGAACTACAGAGTGAACTATCACATGGTGGCGGAGCGGGATTCGAAGCAGTACCTCCAGCTCCTGGAGGAAGAAATCCGTGATGGCGTGGAGGCGGTTGCGTTCGTCAACCAGTGGATCTACAGAATGGATGAGATCATTTCCCGTATTACGCGCGCAAAAATCCCTTATGTGACGCTGAACGTGGACGCCCCGGAAAGCCAGAGGATCTGCTATGTCGGTCCTGATTATCGAGCCGGCGGCGGGCTGGCGGGGGAGTACATCGGAAAAGCCCTCCAGTTCAAGCGCAGCCCGCGCGTGCTTGTGCTTACCACCCTGCCTGACAGCCGCGTCATCCTGCGCGCGCCGGACATCAACAAGCTGAGGTTCGAGGGCTTCCGGGAAGTCATCGAAAAGCGCTTTCCCGAGGTTTCCCATGAAGCGGCCTTCATCACCAAGGGGATCAACTCCCGCGAGGCGGAGCAGGAGATATCGGGCTTGCTTGCGGAAAAGAACGAGGAGTTCGACGCGGTCTACCTGATTGCCGCGTACAACGCGCCGTTCATCAGGGCGCTGGAGCAGACGGCTGGCGCCCGACGCGTGGTCGTTCTTCACGACCTCGACTCCTCATCGAATCACCTGCTGGAGAAGGATCTCCTGACCGCGGTCATCTACCAGAACCCCATCCTCCAGGGCTACTACACGGTGAGGATACTGGAAAACCTCCTCGAGTCAGGGCACCCGCCCGATGTACGGGAGATAACAATCGTTCACAGCCTGGTTCTCAACGAGAACAAGGACCTTTCAAGGAATCATCTGTTCTTTGCGCGGGTCCAAGAGGGCTTGAAACAGTAGGAGCAGCCCGGCGCGCCGTGGGCCTGGCGTCAACGCAGTCCCGCCGCGCGGATGGCCCCTAATTTCTTGACAATACCTGACAAAAATAGTCATATAAAGAAATGAGATTTAGATCCGGCAGGTCGCCTCTCGCCCCGGTTTTTTTGGCGGCATTTCTTGCCTTCGGAGGCACGGGGTGGGCGCAGGCCGCTTCCTCCACCCAGACGAATGCCCTGACGAAGGTCGACGCGCTGCTCCTCCCCCTCGAGCAATCGTACGTCCAGGCATCCCTTGGCGAGTGGAAGCGGTCCCTTGACCTGCTGGAACAGTTCTCCATGCGTTGGCACATGCAGAACCCGCCCTCCTCCTCCGCCTCGTCGCGCTCGGTGGAAGCTGCCCTCAACGCTTCTGCTCGCGCGCTCCTCTCGGCGCAGGCAGCGCCGGCCGGCGTGACGCAGGCTCTCTCTGATCTTGGCAAGACTCTCTCTGACAACCTTTCGGCCGGATGGGGCGGGGAGCAGGCGAGCCCGCAGTTCTTCACGGCCCTGTCCACTATCGCGGCGGGAAGCCTCGACTCCACGCAGGACACGCGGCCGGCCCGGGCGGCAACGCAGGTCCAGCTTTTCGATGCGCTCTGGGGCGTGGCGGAGAACGCCGTGCATGAGAAAGACCTTGCCTCTTATGCGCGGATCGAAGCCGGGATCGACAACTCTCTTTCGGCGCTGAAGGCCCAGCCCGCGGACATACCCGCGGCAAGGGCCGCTCTGACGGATCTCCTTTCCGTGGTGCAAACGCGGGCAAACGGGACGGCCGTGGCGGCTTCCACGCCCGCGCCGGGCGCCATGCCGGGCGTGCCCGATCTTCTGCGGTTGCTTTCCGAAACGAACACGGCTCTCGGCTCAGGGAATCCGCGGGGAGCCCTCACCACAATGCAGCAGTTCATCGCTGCCTGGCCGCTTGCCGAGGGTGAGGTGAAGGCCAGGTCGCAGGCGGCGTATTCGCAGGTCGAGAACGAAATGACCGAGGCAGGCGGGCTTCTCCTCTCTGGACCGGCCGGACGCGCGCGGGCCGCCCAGGTCCTTGCGGAAATGACGAGCCAGCTTTCCGGGCTTGGTCAGATGACCAGCTACACCGCATGGGATGCCGGGATGATCCTGCTGCGCGAGGGGATGGAAGCCTTGCTCGTTCTTGCGGCGCTGCTTGCCATGTTGAGGAAGGCGGGCGGCAAACAGAGAGAGGTCTGGGTGTGGACGGGAGCAGGCTCGGGCCTGGTGTTGAGCGGCATCCTGGCCGTCATCCTCGGATTCGTGATCTCCGCCGCGGCCGCGGGAAGCGCGCGCGAGCAGCTGGAGGGCTTCGTCGGCCTGGCGTCGGTGGCCTTGATGGTGACAGTGGGCGCCTGGCTGCATCGCCGGGGCAGCCTCCAATCATGGAACGCATTCATCAAGAACAAGGTGGGCGGCGCCCTGGCCACGGGGAGCATGTGGTCGATCTTCGCCCTTGCCCTCCTGGCCGTCCTCAGGGAAGGCGCTGAATCAGTTGTCTTCTATATCGGGATCGCGCCAGCGATCTCCCTTGCCAGGCTCCTCCTCGGAATTGGCGGGGCGCTTTTCATCCTGATCGTCATCGGGTACCTCATCATCCGCTTCAGTGTGCGCCTGCCCCTGCACTGGTTCTTTCTTGTCGCCACGCTCCTGATCTATTACCTCGCGTTCAAGATTCGCCGGAGAAAGCATCCATTCGCTGCAAATCGTCGGCGTTCTTCCCAGCCATTCCCTGGCCAGGCTGCCCTCACCGGGGTTCCTCGGCATGTACCCGACCTGGGAGACGTTCGGCCCGCAGATGGCCGTGCTCCTGTACGTGCTGGCGGAGCTGCTGTTCACGGAGGTGCGCCGCATCGTCATCAGACGCGCGGCGGCACGGGAAAGGGCGGCAGGCGCCCCAACGGTGTAGAACCCGCGCCACGCAGGCTCATTTTCCTTGACACCGCCGCCAGCGGGAGACTATAACTTCCGTATATTTTTTCATTCCGTGCATAAGGAGGAAACCGCCGTGAAACGCATCCTTGCGCTTGCAAGCGCGCTTGTCATCGTCTGTGCCGTGGCCGGGTCCGCCGCAGACAACAAGCCGCCGGTCCTGATCGGTCTGCAAGGGCCCATCACCGGGGCATGGGCATACGAGGGCCAGATGGCCAAGCAGGCCACGCAGATTGCCGCTGAGCTGATCAACCAGAAGGGCGGCATCCTGGGCGGCAGGATGATTCAGATCATTGCGGAGGATGACGCCGGGGAGCCGCAGACGGGCGCCCTTGCCGCCACGAAGCTGGCCGGACAGAAAGGATTGTCCGCTTCCATTTCCTCCTACGGCTCTTCGATCACCGAGCCCGCCTCCAACATCTACGAGAAGCACCACATCGTGAACATCGCCTACGGCGCCACTGCGGTGCGACTGAGCGAGCGCGGCCTGAAGTACTTCTTCCGCACCTGCGGCCGTGACGACTCCCAGGGGAAGTTCTTCGCCGACTACGTCCCCCAGAAGTTCGGCGCGCGCAGGATCGCCATCATGCATGACAACACCGCTTTCGGCAAAGGCCTCGCGGAAAACACCCGTGACGCGCTGAAGCCGCAGGTGGATGCCGGCAAGATCCAGATCGTCTATTACGACGCCATCACCCCGGGTGAGAAGGATTTCCACGTTCCCCTCACCAAGATGCGTGAGACCAAGCCGGACGTCTGGTACTACACCGGCTATTACGCCGAGGCGGCGCTCCTTGTCACCCAGGCCCGTGAGATCGGGATCACGTGCCCGTTCGTGGGCGGCAACGCGGCCATCAACGACGAGTTCGTGAAGATCGCCGGCCTTCCCATCGCAAAAGGCTGCTACATGACCAACGAGCCCCTGCCGGCGGATCTCCCGACCAAGGAAGCGGCGGATTTCCTCAAGGCCTACAAGGACAAGTTCGGGGACATCCCCTCCAGCCCCTGGCCCGTCTACGCCGCTGACGCGGTGAACATCATCGCGTATGCAGTGGACAAGACCGGCTCCACGGACGGCGCGGTGCTGGCGGACTTCCTCCGCACAAAGGTGAACGGCGTTCCGGGAATCACCGGCAAGATCGGGTTCACGGAGAAAGGAGACCGGGAGGGCGTTCCCATGTTCCTCTACGTGGTGGATGGCCAGGGGAAGATCGTCATCTCCAAGTAGTCCTTCGTCATGCGGGTGTTTCTTGAGCAGTTGATCAACGGGCTGACGATCGGGTCGTTCTACGGCCTGATCGCGCTGGGCTACTCCATGGTGTACGGGGTGCTCAAGCTGATCAACTTTGCTCATGGCGACTTTTTCACTTTGGGCTCGTACCTGGGCTACACGATGCTCGTGTTCGGCGCGGGCTTCGTGACGACCCACCTGGGCTTGTGGGGCGGCCTTGCGGTCACGGTGATCGTGGCCGCCCTCTGTCTTGCGGTGGTCGGCGTGGTGGTGGAGCGCGTGGCGTATCGGCCCATCTACCCTGCGGGCCGGCTGCCCGCTGTCGTGTCCGCTCTCGGGGCTTCGATCATCCTCCAGAACCTCATCATGATAATCTGGGGACCGCGCTACCAGGCGTATCCCGCCGCGCTGATACCGAACTTCCGCATCCACGTCGGGGACCTGAACCTGACCGGGCTGCAGCTTCTGATCCTCTGCGTTTCTTTTGCTTTGATGGCCGCGCTGTATTTCGTGATCCAGAAGACCACGTGGGGAGCGGCCGTTCGCGCAACGGCCCTGGACCGTGACACGGCAGCGCTCATGGGGATCAACTTCAAGAAGGTGATCCGCTTCATCTTCACTCTGGGCCCCGCCCTCGGCGCCCTCACCGGCGTCATGGTGGGCATGTACTACCGCCAGATCAGCTTCACGATGGGCTGGAACTACGGCTTGAAGGCTTTCACGGCAACCATCCTGGGAGGGATCGGGAACCTCCCGGGGGCCATGTTCGGCGGCCTCATCCTCGGCGTGCTGGAGATGCTGGGGAGCGCATACGTTTCCACCGCGTGGAAGGACGTCTTCGTCTTCCTCATCCTGATTCTCGTACTGATATTCCGGCCCAACGGACTCTTCGGCGAGAAGACCGCAGAGAAGGTATGAATGCCGGCGAACCTCCTGCCGCGTAAGAGCGTTTCTTCCTACGCGAAGGCTGCCGCGCTTCCGCTGGCCCTTCTGGCGGTCATAGCATTTCCATTCTTCGCAAGCGACTACCTCCTGGATGTCGCGTTCTTCTTCGGCGTCTACGTTCTGCTCGGCCTCAGCCTCAACATCGTTCTGGGAGAGGTGGGCCTGTACGACCTGGGCCATGCGGGGTTCTACGCAATCGGCGCCTACACCACGGCGGTCCTCAACACGAGGTTTGGGATCCCGGTGCTGATCCTCCTCCCGGTGAGCGCGCTGGCGGCGGGCCTGTTTGCGTACCTCGTCACTTCCCCGATCATTCACCTGCGCGGGGATTACCTGTGCATCGTGACCATCGGCGTGGGGGAGATTGTCCGCCTTGCGCTGATCAACAACCCCCTGGGACTCACCGGCGGACCCAACGGCGTGTACGGGATCGATTCACCCACCCTGGGCTTCCTGAAGCTCGACTCATCGGCCGGGTATTATGCCCTTATCTGGATCGTCGTGGCGCTGGCCGTCATGGCGCTCTTTCGGATCCAGAGCTCGCGCATCGGCCGGGCCTGGAACTGCATCCGGGAGGACGAGGTGGCCGCGCAGGCAACGGGGATCAACGTGCGCGCGTACAAGCTGCTCGCCTTCGTGCTGGGCGCCGCGCTGGCGGGGGTGGCCGGGAACCTGTACGCCGTCAAGCTCATGGTGGTCTCCCCGGAGAGCTTCACGTTCTGGGAGTCCTGCCTCATGTTCAGCATCGTGCTGATCGGCGGGATGGGCTCGGTGCCCGGGGTCATCATTGGCGCCGCGGCCATCAGCCTGTTCCCCGAGATATTCCGATCCTTCGCAAGCTACCGCATGGTGATCTTCGGCGTTGTCATGATCCTCATGATGATGTTCCGGCCCGGCGGAGTCTGGCCGCGCAGGCGCGGCGGCACCGAGGCGCAGGACCTCCTTCGGCGGCTGCGGAGATCCCATGGGTGACCCAGTGGCCGCGCCCGCTGGCGCCCTGCCGGCTGGCGCCATGAAGAACGCCGAAATAGTCCTGGAAACCGTGGGGCTCACGAAAACCTTCGGCGGGCTCACTGCAGTGGACTCGCTGGACCTGCGGGTGCACCGCGGCGAGATATCGAGCCTGATCGGCCCCAACGGCGCTGGAAAGACCACCGTGTTCAACGTAGTCACGGGAATCTACCGGCCAGAAGGCGGAGCGGTGCTTTTCCAGGGTGAGGACATCACCGGGAGAAGGCCCCACAGGATCGTGGAGCGGGGGATCGCCCGCACGTTCCAGAACATCCGCCTCTTCGCCAACCTCACGTGCCTGGAGAACGTGATGGCGGGCAGGCACGCACGGACGCGAAGCGGCCTTGGCGCCGCGCTCTTTCGGCCCAAGTCCCAGGTGGAGGAGGAGAAGGAGACGCGACGCCTTGCCGAGGAACGGCTCTCCCAGGTCGGCTTGTGGGAGTCACGCCATGAGCTTGCGCGCAACATAGCCTACGGCCGGCAGCGGATGCTGGAGATCGCGCGGGCGCTTGCCACGTCCCCTCGGCTCATTGTTCTGGACGAACCCTCCAGCGGCCTGAACCCGAGCGAGACGGGGGACTTGATGGAGCTCATCAAACGGATCATCAGGGACGAACATTTGACCATCCTCCTGATCGAGCATGACATGAACGTTGTGATGGGGATCTCGGACTGGGTCACCGTCATGGACGGCGGGCGCAAGATCGCCGAAGGCCACCCCCGCCAGATCTACCATGATCCCCGGGTCATCGAAGCGTACCTCGGCGGGGGGACGTGAGGATGAACGCCCTGCTTCAGGTGAACGATCTGCGCATCCACTATGGCGCGCTGGAAGCGCTGAAAGGCGTGACCCTTTCCGTGGAGGAAGGTGAGGTGGTGACCGTGCTGGGGGCTAACGGGGCAGGAAAGAGCACCCTTCTTCGCGCCATCTCCGGCCTGCTCCCGGCAAGGGACGGTGAGATCATCTTCGACGGCGCTTCCCTCTCGCGCACCCCCGCTTGCGACATCGTGGTGAAAGGGATATCCCACGCCCCCGAGGGAAGAAAAGTATTCGCCACTCTGACCGTGGAGGAGAACCTCAACCTCGGGGCGTTCACCCGACGCAGACGACGCGCGGAAGTGACGCGGGCCCGGGACAGGGTGTTCGAGCTCTTCCCTTTGTTGAAGGACAGGCGATGGCAGCTCGCGGGCACGCTCTCCGGCGGCGAGCAGCAGATGCTGGCAATAGGCCGGGCGCTGATGAGCACCCCCCGGATACTTCTTCTCGATGAACCGTCCCTCGGCCTGGCGCCCATCCTGGTCCACCTCATTTTCGACATCATCCAGGAAATCAACCGCCAGGGAGTTGCCATCCTTCTGGTTGAGCAGAACGCTCATCAGGCACTTGCGCTGGCGCGCCGCGGCTACGTGCTGGAGATCGGGCTCATCTCTGCCCACGGCACGACAATGGAGCTGCAGTCGGACAGGCGCATCCAGGAGGCGTACCTCGGAGGGACGGGCCTCAGCATGAGGCAGTAGACCATCCTCCTATGGGATGTGCGTGTCGTTCCACTCCCGGATGGTGTACTCCTTCACAAGCCCTTCCACGTTGAAGGGATCACGCCTGATGAACTCCTCTGCGGCTTCCCGGGTGCGGAAAATGCCCATATTGCCCCGGTCCGAAAACGACCCGATGCCGATCACCACGCCCCGGCTCACGAACTCGTCCACCAGGACCTTGTGCCGGGGATACACCGCCATGATGCTTTCCATTGTGGCTCCCGTCCCGACGCCGATCACGACGTACTTCATGAGCTCTCCTTTTGGCCAGCCTTGCAATTGCCAAATATGTATAGCACGGAGGACGCCAGCGATTCCTGCCCCATCGGCTACATCGGGCAACCAAGCTCCTGGTATAAGCTCGGAGATGTTGTGAGTAATACGGTTGAGCCTCCGGATAACAACATGGCCAAAGGTTTGCTGTCAGGGAGAAGTTGTGATAACTGCGTGTTTTACGCGAAAAAAACTTGTACTACAGAGACAGACGATGGTGTGGCGTTAATGCACGCCTCTCGGTTCGGGGGAACTTCTGTCGTGTTCTACCCCCAGAATTGTCGGATTTACCTCTCCTCGTAGGGCTATTGCCGTCGCTACATTAAGGCATCGGAGAAGGAACCTGGCGGCCAGAATCGGCTCGATCAGAGGAGGATCAAAAATGGAGACATTGATGACGGGCATCGCGTTCGGCGAGTCCCCACGTTGGCACGAGGGCCGTCTGTGGTTTTCCGACTGGGGAGCGGAAAAGATAATCGCCATCGATCTCGCAGGTAATAGCGAGGTCATCGCCCGCGTGCAGTCATTCCCGTTCTGCATCGACTGGCTGCCTGATGGGCGACTACTCATTGTCCACTCGCGAGATCGGCTCCTGCAGCGCCTGGAGCTCGACGGGACGCTCGTGACTCATGCCGACTTGGGAAGCCTATCCCATGGCGCCTGGAACGAGATCGTCGTGGACGGTCGCGGCAACGCCTACGTCAACGGCGGTGGCTTCGACATGATGGCCGGTGAAACATTCGCTCCTGGAATCATCGCCCTGGTGGCGCCCGATGGGTCGGCTCGACAGGTGGCCGAGGGTATCGCCTTTCCCAACGGCATGATCGTGACCCCTGACAACTCGACGCTGATCGTTGCCGAGTCCTACGCCTCCAGGCTCACAGCGTTCGATATCGCCGTAGACGGCAGCTTGTTGAATCGACGAGTGTGGGCGAATCTGCCCGGCGACCATCCCGATGGCATCTGTCTCGACACGGATGGCGCCGTCTGGAGCGCCGACGTCGGCAACAAGCATTGCGTGCGGGTCAGAGAAGGTGGCCAAGTGTTGCAGACGATCGATCTCGACCGGGGCTGCTTCGCCTGCATGCTCGGAGATTCCGACAGGAAAACGATGTTTCTGATCGCGAGAGAGTGGTATGGCATGGACATCGGCAAGGGGATGGGCACGGGCCAGGTGCTGACCGTTAGGTGCGCCGGCACCGGGCGCCGGTTGGCCGCGCGCATGATTTCCGAGGACTGTTGCCTCCTGCATGCTTGGCGTCATTCCAAAGCCGCTCGGAGAGGGCCTGTACTCACGGCGCGCGTGGCGCGAAAACGCCGCCGCGTTTTGATCGAGCTGGCGTAGGGAGTCAGGCAGTTCCTGCCGCGTCCGCCCCGGACGCTAACGGCCGTGACGGTCCTTTCAGCGCTTGTTGATCTTTTTCCCAGGACCTGGCCCGCGCGGCGCCGGATGTTTGGGCGGCTTTGCAAGCTGAGCCGGCGGCGCGGGCGCCAGCGTCTCGGAAATGGGCGTGCTGACGATCTTCTGATTCATAATTGCAAGCCCGCCGCCGCTGCTCAGCGTGTTGATGATGACCTCGTGGACAACCGCGTCATGGCTCAAGCCGCGGCTCATGCCCAAGCCGTACACGAGGGCAAGAGAAGCGTATCCGGACGGCGGCAAGCCGCTTGCCACGAGCAGCTTGCCGATCTGCAGGGAGTCGGCATCCTCCATGGGAGCGACGGCGCGCAGGTCCATGATGGCCCCGCAGGCCGCGAGCGCAGCCTCCTTCCCCGCGTGCCGCGTCGCGCTCGCGGACAAAAGACCGCCCACAAGCTGGTCAGGAAGACCGGAGCGCAGAAAAACCTCCACGTCCTTGACGGTCTCATCCGCAACGGGAGACAGGAAAGACCCGCCAAAGCCGGCGCGTTCGACGATGAGCCACGCGCGGGAAAGGAGGCCCAGCTCCGAGCCGAGTGTGCTCACCAGCTTGTCGGAAGGGACACCCTTCGCCTCGCCTTCCCGCATCTTGTTCAGAAGGAGACGCTGAGGAACATGCTGCCGTGCCGCCTGGGCGAAGATCTGGGAAAGCTCACCGCGCACGTCGGAATACGCAGCCGCGTGCGGATCCGAGCGGTACCAATCATCAAGGAAGTCGCTCCATGATGCGCTGGCCGCGGCCACGAGGAAAAGCGAAGCGAACAGCGTGACCCATGGTAGAGAAAAGCCCGCGCGTTGCGCCGTGAGAGAGCTCTGCATAGAGGGTCCCTTCCTCACAGCCTGAGCACGGAGGCGAGGCCGCCGAAGCCGTCATCCACCTGGGTCTCCGAATGAGGATCAGGGACCCATTCCTTCCCGTCAATCAGGAAGTCGTACGTATAGACCGCCCCCGTGCGAAGAGGAACCGTGACTTCCCAGACGCCGTTCTGCCCTTGTTTCAGTTTCAGCTCTCCCGCGCGCCATCCGTTGAAGTCTCCGGCGAGGCTGACCCCGAGGGCTGACGGAGCCTCCAGACGGAAGCTCACCATCACCCGCTCCCCCGCGGAGTGCATGCGCGCCTGGAGGATGAAACCCCCGACTCCCAGAAGGAGAGCAACGCATCCTGCAAGGGGCAAGGCCCATCTCATCGTCTGCATCGTCGAACCGGAGAAGTGGCGCACCTTGGTCCGCGTTGCCCGCCTCATGACCGAGTGCGTGAAGTCAGCGGAGGGGGTCTCTTCCGCCGGCGCCAGCCCGGACAGCTCACCCGCGTCATGGCGAAGGAACGGGATCAACGCCTCGTAGTTGCTCCCGCAGCGCGCGCACGTGCGGCTGTGGTTGATGATGAAAAATAGCCTCTGCGCGTCGGAAATGTTGCCGTGTTCCCACTCGTCGATTGCGGCGTCTACGCGCCGGCATGTGTCGCTCATACTGTTGCCTGCTTGTTACTATACTATGGTAGACCCTCAAGCGTTGCGTTCTTCTGCAGAGTTTCGCGCAATTTTTGCCGGCCGCGGAACAGGCGGGACTTGACGTTCTCCGCGCCGATGTTGAGGACGGCACCGATGGTCTCCACGCGCATTTCCTCGTAGTAGTACAACAGGATCACCTCACGCAGCGCCTGAGGGAGCGAGTCCACCGCCTGACGCAGCGCGCTTCGTTCGTAGTCCTCCACCACAAGGCGCTGCGGGTCTGATTCCCCGCCGGCGGCAAGCTCGACCTCTGCGGCAGCCGTGCGCTCCTCCCGCCGGCGCATGCGGCCGTAGGCGCTTCGGAGGTGATTCACGGCAATGCTGTAAAGCCAGGGGAGCATCTTCTTGTCCAGGCTGAAGCGGTGCAGGGACCGGTATGCGCGCAGGAATATCTCCTGCGCCGCCTCCTCCGCTTCCTCGCGGTTTCCAAGGAAAGAAAGGGAGAGCCTCACGATGAGGCCCTTGTACCGGTCAACGATGAGCCGAAAGGCGTCCTTGTTCCCTCGAAGGACCTCGCCGATTGCGGCGAGCTCGTCCGCGCGTTCGGACCCCTCGGCGCGAATCTCTTCCACGGGACTTAATGTACCACCCCAGGCGGGAAAAAAGCACGGAAGTCGTTCGTGTGCACGTGCAACCACCTCGTCATGGGCAGGGTATACATGAGTGTCACCATTGTGGCGCTGTCGGCCTCCCAAGAGAACTGAACAGCGCGCGGGGGGTTGGTGAAGCGCGGGCCCCGTTCCGCGCACCTCTCGCAAATCCCTTTCCACGGCCGGCCGCAGACCTCCCTGAGCGCCCTTGATCGAGAGGTTCTGGACCGGCCATCTTTTTTGGCGAACAACGCCAAAACAAACAAATTACCCTGGCCCTGCAATAACGCCGCGCGTCTTTCGTCTGTTACTGCATGACGGGCTCGAGAGAGCAGATACGAGACTTGTATGGCGGGCGCTTGACGCTTCTTTCGGGAAATAGTATGTTTTCGTATATTACGAAACCGAACATTTCGTAATCGAAGAAAACGGATATGACTGAGATACAGCTCCTTGAGCTTCTGGGTGACATCTACCGCCGCGTTTTCCGAGCCGTCGCGCCGCTTGCGCAGTCCGAAGGGCTCTCCATGACCGAGATGCTCGTGGTGTGGAAGATGCACGCGCGGGAATGCCGCCGTGTGAAGGAGCTCGTGGCGGAGATCGGGCTGCCCCCGAGCACACTGACGGGGATCCTGGATCGGCTGACCGCGGCCGGCTGGCTGGCGCGGGAGGCTGACCACGAGGACCGGCGGGCCGTTGTCATGAGACGCACGGAGAAGCTGGACAAGTTCATTCGGGTTCTGAGGCAGGAAAGGGCAAAATCCATGGAGGCGGCGTTCCGCAAGCTGCCCCGGGATCTCATGGACAGGCTGGCAGCGGACCTGACTGCCGTTCACGACCTGCTGGAAGCAGAGGAGAAGACGGAGTGAGTGATCGGGCAGCAGAGCGGGGCACCTCTCCCGCGAAGGGGATACAGGGCGGCGCGGAGGCGGGGCAGGCCGGCTACCATTGGATGGCCCCGGTCCTCGTGGCCCTCATTGGCGCATTCATGGCCATCCTGGATTCGAGCATCGTCAACGTGGCCATCCCGACCATGATGAACGTGTTCAACGCGAACCCGAGCTCCATCGAATGGGTTTCGACCATCTACATGCTGGCCCTCGGCGTCGTGGTCCCACTTTCGGGATGGCTTGGCGACCGCATGGGCTTCAAGCGGCTGTACATCCTGTCTATGGCGGCGTTCATGGCCGGATCTCTCCTGTGCACCCTTGCATGGAGCCTGAACTCGCTGATCTTTGCGCGGGTGATCCAGGCCATCGGCGGCGGGATGATCATGCCAACCACCATGGCCATGATCTACCGCATGGTGCCCCGGGACAAGATCGGCTCGGGGATGGGGATCTTCGGGATAGCGCTGCTCGTTGCCCCTGCCATAGGCCCGACTCTTGGCGGGTACCTGGTCGAGTACGTGAACTGGCGATGGATCTTCACGATCAACCTTCCCATCGGGGTGATCGGAATGCTGCTCGCGTTCTTCATCCTGCCGGAGTTCCAGAGCAAGCACCCGGGCAGGTTCGATGTAACAGGGGCTCTCACGTCGGCAGCAACCTTGTTCTGCCTGCTCCTGGCCCTCAGCAAAGGATCCGACTGGGGCTGGGGAGACGAGAGAACGATCATGCTGTTCTTCGTAAGCCTGGTCTCGCTCGTCCTTTTCGTCTACGTCGAGCTGACCTCGGATAACCCGCTCCTCGACCTGCGGGTTTTCAAATACCCAAGCTTCACGCTGGCCAACCTCACGATCATCGTGACCACGGTCGGGATGTTCTCAGGTATTTTTTTCCTGCCTCTTTTCCTCCAAAGCATTCGGGGCATGGGGGCCATGGAAACCGGCCTCCTCATGATGCCGGGCGCTCTTGTCTCAGGTCTCATGATGCCCATCATCGGAAGGCTCTTCGACAAAATCGGCCCGCGCCCGCTTGTGCTCCTGGGGCTGCTCACGCTTGCCTTCGTGACGTTCCTTTTCCGCAACCTCAACCTTGCCACGGCAACGGTGACAATCATGGTGTGGAACATGCTTCGGAGCATGGTGATCCCCCTGGCAAACATGCCGGCCCAGACGGCGTCAATGGTGGATATCCCCACGGAGCTCATTGGACGCGCGTCGTCCATCACCAATATCATCAGCCGCGTATCCAGTTCCTTTGGGATTGCCGTGCTGACCTCCATGCTCACCACCCGGCAGGCCATCCACGGCGCGCGGATTTCCTGGGGACTGAACGCCGCCAATCCAACCGTCATGCAGACCATCGGGCGCGCGGCGGCCGCCCTGGGCGGAGGCGCGCGAGGCAAGAGCCTTGCCCTGGCCTATCTCCAGGGGATGGTCGCCAAGACATCGTTTGTCAACGCAATCGACGACGTTTTCATCGCTACTGCCGCTTTCACTCTGATCGCCATTGTTCCGGCGCTTTTCCTCAAGAAAGGCGTGAACGGCAAGGCTCGGGGAGCGGCCATGGCCGAATAGCCCCCTTTTCAGGCGGGCATCCATTCAAGAGGAGAGGATCAACTGATGTCGCGAAAAACTGTCATCATTCTGGTTATTGCTATTGCAATTGTCGCCGCCGGCGGGATCGTCGGGTATTACGCGTATGAAGGATTCCGCTACGTCTCCACGGACGACGCCCGCGTCGCGTCGAATGTCGTGGCCGTGAGTCCTGAGATCGCGGGCAAGGTGCTGGAGTGGCGCGTGAAGGAAGGGGACATGGTCCAGAAGGACGAAGTCCTGGGCCGCCAGGACCTCGAGGCCGCCCTCACCTCCGGTGCCATCAATCCGCAGACCATGGGCTCCGTTGCCGGGGTGGTGGCTGAAAAAGCCGTGCTGCGCGCGCCAATTGCGGGCCAGGTCATTCTTTCGGACGCCGTGGTGGGAGAGATGGCCGTCCCGGGCATGTCGCTCGCGGTTATTGCGGACATGGACGGCCTCTACATCAGCGCGAACATCAAGGAAGGGGATATTGCGCGCGTCAAGATCGGACTGCCCGCGGACATCTGGGTGGACGCCTTCCACAGCCGGCTGTTTCACGGAAGGGTGGAGACGATAGGCCGGGCAACGTCGTCGACCTTCTCCCTCCTCCCCTCCCAGAACGGGGGCGGGAACTACACGAAGGTCATCCAGGTCATTCCGATCAAGGTGAGCATCCTCGATCAGGGCGACGCGCGCCTGATGATCGGAATGAACGCGTATATCAAGATTCACATCAATTAGATGCAAGGAGCATGGACGTGAAAAAATTGCGATCTCTGCCGTGGCTCATCCTGGCGGCCGCGGCATTTTCCCTTATCGCCTGCCAGCCAAAGACGGCCCTGCGCGTCACCGTGAAGAGCCAGGCGGCCCAGGACGGCACAATCGACAGGAACGTGGAGTTCTCCGGAGTCCTTGTCCCCAACAGGACGGTCAACATCTTCGCCAAGCTCGCCGGCCAGGCCACGTTCGTGGGCGCTGACGTTGGAAACCAGGTGAAGGCGGGGCAACTCCTCGTGCAGATCGACACCAAGGAACTGAACGCGCAGCTCAAGGTGGCGGAAGCCCAGCTCGCCGGCGTCAGCGACCAGGCTGCTCAAGCCAAGATCGGCGTGGAGACGGCGCGGCTGAACCTGGATCTCGCCCAGAGGGCGTACGACAGGACAAAGACGCTTCTGGACAGCAAGGTCGTCACGCAGAGCCAGCTTGACGACGCCCAGACCAAGCTCGACCTGGCCAAAAGCGCATTCGACAACGCAAACCAGCAATACAACACCATCAGCAACTCCGGTGTGGCCCAGGCCGAGGCCCAGGTCAACTTCATCCGTGTGCAGATCTCCAACAGCACCATCACGAGCCCCATCCCGGGCGTCGTGACCAACAGGAACATCAACGCGGGGGAGATCACATCGACGTCCTCACCGCTCATGTCGGTAGCCGACACCTTTACGCTGAAATTGCAGGGGAACCTCTCCCAGGAGGATATCGTTCGCCTGAGCCTGGGAAGCAAGGTCAAGGTGTCCGTCGATGTAATGCCGGGCAAGCAGTACACGGGCCGCGTGGAACAGGTGGGACCGGTTGCGGCCGCCACGGGCCAGTATTTCCCGGTCGTCGTGGACCTTCCCAACGACGGCAGGCTGCTCGCCGGCATGACCGCGAAAGCATCCTTCGCGCTCAACAGCGCTCAGGGGGTCCTTATCCCATTATCCGCGGTGGCTTCCGGTGAGGACGGCCAGGCGTTCGTCTTCGTGGTCTCTGCAGGCACCGTGCACAAGAGGGCGGTGACGCTGGGAATGAGGAATGACACGGAAGTCCTGGTCCTCTCCGGGCTGCAGGCAGGTGAGACAGTTGCAACATCGAACGTCGACGCGCTCCAGGATGGGATGGGGGTGGCTCAATGAAGTCGTGGGTGGGCCTCGTGATCGGCGGCATCCTGCTGGCATGGACAGGCCCCGCGCTCTCCGCGCAGGCGGAGAGCCCGGCCGTCACGCTGACGATTGACCGCGCAATCTCGCAGGCGCTCGCCAATCAACCGCTCATCCAGCAGGCCCAGGCCGCCGTGGAAGCTGCCCGCGCCCGCGTGGGACAGGCCAACAGCTCGTACTACCCTTTCGTGAGCGGCAGCGGATCATACGACAGGCTGTCGGATCAGAGCTTCGCCATATCATCGGTCCTGCCGCCCGCTCTTCTTCAGGGGGCCACCATACCGTCGAATATTGCGCCCTTGTTGAACGAGCCGTTCTCCCTGGTTCCCGTGAACGTGTGGGACTTTCACGTGGGGTTGAACCAGGTGATCTTCCAGTTCGGCAAGCGCGGCGTCCAGGTCAAGCTCGCTGAGAGCGGCGTCTCAGCCGCGCAGATCGGAGTCGAACAGATACGCCTGAGCCTCGCGTTCCAGGCAGCCCAGGGTTTCTACTCCGTGCTTTTCCTCCGAGACCAGGTTTCCGCCGTCAACGAGCAGCAGGCAAACCTTCAGGAGCACCTGGCGGCAACACGGGCAAAAGCGCAGGCGGGGACGGCCACGAAATATGACGAGCTTGCCACGGAGGTGCGCATCTCCACGCTCCAAAGCCAGCTCATCGACGCGCAGAATCAACTGGAGAAGCAGACAATAGCGTTCAAGCAGCTGCTGGGGATCCCCGAGTCCACCCGGCTGGACTTGCAGGGTGAGTTCACGGCGCCGCCTGATGCGCCTGCATCGGAGGCTTCCCCCGCGGACGCCGCCGCAACCGAGCAGGCCCTGCTTGATTCCGCCATGGCGCGGAGGCCCGAGATCCGGCAAGCGGAGGAAGGGGAAAGGGAGGCGGAGCTTGCCAGGCGGCTTGCCACCATGGGGGGTTGGCCAACGGTCTCCGGGCATGCGTCTGTGGGCTACAAGAACGGCATTCTCCCGGATATCAACACACCGGCGTTCAACTGGGTTGCGGGCGTTCAGGTGAACGTCCCCATCTTCGAGGGCTTCCTCATCACCAAGCAGGGAGAAGAGGCGGAGAAGAAGCTCGCTGCGGCCCGGGAGAGCACGCTTGCGGTGAAGCGCGCGGTGACAACCCAGGTGCTCCAGGCCCTGCAGGACGTGGCGGCCGGACGGGACCAGGTGCAAAGCGCACAGCTCCAGCTTCAGCAGGCCAAAGACATGCTGGACGTCGTCAAGATACAGTACGACCTCGGGATGCTCACCAATCTGGAATACCTCGACGCGCAGGCCGCCCTCGAGCGGGCGGAGCTCGGCAGCCTGCTGGCGCAGTATCGGGAGGTCCTGAACGAGTACGCCTTGCGGCAGGCCGCCGGCACCCCTGCCTGGCAGGCAACCCCGCCGCAAGGATCAGGGGCGGCGCAAGGGCCGTCTGCGGCCCCGGGGACCGCATCCCCGGGGACCACTTCCCCGGCTGGTCACTAGAGAGATCAAGCCGGACGGGACGCCTCGCGCCCGACACACGCGGCGCAGAGGCAGCCCCTCGGCTTGATGTAGGTATCGAAGTATTCCTTCCCGTAGTCATAGCAAAGCTCTTCCCCTGCCACGATTTTCCGGAGGGAATATATCTTGACCTTCCTGCCCCTGGTGTACGCCACGCAATTGGGCTTGCACGAGTGGTTGATGTAGCGGCTGAGGTTGTCCCGGCCGCGGCCGTCGATGGTCCACCGCGAGTTCACCCGAAACAGGTACTTGCCGCCCCTGCGGTCAGCTTCGTCGTTGGGCAGGAGGGCACCGGTGTATTCGATGATGAAATCCCCTCGCGGGAAGCCTCGTGCGGCAAACAACCCGAGCCCGCAGCGGCTTCTCTTAACCATGAACCAGTTCGAAGTATCTTCTCTCATCAGTGCGCATGAGACATTACCGATCTCCCGCCTCACGCGCAATATCATGAATCAGGCCGGCCACGTCCCCGTCATGGACATAGCTCTTCAGCCTGGCGTCGAAATCCCGCGGTATCCAGAACCCGACGAGCATCTGGCGCGCCTGATCGCGCAGCCCGGCGGCCATCTCCGTGTCACCCTGCCGCCTTGACGCCACCGAGGCGTAGGCCGCGGCGAGCAGCTTCGTGGCCGGTGAATTGATGGGACGGGACAAGGAGGCAAGGAACCAGGACGTGGCCGCCTGCCAGTCCTGCTCCTCGAATAAGGCAAGCCCCAGATCGAGCGGACCAAGGTAGTAGTCCGGAAACGCCTGATCCATCCAGTGCGCGGCGCTTTTGGCCTCATCATACCGGCCAAGGGCCAGCGAAGCGCTGAACGTCCAATCAGCCTTCAGGAATGGATTCACGCCCTGGTCCTGGCGAATATCGTCTGCAACCTTCAACCATCCCTCACGGTCCAGGCTCATGACGTGGGCCTTGGCCAGCGTGAAGACGCGGTCCAGGAATGCACAGTCCTCCCGAAAGCTCCGCGTCTCGGCGAACGGATCCGCGGCGCGCCACTGGCTGACCCTGCCCGTGGCGAGGTCATACGCGAGAAACGGCCCGAAGCCCGCGTATGAGTCGCGGTAGGAAAAATACACCCGGTTCTCCGGCCAGTCGATGATGACGCTCTGGATGGTGGAGAAGTTGTTGATCGTCTTGAAGGAATCCTGCTGGAGCGTCTGGTGAACGGGAAAATCCGCGTAGGAATAAAAATCGTGGTTGCCGAGGACTTCCCGGGAATAATCGACGAGCGGAGTCTCCGCCGCCGCGGCCTTCAAGACGCTCAGCTCATTTTCGCGTGCCAGGTTGTACTCAGCCTGGGACAGGATGGAGGCGTTTGCCCGGCGGTTCGCCGCCGAAAGCGGCGCGTTGGCGACGGACTGGATGTCACCCGTCATGGGCACCTTCGTCATTGCGTCTCCCAGGGACTCATAGAGGGCGGCGCTCCGCTCGTCCCGCGAAGAGACCTCGATGAAGTAGTGCGACGCCGCCGAGCGTTCCATGATGGAGTCCACGTCGGCGAGGGACGCGCTTTCCTCCAGCACTTCCTTGACCAGGAACCCGACCGGGATCACGTTCCGCCGGGCGTTCTTCGTGAACGCCGCCGTATTGACGGACGCGGCAATCCCCCGCTCGTTGAGCCCCGTGTACACCCCGGGGAGCCCGGCAAAACCGATGTTGACGTAGGGGACCTTGCCGTCAATGGCAACCTTCGCGATCACCGGGTATCGCCACACAAGGTTCGCGGGCCAGGGGAAATCGAAGTTGCGGGCATGAACGACCTGGCCGCCCCGCCTGACCACCATCGAAGTGCAGCCTGTGTCGAATAGGATTTCCGGCGCCATGGCGAAGAAGAGATAGTCCGAGAAAGGAATCCCCGAGCCATCCGCAATTCCCTGCACCTCCTCTTCGAAGCCCGCGGGAAGCTCTCCGCGCATCTCACCGAGCTTCCCGTCCAGGGAGATCCGGAAGAAGAAGCGTCGAAGCCCCCCGCCGGTGAGCTGGTCAAGCAGCCGGTTGAACTCCGCGTACAGGGAGCGGATCTCAGGCCGCAGCAGGACGCCGTACTGAAGCCCGACTTCATAGGGCGGACCGGAAACCTCAAGGAGCGGAGTCCCATCCATATCCACCCGCCTGCCGGAATGGAAAACGAGCGCATCCGCGGTCTTGTGCGGCTCCCTGTCAGGGACCGGAGGCGCTCCGACGCATGAAGAGATCAGGAGCGCAGCAAAAAGGGCCAGCGTCACGCGCACGACAGCCTTTTCGAATACGGCGACACGATCCTTTTTTGGAGTTGCCGGAATCATCTTGTTTCTCCCTTCAACACCGGCCGGTTGAAAACCCGCCCATAGAATCAGACGTTTCAGAAGCGGTTTTAATTCATTGCAGCCCTGCTGCTCTTGCAAAGTCCGCCGCGGCCCTATGCATCCATTGCGGCGGTCCTCTTGTCCGCCGAGCTTTTCTCCACTGGTCTTGCTCATATCGCCCTCCTCCACAGGCAGGTCCGAACTCGCCACGAAACGCTGACCAACTGGATAGTCAAAACTGCAATGTGCCACACGTACGACATTTGACTATCCAGATAGTTAATAAAGGATTCGCACGCCATGGGCACTCGGAAACCCTCCCCTACCTCTTGGGGTGAAAAAAGGACGTCGTTGCCGTCGAGTATATCTTCGAGAAGGTGGCGTAGAACTCCTCTTTCAGCTGCGTATCGTCCGTCTTGTAGTACTCGGCCCATTTGTCTTTCAGCAACTCGAAGAAGATCAAAGGAGCGAAACCGAAAAAGAAAGCCGGGAAGCGGATCTCATCGATGTTGCTCACCGTAACCCCTGCCTTCTTAAATGCAGGAAGCAGGGATGACATGTACTTATCCATCACGCGAAAAAGCGCGGGCACCTCATCATCATCTTTCAAAGCCTCGGTGCAGAGGATCCCCAGAAGGGAAATGCGTCGGCTGGTAAGATCGATCCCGCTGCGCATGAGCTCTTTCGGTATATCTCCCGTGGCCAGGTTGACCTTCTCCGGCAGAGAATCAAAGACTGCCTCTTTTTCCGCCACGAGCTCACGGATCGCGCTGTTGACCAGCTCTTCCAGGAGGGCCTTCTTGCTCTCGAAATAGTAGTAGATGAGAGCCTTGTTCACGCCTGCCTCTTCGGCTATCTCATCCACCCGCGCGCCGTCAAAGCCCTTCCGGGAAAAGATCCGCTCAGCCGCGTCGAGGATCCGTTTTCGCGTCTGGAGGGCTTCTTCACTCAGGGCGGATTCGTGCGTCTTGCCGTGCTTTTTCGCTCGACGTTCTTTTGCCTTCGCTGGCATCATCTTCGAGGGAATCTCCTTCGCAGGCATCTCCGCGCCTCCTGACCAACCATTTAGTCAAACTTAGTAGGTTTTCATATTCTTGTCAATAGCGGTGAAACAGGTACCGCGGAGGCGTTTCGTCAGCGCGCGAAGAGGACCAGGAGCAGGAAAAGGAGAGGAAGATAGGAAACCGATATGCGCAGGAGGAGCCTTCCGGATCGCTTGTCTCTGCGAACCGCCGCGATTATCGAAAAGACGAGGAAGGCCGCTCCCAACCCAAGAGCCACGGGAAGGTAGACGATGCCGGCGAAGCCGGTCAAATACGGGAGGACGCTCACAGCCACAAGGAGCACCGCGGCGGCCGTGATTTCCGTGACGACCCACGGTCCCGACGCGCGGGAGGCGGTAACCACACGGATGCCGCCGCGCTGATAGTCCTCCCGGTACATCAGCTCCAAGGCGAGGAAATGGGGAAACTGCCAGAAGAACAGGATGCCGAAGAGAATCCAGGCCTCCAGCCCCAGCGAGCCGCGCGCCGCTGCCCAGCCCAGAAGCGGCGGCATGGCGCCGGAGATTGCCCCCGGAATGGTGTGGTGCATTGTCCGCCGCTTGAGCGGCGTGTACAGGAAGATGTAGCTCACGAACGTAAAGAGGGCCACGAGCCCTGCAACGAGACCGAACCCCACGGTGAACCCGATGATGGCCACCGCGGTGAGGACAGACCCGAACGCCAGCGCCTCCTTCGGCGCAATGCGGCCGCTGGGGAGGGGACGGTGCACTGTTCGAATCATGAGCGCATCAGTGTCTCTCTCAGAATAGTGGTTCAGGGCAAAGATGCCGAAGGCAAGCAGGATGACCCCGAGCGCAGCCTCCCCGAGCTTCAACACGGGTACCGCCGGCGCAGTGGCAAGAGCGAAGGAGCCCGCGGCTACCACGAGGACCAGAAGGGTGATCCGCGGCTTGGTCAGGTCGAGGTACGCCCTGGCTTTCCCGAGGGCGCTGCGCTGCCGGGGGACGGCTGTTGCCTGTTGGCTCATGCGCCACCGCGTGCAAGGGCAGGCTCGCGAAAACCGAATAAGCGTTCCGCTTTGATGACCCGGGCCACCTCGGCCGGGACCAGATCCTCCCATGACGGGTCCCCCGCTTGCAGCCGGGCCAGCACGTCCCGCGGAAGGATGGAAAGGTCTGCCGGAGTGGTGTCTCGGATTGCCTCCACGCAGTGGTTGTCCAGAAGGTACGCGTACAGGTGGCGCAGGGATGCGGGGGCCTGAAAGGTTTCCGCGGTCACTATCTCACCTGTTTCGCTGTCCTTCCAGGGGTAGACATAAAGGGTGACCGGGCCCCGCATGAGATGACCAATCGCCTCCAGCACGCCGCCCTCCAAGTCGCGATAATGCTCCTCATCGAAGAGCTGCTGGAGCGTCGGAATACCAAGCACCATCACGATCCTCTCATGCGTATAGCGGCGCAGGTAGGAGACCAGGTTGTGGAAGCGCGAATAGTTGGACACCATCACCGTCTTTCCCAGGACGCGGAGCGTGTCCATGCGCGCCAGGAAGTCCGCGTGCTCGACCTTCTCCCCGAGGGTCAGGAGGTTGCGCAGCGTCATCTCCATCAGGATGATGGGGTCCGGGCCTTTCGTGTCAGGGGCCTGGCGAAGCTGGGCCAGGGACTTATCCAGCATGTCGAGGGTTACCCGTGTTATGGGACGGAAGCTTCCGCGCTCCATGAGGACTGGCCTGTGGTACAGAAGCTCGGCAGGCTCCACGACGTCTCCGTCCGGGGAGAACACCGCGGCGTTCGTCAGCCTTTGCTCGACGAGCTGGAGGCTCATGAGGCGGTTGTCCACCCCGCGGAACGCCGGCCCGGAGAACTTCAACATGTCCACTTCCATGCGGTCGCGCGTCAGCTCGTCCATGAGGGACCCTATCAACGCCTCCGGCGCGCCCGCCGAATAGAACGCCCCGTAGATGAGGTTGACGCCCAGAAGGCCGATGGCCTCCTGCTGCCGCACGTTGTCCAGGTCCCACATGCGGGCGTGGATGATGATCTCAGAGGCCGGCCCGCGTGGCTCGCTCTGGAACCGGATGCCGAGCCAGCCATGACCGTCCTCCTGCCTCGTATGGCTCTTTGTTGCAACGGTGTCGGCAAAGACGAAGCAATGCGTCTTCTCCGCCCGCTTCGAATCCAGCCTCTCCAGAAGCAGCGTCCATTCGTGGTCCAGCATGGCCGCCAGGCGCTGCCGGCTCACGTAGCGTTCGCCGGGGCCGTAGATGGCGTCAGAAACCGCCATGTCATATGCCGACATGGTCTTCGCAACCGTGCCGGCAGCCCCTCCGACGTGGAAAAACCAGCGGGCAACTTCCTGCCCCGCGCCGATCTCCGCGAACGTGCCGTAGCGCGCGGCATCGATATTGATGCGCAGCGCCTTGTCATTCGCGCTCACCGTGTTCATGCCCATGGAGCAACCGTTTTCTTCTTAAGCATCTGGTTGGAACCCTTTCGAGCCTTTGCAACATTCACCGAGTCTAAAGGTAATGCCTTTCGCCTTGAACAGCGAGCCCTTGCGGCGGCGTTGCGGAGGCACGGAAGCAGGCAGGCGGAGTGCAGGCAGGCGGAGTGCAGGCGCGGCGAGCCCTCGACGCTTTCAGCGCCGTTGAGTAGAATGAGCCCAACGCGATGAAAATACAGAATGAGCACGAGTTTCCTATCGGCTACACGGGGATCGGCGCCGACCATCCGGAGACACTCATGGATTTCGGCATCCTTCGTCTGAAAGCCGGGCAATCTCATGTGTCGAAGCCGGGCAAGGAACGGGCTTTCATCCTTTTGGGGGGCACGGTGGAGCTTTCCTGGGACGGAAAAAAGCAGACTGTCTCCCGTGAGTCGCTCTTTGATCAGGCGCCCTGGTGCTTGAGCGTGCCGTCGGGCGTGGAGGCCACCATCACCGCGCAAGGCGGTGACGCTGAAGTCTCAGCTCATGCGACGGAGAATCCCGGTTCGTTTGCCCCGCGCCTGTACACGCCCGAAGACTGCCGCAGCGAAGAACGCGGGAAAGGGACCATGAAGGAGACCTCGACGCGGATCGTCCGCACCATCATCGAGGACCCCAAGGGTGCGCACTCGAACCTCGTGCTTGGTGAGGTGATCACGTTCCCCGGCAGGTGGTCGAGCTACCCGCCCCACCACCATCCGCAGCCTGAGATCTACCATTACCGGTTCCAGCGCCCCGAAGGTTTCGGCCTGTGCCAGATCGGGGATGAGGCGTACGTGCTGCGCAACAGGGACACGGTCATCATCCCGCCGGGCGCGGTCCACCCCCACACGGCCGCGCCAGGCTACGCGATGTTCTACATTTGGGTGATCCGCCACCTGGACGGCAACCGCTATGGGACCCCAACCTTCGTGCCCGAGCACACCTGGGTGACCGATCCGAAAGCCAGGATGTGGGGCCCTTAGATCATTCCGTCCCAGCTGTTTCGAACGCGACCCTCGCGCCCTTCCTGCTCCGAGAACCAATGCGAGGTCACGCTCTTCAGCTCCGTGAAAAAGCGCACCCCGTCGGTGCCCATGGTGTGAAGGTCCCCGAAGAATGACGCCTTGTGCCCCGTGAACCCGAACATGGCAAGCGGAACGGGAATCCCGACGTTGACTCCCACCATGCCGGCGTGCGACCTGCGGGTGAACTCGCGGGCGTAGTAGCCGCTCTGCGTGTAGATCACGCTCCCGTTGCCGAACTCGCTCTCGTTCATCAGCTCGACGCCCTCGTCGAAGCTCTTCACGCGCTTGATGCAAAGCACCGGGCCGAAGATCTCGCGGTCCCCGACGCTCATCCCCTTCTGCACGCGGTCGAACAGCGTGGGCCCCAGGTAGAATCCCTTCTCATACCCAGGCACGGTGACGTTCCGGCCGTCGAGGACCAGCTCGGCGCCTTCCTCGATGCCCTTCTCGATCCAGGACACAACGCTCTTTCGGTGATCCGCGTTGACAAGCGGCCCCAGCTGGCTTGACTTGTCGTACGCCGGCCCGATCTTCAGGCCTTCCATCACTTTCACGAGCGCCTCGACGAGCTTGTCCGCAATCTCCTCCTCCACCACGGCGACCGGCAGCGCCATGCACCTCTCCCCGGCGCATCCACACGCTGAGTTCACGATCCCTTTCGCGGTTCGCTCGAGGGGAGCATCCCTCATCACCAGCGCGTGGTTCTTTGCCTCTGTCAGGGCCTGGACCCGCTTCCCGTGAGCCGCGGCGGTGGCATAGATGTGCCTGCCTACCGACGTCGAGCCGACAAAGGAAATCCCCGCCACGTCGGGATGGGTCAGCAGTATCTCCGCTTCCGCACGTGAGCAGGTGACGAGATTCAGAACGCCTGGGGGGAGTCCCGCCTCCTGCCACATCTCCATGATCCGCATGGAGGACCGCGGAACGAAGCTCGCCGCTTTGATGACCATGGTGTTGCCCGTGGCAATACAGAGGGGCGCCATCCAGCCCATGGGGATCATGGCGGGGAAGTTCCAGGGCGCAATCCCCGCGAACACCCCCAGCGGTTCCATGTACTGTGTGGTGTCGTAGCCGTGCGTCGCGTTCATGATTGCGGGGCCTTTGAGCAAGTGCGGGACGCCGGCCGCGTACTCGACAACCTCGATCACCTTGAGGACGTCGCCCTGCGCCTCGTCCCAGACCTTCCCGTGCTCCTCAGCCACCAGGTGCGTGAGCTCATCCACGTGCCTGTCCAGGATGCTCTTCATCCGAAAGAGCACTTGCGCCCTTTTGTTCGGCGGAGTATCCGCCCAGGCAGGGAACGCCGCCTTGGCCGTGGCAATGGCGGCATGCACTTCCTCAGGCGTGCACTGGGGAGTGCGCGCCATCACTTCCCCGGTGGAGGGGTCGTAGCAGTCCATGTAATGATCGGTCTTTGAGGTCTTCCACTCTCCGCCGACCCAGTACTTCAATTGTTTCGGCTCGACAGCTGTTATCATGTCGATCCTCCTTGCCTTCGTGAATCGCCGGCCGTCAGCGCGGGCATGCGCGTGCGGCGTGCCGCGCCGCCGCGCGCGCGGCGCCGTGCGTGCCGGCGCGCTATCCAGGATCCGGCAGCATGTAGTCCCGCATGAGGGCCGCCAGGTCTTCTGTCGCCTTGCAGAACTGCCGCAAGGTCCGCGCCGAGGCGCCAAATGAGTCGAACTCCTCAGGCTTCATTCCGTCTTCTTCATAAGCGCGTCGGAAGTCCGTGAACTTCTTCAGAAGCTCGGCGATAATTCCCGGGTCCACCGGACGCCCAATACGGCTCTCCACGGAAACATCAGATTCGTTGAATCGCTTCTGCCATTCGTAGGGCGGGGAGATCACCACGTCCCCGCCGATCAGCTCGGACCAGTGGAGGTGGTTGCGGAATGCCGCGGAAAGGAGCCTCAGCCTGTACCCGCGCTCCCGATAGATGCTGTAGGCTTTCTTGAACACGGCGACCCCGGCCCAGTCCAACGAGGCGGGATTGGCAATTATGCCCTTCTTCTCCGCAAGCGACTTTCAGCCAGTCATCCAACCGCCCTACCATCAGCGTGCAGACAGGACCCATGCGGCTGATGTCTTTTCCTTCCTTCTCACGACGCAAAAGCCCTCGTTCCACCGCCTCCGCCACTGCAATGGCCTGCGGCAGCGTGAAGCTCACCGTGGCGTTGATGCTGATGCCGCGGTAGGTCGCCTCTTCGATGGCCGGGATTCCGGCGTTCGTGACGGGAATCTTCGTGATGATGTTGGGGGCAAGAGCGTCGAACCTCTCCGCCTGTTGGACAATGGCCGCGGCGTCCCGGTACAGCCGCGGGTCGGTCTGAACGGAAAGCCTTCCGTTCCTGCCTTTCTCCCGCTGAAAAATCGGCTCGAGGAGCTTCGCCGCCTTGACTGACATCTCCTCCACCAGGCGCCAGGCCACCCCGTCCTCGCTTGCAACGCGCATCTCCTTGATGATTTCCGGGATGCGGTCCTTCCACAGGGCAAGTTCCTTCTTCAGCACGCTAAGGACAATGACGGGATTCGCGGTTGCCCCCACGGCGCCATTCTGCGCAATCGATGAGGAAAGCTCCTCCAGCGAGCAAGAGTCGTTCCACAGGGCCGTTGGCGTTGTTGAGGTCATCTCGCGTAACCGCGTGACGTTGGCGGTGGCGATTGTTTGCGGCATAGGCGGGTCCACCAGGAGGTGGTAGCAAAAATATACTCACGGCTGTATGCTGGAGCAAAACAAAAGGGGGCGCATCATGGTGGAAAGACGCCGCTTCGCCTTGAACAGGATCACGTGCCCGTCGCTTGGCCTCGAGGATTTTTTCCGGTTTGCCGCCGAGCTCGGGATCTCGAAAGTCGAGCTTCGAAACGACCTGCCGGGCGGGAAGGTCACTGACGGGTTGTCAGCGTCAAAAGCGGCCGCGCTTGCCCAGACGCACGGGGTCCACGTCATCACAATCAACGCCCTGCAGAAGTTCAACCTGGGCGCGGCGCGCAAGAAGGCTGCTGATGAGCTGGAAAGGCTCCTGGACCTCGCCGCGGAGCTGCACTGCCCCGCGCTTGTGCTGTGCCCCAACAACGACACCGCGGATACGCGTGACGCCAAGGCAAAAGTGGCGGAAACCGTGGACGCCTTGAAGGCATTCGGCCCCTCGTTCGCAAAGAGAGGACTCCTGGGGTACGTCGAGCCGCTGGGCTTCCACGAGTCGTCGCTTGCCTCCCTTGTCGTTGCCGCGGAGGCAATCAGGAGCTCGGGACAGGGCTGCTACCGCGCCGTCTATGACACTTTCCACCATTACCTGGGGCCTGATACTGAAAATGACATTGGCCCGCACTACGTCGTATCCAACACCGGCCTCATCCACGTCTCAGGCGTTGACGCGGACGTCCCCAAGGAGAAGTACCGGGACGAGCACCGCGTTCTGCCGGGACCGAAAGACCGGACATTCTGCAGGGAACAGATCAACCACCACGACAAGCTGGGGTACACTGGGGATATTTCCTTCGAGCCGTTCTCAGCCGACGTGCAGCGACTGGGCAAGGAAGAGCTGGCGGCAGCGCTTCGGGCCAGCATGGCTTACCTGGGAGGGTAGAAAGCCAGGGACGGTAGAAAGCCCGACAACGCGCGTCAGGCGGTGCGCCTCAGCTCCTGTGCGCGTTCTTGCGGACGTCGATGGTCACGGCCACCACAATGATGATGGCGCGCGCAACCTGCTGGTAGTCCGCTGAGACGTTGAGAAGGTCCAACCCGTTTTTCATGACTCCGATTATGAGAGCGCCAATGAGCGTCCCGCCGGCGCTCCCCAATCCTCCCGCAAGGCTCGTGCCGCCAATGACGGAAGCCGCAATTGCGTCAAGCTCGTAACCAAGGCCGAGCCCGGGCTGCCCGGAGCCTATCCTCGCGGTGAGCACGATTGCCGCCACCGCCGCAAGGAAGCCCGCGTATGTATAGACCAAGATCAGGTAGCGGTTGGTCTTGATCCCTGAAACAACCGCCGCCTGGAGGTTGCTTCCCAAAGCGTACGTGTAGCGTCCCCACAGCGTGTGCTGGAGAATGACGTACGTCAGAATAACGCAGAGGATGAGCACGATGGCGGGGTTGGGGATCCCCAGGATGTCACCCTGTCCGATGGCCTGGAACGCGTCAATGAGGCTTCCGCGCGGCCGCCCCTGCGAGTAGATGAACGCCCAGCCGCGGGCAAACGTCATCATTCCGAGAGTGGCGATGAAGGGCGGGATCTTGAGCCAGGCAATCATGCTGCCGTTGACGAAGCCGATGGCGATGCCCACGCCGAGGCCGATGAGCAGGACCGGGATGATGGGCCACGGCTGGCCGCCCTTGAAAAGCCGGTCCATTGCGTCCGAGCTCTGGACAAGGCTGGCCACAGCAACGGCAACGGCGGCAACCACTGCGCCTGAGGAGAGGTCGATTCCCGCAGTGATGATGCACATCGTGACGCCAAGGGCAATAATGCCAATGACGCTGATCTGGCGCAGGACGTTCAAAAGGTTGTTGATCCGCAGGAATATCCCGCCAGAGAGAATTGCGATCACCGCGGAAAGACCCACCAGGATCAGCAGGATGCTGTACTTGCTCATGAGGGCAAGAACGCGGGATTCGCTTCTGGGTGCAACCTTGACGGCTTCAATCACGACGTGCCTCCGGGCTCAATAATAGTGGACTTCCTTGAACGTGCTGAGAGGTTCCCCCGTGGCCATGTGGAGGATCTTCTCTTGCGTGGCCTCGGCTCTGTCGATCTCCCCGACCTTGTGCCCTTCGTGCATGACCATGATCCTGTCCGACATGGCCAGGATCTCGGGCATCTCCGAAGAGATGAGGATGATTGCCTTCCCCTCTTTTGCGAGGTTGGACATGATCTTGTAAATCTCGCTCTTGGTGGCGACGTCGATCCCCCGGGTGGGCTCGTCAAGGATGAGGAGGGCGGGCACGGTGGCGAGCCAGCGGGAAACCAGCACCTTCTGCTGGTTGCCTCCGCTCAGGTACATCACGAGCTGGTCCAGGCTGGGCGTCTTGATCCGCAGCGTTCCCACTGCGTTGTCACACAGCCGGCGAAGCGCGGCGTGCCTGAGGAACATGGCCGCCAGGTTGTTTCTCAGGCTTGGCATGGTGATGTTGTCACGCACGGACAGGTTCAGGTACAGCCCGCTCCTTTTCCTGTCCTCGGTGAGGAACGCCATCCCGTAACGGATGGCGTCGAACGGGCTTTCGATCTTGGCGCGCTTCCCGCGGACCTTGATGACCCCGGCCTGCTTCGGCGCCACGCCGAAAACCGACTCCATGACCTCGGTCCTTCCCGCCCCAACCAGGCCCGCAATCCCCAGGATTTCCCCCTGGCGCACGGAAAGGCTGATGTCATGGAAGTAGCCGCGCCGCGTGAGGCCTTCCACCTCCAGGACCGGCGCCCCCACATCCGCCTTCTCCTTCTGGAAGAACTGGTCAATGGTCCTGCCCACCATCATCTTGATGAGCTTTTCCCGGGTCAGGTTCACGCTGTCCTCATGACCGACGAACTCAGCGTCCCGGTAGACGCTCACTTCGTCAGTGATGGCGAACACTTCGTCCATCTTGTGGGTGATATAGATCACCGCCACCCCGCGCTTCTTCAGGTCCCTGATGATGGTGAACAGGTGCCCGACTTCTTTCTCCGTGAGCGCGGAGGTGGGCTCATCCATGATGATGAGGTCAGCCTTGCGCGACACGGCTTCCGCTATCTCCACCAGCTGCATCTGCGCAACGCTGAGCTTTCCCATGATCTGCCGCGGGGTGAGATTGATGTTCAGCTCCTTCAAGATCTCCGCGGAAGCCTTGTCGATGGCCCGGTGATCAATCAGGCCGAAGGCGTTCTTTATCTCCCGACCGAGGAAGATGTTTTGCGCCACTGTCATGTAGGGAAGAGGGCTCATCTCCTGGTGGATCATGGAGATCCCATGCATCTGTGAGGCATGCACGTTGTCGAAGACGACCTGCTCTCCCCGAAGCCGGATGGTTCCCGAGTCCGGCCGGTACAGGCCAATCGCCACCTTCATGAGGGTGGACTTGCCGGCTCCGTTCTCCCCCATGACGCCGTGCACGGTGCCCGGGCGCACGTGGAGGCTGACGCCGTTGAGGGCATGAACCCCCGGAAACGTTTTGTGGATGCCTTCCATCTCGAGGATGAACTCGCTCACCGCGTGCCCGCTCCTTGCAGGGAAGATGAATGAGAAACAGGGGTCGGAACGCTCCGGCCCCTGCCTGCGTCAAGACCTACTTCATGTACTTCTTGTAATTGTCATACGTCACGGGCTCGAAGGGGATAGCGGTGAACGTGGGGACGTTCTCATGGTTGATCAGCTTCAGCGCCGTCTGAACCGCGCCGCGCCCCTGCGCCCCGCCGTTCTGGAACACCGTCATGTCCAGCCTCTTGTCCGCTATGAACTTCAGGGCGTCCGAAGTGGCGTCCACGCCGGTGACGATCACCTTGTTCTTCATGTTCTTCTCTTCGAGAACAAGCACCGCACCGAGGGCCATCTCATCATTATTGGCGACAATGGCGTCGATCTTCACGTCGCCGGCGAGCCAGTTCTCGACAACCGTGACAGCATCAGGCCTCTGGAAGTTGGCGGTCTGCTCCCGAACGACCTTGATCCCCGGGTACTTGGCCAGCACGTCCTTGGTTCCCTGAGTGCGTCCGATCTGGGGCGCGCTGCCCATGGTGCCCATGAGGATTGCGACATTGCCCTTGCCGTGCAGCTTCTTTGCAACGAACTCCCCTTCCAGGTTCCCCGCCACCACTTCGGGTGAAGCAACGGCGACAACCTTGTCCGGGACAAGGGCCGAATCATCCGGCTTGCGGTTGAAGTAGACGAGCGGGATGCCCGCCTGCACGCATTCCTTGGTGATGGTGGGCGCAAGGGTCTGGTCAATGACGTGGATGAGGATTGCGTCCACACCCTGCGTTATGAAGTTCTCCACCTGCTTGAGCTGCTCGTTCGGGTCACGCTTCCCGTCAGCGGCGATGATGTCCACGTTGTCTTTGGTTGCCTCAGCGGTGAGCTGATCCAGGGCGTACCGCATGAAGACATCATTGAAATCCTCGATGGTGACGCCCATCTTGAGCTTCTTGCCTTGGGCAGTTGCAATCAACGGCACTGCCAGAAGAGCCACCAGCGCAAAAACAAGAACCTTCCGCATACGCACCTCCTCGGAAAGATTTTTGGCGTTTGCCATGCAAACGCTTGCATTATGGGGCTTTAAGAAGCGGAATAACTTCCGCATAGCGAACAATAATTAAGCCGCCATCGGGCAGTTGTCAAGAAAAAAAAGCCGCGGGCAATCCGCGGCTCAAGGCGCCTAAAGCGAGGAAGGAGGGGGGGGTCATGCGTCCGGGTTCGTGATCATCCGGTCACGGATTATCACAACAAGATCATCCACTGCCTTGCAGAACTGGCGCAGCGTCCTTCGCGTGGCACCGAA
The DNA here is from genome assembly GCA_963845535.1 of uncultured Spirochaetota bacterium. Classification (GTDB taxonomy): domain Bacteria; phylum Spirochaetota; class Spirochaetia; order SZUA-6; family Fen-1364; genus Fen-1364. The sequence goes on from CAWJSK010000021.1 coordinate 132,185, forward strand.
TGCATCGAACTCCTCAGGCTTCATTCCATTCTCTTCATACGCGCGCCTGAAGTCTTCGAACTTCCTCGAAAGCTCATCGATGGTCCGGGGGTTCACCGGCTTGTCGATTCGGCTTATCACCTCCACGTCGGATTCGTTGAAACGCTTTTGCCACTCGAACGGGGGAGAAATGACAACGTCCCCGCCAATGAGCTCGCTCCAGTGCAAATGGTTTCGGAACGCCGCTGAGAGCAGGCGCAGCCGGTACCCGCGCTCGCGGAATATCGTGTAGGCCTTCTTGAACGTGGCCACCCCGGCCCAGTCGAAGATCCCGGGGTCGGCAATGATCCCCTGCTTCTCCGCGACCACCCGGAGCCAGTCATCCAGCCTGCCCACCATGAGCGTGCACACGGGTCCCATGCGGCTGATGTCCTTCTTCTCCTTTTCCCGGCGCGAAAGACCGCGCTCCACCGCCTCCGCCACGGCGACGGCCTGCGGCAGGGTGAAGCTCACCGTTGCGTTGATGCTGATTCCGCGCCAAGTTGCTTCTTCGATGGCGGCAATCCCCGCCTGCGTCGCGGGGATCTTGACGATCATGTTGGGCGCAAGGGAGTCGAAGTGCTCAGCCTGCACAGTAATGGCCTTGGCGTCCCGGTAGAGCCGCGGGTCCGTCTGGATGGAGAGCCTGCCGTTGCGTCCCTTCTCCCGGTCGTACACGGGCTTCAGCAGCTCCGCTGCTTTCATGGACATCTCCTCCACGAGCCGCCATGCCACCTCGCCCTCGGTTGCGCACGGCATTTCCGTGATGAGCTGTTCTATCCGGTCCTTCCAGAGGCTCATTTCCTTCCTTAAAACAGCCAGCACGATCACTGGATTGCACGTGGCCCCCACGGCGCCGTTGTCCTTGATTGAAACCGACAGCTCTGCAAGCGAGCAGGAGTCGTTCCAGAGCGCCGTCGGCGTGGTGCTGGTCATCACGTGAAGCAGCGTCCCGTTCTGATGAGTGCTCATAGTCCAAACCCTCCCTTGGCAGACTTCCCGACCGACCATTCGGCGGCCGGCGTCCATGAATGCCTGGATATTGGCAACGGGCGTTTCCTGCGGCAAGTCACATCCCGTGCTGAGAACGAAGTTGGGAAACCGGTCCATCTGCCCAAGGAGCGCGCGCACCTCGTCGCGTACGGCCTCGGTCGTGCCGAAGCGCATGGTAGTTGCGGGGCTGATATTGCCGATCACGACCACGTCCTCGGGGATGAGCCGGGCAACTGCGGGAAGGTCCACACCAGTGTCGCGGGAATCCAGGCTTACGCCATGCACCCCCGCGCGAGCCATTTTTTGCACCAGGTGCATGGTGTTCCCGCAGGTATGATAGATGAAGCTCGCCTTGCTGTACTTGAAGCTCGTCGTGATGTGGTGGATGTAGATGGCGGAGAACTCGGAGAACTGCTCGGGGCTGAGCATCACTGCCGTGGGCTCCAGGATACAGATTGCATCCGCGCCCGCGGACAAGAGCAGCTGGATGTATTCCTGGATCCGCTCGGTCGTGAAGTGGCACAGGCGGTGCAATCCTTTGGGATCCAGAACCGTTGCCATTACCGTGTCGTCTGCACCCATCATCAATCCCGCCAGGGTGAACGGCCCCGTAACGTATGCTCCCTTCAGCATGCCGGGCGGCAGGGAGACGCTCATCATCTTCAGGGTCTCCACGTAGCCCAGGAGGCGGCCGTCGAACGTGATGTTGATCTCAGCCAGCCGATCCAGCTCATCGTAGGTGAAGCGGTCCTTTGGCACCGTTGCGGACTCTCCGCGGGGAAAAACGGTGAACCTCCCCAGGGCGTTCGCTTCCACGGACAGGTCCATGAGAGGAAACACGAGGTCCGGGGCAAAGGTGTCCACCAGCTTGCGAATGGCCTTGAAGTGCTCCCCGAAGTTCTGCTGCGCGAGCTTGATCGTGCTTTCAATCATCTCGACGCCGGGGAACCCTGCAAGCGGGGCCACCAGGCGGCGATGCTCGTCATATGCCGCATGCGCAAGCTCTGAGAGGCTCTTGTCCATCATCGTCTTCCGCCCTCAGAGGGCTTCGATCTCCTCCCGCGCTATCCGCACCCAGGCCGTGACGTTCTTCGGGTTGTTTCCGAGGGTATGGTTGTCCTTCATGACGAGCTCGACGCGGTTGTTCCGCGTGATCCGCAGTGTCTCCCGAAGACCCTTGCGGACGAACTCTTCATCCAGCTTCGGCACGGCAAGGTCGGACGGAGAGGGCTTCAACGAGTAGATGTAGCTGAGGCCGAGCTTTTCCGACATGAGTGCGCGGTTGGCCCACGGGGAAACCGACACGCGGCGAAGGTTTGGCGCCGCCTTCACGATGTCGAAGCGCTCATCCATGGGTTCACAGCAGCCGTAGCAGGTCAGCCCGAAGCGTTCCATGAGAACGCGCTGGTAGGGAAAGATGAGCTCCTTGAACATGTCAGGGGAAAGGCCAACGGTCACCTGGCTTTCCGCCAGGCCCCACATGTCGCGCGTGCGCACTTTTCCATTGAAACCTTTCCCGGGAAGCCCAGCGGTGAATCCGATGCCGCCTGAGCCTACGAACGCTCCGTCGTTGTTCAGGCACAGGAGGCCGCTCTCCTCCAGGAAATCCAGCCGTTCCAGCGTTCCATCAAGGATGATCTTCATGACTTCGTGAATCCTCTCCGGGGCATCGTAGCAGTCATACATCAACTTTTCCATCCCGCGGAGGAAAACCAGGTCATCCGTGAGCCCGACGGACCAGAACCACACCGTGTTCCGCCGCGCGTCCAAGACGCCGGCAAATACCTCCCGTGCAATGTCCAGCACCGCATTGGATGAGGACTTGTCTATCTTCAGCTCCGGCTTCGTGATGTCCTTGATCTGGTTGAAATCCTCGAGCACCGTCTCGATGTGGTACGCCCTGCCCTGCTCCGCGGTTTTCTTCTCCGTGGCGGTCCGTGACGACCCCGCCACTCCCCACTGCGTGTCCTTGAACACGTACGGCACATTGAAGACTGGCTCTACCACAAAATCATCATCCATCTCGTTTCCCCAGAAAACGAGCTTTCTCAGATAGTCCTCCCAGCAGCGGGCCACGCTGTTTATGCACTGGATGGCGGATTCCGGGATGATCTCGTTCCAACCGTTTTCCGGGTCACAGAGGATGACGGGCCGCGTGGCCTCGAGGGCGTTGTGGCGCTTCCACAAGTCAACGCGCTCCTTCATGACCGGACGCGCCGCGATTTCAGCCACTGTCTCACCGAGCTTCCGCAGAACGGCTTTATCATCCTTCGGGAAAACGAGGGTTGAGTAATCGGCGTCGTTATAGTTGACCCGGAAGTTCAACTGTTCGAACATGGAATCTCCTTGCCAGGCGCGCAGACCTGCGGAGGTCCCCGAGCCGCCCGGGGGCGTCACGCGGCCGGGCTCCCTGCTACTTGTCGCCCTTGTTTTTTTGCTGGTCCAGGATGACGGCTCCGACGATAATGGCGCCCTTGACGATCTGCTGCCAGTACGCAGACACGTTCGTGAGGTCAAGGATGTTGTTCAGGACGCCAATGATGAGGGCCCCGATGACCGTCCCGGGGATCGAGCCTATCCCGCCGGCTGACAGGGAGGCGCCGCCAATAACGGCCGCGGTTATTGCGTCAAACTCATATCCTACGCCGAGCCCCGGCTGTCCGGATCCGATCCGTGACGACACGACAATCCCCGCCACCCCGGAAAGGAAGCCGGCATACACGTAGATCAGCATCTTGTAGTTGGTGACGTTGATACCCGACACGTGCGCTGCCTGCTCGTTGCCGCCAATGGCGTATATGTATTTCCCGAACTTCGTTCGGGAATATAACACGTGCGTCACGAGCGCCATGACAATCAGGATCCAGATGGGGAGCGGAATACCGAAGATGTCGCCCTGGCCAATGAAATTGTATGTGTCCGTGAGGTTCGAAATAGGTCGGCCCTCGGTGAAGAGCATGGCTGCGCCGCGTGCAGCAGAAAACATCCCCAAGGTCGCAATGAACGGCGGGATCCTCGTCTTTGCAATGAGAAAGCCGTTGATGAGGCCCGTGAGAGCCCCGACAAAACACCCCGCAAGAAGCGAGACGTACAGCGGGTTGCCGGCAAACGCGGGGTGTATGACCCGTTCGCTGCCCGGGATCTGGGCGAAGCATGCCGCCACGACAGCCACAACGCCGACCACTGACCCCGAGGAAAGGTCGATCCCAGCCGCGACGATGACGCCGGTAACCCCCAAGGCAATGAGGCCTATGATGGAAATTTCGGCGCACAATGTTGATCAGGTTTATCTTTGTAAGGAAAGCCGGCGAGAGGATGGACGCTATGATGATCATTCCCAGGAAGATGAAAAATATGCCGTACTTGCGCAGGAGATTAGAAATGAACGCGCGGGCTGAAACCCGGCCCGCCCCGCCTTTTGCATCAACCATGAGCTCGTTCACATGATTCCCCTTTTGCCTTCGATGTGTCGGTTCATGCCGGAGCAAGGCTCAAACCGGTCGCCATATGAAGGATCTTTTCCTGGGTCGCTTCAGACCTCGAAAGCTCGCCGATCTTGTCCCCTTCATGCATGACCATGATCCTGTCGCTCATTCCGAGGATCTCGGGAAGCTCGGAAGAGATCATGATGATCGTCTTGCCTTCCCTCGTGAGCTCCGTCATGAGCTTGTAGATTTCCGCCTTGGCGCCCACGTCAATTCCGCGCGTGGGCTCGTCCAGGATGAGGATCCTGGGGCCGGTCAGAAGCCAGCGAGAGATGAGGACCTTCTGCTGGTTGCCTCCCGAGAGGTACTTCACGATCTGTCTGAGGCTCGGCGTTCGTATCCGAAGCTGGTCGCGCATCTTCTCGCAATCCGCTTCGATCTTTCTAAAATTGACGAAGAGACCCCGGATGTACCTTTTCATGTTCGCAATGGAGATATTGTCCCTGACCGTCGCGTTGATATACAGCCCGGTCAGCTTCCTGTCCTCTGTCAGAAGGGCCAGCCCCAGCCGGATGGCATCAGCCGGCTTCTTGATGTCGGCCTTCTTCCCGTTCACGAAGACCTCTCCGGAATGGGCTCTCTTCACTCCAAATACCCCTTCCAGCAGCTCGGTTCGGCCCGCTCCGATGAGCCCGGCCACACCAAGGATTTCCCCCTGCCGGGCCTTGAAACTGACATTCCTGAACTTGTGGCCGCTGAAGTTCTTCACCTCCAACACGGTCTCCCCAATGCCAGCCGGCTCCTTATGGAACATGTCCGTCAGCTCGCGCCCGACCATTCTTTGAATGAGGGTGTTCCTCGTCATGGCGGAAGTCGGGTCAGTGCTGATGTATTTACCGTCACGAAAAACCGTGACCTCATCTGTTATCCCGAATACCTCGTCTATCCTGTGCGTGATGTAGATGATGGATCTGCCCTGGCTTTTCAGGGACCTGATGATCTCGAACAGGACCTTGACCTCTGATTCGGTGATGGCGGAGGTCGGTTCATCCATGATGATCAGGTCAGAGTCGTATGAGACGGCCTTCGCAATCTCCACGAGCTGGGTGTTGGCGATGCTGAGCTCCACCATCTTCTTTGTAGGATCAAGCCGGATGTCCAGGCGGGTGAGCAACTCCTCCGTCCTGCTGTTCATCTTCCTCATGTCCACCAGGCCGTACCACGTCCTGGTCTCCCGCCCCAGAAAGATGTTCTCAGCTATGGTCATGTGAGGAATGGGGTTCAATTCCTGGTGGATCATGGAGATGCCCTTGGAAAGGGCGTAGTGGGTGTTGACGATAGTAAGCTTTTCACCTTTGAGACGGATGTCGCCCGAGTCCGGGGCGTAGATGCCGATCAGGCATTTCATAAGCGTGGACTTCCCTGCGCCGTTCTCCCCAATGAGAGCATGGACGGTTCCCTTGGCGACGTTCAGCTGGACCTTGTCCAGCGCCAGGACGCCAGGGAAGCTCTTCGTGATGTTGCTCATGCTGAGCAGGTATTCATTCCCCATTCTTGCATTTGCTCCTGCCATAGAGGACCGTCGGTCTCGCGGGGGGCCGACGGATACAAGCGATCCTACTCGAGCCGTCTACTTGTTCATGAAGCTCTTGTAGTTCGCCTTGGTGATGGACTGGTAGGGAACCCAGAGGATGTCGTCTTTCACCTTCGGCGTGGGCTTGCCTGTGGCCATGAGATACGCGGTCTCGACTGCGCCTACGCCCTGTCCCACGGGGTCCTGGTAAACGGTGCAGTTCAGCTCACCCTTGTCCATGGAGGCAAGCGCGTCCGGGCTGCCGTCCACTCCGCCGACGAGGATCTTTCCGTATTTCCCCGCGGCTTTGATTGCAAGGAGGGCGCCGAGGGCCATCTCGTCATTGTTCGAGGCAACGCCGTCAATGGGGAGGCCGGCCGCAAGCCAGTTCTCCATGAGGGTCCGTCCCTCCTCGCGCTTCCAGTTGCCGGTCTGCTGGGCAAGGATCTTTATTGCAGGATACTTCTCCTTGATGACCTGCTTGATCCCCTCGGTCCGTCCGATGGCCGCTTCATTCTGAAGCTCACCCATCATGACGACGATGTTGCCTTTGCCGCCCATCAGCCTGCCGAGCTCGGTCATCATGAAAATGCCCGAGTCGATTGACCGTGACCCGACATACACCACCCCCTTGGGGAGATTGTCCGGCTTGCGGTTGATGTACACGAGGGGCTTCTTGGAGTCGGTGACGTCCTTGGTGATAGGTCCGGTGGCTGCCGTATCGACAGGAAGCACGATGATGGCATCCATGTTCTGGGCAAGGAAGTTCTCCACCTGCCCGACCTGTTTCGCCGTGTCGCCCTTCGCATCCACAAGAGTCAGATCAATGTCGGAGTGCTGACCGGCCCACTTGATGGCGGCTTCACGAACATAGGTGAGCCACACGTCGTCAAAAAGGGCAATGGTCATTCCGATCTTGACCTTCTTTGCCTGCGCGCCGAGTGTGACCGTGGAGAACGCGATCAGTACCACGAGCGCGATCAGAAGCAGCTTCTTCATCTTCCACCTCCTTGGAGATTCGGAAATATGCGCAACGAGCCGCAACGCGGACCGATTGACGCCCTTACAGCCCCATATTTATGCAAACGCTTACAAGGCCCTTAGAATTCAAGAAAAAAGCTAAGCAATAAAAGATCTACGTAAAATATTTATGCAAACGTTTCCACGCAAAAGCCAGAATATCACCTGTTCTTCGGGTTTGTCAAATTCTTTTTTTGCCGGACATGATGCTGGTTTTTCGCACTATCAGGCTGGGTTCGATGATGATCCGGGTGGCTCCGCCGCGGTGGTCGCCGTCTGCAATCACTCGTGTTGAGGGTTCGTCCCCGAGGGAGTCCTGAGAAAGGTCAATCTCCTCCAGGAGTATCTTCACCGCGGTTTTGCCGATCTCGTACTTTGGCTGAAGCACGGTGGTAAGCTGCACCTCCTGGAACGAGGCGATGGGAATGTCGTCGAAACCGATCACTGCCACATCCTCAGGGACGGAAAGCCCGGCGCTTCGAACCCCCTGGATTACGCCGAGAGCCAGGAGATCATTCTCCGCAAAGACGGCACGCGGAAAGTCCCCGCTATCTATCATCTCCTTGATGACCCTGGCGCCGCTATTCTGGTCGAAATGCTCGAGCCGAATGAACCGCTCATCCACCGGCAGGCCGTAGCGCTCGAACGCCAGCTTGTACCCCTCAAGGCGTTCGTCAGTGGAACCCGCTTCTATGATCCCGCCAATGAAGCCTATTTTCCCGTATCCAGCCTCAATGAGGTGCTTCGTGGCCAGAAAACCGCCTCTTACGTTGTCGATTGCCACGTAGCTGCGGTCGGTCTTTCTGGGCACTTCGCACGCGTACACCACGCGCGTGGCGCTCGTCAAGCGTTCCTGGACGGGATCAACGACGTTCGACCCCGGGGAGATGATGAGCCCGTCCACGCGCCTTTCCATCAGGAGCCGGATGTACTGGTTCTCCCGTTCACGCTCCCAGTTCGTATTGCAGAGGAAAACGCTGTATCCGTGCTCCTTGGCCCCGTCCTCGACGCCGCGCGCCACTTCCGGATAGAACGGATTGGTGATGTCCGGAAGGATGAGCCCGATGGTATTGGTCCGCTTCGTGACAAGACCGCGCGCAATCCCGTTCGGGGTGTAGTTGAGACGCTTCGCGATCTCCAGGATCCGGGCGCGCGTCTTGGGATTCACACCCTTGTTGCTGAAGGCGCGTGACACCGTGGCATATGAAACTCTGGCCTGTCTGGCGATATCCTTGATCGTTACGCTCATCAGCTGCAGCCGGATGGTCCACAGCTTAGCAAACGTTTACAGGGTTGTCAAAGCGCCCCTCGAGAGACGGGGGAGCAACGTGGTGATCCGGTGAGCGTCACCGGGCCAGTTCGCTTTTCACACGCTCGAGCATGAACCTGCTGGACTCAGCGGCGCGTTCCTCCCAGGCAAAAACGCATACTGTCGCAATCCCGTCGAAACGCAACTCAAGTAGCGTGGAGAAAAAGGCGTGCCAATCCACCTCTCCTTGGCCGATATCCAGGTGCTGATGCACGCGGGCGGGCGAGCCTGGAGGATTGACGATATAGCGCAGCCCAGAGGACGCCCGGTGGTTGAGGGAATCTGCAATATGCACGTGAGCAAGCTTTGGCGCCGCGTAGCGGAGCATGGAAGCCACGTCCCCCGCGCCATCGCTCAGGTGGAATGTATGAGGGGCGCAATAGAGGTAGTTGACCCATGGTTTGTTGATTGCCCGTACCAGGTCAACCGCTGGGGCGTTCAGTTCGCAGAAATCATCCGGATGCGCTTCCAGGTTCAGCGCAATTCCCTCTTTTTCGAACAGGGGCAGGAGCTCTTCCATGGACCGCCAGAACATCGCCTCGCTCTGGGCTGATTTCTCGGGCCGGCCGTTGAGCTCGGAGTTCATCACGGGGCACTCGAGCTCCGCGCAGATTTCGATGGCCCGTTTCCAGTTGCGGATGGCGGCGCGACGCTCCTCCTCGTCCGGGCCGGACCACCGGTACAGCGGCAGGAGAGACGAGAGCTTCACTCCGGTCTCCCGCAAGGCCGTGCGCAATTCCGCAACCTTGTCCTTGTCCGCCCGTGGATGAAGGAAAAAAGGAAGGAAATCATCGCGCGGCGACAACTCGATGTAGGGATATCCCAGCTCGGCGACCGTTCTGACCATTTCAGGCAGTGATTGCCTGCGGAACATGTAAGGATCAAGGGCGATTTTCATGGATCACTCATCTCCCTGATTGTAGAGCTCTGGCCTTTTCTCCAGGGACATCGCAACTCTGGTTCCCTTTTTCTGCGCTTCGAGGCAGGCATCGGCCGTCACTGCAGCAGCGTACCCGTCCCACGCGGAAGGCCCGGTGGGCTTGCCCGAGATGACGGAGTTGATCCACTGCTGGACTTCTGCGTCGTAGGCCAGCCGGAACCTGTGCTTCCATTCCCACACAAGAGGCGCGGAGACTCGACCTTCAGAGCGCAGGATGACTCCCGGAGGGTCCGGCAGCCGGGCTGTGCCCGTCTCCCCTACCAGCTCGCAGCGGATGTCGTACCCGTACTGGCAATTGACGAACACCTCGATATCCACTGCTACCCCGGCCGCCGTCTCCAGGAGCAGGATCCGCGGGTCCGCGAGGTGTGATGCGGCATGGCGCGTACGCGGGGGCAGAATGAGCTGCGCGGAAACGAAATCATCATCCAGCAGCCACCGAAGTACATCGATCTCGTGGACGGCGGTATCGACTACCGCCATGTCGCTCGTGTAGCTGTCCGGCACGGAAGGGTTGCGGTGCGCACAGTGCGCCATGAGAGGACGTCCTACGAGGCCGCCGGCAACCGCGTTACGAAGCGCAATGTAGCCGTCATCGAATCTCCGCATGAATCCCACCTGGATGAGCCGGGACCCTCTTTTCACCTCTGCCCGCACTATCCGCAGGGCTGCATCACCTGTGGTGGCAAGCGGCTTTTCGCAGAACACCGGCTTGCCCGCCCCGATCGCCGCAATCACGTATTGCTCGTGTGTTGGTCCCGTGGATGTAACCATGACCGCATCAACTGAGCTCGAAGAAATGAGGTCCTGCCCGCTTGCCTCAGCTCGGGCATCCTCGAGTTGTCCCGCAACATCTCGCGCCCGGGCGCCATCCGCGTCTGCAACGGCAACCACTTTAGCCCCTGATAGCGAAGTGGTTATCCGCCGGATATGGTCCTGGCCGATGTTCCCGGTGCCTATGACTCCCACTCGTATTTCCATACGCGCCTCTCTGACAGCTTCCGTCCAGATTCACTCCTGCCCATCTCCCGGGACAAGCAGCTCAATATTCTCCTGGAGCCCTATGTCGATCTTCGTCCGCACAAACGAGCTTGCAGGTTCCTTGCCGTCGATTATGTAGTCGTAGAGGATCTTTGCTGTCTGATACCCCTGCGCAAACGGGTCCTGGCCAAGGGCGGCGTGCACCAGGCCGTCCTTCAGGAGCCGGATCGTCTCGGGGAAGAAATCGAAACAAACGATGCGAACTTTTCGTTCGAGTCCCGCCTCAGCCAGAGCCCTGACCACGCCGCCCGGCCCGACGCCTGACGTGAGGTAGACGCCGTCAAGCTGCCTGGTCCGCGACAGGTGGGTCCCGATCAGCCGGCAGGCTTCCTCGTCATCGTCGTGATGTTCGTACACTGCCTCCATCACTATCTGCGGGTAACGCTCCGAGATCACGCTGGCAAACGCCTCGAAACGTTGCGCGTGTGCCAGGACATGGGGGAAGGAAATCAGGGAAACCACTTTCCCGCTGCCCATGAGGAACTTGCCCATGAGCTCCCCGGCAATCCGCCCTGCAATGCGGTGGTCCTGACCGACAAAACACAGCCGCCTGCTTTCCGGCGCATCCGTGTTCAAGGTCACAACCGCAATACGTTTTTCGATTGCGCCGTCGATCAACTCCGTGAGCCGGTGAGGATCAGCCGGGACAAGCCCAATGCCGTCGACTCCGGCTTCGATCACGTTTCGGAGGATTTCGGTCTCCTGGCTCAAGTCGTGGACTCCTGTCTCATGCCAGGAGACATTGACGGCGTGATCCCCCAGACCTGCAAGGAATGCTCTTGCTCCGTCTTTCACGGATTTCCACAAGGGGTCTGCCGGCGTGATCATGGCGATGTTCAAAGTCCGCCCGGTGGAAAGGAATTGGGCAGAGCGATTCGGAGTGTAGCCGAGGTGACGGGCCTTCTCGACTATCGTCTTCTTGGTAGCCGGGTTCACGCCCTTCCTGTCATGCAGCGCTCGATCTACAGTCCCCCGCGAAATTCCAAGTGCGTCCGCAACTTCCTTCTGGGTAGGTATCCTGTGCCCGCCGTTGTTTTTCATGCTGTTTTCGTGCACGTGCACGGTCCATCTCGTGCACGTGCACGGAGAAAGATAACACAGAACCAGGGTGCACGCAAGAGTGACTCCCAGGGCGCCAGCACCCGCCTGAGCCCCTAAAGTCCTGCTTTCTCCCGAATGTACTTCCGTGCCTTTACAGCGTACTCGAAGGGGTTGGCGCGAGCAGGATCCTGCTCAGCCTCTACAACGTACCAGCCCTTGTAGCCTTTCTTGTCCAGAAGCTTGAACACAGGCTCGAAGTTCAGCCCACCGTCTCCGGGAACGGTGAAGACCCCTTCCTTCACCGCTTTGAGGAAGCTCATCCGCTCTTTCTTTGCGCGCTCCAGCACGTCCAGGCGCACGTCCTTCAGGTGCACGTGGCGCACGCGTCCGACGTGGCGCTCCAGGACACCAAGGTAGTCTTCGCCGGAGAACACGAGGTGGCCCGTATCATACAGAAGGAAGAGAAGCTGCGGGTCCGTCATCTCCAGGAGCTTGTCGATTTCAGAAGCGGTCTGGACGCCGGTCCCCATGTGATGATGATACGTCAGCGTCATCCCCTTCTCTTTTGCCTTCTCTCCGAGCCTGTTGAGGCCTTCGGCAAGACGCTTCCATTCATCGTCGGTGAACTTCGGTTTGTTCTCGAACACAGGGACATCCTGCTTGCCCTGGATGGAGTGCCCCTGTTCCGCCGCGCCGATCACCCGCGCTCCCACGGCGGAGAGAAAGTCGCGGTGCTGGATGAAAGCCTTTTCCACTTCCGCGTACAGCTGTGTGGTCAGGAAGGAACTGAACCAGGCATTGCAGATTGTGAGCCCGCGCAGGTCCATGTAGCGCTTGAGGACCGCGGGGTCCTTCGGGTATTTGTTGCCCACCTCACTGCCTTCGAAGCCGGCAAGGGCCATCTCGGAGATGCACTGCTCGAACGTGTTGCCTCCGCCCAGCTCGGGCAGATCATCGTTTGTCCAGGCGATCGGAGCGATCGCCAGGCGCACCCGCTTTTCTTTCATGGTGTTCCCTTTCCTTCATGCTTCAAAACTTCCGAGCCGACTCTACTTCCTTGCTCATCTGCTTTGCCGCTTCCACAACCTTGGGGTTCTCAGATATCTGCGCCGTGCCCACGCGCCACCATGACTCGTAGTCGTGCGTCATGGACTTCTGCGTGACCTTCACGTCGATCACGGTGGAGACGTTGCCCGCCAGGGCGCTCTTCACCGCCTCACGAAACTCCGCCAACGTCTTCGGGGAGTATCCGCGTGCCCCGTAGCTTTCTCCGTTCTTGGCGAAGTCCAGCGGCATGAGGCCACCGGTGAGCCTGCTGGTCTTCTGGTCCCGGAAGCGAAGATCGTTTCCGAACTTCTCGATTCCCTGGCTTGTCTGCAGGTTGTCGATGCACTGGTAGCCGGCGTTGTCGAAGACAACGATGTGGATCTTGATCCCCTCCTGGATGGCCGTCAGAAGCTCAGAGTGCAGCATCACGTACGAGCCGTCCCCCACCAGAGCAAACACCTCCCTGTGGGGAGCCGCCATTCGCGCTCCCAGGGCGGCTGCAATCTCATATCCCATGCAGGAGAAGCCGTATTCCAGGTGATAGGACTCCGGTGTGCGGGTGCGCCAGATGCGCTGAAGGTCGCCCGGCAGGCTCCCCGAAGCGCCGACCACGATTGCGTTTTTGGGCAGAAGGCTCTCGTTCAACTCTCCCATGAGCCGGACCTGGGAAAGACCGTGCGGATCGTCTTCCGTGTACAGCCTGTCCCATTCCTTTCTCCATTCCGCGCGGGCCTTCTCCACTTCCCCTTTGTAGCCTGATTTCCACCCCGCTGATTTCAGCGCCGCGCTGAGCGCTTTCAAGCTTTCCCGCGCGTCCGCCACCACTGTAGCGGAGTTCATCTTGGCCGCGTCAAATGAGCTCACGTTGATGGACAACACTGCGGCGTCGGGATTTTTGAACAGGTTCCGCGAACAGGTGGTAAAATCCCCAAGCCGGGTGCCCACGGCAATCACGAGGTCGGCGTGTTGTGCAATACGGTTTGCGGCCAGCCCCCCCGTGACCCCCATTCCCCCGAGGTTGTATGGGTCGTCCCACGAAATGACGCCCTTGCCGGCCTGCGTCTCACCGAAGGGGACCCCGAAGGCGGCGCAGAACTCTTTCAGCTCCTTGCCCGCTTCCGAATAGCGCACGCCGCCCCCGCAGATGAGAATGGGCTTGGAGCGGGACTTGATGAGCGCCACCGCCCGTTCGATCTGCCCCTCTGTCGGCAGGCGCCGTTCCACGTGGTGCACGCGCTTTTGCAGGAACTCCGCCGGATAGTCGTACGGCTCGCCCTGTACGTCTTGCGGAAGCGCAAGGGTAACGGGGCCCGTTTCCGCCGGATCCGTCAGGACCCGCATCGCGCTGATGCATGCCGCCATGAGCTGCTCGGGCCTGTTGATCCTGTCCCAGTACCGCGATACCGCGCGGAATGCATCGTTTGCCGTCGCCGTGTAGTCGTCCCACTGCTCGACCTGCTGCAGAACAGGGTCCGGCTGGCGGCAGGCAAACGCATCGCCTGGCAGCAGGAGCACGGGGATGCGATTGGCCATGGCAACCCCTGCGGCGGTCACCATGTTGAGGGCACCGGGGCCGATGGAGCTTGTCACGGCAAAGATCTGCTTCCTGTTCATCTGCTTGGCGTAGCCCACGGCCATATGCGCCGCGCCCTGCTCGTTGTGCCCCTGGAAATACGTCAGGCCGTGGCCGCCCTGGGCAAGCGCCTCCCCCAGGCCCACCACGTTGCCGTGCCCGAAAATCCCCGCCACGCCCTTCACGAACTTCCCCTCGACGCCGTCAAACTCAACATACTGGGCGTCGAGGAAGCGCAGGAGCGCCTGCGCCATCGTCAGCCTGACCGTTTTCACGATGCTCCTCCCGTCAGTCATCGACCTCGGTCAACTTCACCGGGCGCCCTTCGGCAACGGACTTCTTTGCCGCAAAACCCATGAGGAGCGGCTTGAGGCCGTCAATGTCGCCCACGGGGCAGGGCTTCCTGTCGATCACCGTGTCGAAGAATGAGTTCATCTCATCGAGGAAAGCCTGGTGATACCGCTCCAGGAAGAAGTACAACGGCTTGTCCCCCGCCACTCCCGTTTCATTGGAGAGGACCACGGAGGTGGGCGTGTCGTTGGAGCAGGAAAGCGCCCCCTTGGAGCCAAACACTTCCACGCGCTGGTCATACCCGTAGGTGGCCTTGCGGGAGTTGTCGATCACGCCAATGCAGCCGTTCTGGAACGTGATGGTGACCACCGCCGTGTCCACATCGCCTGCCTTCCCAATTGCCGGATCCACCAGGACCGCGCCCTTGGCATAGACCTCCACGGCATCCGAGCCGGCAAGGTAACGCGCCATGTCGAAGTCATGGATCGTCATGTCCAGGAAGATGCCTCCGGAAACCTTCACGTACTCCGCGGGAGGAGGAGCAGGGTCGCGCGAGGTGATGCGCAGGATGTGCGGGTCGCCGATGGCGCCCTGGTTGACCAGGTCACGGACGCGGCGGAAATTGTGGTCGAACCTCCGGTTGAACCCCACTTGGAGGGTGATCCCGGCTTTCTTTGCTGCGGCCAACGCCTTCTTCACTTTGGCAACGGTGAGGTCCACGGGCTTCTCACAGAAAACGTGCTTGCCCTTCTCCGCCGCGGCAATCACCATGTCCGCGTGCGTGTCGGTGGAGCTGCACACAAGGACTGCCTTGATCTCGGGGTCGGACAGAATGTCGCGCGCATCCGCGCTCACTTCTGCTCCAATCCCCTTTGCCCAGTCGCGGACCTTGTCAGGCGCAACGTCCGCAATCCGCGCAATCTGCACGCGCGGGATATGATGGCTGATGTTCTCCGCGTGGATCCTGCCGATCCTGCCGGCACCAATGATTCCAATCTTCACGTATTCCTCCTTGTCTTCACGTCAATCGCACCAGCTCGTCCTTTCGGAACGACTGGGTTGCGGCAAAGGCCACCTTGGTCGCCATGACTCCGTCATGCACCGTGACCGTGGGCTTGCGTCCTTCCCTGATGCAGTCCACGAACTCCTGCGTCTCGGCAAGGTATGCGGCTCCGAAACGCTCCAGGAAGTTCTGGGAGCACTCCCGCACCAACCCGCGGTCATCCAGGAGCTCCACCATGTCCTTCTGCGGCACCTGGGCAATTCGAAGAGTGGCCTTTGTGCCGATGATCTCTGTTTCCACCGCGTAGCCGTGGGCCGCGGTGCGGCCGGCAAGGAGGAAAGCCATGGCGTCGTTGTCGAAACGGAGAAATGCCGCCAGATTGTCCCCGTCCCCGTACTTCCCGAACTCAGGGTGTGCGTAGCAACCCCCGGCGGCAAACACCGAGGTTGCCTCCGCGCCCAGCATCCATCGGGCAAGGTCGATGTCATGCACTGCCATGTCAATGAACTGGCCGCCTGAGCTCGGGGCAAAGCGGATGGCCCCCTCGATGGCGGACTCGGGATCCACCGAATACCCGCGGAAAAGGATAGGCCGCCCAATGTAGCCGTCCTCGATCAGCTTCCTGGCCCTGGCGTAAGAAGCATCGTAGCGGCGCATGAACCCGAGCATGAACACCTTCTCAGGATGCTTTTCCACCGCGGCCTCCGCCTGCAGGCACTCCGCCAGCGTGACCCCCAGGGGTTTCTCGCTGAAGACGTGGAAGCCCGCGTCCAGTGCCTGACGGATCTGGCCGCAGTGCTCGCCGGAGCTTGAGGCAATGAAGATTGCATTCAGCCCGTCATTCTTCAGCATGTCCTCGAACTGGCCATACCCGTGGGGCACTCCCCACGCCTCCTGGGCGTGGCGGATACGGTCAGGCTCAAGCGCGCAGACCGCCACAAGCTCGGCCCCTGCCGTGCGAACGGCGATATTCTCCGCGTGCCTGATCCCCAGCCGTCCCAGGCCGACGATCCCGATCTTCACCTTGTCCATGGACACCTCGTATCGATAGGTCCCGGCCCGCTTAGGACGCGCCGGTTGTCTCACGCACCACGAGCTTCGGCGTCAGGAGCGTGCGTCGAGCGTCCCTCGAACCAACCCCCGCCCTGAGCGTGCGGATGATCTCCAGGAGCCTCTCACACGTCACAAGAGAAAGCTCCTCGCGGGGCTGGTGGATGGTCGTAAGAGACGGACGGATGCACGCCGCCAGGTCCGTATCGTCATAGCCAATCAACGCCAGGTCATCAGGGACGCGCAATCCGAGCTTGCCTGCCGCCAGGAGCGCGCCAATGGCCATGAGATCGTTGAGGGCCAGGATGGCGTCATAGGAGCGGAGCCGCCCGGCTGCTCCCATCACGGCGTCGTAGCCGGACTCCATGGTCTGGTTGCCGTACAGCAGGTCATCCGCGCCAAGGGTGATGCCGAGCTCCCACAGCCCCCGGCGGGCGCCGGCGAGCCGCAGCACGAACTCGCGCTCGGTCACCTTTTCTCCGGGGGTTGTTATGCAGAGGATGCGCTTCTTGCCGATGGAGCCCAGGTACTGTCCCGCGATGTACCCGCCGTATTCGTTATCGGGATAGATGATGTCAACGTCGGGAGGACAGGGATCCGGGGGCGGGTAATGGGAAAAAACAAAAGGCATTTCCTTGGCGTGGAGATAGTCGATCAACTCCTGCTCGAACAAAGGCTGCACGATGATCAGCCCGTCCACCTTCTTTCGGGCAACGAGCTTCCTGACGTTGTTGCCGCCCGTGAAGTGGTTGTTGAGGAAGCTGACGAGCAAGTCGATGTCATTGCACTCCAGGACGCTGCGGAGCGAGCTGTGCAACGTACCATGGTAGAGGTTCACCCCCAGCTGGTCGTAGTCGGGGGGAAGGATGATCCCGATGGTTCCGACCCGCCTCGTGATCAGGCTGCGTGCGTGCGTATTGAAGTCGAAGCCAAGCTGGTCCGCGATTTCGCGGATTCTCTTTCGAGTCTTTTCAGGGATCAGGGAGGAGTCGTTCAAGCTCCTGGAAACGGTTGCCATGCTGACGCCTGCAGCCTTTGCCACGTCCCTGAGCGTGATTTCTTTGCAAACGTTTGCACTCATTCACGTATGCACTACGGCATTTGCCAGCGTTTGTCAAGGTTCGATCCGAGGCTCGATCCGAGCGGCGTCGATCCGGGCGGACGACCAAGCCCTCAAACCGGATCACATGATGGCTTGGCCGGTCCGCCGCCCGGAGTTCGTCACTTTCGTACTTCCACGGGCATCGGGAACATTTCCTGGATCTCAGAGTCCGCCAGGAATGACGGCCCCACGATCTTCAGGTGAATCTCCATGAATTGCCGGCCAAGCTCGATAGCTTCTTCACGGGACCCCACCTCGATTATCGCATAGCCGCCGACCTGCTCCTTCGCTTCGGCAAAAGGACCATCCGTCACGGTCAGCTTGCCGCCCGAGGCCCTGACCCGGGTGACCTTGGCACTGGAAGCCATCCCCCCGGTCTGAACAAGCCTTCCAGACTTTGCGATCTCCTCCGTAAACGTGCCGATCGCGCGCATAAGCTCATCGCTCGGCTGGAACGCCTTGTCAGCGTCCATGAGCATCTTCATCATGAACTGCATATCTGTACCTCCTGCACGTCAGTCAGTCGTGCGGCGAGCCTTGAAATCGACACCGCAGAAATGAACTTATCAACACTGAGGTGAGGATGTAAAATGGCGACAGCCACGGAGGCGATGTGAAAGAACGAATAGCGGCAGACGTCACGCTTGCGTTCCTTGTCGCGAATCGTTGATGTCTCGAGAACCACATCAACTACTTCCACCATGACGGCAAGCCACTGGAGCGACTGCTCGCTAAGGGACTCATGGCGTATCTCAACTCTACCCTGTACAATAGCGTGTCATGCCAAGGAAACGAAAAAAGACCCTGCCGCCTCTTAAACTTGGGCGGGAGACTACCGGCCAGAGACTTTCCCGCCTCCGAAAGGAGCGCGGCTTAACCCAGAAGGAACTGGCAGAAAAGATCGGAGTGGGACCCACAATCATCTCCGACTACGAGACCGGCCGACTAATGTTTAACGGAGAAATGGTGGCGCGCTTAGCCATTGCTCTCAGCGTCAGCGCTGACACCATCCTGGGGTTGAAACAAACAACAACACAAACTGAGGCTACCCCTA
>CAWJSK010000022.1:0-86147 GCA_963845535.1 uncultured Spirochaetota bacterium
ACTTTCTTTCTGGAAGTCATAGCGCCTTTCATGACAAGCTGACCGAAAAACAAATGCCAACCAACTCGCCTCCGAGTTGTCACTCTAATCGACCAACACACAGGGATAGTCCTTGAACGTCTGAACGCTTCTAGGAAAACCACTTTCATCGTTGTTGTGTGACATGAGTGACAGGGTATCCACTTGCAAAAGAGATAGAGGGGTTGAGGAAAAGTATCCCGATACCTGCTCTATTCTTGAAGTAGAATCGATGAAACGGAATAACATCCTGACTTGACAGATAGAAACTGGCGTAGCTATTCAGGAATAGGGTATTATCAAGAATCTCACGCATGGTGATCCTGAAAGAAGCTCAACGCCCAACAACGGTTCTCCACAAAGCTGCATTCATCTGGCAAGTAGCTCATCTTCTCCGGGTTCCGTATCACTCTAACCAGTACAAAGACGCTACCGTCCCCCTTACAGTCTTGGAAGACTTGATTGTGTTCTTGATCCCACGAAGGATAAAGTTCTTTCCGAATACAAAGTCTGAAAAGACAAGGGCAAGGGAGTTCTTGAGGCGAAGCTGACGAGATCACAGGCTTCCCCTTCTACAAGACTTCAAGCTTCACCTTCGAGAAGCTTTGCTGGAGACCCAACCAACATTGCGTACCCTCAATCCTCTTGCCTTCATGAAGGGATTCTCTGAGAAGGCTCGAAATATTATTGACCATTTTGAGTTTGAACAGCACATCGACAAGTTGGATAAGGCATACTTCTTCCTTGTCGTCGGGAAATTCGCAGAGATAGACCTTCACCCGGAACGAGTTCCCAATATTCAAATGGGATACATCTTTGAAGAACTGATCCGTAAGTTCAACGAGCTATCTAAAATGAAGAAGAAGGAGACCACTTTACGCCCCGAGAAATAAATTCTTATGGTGGACTTCCTTCTCACCCCGACAAAGACATTCTCACGAAGAAAGAATCGTGAAAACCATCTGTGACCCTGCCGCAGGAACAGGCGGAATGCTTTCCATTACAGAAGAATATTTACGAGAGCTAAACCCTGACGCACAACTCAAGTGTTCGGACAAGACTACAACCCACAGTCGTATGCGATCTGTGGCTCTGATCTTCTCATCAAGGGTCAAAACATAGAGCACATTTTATTTGGAGATCCTTCACCGCCGATGGCTTCAAAGGAATGGCTTTCGACTACTTACTTGCCAACCCACCTTTTGGCGTCGAATGGAAGCCCGAAGAGAAGTTTATTCAAGACGAAGCTGAGCAGCAAGGTTACGGTGGCAGATTTGGAGCGGGGCTTCCCCGCATAAACGATGGTTCCTTCCTTTTCCTACAGAACATGATCTCCAAGATGAAGAAGCCAAAGGACGGAGGAACACGGCTTGCGATTGTGTTCAACGGCTCTCCCCTGTTTACTGGTGGGGCAGGATGAACCACCCTGAACTCGTGGACATAAGGTTAAGCAGTATCTTGAAGGGGTAAGGGAAGGTAATGGAAGTACACGAGGAAGAAGTACACTAAGGAGTTCAAGCTCGAAGCAGTACGAATGCTGGAGGCAGGAACCAAGACCGTACGGAGATTGAGCAGGACCTTGAGATCGGCGCTGGGCAGGTCTATCGCTGGAGGAAGCTGTTCGTTGAGGACGGGGGGCGTGCGTTCCCCGGAACGGCAAGATTCTTGTTCTCCTTGCGAAGCTCGGCCAGCTCCGCGTCGCGAGGCTTGCCGTTGCCGGGGAACGCACGCCCCCCGTCCTCAACGAACAGCTTCCTCCAGCGATAGACCTGCCCAGCGCCGATCTCAAGGTCCTGCTCAATCTCGCGTCCGGTCTTGGTTCCTGCCTCCAGCATTCGTACTGCTTCGAGCTTGAACTCCTTAGTGTACTTCTTCCTCGTGTCTGCCATTACCTTCCCTTACCCCTTCAAGATACTGCTTAACCTTATGTCCACGAGTTCGGGGTAGGTTCATCCTGCCCCACCAGTAAACAGGGGAGAGCCGTTGAACACAATCGCAAGCCGTGTTCCTCCGTCCTTTGGCTTCTTCATCTTGGAGATCATGTTCTGTAGGAAAAGGAAGGAACCATCGTTTATGCGGGGAAGCCCCGCTCCAAATCTGCCACCGTAACCTTGCTGCTCAGCTTCGTCTTCAATGAACTTCTGTTCGGGCTTCCATTCGACGCCAAAAGGTGGGTTGGCAAGTAAGTAGTCGAAAGCCATTCCTTTGAAGCCATCGGCGGTGAAGGAGTCTCCAAATACAATGTGCTCTATGTTTTGACCCTTGATGAGAAGATCAGAGCCGCAGATCGCATACGACTGTGGGTTGTAGTCTTGTCCGAACACTTCAAGTTGTGCGTCAGGGTTTAGCTCTCGTAAATATTCTTCTGTAATGGAAAGCATTCCGCCTGTTCCTGCGGCAGGGTCACAGATGGTTTTCACGATTCCTTTCTTCGTGAGAATGTCTTTGTCGGGAGTGAGAAGGAGGTCCACCATGAGACGTATTACTTCTCGGGGCGTAAAGTGGTCTCCTGCTTCTTCGTTAGATAGCTCGTTGAACTTACGGATCAGTTCTTCAAAGATGTATCCCATTTGAATATTGGGAACTCGGTCCGGGTGAAGGTCTATCTCTGCGAATTTCCCAACAACAAGGAAGAGACGGTCTGCCTTATCCAACTTGTCGATGTGCTGTTCAAACTCAAAATGGTCAATAATGTTTCGAGCCTTCTCAGAGAATCCCTTCATGAAGTTCACGAGGTTGGACGCAATGTTGGTTGGGTCTCCACGAAGCTTCTCAAAGGTGAACTTTGAAGTGTTGTAGAAGGGGAAGCCTGTGATCTTCGTCAGCTTCGCCTCAAGAACTCCCTTGCCCTTGTCCTTCCAGACTTTGTATTCGGAAAGAACTTTATCCTTCGTGGGATCAAGAACACAATCAAGTCTTCGCAAGACTGTAAGAGGGAGCATCACGTCTTTGTATTGGTTCGGGTGATACGGACCCCGGAGAAGATCAGCTACTTGCCAGATGAATGCAGCTTTGTCGGAGAAGCCGTTGTTGGGCATTCAGCTTCCTTTCAGGATCACCATGCGTGAGATTCTTGATAATACCCTATTCCTGAATAGCTACGCCAGTTTCTATCTGTCAAGTCAGGATGTCATTCCGTTTGCATGGATTCTTCTTCAAGAATAAAGCGGGTATCGGGATACTTTTTCCTCAACCCCTCTATCTCTTTTGCAAGTGAATACCCCTCGTCGCTCATGTCCACACAACAACGATGAAAGTGGGTTTCCCTAGAAGCGTTCAGAGGTTCAAGGACTATCCCTGTGTGTTCGTCGGCTAGAGTGACAAGCTCGGAGGCGAGTTGGTTTGCATTGTTTTTCGGTGAGCTTGTCATGAAAGGCGCTATGACTTCCAGAAAGAAAGTGTTCATACAGTCCCCCCAAAAGAGCAGAGTATACCTAGCCAACGAAGCAAGCAAGAAGCGCTACCCGAGGAGCCGACATTCGGCTCTCCACAGAGTTTGGCGAAAGGATCAATCTTGGCTGTCCCACCTCTGGAATTAGGCATCTGCGGCACTGTGAAAGTGGGAAGGAAAACTTTCAATCTTGGGGGCGGCGATTTGTGGAAGGTGAATCTTCTTTTGTTTCCATATGGGGGGTATGCATACTACTACTTCTGCTCGACCCTTATGCCCAAAAAAGACAACTGCAACGCTGTCGACAAAGATATGCCGTCGGACGTTTGCCGACGGCTTTATATCAGTTTTCCACTAAAAGTTGAGATCAAGCTGGATGCTCAAACCGCTTTTTCCACCATCATCTCTCTCATCGTTATGCCACTGATACCAATCGTGCCACAGTTGGGCATGGTCTTTACGCCACTTAATGTCCTCCCTTGTAGCCCCACGATGTGCCCGCCATTCACGGTCATATTCTGACCATTGCTTGGAATGAGACTTCCATACCTGAGCGTGTTGTTGCCTCCACTGTTGATCATGCTTTGCATGAGTATCAGCATAGGCCAAAGAGGAGAGGCCAACTGCCAGAATGACAGCTACAATGACTAAAAGCCGCTTCATTTGATACCTCCGGTGATTTTTAATGGTACCCCACCTCATACTTTTTTTCTACGCCACGAGAGGAAGCGTTTCACACTTTGAGAATTCCCGGAACCTCCAATATCTGTCCGGTAATCCTGCCAGGAGAGCTGAATAGTCACGGTGAATCGATGGATGAATCGCCATGGCAGAAATTATCGAGAAGATCACAAAAGAGATTGAGTCTGATCCCACGATCAATGCGAATGAACTGCGGCGTCATCGGCTAAGAAAGATAGGGTAATGAAGATTGTCCAAAGAGAGGCTGGCGACAACAATTCGCTTTCCTTGCGCTCGGAGCAAACATCTCACTGACCGTGAGAATCACGCTGTTGCCTTGGACTTTTCCAAGACAAACGAAACGCCGGGATACTTCCCCGCAAACTTGCCGATTTCTCTTTCAAGGGATTGTTCGTTATCAACCAAGTTTACATACCAACGCACATAAGACATAATAGCAAAGGGATCAGGTTCAACTACTTTTCCACCGTGCTTTTCGGCAAGAACGGAAAGTTGTCTGGAAAGTCGTTCAATGATCTCGTTCGATGAGCCTACGACAAACAACGCTTTGACCTTGAGGGTGTATGCATTCATGAGATGCCGGACTTTTCAAGTGTGCGTCTTGGCGGAATCAAGATGTCGTAAACTGTTTGAGGGTAAACCTCGCCTCAGGAAACTTCTCTCGCAACCATTTCACTTCTTCTTCGAGCGAGTTCTCGCAATCAAAGATGTTTACATACTGACGCTGAAACTTCTTCATAGATATCTGCGAAGATTCGACCACCATCCCGCCGTGAACGGTGGCGATTGCATCAAGGGCAGACTCAAGCTGCTCTTCGTCGGCTAACCGAAGTTCCTGAACGAACGGTGTCACGACTTCAAGAGTGTATCTACCCACTCCAATCGCTCCGATTAGAAGATAGGTATGTGCCTGTCGGGAATCAAGGCAATGCTTCTTTTTCAACCATTCCACTGTCTTTGCCAGGGCAAAAGAGGTCAGACTGGGGCGGTCTCACGAATGGGAAAATGACCCCTTGCCAGGAAGGCATTGGACAAAAAAAAAACAAAAAAACTTTACCCTGCTGTTGAAAGCATTACGTGTTGTTCTTGTCAATGCGAGGAGAAAGACCGCTGAGAGTTCTTTGATGGGGCCTTCTCTACGAGTTCGGTCAAGAACTTTTCGTATTGTGAGAACTCTTTGGGCTGATTCTCCAAGAGCCATTCTGCATCTGCGCCGTTTCGCAGCATTGCTCGAAATCGGATAAGCTTCTGTCGCTTTTCAAGTGGTACGTTCCTTTGGATAAGCTTAATGGCAACATCGTCTATACATTTCAAGAATGTCGCTCGAATGATCCTTGCTTGACTGACAACATTCTTCGCGCCACGAAGTCCAGGCAAGTTCTTGTTGCGAGCCTCGACCTGGCTCTCTGTGCACGGTAACGTGCTTTCCTTTCCTGTCGTGATCCATTCCAAGTAGTCGGAGTCTTTCAACTCAATAAAGAAGGATGCTCTTTTTTCGGCTACCAATGCCTTCCACAGTTCTCTTGCTCGCTGCCATCGGCTCGTAGCGGATGCATCCCGAGTGGAATCGTCGGGTCTGATAAACTTATCGAACATAAGTTCGAGGATTTCATCTCTGTATTTCGTTGCGAGTGCACCCTCGTCTTTTGAGCCGCTTTACAGAAAGGGAAGCTTGGAAGTATCCCTTGCGAAATGTCTCCTTTTGTCATTGGACATCCACATAGCTATTTTCGCTCTCCCGCAAACATTTCCAAGAGAACCCTGTGGCGCTATAGAGGTGGGGGTTGCCACAGGGTCCGGTGTCCTCACTTGGACGCCGAAAGAAAGATAACAAATCTGTTCAACACCTGGCAAGGTGACTTGGCTAGGGATTTCTCAAGGAAAAATCATTCCAGCCCCGGAAGAGCCAGCCCAGCTTTGCGCCCGACTGCGGGAAGGCGAAGAAAGCGACTATCAGGATTAGCACCGGAACAACAAGCCTCTTCATGACCGCCTCGAAATGCAAGATACTGGCGCTCGAAAGGCCGTAATCGTTGAAGAGAGCCTTTGAAGCGAGCCTCTTCGGGAGGTCAAGGAGTTTCGGGTTTTCTATATTCTTGAGCAATAGCCGCCCGAACTGCCGCTTCGGGTGAGTCAACGGGCGGTTGATGCAAAAAAACCACACTTCTACTTCTCATCGAACCTTCGATTTCGTAGGACCACGCATAGCAGAGCCGGGCAGTCGGATGGTCATGAAGCCAGAATACTTCAACAGTTCCTTCCCAAGCTATATTCCCTTCCTGACTCTCAACTACAGGAACAGATCGAAGCCATAAGGACTCGCAACCATGCAAGTCTTTTATTGCTTTTGAAAGTTTCTCTGCTCCGTCAGGTCTTTTTTTCATTTGCGCGGTCTATCTTGTGGTTGGTTCAGTGAAAAGTTTCCAACCATGTCTCTGCGCCGTGCGACATAGGTTCTGTGAATAAGTCAAAGACCGTATCGTGATATTTCTTCCTCAACTCTTCAACCTTGCCTTCGAGAAAGTCGAATCTATCGACTAGATCACTGATTCGCCACGTAAAGGAGGTTGTCGTAGAGTGATAGGAAAGATCGAGATGCCCTCCAAACTCAGTGGTAAGCTTCGTCAGGTCGCCGACAAGTGCCGCGTTGTGCTTGGGAGAGCCTATGAGAGCCGGTTCTATGACTTGAAGACTTTGTATACTCATACGTTCCCCCTATATCAGGAAAGAGTATGCCCTCGTCGAAGAGCAAGCAATAGCTGATTGGGGGGAGGTAATCTGCGTTGGAGATTCCAAAGGTTGTAGGAAGCTCACCAGACTGAGCACGAGATTCAGTCTCATCTGAACAAAGACTGATCCAGTGCCCTTTCTACGGAAGACGCATTCGGCCCCTGGTGGCACCCCTACTACAAATAGGGTGCCACACGAGAAGACACCCTTTTACTTCCGGCTCCCTGGGACGTGGCCAGGGACTCAATCTTGTCGTCTCCGGCATTGTCCTGACCCGCCAGCAGCCAACCAATGGCATTCTGATAGAGGGAGCTGCTCCCGCTCCCGAGACGGTCTACAAAAGATGGTTGAGTGAGATGTTTCCAGAAGATCGAACTTCGTATCAAATGATACGAGGTTAAGGAGTAGCTCCGGCACGAGGATCGTGGTCGTTACTGCTCCTAAAAGTCTTGATTTTTGACCCAAAATAGGTTATGTTAATGCCAGTTACCGGGGTTGAAAGGAAAACCCTTGCCGAATCTGCCAGTCATAGCCAAAAACAAGAGAGTCCCCAATCCCGCCAAGGTCTACCTTTCAGCCCTGGCAAAGTCCGGACGCAGGGCTGTGGATGCACAGTTGCGCGGGGTCGCCAAAGCGCTCGGCGCTACTTCAATAGACTCCGTTCCCTGGCACCAACTCAAACACGAATATGTAGTTGCCCTCAAGACGAGGGCGCTTGAAATGGGCAAGAGTCCCGCGACTGTGAACTTGATGTTGTCGGGCATTCGGGGAGTGATGCGCTCTGCGTGGAACATGGGGATGATCTCAGCCGAGGACTTGGCTCGGATAGAAGCGGTCAAAAGCGTGAAGTCGCTTACGGAACCAAAGGGCAGAAGGATCACAAGCGGCGAACTTGGGGCGATCATGTCTGCCATCAACACGGAGACTCCATCGGGAAAGAGAGACGCAGGGATCATCGCACTTGCCTACTGCGGTGGACTTCGGAGACAGGAGCTTGCTAACCTTCGGGTGGATGATGTGAACGACAAGGACGATGAGTTTGAAATAACGATCAAACGGGGGAAGGGAAGGAAGGACAGAGTTCTATTTCTGAACAACGGAGGGGCTGATGCTCTGCGGGACTATGTATCTGTCAGGGGAAGCTCACCAGGGCATTTGTTCTGGTCGTCTCGCAAGGGAGGCAACCTGATCCCGGATTCCAAGATGACAGATCAGTCAGTTTACGGACGGATCAAATGGTGTGCGAAGAAAGCAGGAGTAAAGGCACTCACGCCCCACGACATGCGGCGATCTTTCGTGAGCGACATGCTTGATGCGGGAGTGGACATAAGCACCGTGGCGGCGATGGCAGGGCATTCATCAGTGGCAACGACTCAGAGGTATGATCGGCGTGGCGATGAGGCGAAGAAACGAGCGGCGAAGGCGCTGCATTTGCCTTATGCAAGGAAGAATGAGTAGGACTCCGGCGATTCCAAAGGGTCCGAATCCTTTGCATTTTAGCCAAGTTTGTAGTAGGCATTGGCATTGGAGGGAGCAGAAACAAACGTTGGGAGGTTAGACTATGGGTTTCTTTACAGGTATCTTTAGCGATCCGTTAGGGTGGCTTTCTGGGGATTACAACGATCCTGCCCCAGTAGACCCAACACCGGAAAAGACCTCGATTCCGTTTGACGGAGGAGGCGATACTCACATTCATTCAAATAGGGATGAAAGTTTTACTGTCACGGAAAGGCTTCCAGGAGGATGGGACGACCATTACACTTACAGCGATAGACAGATGAGCATCGACGAAGCTAACAGCAAATCCGAGTATGATCGTTTTGAAGGATTCCGGGCACTTTTCGGTGACGATAATAAAAAGGACTGAAACGAGCGCTGCTCCCTCTTCTAAAAAATATCGATGGACAAGTAGAAAGATTCCTAGACAAACGTAGAAACTCATCCGTGAACAACCACGAAATGACATGAGATTGGCAACCCCTCCGTCCGTTGACAAAAGGGCCGATCAGCGCCGGAACTTAAACGTTCCAAAAATCTGCGACAACGTAGTCATAGGTTACCAGATAGCTACAAAGAAAAAGAGAAGATCGAGATCGGAAGACGGATGGCACAAAACCACGACTTGAAGGAATACTCTTTGCATGAGCTAATGAAAGACCGCCTTTGGAGTTTGACTTGAAGAAGTTGTTTGTCGTATCGTTGAAGTAGGAACTTATTCTATTCCAGGGAGGATTTCTCCAATGCCCAAGAAGATCGGTGGTTCGGTTCTTTGGATCGAAAAAGGAAAACAAACAGAGAAGGTCGTTGAGGCTGAACGAGCTTTCTCGGACGAGGATCAGGCGAAGGCTCAAGTGCTCTTCTTCGAGACGAAAGGGAGTACAGCGGAGAAGAGACTCGCTCGGCTTGTGTATCGACAGTGGCAAGGAAAACGATTCAGGCAGAACTGAAAAGAGTTTCGACAGAATGAAGGGGAGGTATCTTGCCTCTCCTTTTTTCTGCATTTGTCAAAGGCGCAGCCCTAAATGGCGGCTTTCCATAGGCGTTGGAAGCCTATTCTCGTGATTGAGAGAATGCTTTGCGACAACCTTTATTTCATGGAGAGCGGAATCCCCAAAATCGAAAAGGTATTCAAACGTTTGCCCAATCAACAGGTGAAGGGAATCGAGTGTCGTTTTGGCGGCGTTAGAAGGCTTGTCATTTGAGAACGTGTCACGCTCCAACATTACTTCTGGCGCATACTCCTTCGGGTAAAGGCCGGGCATGAATCCTCCCATTTCTGCTTTTGGGAAATAGAAGGAATAGATCAAATCATCATGTCGGCCATAAGCTTGGAAGATTGCTTCGTGCAAGTCGCAAAGTGTTCGATCTCCCCTGAGAGAGATGGTTTTTGAAACACGCACAGGCCCGATCATGCTCACCTTGAAGATGTAATGGACACTCGGATGTTCTTTTGTCACGATTCAAATGTAATTTGGGGACTGCCTTGGGTCCACAACGACTATGTACTGAAATATCAAGTTTTGAAATCAGAAAACCCCTTGGTCGTTGGCTGCCAAGGGGTCACGAAATGAAGTTGGAAACTATTGCGCGGGGGGGGCTCTTTGAGTCGTTAATAGCTGCTTGCTGCTTCCCCTGCCAGTTGGATTTCCTGAATGGCTTGTTCCATAAGCCTCTTTGCCTTGTCAGCGTGTCCCTGCATATCGTATTTGTTTGCCTTTTGAGCCTCTGTCACCTTGTCCATGGCCTGCTGGACGTATTGTCGGGCTGCTACGAGATTCGGGTGACCAACTGAGACACAGCCCAAAACCAAACCACCGACCACCACGCAACCGATTATCAGTTTAAGTAGCGATGAAGTTTTCATGATTGCCAGCTATAGCTACTGGTTAGCATTCGCCGCCTGAGCGGCCAACCATATTTCATGGTACGCTTCGCCAAGAAGCTGTTTGGCTTTTTCAGCATGGCCTTTCATGTCGTACTTGTTTGCCTTTTGAGCCTCCGTGATCTTTCCAATCGCTTGCTGGATGAAGTCCTGGGCTGCTGCGAGATTTGGATGCCGTTCACCGCTGACCTGTTGCGCGAATACCATGCCACCAACAGACAGTAGCGCAATCGCCAAAATACCGATGATGAGATTCCTCAAAGCGCGTCGTTTCATGTTTTCCTCCTGTACGAAGTCTAACGCAATAAATATACCTTGCCAACCGAGGCAGTCTTGCCTTTATCTGTCAGAAGGGAAAAGAGCGTTTGCGAAGATAGCTTTTAGGGATTGTGCCCGGTGAACGTATGGTAAACTTTTCTGCCATCCTTCTTTCCCCTGGTCCCGACTCTGCTCACTTTGCTCCGAAAGGATGACAAGGTTAGCCCTACCATGTATGCGCCTTGCTCTGCGGTTATCACTCGTTCTGAATCAAGCTCCATCCTGATTGCTCGTTACAGTCTTTGTGCCATCGACGCTCATAGAATGGAAAGGCATATCGTTCACAATCGCCTTGAGTTTGTCTATGATGAGCAAGTCCTCTTCTGTCGGTTCCCTGAGAAGGCCGAAGGCTTTCTTCGATTCCATCAAGATCGCTCGTTTTGTCCAAGCAAAAGCGGTTTCGTCGGTAGGCGTGAACCAGACGAGGGCAACGTGGAATCCGTTCAAGCTTTCCTTGGCGCTCCTGACCTGAACCTGTGGGTCAGTAGACGAGATGATGGAGGCCACTTGGCAGTACTGTTTGGTCTCTTTGACGCGATACCAAGCGAGGGCTTGAAGATTCATACCTTCAAATGCATAATGTACCCTCGCAGCAGATTGGCGTGTATCGTCAGTAGGGGGACGAGACTTCTTGTGTGACCAAAATTGTGACCAAATCAGATCGAAAACAAGCGAATACAGCGGTATCAGGGCGAAGGCACTTGGCGAGCTAACTCGTTTCACCGGGTATATTTACGAATCCAAGCGAAAACTGACGAAAATGCCAAGGCTTTATTCAAGTCCCTGTGGGCCCAATTTTAGAGCCTTATGAGGTGATTGTCAGCGCCTTTTGAGAAGAGCCTTCAGGGACAATTGAACAGCCTTCTCAAGAATGGCCGACTCGTCGGGAGGCCAGCCAACGATGCAAGCATGACGCGGTGGCGGTTCGTCGGGATCCACGGCTAAGCCCGTAGCCTTCACGCTCAGGACTGTAATGTCGGCTCTGGCGGCCATGGCCTCGGCTCTCAGACTGTCGCCTAAGGCCCATATTTCTTCTTCGGCAAGCTCATCCGTACGAAAGACCGATAACCTCTTATCCGATGGCGGCATGAAGGCATGGTGCTTCACTGTATTGGTAGAGGTTCTGAAGTGGCTTTTGCTAAAGAGATAACGAGCGAGAGTCTCCTCCTCCCGTACATCCACTTTCTGCTCTCTCTTTAGCGAACCACTTTTGCAATAAGCTCTATAATCCGGGACGGAAGCAAGTCCACAAAGTCCGTTGCCCCGTGGGTCGTGTCCCTGCCATAGACCGCCGCATAGTGGAGCCGTGACCTTCCATCGATCATGACTGCAATCAAAGAGCTGTCCTTTCTCCATTCAAAACCGATCTCTCCTCCGGGCTCGGCGGCGACATCAGGCATTGGTATTGTCGTGGGCAAGGACTTCAGGAGAGCCGCAGCGCTCTCAAAAGTCTCTCTCATGACGGGCCTTGCGTCATATCCGTCCCAGTTTGCTGTCGAGCATTCCCTATAGGTGTCCCATAATAACAACAGCATGTCCGTAAGCGACTGTCCCAAGGTTATTGCCATTGAATCTGGTCCTTTCCAGGAGGACATCGCTTTATGCACCCTCTCATCAATCGCACGTGAAGACACGGCATCCACCCCTTGTCCGCTTGGCGAACGGGAAAAGGTTGCGCCTCGTCGATCAGGGCAAGCCAGTCCGCTGCTCATACAAAAAGCTCCTTCATTCTATCGGTGATACTGGAGAAAAAGATAGCGTTCTTGAACACCCTCATTTTCTCGAAAGTGCTCCAAATCTCTTCCTCGTCGAAAGATTCTTTTTGTTTAGATACGTCTATGTCGAGGAATAAAGGCATTAGCTTCGGGTCAACAATCTGTTCAAACACCTGCGTGATTATCGCAGCCGCGTCAATCTTCGGCTCTGTAATCACAATCCGTGATAAGAAGCTGTCGACACTCTGAGGAAGTTCCGTGGGCACGACAGGCGCAGCAGTAAGGTAGTCTCTAAAATCAGCGATTGGCAAGGGTATGTTTATCATGTTGATGTACCGTAGTCCTATTCGTTGGACTTCCGTTGACACGACCTCCTTGTAAAACTGCCAAAGTCTCTTGGCCTCGTCGCGGAAAGTTTCCCAGCTTTCATAAGGCTTTAGCCGGTTGAAAGTAAAGCCATTCTTCCTCGCTTGAAACACCTGCTTCTCATCCGAAGAGGTAAACAAAAAGCCGTCGATAGCCTCCGTGGCTTCCGTTAACGGTGTCTGTCCAACGCGCATCTCAGTTTTGGCGGAAAACTGGTGTCTTTCTTTTTTCACAGGATAACTCTCAGATACGTAGCGGAACAAGGACGAAAGCCTCTCTAATTCAAAACTCTCAGGAACTCTCACCTTAATGTCCAGGAGGGCCTCTGTGATGGGCGCGTTCGCCAGATGTGCTTGTTTTGCCATCAATCCCCTCAATGATAACTTACTGAAACGTGACTGATCTCACAATCGAACGGCCGTGGACAGCATCAAGCTTATCAATGCAGTGAGCATACCATCCCAGCGTACCAAATGCAAAGCTTTCGGCACGAGCAGCAAATTGACTTTCTTGAGAGGCCACTTGGCAAAACTGCCGCGTTTCTCTTACCCTATACCACTCAAAGCCATGAAGGGTCATAATCAGATTCTATCATCGATGGATTGGATGGCGCCCACGTCAAGTCCCCGCGGGCCCAGTCTTTTCTCGAGGGTATGGTGACGGCTGCCGTTCAAAGTTTCCTTCGGTTCCCATTTTTCATCAGCGTCGTTTTCGCTGCGGTTGCATTGAGCGGTTGCGCTTCCCTGAAAGGCCCCGACATTCAGCAACCGCCAGCAAAAATGGTCTTCGACGAAGTCTGGGGTTACCTCATTCGAGGCCATGAAGATCAACTGACCGGCGGTGAACCGTTCACGGACATCTGCTATTTCAGCGCGGAGCTGAACGACGAAGGGCGCATACAAGAGACCATTGCGCGGCCGTCGCTTACGCTGGGAATCGGCGCGCAGCCCAGGATCTCCCTCGTTATCACCGAGCTTTCCAATTCCTCCCTCATGCACTTTTCCCTGAGCCCGCTGTATGGAGTACGCCCGCTTCTCGTCGACGACATTTGCCGAGTCTCTCAGGACTTCGACGGTGTGCAGATAGACTTCGAGGCCGTGTCGCGGGACGATGCCCAGAGCTTCTGGGATTTCCTGCAGGACTTGAGGTCCGCGCTGCCTCCCGGGAAAACGCTCAGCGTCGCTTTGCCCGCGCGGACAGGCCCGAAGACGGATGCCTATGTATACTCGAAGATCGCCCCGATCGTGGACCGTGTGATCATCATGGCATACGACGAACACTGGAGCACGAGCGCTCCGGGCCCGATCGCCTCGCTTCCCTGGTGTTCTGACGTGGTTGGATACGCGCAGAGCGTGATTGACAACGACAAGATCGTAATGGGCTTGCCGTTGTACGGGAGGGCATGGCAGGACAAGAAGCTCTCCCGCGCGCTGGGCTTTCAGAATGTGCAGGACCTCATTGCGGGCAAGAGCGCCAGGACGAGCTACCAATCAGAGGTCGGGCCTTCCTTCGAGTACTCGGAGAACGTGCAGGTCCACGTGTTCTATGATGACGTTCGATCTCTGCGGGAGAAGCTCGAGCTGTACAAATCGAAAGCCGTGAGATCGGTTGCCTTCTGGCGAATCGGCCTCAGTCCGGCCGAACTGTGGGGCAACATCGGCTCTCCTTTTTCGGAGCAGGGCCAGCAGAGCCCTCCGTCCTGGCAGTGAAAATGGCTATCGAACCAGAGCGGAAAAGAGCGCTCCCACACCGGCTGCAGCGGCTACGCTCAGAAAGTTGACGAGGTCGTTCGTGATGAAAGGAAGCCCGTGGACAAGAGTGTTCGGTCTCCCTTCCGAGAACCTGCGCTCAGTCTCCCTGGTGTCGGTGGTTGCATACCGAGCTTGAACGGTGCATCCCAGAAGGCTGTCCAGGATGGAGCCGAAAACGCCTGCGACCGTGGCCAGGGCCGCCACGGTAGCGACACCGGGCAGGCCACGCGCGGAAAAGGCGCTTGCCGCGGCAAACAGAAGAGCGATGAACAGCGCGCCGCACAAGGAGGCGGCAAGGCCGAGCAGCGTCACGCCGCCCGAAGTCCCGGAGGCAACCGATCGAAAAGTGACAAGGGAGATTGGTTCACGTCTGGAAAGAACTCCGATCTCGCTTGCCCAGGTGTCCGCGGTGGCCGAAGCGAAGGATCCTGCAAACGCAAACGCGAACGCCGGCTCCCCCGTCAGGCGCAGGAGAAGGGCCATGAGCATTCCGACTCCGCCGTTCGCTATCACCTGCATGGCGTCCCGCCGCGCGCCTTTCTCATGGATTTCGGCAAATCGTTCTTTCTTCATGGCGTGAAACCTCGTGAAGGCCGTGGAGGAGAGAACGAATGCCGCAAAGATCAGCCAGAGGAGGGGACCGGCCGCGGCGAGGATGACGGTGCCGAGAACGGCGCCGACAACCGCACCGCCCGCGTCCACTGATTTCCGCCAGAACGATATGACGGCCCCCAGACAGTGCAGCGGGAAGCCGACGAGAACCAGAAGCAGGGGAGCCGCGTGAGTGAGGATGGCGTTGCTCAACCGAACCTCCCCGCGAACGCTCCCGAGAAGAACAGGGCAGTCCCGACCGGGATCGTGATGTTATCCAGGCCCCACGGAGTGAACAGCTCAAGGCAGGTGGCAACCGTCGCCGTGGAAAGGCACGCGGTGACGGTCATGGGAAGGCTGGGCGCGGGATTACCGGAGACCAGGATCAGAAGAAGCGTCACCACGACTGACGCCAGGAACATGACCGCCGTGCCTTGGATCGTCTTCCTTCTTCCCCAGATTGTGACTCCCGCGTTTGCAGACCGGATGCCAATCAGGCCGGCAAGGCCGTCCCCCCATCCCATGATGAGAACGCCGACGCTTGCCGAGAGCACGGGGATCAGCCCGCGCCAGGAAAGGTTCACAAGGACGAGAAGCGCGACGCTGTAACATATGGTCCCCCGGTCACGCGAGCGCCCCGCGCCTTCCTCCGAAGGAAGCAGGCCGGCTTCCGGGACAAGTGAAGCCCCCAGAAGGCTCAACGCCGGCCCCGCTGAGGCCGCCCAGGGGTCATCGAACATCGCAAGAGCGATGAGCCACCAGTGCGCAAGGGCTATATGGATGACCTTTCGCGCGGTCCGCGCATCGAGGGTCCCGGCGCGCGCCAGGGCGGTGGCCCCGACGATGACGGCAAACACAAACGCCACGGATGCGGCCAGGCCCGCCGCATTCATGAGGAGCGAGCGCATGGCCGTGAGTATACCCGCCCGGCGCGATTGTGCTATACTCAACTACTTCGCGCCATGGCAGGTATTCGAGAATCGATCACGCACGCACGCCGCATTGTCATCAAGGTGGGAACCAGCGTGGCCACCGGGGGAGACAATGCGTTCTCCACCAGCGTGATGGGCTCCCTCGTGCGCCAGATTGCCTCCCTCTCCGGGGAGACGGGGGCCCCCGGCTCCCGCTCCTTCATCCTCGTAAGCTCGGGCGCCATTGCCCTCGGGCTGCGTCAGCTTCACCTCGACTCGCGCCCCCGGGCAATCACGCTGCTGCAGGCAGCCGCCGCCATGGGGCAGAGCAGGCTGATGCACGCCTATGAGCACGAGTTTGCCGCTGCGCGCCGCGAGACGGCGCAGCTCCTCCTCACCTATGAGGATATCAGGAACCGCTCGCGCTACCTGAACATCAGGAACACCATTTTCACGCTCTGGTCCTTCGGCGTGGTGCCAATTGTGAATGAGAACGACACGGTGTCCTTTGCCGAAATCCGCTTCGGAGACAACGACATCATTTCCGCGCACCTGGCGGCCATGCTCGACGCTGACCTCCTCATCCTCCTTACCGACACGGACGGAGTCTATGACAGCAACCCCCGTGAGCACCCCGAGGCGCGCGTCCTGCGTACCGTTGCGCGGGTGACGGACGCGGTGCTGGCCGGCGCCAGGGGCAAGGGCTCGGATTTCTCTTCCGGCGGCATGGAGTCGAAGATCAGGGCCGCGGACATCGCCACGCGCGGCGGCGCCGCCGTGGTCATTGCGCGCGGAGCCGGTATCGACCTGGAGAAGGTGTTCCGCGGGGACGAGATCGGGACCTTTTTTGTGCCTGCGCGGCGCACCATGAAGGGGCGCAAGAAGTGGATGGCGTTCAATCCGCAGACGGAAGGAGCCGTGGTCGTGGATGGCGGGGCGCGCAAGGCAATCCTGCGCCAGGGAAGGTCCCTTTTGCCGGCGGGGATCAAGAGCATCAAAGGCACGTTCGCCATGGGAAGCGTCATTGCCATCCAGGACGAAGAAGGGCGCGAGCTCGCGCGAGGGCTGTGCAATTTTTCCAGCGAGGAGCTGGAAAAGATCCGGGGCTTGAATACCAGGAAGATTCCCGAGATCCTTGGGGCGGAGGTCGCTTTCGACGAGGTGGTTCACAGGGACAACCTCGTCATCGTGGCCCGCGAGGAGCAGTAGAGTGGCGGACCTGAAGGAATATGTGAGCGGCGTTGCCCGGGCCGCCAAGAAGGCCTCAGCGTCCCTGCGGGCGCTGAGCGCGGAGACGAAGAACCGGGCCATCCTTGCCATGGCAAAGGCAATCGACGAAGGGCGGAACGAAATCCGGGACGCCAACGCGCGCGACGTTCAGAAAGGAAAGGCGGGCGGGCTTTCCGCTTCTTTCCTTGACCGACTCACCCTTACCGACACGCGCATTGACGACATGATCGGTTCCCTCAAGGAGATAGCCGCCCTCGAGGATCCCGTGGGAGAGGTGATGGGCGTTCGCCGCCCCTCGGGCTTTGTCCTGGAAAAGGTCCGAACCCCCATCGGCGTGATCGCCATGATCTATGAGTCTCGGCCCAACGTGACGGTGGACTCCGCCGCGCTGTGCTTGAAGTCAGGCAACGCCGTCATCCTGCGCGGCGGCAGCGAAGCGGTTCAATCCAGCGCGGCGCTCGTTCGCGCCATCTCCCGCGGCCTGGCGGAAGCCGGTGTCGCCGCGGAGGCGGTGCAATACATCGACAGGACGGAGCACGAAGCCATCGATGAGCTGGTGACGCAGGCGGGTCTCGTGGACCTCGTCATTCCCCGCGGCGGTGAGTCACTCATCCGGCGCGTGGCCCAGAAGGCGACCATCCCGGTGCTCAAACATTACAAGGGGGTTTGCCATCTGTACGTAGATGAATCCGCGGACCTCGCCATGGCCGCTGAAGTCGTAACGAACTCCAAGATGCAGAGGCCGGGCACCTGTAATGCCCTGGAGAAGCTGCTCGTCCACCAGGCCGTGGCGAAGAAGTTCCTTCCCATGGTGAAAGCGAAAATGCCCACCGTGGAGCTGCGCGGGGACGAGAAATCCCGCGCCATCCTGCCCTCCATGGCGGCGGCAACTGAGGAAGACTGGTATGCGGAGTACCTGGACCTGATCCTGACGGTCAAAGTGGTGGGCGGGGTGGAGGAGGCCGCGGCCCACATCGAGAAATACGGATCCAGCCACACCGACGGGATCCTCTCGAAGGACGCGGCGGCCATTGAGACGTTCGTCGCCATGGTGGACTCCGCGGTGGTGACGGTCAACGCCTCCACGCGGCTGAACGACGGCGGCGTCTTCGGACTGGGCGCCGAGATCGGCGTCAGCACGGACAAGCTTCACGCCCGGGGCCCCATGGGCCTCAAGGAGCTCACGACCTACAAGTGGATCCTTCGCGGCAATGGCGACCTGAGGAAATAGGGAGGCAGATGAGCAAAGCGCGGGTCATGGTCGTTGAAGACGAAGGGGTGGTCGCGCTGCAGATTCAGGAATCCCTGGAAGGGATGGGCTATACGGTGGCTCATGTCGCCTTCACCGGGGAGGAGGCCGTGGCGAAGGTCCTGGAGACCGAGCCGGACCTCGTGCTCATGGACATCAGGCTCACCGGGCGCATGAGCGGGATCGAGGCGGCACGAAAAATCCGAGCGCGTATTGACGTCCCCGTCGTCTACCTCACCGCTTTCTCCGACGAGGAGACCCTCGCGTTGGCGCAGGTCACTGACCCGGACGGCTACGTCCTGAAACCCTTCGAGGACAAGAGCCTTCATGCCATCATCGAAGTGTCCCTTGCCAAGCACCAGCGCGCGCGGGAGGCCCGCGAGAGCGGGATGTGGATGTCCGCCCTCGCGGAGAGCATGACGGAAGCCGTCCTCATCTGCGACGCCAAGGGATACGTGAAGTTCATCAACCCGGCCGCCGAAGCCCTGATCGGCAGGCAGTTGCCCGAAGTCCAGGAGATGCGCATGCGCGACGTGGTGTCTCTCCTGGACACGGAGACCCGGCAGCCGCTGCCGTTTCCCGTGACGGAGCCCCTGCTCGAAGGCCGCAGCACAATGCGGGGCAACTGCAGCCTTCAGGCCGGTGAAGACCGCGAGTATCCGGTTGAGTTCACGGCTTCGCCTCTGCGCAGCCCCGAAGGCACGCTTTTCGGGATCCTCTACGTCCTGCGCATGACAGCTGAAAAGGAACGGATCCAGGAGCGGGTGCTGCGGGAGCTCGACGCCCTTTCGAGACTCCAGAAGCGCTCTCTCCCTTCCGGAGACACGGTCATCCCGGGCCTCAGGTTCGAGTGGGTTTTTTTCCCTGCCGCTTTCGGCGGCGGAGATGCCCTGGGGTACGTGCGGCTGGATGAAGGGCACGCGGGGTTCTACTCTCTCGACGTCCTGGGGGAAGGGCTTCTTTCAGCCATGTTCTCTCTCCTGCTGGGGACGTTGCTGACGCCGCACTTCGACCGGGGCGGAATCCTTGTCGAGAAGCTGTGCGAACAGCCGGGGCGCCGGATCCTGAGCCCCGCGGAGGTGGTGCAAGCGCTCAACAGGCGGTTCTTCCTGAAGGAGGAGGGCAGCCCGTACTTCAAGCTTGCATATGGTCTTGTCGAAGCCGCCACCGGAGAGGTCTCCCTGGCGCACGCCGGCACTCCCAACCCCATCGTGCAGAGCGCTGACGGCGTGGTTCATATCCTCGAGAAGGAAAGCCCCGCTGTGGGACTGTTCCCCGGCGCGGACGTGCCCGTTGAGCGACTGCGGCTTGCAAAGAACGACAGGCTTTTCCTCTCCTCGGATGGTTGTGCCGAGCTCATGAACCGTGAGGGGAAGCCCTTTTCATCCGGTCGGCTTGTCCGGAGCATTTCCGCTTCCCGCGGGAAAACGCTCAAAGATGCCATGAACGACATCAAGGAAGAGATCATTCGGTGGCACGGCACCGAGCCGTTTGCCGACGATGTGTCCGTCCTGGCCGTTGAAAAAGAATAGCGGCGTGCGGCTGGGAAGAGACGCTCGCGGCGGGGCCGGGCAGGCCTTGGGGAGTCAGTCCGAGGGGAAGGTCACGAGGAACGTCGTCCCTCCCTCGGTGTCCAGCGTGAGCGTTGCCCGGATCTGCTGGGCAAGCATGTTTACGATTCGAAGACCGAGGGACGAAGGGCTTCGAAAATCGATCTCTTTCGGGAACCCCACCCCGTTGTCGGCTACGGCGATCTCGATCCGACCTCCCGAAACGCCTCTCATGCGCACGGAGATTCGGCCCGACCTGTCCTGGGGGAACGCGTGCGCAAGAGCGTTCGACAGCAATTCGTTGAGGATGAGCCCGACGGGAACCGACACGTCCATGTCCATCGGAATATCATCTACATCGATCTGGATACTCACCAGGCCAGAGTCTCCTTTGTAGAACCGCAGGAGCTGGTTAGCCAGGTCACGCACGTACGGGGCATAACCGCCCCCCTGCCCACCCCTCTCCTGATACAGCTTCTCATGGATGAGAGCGACGGAGCGGACGCGGTTTCTGCTTTCGTCCAGCAGGCGGCTTGTCAACGGGTCTTTGGCCGCGGAAGCCTGGAGGCTGAGGAGGCTGGAGATGACCTGGAGGTTGTTCTTTACGCGGTGGTGAATCTCTTTCAGGAGGACGTCCTGCTTTTTGGACTCCTGCACGCGTTTCTCCGGGGTAGTCTCCCGGGTCACGACAATCACCTCCGCGTCTCCGCTGGCTGCGAACCGGGACTCATAGTGAAGCGGCCCCCCGTCCGAGTCGATGACGAACTCCATGGTGGACGGCCCCCCGGACTCCAGGGCCTTCCTGATTGAGCCTTTTGCCTCCGCGGCAAGCCCCGGCGCAACTCCCGGAAAGCGTCCCGCCAGCTCCTCGAGGGAAATGCCCACGAGGGCGTCCGCCGCGGTTTGGAGATTGGACCGGGGAGGAAACCGCGCATCCACGATGTTTCCGTCAGCAGTCACGCGCAGGATCATGTCCGGGATGGCGTCCAGGAAGGCCCGGTTGCGCTGCTCGCTCTGACGCAGCTCGGTGTGTGAGCCCTCCAGCGCGTCCAGCATTCCGTTGATGGCGGCCCCCAGGTATGCGATCTGGTCCGTGCCCTTGACCGCGACTCTCCTCCCCGGCTCTGCGCCTGTGCCAATGGCGAGCACGCGCGAGCTCAACTGTTCCAGGCGGGAAAGCACTGTTTTCTGGATCACGAGAAGGACAACGGCGCTGAAGACGACGCCGATGAAGATCAACCAGGCCGCGAAGTAGCGTGACGTGGCCCTGGCCTGGGCGTTGATGTCTCGAGCAGAGTCGACCCTCATGACGAGAGCCGGTTGGCCATCCGCTCCGGGCAGGACGGAGAAACCGGATATGACGTCTTCTCTGCTCGTGTCGATGACGGGAGCCTGAGCCGTGGCCTTCTGCCCCGGCAGCAGCGGCGCAAGGGCGATGGCGAGCTCGAGGCTTCGGGAGAGCCGGTCCACGACGTCCGCGTCCAGGAACCTGGCCATCAGAAGCGTGCCGCGCACCGGTCCTTCATGATGCGAGGTCATGATGGGCCGGGAGGCGGCCATGAGCGGGCCTGAGGGAAGTGGGATGATCCCTTCCGCCTGTGAAGTTGTTCCGTTCAGCCGGGTCATGAAAGGGTGCGCCACCAGCCAGTTGCTCAGGGCCAAAGGAACGCCCGGACTGACCCCCCTCTCGCGGTCGAACGTCTCTCCAAAGACCGGGGCGCCGTCCGTGTCCAGGAAAAGCACGATGTCCACGTGCAGATCCTCAAAGACATCCTTGCCGAGATTGGCGTCCACGAAGCTCTTGTTTCTGTCTTGGACGAAACGGTATGCGTCATCCCATGCCGCCCAGTCCGCCGCGGATCTTCCCATCGAGCTCACCTGGTCGGAAATGGCGTTTTCCGCGCGCGCAAGGTTC
Source organism: uncultured Spirochaetota bacterium (assembly GCA_963845535.1). Taxonomy (GTDB): domain Bacteria; phylum Spirochaetota; class Spirochaetia; order SZUA-6; family Fen-1364; genus Fen-1364. Next base: position 21,820 of record CAWJSK010000022.1, read on the forward strand.
CTCATCATGAAGTTGCGCTCCACGTGGGAGAAACCCTTCATGATGACGCTGTCGGTTGCAAGCGTGATGAAGAATAGCATCACGATCAACGTGACGCCTATGAAGAGGAGGATGCGTCGAAGCATGGGCCACTGGAGCGTATACCGGAGGACTGCCCGGGTCAATCGAAAAATGCCCGGCGCGAGAAGGCTACTTCGACAGGAGCACCACCATGGAGCGCGCCACGAGGGTGTACGTCGGACGCGGAAAGCGCTGTTCGGCGCCCAGCGGCGCGATGTCCTGGCCGGCCGGGAGCGCGGTATCCATTGCGCGATACCAGGCAGTCTTCCCGGGCGGAATGGCGGCAAGCGTGAACGGCACGTCTTTTCGCGACGCGTTGCACATGATGAGGATGTCGTTGTCGTCCTTGTCAGCCGCGGTCTCCGCCTTGTTCCCGTCGATCATGAGGGAAAGCGTGTGGCGGCCCGGCGCCCAGTCTGCGGGCTCTCCGGTCTCCGTCAGCCAGAGGATGTCCGGGATGTGGTTATGGCGCGAGTTTCTTCCGTTGAAAAACTCGGGCCGCAAAAACGCCGGGTGCCTCATGCGGAAGGCAATGACGGCGCGGCAGTACGCATGAAGGTCGGCATGAGATTTCAGGAACGTCCAGTCATGCCAGGAGATGTCGTTGTTCTGGCACCAGGGGTTGTTGTTCCCCCGCTGCGTTCGGCGCATCTCGTCCCCGCCGAGCAGCATGGGGGTGCCGAGGGACAAGAGCAGCGTGGTCAGGAAGTTCTTTGCCTGGCGGTTCCTCACCGACTCCACCGCGCGGTCCGCGGTCGACCCTTCCACCCCGCAATTGTCACTGAGATTGTTGTCCCAGCCGTCCCGGTTCCCCTCCCCGTTCTCCTCGTTGTGCTTTCTCTCGTAGCTTACGAGGTCGCTCAGAGTGAAGCCGTCATGGGAGGTGACAAAGTTGATGCTGTGAAACGGCTTTCTCCCGTCCCGAAGGTACAGGTCCGAGCTGCCCGCGATCCTCGTGGCAAACGATGACACGGATCCGGCGTCACCGCGCCAGAACCTGCGCACGTCGTCCCGAAACCTGTCGTTCCACTCCGCCCACCTTCCTCCGGGGAACGACCCCACCTGGTAGGCGCCCGCGGCGTCCCATGCCTCGGCAATGATTTTCGTGTCCCTGAGGACCGGCTCTTCGGCAATCCGCTCCAGGATGGGCGGGTTCTCCATGATCCTGCCCTCCGAATCCCTGCCCAGCACGGAACCGAGGTCGAAGCGGAACCCATCCACGTGCATGTCCACCACCCAGTAGCGCAGGCAGTCCATGATGAAGCTGCGCATGATGGGATGGTTGCAGTTCAGCGTGTTGCCGCACCCGCTGAAGTTGCGGTAGTAGCGGGGGTTGCTTTCATCAAGCAGGTAGTAGAGGGAGTTGTCCCAGCCGCGAAAGCATAGCGTGGGCCCGGTCTCATCTCCTTCCGCGGTGTGATTGAACACGATATCCAGGATGATTTCGATCCCGGCCGTGTGCAGCTCACGCACCATCTCCTTGAACTCGGTGATCTGCTGCCCCACCGCGCCCGAGCTCGAGTAGCGTCCCTTGGGAGCAAAGAAGGAGATCGTGTCATAGCCCCAGTAATTCTGAAGGCGCTCTCCCGTTCGCGGGTTGGAGTGGGGATTGGCCAGCTCGTCGAACTCCTGCACGGGCAGAAGCTCCACGGCCGTGATTCCAAGGTCCTTGAAGTGGGGGATCATTTCCGCGACTCCGCGGAAGGTCCCCGGGTGTGTCACGCCGGAGCTTGGATGCATGGTGAGGCTGCGCACGTGCGTTTCGTAGATCACGCTGAAGCGAAGCGGGCGGTTCAACGGGCGGTCCCCGCGCCAGTCGAACTCATCAGAGGCGACGATCCCCTTGGGCATACCCGCTACATCGGAGGTGGTGGAGAACGAGAGATCAGCCTGGGGGGACGACGGATCAAATCCGCGCGCGTCGGCAAGCCGCCACGTGAAGTTGCCCGTCACGGCCTTCACGTATGGATCAAGGAGGAGCTTGTTGCGGTTGAACCTGTGTCCTTTTTCCGGCTCGTAGGGGCCGTCAACACGATAGAGGTACAGAGTCCCCGGGCCCGCGCCCTCAACGCGCACGTGCCACACGTCTCCCGTGCGGTTCAACCGGGGGTCGAGCGGAATCTCATGCGCGGGCGTGGCGTCCTCAGGTGAGTCGAAAAGCAGAAGAGACACCGCCGCGGCATGTCTGCTGAAGACCGCGAACTGCGTCCCCAGCGGCGTCGGTGTAGCGCCGAACGGCATGGGATAACCCGGCGAGACCTTGATCTCTTTTCTGGCGATGCCTCCCCTCCCTGAAGGGAAATGTATGACGCAGGCCCGTCCGCGTCAACGGTTGGTTGCTTGACCGCTCCAGCGGTTTACGCAGAGAATGCCGCCATGGGCATCCGTCCGGGCGCGCCTGCTGATGCCATCGATGTCCTCGGCCTGGGCGCCGTGGCGGTTGACGACATCCTTTTTCTCGAGCAGTTCCCCAGGCCCGATTCGAAGATGGCCGTCCTCCGGCGGGAGAGGCACGCCGGGGGGCTTGCCGGCACGGCACTCGTTGCTGCCCGCCGCATGGGCAGGCGCTGTGCATACGCAGGCAGCCTGGGGGACGATGAGCTTTCTCTTTTTGTCCTGGAACGCCTTGGCGCGGAAGGCATATCCGTCGAACACGTCGTTCGACGGGACGGCACGCGCCCCTTCTCCTCCACTATCCTCGTGGATTCCCAGCGCACCACACGGACCATCCTCTTTGATGCCAACGGCGTGATCGGCGCGGACCCCAACGAGCCTTCGGAAGCCGTCCTGCGTTCCTGCAGGGTGCTCCTCGTGGACCAGGCGGGCGTGGAGGGCATGGTACGGGCCGCGCGCATTGCCCGGGGAGCGGGCATCCCGGTGGTTGCGGACATCGAGAGGTCAGGACATCCGCTGCTGGATGAGCTGTCAGACCTGAGCGACCACCTGATTGTCCCGCTGGACTATGCGCGGGCCAGGACGGGAGCGGTTGACCCCGCTCAGGCAGTCCGCGCCCTCTGGACGGACAACCGCTCCGCGGTGGTTGTGACCTGCGGTGGTGAGGGTTCCTGGTATCTTTCGCGTGAGGAGCCAGGCGTGACGTACCATCAGCCCGCGTTCAGGGTGAAAGTCGTGGATACCAGCGGGTGCGGCGACGTTTTTCATGGCGCCTACGCGGCAGCCCTCAGCGAGGGTGGCGCAATGCAGGACCGGGTGCGTATGGCGTCCGCGGTTGCCGCGCTCAAGGCAACACAGTCAGGGGGCCAGCAAGGGATACCGATCCGGGCCGTTACCGACAGGTTCCTTCAGGAGCGGTTGGAAGAGGCGCCGGCATCTCAGGGCTGAGGCGCGGGACAATCACTGGGCTGAGGGGTTTCCCTCCAGGCCGATCTCCTTTGCCACATTCCGCATCCCCATGATCGTGTCCGTGATGAGCTCTTCGATCCCCATGCCGAGCATCGCGGCGCCCTTTTCTATGACCGGTCTTTTCACCCCGGCCGCGAAGCGCTCGTTCTTCCATTTCTTCAGCACCGAGCGCGCTTCCATGTCCATGATGCTGCGCGACGGCCGCATCAGAGCGGTGGCCACCACCAGCCCCGTCAACTCGTCGATGGCGTAGAGCACCTTCTCCATGCGGTGCACGGGCTCCACGTCAGCGCAGATTTGCCAGCCGTGGCTCACGATGGCGCGGATATATTCCTCAGGCCAGCCGGCCTGCTGCAGGATCTCAGGGCTTTTCTTGCAGTGCAGCTCGGGGAACTTCTCGTAATCAATGTCGTGGGCAAGCCCGATGACGCCCCACTTCTCCTCGTCTTCGCCCAGCTTGCGCGCCATGTAGCGCATGACGGCCTCCACTGCAAGGACGTGAGCGAAGAGGTTCTCACCTCTTATGTACTCCCGAACGAGAGAAAGGGCCTCGGGCCGGGTCGGTGCGTGCGTCTCTGCCATGGCGGAAGTGTAGCGATCCAGGAGAGGCCTGACAACTCGCACCTGACCGGTGCGTTACCTGACCGGTGCGTTACCTGACCGGTGCGTCGCCTGACCGGTGCGTCGCCTGACCGGTGCGTCGCCTGACCGGTGCGTCGCCTGACCGGTGCGTCGCCTGACCGAGGGCAGTCCGCGCGCATTGTCCCCCTCGCGCCGCCCTGTGTATCTTTAACCGCGACAGGGAGAGCCAGGGTGATGCAAGAGGCGAGCCACGGACAGCTTCCCGCTTCGTTCTTCGAGCTTGTCCGAACATCGGCGAAGCCCGTGCTGGTGGAGTTCTGGGCGGAGTGGTGCGGCCCGTGCCGTCTCGTTTCTCCCGTCATCGAGCGGCTGGCGCATGAGTACTCGGGCCTTCTTCTCACGGTGAAAGTCAACGTGGACAGGAAGCCGCTCATTGCGCAGGCATACGAGGTGCAGGGCATCCCCACCATCATGCTGTTCTGGAAGGGAGAGCCCCGGATGCGCCTCACCGGCGCGTATCCGTACGAGGCCATCAAGCGGAACTTGCAGGAGAACTGGCCACGCGATGTGGCGGCGGAAACGGGCGGGGGGCCTGCCACTCCGTTGTCAGCCGACGCTTGAGAGCCTGACGGCCCCGCAACCACCTCTCAGGTGACGCTTGAGATTTCGACCTTCGCGCGGCGCTGCGAAGCCGTTCCAAAACGCTTGAGAAAATCTCCCAGCCGGAACTTCACGCCTATCACGATATCCATGCGGACTCCGTCCGGCGTTCGGGAGGCCTTCCCCGTAAGAACCGCCCGCTTGCGCGCGGATTTGTCCGGCACTTCGAAAGCGAGCGAATCCCCGTCCCGCCGTATGGTCACCGGAGCGTGAGAGTCTTTCAGGAAAACGGACAGCCTCTCCATCGGGTCGGGAAAGTGCGCCGCGGGAAGCGACAGGGATACGTTCAAGCTTTTCCACGCTCCTGGTACGAACCCTTGCGCCTCGGCCCCGAAAAGCTCGGGGACGCCGCGGACAGCCTGCGCGAATGACCCCTGATCCCATGCCGTGACTGACGCCACGGATCTGCCGAACCATGCGGTGTCTTCCCCGAAGCCGGTCGACGGCGCTATCAGGCTTTCCCTGACGGAAAGAACGTTGTCAGTCTGCCCGGGACAGAGAGCCAGGAGCCGGCGCAAGAGCCAGCTATCCTTCCATTCGCTTCCGAGTTCCGCCGCCTCCTCGGCAAAGGTGACCTGCCAATGGACCGGAGAGAGCTTGTGCTTTGCCCGCGTTATTCCGGCAAGCTCGCGAATGCTTTCCGGGGGAATGCCTCTTCGGCTCGATGGATCAACGCCTGCCGCGTAGCCTCCATCCTTTCCGGCCTTGGCCGCAAGGTACTGCCTGTGCAGCGCTTTCGTGCTCCCCTCTGTTTCAAGGAAAGAAAATGCAAATACGCGGTCCCGGGGCTCTTCAGCCTGGAGCTGTCCGCCGCGCGCGCTGATCCATTCCTCCACCACGCGGAGCCCGTCCGGAGGGAGACCGTCCGAGGAGACGCACCCCGTGGCCGACACGTCCACCAGGAGGCCGGCAAGAGAGGGGTGGCTCGAGCCAAGAACCTGCGTTGCCGCATATTCCGGCCACTGATGAGAAAGCCGGAACTCGAACCCGTTCGTCTCGCAGATCGACTTGGCCTTGCCCGCAAGCGGCCGCCAGGTTGCCTCCGAGAGCACGGGAGGGTCGTAGCGCAACGGAGTGAACGGCATGCGAACAAGGAGGCCGAAGCTGAAGACCATCCGCGGGGGCGCGTCGACTTTTCGCCGGGCTTCCTTGAGCCACTTCACGAAGCCCGCGAGCTCCGCGAAGTCTTCTTCGGTCTCCCTGCCCGTAAGGATATAGAAGAGCTTCACTTCACGCACCCTGCGGCCGTGCAACGCTTCCAGCGCCCGCGTGATATCGGCATCCGCCAGGCTTTTGTGGAGGAACCTTCTCTGTCGGGCGCTGATCCCTTCGATGCCCAGGGTGAAGCTGCGCTTGTCCCCGGCAAGCTCGAGGTCCAGAAGCCCGGGAGTACGGGCCAGGATGTCCACCCGCTGGCTCATGAAGTTCACGCGGAGGAAGAGGCGGTGGAGCTGGATGAGCAGCGGCGCAAGCTCGGAGTGCGTGTTGAAGTTGAAGCTGGAGAGCTCGATTGTGGCTGCCCCCGTCTCCCTCTTGAGCGCCCGCGCTTGCACCATGAGGGCCTCCGCGGGAATCTCCCGAAAAGGCCTGCGGTCATGTCCCTCGAAACAGAAGGAGCAAAGGCACGGGCAGCCCAACGTGATGGAGAGCCGGGCGGTGGTCGCCTCGGGGCCCGGCAGAACGGGCTGAAACAGCGGCTCCGCCGAAGCAAGGGCGACGTCACACCGCGCCTTATGCACGTGGAGCGCCGCCGGCTCTCCGGGCGCTACGCCTGTCCCGCTCCCCCCGCTGCGTGCAACCCACAGGCCGTCGATTCGAGCGGCCATCTCCATGAGGCGGGCCTTGCGGGTTGCGCTCGAGCCGTTCGACAACTCTTCCGCGATGCGGGCCACGGCCCCTTCCCCTTCCCCGAAGAAGATGGCATCCGCCATGCAGTCCCCATCGTCTGAGACAAGCGCGTGAGCCGCGGAGGCATTCGACCCTCCCAGGATTACCGGCGGCCACTTCCCGTCCCTCTGGCCGGCCCATGTCGGAACGCGGGAGCGCGCGAAGAGGAACGGGAGGTTGACGAGCTCGAGAAGGTAGGAGTTGGAAACGAGAGCCAGGTCGAAGAGCTCGAGAGGGGAATGGGATTGCGTCCCGAGGATGAGCGGCAGTCCGGCTTCCTCCAGCACCCGCGCATCGTCCCTTTGCGGAAGAAATGCCATGTCGATATAGGCGGAAGGGCATCCTCGTCGGACCTCGGCGGCCAGGAAAAGATGGGGAGTGGAGCGCTCCACATCGGCAAACGCGGACAGTCGCAGAATCAGGACGCGCGGGGAGGCTTTCTCCCAGGGAGGGTTGGCGAAGGTCGAGTTGTGCAGGTGAAGGCGGTAGTCACGAAGGTGCGCCAGGGCGCGGTGCGGTCGGTCGACGTCGGTGGACATGAGGCAGATGGATTCTACGCCACTTGCCCCCGGAGGGGAAAGGGGGCTATGCTCACCGCCATGAAATTGACAGCTGGGCGCGTTGCGCTGCTCCTGCTTGCCTTGACGGTGGTGGGGTGCGCGCCCGCGACCGTGAAAGACAAGAAAGTAGTGCAGATGAGTTACACGGGGACCCTTTCGGACGGTTCGGTTTTCAGCCAGTCGGAGAAGGACAAGCCCTTGGAGTTCATGGTGGGGGAGGGAAGAATCATCCCGGCCCTGGAAAAGCAGCTCCTCGGCATGAAGGCCGGTGACAAGAGGAAGATCACCATCAAGGCCGTGGACGCTTACGGGGAGTACGACAAGAGCGCGCTCAAGGAGTTCCCCAAGAACGTGTTCCCCAAGGACGCCACCTTCACTGTCGGGGAGCGGTTTGTCGTTCAGACCCCCAACGGGCCATACCCCATCAAGATTGCCGAGGTGAAAGACAAGAGCGTCGTGGTTGATTTTAATCACCCGCTTGCCGGCAAGGACCTCACGTTCGACGTGCTGATCGTGAAGATCCGGGACGCTACCAAGGAAGAGCTGGCGCAGGTGCAGCCCCCTGCGGTCCAGCCCGCGTCGACACCGGCTCCCACCTCGACAACGGGGCCTGCGTCGACCCCGGCCCCCCAGCAGAAGTAGGCCGCCGGCCGGGGGCATCGGCGTGACGCTCTCGGTATTTCTCACATCCGACCTCCACGTCGGGATGAAGTTCGCCGGATATCCCGACCAGCCCCAGGCCGCCCTTGTCGAGGCCCGTTCTGCCTGCCTTGAGCGAATGGTGGAAGAGGCGGGGAAGCGGCGGGCTGACCTTTTTGTGGTGGCAGGGGACCTCTTCGACAGGGTCTCCGTCTCACGCAAGGACATCCAGAGAGCCGCTTCCGCACTGCGCGCTTTCCCCGGAAAGCTCGTTGCCGTGCTGCCGGGAAACCATGACTACCTGGGTCCCGGAGACCAGCTCTGGCCCACGTTCCGGGCGGCGTGCGGAGACCAGGTCCTGCTCCTGGATGAACCCCGACCATACCCTCTTGGACGTTTCGACCTGGATGCCGTCCTCTACCCCGGACCCTGCACGTCGAAGCACTCCCGCTCCAACGCCGTACAGTGGATCAGGGGCTGGCAGCGTGACCCGGGGGTGACCCATCATATCGGGGTAGCCCACGGAAGCCTGGAGGGTTTTTCCCCCGACTTCGATGAGAATTATTATCCCATGAGCAGCGCGGAGCTTCATGTCCTGGGGCTGGAGGTGTGGCTCATGGGCCACACGCACGTCCCGTTCCCGTCCAAGCCCGGCCCGAGGGACAGGATCTTCTACCCAGGCACACCGGAACCTGACGGGTTCGACTGCTCGCACGGCGGCTCTGCCTGGCACCTTCAGCTCTCCGAGCAGGGGACCGCGGCCGCCCAGATTCCAACCGGTTCACTCCGGTTCGTTGAAGAAGCGGTCCCCGTCAAGGATTCGGCTGACCTCGAGCAGCTTCTCCAGAAGCATGGCGCAGAAAACGCTGGGAAGACACTGCTTCGGGCCCACCTGAACGGGCGTGTGCCGCGGGAGGTCCTCTCTGAAGTGGGGGAGGTGGGGCGGAGGCTCGCGGACAAGCTCCTTTACTGCGACCTCAGGACATCCGGCCTGTTTGAAGAGATCACCCGCGAAGCGATTGATCGCGAGTACCCCCAAGGCTCCTTTCCCCACCAGCTTCTCACCCGGCTCGCTGATGCAGGAGATACGAACGCCCTCTCCCTGGCCCAGCGGCTCCTTGAGGAAGCGCGGAAATGATCATCACCCGGTTGCGGGTCCATCCCTTCGGCTTTTTCTCGGACAAAGAGATCCGCTTCGAGCCCGGGCTCAACGTCGTCCTGGGACCGAACGAGGCCGGCAAGTCGACCCTGTTCTCAGCCATCCGCAGCTCCCTTCTTCGGGCGCGGCTGAAAAAGACGGAGTTCGACAGGCTCATGGCGCGGTTCCTTCCCGCGGAGGGCGGGGACGTGGCCCGGCTGGAGATGGAGTTCGTGACACCATCCGGCCCCTGGGTGCTCAAACGCCAGTGGGGAGCTGACGCCAGATCCGAGCTTCTTCTGCCGGGCGGAGGGATTGTCGTCGACGACGAGGCCATCAAGGAAAAGCTCCAGGAAGCGCTTCCTGCCCGGCAGGGCACGTTCTGGAAAGTGCTCATGACCGGGCAGGCTGAGCTTGCGCGGACGCTGGAGTCTTTGCGGGCGGACGGAGGCGGGGCAGTCTCGGACCTGACCGACATGCTGCGGCGCACGGTGCTGGAAACCGGCGGCATTCCCGTTGACGCGTTTCGAACCCTCTTGAACGGCCATTTCAAGGAAAGCTTCAGCCACTGGGACAACGTTCATGACGGCCCGGAAGCGGGCCGAGGGATCGAACGGCCGTGGAAGAAGGAAGTGGGGGCAATACTCACCGCCTGGTATGCCCGGGAAAACCTCAGGGCCCGGCGGGACAGGGCAGCGGCGTATGAGGTTGCCTTGGACGCGGTGAACGGCAGGCTTCGGGAGGCAGAGCAAGCTGTGACCACGGCTGACACCTTCCTTTCGGCCAACCGCAAGGCTGAGCAGGACGCGCGGAACCGGCGGACGCTCGAGGCCCAGCGGGCCGCGCTTTCGCTGGAGCAGAGGGACTTTCACGCCGTGAGCCGCGAATGGCCCGTCGCGGAAGCGCGGGCCCGCGAGATCAAGGGCAAGCTGGAGGAGCTCGATCGGTGCCGCGCGCCTCTGGAGGCAGAGGTTGCGGAAGCCCGCGCCCAGGAAGAGGGCCGGGCCTTGCGCGAAAAGCATGAACGGGTGCAACGCCGAAAGGCGCAACTCCAGGAAGCGCGAGCGCGGGCGCTTGCCGCTCCGGCGCCTTCCCGCAAGGACTTGGAAGCCATCCGCGCGGCGGCGCATGCCGCTGCAACGCTCAAGGCGGGGATCGAAGCGGGGAAGCTCACCATGCGGATCACGGGGCGGGCTGACGTCGAAATCGTGATCCAGGAGGATCTGGGTCCGCAGAAGACCGTTCGCGTTCCCCAAGGGGAAAACGTGGAGCTGCGGGCCGCGGGCCGCATGCGCCTCGTCACTCCCAAGGCGGAGATCGAGGTGACTTCGGGGGACGCGGGCGCGCTGGCTGCCTCCCGGCAGGAGCAGGCCGCGCGGGAGGCTTTGCAGGCGCTCCTGGCGCGCGTCGGCGCGGCGCGTGTGGAAGAGGCTGAGGAGCGCGCCCGCGTCGGTGACGCTCATGCAGCCGCGGTCCGCGCGGCGGAGAACAACCTCACGGAGGAGCTGGGCGGCCAGACGGAGGAAGACCTGGGGGCGCGAGTGGCCGCGCTGGGTCCCGCCCGGCCCGCGCGGCCGCTTGCAGAGTGCAGCGCCGAGCTCGCGCGGCTTCAGGCGGAAAGCGAAGCCCTGCGCCGGGAGCTGAAGACCGTCTCGGCCCAGCTTTCGGGATGGGCGGAGCGCTTCGGCAGGATGGAGACGGTGGTGGATCGCCTGGCGGATTCGCGGCTTCGGGACCAGGAGATCTCCCGCGAGCTTGCCGCATGCGCGCCGCTTCCTGATGGGTTCGCGGACACCGGATCGTTTCTGAAAGCCTACGAGGCCGCCCGTGACGAGTCGAAGCGGAGCGGTGATGAAAAAGCGAAGTTCGCCGATGAAAAGCGCGACCTGGAAAAGAGCGCGCCCGAGCAATCATCCGAAGAGCTGACACGGACGCTTGCGCAGGCTGCGGATGATTTCGAGGTGGCGCTCGGCACCGGCCAGGCGCTCACGCGCATCAGCAATGTGACGGACGAGCTGCTGGGAAAAAGCGACACGGCGGTGATTGCCGGCATGCGCGCGGCCCTGGAGCCCCTGATCCAGGCCATGAGCGAAGGCCGTCACGCCGGGGTGGCCCTGGACGGGTCCCTTCCGCGCGGCCTCGCGAATGCACGTGGCCATGTTCTTGGATGGGAGCTGCTTTCCGGCGGCACCCGGGACATGCTTGCGCTGGCGTTGCGGCTCGCCATGGCAACCTTTTTCCTGAGGGAAACGGACGGGTTCCTCATGCTGGATGACCCGCTCTCAGAGATGGATCCCGAGCGCCAGAAGGCAGCCGCGGTGATCCTACGTTCCTTTGCGAAAGACAAGCAACTCGTTGTCTTTACGTGCCACCCCGCCAGCGCGGAAATGATGGGGGGAAACCTCATCCGCCTGTGACGCCAGCCGGGACGTCCTATACCCCACCGCCGGCAGAGTCCTGCGCGGGCGCATCCTTTCGGGCTTGCTCAAGGCAGCTTTCGAACTCCCCAAGGCGCACCGGCTCCCGCTTCCTGTTCTCGTTGAAGAGCCGCACCATTGAGGCGGCGTCCGCCGCGTTCTCGTCGATGATCCGCCGCATGAGCTGCTTGGATCCCACCATTTCCGGCGACAAGTCGAACCGCCTGGCGTAATACTCGCGCGCGTACCACAGGACGCGCGCCAGACGCCGCCCCTCGGGTTTGAGGCGGTGGTAGCCCGGGATGCGCGTATAGTTCGAGAACGGGTCCCACGTTCGTACGGCGCTCTGTCTCTCCCAGTTCTTGCGAAGAAACTCCATCATGAGCTTCTTTTCGACCAGCTCCGCCAGGAGCTGGTCAGCAATGTCAGGAAGACCAAGCACGTCGGACACCGCGTACTCCAGCAGATCGGGCTGAAGCGGACGGCGCATCCAGTTGGCTCTCTGGAACCTGTCTTTCGAGGAGCGCGATCGGCCCGTCGGAGAAAGAGCCGAGAGGCCGCCCGGCTTCTTCAGCAGTTGCGCGGCTATTGCCACGTCGAGGATGGGGGCCGGGCTGAGGCCGAGGTCATGGCGGAACGCAAGGAGGTCGTTTGCCGCGTCGTATATCACTTTCACCCAGGAGGAGTCCTGCAGGAGTGTCGCCAACGCCTCGCGGGAGGAGAGGGCCGGCACGTCGATCACCCACGCCCGCTTTCCGTCGAAAATCTGGATCAGCGAGACGCGGATCCCATAGGAGTGCAGGTTGTTTTCACCTTCGATGTCCACCGCGGCCCGTACGCAGCCCGTGTCCCGAAGCTGCGCGGCCAGGGAGGCCACACCGTCTTCTGTTTGAATGAGCTTGTAGTCACGCATTTGCTTCTCGGTAGTCCATTTCCTTCTGGCGCGTGAGTATAGACTCCTCATGCACTCGTCTCAAGTTACAGGCCTGACTTTCCTGGCTTTCAGGGTTGGCTTTCTGAGTCCTGCAAACGAAATGCAATACTCCCGAGTCTCTCGGAGGCCATGTTCTCTTTTGTTGCAATGTCACAAATTCGGTGATAAAATGCGACGAAACGGGCAAAAGGAAAGAAACATGAAACTCGCTGCATTTTCGGTCCTCTACAAAACCAAACCTCTTGGCGAAGTCCTGGACATTTTCCGCGCCAAGGGCATACGCCATGTGGAGGTGGGAGCAGGCGGCTTTATCGGCAAAGAGCACTGTGACCCTGGGAAGCTTCTGACGGACAAGAAGGCCCGGGAGGCCTTCCAGGCGGAGTTCCTCCGCAGGGAAATGCAGATTGCGTGTCTCAGCTGCCACGGCAACCCGGTGCATCCCCAAAAGCATCTTGCGCAGACCTACCACCAGGATATCAAAGAGGCCGTTGACCTGGCGTCCCTGTTGAAGGTCGAGCGTATCGTGACGTTCTCCGGCTGCCCCGGCGACTGCGAGCAATCCCAGTATCCCAACTGGCCCGTCTCCCCTTTCCCCGAGGATTTCCAGACCGTGCTTGCCTGGCAGTGGGAGCAGAAGCTCCTCCCGTACTGGAAAGAGATGGGCAGGTACGCCGAGGACAAAGGGGTCAGGATCGCGCTGGAGATGCACGGGGGATACTCGGTGCATTCTCCCGCCACGGCCATCCGGATGCGCCGGGAAACCGGCAGCAAGGCCATCGGCGCCAACCTGGACCCGAGCCACATGTGGTGGCAGGGCATTGACCCCGCACAGGCCGCGCGGTTCCTCGGCAAGGAGGCCTGCCTCTCCTACTTCCACGCCAAGGACGCGGCCGTGGACACCAACTTTTCCTCGTACCACGGCCTGACGGACATGCAGAGCTTCGGGACCGTGTACGGACGGGCCTGGCAGTTCCGCACGGTCGGCTTCGGCCACGGCCTGAAGGAATGGGCGGACATTTTCAGCGCCCTTCGCTCCAGCGGGTATGACGAAATTGTGAGCATCGAGCATGAGGACTCGTACATGTCGGTGGAAGAGGGCCTGGACAAGGCCATTGCGAACCTCCGCCAGGTGATGATGTTCGAGCCAGGCTCGACGCCCAAGGCGTTTGCCATCGATCCGAGGTTCGCCTGATGCGATTGTCGGACGGGGACCGCGCATGATCAACACCCTCACGCTGAACCCCGCAATCGACAAAGTCATCTACCTTGATACCCTGGAGAAGAACCACACCAACCGGGTGGAGAACACCGCCGAGGTCATCGGCGGCAAAGGCACGCACGTCTCGATCAACCTCAAGCTTCTCGGGACCGCGAGCCGGGCGTTCGGGATCTGCCATGGCCGTTCCGGCAGGCGGATCATGGGCTACCTGGAGGACTATGGCCTGGAGGTTGCCTTCATCCACAAGAACGGCGCGGAGAGCAGGACCAACTATCTCCTGGTGGAGCGCGACAACGACTGCACCATCATTGCTGAAAAAGGCGTCCCGCTCAGGGACGCGGAGATTGCGGAGCTCATCACAAGCCTCAAGGCGGGCACGAAGGTCGGGGACGACCTCGTGCTTTCCGGTGACGCGGGCAACTGCGCAAACCCGTTCGTCTACAACGAAATCCTGGAGGAGCTGCGGGACAGGAAGCTTCGCGTCTTTGTGGACACGAGCGGCCCCGCCCTGGCCCGGTGCGTCCAAGGCGCTCCGTTTCTCATCAAGCCGAACCTCCGCGAGCTTTCGGCTCTGTGCAGAAGAGAGGTGAGCGCTCGGGATGAGGATGTGCTGCGCGCCCTGGCATCCCTGGAAGGGTCGGGCATCCAGATCATTGCAGTGTCCCTCGGAAGCGCCGGATCCATACTCGCGTGCCCACAGGGAGTGTTCAAGGCCGTCCCTCCAAACGTGCGGACTCACAACACCATCGGCTGCGGGGATTGCTATCTGGCTGGGCTCGTGCACGGGATCAGCGAAGGAAAGCCCATCGAGGAGATTCTGCGGACGGCAACTGCCGCCTCGGCGGCTACTGCCGAGTCATCGCTTTCCGTCGGCTTCGACCCTCTGCGGGCGCGCGAGCTTCTGGGGGCGTGCGATGTGCGCAGGATCAGCTGACAGAAGGGCTTGTGAGGAGGACGGTCTGCAATGAGGCATTTGTCATACCGGGAGATGCGTCGGGAGATGGTCACGGTTGCCAAAATGATGTGGGACAGAAGACTGACCAACGCAGCCGGCGGGAACTTCGCCGTGAAGGTGGCGCCGGACCGCATGCTGGTGAGCCCGTCGCTCATGTCAGAGCGCAAACACTGTGAGCTGGATGAGAGCGATCTCCTTCTCGTGGACTTCGACATGAACGTTCTGGAAGGCACAGGAAAGCTCTCACGGGAGAGCTACATGCACAAGCTGATCCTGAGCAATTTCGACACCATCGGCTGCACCATCCACGCCCATCCTTTCTGGTGCATGGTCTATGTAGTCCAGGCAAAACCGATCCCCAGCGTCTCCGAGGCCACCATGGGAAGGGGAGACGTCGGTTGTATCCCGTACACCAAGGCGTACACGAAGGAGCTGTCGGAGAACGTGTACCGCTACTTCGAGGAGCGCCGGGCGGTGGCGGAGAAGAAGCCCATCGGGTGCATCCTTCCCCTTCATGGGGTGGTGGTCTCGGGGCCGGACATCTTCATGGCCTACAGCATGCTTGAACGCATCGAATGCGACGCCGTGTGCGGGCTATTCAAAAACATGATATAGCTCTGGAAGGGACTGCACGATGCTTGGATTCGAACGAAAGGCGGAGATCGCAACTCTCCTCGAGCGCGCCGGCAGGGTGGAGGTGGCCTCGCTTTCGGAGCGCTTCGATGTCTGCAAGGAAACGATCCGGCGCGACCTGCGCGAGCTGGAGAGGGAAGGGATCATCAGGCGAACCCACGGAGGGGCCGTCCTGGACCAGGGGGCTTCCCGAGCGTCGGCGGAGTTTCCGGTGGGCGTCCGGGAGATCCAGCGCCAGGAGGAGAAGATCCGCATATGCCGCCGGGCGGCAACCATGATCCAGGATGGGGACACCGTATTCATGGACAACAGCTCCACGACGCTCTACCTGCTGCGCGCCATTGCGCGTGACCTCAAGGTCAGCATCATCACGAACTCCCTGAAGCTGCTCCTCGAGGCGGTGCGCATAGGGAATCCGAATCTCCAGTTCATCTGCCTGGGAGGCGAGCTCAAGGAAAGCAACATGTCCTTCTCCGGGGCAATCCCGCAGCGGATTGCCCGGGACTATTTCCCCACCATGGCGTTCATGTCCTGCACGAGCATCAACGAGGAACAGAAGCTCGCCGACTCCAGCGCCGCTGAGGTGGATACCAAGCGGATGATGATCGAGCGTTCCCAGAGCGTCGTGATCCTTGCCGACTACACGAAGTTCACGCGCCTGGGACAGGTGTTCCTGGCGGATTTCGATTCGATAGGCTTCATCGTAACGGACGAAAAGGCGGATCTTTCATCCCTCGAGTACTTGAGGAAATACAAGACGAAGCTGATCGTCGCGGAGTAGAGTTGGCGGCGGCTTCCCGCCCGCGTACATTGGAAGCGTCCGTCGTGAAGCGAAAGACACGTTTCTTCATTGTTGCAGCGGCTCTCATGGCAGCCGTCGGCCTTGCCGTAGGGACTTTCGGAAGCTCCGCGGACGGCACTCCGTCTTTCGCGCATCTGTTGTTTCGGGCGGCTCTCCTGCGCCGGTCCGCCGAGCGCATCGAGGCGGAGTCTCCCACGTATCTCACCCCGCCGCCGCTGTATACGGAGAGGGGCCTCGGCAGGCCGTGGCGTGTGGGGATCCAGGCGGGCCATTGGCAAATCGATGCCTTGCCGGACGAGCTGGCACGGCTTCGGACCGACACGGGAGCAAGCTACGGAAACCTCCAGGAAGTCGACGTGAACCTCCGCATTGCCCGACGCATCGCGCTGGACTTGTCCCGGACGGGAGTAGAGGTGGACCTGCTGCCCGCAACGGTGCCCGCCGGCTATGACGCGGATGCCTTCGTGGCAATCCACGCGGATGGGGGAGGGCCGCGCGAACGAGGATTCAAAGTATCCGTTCCCTGGCGGGCTTCCCCCGCCTCCCGCCTCCTTCAAGGCGACATCGAGCGCGTCTATGGCGAGCTTTCCACGATCCCCCGGGACCGTTACGGCGTCACGTACAACATGCGCGGCTACTATGGTTTTAGCTGGTATCGATTTGCCCACGCCGTGGCGCCCTCGACTCCGTGCGCAATCATCGAGACGGGGTACCTCACCTCGCGGGCGGACCGCGAGGTCATTGTGAATGACCCGGATGCGGCGGCCGCGGCAATAGCGGCTGGAATCATGCTTTATCTGAGCGAGCGTCCGGGCCTGAGACCTGACGCGCTGGTTGCGCGCGTGTATCAGCCCATGATCGTCACCGCGGACGAGGCGGCTCTCAGGTCCTTTCCCGGTGACGCGGAACGTATCACCGCCGTGCTTCCGGCGGGCACGGTGGTGCGCCCCACGCACGTAGAAAACGGCTGGGTGGAGCTGATGCAGTGGGGGGACTTCAGGGTTTTCGGCTGGATGAAGCTGGCTGACCTGGGGGCGCCGGGCGGCTGAGGCGCGTTTCCTTTGCCAGAGGGGCGATCCCGAGGGCAGAGATGCCGTGAGGTCCGGCAGTCACTTCTTCGCTTCGAGGACTTCCCGCAGTTTTCGGCGGAGCTGGGAGAGTTGGTAGGGCTTCTGGAGGAAGCCGGCCAGTCCCTTGCCGACGAACCGCTGCACGGCATCCTGCTCGTTGTATCCGCTGGAGAGAAGAACGGGGATGCGCGGATCGATCCTGTGGATCTCCCGGAAAGTCTCCTCTCCGTCCATGGCCGGCATGGTCAGGTCTACGATCACGCAGACGATGGCGTCCTTGTGTACGAGAAAGCTCGAAAGCGCCTGCTGGCCGTCCGCCGCAAGGATGGCCTGGAAGCCGAGGTGCGCCAGCATCTGGCCGCTCACCTTCCGCACGGTCTCCTCGTCATCCGCAATGAGGACGGTGCCGCTGCCGCGCCAGGCCCCCTCATGCGGCGGGTCTCCCTCCAGCGGCTGCGCCGGGGCGCTGCTGGCCGGGAAGAGCACCTTGATGGTGGTCCCCTTGCCCGGCTCGCTGTAGACCTTGATGGCCCCCTTGTGTCCCCGCACAATGCCGAGCACCGCGGAAAGGCCGAGCCCTCGACCGGTGAACTTCGTGGTGTAGAACGGCTCGAAAATCCGCTGCCGCGTGAGCTCATCCATGCCCACCCCGTCGTCCCCCACTTCCAGGCAGACGTACGGGCCTTCCGGAAGCTGCTCGTCGACGAACGTGCCCGCCAGGTACGCCCGGTCGCAGCGCATGGTGCTCGTGGTGACCGAGATGACGCCGCCCGCCTCCCCAATGGCCTCCGACGCGTTGATGACGAGATTCATCACCACCTGGCGGAGCTGGGCGACATCCGCCTCCACCGAGGGCATCCCTTCCCCCAGGCGGAGCCGAAGAGTGGCTTTCTTGGTGATGGAGACTTGGAGCATGTCTTCCATCTCCGTGATCACCTCGCTCATGTCGAGGTGGCGGATGACGAATCTGCCCTTGCCCGAATACGCAAGCATCTGACGGCACAGGTCGGCCGCCCGTCGGGCGGCGCGCTCGATCTCCTGGAGGCTCTCCCGGGCGGGGGAGACGGGGGACAGCCGCGTGTCGGCGAGGTCCGCATGCCCGAGGATGGCCATGAGGATGTTGTTGAAGTCATGGGCAATGCCGCCGGCCAGGACGCCCAGGCTCTCGAGCTTCTGCGTCTGCTGCATGCGGGCTTCCAGCCCCAGCCGCTCCGCCTCCGCGCGCTTGCGTTCGCTGACGTCCGAGGCAGTGAAGGTGACTCCGGCGGAAGGGTCCCCCGCAATGAGCGGGGCGGTGCTCAGGAGCACGTCGACCATCGCCCCGCCCTTGCGGAGCCAGCGCGTCTCGGTTGACGCGAAGCCGTCACGCGTTTCGTCGGCGCCAAGGTCGCGGCCGACCCTGTCGTATTCCTCGGCGTCTGCGTACAGCGTGCGCATGGGCAAGCCGATCAGCTCCACGCGCGAGTAGCCGGTCAGGTCGCACATGTGGTCGTTCGCCTCGCGGATGACGCGGCTGACCGCGAGCCCGATCCCCACCGGCACCGTCTTGAAGATGCTCGTCAGCCGCTTCTCGCTGACGCTGAGAGCGTGCTGCATGCGCGCTCGTTCCGTCACCTCCCGAAACAGGAGCGCCACGCTGTTGGGAGCCGGCTGGAACGCGTGGATTTCGTAGGCCCCGGCGATCCGCTGATCCGCGTACGTGAGGTGGACTTCCTCGAAAACCCCTCCCGACGCAGCCACCTTCGCGCATTCCTCTGCCACCCGGGAATCCGCAAGGACCGGGAAAGCTTCCTCGATGGGCTTTCCCGTGAGGAGCACCGTGTCCTCCCCGAGTATCCGGCTGGCCGCTTCGTTGCTCCACGTGAAGCGCAGCTTTCCGTCAGGCTCCAGGGAGTATCGATGGACCCCGAACGGGGCCCTGTCCATGAAAGTCTGGAATGCCGCCCGGCTTCGCGCAAGCTCTAATTCGAGCTCAGCGACCCGCCGGCGGGCTTCTTCGAGATCTTGTGCGGATTGTGGCATGATCTATCCACAGTATAGCCCGCGTTGTCAGGAAAGTCTGTTGCTGAAAGTCCGTTGCCGAGAGCAGCCTTCTGTTGCCGAGAATGCAGTCTCAGGAAACCCCTTTGTCCGCCTCATGAGGCGCCGGCAGTCCGGCCGGAGGATTGCCCTCCTGCGGGAGCGCCTTGCCTCCGTCTTCGTCGTGCTCTATCTTGAATCGGGCCACAAGATTGTTCAGCTCCTGGGCCATGAGGAAGAGCTTCTCCGTGGCGGTCGACATCTCCTCCGCGGAGGCTGCCGCGGATTGCGTCAGGTCGTTCACCGTCTCCACCGCCTTCGACACCTGGCGCGCGTTGACCGTCTGCTCTTCCGTGGCGCTGGAGATTCCCTGGCTCATCTCGGTGACGTTCGCCAGGGCCCGGGACAGCTCCGTGATGGCGGACACCTGCCTCCCCATGGATTCAGCCAGCGCGGTGATTGTCTCATTGACCTGCTGGGAGGCGGCGCGGATCTGCTCCATGGCCATCTGGGAAGACTTCGCGGTCTTGACCCCTTCACCGACGTTCTTCACGCTTTCGCGGATCAGGGCGGAGATCTCTTTCGTGGAGGAGGCGCTGCGTTCGGCCAGCTTGCTGACTTCCTCCGCCACCACCGCAAATCCCCGGCCGTGCTCGCCGGCCCGCGCTGCTTCGATGGAAGCGTTGAGGGCGAGCAAGTTGGTCTGGTCAGCGATGTCGGAGATCACGTCGACGATCCCTCCGATCTTTTCGGAGCCCTCCGCAATACGGCTGATGCTGTCAACGACGGATTGGACGGCGCTGGCTCCTTCCACGGCGTTCTCTGAGGACCGCCGGGCCAGTCCGGAGATCTGCTCGAAGCTCTGGGACACGGACTGGACGGCCGTACGCACCTGTTCCATGGAGCTGGAGCCTTCCCGCAGCGCCTGCGCCTGCGACTTCGCGCTGCCCGACACCTCGTCCACCGAGGCGGCCAGCTCCTCCATGGAGGCGCTGGTTTCCTCCAGGGTGGATGCCTGGCTCTGGGCGTCTTCTGCAAGTCTCCCTGCGCTCGTCAAGATCTCCTGGCTCGAGTGGGCCACCTGCGACGCGCTTTCCTGCACCGTGGTCACCACCTCACGCAGGCGGCTGGCCATCTCGTTGAGAGCCGTTCCCAGCGTTCCCACCTCGTCGTGCTGGCGAATCTCCAGCGTCTGCGTGAAATCTCCTTCCGCGATCTGCTGGGCGAACTCCACGCCTTTCGTCAGGGGCCGCGTAATGGCGCGGGTTATTGCCAGGGCGATGACGGCTCCCAGGACCGCGGCGGCGACGATCCCCGCCACCAGCATGATGATGGCTGTCATGATGCGCGTGACGGTCAGCTTCGTGATGCCGCCGGCGTCCTTGAGCCCTTCATCGGAAATCTGCTGCGCGGCATCCAGCACCGCCTGTGCGGTGGCAACCTGGGAGGTGTTCACCTGCACGAGCTTGGTAGCCCCGTCGAGGACAATCTGGCACGACTGCTGATACACCTCGGCGGCCTTGGCAAAGGCGTCCAGTTGCACCTTGTCGTCCCGCCCCACGGTGGGGAGAACGCGCCAGGCGTCCAACCTGCTGCTGAGGTCTGCAAAGCCCTCCATGGCGTCCTTGAGGAACGAAGGATCATCGGTAGCTTGGGTCTGGAAGTTGGCGATCTTCAGCGCGTTGCCAGCGTCCCGCATGTCGTTGGCGATGGATATCTCCTGGAGGATGCTTCTCTGTCCGCCCGCCGATGCGCGCCGGAGGTCCACCGTCTTCTTGAGGATGTAGTTGGAAAGTCCGTTCGTCAGCGTGGAGCCCGCCGCCGACTGGTCCATTCGCGCCGTAATGATGGTGGAGTTGACGTTTGCCGTGTCCTGTATCAGCGCGTCGTATTCGCCCACTTTCGTCTTGGCATCCGCCACGTTTTTCTTGAGAACGACGAGCCGCGGGTATTTCGCGGCGAGGGCGTCCGCGTCCTGCAGGTACTGCTGCGTTTCCTGAAGGTGCTGGGTGGCCTTGTCCAGGGAGTCCGAGTCCATGGTGAGGAGGAAGCCGCGGAAGCTGTACATGGCTTGCAGCAGGCTGCGCTCGATGTTGTTGGCCACCGCAACTTCGGGGACCGTCTCCTTGTCCAGGCGGCTCGCGTCCCCCTGGACCCCCCACATGTTCCACAGCTCAATGGCGCCCACCGCGGCGGCGATCACGATCACGAGAGCAAAGCCTGCGCCGATTTTCACGGCCACGCGCGTCATTCTCATACCTTCGCCTTCCTGGCGTCCGTTTTCTCCTCGCGGCGGATGGGCTCTCCTTCTATCGAAGTCTCCTTCCCACCACCTTCTGCAGCGCGACAGACACGACTATGATGAGACCATAGATCACGTATGTCCAGTATCCCGTCAGTCCCGCGGCCACAATCCCGCCCTGGATGGCCCCGATGATGAAAGACCCTACGAAAGTGCCGAAGATCGTCCCCATGCCGCCGAATACGGAGGTCCCGCCAAGGAAGACCGAAGCGAGCGTATTCAACAGGTATCCGTCACCGAGGGTGGGCCAGAAGAAGAGCACGTCCTCGCTGACCACGAATCCCGAGAACGCCGCGGCCGCCCCGACTGCCGCGAAGGCGATGATTTTCGTCCTGTCCACGTTCACGCCCATGAGGCGCGCGCTTTCTATGTTGTCTCCCGTGAGGTACACGTGGGCGCCAAGGCGGTGCCGATTGAGGAAGAACCACACGATCAGGCCGATGATGATGGTCCATACGAACTGCATGGGGAATGATCCCGGCGATTTTGCCAACGAGCGCCGGGTAGAGGACGGTGTTCTGAACGTCGGTCATCCCCATGCCCTGTCCGTTGGTGAGGACCATGACAGCGCCGCGCCAGAAGAACTGGGTGCCAATGGTGGCGACAAGCGATGGAATGCCGATTTTCGTGACGATCACACCGTTGAGAAGACCGGCCACCATTCCCCCCAGGATGCAGCCAATGAAGCCGAGCGCCACACTGTGCGTCAGGGTGAACACGAGGTCGAAGATTGTCATGCCGAAAGCCATGACCGACGGGAATGAGAGGTCGATCTCTCCGGTAATGACCACAAGCGTCAAGGGAATGGCGATGAGCGCAAAGTATGGCGTCGTGGACATGAAGGCGATGTAGATGTTCCCGGCCAGGAACGTCTGCGGTGAGCCAATGAGAAAGAGGACCCAGATGAACAGGGCCACGAATACAATGCCGATCTGCAGGGGATAGGCGCGCAGAAACGCCGAGATCCGGCCCTTTCCCGCCGTGGGGGATAACGGCCTCCCTGCTTCCTGTATCTGGCTCATCCCTTTCTCCTTCCTTTTGCCACCACTTTCACCGGCCTTTGTGCCGGACCTTTCGTCGCCGTCTTTGCGGCCATGCGCTTCCTGGGCGTGGTATCCAGGTGCCCGGTCTGCGCTACAGCCTGCAGCCGGTCGATCAACTCCTGAAGCGAGAGATCGTTCTTCATGAACTGGCCGGCCACCGTTCCCCTGTCCAGGACGACGATCCTGTCCGCCACGGGGTACACGTGAAAGATGTTGTGGTCGATGAAGATGGCGGACTTGCCTGCGGCCTTGATGCCCGCCACGAAATCAAGGCACTTCTTCGTTTCAGAAAGAGAGAGTCCCATGGTGGGCTCATCCAGGATGATCATCTCCGCCTTGAAGTACAGCGCTCGAGTGATGGCCACTCCCTGGCGCTCGCCGCCGGAGAACGTCTTGACCATGGACTCCGGGTTGATGGCCGACGAGGTGAACCCCATCAGGGTGTGCATGAGCTTTCGGGTCTCTTCCCGCATGGTCCGCAGGTCGAGCCTTCCCCATCCGTCGGACAGCTCGCGTCCCATGAAGATGTTCCGCCAGAGGGACTGCTGGTCCGCAAGCGCCCGTTCCTGGTAGACGACCTCGATTCCCAGGTCGCGGGCCCGGGCAACGCTCAGATGGTCTATCTTCTTTCCCTTCAAGTACATCTCGCCCCCGGCGTCAGGCTGGTGGTAGCCAGTGATGATCTTCACCAAGGTCGATTTCCCGCGCCGTTGTCTCCCAGCAAGCCCACAATCTCGTTCGCTCCGACCTCGAAGTTGATGTCGTGAAGGGCCGCGACCTCTCCGAAGGTCTTGGAGACGTTCTTCATCTTCAGGAAGTGATCCATGGATTCTCCTCGTTAAGGAAAGGGCGGCCGGGGCTCAAGCCCCGACCGCCCCGTTCTGATTCAGGATATCAGCGAATGTTCTTTTCAGCCAGCGGCGCCACCAGGTCGACGTTGCTCTTGTCAACAAAGCCAGCGCCCGTGTTGATGTGCAGGCCGGAATAGCCATACACCTTCGTGAGGCAGATCTGCAGGATGGGCAGGTAGCCCTGGAGCCATTCCTGCTGGTCGATCACCAACCCGGTCCAGCCGCCCTTGATGGCCGCTATGGTTGCGGGGGAAAGATCGAAACCTGCAACGGCGATCTGCCCAGGCTTCTTGCCGGCGGCCTCGAGGTACTTCTGGGCAGTGGCTGTCAGGCCACCGTGGTCGATCACAACCAGCTTCACGTCCGGGTGCGAGGAGACATAACCCGCAAACGTCGGGACTCCGGCAACGGGGTCCGCATTGGTGGCTGCATCAATGGGGATGTAATCCACGATCATGCCGGCTGCCTTGAGCGCGTCAATGACGCCCTTGGTCCGCTCTCCGCGCGCGGGCTGCTCCAGCAAGCCCCACACCATGGCGCGTTCTCCGCTCTTCAGGTTGAAGGTCTTCACGGCCTGCACGCCAAGCGCGTGTCCCGCCGGATAGTTCTCTGCGCCCACGTAGCCGAAGCCCTTGGACGCGTACTTCGCTTCCGCCTTGTCCAGCGTGGTGTTCTGGCTGGTGACGATGATGCCCTGCTTTTCCGCCTGATCGATGAGAGCGTCAAAAGCCGCATCACCCGGGTGACCCATGATTGCGATCCCGTCGGGCCGAGTTGCCATGGCCTCGCGGAACTGCTGGATCATCTGCTGGGGGTCCCAGTTGGACCACACATAGTTGACTTTGCAGCCCAAGTCTGAAGCCGCCTGGACCGCGCCGTTGTACACGTTCACCGCAAAAACGCCGCCCTGCGGCCCGCCCGGGAAGAACACGATCCGGACATGGGAGGCCCAACCCTTGTTCTGTGCGGGGGCCATTGCGACTACTGCTAGCGCAAAGACCGCCACAGCGATAGTGAGGACTTTGGACTTCATACGCCAAACCTCCTTGAAGATTTATCCCGACCCCAACGGGGCCGTTTGAGAGACCTCATAACTGGCGGCTGTTCTCCGCCTCCATGGTTCCGCGGTAGGTGTCGACGTTCCTGCGGTCCACGAAGATCACCCCCGTGTCTATTACGCGCGGGAGCGGCCTGTTGGCCACCGCATCCAGAAGACGCTCCACGGAAAGCCATCCCATTTTGTACGTGTTCTGCACGACGCAGAACACGATGGACCCGTCACGGATCCCCTGCACCGTGTCCCCCAGGTCATCGAATCCGGCCACGAGGATCTTCCCTGTCTTTCCTTCTCTCTTCACCACCGCGGCCGCCGCGGGCGCCCCTTCGGCCGAGACGCTGAAGATTGCGGCAAGGTCGGGATGCTCCGCCAGGAGGGTCTCCGTCTTGTTCACGGATTCGGAGAAGTCCCCGCCCTCATCAATGACTCCAACGAGCGTGATCCTTGGCGCTGCCTCGGTGAGCGCCCTCGTGAACCCGCGCGTTCTGAGGTTGAGGTTCGTGGCGTCGAGGCCGCCTTGGAGCACGGCAATCGAGCCGCGGTCCGCCATTGCGGCAGCCATGCGCTTTCCCGCCTCATAGCCGGCGCTTTCGTTGTCCGTGCCGATGTAGGTGAGCGCTTCGCTTGAAGGCGCCGGGGCGTCGAATGTGATGACCTTGATGCCCGCTTGCGCGGCCTCATGGATCACGGAAACGAGCCCCTTGTCGTCGTTGGCGGAGATGGCAATACCGTTGACCCCGCGGGCAATCAGGTCTTTGATCACTTTCACCTGGAGAGCCACGTCGAACCGAGGGGGAGCGTCGACCTCCGAGATGACGCCGTACCGGGTCGCCGCCTCCGTGAAACCCTTGTACACCGGCTCGTAATAGGGGTGGACTCCTTTGGGCACCATGACGAAGACCATCTGGCGGGTGTTCCCCGTTTGAGAGCCGGCTGTGCTCTGCGGTTCGAATGCCCCGCGCGCAAACATCACCCCTGCTGCAAGGAGGAAAAGCGCCAAAAGGGACGTAAGAAGAACCTTCCAGAGGCGTGGCATGTGTTTGTTGTATCCCTAGGAGATGCATAAAGGGGGCCAACGTCAGATGGAATCAATTTGCGAGGTAATTGTTTACGCAGCAGTGAAATGTGATGGACGATTGATCTTATGGGTTCGGCCTGAAACTCCCGATTTCCCAGTTTGGGAAAAAGTGGGTAATGAGCGCGCGCGATGTGCCCTATCGGATTGCGTACCGCTTCATCTTATTGTAGAGAGTTTTTCTGCTCATTCCCAATTCCCGAGAGGCCACGGACCTGTTGTACGCCGTTCGTTTCAGGACCTCGATGATCGCGTCACGCTCCTGCTGCCACAACTCAGGAAGGGCGGCATCCCCGGACCCTTCCAGGAGGAAGTCCTGGGCCAGGAGCGGACGGTTCTGCTCCGAGAGGAGCACCGCCGACTCCACGGCATTCTTCAGCTCGCGGACGTTGCCGAGCCACTGGTATGAGCGGAGGAAACGAACCGCTTCCCGGGATATCTCAACCCCGGGCTTGTTGTAGCGGCGGCGGTAAAGCCCGAGGAAAAGAGAAAGAAGAGGCTCGATGTCCTCCCGTCTGTCGCGAAGCGGGGGGATAGTGACCGCAAGCCCTTTCAGACGGTAGTAGAGGTCCAGGCGGAACTTCTTCTCCCTTATCATGGCGGACAGGTCGCAGTTGGTGGAAGCGATGATCCTGGCGGAAAGGGGGATTGAGCGCGTGGAGCCTACCGGTTCGAAGGTCCGTTCCTCCAACGCGCGCAGCAGCTTCGTCTGGAGGTGGAGCCCCATGTCCCCGATCTCATCAAGGAAGATCGTGCCTGACCCCGCGGCCTCGAACTTGCCCATTGCGGCGGAATGGGCGTCCGTGAAGGCGCCCTTTTCGTGCCCGAACAGCTCGCTTTCCAGAAGCTCGGGAGGGATGGCTGCGCAGTTTATCGCCACGAAGGGGCGGCTGCCGCGGGAGCTCTTTTCATGGACAAAGCGGGCCAGCATCTCCTTGCCCGTGCCGCTCTCTCCCTGCAGGAGCACGGGATCTCTGAGTCCATGATCTTGCGCAGCGTCTCCACGATGTGCTTCATGGACTGGCTCATGGCAATGAGCCCGTCCTGGTTCGAGGGCGCGGGCTCCGCGTTCTGAGCCCCCAGGCACAAGCGGTCCGCGAGCGCCACGATGTCGTGGTTGTCGAAAGGCTTCTGGAGATAGTCGACGGCGCCCAGCTTCATTGCCCTCACGGCGGTATCCACGGAGGCGAATGCCGTGATGATCACAACCGCCGTTCCGGCAGCCTTGAGGTCCGGCAGAAGGTCGGTGCCGCTCAAGTCCGGCAGCTTCAAGTCGACGAACGCGCAGTCGAACCTCTCCGCCTTGGCCCGCTTGCGCGCCTCCGAGCCCGTTGCCGCGCTTGCCACGCGGTAGCCTTCGAGAGAGAGCGCCTTCTCCAGGCCGAGCCGCATCCCTTCCTCGTCATCGACGATGAGCAGTGAGAATCCGCGCCGGCTCAACATGCCTCTTCCTTTCGCGGGAAAAGAAGCGTCACGGTGGTGCCCACCCCGGGTTCCCCTGATGCGTCGATGGCTCCGCCATGCAGCTTCATGATGGTCTGGCTGAGCGCAAGGCCGAGCCCCGTCCCGTAGCCTTTCTTGCGCGTCACGAAGGGCCGAAAGATGGAGGCCCGTGTGTCCTCATCCATGCCCTCTCCGTTGTCGCTGACCGTGACGCGGAAACCCGCTCCGTCCACCTGCGCGTCAATGCGCACCAACCCGTGATCATGATGGATGGCCTGGATGGCGTTATACAGAAGATTGAAGAAAACCTGCTTGATGGCGTCAGCATCCCCCTCCACGACGGCGCTTGGAGGGAACGGCGCAACCTCCACGCGCACCCCTTTCAGCCGGAGCTTGGGCATGAAGAGCTGCAC
Organism: uncultured Spirochaetota bacterium; assembly: GCA_963845535.1. GTDB lineage: Bacteria > Spirochaetota > Spirochaetia > SZUA-6 > Fen-1364 > Fen-1364. The sequence goes on from CAWJSK010000022.1 coordinate 48,942, forward strand.
CACTTCCGAGACCACCCCTTCCAGGGACAGGTCGCTGAAGGAGAGCTCCTCATCCGTGGCGTGCTGCAGGAGGTTCCTGAGGAGCCGGTTCACGCGCTTGATCTCGGACTCCATCCGCTCGAGGAAGCTCTGCTGCTCGCCTTCCTCCAGCTTTCCCGATCTCAGGAGCTGGACGTGGTTCAGGATGATGCCAAGCGGGTTGTTGATCTCGTGCGCTATTCCGGCGGAAAATCGCCCCAGGGCAGCCATCTTTTCGCTGGTGACGAGCATCCGTTTGCTCTCCTCCAGGCGCGCCGCGTTCTCCTCAAGCTCTTCCGCCATGCGGGTGAACCCGCGGTAAAGCTCGCCGAACTCGTCGTTGCGTTCCACCGGCAGGCGGATGCCGTAGTCCCCCCGGCCAATCCGGATGGATGCGGCGAGCAGCGAGCGGATGGCGGCAATCACCTGGCTTCCCCAGAGCAGGAACAGCACCGTGGCCACGCCGACGCAGATGAGCGGAATGATGGACAGCCGGAGGAAGTTCCGCAGCCAGTCCGCGATGGTGTTCGATGAGGGACCCCCGACGAAGAGAAACGCCTTGGCGGACGGGCCCATCTCGAGGTAGGAGCCTATGTACTTGTACGTCTGGCCCCGGAAGCGGTAGCTGCCGGAAAATGGGCTGCCCGTCATGGGATGGGCGCGCGTCCACAGCACTCCCGCCGTGTCGATTCCCGGCAGGGAGGAATAGCGGTACAGACCTTGCGCGTAGAAGGCGATTTCTATGCCGGCGCGCAGGGAGAGGGTCTCCAGGTAGCTCCTGTTGAAGGCTTTCTGCAGCGAGATCATGCCGATCTCTTCCCCGTTTCGAAAGACCGGCATGTAGAACGTGGCGTAGATGCCATCCGACATCTGCGCGTACTCCGGCTGGCCCGCAAGGCTGGCGGGCAGGCCGTGAGGCACGCTGTCGCTGATGTAGGTGGAGTTGCCCACAACCACGACAGCCGCGTAGTGGTCTTTCTCCACGCGGTACACGGCAATCGTGTCGATTGCCTCGCTCAGGAGATGGTTCTCCAGGTCATCGCGGAGCACCGCGATGTCCCCGTCCAGCGTGTCCTTGCTGAAGTAGCCCCAGTACTTGTTGTAGACGTACAGCTTCGACTGGAGCGTCGGAGAAAGGGCAAGGCGCGCTATGCCCGCCCTGTAGCGCAGCTCGGTTGCCGCAATGTCCTTCTTGATGAGCGATAGGGAGGAGCGGAAACGTGACTCTTGCGATCGGCCGCCGCTTTCCACCACCAGAGCCGCGGCCACGCCGATTGCCACGAGCAGGGGAACGAGGAGGGCGCTTGCTGTGATGAAAAGAAGGCGCGCGCGAAGCTTCACGGAACGTCCTTGGGCTCTCAGTCATGGAGCGAAGAAGGATCATACCCGAAAACGGCCGCTGCCGCAAAGGGAGCAGCGGGAGGAGCGGGAGGGCGGGAAAGGCGCGAACGGCGGGAGGGAGCGGCGGGCCCCGCTTTCGCGCGGGGACCCGCCGGCTTTTCTACTCCTTGATGTACGTCTTGAAAATCGCCGCGTACTTCCCTGATGCCTTGATGGCTTTCAAACCTGCGTTGAACTTGTCCCGGACGCTCTTGTCCGTGAACGCAACCTTGTACGCGGTGGGGGCGAAAATCTTGAAAAACGTCACCGCGGGACTCACGTCCATGTCCTTGATGTCCTGGCGGAAGTACTTGAAGATGTTGATGTCCATGACCAGGACGTCCGCCCTGTCCTTGAAGAGCATCTTGACCTGCGACTGCTGGTCAGCGATCTCGGAGTAGTTCTTGTTCGCTTTCGCCATTGCTGCGAATTCCGGGCCGAGATAATTCTTTGCCTCACCGAATGCCACAACCCGCAAGGCTTTCAGGTCGGCAACGGAATTGACCTTGAGCGCGCGTGAGGAGAGCGCTACTACGACGTTCTGGTAGCTGATGTGCGAGTCGCTGTAGTACACGCCCGTCACGCCGGAAGCCTCGTTGATGGGGAACGCGCAGTCCGCCGTCTTGTTGGCCATGCTTACCGAGACGCGCGCAAAGGGAACGTACTCGAGCTTCAAGCCGTAGTTGGCGGCAAGGAGCGACTGGCGGACGATGTCGGCGTCAACGCCGTTGTCCGCTCCCTGCATGATGTAGGGGGGCAGGCTGAGGCCTACCACGGCCTTCAGCTCGGTCTGGGCGCTCACGGAAACCGTGAGAGCCGCCAGGAAAAGGGCACTGAGAACAGAGAGTTTCTTCAGCATGCGACCTCCTTTGATTCTGTCGTGCGAGCGCTTGTAACAGGAGGAGCGATACGAGTCGTTCCACCCGCCGGAATTGCGAGGGTTGGCTTGCCGGCAAGCGCGCCCGGGCTGGACCCGGCGTCGTCCATCCCTTTCCCGTCTCCGACAGCGAACTGCTCGACGAGCTTCTTCAGCTGCTGCGCGAGGTTCGAGAGCTCATGCGTCCCGTCTGACATTTCGCCGGCGGCAGCGGCGGCTTCCTGCGTCAGCTCGTTCACGTTCTCCATGGCGGTTGCCACCTGCCGCGCGTTCGTGGTCTGCTCCTCCGTTGCCGCGGAAATGCTATGGGACATTTCCGTCACTGACTCTATGGCCGTCGCCACGGCCGCGATGGACTGGATCTGGGCCTGGATCCGGCTCGAAAGGGCCCCGATTGCCTGGTTGGTATTCTGCGCGCCCGCGATGATCGCGTTCATGGCCGAAAGCGCCCCTTGAGCCACCTTGACCCCGTTGACCACGTTCTGCTTGCTGTCGCTGATCAGCCTCTCGATCTCACGCGTGGATGAAGCGCTTCGTTCCGCGAGCTTGCTGACTTCCTGAGCCACGACGGCGAACCCCCGTCCGTGCTCGCCGGCCCGGGCGGCCTCGATGGACGCGTTCAAGGAGAGGAGGTTCGTCTGGTCGGCAATGTCGGAGATCACTGTGACGATGCTGACGATCTGCTCGGATTTTTCGGAGATCGACTGGATGGCCTGCACGGTGGCGTTCACGGCTTCGACGCCGGAGTGGGCCATGCGCAATGACTCCTGCGAGGAGGCCGAAACGGTGTCCAACGTGCCGGAGACGTCCTCTGCGGAAGAGCGCATTTCGCTCATGGAGGCGGAAGAACGTTCCACCGAGGCCGCCTGACTCTGCGCATGTGAGGCAACCTGCTCCACGCTGGAGGTCAACTCCTCCACGGACGCGCTGGTTTCTTCCAGCGTCGCCGCCTGGCTCTGCGCGCTGCCCGCGAGTTGCTGGGAGCCCTCCGAGAGATGCGTGCTGGATCCGGCCAGCAGGTCAGCGGTCCCACGGATCTGTGTCACCATGCTTCGCAGCCGCGTGATCATTTCGTTGATCCCTGATGCCAAGCTCCCGAGCTCATCACGGGAGGTGAACGGCACGGTGTCGCTGAGATCTCCCCGGGCAATACGCGCCACCGCCGCGTCCACGAGCGCGACAGGCCGGCCAACCAGGAACCGCGTGACAAGGAAGGTGGAAAGGGCCAGGACCAGGATGACGGCAAGGGTCATGACGGAGGTCCGAACGAGCTCAGCGGCAAGCTGCGCCTCGGCTGACGCATTCGAGAAGTAGACGTCGACGCTTCCGATCGTCTTGTCCTGGAACGTAATGTTCGCCTGCAGCTTCAGGAGCTTTGATGCGGCAAGGTCCTTTGCGTTCGCCTCCGAGTAGTCGACCGTCTTCGCGCTCTGGTCCTTGACCTTTCCGCGGACGCCTGAGTCAGTGGTGACCACGATTGCCCGAACGTCCGTGTCCAGCATTTCCAGGCTCACCAGCGTGTCGGCTGTCGCGGTGTCCATGTTCCATAAGGGGAGGGCAAGGCTGGCGGGAAGGCGCTGCGCCATTTGCTTCTCCCGCGTCTGGATGGATTGATTGAGCCTCTGCGACATCTGCGCGTAGGAGAAGAACTCGTTTCCCCCCATAACAAGGAGGAGGACCGCCATTTGGACGACGATTATTTTTGTGGAAATCGAGCTTCTTCCCTGACCGCGTGCGGTAATTCCATCTTGGCTTTTCATACGGGGAGATACACTTCAAGAAGCGTACCAAGTGAGATATCTGGTCGAGCCTCGATTTTTGTCGATAACATTCAGCTAATAACCAAAAAATCCCTAAAATTCCCATTACTTATGGTTGATGTTCCACTACGAATGGAACATCGGTGTTCCAGTTGGATCGGCGGATTGGAACAAGGAAGAAGCCGTTGCAACAACGAACACGGCTGTCGTCCCTTGATCAGTCTTTTTTGCATTTGCTGATTGACTATCAAGAATATCGTGGTAAGCTGGGGAGTATGAGTGAACGCTCACTCTCCTCCGTGGAGACGGTCTGGACACAGCCACTGTGTGGCCAGGGAGCCAGTCGGCATGCGAATGCTGCCGACATCTACCAGAAGATCGACAAGCTCATGTCGGTCCCGCCTCTTCGAATCCGCAGGGATGCGATGGACGCCTGTCTTCGGTTTTTTAACGAGCGGTGCACGCGCTCCAAGGCCATGACGGAAGAGGCAAAGACCTTCATCCCCGGCGGCGTGCAGCATAACCTGGCGTTCAACTATCCGTTTCCCCTGGTCATCGACCGGGCGGACGGGCCGTATCTGTACGACATCGACGGCCACAGGTACATCGACTTTCTCCAAGCTGGCGGCCCAACCATCCTGGGCAGCAACGACCCGGCGGTTCAGGAGCAGGTCATAGAGGTGCTGAAGCATGTCGGCCCTTCCACGGGTCTGTTCCACGAGTTCGAGCTGAAGCTTGCCCGAGAGATCAGCAGGCACATCCCCTCGGTGGAGATGTTCCGGATGCTCGGCTCAGGCACGGAAGCAGTGATGGCCGCAATCAGGGTGGCCAGGCTTGCAACGCGCAAGAAGAACGTCATAAAGATTGGCGGCGCCTACCACGGCTGGAGCGACCAGCTCGTGTACAGCCTCAAGATTCCGCACACCAGAAGATTCGAGGCGCACGGGATCCCGCGGGCGGCTACCCGTCATACGCGGGAGGCGGCGCCGAATGACCTGGGCTCCCTTGAACGCGCGCTGCGCGCCGGCGGGCTTTCCGGCGGCACCGCGTGCGTCCTGGTCGAGCCCATGGGTCCGGAGAGCGGCACGCGTCCCGTGGATTTCGATTACAACGCGGGCGTGCGGCGCCTGTGCGACAAGTACGGCGCGCTGCTCGTTTTCGATGAAGTTGTGACTGCTTTCCGCGTGGGGTTGAGCGGCGCGCAGGGCTTCTTTGGCGTGAGGCCTGATCTGACCTGCTTCGGCAAGATCGTGGCAGGCGGCTACCCGTCCGCCGGCGGCCTGGGCGGCCGCCGTGACCTGATGAAGCTCGTGGCGGCCGGGATCGAAAGCGGGAAGAAGCGCGCGTATGTTGGGGGCACCATGGCGGCCAACCCTTTGAGCGCCGCCGCGGGGTATTTCACCTTGAAGGAGATCGAAAGGACCCATGCCTGCGAGAAAGCGGCTGCGGCGGGAGATCGGCTCACCCGCGGCCTCCAGCGGCAGATAGAGGAGCTCGGGCTGCCCGCGGTGGCATACAACCAGGGCTCCATCTGCCACCTCGAGGTTGTGGGCGGCATGTTCGTCCGTCTCCAGCTCCTCCGCATCCTGTCCGTCCTCAAAGAGATCAAGGTGCGCAAGGCGCTCATGGAGGAGCTCGGCGCGGCGTACATGGCGGAAGGAGTCGTGACGCTTGCGGGAAGCAGGATGTACACGAGCGCCGCGGACACCGATGAGGTGATCGACGACGCCCTGGCCCGCTTCGAGCGGGTGCTGGGCACCATAGAGCGGGCAGGAGACGGAAGCAATGGATGAGCGCGAAGCCCGGGAAGCGGTGCGCGCTGCGGGCGTGAAGCTCGTGGAGGAAGGGCTCGTGGCCGGCACGTGGGGAAACGTGTCCGTGAAGTTTTCACCCACCGAGATGGCCATCACTCCCAGCGGCTTCGACTATCTTTCCATGCGCGCCGAGGACGTGGTGATCGTCAACCTGATAACAGGGGAGGCGAGGGGCGGAAAACCTTCCACGGAGAAGAAGCTCCACGCGGAGATCTACCGTACGCGCCCCGAGGTGAGGGCCGTGATCCACACGCACTCCATGAGCGCCTCCACGGTGGCGGCGGCCCGGCGTGAGGTGCCGCCCATCCTCGATGACCTTGCGCAGATCGTTGGGCCGACGCTTCGGGTCGCGGACTACGCCATCCCGGGGTCCGCCCGGATGGGCCGTTCGGTCTTGCGCGCGCTGCGCGGTCGGATGGCCGCCCTCATGGCAAACCATGGCGCCGTTGCGCTGGGCAGGACCCTGGACGAAGCGCTCCTGTGCGCGCGAATCGTGGAGAAAGGATGTCGGGCGTTCATCGAGGCGGAGTTCCTGGGCGGTGCAAAGGGGATCAACAAGTTCGAGGCCGCAATCATGCACCAGGTGTACCTGCGTAAATACTCTCGACAGGGCAGGAAGGCCGAGAATGACTGACGTCGTGCACGTGATTGCCTATGACGTCGGGACCACGGGAGCCAAGGCGTGCCTGTACGCCATCGGCAAGGAAGCAAAGCTCGTTGCCGGTGCTTCAGCGGAGTATCCCCTCAGCCTTCTGCCCAATGGCGGAGTCGAGCAAGACCCGGTTGACTGGTGGAAAGCCGTGTGCGCGGATACACGGAAGCTGCTTGCGGATTCGGGGCTCTCCCGGGACGGCATCAAGGGGATCGCCTTTTGCTGCCAGATGCAAGGGCTCGTCCTCGTTGACGGCCAGGGAACGCCGGTGCGTCCGGCAATGAGCTACATGGACCAGAGAGCCGTGAAGGAGAAGCACGCGGGCATCGAAAAAGGTATTCGCATTGCGGGCATGAACGCTCGCAAGCTCCTCCCGTCTCTCCTCATTACGGGCGGCGTGTCAGCGAGCGTGAAGGACCCCGTCTGGAAATACCACTGGGTGCGCGAGAGTGAACCCGAGCGTTTCCGAAAGGTCCACAAGTGGCTCGACATCAAAGAGTACCTGGTGCACCGGTGCACGGGCCGGTTTGCCATGACTCCGGACTCCGCCAATGCGACATTCCTCTATGACACTCGTCCCGGCCGGGCCGGGTGGAGCCCGCTCATGTGCCGGCTTTTCGACGTGGACCCGCGCCACCTGCCGGAGGTCATTGGCCCCGCGGAGATTGCCGGACCACTCCGGGCGGTCCCCGCGGAAGAAATGGGACTTGCCCCGGGCACGCCGGTCTTTGGCGGGGGCGGGGACCTGTCTCTGGTTGCCCTGGGCTCGGGCGCCGTGGGGGTCAACGACACCCACGTGTACATGGGGACCTCCGGGTGGGTATCCGCGGTTACGGACCGACGAGTTGTGGACACGGACAGCTATATCGCGTCCATCCTCGGGGCGCAGGAGGGCAGGTACAACTACATCTCGGAGCAGGAGACATCGGGGAAGTGCCTGGAGTGGGTCAGGGACCACCTGGCCTTGGACGAAATCGGTGTGTACCTGCAGCACAGGACAGTGGCAGACGACCCGGAAGGCCAGTATGCCACGCTTTTCGAGCTCCTCGATGAGACAATCGATGCAGTCGCCCCGGGGGCCAACGGCGTCACGTTCACTCCGTGGTTGCGCGGAAACCGCTCGCCGTTCGAGGACCCTTCCGCGCGCGGCATGTTCTTCAACATCGGTCTCGAGACGGGGAAGCGCGACATGGTCCGCGCCGTGGCGGAGGGCATTGCGCTGCACGGCAAGTGGCAGCTTGCCGCAATCCGAAAGAAGGTGCCGGCCCGGGGCCCGGTGAGGTTCGTGGGCGGAGGCGCTCGCTCCGCCGCAATGGCGCGCATCATGGCGGACGCGCTGCAGGAGACCGTGGAGCCTGTTGTCTCCCCGCAGAATGCCGGTGCCCTGGGAGCGGCGTTTCTGTGCGCCGCGGGCCTGGGGGCCCTTGGCACCCTGGAGGAAGCTCGAGGGCTCGTTCCCGTGCTCGGCAGGTTTGATCCCGATCCGCGCAGATCGAAGGTCTATGAGGAAAGGCTTCAAGTCTTTCGGGACCTCTACACGCTGAATCGGCCGAGCTTCAGAAAGCTCAACGGCCATGCCCCCCAAGCGCGGTAAGCCGCGCGGGGAGGTAAGCCGCGATAGGGCGCCAAGCCGCGATAGGGGGCGGTAAGCCGCGCGGGGCGGTAGTCGGCGCGGGCCGTCACAGCTTCCTGGACGGACGTCCAAAAGCCTGACGTATGAAGCTCATGACCCCGCTGATCACCGCCTCCTCGTCCCCCGCGGCGCGCGCGCCCAGAAAGAGGCCCAGGCGCTCCCGATAGTACGCTGAGCCAAACGAGAACTGGACGATCAGGAAAAGGTTGTCCAGGCAGAAAGCCGCAACCGGATCGGTTGAGTCGGGCGCTATCTCACCTCGCGCCCTGGCTTCCGCCACCATCCGCCGGTAGCCCTCGGCGGCTACGCTCTCGATCCGCCCGGAGAGCTTTGCCGCCAGCGGGGCCAGCTCCTCGGTGGTGCACGCGATGTACAGGTTCAAGAGGTCCGGGTCTTTCCGTGACCACTCGACTGCCGCCCGCAAGAGGGCCTCAACGCGGTCGAAGAAACCCGGCACGCTGGAGAAAATCTCATCGATGACCGAAGTGAGCGTGCCGTGCGATTCCTCGATCAGCGTCAGAAACAGATTCTCCTTGGTCTGGAAGTATTGATACAGCGAACCCACGGAGATGCCGGCTTCTTTCGCAATGACGTTGACGTTGGCGCCCGAATACCCTCGCCGGGCAAACGCCCGCTTGGCGCAGTCCAGCACGCGCCGACGCTTGTCATCTGAGATCCTTTCGAACGTCGGCGTCCATCGGGGGGCGGCGTCGGTTGGTCCGCGGGGTGAGCGGTGACTCATTGCGTGGGACTATACCGTATTTGCCGCCGGTTGCATACACGGGACTGTATCTCGCGGCAACGGCTGTTCACTCTTAGCCACAGGAGCGAAGAGTAGTCTCGCCTGGTAATGCTTCCTGAACCACTACCCTTTCGGACAGCTTGAATCCAGTCATAGACGATGGATAGTCTTGTGATGCTGAACAAAGCGGTCTTCAAGAGAAAATGAGGAAAAGAATGAGAGCCAGAAAAATGTTGGTTTGCGTAGTTTGCTTATCGATTTTGGTTGGTTGTACGGCACGTCAAGCCCGAACGGCCGAAGTACCCAATTTCAAACTCTTCTTTATTGTCGATAGACAGTACGACAAAGACGCGACCATCGGGATGTTTCGCAATGACGATCCCGCCGGGCTTGAGAACCGAGCTAGAAGCGCGGGAATTGATCCTGCTGTAGCTCGAAAGATTCGTGATGCCTCCAACCCGATTGTTGGTTTGGAGTTGGTTAACAAACTCGTCGACGACCGTTTCCAAAAAGAAGGTGAAGCCCTTGAAGCATCCAAAGATGACCTATGGCTTCAATGGAAGGATCTCCTTCCAGTTTTCTCAAATGTGGTTGTTGAAACCACTGAATCGCCGTGGGTTCATCCTGATTACATTTGCGTTGTCTCCTCGATGTTCCCTGGCACAAGCGACTGGTTGGGGAACAAGGTCGCCGTCGGGTTCAATCTTAGCGCGGAACGCAAACGAAGGACGCTCGCAAACGAGATATTGCTTTCCGATGTTTTCCAGCTCCTGCGAAAGCGACATCCACGTTCTGAAATCAGCGATTGGCAGGTATGGGCATTTTCTGAGATTACGCCTAGCTTCATTCTTGATGACCAGAGGTTGAAACCGTATTGGCCGAACCTCCCTCACGGTTGGGGTTCGAACTACCCCCAACTTCCGAGACTGGAGAAGTCACTCAAAGAGCTGTTTGATCACAGAACCAGCTATGTTGATTACGAGGACAAGGCAGCCAAGGTCTTGAAGAGTTTTCAACCTTTTGTTTCAAGCTGGCTTGGAGTATTTCTCGGAGAACCCCAAGGGAATGACTCTTACCAGGAGTTGGCCAAGGAAATGAACCTCACGCCTGCAGGGGCTTTCGTTCTGGGCTTGTGCAAGGGCTCTCCGGCGGACAAAGCCGGCCTCATGCCTGGCGACTTCGTTACTGCCGTTGAATCTGCGCCGATCAGGGATGCTGCTCAGCTCACTCAGATCATTCGTTCTGCTGCCCCCGGCACCAGGACGAGCATAACCTTGCTTCGCCTGGGCAAACCGATAACGCTATCGGTGACCATTGGAGAGCTGGACGCCCGAGACACGGTGGGCCAGTACTTTTGGCCGGGTTTCACCGTGAGGAAAGTCTGGGAGAAAGCGGGGGCCTCCGGAAATGTGGAGGGCGTGACAGTGGCCACGATCACAGGGGAGAAGTCTCCCGCCGCGGTCGCGGGTTTGAAGACGGGAGACCTGATCACGGTAGTGAATGGCATCAAAGTGAAAACCGTGGTCGAGTTTTATAGGGCTCTCAATACGAGCGGTGGCAGGAGGGCGAGCTTTATGATTGCGCGCAACGACAAAGAGATCAACCTGGAGCTGTAAGATGACGTTGCTCGAGCGGAGTATTGTCATAGTATTCTGGGCCGATTATTGTTGAGAAGGTCCATGATGGCAAATGCGGGATGCGAGCATGCTGTGCCGGATTTTCGGGAAGCGCTTATCGAGCGACTTCAAACTACGGAAACGGCAAGGCCTCGGTGGTGGAGACGTACGCGGCGGGAAAGGTTTTCGGGCATTTCCAACGTTCCCAGCAAGGCCACGAAACAGGAGGCTCGGCGGGGTTGAGAGCAGCAGTCTTGGACCGTGCCGGCATACCCCTTTCCGTTCGGGAAATTGAAACGCCCGTTGCGGGACCAGGCCGTATCCTGGTCAGGGTGGGCGCGTGCGGCGTGTGCCGCACTGACCTTCACATTGCGGACGGAGAGCTGACCGAACCGAAGCTTCCCCTGGTCCCCGGCCATCAGATCGTCGGGACTGTCGTAGAGATGGGAAAAGGCGTAGACGGTATGTCAGTGGGCCAGAGGGTGGGCGTCCCCTGGCTCGGTTCCACGTGCGGGAAGTGCGAGTATTGCGCCAGCGGCAGAGAGAACCTGTGCCTGAGCGCGCGGTTCACCGGCTACGACGTGGACGGCGGTTTCGCGGAGTACGCCGTGGCGGATGCCCGGTTCGCGTTTCCTTTGCCGGAGGGTTATCCGGATCTCCAGGTGGCGCCTTTGCTGTGCGGCGGTCTCATTGGCTACCGGGCGCTGCGGATGGCGGGGGAGGCGAAGCGGATCGGTTTCTATGGCTTCGGGTCGGCAGCTCACATCCTTGCGCAGGTCTGCAAACATCAGGGCAGGGAAGTGTACGCATTCACGCGGCCTGGTGACGCCGGCGCCAAAGCGCTGGCAATCCGCGTGGGCGCCATCTGGGCCGGGGACTCCGGCCAGCAGCCCCCCGCGCCGCTGGATGCGGCCGTTATCTTCGCGCCGGACGGGAAGCTGGTTCCGCTCGCCCTTCAAGCCGTTGATCGCGGCGGCTCCGTGATCTGCGCCGGCATCCACATGAGCGACATTCCCTCTTTCCCGTATGGCATCCTCTGGGAGGAACGGACAGTGCGGTCCGTTGCCAACCTTACACGCGCCGACGCTCGCGAGTTCCTTGCCCTGGCCCCGCGCGTTTCCGTCCGCACCGAGGTCCGCGTGTTCCCCCTGAGCGCCGTGAACGAGGCGCTCTCCACTCTTCGCGCCGGCGATATTGTCGGCTCCGCCGTGATAGACCTTGGCCTGCCGTCATAGTGTTCGTATCTTGTTGGCAGGAGGAACAATGGCGGGCATCGTAGACGCGAAAGTTGAAAAGTACATATCCGCCCTGAACGGCATTCCGGATCCCGTGCGCCTGAAGATGGAAGAGATTGCCCGCGGGAACGGCTTCCCCATCGTCGGTCCCCACGTGGGGCGGCTTCTGGGAATCCTCGCCAGGAGCATCGGCGCCCAGCGGGTCCTGGAGTTGGGGTCAGGATACGGCTATTCAGCCCTGTGGTTTGCCCGAGCCATGAAGAATGGCGGCACCGTGCTTTGCACGGACCTTTCAGAGGAGAACCGCGGTCATGCGCTCGCATTCTTCCGCGAAGCAGGCCTGGGAAAATCCATGAGCTTCCACGTGGGAGACGCGCTGTCATTCGCGCGATCGCAGTCGGGGCCTTTCGACATCGTCTTCAACGACATCGACAAGAAGGATTATCCGGACAGCATCTCGGTTGCGGTCCCTCTCCTTCGCGTCGGCGGCCTTTTCATAACGGACAACGTCCTGTGGAGCGGCAAAGTGGCGGAAAAAGGCAGGCATGACGCGGCCACAGCGGCCATACGGCGATTCAACGCGATGATTTGCGCGCGCGATGACCTGGAGACCGTCATCCTGCCCATGCGGGACGGCGTGGCCGTATGCCAGAAGGTGCGCTGAACCGGTCCATTCCCTGCCTCGTCCAGTCCGTCCTCCGGGAGCGCGCGGACGGCGTGAGCGTCACGGTGAGCTGGGCGCAGTCGGCCAACGGCGCCATTGCGGCGTTCAGCGGAGCGCGCGTGATCCTGAGCAGCCGGGAGTCCATGACGCTGACGCATCGGCTTCGCAGCCTCCACCAGGGAATCCTTGTCGGGATTGGCACGGTGCTCGCTGACGACCCGCAGCTCACCGTGCGCCTCGTTGACGGCCCTTCTCCGCAGCCTGTGGTGCTCGACTCCGGTCTGCGCTTTCCGGACTCAGCCCGGCTGCTCTCCCGAACGGACCGTGAGCCCTGGATCTTCCACGGCCAGGAGGCCCCTGAGCACAGGAGGCGCGAGCTCGAACGCCGGGGCGCCCGGTTGTTTCCTCTTCCCGCCGCGGCGGATGGCCTCCCGCTTCACGAGGTGCTCCGAATCCTGGGTGAGCGCGGCATGCGCTCCCTGATGGTGGAGGGGGGCGCCCGGGTGCTTCGCTCTTTCATCTCCCAGGAACTCGCTCACCAGGCCGTCATTACGGTAAGCCCGGTCACCATGGAAGGTATCCACGTCTTCGAAACTGAGTCGGAGTCGGCAGGTGCCAGGGCAGGACCGGGATGGGCAATCGAGTTTGCCGAGACCTCCGAGCAGAAGTGCGGTCCGGACATCGTCACATGGGGAAGGATTGCTGCGACCGCGGGTCGAGGTTTCGGCTCTACTTCCTGATCTGGGACCTCTCGGCCCACGGGACGAAGAAGGTGATGCCAATGCTGGCGTCGAAAGTCAGCTCGGGAGAATTGATCGGGGGAAAATTGTTCGGGCTGGTGCTCGAACCACTGCTGCCTACGGGTATTCTTATGCTTGGATTCACGATCAGATCCAGGGCGTAGCGCTCGGTGATGAAATAGTAGATGCCTACGGAAGGCGTCAGGAGAATGTCGAACTGGGTGCCGCCATCATAGGGAGTGCCGTTCGGAGCATAGATGTTCGGAGCGTATTTGCCGGGAAGGAACTGGATCAGGGCCAACCCTACGGAGCCGCCCAGATCGAACACAAGGGGGAAATTCGGGTTCAACTTCCAGCTGTCGACGTCGATCCAGAGGCCGCCGCCGGGAAGTCTTTCGATGAGATGTCCAGGGTCGAAGTAGGGGTACCAGGCAAAGCCCAGGCTCAGCGCATACGTGAGAACAGGCTGGTAGTCGTTCCCGTTGTTGTAGTTGCTGGCGTAGGAGAAGCTCGGTGACAAGGCGAATGCGAAAAAGTTGATCAGATAGAAAGTCGCGCTCGGAGAGACCGTGATCGTGAGATGACTGCCCTGGTTCGATGAGCTCGTTGGATCACCCAGATCATCGCTTAATGATGCATTCCCGGTGATCGCAATGCCGCCAGCCATGAAGTTGTCCGCAATGTCCGCAAAAGCGCCTGGGCCAGCGAGAAGGCACACGAGCGCTATGAGCCACCAGGATCTTCTCATGCGAGACCTCCCGAGAGTGTGATGAAGGACGCATACGTCATATCACGGGAAGCGGGGGGCGGGTAGCCGGCATCGGCCTCATTCTGTATAACGGGAATCCATGAGGGCAAAAGCCGGGCAGCGCTTCCTTCTCTTTGGCGCTTTCAGCATTCTTGTGGCGCTGATCCTCGCCGGCTGTCGCGGGGCACCAGTCCCCGCCACGCCATCCGGAGCTCCCTCCGTCTATGCGGCCGGCTCCGCAATCCAGGGCGGAGCGGCCGTTCCCTGCTTCTGGCAAGCGGCCAGGGAAACCGACCTTCCCACGCTCGGTCTCGCGAAAGCGCAGGCCAATTCAATATTCGTGTCGGCGTGGGGTGCGGTCTACACGGGAGGATCGTATTTCGACCGTGATAAGTCTGTTCCCTGCCGTTGGCTCGGGACGGTGAGGACAGACCTCTCGTACGGAGCGGGCGGGACGGTGCTTGCACTCTTCGTTTCCTCCCGGGGCTGGCCCTACGCCGCAGGATTTTCCCTGATGGGGGGAAACGTCAGGCAAATTCCCTGCTATTGGGCAGGGTCGGCGCAATTCGACCTTCCGGGGGGCGACGCCGGGGCGGCACTTGCGATTTTTGTCCTTGAAGGGACCGTCTACACCGCCGGGTACTACAAGAGCAGCTCGAGGATCATCCCCTGCTACTGGCGGGGGACGAAGAGGACGGACCTCCCCTGCGGCGAAAGCGGAGGCATAGCCACCTCCATTTTTGTCTCCAAGGATTCGGTCTCTGTTGCCGGCTCCGACGGGGGAGTCCCCTGCTTCTGGAAAGGGAACACGGAAACCACTCTTTCCGGCCGCGGTCAGGCGTCTTCGATTTTCATCTCGGGGGAAACGGTGTACACGGCCGGGCAGTCAGACGGACAGGCGTGCCTATGGGCCAACGCTGCAAGAACCATCCTTGCCGTCGACGGAGCGCAGAGCGCTGTCGCATATTCCGTACTGGTCCGGGAAGGTACCGTGTACGCTGCCGGGGTGTATTCGAAGGGAGGCAGGGACGTCCTTTGCTTGTGGACCGGCTCCGAGCGCACTGATCTCACGGACCCGACGCAAGACCTGAAAATCACGTCCGCGTTTCTGCGCTAAGCGGCGCTGGCGTCCAGCCCGCGCGTCGAGGTCAATAGGGGTACGGTTTGCCCGCCCACTCGTTATCAGCATGGGAAGCCGGTTTCCGGTCGCTTGCATAGTGCCGGGGCTATGGAGGGCAGCACCAAGTCGATGGCCAGGCGAAAAGGTAGTCCGCGTGGCAACAGAAAGCAATCTCCGGCTGTCAGGTGCACCGCCTCGGGAACGTCCTCTATAGACAGCAAGTGGGGAATCTTGCTGACCCCGACGTGCTCCCAGGTGGGGAATCTACCTGACCCTGGCTATCCCGCACCTGGGGAATCTACCTGACCCCGGACCCTCGTCAACCTTGTCTTTAAACTAGTATCCTATAGCAGGGGGTAGCATACGAACCGTACGTCATATCAAGGAACGCGTTCTGAAGCTTGGTCAGGAGCGAATCCAGGGCCGATCTGCCTGGAGCGGCCCGGATCCGGAAGGCGAGGGTTGCCGCGAAGCTCCAAACGGCCTGACCAAAGCACCACTTCCGTAGGTTCTCGCGGAATGCCTACCCCTCAACCTTCTCTCTCAGCGGGCTAGTCCGTGACGCGGACCTCCCTGTCACGCGGCACGCTCCGCGCTCAGAGGCGCGTTGGACACGGTCCCGATAGGAAGTTCAGTCTCTCGGGCTCCCGGGGTGAGCGCGTTAAACACCGTCCCAACGGGAAACTCCGTCTCGGGTGCTCCCGGGGTGAGCGCGTTAAACACCGTCCCAACGGGAAACTCCGTCTGTCGCGCTCCTGGAGTGAGCGCGTTGTTCACGGTTCCGATCGGAAGATCGGTATATTGAAAGTCCTGCACAAGAACTGTGCTGTGCGGCTTTGCGGTGATGGTCGACATGGTCGGCCCTCCTTCCTGAATAATCGGGTCTGCTGCGACCCGTTGCCACGAGAGTAATCGTACGCAACCTCATGGGTCCAATATTTTTTGTCTTTCTTTGTAATAGAGAGAAGCTATGGGTCTTGCCACCGTAACACTCCGCAATCTGGAGTACATCGTCGCAGTAGCCGAAGAGGCGCACTTCGGCCGCGCCGCCCACCGATGCAACGTGAGCCAACCGACGCTGAGCGCCCAAATCCAGCGCCTCGAACGCTCATTGGGGACAAAGATTTTCGAACGCCGCGGCCGGCTCGTCCGTATTACCAATCGTGGCGAACAGCTCATCGAGCAGGCGAAACTCATCCTCGAGCAAACGCGCAAGCTCGAGAGCCTGGCGCGCAGGGATTCGAGGCCACTGTGCGAGAGTTTCAGGCTCGGGGTCATCGCCACCCTTGGCCCCTATCTGCTTCCTTATCTCGTGCGTCCACTCAAGAAGGCCTACCCCGATCTCGATCTGGTTCTCGTAGAGGGACTTACCAGATCTCTCCTGGAACAGCTCCGCTTCGGGCGGCTGGACGGCCTGCTTGCATCGATCCCCCTCCCCGCGGGGGATTTTCAGACCGAAAAGCTCTTTCTTGAGCCCTTCCTTCTCGCCTTGACTCCAGGCCACAGGCTTGCACGTGTCGAGCACCTGAGTCCCGAGATGCTGGTCGCGGAGGAGATGTTGCTCCTCCAGGACGGCCATTGTCTACGCGACCAGGCCCTCGAAGTCTGTCCCGACCAGCACAGCAAGCTTCACGAGCGCTATCAGGCCACAAGCCTTGAAACCATGCGCCAAATGGTGGCAATCGGTCTGGGCTACACGTTGATGCCTGCGCTTGCCGCGGTGGACAACGGCATGCTCAAGGGGCTCATCCGCTACCGTAGCTTTGTCAAGGATCCTCCTGGCAGGCTCATCGGTCTCGCCTGGCGGCGTGGCAGCTCGAGTGCGGCCGACGCGGTTGCGCTGGCCGCCTTCATCAGGAAGAATCTGCCCGGACAAGTCCAGAAGGCCTGAGCCGCGATGCTTTGAGAGCCCTGCTCCATTACTACGTAGTGGCTACAGCGGGGTTAGGGACTCGCCTCAGAAAAAACGGATTATAAAGTACGCTTCGCGGAGCTCTCAACCTGCTCATCGACAGCCCCTTCGACCTGCGCTCCAGGCTGAACTTTTCCACGCGCACCAGCGAAGGGCCCGCGCCGGACCAGCGCGGCTCGAGCGTGGCAACCCCGCGGGGAACCGTGAACTTCGTGACCACGGACTGCCTCGGACCCGGCTCGACGTGAACAGCCGCAAAGCTCCAGCTGAGAACCTTTCCGTTCGCGTCACGGGAGACGAGCTCCATGCTGAGTGACCCGGTCCCATCGCGTGAAGCGTTCGAGCTCAACACCAGCTTGTCACCCGCGGTGACGGGTATCCGCAGACCGGATGTGAGTGACCAGTCCAGCAAACCCGTGTGGGAAACCGAAACGGCCACCGGCATTCCGGCGTGGTCGTTTTCCACGGAAGTCGTCCCGGCATTCGCCTCACGCGTCCAGAGCTTTGCCCACGCATCCACCGGGATGTCGATGGCTTGAACCGCGCGGGACGCGAAATCTGCCATGGTTGGTTTGTCCTGGTCTGGCGCGATTGTCTGGGTTGCGTCCAGGCCAAGGGCGCTCAGGCAGCCAGCGTCCACCTGGATCCCCCGCCGCCAGCTCGGCTCCGCGTACGTCACGAGCCCGAAGTCGGTTTCGTAGTCCCACATGCACCAGCCGATCCCCATGGATTCAAGGCTGCGCCGTACATCCGCTATCCAGCGAAGCCGGTCGGCAGCGGGAGCCACCTTGCGGTACACGCCGAACTCCCCGCAGAAAACCGGCACGTGGTTGGCCGCGGCCCACGCCGCTGCCCGTTCCAGCCCTGCGCGCACACGCGCCTCGTCCCAGTCTTCGGTCCCGTAGCGGATGACCTGGGCGCGTGCCTTTGGATCTTCGAGTGCGGCAGCCGGACCGGCAACCGCTGCCGGGCTGGAAGGGTAGGGGATGCCCGAGAGCTCTGCCTGGATGGGGCCCGTCCACGTTGCCCCCTGATGCGTGAAGGTGAAAGGGTCATACCAGTGGAAGCTGTACACGACGTTGCGGTCCTCAAGCGGCTTCAACTCCAAAAGGCCGTCGATCCCGCCCCAGCGTTCCCCGGTCACGATGATCGTGCTGGACGGGGCTCCCCGCCGAATGGCCGCTACGAGGGACCGTTGGACCGGCTGCCACCATGCGGGATCCACGTTCTCCCGCGCGCTGAGGTGGGGTTCATTCATGACCTCGAAAAAGATGCGGTCCGCGGAAATGGCCGCGAAATGCCCAGCCAGGGTTTCCCAGTAGGTTTCGACCTTGCCGAGAAAGGCGGGGTCATGGTCGAGCCCCTTCTCCCATTCGTCCGTTTCCGAGGAGCCGTGGATAGGATCCAGGATGACCGCCAGTCCGGCGTCAAGAAGCAGGCGCACGGCGTGATCCACTGAAATGATCACCGGCTTCGGGGTCGAGAGATCAGAAGCGTCGAAAAGCAGGTCAGGGTCCAGCGGCAGGCGGCAGACGGTGAAGCCGGCTTTCTTAAGGAACGCGGCTTCCTTTGGCCCGAACGCGGTTGCGTACGAGGCCGGATTGGCCCAAGGTGAAAACCAGTTGTTGAAGTTGATTCCGTGGGCCAGCAGGGCCAGGCGCTGAGGAGGGACCTCGTTCAGCGCCTGGGCGTTGGAGGGCGCACCACGGAAAGCAAAAGCCATGCAAACGGCCAGAATGAAAGCGCTGCGCTGTCTCATTCCTCGAGCCTATCCGATTTCCGTGGTCGAGGTCCTGCAGGGTTCCGAGTTGCCCAGAATCTGGCAGACGGCGTCCGCGGTCTTCTCCGCCTGAGGCGGAACAACCGCTGGCAAGGATCCATCAGCGTTTGCGCTCAATAATACAAACGATCATCAAGCGGAGCAATTGGCGACATTCTGCGGCCATAGCGTTGCTTGATTTTGACAAAAATGACCTGTTTTTGACGATTTTTCGTCCATCGTATTGACTCCTGGGCACTATCGCGTCGTACTTGCTCATGAAATCGTCAGTGCTCCAGACCGCCTCCAGAAGGGCTTTCCCTGTGGCTGACCCCGAAACCCCCGAGCTGTTTCGGGACCAATTCCCATTCTCCGAGGTGCCCAGGATTCTGTTCGATGGAATTGAGGTGCCGCTTTCACCGCCCGGCGAGATATGGATAACGGACACTACGTTCCGTGACGGCCAGCAGGCGCGGCCGCCGTACACTCCAAAGCAAGTCGCCGAGATCTACACGCTCCTGCACCGGCTGGGCGGGCCAAAAGGGATCATCCGTCAGAGCGAGTTCTTTCTGTACAGCAAGGGCGACAGGGAAGCGGTCCAGGAGTGCCTTTCCCTTGGCCATGATTTCCCCGAGGTCACGGGGTGGATCAGGGCAAACGCAGCGGACCTTGGAGTTGTGAAGGACCTGGGAATCAGGGAAACCGGCATCCTCACTTCCGCCTCTGATTACCACATCTTTCTGAAGCTCAAAACGACCCGGCGAAAAGCCATGGACGAATACCTCGGCGTCGTAAAGGAGGCGCTGGCCCAGGGGATCAGGATCAGGTGCCACCTGGAAGACATCACCCGGGCGGACATCCACCGCTTTTGCCTGCCGTTTGCCGAGGAGCTGTTGAAGCTTGGCGATGAGAGCGGGATTCCCGTGAAAGTCCGGCTCTGCGACACCATGGGCTACGGGGTGACGTACCCGGGCGCGGTCCTGCCGCGAAGCATTCCCCGGCTCGTGCACGCGTTTGTCCGCGAGCTGGGCTACCCGTCCGAGCTCCTGGAGTGGCACGGGCATAACGACTTCCACAAGGTCCACGTGAACGCCGCCACGGCCTGGCTCTACGGCGTCTCCGCCCTCAACGCAACGGTGTTCGGGTTCGGGGAGCGCACCGGCAATCCTCCGTTGGAAGCCGCGGTGATGGAGTACATCGCGCTGCGGGGGACGGAGGACGGGATGGACACTCGCGTCATCAGCGAAATGGCTGAGTACTTCCGCGCCGCCATCAAGGCCCCCATTCCGTCGAACTACCCGTTCGTCGGCGCGGAGTTCAATACCACGCGCGCGGGGATCCACGCGGACGGGATCATGAAGAACCCGGAGATCTACAACATCTTCGACACGGAGAAGATCCTCGGGAGGCCCATCCGCGTCATGGTGACGGACAAGTCCGGCATGGCCGGAATTGCGCAGTGGCTGAATGAGAACGTGCCGTCACTCACGGGTATAAGGTCCGCGCCTTTGGGGAAGCGCCACCCCGGCGTGCGCCACATTGGCGCCTGGGTCGCGGAAGAGTACGAGCAAGGGCGGACAACGAGCATCTCCACGGAAGAGCTGATAGCGCAGGCACGGCATTACCTGCCCCACCTGTTTGTCTCCGACTTCCAGCGGATCAAGAACGCCGCCATAGAAAAGGCGCGCGGACTTGCCCAGGAGATCTCCGCTTCGCCTTCGGTCAAGGCGCTTCAGGGGGCCGACATGGAGCGTTTCCTGGGAGACGTGGTCAAGCGAGAGGCTTCCATCCAGCTTGTGGCCATCACGAACACGGAGGGGAGACGGATCAGCCAGGTGCACACGCAACGAGGGGAGAAGGCGCTTTTCCGCAATCTCCTTACGAAGGACTTCCGGAAGCACGAATGGTTCGTGAACGTGCTGGAGACCGGCCAGCCCTACTACTCTGACCTGTTGTTCTCCAAGTACACGGGCAGGCTCATCATGACGGCGGCGCTTCCCATCATTCAGGAGGACGCGTCACTGCATGCCGTCATCGACATCGACTTCATCTTCGATGAGCTGGCCAAGCTCGTGGACACGTGAGCGGCGTCGCGCTACGCCGCCGGGCTATGCCGCATACGGGTCCTTTCGCATGCGCCAGATAATGAGGATTGGCGCGACCACCCACGCCGCGTTCGCCCCAATGACGTTGATGAGGTGAGGGGTTGCATGCGGCCCCCAGATCTCCTCACTCAGGATGATCGTCACGTTGGTGAGCATGACGGAGGCGTAGATGATGCTCGGCACCCTGATCCAGTTGCGCGCCCGCCAGAACGCGTAGATCGCAAACGCGTAGAAAGGCCCGAAGAAGATCGCGTCGATCCAGATGGTTGCCCGCCACCATACCGGGCGCGCGTTCAGGAGCGGGTCGAATGACTGCCCCCACCAGTGGCCAAGGTCCACGACGAACCGCGGCGGCCAGGCAGGGTACGTGAAGTGCGAGGTGTCAGGGATCACGATCTGCTCGATGTCGAAGAAGTAGCTGATTGCGAACAGGTTGAAGATGAAGTAGATGACGAGGATCAGGTCCAGCGTGCGTTTTCGCAGCGGCAACGCGTTTTGCATGCGGCGGCTCCTTTTTCAGTGCTATGCCGCCACTGTAGCACAAGCGCGTTGCCGGCGAAACTGGTCACGGGAGGCGCAGGGCTTGCGCCGCCCGCCGCGTTTTACTCCTTGAACAGGTACAGGTACTGGCCGTAGCCTTCCTTCTGCATGTCCGCCACGGGGACAAAGCGCAGCGATGCAGAGTCCATGCAGTAGCGCTGACCCGTGGGCGCGGGCCCGTCATCGAAGAGGTGGCCCAGGTGGGAACCGGCGTAGCGGCTCTTCACCTCCGTGCGGACCATCATGAAGCTGTTGTCCACCTTCATCACGATGTTGCCCGGCGCGAGGGGACGCGTGAAGCTTGGCCAGCCCGTTCCTGACTCGAACTTGTCCGTGGAGCTGAAAAGGGGCTCTCCCGAGACAATGTCCACGTAGATCCCCGCCTTGTGATTGTTCCAGTACTCATTGTCGAAAGGCGGCTCCGTTCCCTCTTGCTGGGTGACCTCGAACTGCATTCCGTTCAGCATCTTCTTGAGCTGCTCGACTCCGGGCTTGTGATAGGTGCCGTCCCGCGCTGAGGGGGGCGCCGCCGGATCCAGAAGCGCCGACGGTCCCCAGTACTTCACGAAGACCTGGTCACGCCCCGACTGCGAGCGGTATGCCTCATAGGCGCTGGGATTCTTCCGCGCGTAGTCCTGCTGGATCTCTTCCGCCGGGTAGAATGCGGACGCCTTGCTGATCTCCGTGACAACGGGCGCCTTGAACCGCCCTGACTTTGCCAGCGCCGCTTTCGACGCTTCGGCTTCCCGGCGTTGCGTATCATCCATCCAGAAGATGACAGGGCGATACTGCGGGCCTCGGTCAACGAACTGGCCGCCTTTGTCCGTCGGGTCGGTATGGCGCCAATACGCGTCCAACAGGTCCTTGTAGGACACGCGTGACGGATCATAGATCACCTTCACCGCTTCCACGTGCCCCGCCTCGGCATATGTCTGGTAGCTGGGGTTACGGCTCGTGCCTCCCGTGTAGCCTGAAGTGACCGACATGACCCCGTAAACCTTCTCGAAAGCCGACTGCATGCTCCAAAAGCATCCTCCGGCAAACACGGCCGCGGCGGTGCCCTCCGGGCTGTCGGCAAACGCGGCGCCGGCGCTTACAGTTGCCGCCGCCACTATCAACAAGAATGTGCGTATGTGCCTCATTCTGAGTCTCCTTGCTCAAGTCTCCCTTGCTCAAAATCTCCTGCTCAACCAAACGTAAACGCAAACAACCGGACCTTCCCGCGCACGTCGAGGCGCAGGAGGTGCGGCCCCGCACGCTTCAGCCCCACCACCTGGTACATGCGGCTCTCCCGCGGTGAAAGGACGCCGTTGCTCACGTCCGCCGTATCCCCTCCCGGCTTTCCATCCACGCTGACGGCAATCTTCCCGTCGGGTCCGCCCGGCTCGATCACCAGGAACACGTTCTTCGCGTTGAAGCCGAGCTGAAGGGTCCCTGACCCCTGAGGCACGACGTATTGCGGAGTGATTGTCCACTTCCCGGTGAGGTTCCATTCCCCGTTCCCCGGAGCTTTGGCAGGAACGTAGTCCGCCGGCTTGTCAGGGACGGGAACGGTCGAGCTGGCAAACCCGCGGCCCCGGTCGTAGCCGAGGTACGTCTCCGGCGTGTTTGCCTCGATGTCCGGCGCCGCTTTCGACACGAGTCCGGCAACGTTGGCGCCTGCTTCCTTGAGGAGCGCCTGGATGACTTTCTCCGAAACGTCGTAGTCCCCTTCACCGAAGTGGAAATAGCGCACATGGCCTTTCGCATCGATGAAGTAGTGCGCCGGCCAGTACTGGTTGGAATATGCGTTCCACTGCTTGTAGTCGTTGTCCTGGACGACCGGCCAGTCGACGCCGAGGTCCTTGATGGCCTGGGCCACGTTGGCGCTCTTCATCTCGAACTCGAACTCCGGCGTGTGAACCCCAATGATCACCAGGCCGCGGCTTCGGTACGTGTCATACCATGCCCTGAGATACGGCAGGGTTCGGACGCAGTTGACGCAGCTGTACGTCCAGAAGTCGATGAGGACGACCCTGCCCTGAAGGCTGCGCATGGTGAGGGGCGGAGATCCTCCGGCGGACGGCTGCCCTTCCATGGGAACCACGCCCTCAGTGTTGAACCACATCCCGTTGGTCACGATGCCGGGAGCGAGCCCGTAGTCTCCGAGCACTCCATTTTCAGGGGCGGCGTCCATTGCCCCTGAGAACAGCCTCTCACCGGAGGCGTTCGTTCGAACCCCGCCGGCCTGCTTTCCCGGGGCTCCCGGTTGGAACGTTCGCAGCGCGGTGCGCACCGAGGGCGCTTTCTCGATGGCGGTCAGCCCGCTTCCATAGTTCGGGAAGGCCCGCAGGACGGCAGCCTGGAACCGCCTGTCCCAGCCGAACCCAATGGCCACGGCCATGACAATCATGAGGACGCCGAAGCCTTTCTGGATGTTGGCGGTGTTCCTGGTGAGGGACGGCACGCGCGCCAGGAGCGCCCTGCCTCCCAGCATGACCGCCAGCATTGGTATTGACGTGCCGATCGTGTACGCCAGCGTGATGAACACGGAATTCCCGCTTACCTGCTGGGTCAGCGCCAGGCTGATGACGGAGGCCATGATGGGGCCCACGCACGGGGTCCAGATCAACCCGAGGCTCAGGCCGACGACAATCCCGCTCCAGAAGCCGGCCAGTCGCGCCGCCTGGCCCGCCGCGGCCCCTGCGGCCCCGGGCTTTCCGGCCGCAACACTCGAGGTCGCGTTTCCCCGGCTCGCAATCCGGCTCGTGAGAAGCTCGAACCCGTTGCGCAGGCGCGGCACGAGCATGACGATCCCGAAGAGCGCAATCAGCACCACCGCAACCACGCGCAACGCGTCAGCCGGGATGCCCAGCGCGCGCACTATGGCTGAAAGGGTCAGCGTGAAGACGGTGAAGCTGACCACGAATCCCGCCAGGACGCCGAAGGGGCGCGCTTTTCCACCGCCCACGCTGCCGGAGAGCACTATGGGAAGAACCGGGAGGATGCAGGGAGAGAGGATGGTGATGATTCCTGATACGAAGGCGAAGGCCAGGAGTACGAGCATTCGAATATTCCCTACGACCGCACGATGTGGCTGACGATGTCATCAACCCCCGCGCCGCCGCTCCTCCAGATCGCCTTTTCCATTCCCGAAGCGTCGATCTGCACGAAGGTGTCCTGGACGGTAATCCCGTACTTTGCTTTCAGGTCCGTTGCCGTGTCATAGTTGGCCACCACTACGGCGACGTCACCCAGCCGGCTGCCGTTGGCGTTGATGTCCTTGAGGTCTGCCTGGCAGTACGGGCACCAGTCCGCGGCAAAGAAAATCACCGTTGGCTGCCTGGCTGCCAGCGCTTCCGCGGCCGAAAGCGTCGTGAAGATCACTTTGGTGCCGGCGCTTTTTGCGAAGCGAAGCTGGCTGCCCACCACGGGGTCAGCTTTCATTGGGTTGGCGGACATCATGGTGGTTGAGTTTCCCGTGGAGTTGTTCGTGCTCATCATGCTTTGCCCGAAGGAAAGCGCGACGGCTCCCAGGAAAAGAAGGATAAGCAGGCTTGCTCGTTTCATGTGTTCCTCCATATCAATCTACGATCTGGATCAGAAGGTCGGATCAAGAGTTCACGGAAGTGTCACGGAAGGGTAAAAGACCTCACACCACCAATATAGTGAAACGAAGGGCCGGCGCCCGCTCGCGCAACGAAGATGGGCCCCCGCGCGGGGGCCCATCTTCCAGCATCAACAGCGAGGGGCTGTTACTGATTGAGGTATTTGTTCACCAGCGCATCCATCGTGTGCGCGTTTTTCGAATTAACAGGGTCGTACCGCTTGAGGAAGGCCGTCGCCCTATCCGTCCTTGCAAACATGGTGTAGATGGGGTTCGGCGGAACGGGTAGCTGCAGGAACTTGAACTTCCCCGAATAGCTCTTTGCAGCCTCATACTCCAGGCCTACCGTTGTCAGGTTGAACACCGCGTCAATGCGTTTGTTCGCAAGCTTTCTGAAGTCGTCCTGGATCCATGTGGCCGTGCTCATGTTGTCCCAGGTGATCTTCGCGTTCTTCATGAAGTCGATCACAGTCAGCCCTGTGGCGTAGCCGACCTTCATGCCGGCGACGTCATCCGCGCTTCGAATCGTGGAAAGCGGGTTTTCCTTCAACACGGCAAGCCCCGGCAGGAATTGCACGGTAGGCGTCATGGGAAACTGGTAGAGCTTTTCCCTTTCGGGGGTCTTCGCGGAAACGAGGATTGCGTCGATCTCGCCGCGTTTCAACTGCAGGAGAAGCCTTGGCAGCGCGGTGGGGCCTACCCATTCGACCTTCACGTTCATGGCAGGAGCCACAATCGCGGTCCAGTAGTCCACGGCCGCGCCGACAGGCGGGGCGCCTCCCGGCTGTGCAATGACAAATGGCGCGTTGTCCCAGTAGCCGATCCTGATGGTCTGTTGCGCTCCTGCCGCGGCCGTCACTCCCGCGAGCAGGATGACGAGGGTGAGAAATTTCTTGTTCACAGGTCCTCCTTAAGAAGTTGGGTCCTTGGGTCGATTCCCCACGCTCACGAGCAGCGTCGGCGCGGATGCGCCGACGGAATGCGATGCTGCGGGGACGAGGGCCGCCGGAGAATCCGTCTCCAGCGCGAATTGCTGAACCAGGTTGGTGAGCTGCTGTGCCAGCTTGGACAGCTCCACGGTGGCGGAGAACATCTGCCCGGCCGCCGTGGCTGCCTGTTGCGTGAGCTCGTTCACGTTCTCCACGGCAGAGGCGACCTGGCGGGCGTTCGTAGTCTGTTCCTCCGTGGCGGCGGAGATGCTGTGTGACATCTCGGTGATGTCGGTGGTGATGGCGGCGGCGTTGACAATCGATTCGATCTGCGAGTGGATGCGGCCGGAAAGCTCGTTGATGGCCTGATTGGTCTTTTGCGCGCCGCTGATGATCGCGTTCATTGCGCCAAGGGCGCCCTGGGCCACCTCCACGCCGTTGGTGACTATGGAGCCGCTTTCGTCGATCAGCTTCTGGATCTCACGGGTCGAAGAGGCGCTGCGCTCGGCGAGCTTGCTGACCTCCTGGGCCACCACGGCGAATCCCCGCCCGTGCTCCCCGGCCCGCGCGGCCTCGATGGCGGCGTTCAGGGAGAGCAGGTTGGTCTGGTCTGCGATGTCGGAGATGACCGTGACAATGCCCCCGATCTGCTCCGCCTTCTTCGAGATCGCCTCGATGGCCGTGACGGCTTTGTTGACCGCATCCACACCCGAATGGGCCATCTGGACTGACTCCTCGGAAGAGGCCGAAACGACTTTCAGTTTTTCGGAAACGGCCTCAGCCGAGCCTCGCACTTCCGTCATGGCAGCGGCGGTTTTCTCCACGGATTCCGCCTGGCTCTGCGCGTGCAGGGCCACCTGCTCGACGCTCGATGTCAGCTCCTCAACCGAGGCGCTTGTTTCCTCGAGCGTCGCCGCCTGGCTCTGGGAACCGGCGGAGAGCTGTTGGGAGCTCTCGGAGATCTGGATGCTGGACTTCGCGAGCTGATCAGCGGTCTCCCTGATCTTGACCACCATGCCGCGTAGCTGCGTGATCATCTCGTTGACCGCGTGGGCGAGGCTTCCCAGCTCGTCGCGCGAATGAAACGCAACGGTGCTGCCGAGGTTCCCGCGCGCAATGCGCTCCAGGGCGCCGTCGACGATCTTCAGAGGCCGCGCCACGAGGACTCGCGTAATGAAAAGCGTGGCAAGGGCCAAAAGGAGAATGACGATGACGGTGACCGCCGCCGTCTGCAGAAGTATGGACTTGAGCCCCGCCCTGATCGAGCGGTCGGAGAGGTAGACCTCGAGCTTCCCGATGGTCTTGTCCTGGTAGGTGACGTCGGCGCTCAAGTGCTTGGAGGCGATGGCGGCCATCCGTTGCCCTTCCTGGTCTGTCCAGGCAACCACGGCGCCTTTGGCGTCCCGCATCTTTCCCGACGTTCCCGAATCCGTGGTGACGACAATGGCTTGCACGTCGGAGTCCACCATTTCCAGGGAGACGGCGGAATCCACTGACGCCGGATCGATGTTCCACAACGGCGCGGAGAGGCTTGCCGGCAGCCGCTTGAGAAGCTGCTCCCCGCGCTGGCGCAGCGAGTCGTTGAGCCGGCGGGAGTCCTGCATGTAGGTGACGACGCCGTTCAGGCCCATGACTATCAGCACGACCACGAGTTGGACGAGGATGATTTTTGTCGACAGCGAGCCACGGGCCCCAGTATTCGACGCCGCGGGCGCGTTCTGTTTCATTGCGTCCCTTTCTATTGCGCTTGCTTTTTAGAGCGTTGAATTTTCCGATAAACGTTCCGCTCTATAAACGTACGAACAGGTAGACCGTTCGTCATACTATTCGAATGCCGTGACGAATGCAAGCAAAATGTTGCTCTGCAGCGAAATATCTAAAAGCTCTATTAATAATATTTCAACGGTGCTATATATACGGGATGCATCCCAAGGGGAATGTGACACGGAAACGACCGGGGAAGCCGTCATCACGAGAAAGGATCATCCGGGCTGCGAGTGATTTGCTTGTCGACAACGGCTACTATGGCACGGGCTTGAACGAAATTGTCCGACTGGGCAAAGCGCCCAAAGGCTCGATCTATTACCATTTCCCCGGGGGCAAAGAGCAGATCGCGGAAGAAGCAATTCTCATGGCCGGACGGACTCTTGCCGAGCGCATTCGCGTCAGCCTGGTCAGGAAGAGGAATGCCGCCGAGGCTGTTCGGACCTTTGTCGACAGGATGTCATTCTTCGTGATGGCCTCAGGGTTTCGTTCCGGCGGCGCTCTGACGGTCATAGCGTCCGAGACCGCTACCACCAGCAAAAAACTGAACGCACGCTGCCGTGAAGCCTATTCGCTGATCGCCGAAGCATTCACGGACAAGCTGCGCGAGTATGGTTTTTCCGAGCCGCAGGCTGCCGCCTTGTCCACGGGCATCACGGCCGCGGTCGAAGGGGGCATCATCCTGAGCCGCACCTACCATTCACGCAAACCTCTTCGCGCCGTCGCGAAGCTTCTCGGTGACATGGTGGAAGCGCTGGACCCCGCGACAAAGGCGCCTGACCGTACGAGCACGGATTCGGGCTTTCAAAGTCTCACGCGCGCCACATAAATGCTTGTTTTCCCTTCATGGGAGGAGTAGTAGCTCACCCACAGCAGGCCGCCATGGAACACGAGGCCTGGGTAGCTGCAGTCCCCTCCGCTGGGAAGCAGGAGAACGGGACGCAGCGCTGTTCTGCTCATCCTGGCAACCACGGTGGCGGGCCCGCCGTTGCCGTACCGGCGGCACGCCGCCCACATCCGTCCATCAGGGTTGACTATGAAGTTGGGACCGCCAACCCTCATGCCGGCGGAGCGCCACTGCCAGAAGGAGTACGGGGGCGCGCTTGCGCCAATCCAGGCAGCCGCGTCACCTCCTTCCCTTCTCAGAAGGGCAAGCGCCCTCCCGTCCTGCAGAAACCTGACAGTTGCTTCGTTCGGCTTGCCCGGCACGGAAAGCGGGGCCACCAGGGTGTAGCGGATCCCGTCAGCGCTCTCATGGAGGAAGACATCCCACGTCCTGGCGCCGCGGATGCGGTAGGAGATTCCATAGGCCCGCGAGTGAAACCAGGTTACCCGCCACAGCCAGTCTCCTTCGGAAAGGACGGGCTGCGGCCGGCTCCAGATGAGCCCGTCCTGTGAGAAAGCGACGCGCGGTTGCCGTTGTCCGCCGGCCGCGGCGCGCGCATACGTGCCCCCCATGAGCAGCATGAGCTTCTTGTCCGGCGTCAGGGAGAGCTTCGGGTCCCGCAAGTCGATGTCGTTCTCGGACAAGAGCGCCGCGCTGGCCCAGGCGGCGCCGTCGGTCGACTCCAGGATGCGCACCCTGCCTTCGGTGCCCGCGTGTCCGTCAGCTTCCCGAAACGCGCAGAACCAGCGGCTCTTGAAGCGGACAAGGTCCGTGAAGGCGTTGTGCGCGCCACGGTCCCAGATCTTGCGCACCGAGACGATGGACGGACCGCTCATGCCGGGATGGTAGCGTGCCGGCGGCGCCGCTTCAACAGCCGCCGGGGAAGCGTTATGATGGCGCCGCATGAACAGTGGCGTCAGAATCGTCGGAATTGCGGGCGGCTCGGGCTCCGGGAAGACCACCATAGTCACGCGCATCACCGAGATCGTGCGCGACCATGCCCTCGTGGCTCAGGACAACTACTACCGCTCCGCGGAATACCTCACCAACCGCACCATCACAGACTTCAACTTCGACCACCCGGACGCCTTCGACACCGACCTGCTCTTCGAGCAGCTACAGGCGCTGAAGTCAGGACGTCCCATCCGCATGCCGCAGTATGACTTTGTCCATCACCGCCGCCGGGACGACACGGTGCTCGTCGAGCCGCGCAGGCTCGTGATCTTCGAAGGGATCATGATCTATTTCGACAAGCGCGTCCGGGACCTCATTGACTTGAAGCTGTACGTGGACACCCCTGATGATATCCGCTTCATCAGGCGGCTTCGCCGCGACATCACCGAGCGCGGCCGAACGGTGGAGTCCGTGATTGCCCAGTACATGGAGAAGGTCCGGCCGGGGCATTATGAGTTCGTCGAGCCCACCAAAGCGTACGCTGATCTTGTCATCCCCGAAGGCGGGTTCAACGAACGCGCCATGGAAGCGCTCATTCCGTTCCTCCGCCAGATCGCCGGATAGCGCCTACGATGCAGCGCTTCGAGCGATGCGGCCAAGAGTCACTCCCACGGGGCAGTGATCCGAGCCCTCCACGTTCGGGAGGATGAAAGCTTCGCACAACTCGGGCCGCAAGGATTTCGAGATGACGACATAGTCGATCCGCCACCCCACGTTGCGCTCCCGGGCGCGCGTGGCGAGGTTCCACCATGTGTAGTTGCCTCCCTCGGGATGCAGCTCGCGGAAACTGTCCATGAATCCTGCCTCCAGGATGGCGGAAAAGCCGGCCCTTTCCTGGTCCGTGAAGCCGTGCGTATGGTGGTTTTCTTTTGGTCGGGCAAGGTCGATTTCTTCATGAGCCACGTTGATGTCTCCACAAAAGAGGACGGGCTTTCGACGCTCCAGCCGTTTGAGGAAACGCAAGAACGCTCCGTCCCACCCGCCGCGGTACGCAAGCCGTGAGAGGTCCCTGCGCGAGTTGGGCGTGTAGACGTTGACCACGAACAACTGCGGCAGCTCGAGGGTAAGCACTCGGCCCTCACGGTCATGCTCGGGCACGCCGATGCCGCGGCGCACCGAAAGCGGCTCAATGCAGGAGAAAGTTGCGGTGCCTGAATAGCCCGGCCGCTGCGCGGGAAACCAGTGCTGGTAGGGAAACGCCGCCAGGATCCGTCCGGCGTCGTCAGGGTCGGCCCGAGTCTCTTGCAGGCAGAGGACGTGCGGCTTTTCGGAACCGAGGAAAGCCAGGCCATTTTTGCGAAGAATGGCGCGGATGCCATTGACGTTCCAGGAAATGAGCTTGACCGTGGCGGGCCTTGAGCGAGGCATGAGGAGGGTGTTTCGCCTGCCCGGATCAGCCGCGAGGTTTCTCAACGCCGCGGAGCCGCAGCGTCCAGGCTGCCAGGGCTTCCAGGAGCTGGTGGATCAGGTTCCTGGCCTTTTCATCCAGGAGGTTGCCGCTCGCGTCGAATGCCTGCGCCGCTTCACCTATCATGACCGCCGGTTTGTTGATGGGGTGCACGTCAATATTGGAAAAGATCTGGCGTAAATGGGCCTGAGCGCGGGCGGTTGCAGTCTTTCCAATGGAGGCCCCCATGATTGCCGCCGGCTTGCCAGCCCATGCGTTGTCCGTGGGCGGACGCGAAACCCAGTCGATGGCATTCTTCAGCGCGGCAGGCACGGAGAAGTTGTGCTCCGGGGTCACGAAAAGGATGGCGTCCGCGGCGCGTACACGCTGCTTCAGCTCCTGGACCCTGGGCGGAGGGGAAAGCTCATTGTCCTGGTTGTAGAGCGGAATCCCTTCGAGGTCGAAAGTTTCTAGCACGACTCCCGGGGGCAAAAGCTGCCCGGCCGCGTTGAGCGCCGCCCTGTTGTAGGAGCTTTGCCGTAGGCTTCCTGCGATCCCGAGAATCTTCAATGGCTCCGCCATGGTGCACCCTCCCCTGGGCCAAAATAATACTCACGGGCGATGATGACGGGCGATAAAAAAGGGGGCCGACCTGCCCCCTGGTTATTTCAAATCCGGCCTTTTGGTCTAGTATCTATCGCGGTATCCGCCGCCGCCGCCCGAGCGCTCTTCACGGGGCTTGGAGATGTTCACCGTGAGCTTGCGCCCTTCGTGCTGCGAGCCGTTGAGCGCCTGGATGGCCTTTTCGGCCTCTTCCACCGTGCCCATCTCGACAAAGCCGAAGCCGCGCGAGCGGTCCGTGTACTTGTCCGTGATCACCTTCGCGGATTCCACGGTCCCATGCTGGGCGAAAAGCTGCTGGAGCTGATCATCAGTCACGGAATAGGAAAGGCCGCCGACATAGAGTTTCTTGTTCATCTACTCCTCCTGGAGAGTTTTTATCATCGCCCTTCGAACACCGCACGAAAGGAGCAGCACAAGGGAGGATTCTTCATCTGGCACCGTTGTCTGGTCGGGAGTTCCTTCGGGGTAGCTCATGGAAGGTCCGAATGATTGGGCTTCTTGTCCTTCTGATTTGGCCTCACGAAGCCCTTGTCTTTTGAGGCCATCCGCAGACTATCCCAATGCGCAAGAATGGTCAAGTGGGGGGCGCCATGGCCATGCTACGGCCATTCAATTTGCACAACGCGGGAGTTGCGGGTGTCTGCCACGTAGACCTTGCCTTGCGAATCCACTGCCACGCCGCCAGGGAGGTAGAGCTGGTTCTCGCCCGAGCCGAAGTCTCCGAAAGTGGCCCAGTTGGCGCCCGTCATGTCGTCGATCCTTTCAACGCGATTGTTTTCGGGGTCCGCAGTGTATATCCGCCCCTTCGCGTCGAGCGCAATGCCGCTGGGTCCGAAGTACTGGCCATCCCCCAGGCCCTTGGCGCCGAAAGCCGTCCATCCTGCTCCCGTCATATCGTCGATGCGGACCACCCGGTTGTTGTTCTGATCGGTGACATAGATCCGGCCGTCAGGATCCACGGCCACGCCGCTGGGACCTGAGAGCTCCTTTTCTCCCTGGCCGAAGCTGCCGAACGTCACCCAGTTCTTCCCCGTCATGTCGTCGATGCGGACTATCCGATTGTTGTTCTGATCCGCGATATAGATCCGGCCGCTCGCGTCTATCGCGATCCCCGTGGGGCCGAACAGCTGGGCCCGTCCCTTCCCGCGCTTGCCGAAGGTTGTCCACCGGGACCCCTTCATGTCATTGAAACGGACAATACGGTCGTTTTCCTTGTCGGCGACATAAATGCGACCCTGGGAATCCACGGTCACGCGGAAAGGAGCGGAGAACTGCCTGCTGCCCGGTCCGTCAGTGCCAAGGGCGGCCCAGTTCGTCCCGGCCATGTCGTCCATCCTGACGACACGGCTGTTGCCCTGGTCCGCTACGTAGACGTGTCCGCTGGAGTCGACCGCGATCCCGCTGGGGCCGGAAAGCTGTTTGTCCCCCTGCCCGGGCCCGCCCACCGTTGTCCAGCCCGAAACGGTTGATCCCTGCGCGAATGCTGCCGCCAGAGGCGCGCACAGCAGAAGGAGGGATGTGAACATCTTCAAAGCAAACGTTCCCATGTCTCCACCTCTGGCAAATAATACGAACCCGTTTCCAGGATCGTCAAACCGGATTTGCGGCTTGATCGGTCTCCTTGTGAACCGCGATTCCACATCAGGGACGTGCAGCACGATCTTCATTCCACCGTCGGCACGAAGGATTGATCCGATAGCACTTTTCAGCGGATTACGCATAAGACCCACTTGCCTCGCTTGTCCATATAGTGTGCATAGCGTGACTTTTGTACTCGACGTAGAGCAGGCTATCGATCCGCGTGCACAAGGGGTACGCAAGGGAAAGTGCTTCTCCTGCTTTTGGTTGTTATGCGGGTAAGAATAGTATGCAAAAGGGGCTATTATGGAACCTCCACATAACCTCAGAAAGTTGGCGAGACAAAATCTTAGCGTTAACGGCCGACGGCTGTCTGCCTCAGGAGGACCTGGAAATGACTTTCATAATGCGTCTCCTTGCCATTTTATACGCCCGCCCGTCTAACAGGCGGAGAGAAGGACGTTAGAGGGAAAACTTCATAACGTGTATGTTAATGCCCCACTTTTTTGTGAAAACACGAGTGAGTTTCTCTCGGTATCCAATGTGACTTGCGCCGACGGAACCGCGGGTACGGTTTCAATCACCGCAGGTGTTAAACAATGGGTCAAAACGTCCGGTCCTTCGCTTCTTAAGAAGTGGAGTCACATGACGCATCATGAAGGAGGACTATCTTGAACACACTAGTGGTCTTTGATTCAGCGGCCGGAAACACTGAGAGAATTGCCAACGCGATCGCCGCCGGAATTGGGCCAAGCGTGAAGGCCATTCGGATCAATTCTCCAGAGGCTAGGCAACTTGAAAAAACATCGCTCTTGATTGTCGGATCCCCAACATATGGTGGTCGTCCCACTGAGGGAATGCTGAAGTACCTCAATGGCCTGTCTTTACCCTCAAAGACTTTGAAAGTTGCAACCTTTGACACACGACTGAAAATGAAGCTAACCAAACTTTTCGGATATGCAGCTGACAAGATGGGAACCCATTTCAAAGAAAAGGGAATCATGATCAAAGGTAAGCCCGAAGGTTTCATCGTGAAGGGTAGAAATGGTCCACTAGCGGACGGGGAATTGGAAAGAGCCAATTCATGGGGAAAGAGTCTGCTCACGGATTAGGGTCGATTCGTTAAAGGGCGTGGGGCATAACAAGTCGTTGCAGCAGACGCCTTAGGCTGAATGTGGAAAGAGAAGCCGGTGTCTTGCAAAAGCCGTTGCAGCCGAGTTGATGCGGCGGCGCTGCTGAACTCTATGTTATGTTGCCAGGTGTAGACGTCTCTTTTGTTAACCGATAGAAATGGTCAATGGCATCAGGACCTGACAAAGGCTTCCGCGCAATCTCCCCTCCAAGCGCGGATACACGCTTGAATTCAACGATGGCTTTTCTGGACACAAACTGGATACGGCAAGGTGGCTGCCGTACTATCTGCCGCAGTGGAGTAGCCGCCAACTCGCAGCAGCTCGCTACTCACTGCCGGGTAATTGTCTCCGGCTTCATATTGAGGCTGACCAGAAGCCTTGGTGTTCTGACTATGACGATAGGATTCGTGTGTCATCCCTTCAACGTACAAGCACCAATAAATCCTATTAGCCTGGACACACCAAACCCAAGCGCTTCACTGAAGGGTGACGGACCTGACGGGACGGTGATCTGGACGCCGGGCAATATTTTCAACAGCGACGATAGGCATTCCCCGACCTAACCGCTGGTGTGATCCGCCCCACCTACCTCCTTGATGAAGGCGAGCAGGAGCGTGCTGAGCCGAACCGGCTGCTCCTGTTGGACCCAGTGACCGGCGCCGTCGATCAGCTCGATGCCACCCATCCTCGTCGCCGCCTTCGTCCTCATAAGATCGACCGCGCCCGGCGCCGAATAGGTACCCCAATCGCTCTTCCCGCCGATGAAGAGCGACGGGACATCGATCGTCTTGCCCGAAAACAGGCGCAACTCAGCGTTTAGGTCAGGATCTGAATAGACGCGATAAGCCTGCAGGGCGCCTTGAAACCCAGTGCGGCCATACTCGTCCGTGTACACCCCAAGTTCCGGCTCGGTGAGCCATTTGCTGGCCAGGACCTCGGCGGCGGAAGGTTGGAATGGAGCGACGGTCTGGGGCATCGTCTTGCCGAGATCCATGACGTAATAGGTGGGCATTTGTGCAAGTTCTATGGCAGTTCGCGCCTTCAACGGATGCGGCTTATTTCCCGGCCAGTCAGCGCTCTTGACGTAGAAAAATGCACGAAGAAACGCGTGTAAGCCTTGAGGGGGGTGCCACATGTCATAGTTCGCCTCCCGCGTGCTCAAGTATTGTTGATAATACTCTCTGGGCGGATCGAGCGCCGCCAGCGCGGCCGCTAACTTTTGATTTTCAGTGTTCGGTTGAACCGACGATGCCTCGCTTTCCGCGGTGTTGAACGGAAGTGCTGGTGGACCGGGGAACGGTGCGCTCATCAGCACCACCGAGGGAAAGACATCAGGTCGGGCTAACGCACAATAGGCCGCCACGGGCGAGCCGAGGTCGTGCCCGACGAGCATCGCCGTACGCCGATGCCCCAATGCCGAAACCAATCCTAGGGCGTCGCGCGTCATATTCAAGAGGCTGAAGGGCTCTAGCTGGGCGTCATAGCCGTTCGCCCAACCGGTGGTGCGGCCAAAACCCCGCTGGTCGGGCGCCACGACATGGTACCCGGCGTCAGCCAGAATTGGGATCAGGTGTCGCCAGCCGTAAGCCAAATCCGGAAAGCCGTGCAGAAGCAGCGCGAGCGGCCGACCGGGGCTTTCGTAACCGGCCTCGAGAATATGGACATCGAGGCCGTTGACCCCAGGGATCATGCGCGAGCGGACCCCCTTGGGAAGCGTTCCCCCGCCATATGATGATGTGGTCAAATCCGTTCCTCCTACTGAAGGGTGACGGACCTGACGGGACGGTGATCTGGACGCCGGGCAATATTTTCAACAGCGACGATAGGCATTCCCCGACCTAACCGCTGGTGTGATCCGCCCCACCTACCTCCTTGATGAAGGCGAGCAGGAGCGTGCTCGGCCGAACCGGCTGCTCCTGTTGGACCCAGTGACCGGCGCCGTCGATCAGCTCGATGCCACCCATCCTCGTCGCCGCCTTCGTCCTCATAAGATCGACCGCGCCCGGCGCCGAATAGGTACCCCAATCGCTCTTCCCGCCGATGAAGAGCGACGGGACATCGATCGTCTTGCCCGAAAACAGGCGCAACTCAGCGTTTAGGTCAGGAACTGAATAGACGCGATAAGCCTGCAGGGCGCCTTGAAACCCAGTGCGGCCATACTCGTCCGTGTACACCCCAAGTTCCGGCTCGGTGAGCCATTTGCTGGCCAGGACCTCGGCGGCGGAAGGTTGGAATGGAGCGACGGTCTGGGGCATCGTCTTGCCGAGATCCATGACGTAATAGGTGGGCATTTGTGCAAGTTCTATGGCAGTTCGCGCCTTCAACGGATGCGGCTTATTTCCCGGCCAGTCAGCGCTCTTGACGTAGAAAAATGCACGAAGAAACGCGTATTAATCCTGAGGGGGGTGCCACATGTCATAGTTCGCCTCCCGCGTGCTCAAGTATTGTTGATAATACTCTCTGGGCGGATCGAGCGCCGCCAGCGCGGCCGCTAACTTTTGATTTTCAGTGTTCGGTTGAACCGACGATGCCTCGCTTTCCGCGGTGTTGAACGGAAGTGCTGGTGGACCGGGGAACGGTGCGCTCATCAGCACCACCGAGGGAAAGACATCAGGTCGGGCTAACGCACAATAGGCCGCCACGGGCGAGCCGAGGTCGTGCCCGACGAGCATCGCCGTACGCCGATGCCCAAATGCCGAAACCAATCCTAGGGCGTCGCGCGTCATATTCAAGAGGCTGAAGGGCTCTAGCTGGGCGTCATAGCCGTTCGCCCAACCGGTGGTGCGGCCAAAACCCCGCAGGTCGGGCGCCACGACATGGTACCCGGCGTCAGCCAGAATTGGGATCAGGTGTCGCCAGCCGTAAGCCAAATCCGGAAAGCCGTGCAGAAGCAGCGCGAGCAGCCGACCCGGGCTTTGACTTAACCACCTCAAGAATATGGACATCGAGGCCGTTGACCCCAGGGATCATGCGCGAGCGGACCCCCTTGGGAAGCGTTCCCCCGCCATATGATGATGTGGTCAAATCCGTTCCTCCTATGGGGTTTGCGC
>CAWJSK010000023.1:0-146509 GCA_963845535.1 uncultured Spirochaetota bacterium
GTGGCGCTTCCTTGCCCCCGCGCTCCATGATGTCCTGCCGGGAACAACCGGAACCATCATCCAGGGCCATGGTGTCGGCCTTGCCCTCCGTGGATCACGCCTCTTTTGGGAACGCTGTATTGTCACGCATTGCAAAAAGAGCTATTTTATAGAAGTCTCCGGAACCGGAACCTTCAGCGTGCCGGGAGTCGGCGTGCGCATAAGCTTTGTCCGGTGCAGTGGGAAAACGAGCCCGGCGGCGAACGACATGGAACTGCGGGCGCTGGATGTCCAGTGGCCGCTTGTCCTGAGGTCAAGGAGAAGAGGAGACGAAATTCTTCTTGAACGCGGTTCAACGCCCCTGAAAGAGCTGTTGGCTGGGTGGAAGCTTTCTGAGGGACAGAGGCAAAGGGTCCCCGTCCTGGCGGACAGGAAAGGGGTAGTGGCGGTCCTGGGGCTCGCGGTCGGGCACCCGGGTCGAAGCCGATCGGGCGCCCGCATCCCGGATGGCGGGGATGTGGAACGCATTATCGTTCGAGCAGACGGGAACATGGAAGAGGGACGTGAGCAACAACAACAATAATGGAGACGACAAGGGACCGGATCCCCGCATCCCGCGGTTCAATTTCAACAACCGCATTGCCCTCATCTCTCTCCTGATCCTGGTGTCATTCTTCATCTTCTTTTTTGTCTACAATGACAGGACGCTTTCCCAGGAGCTGTCCTATTCCGCCTTTCAGACGTACCTCGACGAGGGGCAGATCGACTCGGTCAAGATCATAGACCAGTACGAGATCCAGGGCACCTTCAAGTCCAAGACGGGTGAGACCAACTTCTTCAAGACCACCATTCCGTACCCGGACAACGATCTGATGAGGGAGCTGAAGGAAAAGGGAGTGAAAGTCTCCGGGGGCGCCAAGGCGGTCTCACCCATCGCAGTGCTCATCCAGTTCCTTCCTTGGGTGATCGGCTTCTTCTTCATATGGTTCATGTTCCGCCAGGTGCAGGGAAACGGGAACAAGGCGTTTTCCTTTGGCAAGAGCAGGGCCAAGAGATACCTGGAGGGGGCCAAGAAGATCACTTTCACGGACGTGGCGGGGCAGGATGAGGCCAAGTACGAGCTGCAGGAGGTCGTCGAGTTTCTGAAAAGCCCGCAGAAGTTCTCCCGCCTGGGGGCCAAGATCCCCAAGGGAGTTCTCCTGGTGGGAATGCCCGGCACGGGAAAAACACTCCTTGCGAAAGCCATTGCGGGAGAAGCGAATGTCGCTTTCTTCCATATGTCAGGCTCTGATTTCGTGGAAATGTTCGTTGGCGTGGGCGCCAGCAGGGTCCGAGACCTTTTCGAGCAGGGAAGGCGCCATGCCCCCTGCATCCTTTTCATCGACGAGCTGGACGCGGTGGGACGAACGCGCGGCGCCGGCTACGGCGGCGGCCATGATGAACGGGAGCAGACGCTGAACCAGATGCTCGTGGAAATGGACGGCTTCGACACCAAGGACGGCGTCATCATCCTTGCCGCAACCAACAGGCCGGACGTCCTGGACCCGGCGCTCCTGCGCCCGGGTCGTTTCGACAGGCAGGTGGTCGTCGATATGCCGGACGTCAAGGAACGGGAGCTGATCCTGAAGCTGCACGCTCGCAAGCTCCCGCTCGCCGGAGACGTGGAGCTCTCGCGCGTTGCGCGCGCTACGCCGGGATCCTCCGGGGCAGACCTCGCCAACCTCGTGAACGAGGCGGCGCTTTTTGCCGGGCGCAAGGGCAAGGACGCCGTTGACATGGACGACTTTGAAGAGGCTCGGGACAAGACGCTCATGGGGGTCGCCCGCAAGTCGAAGGTGATTCCGCCCAAGGAAAAGCAGATGGTCGCTTTCCACGAGGCGGGCCATGGGCTCCTCCACTATTATCTCAAGAACGCGGATCCGCTGCACAAGATCACAATCATTCCTCATGGCCGGGCGCTCGGCGTTGCGTTCTCCCTGCCGGAAAATGATACCTACTCCCGCAACAAGGGTTGGCTGGAGGACAGGATCACCATCGCCATGGGCGGATACGCGGCGGAAAAGATCTTCTATGATGAGACCACCACGGGAGCGGCAAATGACCTTGATCAGGCCACCGAGATTGCCCGGAAGATGGTCTGCGAATGGGGCATGAGCGAGCTCCTGGGGCCCATCGCGTACGGGCAGAAGGAAGAGCCTATCTTCCTCGGCAAGGAGATAGCACGACACAAAGACTACTCCGAGGAGACCGCCCGTTCCATCGACATTGAGATCAAGAAGATCATAGAGACGTCGCTCTCCGAGGCAATGCGGATCCTGACCGAGCAGAAAGACAAGCTCAAGCTTCTCGCGGACACCCTCCTCGTCAAAGAGAATCTGAATGATGACGATATCCGCGCCTTGATGGGGTTCCCGCCGCGCAAGAGGGAAGGGGAAACTGACGGCGCGCCCGCGGCGCAAGCCTCGGTCGGCAAGCAATAAGTCGGCAAGCAACAAGTCGGCCGGCCGGCAAGAACGGCCAGCGATAAATCAGTCGGCCAGCGCCGATATTCGGAAGAGAGTGAAGAAGAGCGCTTTCGGTCCTCGTGTCATGCTGCTCGCCGTTCTGGGGCTCGGCGGAGCCGTCGCCGCTTCAGCCCAGGAGGCATCATTTGATCCGGCCCACGCGCAGGCGGACGCCTTCCTTACGCAAGCGCGCGCATCGCTTGCCGCCGGCTCGCAGGCGCAGGCGTCGGATCTGATCGCCTCAGCCCTCCAGATCGCACCAGACTATTCAGAGGCCTTGTACGCGAACGCCGAGCGCGAGCTTGCCCATCGGGATACGACGCTCGCAGCGGTGGCCGATCTGCGGAAAGCTCTCGCCAACGGGTCCTGGGCGGTGACGGATCCCTCGGCTGCCCAGGAGGCCCTGGCGGAGGTGCTTCTGCGCATCGGCAGGCTTCAGGAGGCGCGAGGGCTTCTTC
The DNA here is from genome assembly GCA_963845535.1 of uncultured Spirochaetota bacterium. Taxonomy (GTDB): domain Bacteria; phylum Spirochaetota; class Spirochaetia; order SZUA-6; family Fen-1364; genus Fen-1364. The sequence goes on from CAWJSK010000023.1 coordinate 2,942, forward strand.
TTTCCGTCGCGGCTCACGACCCCTCGAGCTCACCCGCCTTTCTGATCCTTGCGAAGCTGTATGACAGGGAGGGAGACGCGGCTGCACTGCGCCGAGCGCTCTCGGACGACATGCGCGAGTTCCCCCTGGTGGATGATTTCGCGCTTCTTGCCTCGCGGCAGATGGAGAAGGAAGGCAACGCTCAGGCCGGGCGGCGCCTCATCGGAACTCAGCTTGAGGTGCACCCGGACAGCCTCCCGCTGCTTTTGCGGGCAGCGGAGCTTGCTCCCGGCGCGGCCGCCCGCGTTGCCGCTGTGACCCGCTACGCGGGGAGAGGGGGAAAAGATCCGCTGGCGGCGGTTATTGCCCTGGAAACCTCGACGGGCCGGTCTCAAAAGTACCTCTCGCAATTCGTGGACAACGGCGGCCTCACCCGTGAGGACCTGGTGGAGAGAGTCGCGCGCGCGGTGGGAGCCAGCAGGAGCCTCGCCTCGGCGCTCCAGGCCGATCTTTCGAGATTCACCGGAGACAGGGATCTTGATCCGCGGGGAGACGGATACCAGGAGCGCTGGACGTTCCAGGACGGCTCCCTCACGTCATGGATTCGTGATACGCGCGAGGACGGGGTACCGGAGCTCTCGGCGCAGTTCGCCGAAGGACGCCCGGTCTCCTTGACCATCCGCATCGGCGCGGATAGGCTCCTCACTCTGAGCTACAGCACCTATCCGTACATCGCATCGGCAAAAGAGCCGCAATCGGCAAAAGAGCCGCAGGCCGCCAACGCAGGGACGCGCGTATACCTGCTTGTCCCGTATTCAGTGAGATACCCCTTCCTCGCGCCAACGGCTCTTCCGCTTCCAGCCGGGGTTGCGCCGCGGGCGCTCAGCGCTCCGTCGCCTCTTTCGGTAGACGACGTGGTGCGGCTCTCCTACAGGACCGAGGATGATGCGCCGGATGGGACGATAGTCCGCAGGGTCGACCTCCTGAGAGGAAAAAGGGTGTTCCTTGAGGAAAGCACTCTCGGGAATGGCACGTTCGACCACAAGATCTGGTACAAGAACGGCCAACCTTTCCGCGGGGCCCGTGATCCTGACGGCTCAGGGAAGTTCATCGTCACCGAGGCGTGGCAGGACGGAAAGCTCGCCGGCATTTCCGTCGACACGAACGGGGACGGAAAAGTGAGCTACCGGGAACGTTACCTGCCAAGTCCCATGAAATCCTGGGACTACGATGAGGACGGGATCGACGACAGCCGTGAGTATCCGGTGGGGCCTGACACCGTGGCGCGGGATTTCTCCTCGCGGATGAACGGCGTCTTCGATATCAGCTTCGTCTGGAAAAGCGGAAACCTCGTCCGCGTGACGAGAAGCGGCCAGGCGGTAACCGTGACGCATGACGCGGTCCGGCGAGTTGTCTGGATAGGGTCCGCTGCTCCCGCCGGTACACAGGTGGATGCGAATGGTCCCGAGGGATATCGCGCCATCGCCGGGAAGCAATACCTTGTCTTTCGCCATGAGGGCGTGACCTACGTGGAGGCGCTGCCGTGAAATCCTTTTCCTTGCCGTGGGCGCTGTGCGCGTTGCTCCTTGTCTCTTCCTGCGCCTCATTGCCGCCGGGTCCTCCCGCGCCCCCCCTCCCTGCGGTCAGGATAAAGGAGATCCAGGGCCTCATTTCCTCGGGATCGTTCCTTCAGGCCATCCAGGAAATTTCCTGGCTTCGGCGGGAGAAGGCGGGAGAAGTGCCGGCGTCGAACCTCGATACGCTGGATTCCAAGGCTGTGGATGCCCTGTCCTCAGCCTTTACGAAGTCCATCCAGGACAAGAAGTTCGGCGATGCGCTGCGCTATTTCTATTCGGCGCAAGCGCTGGGCAAGACGTCCCTGACGGGAGATTGGACCCGGTCATCGCTGCTGGATCAGCTTGCCGTGGAGGAACACTCCGCCGGCAATGACGTCGTTTCCCTCCTTTCCAGGCTGCGGGCAATTTCGACCCCCGAGCCGTCGGAAGCCGACCTCAAGGCTGCCCTGGATTCAGCCGTGGCCATGGGCAACAAAGCCATCGAGCGATTCATCGTGGCCAGGATGAAGGAGCGCGGGTTCAACCCGCCGGCGGATGCCGTGACCGCCTCCCAGGCAGCGCCTTCCTTCCCCCAGATGCTTACCGGAACGGTGACGATTGTCGTCGACAGGGGCATCAAGGTCGAGAACGGCGTCGGCTATCCCGATCAGATCATTGGAAGCGGCTTTTTCATCGACCGGCGGGGATACATCCTGACCAACCACCACGTGATCAAGAGCGAGGTGGACCCCAAGGACAAGGGTTATTCGCGCCTGTATATCCGGCTCTCCGAGAGCCCCGCGGGAGAACGGATTCCGGCCAAAGTGATCGGGTACGACCCGACCTTCGATATAGCGCTGATAAAGACGGAGATCAACCCTCCCTTCATCTTCGGGGGCTACGGCGGGGAGCAAGTGTCCCCCGGTGACAGGGTATTCGCCATCGGGTCCCCGGCGGGGCTCGAGAAAACCATCACCTCCGGCATCGTTTCGGCAATGGGACGGCATCTCCTCCAGATGGGGGACATCATGCAGGTCGACGTCCCCCTCAACCCCGGCAACAGCGGCGGACCAATGTTGAACGAGAGAGGAGACCTGATCGGGATCGGGTTCGCCGGACTGGAGCAGTTCCAGGGGCTGAACTTCGCCGTCCCCTACCATTGGATCGAGAAGATAATCCCCTCCCTCTACAACGGGGGTGAGGTCGTTCACCCGTGGCTCGGGATGGCGCTTGCTGAAACGAGCAAGGGACTCGAGGTGGTGTACTGCGTCCCTGATGAACCCGCGGCGAAGGCGGGGATCCTCTCGGGGGACGTCATAGAGTCCATTGACGGGAAGAGCTTCACGAAAATACAGGACGTGCAGGAGGCCATCGTGGGCCGCTCGCCGCCGAGCCTCGTGAAGGTGGCGTTCCGACGCGGCACGCGCCAGATGGACGCCATCATGTGTCTCTCCGCCCGGCCGGAAAAGCCAATCGAAGTCGCGCTCCAACGTGACACGCGGGACAATGTGTTGTATCCCCTCTTTGGGATGAAGCTGCAAAAGGTCGGCTCATTCTTCTGGAGCAACGACTATATTGTCACCCGCATCACCCAGGGATCCGTGGCGGACCAGTCCGGGCTTTCCGAGAATGATCCCCTTTCCATTCAGGACTGGAAAGTGGACACGGACAAGGGCTTTGCGGCCATCCTGCTCGTCATCAAGAAGCGCAAGGCGGGATTCATCCAGAGCGCCGTTCAGATAGCCGCTGACCTGGAAACCGACAACTTCATTTGAGCTCCGCGGCCCCCGGGGCCGCGCGCTTGCGCAGCGTGACCTGGTTTCCGGCCTCGTTGTACTCCACGTCGTCGAAATAGATCTTGGTAAGGAATATCCCCCTGCCATTGAAGGCAAGGAGGTTCTCCGGAACAACGGCGGGCAGTGTTCGCCAGTCGAACCCTTTTCCCTCGTCTCGAATGGTGACCTCGAACACGGCGGGGGTGAGACGTGAGGTGACGAAGACCCTCCGCCCGGCGCGCCGCGCCTCCTCGGTGCGCGCCCTGATCAGCTCAGCAAGCTCACCATCCCGGATTGCGCGGCTCTTTTCCTCGAAGCTGATGCCGAGGTTGCCGTGCTCGATGGCGTTGGTGATCATTTCTTCGATGCCGATCCTGAGATTCAGAATTTCTTCGGCTAGCACGAGGGAGGGAAGCTGGAGAGTGATCTGGTTGACGACCGGGTAGTAGCTCAAGACGCCGGGGGGAGGACGAAGGACTTTGTCTCAGAGGTCAGGAAGGGAGAGAAACTGTCGGACCGCTCGGCTTCCCGGCGAAAGCCCACGATCCGATGGATCTCGTCCATCAGCTCCCGGCTGTTGAACGGTTTCTTGAAGAAATTGGTGGCTCCCCCGCGCAGCGCCGAGAGCAGGATCTCCTCGTTTCCCTGGCCCGTCATGAGGATGACGGGCGCCGTGCGGTCGATCTTGCGGATCTCGGTGAGCATGGTGAGCCCGTCCATCCTCGGCATCCTGATGTCGGAAACCACCACCTCCGGGGACTGCTCCCGAAACAGCCGGATGGCCTGCTCCCCGTCGGTGGCCGCGAAAGGCCGAAAGCCTTCCTTCTCCAACACGCGGACGAGCAGTGACCTCAGGGATTCTTCGTCATCCACGACCAGGACCGCAGGACTGAGTCCGTTGCCCACGATGCCCCAGCGTATGAGCAGCGATAGAGGTTGTCAAGCGCGCTCCGTTTCTCATTCCGTTTCTCATGCGTTCCGTTTCTCACCGCTTTTCCCCGATGGCATTTTTCCGACCTGAATTGAAGAAACCCACCGCTTTGTCTATACTACGCGCATAGTGGAAAACCAGAGGATCAGGAATTTCTGCATCATCGCGCACATCGATCATGGAAAATCGACGCTGGCTGACCGGTTCATCCAGCGCGCCCGCCTGGTCTCCGAACGGGAGTTCCACGACCAGATCCTCGACAACATGGACATCGAGAGAGAGCGCGGGATAACCATCAAGAGCCAGGCAGTGGCCATCCCGTACAAGGCCCGGGACGGTGGTGACTACATCCTGAACCTGTTGGACACGCCGGGGCACGTGGATTTCTCCTATGAGGTGTCCCGATCCATCTCGGCGTGCGAAGGGGCGGTGCTTCTCATCGATGCCAGCCAGGGAGTGGAGGCGCAGACCCTGGCCAACATGTACATGGCCCTCGAGCATAACCTGGAGATCATTCCCGTCATCAACAAGATCGACCTTCCCAGCGCGGACATCGAAGGGGTGAAAAAGCAGATCAAGCACGACCTGGGACTTGATCCCGACGGCGCGCTCCTGGTCTCGGGCAAGCTCGGCACGGGAGTGGATGAGCTGTGCGAGGCCATAGTACGCCGCGTGCCTGCCCCTGCCGGAAGGCCGGATGCGCCTCTGAAAGCCCTGATTTTCGATTCGCACTACGACGTGTACCGCGGCGTGATCGTGCATGTCAGGGTGTATGAAGGCACGCTTCGGCCGGGAATGAACGTCCGCTTCTGGTGGAACGGTTCCTCGTACAAGGTTGAGGATACGGGTATCTTCCGCATTGGCTTGGTGCAAGTGCCTTCCCTCGGTCCCGGCGAAGTGGGATACCTCATTGCGGGGATAAAGACCGTGGCTGACACTCGCGTCGGAGACACGGTCACGGACAACGACAATCCCTGCGCAGCCCCGCTTGCTGGATTTCGGGAGGTCAAGCCCGTCGTCTTTTCCTCCATATACCCGGTGGACGCCAACGACTACGAGGAGCTGGTGGAGGCCATGGCGAAGCTCAAGCTCAACGACGCCTCGCTGATCTATGAAAAGGATTCCTCGGTTGCGCTGGGGTACGGATTTCGCTGCGGGTTCCTCGGGCTCCTTCACCTGGAGATCGTCCAGGAAAGGCTCGAACGTGAGTTCGAGATGTCCGTGGTCTTCACCGCCCCGTCGGTCCAGTACAGGATCAACCTCCAGGGCGGCAAGGAGATCCTGGTGGACAATCCCGCCAATTTCCCTGATCCCTCGCAGATCCAGAAAGCGGAAGAACCGTACATCGCGGCATCCATGATCACTCCGTCCCAGTACCTCGGCAACATCATCACGCTTTGCCTCGAGAAGCGCGGGGTGCAAAAGAGCATGACCTACCTGGATGAGAAACGGGTGGAGCTGGTCTTCGAGATGCCCCTTGCGGAAGTTGTGTTCGATTTCTACGACAGGCTGAAGTCGATCAGCAGGGGTTACGCCTCCTTCGACTACCAGATCCTGGGCTTTCGCGACACTCAGCTCGTGAAGCTCGACATCCTCATCAACGGCAAGGTGGTGGACGCGCTGGCGCAGCTTGTTTTCCGCGGAAACGCATACCAGACAGCCCGCAGAGTATGCGAACGCCTGAGGGACGTCATCCCGCGCCACCAGTTCAAGATTGCAATCCAGGGCGCCATCGGCGGCCAGATCATTGCGCGTGAGACGGTGAACGCATTCCGAAAAGACGTGACGGCGAAGTGCTACGGCGGGGACATCACCAGAAAGAGGAAGCTCCTGGAAAAACAGAAGGAAGGAAAGAAGCGCATGAAGATGGTTGGCGACGTAGAGCTGCCGCAGACGGCGTTCTTGGCCGTCCTCAAGACCTCGGAGGAGTAGCGCCTTCCGACGCGCCTGGTCCTCAGAGGAGTGACGCCTTCCGACGCGCCCGGTCCTCAGAGGAGTGATTCCAGCCTTCGGAGCCTCTCTCCATAGTAGCGAGCCGCGGCGCTGACCCTCGCAAGGAGGCTTTTCCCCGGCGGCTCATCATGCGGGGTGTCGGGGAAGTGCACCCACGCGTAATCCACGTCATCGAGGAAAGAGAGGCAGTCTTCGGAGGGTGTTTCAGCGCTCAGCGCCTCCCGAAGAAGCGCGTCACCGCGGCGCAGGATATCTTGTTCCGATCGTATGAACGCCAGAACCTTCTCCGACGAGCATACAGGAGCGGTGCTGCGCGGGAGTGGAACGCTTCTTGACGCGGCGCCGCGAACTCTCTGCTTCAGCTCACGCTCGCTGAGGCGAGGGGCCCCCAGCGGGAGTCCTGATACGCCGGCATCAAAGACCCGCGGGCTTGCGGCGGCAATCACGCGGCGCAGGCTCTCACGGTAGGACATGAGCACGGGGTCGGTCAGAATGGGCTCGCCGTTTTTGTCTTCGGCAATCATCGCGTTTCGCGCGGAGAGCGCGCGAAAGGACAGGTCATCTGGAGGGCAGAGCCGTGTGGCCCGCGCGAGCGCAGAGAGGTGATACGGCGTCCCCCGCGCGTGAGTCAGAGAGCGGGGATAGCTGAAATCAAGCCCCGTAAGGAATATCTCCCCCGTCGTCAGGCGCACGGCCGCATTCACCGCTGCAACGCCCACTGATCCGAGCGCGGGGAAAGGGCAGGGGAGAACTCCAGCGCCCGCCATCCTTGAAAAGAGCCGCAGCGGAGCGAACTCCGATGAAAAAAAGCGCACGTTGGACCCGAACAGCCGGACCGCGGACGGATGAGAGGAAAGCTCGCACGCAAGGAGGGCTTCCCCCGTCGACGGGGAGGGCAGAAAGTCCTGAAGGTTTGCCACTTGTGCTTCCAGGGCGACAACAACGTCAGGCTGGAGCGACTCCGCGGCAAGGCGCGGAAGCGCCGTGTCAACGGCAACGAGAAGCACGTCGTTTCGGACGGCGCGTATCAGCGGAAGCATATCCTCGAGGGAGGGCCCTGCTCCGGCGACAATCACCGGCATCGAGGTCGAAACGGATGCGAAGTCTCCCGCGCGCGGGAACAGCGCGATGTTCGAAAAGAGGTTCCGCACCTGGAGGCTTCCCAGCGCAATGAGTGTGAGCCTGTTTCGCCAGTACTCATGGACCTGGACCTCCAGGGCCCGACGCATGCCGGCATAAAGGGCTGGCGCCAGCCTGTAGCCTGCGCACAGGGTGACCTCCACGACCCTGCGGAATTGCCACTCCCCCATTTCACGAAGGGCCCGGGCAACGATGTCTTCGTTGTCCGCGCGAAGGATGAACAGCCGTGCGTCTCGCGGCAACCCCTGGGCAATTGCCAGGGCCATGACGGGCTGGTGCGCTTCCACGCAGAGCACCGAGGATCCGGCGGGCAAGCGGGCTAAAAGCTCGCGAAGTCCGTATCCCAGGCCGACGGACGGGACGAACACCAGCGTTCTGGGGGTGCACGAAAAAACGCGCGCCCTTCGGCGCGCGTATTCAACCGGGTCGGTACCGGGATAGAGGTTGACTCCCCTCCAGAGTGCGGTGATGCCGTGTTCGCTCCGGACTAAGGAAGGCTCATTTTCATCCCCCATCAGCCGGCCCGCCTGCTGGCGCCGCCTATTGGCGCCGCGGCATGATGTACTGGGAGAAAACTTCCTCGAAATTATCCGTGAGCTTTCCCGGTGCCATGAGCTGCGCGGTCAGGTCGGTCTGGGCGGATTGGCCTGCCACGTAGTCCAGCCAGGTCCCTACCAGGTTGGCGGTGGTATCAGGCATCTGGCGTTCCGCGAGGAGCTTGAGGAGCAGGACCTGGTCATCCAGCACTATGGGCGCGGAGACCTGGTCCTTGCCGAGGGAGAACGCGCGGTAGAAGAAGTCATCACTGTAGACCGCGTTTGCCGGCGTGTCAGTCTGCGGCAAGGCCTGGAAAGGCACGAAAGAGAAGACGTTCTGGAGGTTGACGGGGAAGAAGTCGGTGCGCATCACTTTGAGGCCGGTCTGGGCAACGGCTTTTTCGAAACCGACCTCCGCGGCGCGACGTGACAGTTGCGTTGCCTGTTCGTTGAAGTAGTCCTCGATCTTGCCCTTCTCATATTTCGTCAGATATGCCTTCACGTCGTCAAGGACGCTGGGGTTGGAGAAATCCGGGTCAGTCGGCGCGGCGTCGCACCGATAGATCAGCCAGCCGTACGTTCCCTTCAAGACGTCGCTCACTTCTCCGGTTTTCAGGGAAAAGATCTGGTTTGCCGTGTCCTTGCTCTCGAAATCCGCCTGCAGGTCGTACGCGTAGCGCCATCCCATGTCCCCGCCGTTGTCGGCGAAAGCATCCTTCGAGTACGTCTTTGCAAGCTCCTCGAACGTGCTGACCTTGTCCGCGATCTTTTTCCTGATCTGCTCCGCATCAGCCTGGGACGTCTTGATGAGTATCCTGCTCACCTTGATCTTGCGGAAGCGCGAGGCGTTGGCCTCAGCGTACTTCTTCACTTCCTGTTGCGGGAAGCTCGTGAAAGCGAAGCTCGTGAACTCCAAGCTCCGTTCCGGCTTGGCCATGGCTACGATGAAGCTCGATTCCTGTGAGCCCGACTTGACGCCGCTCAGGATGTCGTTGGCGATCTGGTTGGTCATCAGGCTCTCACGGTAGAGCTTGCGCGTGGCCGCCTTTTCCTGGCCGGTAGCCTTCTGATACCTTTCCTCGCTGAACTTACCGTTCTCATCCAGATAGCCAGGGTAGGAAACGAGGGCCTTGTCTATCGCGTCATCCGAAACGTGGAGGTCCGCGGTTTCCCCCAGGGTCAGCAGCGCTACGTGCATGGCCGTCTGCTGGTACGCCTGGTACCAGACCGCCTGCACCATGGCATCCGTGTTCTGCTGCTGCTGCGAGCTCTGCCGGACCTGCGCCGCAAGCCGGTCTCTCTGTTGAGCGAAGTACCCGCCCGGATAATAGGCGACATCATGCCCTTGGTAGGTGCCGAAAACGATGGTGCCCCCGCTGCCAATACTGCCGCGCGTGAGCGGACCGCCGGGCCCGGCCAGGACGAATGTGACGACGATGACGACAAGCACGATAATGGTGAACCCGTAGATGAAAGGATGGGTTTGATGTCTCTTCTCTATGGTTTCAGAGACGGTTCCAGCCTTCCTTGCCTGTTGCGCTCGTCTGATGTCTCGTGATGGCATTGTCTTTTCCTGTATGGAGATTAGTCTCGACAGGAAAAATTACCACGCAGCGCGCGCGGGTGTCAATGCGGAAGGTCGCCCTAGCGCGCCCTCTTGCGCAGCGCCTCCGCGCCTCCTCCGCAAGCGGAGGACGCGCTAGGCTTGACAGTCCGCCGCGAGGGCTGATACATTCGTTTTCAACGGGGGCGTGGCGAAGCTGGTTATCGCGCTGGCCTGTCAAGCCGGAGGCCGCGGGTTCGAGTCCCGTCGCTCCCGCTCTTTTTTCTCCGTGTTTTTCCTATGTTTCTTGTGGGAGGTTGACAACCTGCCATTGCAGGACCTACATTGTCGATAATAAAGGACAGAATGAGCGACCGTCCAGAATGTCATGGCGACTACCGAATCAGGCTCCTTGTCCGGGAACTTCCCGACCACGCTTGGCTGGCTACGTCTGAGAATCTACCCGGCCTAGTTGCAGAGGCCGATACGCGCGAAGAAGTCATAGAGGCGGCCCGCGAAGTTGCCAAAGCTCTTCTTGATTCATATTGTGAGCGCGGAGATCCCCTTCCTGCCGGCATAAGGAAAGACCCCTCTCAAGTTGAAATTGAACTGGCCGTCTAGTGGGCCGCCTCAGCGGGTTCAATCACCGAATGATTGTTTCTCGCCTCGGCAGGTTTGGCTTTGAGTTTGACCGTCAGGCGGGCGGCCATGAGGTTTGGTGGAATCAGAAGACTCGAAAACGCACTACTATTCCGAATCATCCAGGCGATGTACGGGAAGGAACGCTAAGGGCTATTCTCCGCGAAGCGGGAATCACCCCGGAACAATTCCTGGACAGTCAATAGGTGTCTGACCGTTTGTCTTTCGCTGTTATCATCGAAAAGGGAGAGGACAGCTTTTCGGCGTATGCGCCGCAACTACCGGCGTGCGTCACGAACCGGCAAGCAGCCGCTCCGCGCCGGCTTCTTCCACGACCGCGACGCAGCTTGTCTCAGCCGGCGTCCGGAAACCAACTCGCCCGTGGGCTGGCTGCGGTGAAGTGCGGTTCGCCGGTGGGCTGGCCCAGCATGATGATGAGGTGGGGCGGCCCCGGGGTAGGCGCAGAAGGGCAGCACCTGCCGCGTAGGCACAAGGCCGCGAGCCCCGCGGGAGAGTGCTTTACTCCCCCGTTTCCATTCGCACTGGTTCGAATACCTGAAGGGGGATCGAGGCTCCATTGGCAAGGAGCACGAATTGCTTATTCCCCTTGAACACGTAGAACTGGCCGAGAAGACGTTGTCCTTCCATGGGCATCTCGTCCTTCGCCTTGACGGCGATTCGGAAATAGGATCCGCCCTGATTGAAGGAATAGATCTCCCACTGAACGCCGTGGTCGTCGAGGACCTGGTCCATCTGCCACAGGCTGTCGAGCGCCTCGTCAGCCGGTGAAAGCTTCGTCCAAAACACCTGATTCAGCCCGGCTTTCAGAGATCCGTTTCTCTGTGCGTCATTCAGGAAGCGGGCAAGTCCGAATGTCTTATTGAGGCCGGCATACCCGGCTTTTTTGGCAGCCGCGTCTATCTTTTCGAGCCGTGACGCGTGCGCCTCTTGCTCTGCTCTCTGTTGCTCTTCCTCGGTCTGTTGCTGCGCTGCAACTGCTGCCTGTTGTCGCTCGGCTGCTGCCTGCTCCTCCTGTGCCTGACGTTCTTCCTCCGCCTTTTGATCCGCTATTCTTTTGGCTTGCGCCGCCTCGATGCTTTTCTTTGCATCGGCGAGATCTGAATTGGCTTCCTTGGGAATAGTATTCAATTGATCTCTAAGAGGATTGCTGATCGAAAGGTGAGTCAGAGCGGTGAGACTCGCCCATGCCGAATTCAGTTTCGAGGATGAAGCATTCAGAGAAGTCATATCTTCTGTAGCCATGCTTGATTCCTGGAACCGTTTATATTCATTCCGAAATGCAGCCGCAAAGAAGAGGACATCATAGACCCGTCCATATTCCAAATACCTATGCGGACCATCGCTTCCAAGATCGCTGGCAAGATGGCGACTGCCGATGTCGTCCAGCTTGATTTTGGCTCCCGCTAAATCGCCTTGGAGAAGAAGAGAATCGATATCGTTGAAGATGTTTGCGTTCTGAGTGAAAACCGGGACCACGATCAAGATCGATAGCAAAGAGGCCATTATCCATTTCATCCTTTTCTCCTTACAGTTTTTTGATGGTATCCGACTCCCACAATAAGTCAATTCGGTCTGAAAAGGATCGTCTTCGGGAGATAGAAATCCAGGAGGGCAGCAAGAAAGCGGGCTCTCCCGCCATCCTGGAGTCAGCCCGGGCAATCCGATCTTTGCTCTCCCTTGGGAGGAAATCGCAAGGCAACGCGCCCATGTTCACCCCGTCGGGCCGGGCGTCGCCGCCGAACTGTGTAGCCAATACCGTTGACACTATCCGGGAAACATGGCTACTATAGACGGCAAGTACTGGCAAGGAAGGGAAGGTCAGGTCGTTACAGAATCGGGAGTTGCCAGCGAAACGGCAAAAACTGGCAAGACTCGACGGGGTTTTGTGTTAGGTTCAAGTCCCGTCGCTCCCGCTCTTTTTTTCATCGAAAACGATTTGTTCGCGGGTAGAAGCGCGGCGAGCGTAAATGAGTTCGCGCCGCGGCGGAAGCAGAAATGTGCTTCGGGCTGTAGCGCAGTTGGTAGCGCGTTCGGTTCGGGACCGAAAGGTCGCTGGTTCAAATCCAGTCAGCCCGACCTAATGGCCGATCTTGTAAGGAATTACAAGGTCGGTTCTTTTTTTATGCGTTGCCATTCTTATCAGCGCTAGGCGCGACGTCGCGGCAATCGGCCGCTAGCGCCTCACACGCTGCAGGAGTTGATAAGTTTCTTGGCAATCCAACAGTTCAATTGAAAACGCGAGCCCTGATTGAGGATTCGACCGGCTTGCTATCAAGGGGGTTCGCATGGGGAAACTCACGCAGATCCTGGTCAAGAGCAAAGATTGCACCTGAATGGCAACTCGTTCCGCGTGGATGTGATGGTTCTCAGGGAGCAGCGGCGTCCAGCTTCCCTCACCGCCTGTTCACTTCCTGGCCGGCTCAGCGGAGGCCGCGCGCGAGCTCGTCATCGGATACTACAAGGGCTTGCGGAGGAGATGAAGCTGGACATTCTGGTTACCAAGCTCGTGGCGTGCTCAGAAAGTCCCGAGCGCGGAGCCTTGCCACACTCGAACCCCGCTTGATAGAATTATCTATGCGGAGGTCGTAGATGTTCAAGGGCAAGTTGTCGGACGCCATACTCGCATCGTTGCTTGAAACCTTGCCGGTGGAGTTTTCCATCGTCGACGCTGAAGACAAGGTCGTCGCCTGGAATCGGCACGAGAGCCGGGTGTTTCGGCGTTCCGAGAACGTAATGGGACGCGATGTACGGGCATGTCACCCGAAAAATAGTCTCGCGAAGGTAGAGACGATTATCTCTGAGATGAAAAGCGGGGCACGAGAGACGGCCGAGTTTTGGATCGACTTGAAGATCGACGGCTCCGCGGACCCGGAAAAGGTATTGATCCAATATTTTGCTCTTCGCGACAGTACAGGGAAATATCTCGGCTGCCTGGAATGTTCGCAGAAGATTGGCCACATCCAATCCTTGCAAGGACAAAAACGGCTAGTCGATTAACACGACGTCGAGCCTTACATATAAGAGGGTTATCCAGAAGGGCGCGCAAGCGTCTTTTCAGCCCGACTTGTCTCCCATTTCACGGCTCCGCTCCAATCGCCTCCAGCCGAGGCCAAATCCCCTTGTGCTTGTCTCTGGCCTGCTTCTCATACATTTCGAACTCTGATCGAAACTGGAATGCGACCTCCGGAGAAGCCACGCGCGCCAACCCGTTTCGAACCAATTCGAAATTGACGCAGGTCCCCTCTTTCGGCAGGTAAACGTACGCAAGGAGCGCGCCGAGTGCGCTCCGCATCGTTGAATCGAAAGCCAGGAGGACGTCCTTTCCCAGCACTTCCTTTACGAGGTACCGGCTCGCCTCGGCCGGAAAGGGGTCCGTGAGGTCTCCCAGGAGAAGCACTCTCTCCCGGGATGTGATCCCGGCGGGCGGGTGAGGGATGGAGACCTCCAGTGTCCCAGCTTGCAGGTACGCAAAGACATGGGCCGGAAGCATGAGCGAAAGGTCCGCGTCGTAGCAGCTACCAATCCCCGCCTGGTCCACGCGGTAGAGCGACGTGACGTCCGCCGCGGCTGGAAGGCCCGCGGTTGCCAGGATTGCCGCGGCGAGGCACGCAGGGCAAAGGCGGGAGCTCACGTCACATTTCCAGGGGTGGCGGAGGGGCGCCACCCTCCCATACCCCTTCATACACAGGATCAAACGGCTTCCCGTACAGGTATTCGAAGAGGAACGTGAAATCAGCGGGCTCGATCCGGAGGAAAAGAACGCCGAAGTAGTTGTTCTCCGCGTCTTTGAACTTCCTCATGACCCTGGCCCCTACCTTGAAAACGCGCCTTCCGATCCTCATGGTCAAGTCGAGATCCGTGTGCACCAGCAACTCACGCACGAGGTCTCCCGAGTTATGAGCAAAGAGTATTCCCGAAGCGCTCATGTCGATGACGGGAGCTTCGTAGCGTCTCTCGGAAACGTTTTCTGCCTTGAAGTAGCCGTTCGTGACGAGGGAGTAGCAGAGCATGCGGCCGAACTGCCACGTGTACTCGACGAGGTCCTTCCCGATGCGGTTTTTCGGCTCCCCGGTATTCACGAGGTGGAGATAGCCGACAACGTACTCGTTGTAGAGGATGGGGCACCAGAGCTCGGAGACGATCCCCTTCTTGGCTTTCTCATAGAGGATGTTTCCCAGCCTCCCGGTAATGACAAACGGCTGGGCCCCGCTTTCCTCCTCGAGGCGAATGAGCGCGCCTTTGGTGATCACGCGCTCATCGGGGAAAGGGTCCTTGGAGGGGAAATCTTCCTCCGTGGAAGGTATCCAGAGGCACTGTCCCAACCGGACCATGACTCTTTCTTCCCAGGCGCGCGGGAGCCGATCACGCATCATGACGATCCTGCTGTCCGATGTGAGAGGCGACATTTTCTCCCGGAACGCCTTGACCAGCTCCTGGATCCGCCTGGCATCAAACGTCGCGGAGGCCTCCGGAGGCTCCACCTCGCTGAAGCGTTCCGACTTCGGGAAATTGAGCTCGATCTTGGTGCCTCTCAGGCTGAACGAGACATTCAGGTCTTCCGAGGGTTTCACACGCTCGTATTTTCTTTGAAGGTTCTTGTAGACGCCCCGCGGATGCTGGACGGCTATCTTCTCCGCGCTGGCCTCGATCAGCTTCGCCGAGAAAGTATGGTAGTTGTTCTTCAGGTAGAAGAAGACGCGGATCTCCTCACCGACCTGGAAACTCGGCAGCCGGCCTTCGAGGGGGACCATTTCCAGGCGTTCGTCACTGACGTGCGAGAAGCGGCAATGCGCTTCCTTGCCCATTCCATGCACGTCACACGGCGCAGCATCGTCTATCAACGCCTTGAAGACGAACTCTTTCTCGATCCGTCCTACTTGTGTCCCCATGAGCTACTCCTCCAGCATCCATCGGTAGGAAGAGGGGAAAAAACGCTCCTTGGGCTTCACCTGCTTCACTTGCAGGTCATCCATGCTGATCTGGAGGTCCGTCACGAGCCAGTGTTCACCGGTCTGCGCGAGGGATATCTCCCCCTCGCTCGTCCCGACAGGGCCGAACAGGCGGAGGCTCGCCGTGATCTCTCCGCTTTCGTGTTTCTTGGGCGCGCCGAGCCGATAGGAGCGGGGAACGTCCCCGCGCTGGATGCCGAAATCCAGCATGTCGGACACGCGGTTTTCGGACCCAGGGTCCAGCAGCCCGCATCCACTTTTCCCGCCACCAGGCGGCCCAGGAACGAAGCCGCTGCTGTCATGGCTTGCCGCTCATCCGAGTCCCCTGCGCGCGCATCTCCCATCTGGCCTATCTTGAAGTCCTCGGGGAGTATCCGCGAGTCACGGCCCAGCGTGAGAAGCGACGTCACGTCGGTGTTCTGCCGCGGAACCACGGCGGCCGCTGGGACTGCCTCGTCTCCGGCAACGGCAATTGTCTGCTTCGGGCTGCCGGCGCCGGGAGCGGTTCCCGCGGGCGTAGCGGTTCCTGCGGGAATGGCGGTCCCCGCGGGGGTAACCGCCCCCGCGGGCGTAACCGTCCCCCCGGGCGTGACTGCGCCAGCTCCCGTTGCCGGTGCGCCGGCGGCGGGAGAGCCCGTTGGGAAAATGCCCGACAGCCACGCGGCCGTCGGGAGCGCCTGGTTCGTCTGAGACGAAGTCATGCCGGTCTGGGAGCCCGGTTGCGTTCCGGGGGAGGTTCGCGGCGATTTTGTGCAGCTCGCCGGTGCCAGGAGAACGATGAGGGCCGCCATGCCGCCCAGCCACTTTCTCACGATTTCCTTGTACCAGAAGCTCGACCGTTCGTCAAATATCGTTTATCGTCGTATTTCATGGGCGAAAGGGAAAAGGTCCTTGATCACCTCCACAACGACTACACGGAGCCCGTGAGGGATCCCGTCTGGAAGCACATCCGGATATCACGACCCCTTCTTCGCGTGGCGGAGCATGCGCAGTTCCAGAAACTGGACCGCATCCGGCAGCTCGGACCCGCCTACCTCGTGTATCCGGGCGCCACTCATACCCGGCGCAGCCACTCTCTCGGCGTCTTCCACGTGGCCCGACTGATGATGACAAGCCTGTCACGGCGCGGGACGGACGCGCCCATCACGCTGGCAGGCGTGAAATCGTTCCTCTGCGCCTGCCTCTTGCACGACATCGGCCATTATCCCTTTGCGCATTCCCTGAAGGACCTCGCCGTCGAGGCCCATGAGGAGATCGCGGCGCGGGAGATCACAGGCGCTCTCTCCGCAGTGATCAGGACTGAGCTGGGTGTGGATCCTGCTTTCGTGGCCGCCATCATAAGCCGCGGTGCTTCGCCCCCGGGCATGCCTGATGTCGATTTCTACCAAAGAATACTGTCCGGCGTCCTGGACCCTGACAAGCTCGATTACCTCAACCGCGACGCCTATTTCTGCGGCGTTCCCTACGGGATCCAGGACGTGGATTTCATCCTCGAGGAGATATTCCCGGACAAGAACACGGGGGTTGCGATCAGCCCGAAAGGGATTACAGCCCTGGAGGATATCCTTTTTTCGAAATACCTCATGTACAAGACCGTTTATTGGCACAAGACGGTGCGGATTGCCACGGCAATGATCAAAAAGGCGGTGGCCATGGGTCTTGCGGACGGCGCCATCACCCGTAGTGATCTCTACGGCCTGGATGATGAAGAGTTTTTCGCGCACTTCTCTTCGTCCCGCTATCCGGCCTTCGGGCTCATTGAGCGGGTACGGCGGCGCGAGCTGCACCGCCAGGTGTGGCGGGTCCCTTTCCGGGAGCAAGAGGCATCGCATCAGCGCATTGAAGACATTGGGCAAAGGCTGCTCGCGGAGGAAAGGATTGCCCGCGAGGTTGGGGCCATCGCGGGAAAGCGCGTCCCGGCGGAAGACATCGTCCTGGACGTCCCGGAGCGCGTTTCATTCGATTTCGACGTGCCGGTCGTGGAGCCCGGCTCTGGGCGGACGCTGGACGCGCATGGCGCCCAGGCCCGGTCATCCGTGTTCTCGGGCATGGGCGGCGATGATTTGCCCCGATCAATCCGTTATATTTCAGTCAGCGCACGCCGTGACGAGGCGCTGATGGCGGCGCTGGAAAGACTGGATATCGGGGGGATCATTGCCAATGACTTTGACGGACGCGCAGGCTCGACAGGTGGACCGCTTTGCCCGGCACGCGGGGCGGGGAATACACCGCTTTCACATGATTGTTCCCGGAGACAAGGTGCTGATCGGCGTCTCGGGTGGCAAAGATTCCCTGGCCTTGAGCCTTGCCCTGGCGGAGCGGAAGAAGTGGGTCCCCGTGGACTACGAGCTTTTCGCCATGCAGATCGACTGGCGTGAATACCCTCTTGACGAGGTGGAGAAGCAGGGCATCGACAGGTTCTACGCCGAGCTCGGCATCCCGCTCCGACGCGTAGCGGCGTCGATCTGCCCGCCGACGTTCAAGAAGAAGTTCAGCTGTTACACGTGCTCTCGCAACAGGAAGAGACTCCTTTTCGATGAGGCCGCGCGGATCGGGGCAACTCGCATTGCGTTGGGCCATCACCTGGACGACATCGCCCATACCACTCTCATGAACCTGTTCTTTCATGGGGAGTTCGCCACCATGATGCCAGTCCAGCAGTTCTTCGGCGGCAAGCTCTCGATCATCCGCCCCCTGTGCGAGGTGAGGGAGACCGAGGTGACACGGCTGGCTTCCCGCGTTCCGCTTCCGGTAGTCCACCCGCGCTGCCCGAACGCGGAAAAGAACCAGCGCTTGCTGATGAAGGACATCCTCCGACAGGCGTCGCGCGTGGACAGGCATGCCGCCACGAACGTCTACGGGGCAGCCTGGAGGGTCAATCACGATTATCTCCCCTCGTCCCCGGAATCGCCCAAATGATTTTGGCCATCATCAGCGACATCCACAGCAACAAGGAAGCGCTGGAAGCGGTGCTTGCAGCCATCGCCGCCGAGCCGGTGGACACCATCCTGTGCCTTGGGGACATCGTGGGCTACGGCCCCGACCCGAACGATTGCGCGCGGGAGGTCTTCGCGCGCTGCGGCTCGATTGTCAGGGGAAATCATGACAAGGCGGTCGTTGGATTGATCGACCTGGAGTGGTTCAATAGCGCGGCCAGGGAGTCTGCGCTCTGGAACAGGAGGAACGCCTCCGATGAAACGCTTGCCGCCCTTCGGACGCTCCCCAAAGGTCCCGTGGAGCTGGATGACGGTGTGGTCATCTGCCACGGCACGCCGGTGGACGAGGATGAGTACATGCTGAGCTCCGCCGCGGTGGAGGAGAGCTACCGCTGGATCGATGCCCGACAGCCGGGGACCATGTGCTGTTTCCACGGGCACTCGCATCTGCCCATGGTCATTGAGCGCCCAGGGCCCAAAAAGCCGGCCAAAGTGCATCGAAACGGAAGCGAAATCCGCCTGAAGGCGGGATCCGCGTACCTCATCAATCCTGGATCGGTCGGCCAGCCGAGGGATGGTAATCCGAGGGCGTCTTTTGGTATATTTGACACCAAGAGCCTGGTGTACAGGAACCTGAGGGTTGCCTACCCCGTGGAGGAAACCCAACGGAAGATTTTGGCGGCGGGGCTTCCCGACGAGCTAGCGTTTCGGCTCGCCGAAGGGAGGTAGAAGGTGAGGAGGGGGAATGAAATCGCAGCTCATGGAGGAAAGGATACGCCGTCTCACGGTGCTCTTTTCCGAGCTTAGCTTCCGCGTCATTGAGGACGAAAGGTCGCACAATGCGTATTCCGCCACGTTCGAGGATGACGACTCGTTCCAGGCGGGAGTCCTCATCGAGAGGGGAAGCAGGTTCCTGGAGCTGGCGTACTCCCTGACGTTCGCCCCTTCTTTCTCCCAGCTCATGAAGGGAAAGCTCGAAGAGATGCTCAAGACCTGCTACGAGTTCGGCTGCTACGTCAGCCTCCAGCAGACGGCGAGCGAGCTGAGCTTCTCGGTATTCTCCAAGATATATTATTCGGGACTGAACTATTACTCCCTGCGGGACACGCTGCGTGATTTCCGCGAGTGCGTCGGCGCCCTGATGGACTTGCTGGAGATGACCAAGAGCGGAGACACCGCGGATCAATAGGTCTCGGAAAAGATCTCCGCGCTTTCCAGCCTTCCCTCCGCGTGGTTCTCAACGAGCGCAAGGGCCTTCTGCAGAACCGACTCCCCGAACGTCTTCGAGTTGGATACCAGGGCTGCCCCGATATGCGCGTAGTGAAGGGAATCCAGCAAATCCACCTCGGCAACCGAGACCCTGAACTTCCGGTGGAGCTTCTCCTTGAGGGAGGAAACGATCCTCCGCTTCTCCTTGATGGATTCGATGGGGGGAAGCTCGATGAGAAGCTGAATCATTGACACGACCATTTCGTCACTCTTTCTCCACGAAAGAGCGAATATCGTCAATGCCCAGCGCAGGGGCCTGCTCTTCCTGCGCGCTCCCCCTGTCCTTCAGGGGCAGGAAGACGCCGTTGTAGAGGCGCGCCAGCTCGAACACGTCCTCATCCGCGCGGCGCTGAGGGATCTTCACCTCGAGGTTGTACCCGCTTTCCTCCATTCCCCGCTTCATGACGTGGATGGGATCCGTGATGTCCAGGGCGAACCGCGGGCTGTACAGCAGGAGGTAGGCGAGCACGCTGAGAACGATGGCCACGAAGAATACGATCCCCTCCCTCGCCGCGGCCTGGGAAACGGGCCTTCCGTCGAAGAACGACTCCACCCCATTCACCGTGAAGTACTCGTAATCCCCCGCCAGGAAGTTGGCGGAATAATAGGAGTCATCGTAGCGAGTCCAGCCTGTCTGTCCGCCCGCCGGCCTGACGACGAGCAGCGTGGAATCGAAGGCTGCCAGCGTCCGCGCCCGCGCGGCCACGGCGGCGGGATCCGACAGCCCCTGCCCCAGATAGCGGGCGTGCTCGCTCTGAGCGCTCAAGAACGGCCTTTCCAGGCCGGGAAGTATCCCCAGGCCGGCAAGGAGGTTGGCCACAAGCACCCATGCAACGAGCACGGTAACGCTGATGGTCGTGATGATGGCGATATGTCTTTGCGCCAGGGGAGAGCGCGCGTAGCGGATGCGTCGGAACAGCTTCACCACCCGAAGGAGCCGCAGGATCCGGGCAATCCGCACGGCTTTGATCACTTTGAGCACATTGAGGAAGCTCCCAAAGCCGGTCAGAAGGCCGGCCCCGGCCAGCAAGGCCAAAACGCTGGGCAGGGAATTGAAAAGAAGAAGAGGGACGGAGGCGATGAAATCGATCCACCCTCTCTCACGGAAGAAGTAGTCAGCCACGCGTCCGCTGATCAGCGCGAAGTACAGCCTGCTGAAGAACTCGATCGTGAAGATGACGTCGATCACAAGACCCGCCCAGATGATCCAGCGCCGGGCGGCCACGGTCCAACCCGCCAGGATGGAGAAGTCCTCGAGGAAAGTGTGCGCCAGCGCAACGATGATGACGACGACCACGAGTGACTCGAAAAAATCTCCGATCTTCTTCATTCAGTCTCCTACCGTCTCCTACCATCTCCTACCAGTCTCCTGCCATCTCTCAACCAGGGAATCCCTTACCAACTGTTCTCTGAGGCGATCGAGTACAGCTCATCAAGCATCCGGGGATCCAGGCCCCGCCAGGAGGCGTTGCGCCGCGCAATGTTGAACCAGCTCTTGTCCGGGAAGTCCGCTCCCCGGTCCACCACGAGCGCCGGCGCAAGGGCGCGTCCCCGAAGGGCGAAAATCGCGGCAAGCCGGGCTGTGGCCTGCAAACCCTGCGTTGCAGGATAGGGAAGGGCCGCGCGGAGCGCCATCTGGACCAGCTCGGGCGGAGTGGCAGCAAGCTGGGCGGCAATGCCGTGGAACGCCCGCTGAAGAGCTTGCTCCTGGACAGGCGCAAAACCCGCTTCCGAACCGGACTGGACATCCGGCATGACGTGGAGGTAGGCCGCGGGCCGCACGAGGAGCGCGAAACGAAGGAGGTCCGCGCATTCCTGCGCGGTCAGGCTCAGGCGCTGCACCTTCGTCACTTCCACGTACGTGTACTTCCGTCTCTCCCAGATCCGCGGGATATACTTGTCCGTGACATCGGCGAGAACCGCGGAAAGGGACCCGGAAAGCGCCCTTCGGCTTACCGGATGGTTCGCGCTCCGTCGGCACAGGGCAGCGATCTCTTCCCGCGACCTGGAAGGAGGTTGCCTGTTTGTGCCCAGGGCGGGGTAGAACGCAAACTGGAGTCGCTCCTCGACGGCTCGAAAGATCTCCCTCTCGAGCATTCCGTCGGCGAGTGACCTGATCTCCCGCACCAGGCGCTCAATGGTCTCCTGCCAGCCCGCGGCCGCGGCAATCCCCATCGAAGCCAGAAGCGGCTGCAGTTGGAGGCTGTTTTGCCTGAGGAACTGGAGAGCCTGCTCTTCCTTCTGGAGCGCCGGGAGCGCCCGAAGAGCGGGCGTTTCGAACATGCGGGAGATGAATCGCGGGATGGGATCGTTTCGAACGTCCATTTTCTTCATTTTCGGCCCCTGCAAGCATTTGCATGAATCGGGTTTCCGGTGGATAATGCCGCCAGCGTGACCCGATACAGCGCCCTGACTGCCGCGTATGCTCTCCTGGCGCTCATCGCCGCTGTATCGGCGTACGGGCAGACCGTCTCTCTGCCGCAGCCCGAGGCCCCTACAACGATTTTCTCCTCGAAGCTGGGGAGCGCTGACGTTGACCTCACCCTGCAAGGATCCTGGAACGCCAGCCTCGGGTTCACGACCGGGCTGCTCTTCGCTCCCGGCCTGCCCGTGCAAGCTTTGGATTCCTTCCCCGGTCTTGCCCCTGGCTTCGTTTTCACCCAGGCCCCCGACCTCACGATCTCCCTCTACCTCATGAGAAAATACTTCCTCGACGTGTCAGTCTTGAGCGGCGTGCAGAACAACACGATCCGCATGGGCTACAAAGGTGATTCTGACGAGGTGCTCAGATCCCTGGTCATCGGGAACACGGGGATCAGCATCCCGCCAAGCCCGTTCCTGGAAATCCCGGCCCAGCCAACAAGCTCCATAGGCGCATCCGCGGAGCTTGTCTCAGGCTCCTCCACCAACGATCTTCTCCTGCGCTGGGATTCCACGGCGATCAAGCACAAGACCTTCGTCGGGAAAAACGAGCTGATCGACCAGCACATCGGCGTGGAAAGCTATACGAAGGGGCGGTATTTCTTCCTGCCCGATGTAGGCATCGATGTGGGCAGCCTCGTCGTATACCTGGAAGACAAGTACGGGACGGTGATCGGGACAGACTCAGCAGGGCATGCAAGCACGTACAGGCTGGCCACTTTGACCGACGTAACGATCGACACGACGAACGGGCTCGTCTCCTTGAAAAGCGCGGTGAAGGGGAGGGTGGTCGTCTACTACACGGTGGGCGGGACCGCGGTGGGCGCTTCTACGATAGGGAACGCTGGTATTCCACGGAATACCGACGGAACCTTCAATTTCACTGCTCCGCTTCATTTCTTCTGGACGCAGTCATACATGACCTCAACTTTTCAGACAAGGCAGGTCAACCTGCAGGGAGTGGGCACGGCCTTGATGATCTGGCAGCCGGGCGACAACACTCCCTTCGAAATCGACAACTCCTATGCTTTTGCCAATACTCCTCCTACTGATCCTTCGAAGATCGGATACCAGTTTGAGGCAACCGCGGCTGGCGCCCAAGTCCCAACGGGCTACGCGTTCAGAACAGTCATCGGGGAAAGCAGGTACCAAGTCCAGATGACCGCGCTCCCCCGCAATTTCCAGGATTTCTATCCTTTCTACGCGCTGGATCCATCGAACCTCCTTTACGGCCCCAATCGGGACGAGCTTTCCGGCGAGTTCAAGTTCGACATGCACGTCCAGTTCGTTGCGCCGATCACCTCTTTCACCCTGGAGCAGAACATCGTGCCAGGATCCGTCCAGGTGACGATCAACGGCATCACCGAAACACGCTTCTCGGTGGATGCTGCGTCGGGCAACCTGACTTTCCAGGTGCCCATTCAGCCCACCGATCAGATCGATGTTACGTATCGATTGGCTGAACAGGGTCTTTCCGGCGGCGACATCCTCTTTGCCTGGGAAGACAAGATCGACCTCAAGAACAACCTCTTCCTCACTTTTTCAGCCGGGCTGCGCTGGAACGCGGATCCATGGACTTTCACGCAGGAAGCATACTCGAAGTCCGGGACCGTGATCGCGGCCGCCGAGCTGCAGGGGAAGGAGAAGAACTATTCGTGGATGGCTCAAGGCGCCGTTTCATTCACCGACCCTGACACAACAGGAATCCTGCGCCTTTTCGGCATGGAAGGCAACGCAATCAATCTCGATATTTCCGAGGACCAGGCGTATCCTGCAAGCCTGCCGCTGTCGCAGGAATCTGCAATAGGCAGTCTCAGCCTCTCTCAATCCAATCGCGGATACCTTTATTACACCGATTTCCGTCAATATGGCGCTCTGGGCTCGTATACGCTGGAGCCGATCAATTGGTCCGGCGCGCCATCTCCTTTGCCGTACACTAACGGTTCCCGCATGGGGCCGTTCAACGTCCTTGGCAGTTCACAGGGGAGCACGAGCGGAACGAGCCTTGTCATGCAGTATCAGCTCGACGCGAGCAACGTGTGGGTGGGGACCCAATTGCCGATATCGCCCGGCACTGATGTCGACCTCTCGAGCGCCAGGTCCATCACAATCAGGCTCCAGGGCTACAACATCACCGCGCAGACCAATGTCTACGTGCAGATCGGAAGCATTTCGGAAGACCTGGACGGCAGCGGCATCCTGAAAGCAAAGGTGTCTTCAGCCGACGCTGGATTTCCTTTCACAGATTCGAATCCGAACCATGGTAACATCAGCCTTCTTGTCGGTGCCGGCCCAAAGCTTCAGGGCAACGGGAAGCTGGATTCGGAGGACCGAAACGCCAACGGCGTTCTCGACCAGGAGGACCCAAGCAGGGTCGTGACGATCGGCCCAACCGGGTCAACCGCCGATGAAACGGGGCCTTTGAGTCTCGCACCGGGCACCTCGGGTTGGACAGCGGTCACCGTTGCCCTCAGCGACCAGGACCGCGCCAAACTGCTGCAAGCGCGTGGGATCAGAATCATTCTTGTGGCGAATATACCCGGGGGGAGCGCCTCTGGATACGTGCTCATCGATTCGATCTCCGTCGAAGCCACTCCGTTCTGGGTGAACGCCGCCCTGCCCCCTTCGACAGATCGTTCCAACATCACCGCCCAGGAAATCCAGGAGCAGTTCGCGCCAAGCGACCCCGGAGCGGGCAACCGACTCCCTGACAAGTTCTCCCAGAAGCTCCAACAGTTCCACCCCAACGGCGAGGAGCAGGATGTTTTGGAAGTGCAGTGGGGATCTTCAACGGCAGTCCAGAATCCCTTTTCTGTTCGCGGATTCACAACACAGGGTACGGGAGGAATCAAGTACCAATCTGTGGTGGCATATGTGCGGATGCCAACACCGGCAACGCCCGGCACAACGTTCGATTTCACCTTGTACGACTCCGGCGGACTCGGCGTCCATTGGCAATTGAACGACACGGCGTTCGCCGGGAACGTATGGCATGAGATGAAAGTCTCCCGGATCGACAGCACGGTGAAAATCGACGGCAACACCGTTGGTCAACCAATAAAGTTCGACTCCACGACCGGCGACATCACTCAACTGCAGATAAGCGTGGCGGCCACGACCAGCTCGGCCAATCCGCCGCCGAGCCCAGGTCTTTTCTTCATCGACGAAGTGTACTTCACCGACCCGCAGGGCTCCTTCGGCGGGGCGTTCACCGGCTCTTTTGCGGGGCAGGTCCCCGGGGTCGTGCTGAAAGCGGGCAACGTGGCAATCCTGTCCAACCTTTCGATCCAGCAGGATGTAACGGCGATGTCAGCGGGTTTCTCGTCTCTCTACGGCGTTCCCTCCGCGGCGGAAAGCATGTATTCGCGCACCGAGGTGGGCGGGGACGTGCTCGTCGCGCACGTCCAGGCAAACGTCACTGTCCGAGAGGCCGCGGGAAGCGTGGCGGCGTTCGGCGGCCACAAGGTGACCGTGCCGGCGGTCGTTGTCCCTCTCACCGTGATGGACGCTTTTTCCCTGGACGGCGGGGGAGGGTTCTCCCGGGAGGACAGGGTGGATCTTGGCCCGGTCGTCGCCACAACTTTTTCCGCGGACTCCCAGGCGGCGCTTGATCCCACAACCGGCCTTCTGACCCAGACGTGGCTTGGGCACCTCTCCATCGCCCCGCCCATCCCGTTGAACCTCTCCTCAGACCTTCAGCTCTCCCAGTCTCTCCTGGGGTATGCGCTCAGCTCCGAGAACTACTGGACGCAATGGACGCAGGGTTTCGACCTTGTTGTTCCCTGGCAGGGCGGTCTCGACTACGCACGCATGGAACGACTGTCCACGCGACTCGGAGTGCCCGCGACCCCGGTTGGATTCGATGTGGAGGCCAGCACACAGGCGCAGGGCAGCAACTACGCCTTGCCCGCGGCTCCGGGGCCGTACACGCAGGAGGACGACGCTCAGCTTTCCACTGCCTTGCTTTTCAAACTGGGCCAGGGTGATTCCACGCTCAGCGTCGGGTATAAACGTCTTCTTTCCGTGATCACCACCCCCATGCCCGGGCCCCGATTCGTGGCGGAGACGGATCAGCTTCTCAGCGTGCTCTCCCAGCAAGGGTACATGCTCACGTCGATTCCCGTGCTGGAGCTCTTCACGGACAACACCAGCGCCATACTTCCCATCTGGCAGAGCTACGGGGCTACCACTCAGGCGTCGTACAACCCGGCGTTCACTCTTGGCGTCAAGAGGAACTACGGCTCCCGGCTCCTCGATGTCTTCCTCCCCTCCAGCGCCGATCTGTCCGTGGGCCAGATGCTCCGGCTTGCATCCTCGATTTCCGAAACCGACATCTACATCACGCTGGCAACCGCGTCTCACGCGGTCAACCTTTTCGGCAGGCTCGGTTCCATTCCGCGCCTGCCCATGATCACAACGGATGAATACAGCATCAACCTGAGCGGGTCAGTGGCGGGAAACTCGGCCCAGAGCCTCCGCTTTACCGAGGCTACCGCTGTAGCATCAGCAAGCCTGCTGGGGGAAAAGGACACGGGATTGACGTTCGCGGACAGCTTCAAATGGGACCAGGACCCGACGACGCTGCAGATATCCCTCACAAACTCGGTGCTCACGTATCTCGACTGGTCGGTGTTTCCCGACGGAGGAATCAACGTTCCCTATCTTTCTGCCGCCTTGGGGAAGGATGCGCATATCGCCCACCGGGAAAGCGGGAGCTTCGCCGTCAACTACAATCCCGGAAATGACTATCACCCCGCCACCATTCTGCTTGGACATGCAACCTCGCTCGTATTTCCTGAGCACGGCACCATCAAGGGAAGCGTCAACGTGGGCGCTGACACCGAAACCGCGCTCACCCCGGGGCTCATCTGGAGGCTCGCCGTCAGCTTCGGAATTGAGGCCAAGCTGACTTTCTGACGGGGTGACGGCGCGCGTCTTGATGCTGTCTTGATGCGCTTCGCTATAGTTTTCGCGGCTGCCAGGAGTTATAATCCTTGCACGGGGATAAGGAGGTCTCAATGGTGACAGTTCTGAGGCGCGGCGCTTTGTTGCTGCTGCTGATCGGCCTGGCAGCGGGGCCGGCTTTTTCGCAGGCGGCTCCTGCCGAAAATCCGAGCTTCCGCTTCGGCATGAGCCTTGGAATTGGCGTGCAGACGTTCAACGAACCGCAGCCTGTGACGTACCAGTCCCTCTCCTTGTTTCCTGACATTTCCTATGGCAAGCTCGGCGTGGGCCTTGCAATCACGCTGAACTACAATTTCACGGGCCCCGGCAATTCCCTGTACCTCCGCAGCGCGGACTGGGCGCCCACGGATTTCCAGAGCTTCCTGCAGATATACCTCGCCAAGATCAACTACATCCGCTGGGGGCTCAAGGGGGATCCGCTTTTCATCAAGCTCGGATCTTTCGACGATGTGACGCTCGGGGACGGTTTCATTGCAGGTGACTACACGAACATGTATTTTCTTCCGCAAGATCGCCATCTCGGCCTGCAGGCGGACCTCGACGGCTCGCTTTTCGCCTTCCCGTACGTCGGCGTGGAGACGTTCGCCGGCAACCTCGCCTTGATGGACGTCCTGGGCGGCAGGCTCTCTATTCGTCCGCTTGCCGGCACGGATGTTGCAATCCTGAAGGACATGCAGGTTGGCGGGACGCTCGTGGCTGACACCGGATCCTCGAACCCGTTGCAGTCCTCCACCGAACCTGCCGCGGTGGCTCCGGGAGCTCCGGTCTACGTCTACGGTGGTGACATCAGGGTCCCCTTGTTTTCCGTCAAGGACACCGCCTCCATGATTGCCTTCACCGACGTGGCCACAATCGACTCTCAGTCGGTGGGCGGAGCGGTTGGCATGAGCGGGAGGCTGATTGACATATTCACGTATGGCGCCCAGCTTCGGCTCATGCAGGCGAGCTTCATCCCTGACTATTTCGGTCCGCTCTATGACGTCTCCCGCCAGACGGACTACCTCTACGTGACCTCGGGCGTTACCGGATCCACGTTCGGATATCTCGTGAGCCTGGGGACTTCTCTCTTCGGGGACAAGCTGGTCTTCACCGTGGCCGTGGACGGTCCTTTCGAGACGTCTGCAACCCTTCCCAGCCTGCAATACCCTGAGCTGCGGGCTATCCTTTCTGTTGGAGAGGGAGTGGTGCCCGGGTTCTCCTTCAGCTTCTCCTATGATAAGCAGAGCATCACGACTTTCGGGGACCTGATAAGCCAGCAGAACGGATCCATTGCCGCCCAGATCAACTTCAGGTCAGGGCCTGCCGTGATATCGTTCGTCTACCAGCTCTCCTATATGCCAGGACAAAACCCGAACCCCATCATAACGTCGGGGCTCCAGAGCGCCGTGGCGCTCTTCTAACGGAGGATAGCCGGATGAGAATAGCATGTATCAGGGCGATGGCCTTGGGAGCGCTCCTCGTGATTCCCGGACTGGTTTTCGCCCAGGCAACCCCGGCCACGGCCAAACCTCCGGCCATTTCCGTGATCCTTTCCTATCATGAGGACAACAGCGGGACTTTCAAAGTGATGTCCGACAGGACCACCGAGGTGACCAACATCCAGGACGGGGACGTGGTGAAGCCGGGCTGGACCATTGTCACGGGCGTGGGTGACGTTGCCGAGCTGGAGGTCAGCCACACGGGGACAATCATAAAGATCTCCCAGAACACCAACTTCACGGTGGAAGCGCTGCGGACCGAGACGGCGGGGCAGGACGTGTTCTCCCTTGGAATCGGCAAAGTACGAACAGTAGCAGGGAAGGCTTCGACCAAGGACCAATACCAGATCAAGACGCAATCCGCCGTGTGCGGGGTGCGGGGGTCGGACATCGTGGTCGAGTACGTCGAGGGCTCGACATCGAGCCTCTACACGCTGGAAGGCACCGGTTGGATTCAGGACCTCAAGACGGGCCAGGCCGTCGACGTTCCGCAGGGGGACTTCGCTGATGCCCTTGCGGCTTCTTTCAAGCCCGCGCCCATTCCTCAAGATGTGCTTGCCGGCCTCCAAAAGGAAATGAGCTTCGTGAAGCTCGATCCTGCTGCGGCAACATCAATGGAGAAAGCATACGAGCAGGAAGCAAGCTCCGCAGCAGCAGCCCTCACCGAGTCCTGCATCGCCTCCTGCTTCTTCTCAGAACGGTTTCATGAATGGCATTTTTGCCGCGCTTCACAACGTCCTTGGTTTCGAGCTGGGAACCTTGACCGTCAACGGGTTGACTTATGGAGAGGCCGTCCTCGAGCCAACCTTCGCCACCGGCCAGCTCAAGATGGCGCTCTATCTACCCATCATCTATCAGAGCAACATGCTTGACCCGGGGGATTGGTACCACCCGGGAGGCAATGACGAGTGGAGCTTCGGAACCGACCAGAGTGGGGATCCCTCAAGAATAGCGGCGGATTTCACCCGGGACTTGTTCCTCAAGATCAAGTACATCGAGTACGGCCAGCAACATGACCCATTCTTCCTCAAAGTCGGCAGCCTCGAGGACATAACGATAGGCCACGGGCTCGTGATGCGTGGTTTCGCAAATGACGCGGACTTCCCCACGGTGCGACACCTGGGGGTCAACATCGGCGCCGATCTGGGGGGAGGCGGGTTCGAGGCAGTGGTCGGCGACGCCCTCCCGAACATCGTCAACGGCACCGTCTATCCTCCTGACGTGGTGGGGGGCAGACTCTACGTACGGCCCGTCCCCGGCTCCCGCGCGGCGCTGGGGATATCGGCAATAGTGGATTTCAACCCCGCGGGGGATTTGTACTACCCAGTGTCCCCATTCCCCACGGGCCCGTCCGCCGCGGGCAACCCCATATTCTTCTTCCCGGGAGTCGACCTGGATCTGCCATTCGTAGAAAGCAACGCCTTTGGGCTGGTTTTTTTCACCGACGGAGCCTTCATGCTTCCCTACTTCGGGTCTTCGAGTCCCTACTTCTCTTGGATCTCCCCTGGGTTCGCTACTGCCGCAGTCTATAGCTCTTCTTCGGCAATCCCCGTGAAGGACTGGGGGGCCGCCGCTGGATTTTTCGGAAATCTGGTCATTCCTGACTTCACGTGGAGGCTCGAATACAGGATCTTCACGGGCATGTTCATGCCTGAGCTTTATGATTCGGGATACAACCGCGCACGGTCGTTGTATGTGCTCAATGTTTTAGGCTACCTGTACAATCCTTCAGCTTCTCAATTCAACAACTACAACATGGGCATCTACGGAGAGGCAGGGTTCAAGCTCAGCAAAGCGTTTGCGGTGAAAGCCGGCTACTTCTGGCCCTGGACCGTCAACACGTCTACGGGCGCCTGGGAGCAGGACCCGAACAACCCGGACCGCTTTGTCGCGAGCTTCGAGCTGGAGAAAGGCGCCATTCCCGTGGTGAATCTCTCAGGAGCCGTGTCCTATGAGCGCACGAGCCTCTTCTATGGGAACTACGTTCCGGCCGGCTTCAATGACGCTTTGTTCAATGCGAACACCGATATCATGGCGCGGATCACCTACTCCGTGAGCCCGATCATGGATATCTCCCTGCTGTACACCATTACGCCGGTGTTCAATGCGGATGGCACGCTGCATTATTCAGGGACAAACACGCTGCCTGACATGGCCACTTCGGTGTCGATAACCACCTCCGTTCAATTCTAGATGAATGGATCCCAGCCTCGGTCCCGAAGGATAAGGATCCTTCGGGACGAGGTCTCCCGAAAGATAGCCGCCGGCGAGGTCATTGACCGGCCGCACTCCATTGTCAGGGAGCTGTTGGAGAACGCAATCGACTCCGGCGCCGCCTCAATCGACGTATTCCTGGAAGCAGGCGGACTCTCCCGCGTCCGCGTGGTGGATGATGGCGCGGGAATGAGCCTTGAGGACCTCGAGGTATGCTGGAAGCCCCACGCCACGTCGAAGATCGAGTCCGAGGACGACCTGATGCGGGTGTCCACCCTGGGCTTCCGGGGGGAGGCGCTTTCGAGCATCGCCGTGTGCAGCAGGCTTTCCATCACCAGCTCGCAGGCATCGGATGAGCCCGCGAACAGGCTGGAGGTGCTTGGCGGCGCCCTGCAAGGGTTGGAGCCATGTCAAGGGCGAAAGGGGACGGTTGTCGACGTTGGGGAGCTGTTTTTCAACTACCCTGCGCGGAAAAAGTTCCTTCGAAGCGCCTCCGCGGAATCTGCCCTGTGCAGGTCTGTCTTTACCGACCGCGCAATGTCTCACCCATCCGTGGCTTTCCGGCTGTTCACTGACGGAGAAGCAAAGCTCACGCTTCCGCCCGCCACGTTGGTCGGACGGGTCTCCCTGTGCTACGCACACCAGTTGGATGCCCGCATGCTTGCTGCATCCGCCGCTCAAGGGAATGGCTTTGCCGTGGAAGTGATTGCCGGCCGTCCTGAGCTGCGGCGCAGGGACAGGAAGCTCATCCAGGTCTTTGTGAACAGGCGCCGGGTGTCCGAGTATTCCCTCATGCAGGCCGTGGAATACGGATTCTCGGGCTTCATGCCGGGAGGATGGTACCCTGTCGCCTTTGTTTTCATTGAGATCGATCCAAGCCTGATCGACTTCAACATCCACCCCGCAAAAAAGGAAGTGCGGTTCCAGAAGATCGCGGACGTGCACTCCGCCGTTGTAAGCGCGGTAAGGGCGGGGCTCACCGGGCAGACACAGCCTCGTCAGCCTGAAGGTGAAAGCACAGGGCGGGCTGCGCCGAAAGCCTACGCTGGTTCGCAGGCTTCCGGTTCACGGCCGTCCGGTTCGCCGGCATCGGTGCCGCGGCCCTCCGCGCCATGGACGTCCGCTTCGCGAGCTTCTGCGGCTTCCGCGGTGCCAGGTCAAACGCTTCCTTTTTCCTACGCCGAAAAGAGCCAGGTCGGACTTTCGGCAGAAGCCCGGGACATCAGGTTCCTGGGACAGGCGTTCAAGGTTTTTCTGGTTTTCGAGCTGCCTGACCGTCTTCTCATCATGGACCAGCATGCGGCCCATGAACGAATCATCTTCGAACGCCTTGGAGCGCGGGCGCCGAAAATGCAGGAGATGCTTTTTCCGCTTTCTTTCGACGTGACGGAAGAGGAGGGGAGCCGTCTGGAACGCTGCCGGGAGGAGCTCTCAGGCCTCGGAATGGAGCTTGCGCGCGTGGGGAGCGCGTCCTTCGAGATAACGGCGATTTCGGATGACTTCCGACCGCTTCGGGAGGACGTGCTGGTGGAGCTGGCGCGCGGCGTAGGCGCTGAGGAATGGCGCTCGTCTCTTCTGGCAATGGCGGCGTGCAAGCTCGCAATCAAGGAAGGAGAGGTCGTGGACGCCGTTACCGCGCGCGAGCTGTGCGCGCAGGCGCTGCGCCTCAGCGTGCCCCGGTGCCCTCATGGACGCCCCATCTGGCATGAGCTGTCCGAGGAAACCCTTCGAAAGCTCGTCGACAGGCCTCCCAAGGAACGCTAGGCCGTGTCGCGCGAAGCGCGATCTCCGGCCTGCCAAGCGCGATCTCCCGCGCTATTTCATCTGGTCCAGGAGCTTCTGCGCTTCCGCTTTGACGTCTGACTTCGGGCTCTTGGCCATCACCTTGGTGAGGATGTCCTTGGCGTCCTTGTTGTTCCCTTCCTTCACCAGAATCCTGGCAAGGTTCAGGTACGCATCCCAGTAGGTGGGATCAATGCGCAGCACCGCTATGAACGCCGTCTTTGCGTCCGTTGTCTGGCCGTTCTCCGAGTAGGCGAGGCCGAGGTTGTACTGAGTGTCACGGGCGTCGGGTTTCAGGGAAAGCGCCTTTGTGAGCTGCGTAATGCTGTCCTGGAACTGCTGCTTGTGAAGGAAGACGTTCCCGAGGTTGTTGTGCGCCTCGTACGATTCAGGGGCAATCTCGACCGCTGACTGGAGACAGGACAACGCCTGGTCGGACATCCCTTTGCTGTCATAGATGGCGCCCAGGTTGATGAGCGCGGGGGCAAACTTGGGGTCCTTCTGCACGGCCATGCCGTAATATTTGACCGCGTCGTCCGCGTTGCCGAGCTTCTCGTTCGCCAGCCCGAG
This sequence comes from uncultured Spirochaetota bacterium, assembly GCA_963845535.1. Classification (GTDB taxonomy): domain Bacteria; phylum Spirochaetota; class Spirochaetia; order SZUA-6; family Fen-1364; genus Fen-1364. The sequence goes on from CAWJSK010000023.1 coordinate 35,599, forward strand.
GATGTAGGCGTTCGCCGCTGAGTCATCCATGGACTGGGCTTTTTGCGCGAACGGGAGGGCTTCCTCCGCCTTGCCGAGCTTGATCTTCACGGATGCCATGTTGTAGTTGGCGGTGGCGTTGTCGGGTTGAAGAGTAAGAGCCTTCGTGTACGAAGCCTCCGCGCTGGAGAAATCAGCCCTGGTCATGTACGCCGTGCCAAGCTCGCGAAGGAAGCCGGGGTTGTCCGGCGCGTACTGCGCGGCCTGCTTGAGGTTGTCCACGGCGCCGGCGCTGTCCCCCTTCTGCTCGAGCAGGTTTCCAATCATGTAATAGGCGTCGGCGAAATCCCTCTTGGTGGCGATGGCGGACTTGAACGCGTCGATGGCCTTCGATGCGTCCCCCGTCTGCACGAGGCTCATGCCCTTGTTGAAATGGGCGGAGGTGAAGTCCGGCCGCAGCCGCACGCACGCGTCGAACGATTTGGCGGCGTCAGGAAACAGGTGGGCCCGGTATTGGAGCTTGCCGAGGGCGAAAAGGGTGTCCACATCGTCGGGGTTCAGCCGTGCGGCGGTCTTGTATTCCCTCATCGCGTCGTCAGCCAGTTTCCTGCTGTCATAGATCTCCCCGAGGGTCCGGTGAGGGAGCCAGAAATCGGGGTTCTTGTCGATTGCCTTTTTGGACAGGTCCACTGCTTTCTGGACGTTCGAGGGGTTCGAGGGGTCTTCGCGGAGGTAGGAAAGGCCGGCGTAGGCAAGCGCGTTGGCGTTTCCCGGGTCAAGGGCGGCGGCTTGCTCGAAGTCCTTCCGGGCTTCGGTGTAGCGTCCGGCATTGAAGGCTGCCGCTCCTTGCTGCAGCAGGTCCTGGACCTTCTTCTGGCGTTCTTTCTCAGCCGTCGTGGCATTCTCCGCGGCCGTTTTCTCCGGCGGTTGCTGGATCACGATCTTCTGCGGTTGGTTCAACTTCGCCCCCAGCTCGTTCAGCCCGGCGCGAAGCTGCTGCTGCTGCGCAAGCAGCGCGGAAAGCTCCTGCTGACGGGCCGCATCGTCGGCCGTCTTCTTCCTCGCAAGGACGTCATCCAGGACCTGCTTCACCTTCGGATTGTCGATGTCCAGGCCGTTGAGGATCTTGAGCGCTTCCTCGTATTCGCCCTTGTCTTCGTAATACGCCGCCTGCTTCAGGCTTTCGGTCACCCGGCCGGCGTCCGCTGATTTTTTCAGCGTCACGCCGAGGAATGCTCCGCCTCCGGCCAGCAAACACAGAAGGATGATTCCCGCTATGATCAGGCCCCGGGGGCGGCTCGACCTTTTTTGAGTCGCCGTGCTGTCAGATGCGGGAGGGCTGGGCGTTCGACCTGATGTCGACGAGCTTGCGCGGCTGCGGGCCGGCGCGCTTTCGCGGCCGGGACGGCCTTTTCCTGAGGGCTTGTCGGGGATTGCGCCGCGACCGGGGGCAGGTGTTTTCATTTTCAGTCCTTGATGTCGACGTTGACGGGGTCGTTTTTGGCTTTGATCGACTCCACGGAGAGGTTCTTGGTGTCGTCTCCGGCGTTATTGAGGCTGCTCATGACGTCATTCATGAGCGCCTTCTGCCGCGCGAGCTCGTCCTCCTGGGCTTTCTGTTTCGCTTCCTTCATCTGCCCGAGGAGGCGGATGAGCTCCTCGATCTTGGGCCGCTGCGGGTCCTGCGGCTGAAGCTGCAGGAAAACGGTATAATCATTCACCGCGCCGTCATAGCTCTGGAGCTGCATTCTGGCTTGTGCCCTGTTCAGGTACCCTTCCGCGAGGTTCTTGTTCACGTCGAGGGCTTGCGAGTACATCTGCTCCGCCAGGGCGTAGTCTTTGCGCGCGAACATGTCGTTGCCGATGTTGTAGTACATGAGGTCCTTGTAGGAGGCGGAAATCGAAAGACCCCGCTTGAGGACGTCGATTGCCTTGTCCAGGTCGCCGAGCTGCTGGTAGACAATGCCCAGGTACAGATAGACCTTCTCGTTCGAGGGGTCATCGTTCAGGGCGCTTTCCAGAAGTGGCTCGGCCTCGCGCGGCTGGTTCTGGATGAAAAGCGCCTCGCCCTTCTCGAAAAAGTTGGAAGCGCTGAACGCCGGCAACCCTGCCAGCAGGATTACCAAAATGAAAGCTATTCGCCTTGACATCTCACGGTCCCCTTCTAGTATACCTCGCCAGGCCACTCGCGCACAGGCATCCGCCCGCGGGCACTCGCGGAAGCGGGGGGCGGCATCGGCGCGCCGTCGGCTGCGCACTGTTTTCCCGCGCCTCGACTCCCGCAATCCCCCTCTTTCAATCGTCGGCATGCCAGCCGCGCGCCTGAATTGCGCCCAGAATGATCCGTCCGGCAGTAACGCCCCGGCTACTCTCCGTTGAAGCGCCCCCGGGGATTCACTATATTGGGATGCAAACAGGATGAAGGTTCTTTGCATCGCTGACCACATTGACCCTGTAATCTACAGTGCCAACCTGAAAGCCAGGTTTGCTGACGTAGACCTCGTGCTGAGCGCGGGAGACCTCGCGCTGGAGTACTATGATTTCATCGTGAGCACCTTGAACAAACCGCTTCTCTTCGTTTTCGGAAACCATCATCTCGAGGGACGCTCGGACCAGAGGCGCGACCCTTTTGAAGAGGCAACACCTTCCTGGCAGCGCGGCGTGGGGGCCACCTGCGTGGAAGGCAAGGTTGTCCGGGTGAAGGGCCTGATCATCGCCGGCCTGGGAGGGAGCATCTGGTACAACGGCGGGGACAACCAGTACAGCGATTTCTCCATGTCGCTCGTCATCCTGAGGCTTCTTCCCCGCATGCTCTGGAACCGGATGGTGCACGGGAGGTACCTGGACATCCTGCTCACCCATTCGCCTCCGTACGGCATCAACGACCTTCCGGATGCCTGCCACACGGGGTTTCGCGTCTTCCTCTGGTTCATGAGGCGCTTCCACCCCGCGTATCTCGTTCACGGGCACGTGCACCTGTATGACCGGAATGCCGCGCGTGAGGCGATGTACGCTGGAACGATCGTGCTCAACGCGTATGATCACACAATGTTGAACCTGGAGGTCTCCCGATGAGCGGCGGGAACATGTACTCATCCATGACGCGTCAGGACTTCAGCAGGGTCCGCATGAAAGAGACGCTGGGGCGGATCCTTGCGCTGCTGCAGCCGCAGAAAGACGAGATGCTTTCCCTGGGGGACATTCGCAGCCTCCTCCGACCGGAATCGGAGACCTACAAGGGAATGCAGACCGTGCGCATAGCAAAGATCGTGGGAAGCGAGGGTCGATACAAGGACTTCAACAAGGCGTTCCTGCCCCGGCACGACAAGCTGATGCGCCGCTGGATGAGCGTGGATGAGGCGCACTACCGCAACATCATCCTGCCCCCCATCAAGCTCTTCGAGATAGGCGGCGCGTATTTCGTGCGGGACGGCAACCACCGGGTCTCTGTTGCCAAGGCGCAGGGGGCGGAGTTCATCGATGCCGAGGTCATTTCGCTTTCCTCCGAGATCCTGCTCACGCCGGGGATGACGAGGGACGAGATCAAGCGCGCGGTGATCGGGTTCGAGAAGAGCAGGTTCTTCCAGACCACGAAGCTCGACCGTCACCGGCCGGACTGCTCCCTGGAGTTCACGGAGATCGGGCGCTACGACGAGCTGCTCTCCCACATCCGGGAGCACAAATGGTACATCAACCTGGACAAGCCGGAGGAGATTCCTTTCGATGAGGCGGCCGTCTCGTGGTACGACAGAGTGTATGCCCCCATCATCGCGATCATCCGGGAGAGCAACCTCATCTCCCGTTTTCCCGGCGCCACGGAGGCTGACCTGTACGTCTATATCGGCAAGCATTGGGCGGAGTTGAACGCGCGCTTCGGGCCCCTTTTCACCCTCGAGGAGGCGGCGGAGGATCTTTCCACGGTCCGACGCAGGTACGGAGCGCTGGGGGCCGCGCGCGCGCTGATTGCGCGCCTGGGAGCCGTCCTCCGGGGTCGAAGAAAGTAGGCCCGGACGGAAGCCCGTCAGTTCCCCTGCACGAAGTCCAGGTAGTCTTTTTCCGATAGAAGGGAGTCGAGCTCCGAGGGGGTCTCGACTTCCAGGTCGAACAACCACCCGCTGCCCAGAGGGTCGCTGTTGATGAGGCCGCAGTTTTCCTCGGTCTCCACGGAAGAGTTCACGTCCACCACCGTTCCCGAGACTGGGCAATAGATCTCACTCGAGGTCTTCATGGAGTCGACTGTGCATCCGACTTCCCCGCGGACAAGCCGCTTCCCGACCGTGGGCAGCTCCACGTAGGCAATCTCCCCCAACTCCTTCTGCGCGAAATCGGAGATGCCGACCCTTGCCCTGGCCCCCATGACGAGGACCCATGCGTGATCTTTCGTGTACAACCGCGCGGCGCCTGCTTGCATGGAGTCCCCCGTCGGCCTAGTCAAGGAGCGGATTTCCCTTGCCGCCGGTGGCGGGCGTGTTCACGTCCGGTGTCGGCGAGTCGACGGGGGCAATGGTTGTGTCACCTCCCCCCATGCTGGAATTGATGAGGGATTTGCGAAGGTTCTGCTCTATTGTATCCGCGCGGTTTGCGTTGTATTCGTCGATTTCGTCGAAGGTCTTCGGCTCGGTGCCCGCCAGGAAGATCTCCTTGATGGTCTTCTTGGTATACGCGGTGGGCAGCAGCCCGGAGGTAGCGCTCACCTCGACGCTCACGAGCCCCGTCTCGGGCCGGTCGAACAACTTCAGGGGGAGGTTCTTATGCACCTCTTTCATGTACTTCGCCCAGGTGGGACCGGCAATGGCGGCGCCGGTCATCTCTGTTCCCAGTGACCTGTTGCCCTGGTCAAATCCGTACCAGACCGCCGTGGTCATGTAGGGGGAATAGCCCACGGTCCACGCGTCCGACCAGTTCTGTGTGGTGCCTGTCTTGCCAGCAAAGGGCTGGCCTTTGTCGCTCCAGATGTCAAGCATGTTCCCCACGCCGCCGAGAGTCCCCTCCTTGATGGTGCTCTGGAGCATGCTCGTCATGATGTATGCCGTCTGGGGGCTCATGATCTGCGCGGCGTCCCCCTTGCGGCTCTCCTGCCCCATGACCTCCTTGGCAGGCTCCAGGATGATCTTGCCGTTCCTGTCTTCGATGTAACGGATTGCCACGGGCACCACTTCACGGCCGTTGTTCGCGAAAACGGAGAATGCCCTGGCCATCTGCAGCGGGGAGACGGTGATGACGCCCAGCCCCAGCGGATAATAGCGGGGGAAGGTTTTCTCGATCTCCGCCGGATCCGTGATCCCCAGCATGCGGCTGGCCCGTTGGATGGCTGCGTCGAACCCAATTCCGTCCAGGATCTTCAGGGACGGCACGTTCATGGATTCTGCAAGGGCGTCCCGCATGAGGACGCGCCCGTGCCACTCCCCCTTGTAGTTGAGCGGCTCATACAGCGTGCCGTCAGGATTGTTGAACACCACGGGGGCGTCGAGGATCATGGTGGCCGGGGTGAACTTGCGTGAGTCGATTGCCGCGGAGTAGTACAGCGGCTTGAAGGCGGAGCCCGGTTCGACCTTGGCCATGGTTGCCCGGTTGAACTGGTCCACGCCGAACTCCTTGCCCCCCACCATGGCGAGGATGTACCCGTTGCTGGGGTCGATGCTGATGAGGGCCCCCTGGACCTGCGTGCGCCGCGTCACGTTGAGGTCCGCCGCGTTGCCGGCGGAGACGATTGCCTGCGGCCGGTCCATGGAGAACATGGACGTGGCGAGCTCCACCGCGGGGTTGATGTTCTTGGCGTACTGCCGCTTCGTGTTTCCCGTGGCGTTCCTGTTGCGGTACATCAGGTCATCGATGTTGTACCCCAGGCCGAGCATGTCGATCATGGGAAGGAACTGGGCGTTGGAGAAGTTGATGCGGCTGTTGGCGAGGGCGAGGTAGCGGTTGTTGACGTCCTCGATGTCCTTCTTCATGCGCTCTTCCGCCACCGCCTGGTAGTCGAGGTTCAGCGTGGTGTGGACCACGAGGCCGTCGGTGAGGATGTCATAGGAGCCGAACAGCAGCTCGTCGAGCTGGTTGCGGATGTATTCACTGAACCAGGGCGCCTTGTCCTCCCGTTCGAAGTAGGCCGTGGAATTTGGGCGCGTGTAGTCATATGTCGACCAATAGTCATTGAAGGAGGAGTCCGCATCCTGCTTCGTCACGTATCCCAGGCCCACCATCTGGTCCAACACGAGCCGCTGCAGCCTCTGCGCGCGCTGCGGGTTCTTGATGGGAGAGTAGAGGCCGGGCTTGGCGAGCTGGATGACGAGCATCACGGATTCCGCCAGCGTATCCTCCTGGACGGGATGCTTGAAAAAGAACTTGCTCGCGGCTTGCACGCCCTGCGTGTTGTGCCCGAAAGGCATCTCGTTGAGGTACATCTGGAGGATTTCCTGTTTCGTGTACCTGCGCTCCATCTGGATTGCCCACCACAGCTCCACGAGCTTGCGCCGGATGGAGATGTCCGACCTGTCCGCGTAGAGACGCCCCGCGAGCTGTTGCGTCAGCGTGCTTGCCCCCGAGACGTAGCGGCCCGTGGCAATGTTGAACAACGCGCGCAGGAGGCCGCGAAAACTGAACCCGTGATGGGAAAAAAAGTTGCGGTCTTCCCGCGTGAGCAAGGCGTCAACGAGATGCTGCGGGACCTGGTCTATGGTGATCAGCTCCCGGTTCTGGTCTCCGAAGAACTCCGTGATCTCCCGGTCATGGATGTCGAGGATCCGGGTGGGAAGCGCCGGCTTATGGTCGCCGAACTGCTCTTTCATCGAGATGTTCCTGGTGGCCGCCAGCGCAAGACCGAGGGACACTCCGATGAGCAGCGCAACGGCAAATGCGACCATCAACAATATTTCGAAGAGGGACCTTTTTCGGAGTATCTGACGCACGCGAAAAGGATATGAGCCGGCGGTGCCTTTGTCAACGGAGGAGGACCGAGCGAGTCACGACCAAGCGGAGCGGGACCGAGCTGCCGGCCGCCACTGTTTTCAGCGACGCAAAAAAAGAGGCCGACCCCCGAAGGAGCCGGCCTGCCTGGTGTGGTGCCTTCCAATATAGTAAACTGGGAGGGGAACTATATCTTGGACACCAACACCTTTATTATCGTCCCCATACCTCCGCAAACTTTAATATTTTCTCACCGCCAAAAGCGGAAAAGGATCAGTAACGCTCCCTTTCCTTATCACCTCGAAGTGGAGGTGAGGGCCTGTTGCCCGGCCCGTGTGACCCACGGCGCCGATAACCTCTCCAGCATTTACCCTCTGCTTCATAGTAACACCAATCATCGACAGGTGTCCATAGAGGGTCTGGTAGGCTCCCGGATGATCCAGGACAACAAAATTGCCGAACGTCTCGTTGTGACCGATCTCTGAGACCACTCCATCCCGCGCCGCATGCACCTCCGTGCCGTCCGGGGCGCCAATGTCTATGCCGGTGTGGAACTCAGGCCTTCCCGTGAAAGGGTCCTTGCGAGGACCGAACAGGGACGTGATCCTGCCCCGGGCAATCGGGAACTCGAAAAGGATTCCGAGGAAATATGCGCGCTCGATCGGGGTGAACTGCTCTCCCGCAAAGAAGAGGACGGCGGAGGTACGATCCTGGCGCGTAACGATGAGCTTCTGCGGCTTCCTGCCGGCGGCCAGGAGCGTCGACAACATCATGTCCTCGAGCGCGGATCGGGGAGGGTCGTTCACGAACAGGCCCGCCTGGCTCGAGATAAGGATTTTGCGGCGTTCCGTGAATGCTTCCGTGCTGCCGGCTCCATTGAGGGTGGCCAGCGTGTCATAGGGAAGCCCGAGGCGCGCGTTCAAGGAAAAAAGGTCCTCGCCCTTGCGGAGGTGGTACTCGAAAATGCTGAGCGGCGGCAGGACGCCGGGCTCACGCGCCCTGGCAATGCGGTAGTAGTCCTCCAGCTCCGACTGGTGTTGAACGAACAAAGGGTCATCCGAGCTCAGCACCCGGATCAGGGGATAGTCCGAGGCCGCGGCGTGTGAGGCCGCAAAGAGGAACAGGAGGAACGTCGTGACGGCAAGGCTTCGCTTCACTCTTTCCTGATTTTCGGCAGGATTACCGCGCCCCTGGATGCCTTTGCGCCCCTGCGGGCCAGGCCCAGAAGCACCAGGAGGCCGAAGCAGACTATCAGGAGGGGCACCGCGAAGATCCACATTCCGCGGTAGAAGAGCGCTATTGCCAGGTAAAGCCCGCAGAGGAGGATGACGGCTTGCAAGACGCCAAGCACTCCGGACAGCGCCGAGCGCCGCGGGCCGCCTGTGTCCCGGGGGGCATTTCTCCCCTTGAGGATGGACGGTATGATCGCGAAAATTATCCCGCACGCGGCAAGGATGAGGGCGAAAGCCGTGTACGCCGTGCGCGCGGAGGTGGCGAAGTACCACAGCGGCCAGGCAATCACCAACCCCGCGGCGGCGCTCCCCGCCACCAGGAGGGCGAGGAAGCCGATCTTGCGGGCCGCCTCCCCCCATGCGCGGAGGACGAACCCAAGCTCCCGCTTCACGGCGCGCCGGCCTTCACAAGGGCCTGCTGGTAGCCTTGCGCTTCCTCATTCCTTCCCAGGCTCTGGGCCATCGAGACGAGCTGGGTCAGGCTCTTTTTCATGCCGTCCTTGTCACCCAGGGAGGTGAAGACGCTGTACGCGCGCTGGTAATAGTCATACGCTGCCGCCGTGTCGCCCTTTTTTGCGGCGATCAACGCCATGGCATAGAGGTCCTTCGCGATGCCGGGCGAGTTCTCGATCTTCTTGTCGATGGCGAGGGCCTGCTCTATGTTGCTCGAGGCCGCCGCGAAGTCCCCCTGCTTGGAGTGGACCGAGGCGATCATGTAATAGTCGGCGGCGGCCGGTTCCAGGAGCTTGTTTATGAGATTGTTCTGCAAAGCCTTGGAGAACCAGTCCAGCGCTTTCGCCATGTCCCCGGAAGCCTTCCAGGCGGCGCCGATGTCATGGTACAGGACGCCCGTTTGCATGGGGGTCAGTTTCACCTGCTGGGCGGAGACCGCCTCCTGCAGGATGCCGAGTGACTTCTGCGGGTCCTCTTCCCGCAGGTACAGCTCGCCCAGGCTGATCGATGCATTGATGAAAAGCGGCGCGCTGCGCGCGCGCGCCTGCTCTCTGGCCGAGGTCAGCATGTCCTGCGCGGCCTGCAGCCGGTCCGTTGCGAGGTACACCTGGCCAATGGCGATGCGCGACCTGATGACACCTTCTACGTTGTCCACCGAGCCGTTGGCATCCAGCGCCTGGGTGAAGAACTGGAGGGCCAGATCATAGCGACCCTGGCTGAAGTACTGCTGTCCCGACACTTCCGCGTCCGCTGCCTGGTTCTTGACGTTCGTCGTGGTGTCACTCTTCGCCGGGGCGGACGAGCAGCTCGCGGCAAACACGGCGACCAGGCCGATGAGAAGAAGCTGCGCGGCAGGGGATTTCGCTTTCATCAGAAGTCCTCGTCCCGGTAGCTTTGCAGCGTGTCGGGAGGCTGCGGCTTCGGAGGTATGCCGCCTCTCAGAAGCGGGTTGTTCTTTGCCGCCTCCAGGACGTCATTGCCCTTGTCGAGGGCGCTCGTGCCTTTTTCCAGGACGGTCGAGATCTGGGGCCGCGTGCTGTTGATGAACTCCATGAAGCTCCTGAGCTGGGCAATTGTCTCATCAGCGTTCTTGATGGAATCCTCCACCTGGTTGTAGAGCTGGTTCTGGTCATTGAGGAACGTGTCAATGGAGCCCTTGGGATCAAGCAGGCGTTTGGCGAGCCCCTGCGTGTTTTTCAAGTCCCCGGTCATGTCCTTGATGTTCTGGGAGATTTCGTCGAGGTTCGTGGACAGGTCCCCAATCACTCCTCGGGTCTTGACGGTGATGTCCTGGAGGTTGTCTGAAATCACCGTCACCTTGTCCAGCAACGTGTTGACGCGGCTCGACATTCCGTCAACCGCGTTGTTGACCTTCCCCGGGGTTGCCGCGAGGCTGTCCATCATCTCCCCCATGGGCCCGCCCCCCCGCCCGCTCATGGCCGTGTCCAGCGTGCCGGTCATGTGGTGAATGTCTGCGATGGTCGCGCGGGTCTCATCAAGGATTGGGTTGAGCTTCGCAATGACGGAGCCGATCACGTCCTCCCCCTTGGGGATGGTGACCAGCCCCCTGTCCACGAGCTTCTGACCTTCCTCCGAATCCAGGGACGGAATGTACGACATCTCGGGAAGAGGCGGTCCCTTGTCATTGCCGGGATGGAACTTCAGCGAAACTCCGAGCCCGATGGGGCTGGTGGCGAGCTCGAGAACCGAGTACCGGTGGACCCGGTCGTAATAGGTGTCCTGGATGGAGAACTGCGCGTCCACTTCGTTCTGCGGGTTCAGCTTGATACGGGAAATCCGCCCGACCTCGAACCCTTTCAACATGATGGGCATGCCGACCGCGAGGCCGTCAGCGGAGGAGAACCTGCTGATGAACGTGTAGTTGCGCGCGAACCATCTCTGGTTCACCCCAATGACCACGAGGATGACTCCCACGCCGATGATGGCAAGAAGCACGAAAACGCCGACCACCTGTTCCGCGAACCGGATCCTGAGCTTCATGGTGTCCCCCTCACGGCGTCCCTGGACTTCCTCACTTTGGCCCGTCCTTGTCTTCCGCGTCGAGAAGCTCGAGCAGGTCGGTGTCATACGAGGCGATCTCTCCGAGGACCTCCGCAAGGATTTCCCGGGTGCGTTCATCTCGGCTGCGCTTCACGGAATCGAAATCACCGGTCTCACGGATCACCCCGGCGTCCAGGATGATCAGCTTGTCGGCGAGGGTCGAGGTGAGCCGGGGGTCATGGGTGACCGCGAGGATTGCGCACCCCCGGGCTTTCACGTCGGCAATCATCTGGCTGACTTTTCCTTCCATGGTGTGGTCGATGGAGAGCGTGGGCTCGTCCATGAACAGGATGGCGGGCTCCGTGATGAGCGCCCGCAGGACGGAGGCGATTTTCTTCTCTCCCCCGGAGAGCCCCGCCGGACGGATGCCGGCGCTCTCCTCGAGTCCGGCGCGCTCGAGAGCCCTGACCACCCGGCGTTGGACCTCCGCCGGAGGAAGCTCGGGGAAATGAACCTGGAGGGGGAGCGCGAGGTTCTCCATCAGGGTCTTGTTTTCCCACAGCGCCCCATCCTGGAAGATGAATCCGCTTGCCTTGCGGAGCTCCCGCATTCCCGCTTCGGACATCTGCAGCATGTCCTTTCCCCGGAAGAACACTTTCCCGGAATCCGGCGGGATCAGACCGGCAACGGTTTTCAAGAGCGTGCTCTTGCCGCTGCCCGAAGGCCCCATGATCACCGTGCTCATCCCGGCGAGGAAGGAAAGATTCACGTCCCGCAAGATGTCGCGTCCGCCGAGGCGAACCGTGACGTCCCGGAGGTTGATCAACGTAGCTGCTGCGTCGGCCGTCTGGTCCATCAGGTCGCCTTCACTTACACGTACGAGATGAGAGTTATCAAGGCATTCGCGAGAAAACACAGGACAAAGCCCTGCCCGACCGCCTTGATGGCGGCGCGCGGGATTTCCGTGACCGAGGAGCCCACCTTGAAGCCTTGAAACGTCGCGACGACGGAGGCGATGACCCCGAAAACGAAGGACTTCACGATCGTGGAAACCAGGTCCTTGGGCTGCAGGGCCTGCAGGAGCGCGCGGAAGTATTCCACCACAGGCACGGGCTTGATGAGCTGGGAGACGAGGTAGGAGCCGAACAGCCCGAAGAAGTTGAAGTAGATCGTCAGGGCCATCATGGAGATGGTAACGCCAAGGACGCGCGGGACGACGAGGTAGGAGATGGGGCTGATCCCCACGGACACGTACGCCTCCACCTCGTGAGAGACCACCATGTTGCCCAGCTCGGTGGCAATTGCGGTCCCGGATCGGGCAATGATGATGAACGCGGTGAGGATGGGTCCCAGCTCCCGGGTGATCACCACGATGAGGATCGAATACATGAGGCTGGTCTGCCCGAAGCGGGGCAGGATGGTCCCCCCTTCGACAATGATGACCGCCCCAATGGAAAGGGCGACGAGGGAGACGATGCTCAGGGCCTCGACCCCGGTGAACAGGATCTGCAGGACGAGCACACGAAAGGCCACCTGGCGGCGGCGCATAAAAAGCGCCGTCTCCCTGAGCACGAGAAAAAAAAAGCCCAGCGCGTAGGAATAATCCCGCGCTTTCCGACCAGCCCATCTCCCCAGAGCCTCGACCATCGGCTCGGAGTATAGTTCAGCCGGGCAGCCGTTGCAATGGAAGAGAGTCAAGGAGCTCGTCCGGAACCCCGCGCCCCGCGGTGGCGTTCCCCAGTTTCCTCTGCGGCATGTGCTCGCCATGGAAGTCCAGAGCCACCGGTCACCAGGAGTCCGAGCCCGGCGGCAAGCCGCCGGAACTGGCGGGATTCCGAAAGCTGATGGTTGGGGTGCCAGACCTCCAGGCCGTCGACCCCCTGGTCCTTGCAGGAAGAGAGGAATTGGCGCAGCGCCGGCCCTTTCAAGCCCAGGGAGACGGGGTGGGCCACGACCGCAATGCCTCCGGCGGAGTGAATGAGCGCGGCGGCTTCCCGAAGGGCAAGGCACGCTCGCGGCTCGTAGTATGCCTGGCCTTTCCCAATGAGCCGGGAAAAAGCGGCGTCAATCGAGTTGACGATCTTCTTGCGAACGAAAAGTTTGGCGAAATGAGCCCGACTTATGATTTTCCCGCCCGCCATCTCGTTCAGCTCTTCCATGGACACGGGAATGCCGTCCCTTTGGAGCTTCTCCACCATGCGGACATTTCTTGCGTGTCGCGCTTCCCGAAGCCGCACGAGCGCCGCTTCCAGCGCTTCCCGGCGCTCCGAGAGCCCGAGGCCCAGGAGGTGGAACTCGCCGTTCGACTGCGCAGGCTGCGCCCCGGGCCGCGCCTTTGCCTCGGCCCGCGGCCCCACCTCCGCGTCGCGGTCTATCTCGATCTCGACACCGGCAAAGAAACGGAGGCCTGAGCCGGCGGATCGTGCGCGCGCCGCGGCGACTCCGTCGAGCGTGTCATGGTCGGTGAGCGCCAACGCCGAAAGCCCGGCCTCCAGCGCGAGGTCGATGAGCCTTTCCGGCGTGCAGGAGCCGTCGGACGCCGTGGAGTGCGTGTGGAGGTCGATCATTTGACATGAATATAACCTATCGCATACTCTCGATCCATGAACCCGACCTTCCGCGCCGCGCGCGGAATAGGGGGTGAGTATACGCCTCCGCCGGACAAGTCGATCACTCACCGCGCCCTGATGCTCGCGGCCATCGGCTCCGGCGCAAGCGCGGTGGTCCATCCGCTTGCAACGGGAGACTGCGTCTCCACGCGCCGCTGTCTGGAGGCACTGGGGTGCTCTTTTGAGGACACGGACCACGCCGTGCGCGTCAAAGGCGCGGGCTTGCGCGGTTTCACGGAGCCGAAACGGCTTCTGGACGCGGAGAACTCAGGAACCACCACCCGCCTCCTGTCCGGACTGCTTGCCGGTCTTCCCCTATTTGCGGTTCTCACGGGGGACCAGTCCCTCTTGGGAAGGCCAATGGCCCGCGTTGTGCAGCCGCTGCGCCAGATGGGCGCAAAGATCGAAGGCAGGGACGGCGGAAAATACGCGCCCCTGTGCTTCCTTCCCGGTTCGGGGGACCTTGCCCCGCTTTCCTATTGCCTTCCCGTGCCCAGCGCGCAAGTGAAAAGCTGCCTCCTGCTCGCCGCGCTCCGCGCCGGCGGAGATTCGCGCATCAGCGGCAAGACTCATTCCCGTGATCACACGGAGCGAATGCTCACCGCCCTTGGCGTGAGGGTGGAAAGCGGCCCGGACGCCATACTGCTTCGCCCTCCGCAAAATCTCCCGGCCTTCGAAATCGAGGTCCCCGGGGACCCATCATCCGCGTCGTTCTTCATCGCGGCCTCCTTGATCTCCAACCAGAAGCTTCTGGTGCGCGGCTGCGGGATCAATCCCAGCAGGAACGGCTTCCTGAACGTCGCGCGCCGCATGGGCGCGCGCGTGGAAACCCGCCAGGAAATGGTTTCCCTCGGAGAGCCGGCCGGAAGCATCGAAGTGACCGCGGGCGCGCTCACCGGAGCCCGAATCGACGCTGAGGAAGTACCGGAGCTCATTGATGAGATACCGCTCCTGGCCGTTCTCGGGCTTTTCTGCCGCGGCGTCACCGAGGTACGGGGCGCGGAGGAGCTGCGCTTCAAGGAGAGCGACCGCCTGGCCATGATCAGGCGCCTTGTCGAAGGGCTGGGAGGCCGGGTGGAGATCTACGAGGACGGATTTGCCGTGGAAGGCCCGCAGAAGCTGCGTTCCGGCGTCATCGACCCCCGGGGGGACCACCGCATTGCCATGGCGGCCGCCGTGGCCGCCGCGGGGATCACGAACGGCGTGCGCGTGCAGGGGTTTGAATGCGCGGCGGTGTCGTATCCGGATTTTGCCCGGGACTTCGCCGCCCTCGGCGGGGAGGTGGCGTGAAGGGCGCGCTCGCCTTTGAAATCGGCGGGACGCGTACTGAGGTCATCTTCGGAACGCCCTCCGAGCCGCCGGAGTTCCTCCGTGTTTTTGACGAAACAACGCATGCGCACTTCGGGTCCGGCGCGGAACGCTGGGTGGCAATCCCTGCCGGGGAAAAGGCAAAGTGCTGGGCAAGCGTGGAGTCGGTGCTGGCCCGCGCGGCATCCCTTGGGCTCGGTCGTGATGGGGCAATCGTCGGCGTCGGGGGCGGGGTGGTGTGTGACGTGGCGTCGTTCGCGGCGTCCCTTTACATGAGAGGGTGCGGGCTGGCCCTGGTGCCTACCACTCTCCTGGCCATGGTGGACGCCTCCCTGGGCGGCAAGACCGGCATCGACTTCATGAGCTACAAGAACCTCGTGGGGACTTTCTACCCGGCCTCCCGCATCTACATCGACGTTGGTTTTCTGCGCACGCTTCCCGAGCGGGAATACCACTCGGGGCTTGCCGAGGTCATCAAGACCGCGATCATAGGAGATGCGGAGCTCTTCTCCCTGCTCGAACGCTCTCCGACGGAGATTCTGAGCCGGGAGCCTGGTGCTGCGCAGGAGCTGATCCGCAGATCCCTTGCGGTGAAAGGCCGCATCGCCCACGAGGACCCTCACGAGGCCGGGGTGCGCGCCGTCTTGAACCTGGGACACACGTTCGGCCATGCTCTGGAGAGCGTCACGGGCTTCTCCGGGTGGACGCACGGTGAGGCGGTTGCCTGGGGCATGGGAAAATCACTCGATCTGGGCGTCCGCCTGGGACTGACGGATGCCGCCTTTGCCCGCCGCGTCCAGTCGCTCCTTGCGCGCTACGGTTTCCGCCGCCGGCCGGGGCGGCCTATGACGAGCTTGAGCCCGCTTTCCAAAGGGACAAGAAGAAGCGCGGGGGGAAGGTGAGGTTCGTCATCCCGCGGGGACTCTGTGACGTCGTGCTCAGGGAAGCGCCTGCCTCCGAGATTGCCGAGGTCCTGGGAAAGGACGAAGAGCATGAAGCATGAAGATTGATAAAGGTACCTTCGAGAAGCACCTCCGTTTTTTCAACTCCGGTGAGGTCATTTTCCGTGAAAACGAGGAAGGCAACGAGATGTTCGTCATCGTGGAGGGGCAGGTGGAGATCCGCAAGGCAACGGGGCCTTCGTCGAACAAGACGCTGACGACATTGACGAAGGGCGACATGTTCGGGGAGATGGCCATCATCGAAAAGATGCCGCGCTCCGCCACGGCGGTTGCCGTGCTGCCCACGCGCCTCCTGGTCCTGAATGAAAAGCTCTATGAGTCCACCATGACGTCGAACCCGGACTTCGCGCGCAAGATGAACAAGGTCCTTTCGGAGCGGATCCGAAGGGCTGATGCCATCATCCAGAACCTCATGTCGACCAACAGGCAGAACCAGCTCTGGACAGGCCTCGTGCAGTACGCCCGCGAGCACGGGGTCACCACGTACAAGGGAAGCCGGGTGAGCGTGGCGGAGTTCACTTCCTGGGCGGTGGAACACCTTGGGATGATTGAAAAAGAGGTTCAGGGCATCCTGGCCCAGTTCCTGAAGCGGGAAGTGATTGCCTACTCCGCCCGGGGCAAGGAGGAAATCCTCGTTGAACCCCGGGAAGGCGTCAGCCTGCCGGAGGGCTGAAAGGCGTCATCGCGCGCACGCCGGTATCTTGTCCGCGCGCATGCGGTGAGTGTACACTATAGCCAACAGGGAGGAGAACGCCATCCTCACACCCGGCAAGAAGGGCGCTCGGCCGGAGCGCTTTGAGCAGGAAGTCGCGGCCTTCGTGCGCACAATCCCCGTGCTTCTTCCGCGGGAGATAGAGGCGCACATAACGTCCTGTGGCTACGTGGGGCAGCTCAAAGCGGTGAGGGCCATTGCCCTCGGGGCTTACCGGCACGTGAGCCGCCTTCGCCGCATCTGGCTCGAAGGGGCCCGGCGGGAGACGCTCCCGCCCAAGACGACAATGCTTTTCGTCGGGCCCACCGGCTGCGGCAAGACCTACCTCGTGGAGATTCTCTTTCGGGACATCCTGAGGCTTCCCACCGTCGTCATCGACATGACGGGGTTCTCGGAGACCGGCTACGTGGGCCAGGACGTGAACTCCATCCTCACGCGGCTGCTCTACGCCGCGGACATGAGCATCGCCTACGCGGCCATCGGGGTGGTCTGCCTGGATGAGTTCGACAAGCTCGCCTCGGGGCAGAACAGCGCCGTGTTCTCCGGCGCCGGCACCACGAAGGACGTGTCGGGGCTCGGCGTTCAGCGTGAGCTCCTGAAGATGCTCGAATCCATCGAGATGCCCGTGCCCCTTGAGTACACGCACTCCGATTATGCCCCCAAAGCGGTGATGTCGACGCAGGACATCGGCTTCATTGCCTGCGGCGCGTTCTCCGGCCTCAAGGGGATGATCGACCAGGGGAACACGGAGCACATCGGTTTCGGCCGCGAGCCCGCCGGCGGGGAGCTTGGCAAGATTGCCGTTTCCTACTCGGAGGACGACGTGACGCTGGCCCGCAACTTCATGAATTACGGCTTCCTTCCCGAGCTGATCGGGCGGTTCCGCCGCATTGTCCCGTTCCAGGCCCTGACGCCCGAGCAGCTCGCGGAAATCCTCCGCAGCAGCCTCGTGTCCCAGTACATGAACGAGTTCCACCTCGAGGGCAAGGAGCTGGTGATCGAGGACAAGGTGCTCGAACGGATCGTGGAGGAGAGTGTCCGCAAGGAGACGGGCGCCCGCGCGCTGGAGGCCAGTTTCATCAGGTATCTCGAAGACGCGGCCTTCGAATCATTCTCCGAGCCATCCTCGAAACGGGTGTCCCTGCGCGTTGTCGGGGACAAGATTGTCCACGAAATCACCTGAGCCGTCGACCTCTCCGGCGCCGTCCGCTGAGGAGGAGTCGGGGAGGGAAATCATGCGGCTCGTGGAGGAGCAGGTCTCCCTGGGGCCGCGAGTTCCCGGAACGACAGCGCACGACAATCTGCTCGACCTTCTCGAAAGCCGTCTCCGCCGTCATGCTACGGAAACCATGCGCCAGGAGTTCCGGGTGACATTCCGGGGGCAATCCGTGGCTTGCGCAAACCTGGTAGGCGCTTTCCGCGCCGCTCACCCCGCGGGCGGGCCAATCCTCCTGGGCACCCATTTCGATACTCGGCCCCGGGCGGACCTCGACGCGGATCCCGCGCGGCGCGAATCCCCCATTCCCGGCGCCAACGACGGAGGTTCGGGCACTGCCGTGCTCCAGCACATGCTGGAGTGGCTGTCCGTGCAAAAGCTCAGCCGCGATGTCCTGGTGGCCTTTTTCGACGCCGAGGACCTGGGGAGCATTGACGGCAACGACTTCTCCCTGGGCGCGGAGTGGTGCGCATGCCATCCGCCGTGGGGCACGGAAGTTGCCGAGGTGGTCGTGCTGGACATGGTAGGGGGCAGGGGGATGGTGTTCGACATCGACGCTCACATCTTCCTGTTCCCGGCGGAAAAGCGCCTCACGCTCGAGGTGTTTCGGCTCGGATCTTCGCGGGGCTGGCCTCCATTCACGGCCAGCAAGCCCCAGCGGCTGAAATACGTCATTTCGGACCATCACCCGTTTGCCCTACGGGGCATTCCGTCCTGCCTGCTCATCGACCTGGACTACCCCGAGTGGCACACGCACGCCGACACCCCTCAGGCAATGTCGGCGGCATCCCTCGGGATCACCGAAGCAGCTCTTTCCCTTTACCTATCGCGTTTTCAAGCGTAAGGGCGTCGTAGCTCTGGCGGGATCGAAGGTCCTTCAAGCCCACCACCCCCTCGTTGTCCTCTTTCTCACCAATCACAAGCGCGAGCGGTATGCCCCTTTTCTCCGCGTAGCTGAACTGGACGGCGAGCTTCTTCTGCTCAGGATAGACCTCGGCGGAAATGCCGGCGTCGCGGAACGCCTCCGCGGCGCGGTGGTAGCTCCCCGTCAACCTCTCCTCCAGGCACGTGATGAGAAGCGAAGGCGCAGAGGAGGCGGCCGAGGCCAGGCCAAGCTCCTCGATGGCCGCCATCAGGCGGTCTATGCCGATTGACGCGCCCACGCCGGGGAGCTTCTGGCGCGTGTACAGCGAGGCAAGGTCGTTGTACCGGCCGCCGGAGCAGACCGAGCCGATTGCCGGCAGGTCGCTCAGGAAGGTCTCGAAAACGACGCCGGTGTAGTAGTCCAGGCCTCTGGTGATGGAGGGATCCAGGGAGAAAGAGTGGGCGAGGCCAAGCGCATCCAGACCCGAACAGAGGGCGGACAGCCTCTGCACTCCGTCGTCCTCGGCTCCGACCATCCCGCGGAGCGCATCCAGGGACTTCTTCCAGGATTCCTCCGGACGGATGAACAGCGCGATCTTTCGGGCATTCTCCGCGCCCGCTATCGCTTCCAGGTCTTCCCGCGTCTTTTCCTCCCCCACCTTGCGCGCCTTGTCGATGGTGCGAAGCACCTCCACCGTTTTCGACTGGAGGCCAAGGCTCGCCACGAAAGCGTTGAAGAGGCCCCGGTGGGCGAAGTGGACCACGGACTTTTCCATGCCGAGAGTCTTCATGCACCTGTGCATGAGAAGGAGCACTTCAAGGTCCGCGGAGGCGGAATCAGGACCGACGATGTCGAAATCAACCTGCATGAACTCGCGGTAGCGGCCCCGCTGGGTGTTTTCCCCGCGCCACACTTTGGCTCCGTGCCAGCGGCGGAAGGGGAGGGGCAGCTCGTTGATGTGGGCGGCCATGAACCGGGCAAAGGGGACGGTGAGATCGAAGCGCAGCGCCACGTCCCGATCCCCGTGGTCCTTGAACCGATACACCTGCTTGTCGGTCTCACCTCCCCCTTTTCCCAGGAGCACGTCCGCGTACTCCAACGCGGGGGTGTCGATGGGGGAAAAGCCCGAGAGGCGGAAAACGTCCTCCAGCTTTCGGAGGATTGCCAGCCTCTGGGCCTCCTTGTCCGGGAGAAAATCCCGAAAGCCCTTGAGCACCCGGGGCTCAATGAGATCCTTCATGTCTCGATGTCCTTTCTGTAGATCCGCCACGTTCGATATCGCTCCACCGGCATCCTCTCCGCGGAATTGACCATGGCTTCATTGGTCTCCACGATCATCGACATTTCCACCTCTTCAAATCCCTGGCGCATCCCTTCCTGGATGACGTGGGAGTACATTGCCACCTCGATCCCCTGGTGGCGATACTCCTCAAGGACCCCCATGAGGATAAGGCGGAACCGACGCGTCCTCTTCAGGGTGGCGAGCAGGGTGATGAAGCCGAGCGGGAAAAGCCTGCCGTTCACCTTCTTGACGGCGACGTTGGCGTCATAGATAGCCAGCGCAAAAGCAATGGGCTTCCCGTTCAGCTCCACGATGAACGTGAGGTCGGGGATCACGAACTGCTTGACGCCCTCCTTGAGCCTGCCGAACTCCTTGTCCGTGAGAGGCACATGACCCCAGTTGCTGCTCCAGGCGTCCGCGAATATCCGCTGGACGATCTCCGCTTCCCTGTCGAGATGCCCCTTGATGTCGGCGGCGCGGATGCATATGCCGTCCCGCTTGAGCACCCGTTGGGAGAGGACGAAGTACCGCGGGCTCAACTCTTTCTTGAACACGCTTGCCCGGCCCCGGAATGCATACCAGTCCACGGACTTCTCCCAGCCGTTCTCCTCGAAGAGGCGTTGATAATACGGCGGATTATGGGAGGTCAGCACGTACGGGTCGGTGTCGAAGCCCTGGATGAGGATCCCTGTTTCGTCGTAGACGCCGAAGCTCATAGGGCCTTCCATCAACTTCCGACCTTTGCCGCGCAGCCACGCGTCTGCGGCGCCGAAGAGCGCGCGTGCCGTCTCACCGTTGTCTTCGCACTCGAAGAAACCGACAAAACCCTTGAAGTCGGAAAAGTACTCGTCATAGCGCCGGTTGACGTGCGCGCTGATCCTTCCCACCGGCTCAATGCCGCGGTAGGCGAGGAACAGCTCCGCGTCCCCGTGATCGAAAAAGACCCCCTTCGACGGGTCGATGAATGCCATCTGGTCCCCGATCAGCGGGGGGACCCAGTGCGCGTCGCCGCAATAGAGCTTCCATGGCATGGTGACGAACACGGTCCGGTCTTTCTTCGATTTCACCCGGCGGATCTCGATGGGCAGCATGACGCCTCCTTGGGAAACCTCACTGTAATCTACAGGACCCGTTCGGTGTCAACCTTTTTTTCGCGCCTCCTTTTTTTGCGAAGCCTTGACACGCGAAGCCGCCGGGCTTGCATCCTGGGGCGGGACGCGTTACCATGGAGTTGACGAGAGCCACAACACGAGGTCAACCAGGGTTGGATCTTGCTTTTCAGATATAGAACATCGCCAGACGGTACAGTGGAGAAGAAGGCGCACATATACACGGAAGGGGAGCATGGAATTGATCCACGCCGGGTGGACCCGGATGCCGTGTGGGTCGTGCGCCGCCTGCGCAAGGAAGGCTTCCACGCCTACGTAGTGGGCGGCGCGGTGCGGGACCTCGTTGTCGGCCGGACGCCCAACGACTTCGACGTAGCCACGGACGCGCACCCCCAGCAGGTGCGCCGCGCGTTCCGTTCCGCCCGAATCATCGGCCGCAGGTTCCGCATTGTCCACGTGTATTGCGGCAGGGAAAAGATCATCGAGGTGACGACGTTCCGGGCGCGCGGCACGGGCGCGGTCGAGGCCTCCAATGACGTTGTCGGGGCTGATGGGAACAACCTGTTCGGCACCATCGAAGAGGACGCCGAGCGCCGGGATTTCACCGTCAACGCCCTGTATTACTGCCCGCTGGACCGGCAGGTCATCGACTACGTGGGAGGGTACGCCGATATCCGGCAGCGCAAGCTGCGCACGCTCATCCCCGCGGAGGCCTCCTTCAGCGAAGATCCCGTGCGCATGATCCGCGCGGTGAAGTACGCCGCCCTCATGCAGTTCCCCGTGCCGTTCTCAATGTCCCTCCTGATCCGCCGCTGCCGCGCCTCTCTTCTCAACTGCTCCCGTGAGCGGGTAACAGAGGAGATGTACAAGGTCCTGACCTCAGGCGGCGCGGCGGGCATCTTCGAGCTGGGGTTCCGGCTGCACTTGTTCGAGACGATATTCCCGGCCATCGCGTCGGGCTTGCGGGAGAAAAGGGTGAAGCTTGCCGTTGCCCCCCTCGGGGAGAGGCTTCGAAGGCTGGACGCGGAATACGCGGAGGGTCGGTTGCTCCCCCGAACCGCGATGTTCGGCTTCTTGTTCCGGGACCTTGTTGCTGCCCAAGAAGACCTCTTGCGGGACCCTGAGGCCAAGTTCCTGATCCAGCAGTACCTTCGCACTGTGTCGGAGCCGCTTTTCCCGTCCAAGAGGGACCTTGGAGAGGCAGCGGAAAGCTTCGAGGAGGAGATACGCGCCCGCCGTCCGAGCAGCCCTCACGAACCGCGTGGACAGCAAGGCGCGGCCGGTGACGGGAGGGGTCCCGGCGGTCCCGTCCGCCGACGGCGTGGACGCCGAAGGGGAGGGAGCAGGAGCCGTCGGGGCCGCGCGGAAGGCTGACGGAGAGCGAGAAAGCGGCCGCTACTTCGCGGCCCCCATCCTCTTCAGTAGCGCATCCACCTTGTCACCGTAGGCTGCCGGGTCCGCGTCCTTTGCAAAGGTGAGATATTTCGCCGCGTCTGCGCCCCTGCCGGCCGCGAAAGCGTTGACGCCAAGGGCGTAGTTGATGATGGCGGCGTTGGCGCCGAGCTGGAACGCTTTCATGTACAGGTCATCCGCCTTTGCGTAGTCCTTACGGGAATAGGCAATCAGGCCCAGGTAATACCATCCCGCGTTGGAGTCCGGCTGGACGCCCACGGCATTCGTGAAGGACTCTTCCGCTTTCGCGAGGTCTCCCTTCGAATAGAGGTCGATCCCTTCGCGGACAAGATCATTTCCCGTCTTCAGGGAAAGCACGAATGTCTCGAAATCCTGGCGCAACTTCTGGTCCGGCACCCAGGAGAAGGCGCGCTTTCTGACCTTCGTCGAGTTCGCGTCCAGGCCGGCGCGGGGGTCCAGGGAGCTGATTGCGTCCCACATGATACGGTTGTACTCGGGCTGCTGGGCGGAGAGCAGGAAGTGCACCAGACCCCAGGACTCCTCCAGAAACTCGTTCTGCTGCCCCTGGGCCATGTCACGAGTGAAATTGAGGAGGTCCGTGAATGGAATCATCTTTTCGGGACTCTCTCCCCGTATGTTCGCTTTCAGGCCGTCGAGCCACGCAAGGTTTGCCCGGAAGGTGAAAGTGCCGCTGTTCGGATCATAGGTGGAGGCATCGAGGTAGGTGGCCACGCCCTCCCGCAGCCACAGCGGAGCGTTGTCCACGAAACCCTTCAGGAACTGGATGGCACCCTGGTGCAGGAGCGACGCCGTGAACGCCTTCTCCTCCTTGGGGAAACACAGGAGCTCCGACTTGGCGGGGTCTGACCAGGCAATGAAGACGAAGTCCGTCCGCGTCTGAGATATGACGCTGGAGACATAGGCGTTGAAGCTGTCGAGGTCCTTGAAGATCCTCACGTTGAACTTCGCGGGGAGCTGGGAGAGGTCGAAGTGGAAAAGGCCGTTGTAGAGGGTGAGCGCAGCCTCCATCCGCCGGGAAAGATCCTCCGCCTGGGACTGGCTCGAGTCGGAGACAACGCGGTAGTGCTCGGTCTCCGAGACGTACTGCTGCGGCGATTGCGCGAAGGCCAGGAGAGGGACAACCATCAGGAGAGCGAGCACCGAGGCTTTCCTCATACGACCTCCTCTCATCGATCATAGTTGCGCCCTTTGCGGCTGTCAAACGGAATTCGGCTGCCGGCGTGATCCTGGTCGAGGCCTGCGCGTCAGCGGGGCTGCCGGGAGGACCTGCTTCCGATCCCGTACTCCGGGCGCACGACGGTCTTCTCCACGATCTCGGCCTCCGTCTTTCTCAAGCCCCGCTTGCTTTTCAGGAGTATCTTCACCGACTCGAAAAAAATATGCGGATAGCTTCTCTTGATCTCCACGGCGGGGACGGGGATGATGTGCTTCCCCTGTTCGGCGCGGATCTTCAAGGCGCGCGTGATTTCCTCCCGTGTGGAGACCTCCTCGATCCTGATAACGCGGTGAATTGGGGGAAGACCGAGCGTGGTGACGATCCTCTGGAGCATCTTGGTGGAGGTGCAGATCACGAGGATGCGCGAGTAGCTCCCCTGGGAGATCGCCGCGCGCGCCTCCGCTATCTGGTCGGGGTTGGCGAACACGGCGGTCTTGATGGCGCTCAGGATCCCTTTTTCCCGCTTTGCCGACCTGCCGGCAACGATGTTCGGGCCGCGGATCAAGAGACCATCGTCAATGATGAGGTCGATGCCGAACCTGCGCGCCACCTGGCGCGCTTTGAAGCTCTTGCCGGTTCCGCTTTTTCCCACGAGCCCGAACGTGCGCGGCTTGCGGGCAAGCCAGGGGAAGAGTCGTTTGAGAGTCTGGAATGGTTTCATGCGGCGCAGGCCCGGTCCTCACCCAAAGGATATACCGGGCCTGCCCACAAGAGCCAGCCTTACGCCGCGCTGGGCGTAGGGGCGAGGTTCAGGCGCCGCAGCCAGGCCAGGTAGTCGCGTTCCACGCGCTGCCAGCGCCTGTTCAGGGCGTGCGCGTAGACCCCCACGAGGAATCCGCCGACTCTCCCTCGCAGGAGGCGGGCAACGACCCGCATGAGCGCATAGAACCTCGTGTGCGCGTCAATCTGGGCGCGCTGCAGCTCCCACGGGGTAAAGCCCCGGGGCACGAACTTCACGTGGTGGGCGTCGAAGGTGTCCCATTCCGTGTCGAGGAGCCTGCCTTCTTCGAGCATACGGGCGTAGAAGCCGGAACCGGGAAGCGGAGTCAGGATCATGAACTGCGTCGAGTCGATTTTTTCGGCAATGGCGAAATCAACGGTGGCCCGGGCGCTGTCCGGGGTGTCCGAATCGAAGCCGAACACGAACATCCCGTGCACGTGAATCTTGCGCTTCCTGACCTCGCGGATGGCGAACCGGATGTCCTCCACCGACTGGCTCTTTTTCATTTCCTTCAGCGCCTTCGGGTCCACTGACTCGAAGCCTATGTACAGCGACGTGCACCCCGCCTTCACCATCAGGTCGAGCATTTCCGGATCTTTGGCGATGTCGGATCGCACCTGCGTGGACCATTCGAAGCCCAGATTGCGCCGTATCATCTCCCGCAGCAGCTCCTTCGTTTTTCGGGGGTTGGCGGCAAAGTTATCATCATAGAAGAAAATGATATTCTCGCTCGGGTTGTACTGGCTGAGCTCTGCAATGACGTTCTCCGTGGACCGATGGCGGTATCGTTTGCCGAACATGCCCGTGACCGAGCAGAAGGTGCAGTCGAAAGGGCAGCCTCGCGAGGTCTGCATGGGGATGGTGGAGCGGCCCGGCCCCTGTATGCCCATTTTCGAAAGCGAGCCCATGTCGAGCAGGGAGAAATCAGGAAACGGCAGCGAATCCAGGTCCTCCACCGGAGGCGCCTTGGGATTTTGGCGCACCGTTCCGTTGTCCCTCCAGACAAGGCCCGGCACGTCGGCGAAAGAGCCGTTCCCGTTCAAGGCTTCGGCGAGGAGCGGGAAACCCGCCTCTCCTTCGCCGACAATGACGTAGTCTCCGTGCTCAAGCGCCTCTTCGGGAAGGAAGCTCGCGTGCGGGCCGCCGTAGACCACGAGCTTTCCCTGCGCGCGGAACATGTCTCCCAGCTCATAGGCGCCGCGGGCGGTCGGCGTGATGGTGGAGATTCCCACCAGGTCCGCATCCGTCTGCCGGGCGCGCACCTCGTCGGTCTCCATGTAGAGCGCTTCGCTCTGATACCCACGCTCCTTCATGATCGTGGCCAGGAGAACGCCGCCAAGACGGGGCATCGGGTATTGGGAATAGATGTGCAAGTGAGCATTCTTGGGCTCGATCATGGTGATTTTCTTTATCATTTCCCCCTCCGGTTAACTAGAACGCAGTCGATTAGGTTCGTTTAGCAGACAACATATACGTATACGTATGGTTTGTCAAGAGACACGGAGAGGGGGGAGAAGAAAAAGCTATTTCTGATCGATGATGACCCGCACGCCTTCGACGATCTTTTCCGTGCTTTTCGACACGGCCAGGAGGCTCTTGGAGATCTCTTCCAGGTTCTTCACCGTGGCATCGAGGCTCTGCGACACCTGGGGGGAGCTCAGCGTGGAGATGACGGACTTCTGCGAGGTCAACTCGGTGACCGCCCCTTGGATCTGGGCGGAAGTCTGGCGGATGTTCTTCATGGAAGCGGCAAGATCATCCGAGCTGGAGTCCAGGTTGGTTTCCATTCTCGCCACCAGCCGGTGAGTGGTGACGGCTACGTCGTCCACGGTGGCCTGAAGCTGATCCACGGAGGTGGCGATCTGGTTGGCAAGCTTCGGGACCGAGTCCGTGAGCTGGACCGCCCTGTCCGTGACGATGCGCACGTTCTCCGCCGTCTTCTGGACGTCGCGGATGGTGGAATCCAAAGCGCCCTGATTCTTCTTCAGCATCCCGACGATATCCTTGATGCTCGAAGCGACGTCCGACACCATTCCCATTGTGTCCCCGCCAAGGAGGTCGGTGAGGCTGAAGAACGGCTGGCCCTCGAAAAGCTGCCCTTCCTTGGCCGGCGGAGCGTCGATGGGCCCCGGGTGCTGCTCGATATAGACGTCCCCCAGGATGCCCTTGGAAACGAGGGCGAACTGGTCGGACTGGCGCACGATCTGCGCGGGCTTGAAAGTCAGCGTCACGATCACGGTCTTCTCATCCGGCGCCGGGGTCAGCGCGGTGACGGAGCCGACCTTGATTCCCGCCTTCCTGACCCAGGCTCCCGTGTTCAGGTCCCCGATGCTCGGGAAGTGCACGCGCACGGAGATCCCGTGACTGAACTGGAAGTTGTTCATGAGCAGAAAGAGGAACGTTGCGGTTGCCAGCGCGACGATGACGATGACGATGACCCGGATGATCTTATTGGCCTTCACTGACCTTCTCCTGGCGGATTCTCTCGCGGTTTTCGATGAAATGCTCGTAGACGGGCGAACCTTCCCGAAACGCCTCTTCCCGCGTCATGAACGCGACAATGCGGCCATCCTCCAGCAGCGCGATCCGGTCCGCGATGTAGCGCGTGAGATCGATGTCATGCGTGACGACGAGGGAGGTGATGTACCGCTCGGATTGCAGGCGCATGATCATGGCTTCAACGACAGCGGAGGAGGACGGGTCGAGCCCCGCGGTGGGCTCGTCGTACAGGAGGTAGCGCGGCTCCAGGATCATGGCGCGGGCAACGGCAACCTTTCGCTTCATGCCGCCGGAGAGCTCCCGCGGCATGGCGTTGGCGTAGTCTCCCATCCCCACGAGGTCCAGGTACGCAAAGACCTTGCGGTGGATCTCCTTGGGAGGGTGGAGCTTGTGGTAGGACAGCGGGAAGGCCACGTTCTCGAACACGGTCATTGAGTCGAACAGCGCGCCTTCCTGGAAAAGCATTCCCGTCTTGCGCCGGATGCGAGGCATGTCCTTGCGCTCCGCGCCCACCACCTCGTCTCCGTCGATCGTGATGCTGCCCTCCTGGGGGGGGAGGAGGCCGGTGATGCACTTCAGGAGGACCGATTTTCCGATTCCGCTCGCCCCAATGACAACCGTCGTGAGAGACTCTTCAATGGTCAGGTCCAGGTCCCGAAGGACCGACCTCGACGGGAACCCGAACGTAAGCTCGCGGATGTTTATCACATCTGGCTCCAGCCCGTGAGCTGGTCCATGACTCCGTAGAGGCAGTCGATGCAGATCACGAAGATGAAGTTGAGCACGATGGACTTCGTGGTTGTCCGGCCCAGCTCCACGGCGCCTCCGGTGAAGTGGAACCCCAGCCCGCAGGCGTTGATCGAGATGAAGAACGCCATGATGGCTGAGCGGATGTACGAGTTGGTGAGGATGGGATAGCGGAGGATCTGGAAGACGTGCTGGAGGAAGATCGTGTAGGACACGTCGAACCACCACCGCACCGCCACCATGGCGGCAACGATGGCCGCCCCCTGGCTGATCATGTTGAGGATGACGAGGCAGATGATGGAGGCCAGGACGCGCGGGATGACGATGTGCTGCACCGGCTCCACCGCCATGAGCCGCAGGGCGTCCAACTGCCCGCTCATCTGCATGGAACCGATCTCCACGGTGAAGGCCGTCCCGATCTTGGCCGCGAAAATGAGGCCCCCGAACATGGTCACGGCTTCCGAGAGCAGCAGGTAGACGGTGGCCGCGCCGGTCCAGTTCACGACGCTGAACTTCAGGCCGTTCCAGCCCGCGGTCCACGCCATGATCAGGCCGATCACGACGGCAGTGACGGTTGTCACCGCGGCCGCGTCCAGCATGACGAGCACGATCTGATTGCCGAGCTGGCGCACGGGGAAGGGCTCCCGGAAAAGCCAGTAAAAGAAGTTTCCGTACATGCTGGCCGCCGATTTGCCGGCGTGCAGCCATTCTCCCGTTGCCTCGTTCTTTTCCCGTGCCATGCAGCGCAGAATAGTAGTAACGTGGCGAAGGGGTGTCAAGGATTGGCACGCGTCGCGCACCGCGCGCCTTGACAACGGGAGGGCATCACGCGAAACTCCACCGATGCTCTCTCACGGCGCCGTGGACCTCCTGTCGAAGGCACTTTCAAGTCCGGTGTTCCTTTCCGCCTTCTCCAGCTGGTTCATTGCGCAGGTGTTGAAGTCATGCATCATGCTCGTGCGCAACAGGCCGCGCACGGCCAAAGAGATACTCCTCAACATCTTCTGGTCCACGGGAGGCATGCCGAGCAGCCATTCCGCCGTTGTCTCCTCTCTTGCCACCGCCGCGGCCTTCGTGGAGGGCGTCGATTCCACGCTGTTCATCGTGACGCTCTTCTACGCGCTTCTCACGTTCCGTGACGCGCTGGGAGTGCGGCGGGCCGCCGGCCATCAGGCTCGCGTTCTCAACCAGCTCATCCGCGACCTCGGAAAATACCACACTCTCAGGAGCAAGCCAGTGAAGGAGATCCATGGCCACACGATCTCGGAGGTTTTTGTCGGCGCCCTGCTGGGGTTCTTCATAGCGGTTGCGTTCTGCACGCTGTGAGCCGCGCGCCAGCCCGGGGAAGGCCGGCCTCGCGCCAGCCAGCCCCTCAGAAGCGTCCCCGAAAGGCCGCGAAGCGGCCAACTCCCTCCCCGTCCCGGCGTCCGCGCCCTCGGTCGCAGGCGCCACGGCTGCCCGTCGAAGCGCCGCAGAACGGCGGACGCCCCGCGCTCGGGGCGCGGACACTGCTCCCCCTGGCGGCGGGAGCCGCCCTGGCCCTTGCCATCCTCTGGATCCCCTTTGCGCCTTTCGTGTCCCCGAAGCCGAGCCGGGTCTGGCGCGGCTATCACACCATTCTGGTCCGCGAAGGAAGCCACGCGGACGCGCTCCTCTCTCTTGCCGCGGCCCGGCTTGGCCCCGGGGTCATTTCAGAGCCTACCGCGACTGTTGACTTCTACGATTTTTCCTCCAGCATTCGCTTCCCCTACGCCCAGCTCGCAAAGCGCCTCGACTCTCTGGACCCGCGGCGCGACCCGTATATCGACCGAATGGCGGGCTTTTTTTCCTTTCCTGACGGAGCCGAAGAGCTTCACGCGCTGTACGTCCCCGCGCGCTCGACGTCCTTTGCTCTCTTCATGAGACTGTGGCGTCTCTGGGGCCCGTGCGGGAGGGACACGTGGCGGCTTGCTGATTTCGATCCCCTTGAAAAGTTGCTCAGTGTCCTTGCCCTGACAGGCTTCGCAACTGTCATGACGCTGGGGGGCGGGAAGCGTCGGCGCGGCTCGCCGGCTTTGGCGTTTGCGGCTTCCCTTCTCTGGCTCCCCGCCATCCTCGCGGGAGGCCCGTCCGTTCTCGCGCTCTGTGTCCTCCTCCTCAGCTTCCATCTCCCTCTTGTCCGTGCGCGGCTTGCCGCTCCCGGAAAAGGCCCCACTGACTTACGGAAGACAAAGGACCCTTTGTTCCTGTATCTCGGGGCAGGCGCGCTGGCTCTTGGCGTGTTTTTCGTCCTGAATGGCTGCTCGCTTGCTCTGCTGATCCAGCCGTTGGCGCCGTTTGCGTGCTCTCTGCTCCTGGTCCTGCTCGTTCCTTTTTTCTCGAGAGTTGCCGAGGGCCGGCGCAAGGCCATGGTGTTCGCGCCAGTCCCCATCCTCAAGAACGGAGCGGATCAGGGGAAGGGGAGGCAGAAAGCGCTGGCCCTGGCACTTTTTTCCATTATTTTTGTCGTTCTTGTGCCGCTCTTGCGGGATGGCGCATTCCCAGCGCCTGTCCCGGTCTGGGGGGCGCGGGGTTTTTCCTGGGACGCCGTGGCCAGCCTCCAACGGGGGCCAAAGGCGGACAGGTTGCCGGACTTCTCCGACTTCGTGGCTCATGAGGCCTACCAGCAGACGCTGGGTCTCGGCAGGAAATGGAAAGAGCCCGTTCGTGATGAGAGGATATACTATCGCGAATACCTCGTTGACCCCGCCTCCGGCGTGGTGCACGCCCGGCTTTTGACCGTGAAAGTGCTGGATTCGACATGGCTCCGGAGCCTTACGGCGCATCCCGCCCCAACAAGCGTCGAAGCTCTCCTCCTGGCGCAGGGGAGGCCCGTTGCTGCCGCCGTGCGCGGTCCCGCGCGGGCGCTCGCAGGGGAGCTGGTGTATCTCGCCCTCGTGTTCTGCTCGATTCTTCTTTTGCTCGGATGGGACCTGCGCGCCGGGCTCTTGATCCGCGGCAATCTTTGGCGCTTAAATGGAGCGGCGCGGCGAGACCAGATCTCATGAAGAGACAGCGAACACTTCCCCAGGTCGGCGGGGTGGATCCTCCGTCGGTTGCGCTTTCGTCCGGGGACATCTCCAATGCATCCATCCCCCCTTTCGCCCTCATCCCCATGCTGCAGCATGCGGGCACGCCGGCCCGGTGTCTCGTGCGGCCCGGAGACAAGGTGCAGGAAGGGATGCTGATCGGAAAGGCGGAGGGAGCCCGCTCCGCCAACGTGCACTCCTCCATTCCCGGCGCGGTGGTGCGTGTCATCGAGACAAAGGGGGCTGACGGGCTGGCTTGCCAGGCAGCCCTCATCGAGCTCGGCGGGGAGTTCGGCAGGACAGGAAAACCCGTTTCGACAAGCGACTGGGAGAAGGTCCCGCGCGCGGAGCTGCTGGGCCGCATCAGCTCCGGCGGCGTAGTGGGGCTCGGCGGCAGCCTTTTGCCGACTCACCTCAAGCTGGCCCGGGAGCGCGGCCGGTCGGTCTCATTCCTGATTGCCAACGGCATCGAATCCGAGCCGTCACTCCACGCGGACGTCTGCCTCATGAAGGAGAAGAGCCGGGAGATCGCCGTGGGAATGAGGATCTGCCAGAGGATCCTTGACGCGGCTCGCGTCGTTCTGGCAATCGGTGAGTTGCGGGAAGGAGACCTCGTGCCTCTTTTCCAGGAGGTTTTCACGGACACCGCCCCCGGGTTCGAGATAATGGCCCTTCCCGGGCGCTACCCTCAGGGACACGAAGACCTCGTGAGGGCATCGGTCCTTGCCCGTGCCGTTTCCTCCAACGGGACCGCCGGCTTTGTCGAGGATGCCGAGTGCGTCGTCCTGAACGTGGCGACCCTTTTCGCCGTCTATGAGGCCGTCGTCCTTCAGCGGCCGCTCATCGAGCGGTTCGTCACGGTCTCAGGAAGCGCCGTGAGAAGACCCGGCGTGCTGAAGGTGAGGGTCGGCACGCGCGTCGGAGACCTCTTCGAAGAATGCGGAGGGCTCGTGGAGCCGCCCGGTAAAGTCGTCCTCGGCGGGCCCATGCGGGGCGTTTCGGTTTCTTCGCTCGACTACCCGGTGACCAAGGGCGTAGCCGGGGTCATGGCCTTTACCCAGGCGGAAGCGCGGGTTGGCTCGCAGCTTCCCTGCATCAGGTGCGGAGCCTGTGTCGAGGCGTGCCCCTGGCACCTGGTGCCGACCCGCTTGAACAAGCTCATCGAGCGGGGCGCCATCGCCGCCGCGCTCGCCGAAGGGCTTTCCTCGTGCACGGAGTGCGGCTGCTGCGCGTTCGCCTGCCCCTCGAGGATTCCTCTGGTGGACGGCCTGAGAAAGGGCAAGAAGTTGGGAGCGTTTGACAGCCATGGTTGAGTCGCGAAGAGACACCGTGCCGGTCCTTGCAGTATCCCCGGCGCCTCACGTCGGCGGGCTTGCTTCCACCGGCCGCCTGAACTGGAGCGTCGCATGCTGTCTCGTGCCCGCGGCCGCCTGGGGGGTGTTCGTTTTCGGGCTGGCTGCCCTGCGCGTCCTGGGGGTTTCACTCGGCGCCTCGCTGGCCGCGGAGCTTCTTACGTCCCTGGCCTGGCGGAGAGTCACCCTCGCTGACGGGAGCGCGGCGGTAACGGGGCTTCTCGTGGGGATGCTGATGCCTCCTGGCGTCCCTTTGTACGTGCCTGCCGTTGCGTCGGTTTTCGCAATCATCATCGTGAAGCAGAGCTTCGGCGGATTGGGGCGCAACTGGATGAACCCCGCCCTCGGCGGAGTCGTTTTTGTCCTCTTTTCCTGGCCAAACGCCATGAATAGCTGGCTGCCCGCGCGGGGAGTGGCCGCAAGCGCCGGGATGCTCCCTCCGCTGGGTGCGCTGCGCGGCGCGCTGAGCGGCGCCCAATCCGCTCACGGCGGGGCTTTGGCCGTGCTGGGCGCCGGGAGCTATCCCTGGAGCACGGCGGACGGCCGGGTGGTTGCGTGGATCAACGCGCACATCCTCTCCCTGGTGGGGTGGTCTCTCCCGGGCGGGGCTTTCGACATGCTGGTCGGAAATATCTCCGGGAGAATCGGCGAAGTATCCATCCCTTTGCTTCTCCTCGGGGCCGCTTACCTGCTGGGCCGCCGGGTCATCCGCTGGCAGGTACCCGTGACGTACCTCGTGACCTTCTGCGTCGCGGCGCAGGTTTTCGGCGGTCTTCCGATGGGCCGCGGGTGGGCCGCCGGCGGCGCGCTCTTCCAGCTTTTCTCAGGGAGCCTGGTTCTTGGCGCGTTTTTCATGGCCACGGATCCCGTGACCTCGCCCCTGACAGGCCGCGGGAAGCTTCTCTACGGACTGTGCCTGGGCGTTCTCTCTTTCTTCCTTCGATATTTCGGGACGGTGGGGGACGGCGTCCCGCTTGCCATCGTGCTCGGCAACTGCCTCGTCCCCCTCATTGACAAGCTCACGCAGCCGCGGGTCGGTTCCCCGGGAAAGGCAGTTGCCGGATGACAAGACCGTCGGGGTTTCTCCGAAAGAACCCGGTCGCCGTGGCGCTGGTCGGCCTGTGTCCGGCGGCCGCCGTCACCGGACGCGTCATAGACGCCCTGTGGATGTCGCTGGGTCTCGTGTTTGTCCTCGTGCTCACCCGGGTCAGCCAGGCCATCCTCCACGGACTGAACAGTACAGGAGAGCCGCCGTCGAACAAGGCGCCGGCAACCAAAGGGTGGCTCGGATGCCTGTTCCTCGCCTCGTGCTTCACCGCCAGCTTCGAGCTGATTCTCCAGGCGTTCGCTCCGGATGAGAGCGCGAGCCTGGGGATCTATGTTTCGCTCCTGGCCGTAAACTGCATCGTGCTGGACCGGCTGGGGGAGCACGGCGGGCATGGCGCGTCAGGAAGGACCGGCGGCGAAATCCTGCGGGCGCTGCAAGGCTCAGCGACAGTCGGAGCAGGGTTCGCCGTTTCCCTGGTGGCAATCTCTCTCGTTCGGGAAATCCTCGGGTCGGGAACGATCACGCTTTTCCCCGTCGGCTCTTTCGGGGGAACCGTCGTCATCGGGAACATCTCACTCGCGCCGGCGCGCGCGCTCATCTATGCCGGCGGCGCGTTTCTCTGCCTGGGCTACCTGGCGGGGGCCGCGCGTCTCCTCGGTCGGCGGGGAAGCCGGCCGGAGAATGAGCAAACGGGAACGGAGGCCGGACCCGCATGAGCTTGCTCGGGATCATCCTGACCTTCTCGCTGGTCGACAACATTGTCCTGTCCCGCCTGCTGGGGATTTGTCCGTGCGTGGGCGCCCCGGGCGGCATGCGCGCCACCGTCAGCACCTCCGCCGCCACCGCCCTGCTCATGAGCCTTTCAGCGCTTGCCGCCTGGGCGCTGGAGAGTTTCATCCTCGGTCCCTTGGGCCTCGAGTTCCTGCGCACGCCGGCTTTCGTGCTCAGCGTTGCCGGCATTGCCCGGCCTGCTTGACATCGGCGCCCGTCGCGCGGTGCCGCAGCTCCTGCGAGCCGCCGGCGTCCCCCTTGCCGGGATTGCCTTCAACTGCGCCACCCTCGGAGTTGTTCTGATTGCCGCAAAAGGAGGCTTCAATGCGCTGCAGAGCCTTGTCGTGGGCGTTGCGGCCGGCGCAGGCTTCTTCATTGCCCTCAGCCTTTTGACCGCAATCCGTGAAAGGCTCGAGGTGGAGAAAGTGCCGTCGTGGCTGCAAGGGCTCCCGCTTCACCTGATTTCCGCCGGGCTGCTCGCATACGCCTTCATGGCTTTCGACGGGGCTTTCCTGTCGAGACTCCTCCACGGTTGGTAGGACGGGCTCATGAGAAAAGTACGATTGATCCTGGGCACCCATAACCACATTCCCATCGGCGCGGACCAGGCAACGGTGGAAAGGCGATACCAGAAAGCGTTCAAGCCGCTCCTGGCGGTGCTCTACCGCTACCCCGAGTTCCCGGTGGCTCTCCACTACAGCGGTGTCCTGCTGGAATGGCTGGAGGAGTCCCATCCCGAGTTCCTCATGCTCCTGGAGGAAATGGTGAAGCGCGGGCAGGTCGAGGTGCTCGGCGGCGGATACTTCGACCCCGTGCTGTCCCTCATCCCGACCAACGACAAGCTGGGCCAGCTCGAGAAGATGACCACTTGGCTGCGGGGCCGTTTCGAGATTCGACCGCGGGGATGCTGGATAGCGGAGAAAGTCTGGGAACCGTCCCTCGCTTCCGTCCTGCGGGTGAGCGGGATCGACTACACGTTCCTTGACGACGGCCAGTTCCAGATTGCCGGTGTCCAGGACGGGCGCCTCTTTTGTCCCACCATCGCTGAAGATCAGGGGAAAATCATCTCCCTGCTGCCTATCTCAGCGGAGCTGAGGAAGCTCGCGGCCCGGCAGGACCCTGCCGCCGCAATCTCATTCCTCCAATCCCTTGCCAATGAGGAAGCCGGGGGCCCCGCGGAGAGCACGCCCGTGGCAATCCTGCTTGAGGACGGGGTATTCGCCTCTGATGGCCTGCTGAAGGGGGACTGGCTGGACAGCTTCATCCGCAAGGCGCAGGAGAATGCCTCATGGCTGCAGGCAACCACCCCCGGCCAGTACCTCAGGGAGTACCCCCCCGTGGAGAGGCTGTACGTGCCGTCCCTGTCGTCCATGGACATGATGGGATGGGCGCTGGCTCCCGAGGTTCGCGGGAGGTACCTCGAAGCGCGCCGCAGGAGCTTTTCCGAAACGGACGCCGCGCGGTTCCTCGTGGGGGGGCACTTCCGCCAGTTCCTCACGCGGTACCCCGAGGCGTGGCTGATGTACGCCAAGATGATGTACACCCACGTCATTGTGAACCAGGTCCGGGGAGACCGGTACAAGAAGAAAGCGGCGCAGAATGAGCTGTGGAAAGGCCAGTGCCACTTCGCCTACTGGTCGGGGATCGACGGCGGCATCTATGACAACCTTCTGCGCAAGGCTGTCTATCATTCGCTGATCGAGGCGGAGAAGATCACCCGCGCCACGGAGATCTTCGTCCCCTCCATCATGAGCGTCGACTACGACCTGGACAACGGAATCGAGTACCTCTACCAGGGCTCCGAGCTGAACGCGTACATCCACGGCAGGGGAGGAGCGCTTTTCGAGCTGGACTTCCTCCCCGCTTCCTGGAATTACCTCGACACCATGGTGCAAAGAGACGCCGTGGAGCTGCCGGGCGACATGGCGGGAGGCGGGACCGTCACGACGGGGACTTCCTATCCCCGCAAGGCATTCCTTGACCATTTCCTCGGGCCGCTGTCCGCGCTGGAGGATTTCCGCGCGGGCCGTTCCGTGGAAGCCGGCGACTTTCTCACCGGCGCCTATGACCTTGTGGAGCTGAACAGGGCGCTGCCGGAGCTCCTGATGCGAAGAACGGCGTCGGTGCGCACCGGGGACGCGGTGGGGTTGATCGGGATCGAGAAGAGGTTCATGTTCCGCCCGCGCTCCATTGACGTCTATTACAAGGTATCGAACCTGGGAGACGGCGAAATGGCTTCGCGCTTCGGGGTGGAAATGAACGTCTCTCTTGCTGAAAGAAACGTGGAGAGCGGCAGGTTGTTCCTCCTGGACGAGGACAGGAAGTCTGAGATCAGCTCCGAGCCGCAGGAAATCGAGGGCGTACAGGGCTTGCTGGTGAGGGACGTGCGCAATGAGGTGTCCATCACGCTGTCATCCGCCAAGCCGTTCCTGTGCTGGAGCTTCCCGCTGGAAACGCTTACCCCCGGCGCGCCTGAGCGCCCTCCCACGTTCCAGTCCCATTGTTTCCTGCAGCAGTGGGACCTGCGCCTGCAGCCCGCCGAATCCTGGGAGAACCACTTGAGCGTGGGTTTCGAGAAAACGCAGAGCGCATAAGCACGCCGAAGGAGGCGGGCGAAGGCGTGAGGCGCTACTTGTCTTCCTTCTCGAGCTGCCGGAAGCACGCATCTTTCCACAGCTCGACCTCATGGTAATACGAGTCGTCAGCGAGCAGGAACTCCAGGAGCGCCTCCCGAGGGCGATTGTTGAAGAAGTACGTCTGGCCCAGGTAGAAATGCGCGCGCGCCTGCACGTCCGCCGGCCTGTTCAGGCTCAGGAAATCAAGAAGCTGGTTTTCCGCCGCCGGGGCGTCTCCTGCGGAGAACGGCCCCTTGACGATCCCCTGGAGCAGGGTCTCATCCCTGTCCGGGGATGGCGTGGCCTCCGCGGGAAGGACCGATCGATTCATCTGCGGCTGGGCAGGCTCGGGCACTGCGGCAAGAAGCACCGCGAGGGCCTTCTGCGTTTTGGCGGATACGGACCGAACGGGAGGAAGCCCCGGAAGGGCAATGCCCGGCAAGGGCCTGCCCGTTCGAATGCCGTATGTGATCTCCAGGGAAGGGAGGGGAAGCGTCCTTCGATTGATGAATGGGGAGGCAAGCGCGGACGCGCCGGCTGCCAGGGGATCTGCACCGGGTCCACGGTGGTGTTGGCCCCCGCGCTGATGGCAACCGTGCCCAGCTTGAAGAGGCCCGCGTCAAGAACGGTGAACCAGTAGTCGACTCCGGGGAGGGCGGGGATCAGCGCTTGCGTGGTGCCGGCGTCCAGTTGCGTTGCCGAACCCGAGCGCAAGAGGTCCTCTGCGCTCATCACCGGCGCGGTGCTTCGAAAGAGAAGGAGGTCCCGGGTTGCGCTGGAAGAGTCGAACGAGACCTCGATTGCGTCACCGCGCTGGGTCGGGACCGCGTGAATGGCGCTGACGTGAGCGGCCAATTGCTCCTCCGTCGCGGGGGTCGTGACCGCAACGGCGGCCGTTGTCTTGTTTCGAAACAGGATGAGAGTGGAAAACTGCTTCCCCGCGGAATCCTGGGCAAGGACAGCGTAAAAGTATCCCTTGTCATCAGGCGGCGTGTCGATGAAGTACTGCACGCCAGGGTCGACCTGGCCCAGGGCTTGAGCGTTTGCAAGATTTTCCGAGGTGATTTCCTGGTCGTAACGGTACACCGTGTATCTGGCAACTTTGTCCGGGGAGTCCCGCCAGCTCAGCTTGACCTGGAAACCCGCGCTTTCTGCCTTGAGCATCGAGACAAACGGGAAA
Organism: uncultured Spirochaetota bacterium; assembly: GCA_963845535.1. Lineage (GTDB taxonomy): Bacteria > Spirochaetota > Spirochaetia > SZUA-6 > Fen-1364 > Fen-1364. Next base: position 72,860 of record CAWJSK010000023.1, read on the forward strand.
GGGAGCTCGGCTTCATCCTGGGAGAAGGCGAGGAACGAGGAAAAAAGGAACAACGCCACCGCCGCGGCGCGCGCGCCCGTCATGAGACCTCCACCTCTTCCATTGTTGTGAGATTCACCGCCATTGTCCAGGGTAAACGTGAATCCGCGCATTCGGACGACCTCCGCGCGGATTACCGATTTCCATTTGACACGTGCGCATCAAAAGCCATAAACTCGTGGCCGATATGTTTGTCGCTGTTTCCTGCGACTTCGCGAGCGACGACCATCGCAGGTCCGGCCATGATCTCCTGGGCCAGTATGGCTTCAAGAAGGTGCTCAAGGACTCTTTTGAGAGCACGACGCTTTCGCCAACTGCCCTGAGCCGGCTGAAAAAAGACCTCGACGAAATCGCGGATTCGTACGACGGCGTTCGTCTGTACCAGTATCCCGTGGAGGGAACCCTGGCCATAACGATTTTGAAGGAAAAGAAATGGCGACGCCTGATCGTCAAAACATGAAGGAGCGCCCGTGCTAGGAGAGTTGGAACAGAAACTGACGTCCCTCGGAGAGCAGATCCAGGAAACCTGGAGGGGTCTTTGACCCGGAAACGCTGAAGAGAGAGATCGCGGAGATAGAGAAGCAGACCGCTCACCCGGATTTCTGGCTGGACAAGGAACAGGCCGGCAAGGCGCTCTCAAGGCTCAAGGAGCTGAAGGGCCGCTACGAGCCGTGGGAGAAGCTGCGCTCGGAGTATGAGGACCTGGCCGGGATCTGGCGGATGGCCCTGGAGGAAAGAGACGAATCCCTGGAGGAGGACCTGCGCCGGTCCTGGGAGAACCTTTCGAAAAAGTATGACGAGCTGAAGGTGCTCGAGCTGCTGGGGGAGGAAACAGACCCGTTCTCCGCCTTTGTCACCGTCCACTCGGGAGCAGGCGGCAATGAAGCCAACGACTGGGCGGGGATGCTCCTGCGCATGTACACGCGATGGTCGGAACGCCACGGGTACACGGTGGACATCATCGACATCCTGGAGGCCGAGGGCGGGATCAAGAGCGTCACCGTCCAGGTGAACGGCGCATACGCGTACGGCTACCTGAAAGCGGAGACGGGCATCCACCGTCTGGTCCGCATATCACCTTTCGACTCCAACGCCCGGCGGCACACCTCGTTCGCGTCGGTGTTCTGCTTCCCCGTCCTTGATGACACCATTGACGTGGACATCCGCCCCGAGGACCTGCGCATCGACACCTACCGGGCCGGCGGCGCCGGCGGCCAGCACGTGAACAAGACGGACTCCGCGGTCCGCATCACGCACCTGCCCACCGGGATCGTCGTGCAGTGCCAGAACGAGCGCAGCCAGTACAAGAACAAGGCTTTTGCCATGAAGGTTCTCCGCTCCCGCCTGTATGAGCACTACAAGGAGGAGCAGGAAAAGGAAAACGAAAAGCTCGCGCAGGAAAAGAAAGAAATCTCCTGGGGAAACCAGATCCGCTCCTACACGTTCCAGCCCTATACCCTGGTCAAGGACCACCGCACCAAGCACGAGGCCGGCAACATCCAGGCCGTCATGGATGGGGAGATCGATCCCTTCATCGAGGCGTACCTGAAGCAGCAGTGGCTCGGGAAGAAAGATGGCGGTCAACGTACTGATAGCTGATGACCTCGCGTTCATCAAGATCGTCCTGCGGGACATCCTGGAAAAGTCAGGCTTCCGAGTCGTCGGGGAAGCCTCCACGGGGGAAGAGGCCATTGCGCGTTACCTCGATACGCGGCCTGACGTGGTTCTCATGGACATCACGATGCCCGGAATGGACGGGCTGACCGCGCTCCAGAAGATCCGGGAGATTGATCCCGCCGCTCGCGTCATCATCTGCTCCGCAATCGGCCAGCAACGCCTGATCCTCCAGGCCATCGAGATGGGAGCCAAGGATTTCATCGTCAAGCCGTTCCAGCCTCAGAGGGTGGTTTCCGCCCTCAAGAAGGCGCTCAACATCTCGTGATGAAAGCCGGGGTCGCTTTCCTGCTCCTGGCGCTCGTGCCGCTCGCGCCGCTTCTCTCGCAGACCGCCACATTGCCCGGCGCAACGACAACGACGCCTGCGAGCACTTCCACGACCACTCCGGGGACAACCACGCCTTCGACCTCGACTTCCACCCCGGCGGCGGCCGCGAACCCCGCCAAACCCGATCTCTCCATCCCGGCGGACAAAAAAGACACGTGGGTGGTCGGGTTCTGCGCCTTCAACGCGGAACGCCTCCCTGCGGAAGACCAGTACCTCACCTACAGCATCCCGCAGATGCTGAAAAACCAGCTTGCGGGGCTGACCTCCCATACGCTGTCCGACGCGGAGCGCAAACAGCTTCGAAAGAACCTCGTGTCCCACGAGCTGGACACCGTGGACCAGAACATCTCAGGCTTCTTCAAGGAGCGTGATGCGCTGTTCCTCAACTCCTTTGGTCCCGACGTCCCGTCCACCGAAACGGTGGATGACAAGATACGGGCCGCGCTGGCCCGCAAGGACTTCCTCAAAACGCTGGATCTCAATCTCATCAAGGTGGCCGAGCAGAAGACCCTGGAGGTCAAGGAAGGGACCGGCGTGGGGAAGCTTTTCGACGCCCTGTCCATCCCCGCGTCCGTGTTCTGCGAACGCCAGGGGATCGACCTGCTCGTGGGGGGGATGGTTCGTGAGGTCGAAGGCTATATTCTCCTGGACATCTGGGCATATGACGCAACCACCCGGACCGTGGAGGTGAGCTTTCGGGACGCCGCGCTGAAAGAGGAGGTGTATCAGTCCGTGCCCCAGGCGGGTACGGAGCTCACCGGGCTTTTCCTGGGCAAGCCCTGGGCAACCATCTCCTTCTTGCCTGATCCTCCGCAAAGCTCGCTGTACGTGAACGGGAAGCTTGTTGCAACGGGCAGAACGCCGGTGCTGTACCTGGCGCCGGGGACCGTGGAGATCACGGTTTCGGCCCCGGGCTATCGGGACCTCACGCAAACCATGACGTTGTCGGCGGATCAGGACAGCTCACTCGCCGTCACCCTGGAGAAAAAAGAAGCGGGGACCGTTCTCATCACATCCACGCCGTCGGGCGCGGATGTTTACGTGGAATCCGTGTGGAAGGGCAGGACGCCCCTTGCCCTGGAAAAGCCCTATGATCGGACGCGGGTGGACATCACGCAAAAGGGCTACTACGACATGCCTTTTTCCGTCAGCGAAAGCTCGCCGTCGGAGATGGGCTTTGTCCTGCAGCCGGACGCGGTTTCCCGGGACGCGCTCCAGAAACAAGCGCGGGACCAGTTCTACAATTCCTTTGCCTTGTTCGTTGTTTCGGTGCCCATTCCCCTTTTCTCCTACGCATTTGCCCTCAACTCATCCGTCCAGACCAATGAGCTGGTGGCGCAGGGAAATACCGCCCAGGCCTTGAGCGCCCAGGCAAGAACAAGCGTCTATTATGACATTTATATTGCGGGCACCGTCGTCAGCGCGGCCCTTTTTACCTGGATGATCATCCGGATAATCCATTACGTCTCGGTCTCCACGCGGACGGCCGGTTAGGAATTGCACATGGCATGGTTGGGGCTCGGGAAACGGCTGCGGGAAATCTTTCAGACCCGGGAGTTCGACGGAAAGTTCTTCGAGGATCTCGAGGATGCGTTGATCGAAGCGGACGTCGGCGTCCGCCTCGCTTCGCAGACCATCGAGGCCCTCCAGGAGGCTTCCCGCACGGACGGGATCACGACCCGCGAAGGCCTGCGCAAGGCCCTCAAGAGCATCCTCGGCAGGGACATCGTCCGGGCCGACCTTGCGCTCGTCCCTGACGCGTTGAACGTGCTCGTCGTGCTGGGAGTGAACGGAGTGGGGAAGACCACGACCATCGCCAAGCTGGCCAGATATTTCCAGACCGCGCGCGGCGTGGATCGCATTCTCCTCGTGGCGGGGGACACGTTTCGAGCGGCGGCCATCGACCAGCTCAAGATCCTCGGGCAGCGGTTGAACCTGCCCGTGATAGCTCAGGAGCCGGGGGCGGATACGGGGGCGGTGATTTTCGACGGAATCTCGGCCGCATCCGCCCGGGGCATTCCCCTGGTCATCGCCGACACGGCGGGCAGGCTGCACACGAAGGACGCCCTGGTCAAGGAGCTGGCCAAGATCGACAAGATCGTGAAAGCGCGCGCGGGAGGCGCGGGATACCGCAAGCTGCTGGTCCTCGACGCCACAACGGGGCAGAACTCCCTTGCCCAGGCGGAGGTTTTCCACAAGGCTGTGGGGATAGATTCCATCGTTCTCACGAAGATGGACTCGACCGCCAAGGGCGGCATGGTGGTGCCCATCTGCCGGGAGCTCGGGATCCCGATTTCTTTTATCGGCTACGGGGAGAAGCTCGAGGACCTTCAGGTCTTCGACCCGGAGCAATACCTGGCGTCGGTCCTCGGAGAATCGTAAGTGCGAAACTCCTCCCTGCTCTTCGTTTTCCTCCTGGCCGCGTTTCCGCTGCTTGCAGCCTCCGCGATCTATCGATCCAACGATTTCGGGATGCAGCTCGAGCCCGTCCCCTCATGGCGTCGCGACGAGCTTCAGTGGGTCCTCGAGGTGACCGCCCGGGCGAACGGGGAAACACGACGCCTCTTCCAGGACGGCAAAGAGGTGCGGCGATGGGAGACATCGCGCGCCGCGGACGGCCGAACGGAAGAGCAGGAGCTTGCCGGCGGCGCGCTCGTGACGCTGCGCCGGTACGCGCCCAACGGAGACCTCCTGGAAGAGGATCAGTACAGCAAAGGAAAGCTTTCGCGGAAATCGCTGTACACCTACGCCTCCTCCCGCGTGACGCGCGTACGGGTGCTCGGCCCCGACGGCGCGCTGGAGTACAACAAGGACTATTTCTATGCCTCCCGCGGGAGCCTCCGTGAGGTGAGACAGACGGGAGGACAAGAGGAGACGCGGGTTTCCGCTTTCGTGGCCGGGCGTTCGGGCCCTTCCGAGGAATGGAACAGAAACGGTAATGACCTCTTTCTCTCCCGGTTCGACGACAGGGGCCGGACCGTGGAGAGAGAGCACCGTGCGGGGAAGGACCTTGTGTCGCGGGAAGACTTCGTCTACCGCAAGGACTCCGTTGACCTGCTTTCCGCCGTCGAGACGTTGCCGGGAGAAGGGAAGGTCATCACTCGTTCGTACGACTCCTCGGGAAGGCTCGAAGCTGAGACCATGTCGGTGGCCGGGAAGGTGGTGCAGGAGACCGGATACGGGCGGGATGACAAGGGCAGGCTGACGCGGGAGCTCCGCCGGGGCGCCTCAGGCCTGGAGGAATGGCGATACACGCTCGACCCGGCCGGAAAGGTCACACGGGAGGAATACTTTCGCCGCGGCTCGCTGGAAAAAGTGACCCTCTACGGACAAGACAACGCGCGGACGGAGGAGCTCTACCAGGGCGGCAGCCTTTTCATGAAGGTCTCCTATAAAGGAGAGACCCGCACGCGTGAGGAGGTCTACGCGGACGGCAAGGTCGTGAAAGAGAGGAGCTTCCCGTGAGGCCCTCCGTCACGCTGCTTGTCGCATCTCGCTATTTCAGGACGCGTCGCCGCACGGGGAATGCCTCCACCATCCTTTCCATCGTGGGGACCGCCGTGGGCGTGATGGCCCTCACCGTCGTCCTTGCCGTCATGAACGGGTTCCAGCTCGGATTCATCGAGCCGATCGTGGAGATCAGCTCCTACCACCTGCAGTTGGCCCCGGACCGCGGCGCCGCGGGAGGTAGCCAATCCCTCGGTGAGCCGTCGTTTCTCACCCGCATCAAGAGCCTCCCCGATGTGACGGCGCTGGTGCCTTTCGTGGACAGGCAGGCGCTCGTGGAGGGGCCGTACCAGAAAGCACGCGCGTGCGAGCTGCGCGCCGTTCCGCCGGACCTTTTTGCCCGTGACCCGGTCCAGGCCGCCATGCTTGCCCCGCGGGAGGGTTCGTTCGACCTCACGCGTCCGGGCTCCCTTGTCATAGGAGTGGAGCTGGCGGCGGCAACCGGGGTTCGCGTCGGGGATTCCCTGGCTCTTACTTCCTTCGCCATCGGGCCGTCAGGGAGGCCTGCGCCGCGGCGCGCGGCCTTCCGCGTGACAGGGGTGTTCCGCACGGGCTACTGGGATTTCGACATAGGGCTGGTGTTCACGTCCCTTGAAACGGCGGACAACGTGTTCGGCTCGGGCGCGCCTCTTCCCCGCACCTACGGCGTGAAGATAGCGGACAGGTTCCTCGACGGCCGCGCGCTCGGGGAAATACGCCCTCTTCTCTCGGGAACGGGATACACCGTGGAGAGCTGGAGGACATACAACAAGTCCTTCTTCGACGCGCTGTTCATGGAAAAACTGATGATGATGGTGCTTGTCGGGCTCATTTTCATCGTGGTCGGCTTCAACGTCTATCATTCGCTGCGAAGGAGCGTGCATGAGCGCATGGAGGAGATCGCCGTCCTCAAGGCCGTCGGCGTTCCCCCGGGCCGCATCCAGGGGATTTTCGTGCTCGAGGGCCTGATCATCGGCGTTTCGGGCGCGCTCGGCGGGCTGGTGGCAGGCCTTCTGGTGGCCATGAACGTGAACGGCGTCTTCGCTCTGGTCGAAGCCATTGTCAACGGCCTCCTGCGAGCCGTGCATGCCCTCATCCTGCCGTTTGCCGCCAATGCCGCTGAAGGGGGCTTTTCCATCTTTTCCCCCGCGTACTTCTACCTTTCCCAAGTGCCTTCCCGGGTCCTTCCCCAGGAAGCGTTTTTCGTATGTTTCTTCGCCGTGCTCGCCTGCACGGGGGCGGCCTGGGCGGCTTCCCGTGCAGTGTCCCGTTTCCGTCCAGCAGAGGTGCTTCGCTATGAATGAAAACGCAGGCGGCATGGCGCGGGAGAACCCGCTGGTGGAAGTCCGGGCGCTTGGCCGGCGCTTCCAGACGGGAGCCGAGTCTCTCGAAGTCCTCGTGAACGTGAACCTCGACGTCGAGCGGGGGACAACCGTTGCCGTCACGGGGGAAAGCGGCTGCGGAAAAAGCACGATGCTTGCGCTCATTGGAGGTCTTGATCACCCCACCGCGGGAAGCGTACGGGTGGGGGATACCGAGGTAACGGGGCTCGAGGAGTCAGGCCTCAGCAGGTACCGAAGCAGGGACGTGGGATTCATTTTCCAGTTTCACTTCCTTCTCAAGGACTTCACCGCCCTGGAAAACGTCATCATCCCCGGCATGCTCGGGGGCGTCACGGGGAAAGCCCTGCGCGAGCGCGGCCGGCAGCTCCTTGACGAGGTAGGCCTGGAAAAGCGCATGAACGCCTGGCCCGTGGAGCTTTCCGGCGGGGAACGCCAGCGGGTTGCGGTGGCGCGCGCCCTCATCAACGAGCCGCTTCTTCTCCTGGCGGACGAGCCCACGGGGAACCTCGATGAACGGAACGCGGGGAACGTCGAGGAGATGCTGTTCACGCTCGTGGAAAGGCACCAGAGAACCATGATCCTGGTCACGCATGACCAGGTGCTTGCCGCCCGGGCGGACAGGCGCTTTCTGCTGAGCGGCGGGGTGTTGAGGGACGGATGAGAGCGCGCCTGGCTTTTTTCCTCAGCTCGCGGATGCTCAGGGGGAGGGACGGCACGGCCAGATACTTGCGCGGTTCCGTGCTCGGGATCGCCGTGAGCCTGGTTCCCTTGATTGTCGTGATGGAGGTCTCCACGGGCATGATCGAGGGGATCACCGCGCGCCTTCTCGAGGTGGGCACCTACCACGTGCAGGTCGCCCTGCCTTCGGGAACGCCGCTTTCGGACATGCAAAGCCGCGCCGCCGCAATCGCGGCCGTGCCCGACGTGGTTGCCGCCATCCCCGAGCGGCAGGGCACCGGCCTCCTTGTCACGGGCAGCGCGGCGGCTGCCGTCAGCATCCGCTGCGTGCCGTCCGACGTGTTTGCCGTGGACTCCGGATTTCGGTCCCACGTCACCCTCCGGGCCGGGTCCTTCGACTTGTCCCGGGCGGACTCCCTTTTGGTGAGCGCCGCGCTGGCCTCCTCACTGGGGGTCATGGTTGGAGACCGGGTGAACCTCCTCACGACGTTTGGAGAAAATCTCAGCGGAGCGGCCCGCGTGACCCCTCTCGTCGTCAGCGGCGTGTACGAAACCGGCTACCAGGAGCTGGACAAGACGCTTGTCTACGGCTCCCTCGGCCTCGCATCCAAGTTCCTCTCCCCCCATGGCTCGCGCGCGCTGATCGGCGTGAAAGTAAGGCATCCGTTCGCCGACCTCGGGAGCGTGACGGAGGCCATCTCCCAGGCGGCGGGGGGCGACACGCGGGTGGCCACGTGGCGGGAGATCGAGTACCCGAGGATGGCGAGCTTCCGCACCACGAAGGCGCTCCTCCTTTTCATCATGGCGTTGATTGTCGCGGTGGCGTCGGTGAACGTTTCCTCGTCCGTTCTCATGATCGTCTTCGAACGGCGCAACGAAATCGGGATTCTCAAGTCCATCGGAGTGGGGGAGAGGTCCCTCTCCCTGTCCTTCCTCCTCACCGGCTTCATAACGGGCCTCATTGGCACGGCCGTTGGGATCGGAGCCGGGCTGCTTGTTGCGGTGAACATCAACGAAGTGATTTCCGGCCTGGAGTGGACGGTGAACGCGGTCCTGGAGGGCGTCTCGCTGTTGCGGTCAGTGTTTCAACCCTCTGCCCGCGCCATTGGAACATTCACGGTATTCAACAGCGCGTATTACCTGAAGTCGATCCCCATCAGGATCGACGCCGCGGAAGTCACCACGGCGGCGGTGGCCACGCTGCTCCTCTGCGCTTTGGCCTCCTGGCTGCCGGCCGCCCGGGCGTCCCGAACAAAGCCTCTTTCAATCCTGCGAAAAGTCTGATGGAGCGACCCCCGTCTGCTTTTTCGTGAGCGAGGAAAGACCGAACATCCGTTTCATTCTTCCGGGATTGGCTTCGTGCAGCGGAGCATGTCCCGCGCCAAGACTGCGCACATGGCGGAGGAAGCCGGGCAAACGCTTGCGAAACGAGCTCCAATCCTTCCTCGAAGCCGGAGACCAACCCGTTTCCGCGCAGGCGCACAGGCGGGGAAACACCTGGTACCACAGCCTTTGGGGCGTGGGAACCATTTCCGTCCAGAGCGGGGCTTCCAACCCCACCGTCCGTTTTGCGCTTTCCTCATCCAGCCCGGGAAGGACCGGATCATAGCGATACGCCCGGTCAAGCGGCGTCAAGGAATGCGCATGATCGAGATAGCAGTCCCAGTAGGAGGAGCCGATCACCTCCCGTCCTTTTCGCATGGACGCCATCAGCTCGTCTTCGTGCCCGCGCCAGAACTGGAGCCTTACCCCGGGATCAAGCCGAGGGCCAAGGGCATCGTTCCACGCAACAGTGCCTTTTCCTTTCGTGCGGAGGAAAGCGGCCATGCGATTAAGCATCCATGTCTGGAGGCCGGAAAAGTCGTCGAGCCCGAGGCTTTTCAAACGGGCGTTGCACGCCGGGCATTCTTTCCATCGCTCCTTGGGCGCTTCGTCGCCACCGAGATGGAACCAGGGCCCCGGAAAAAGCTCCGCAAGCTCTTCCAGCACTCCTTGAAGGAACTCGAAAGTGGTTTCCTTTCCCGCGCACAGGAGCTCAGGCTGGATGCCGATGTGGTCCCAGACCGAGTACGGGCCGCCCGTGCATCCCAGCCATGGATATGAAGCGAGAGCGCTCAACGCGTGGCCGGGGAGCTCCACTTCCGGCACGATGGTGATGAACCTTTCAGATGCGTAGGAGACGATCCGGCGAATCTCCTCCTGGGTGTAGAAGCCGGAGTGGGGGACATTATCCGGCTTCCCCCGGGGATAGCTCATTGAGCCCGCGCGTACGGAACCGATGCGCGTCAGCTCAGGGTATCGCTTGATCTCAACTCTCCATCCCTGGTCCTCGGTAAGGTGCCAGTGAAAAACGTTCAGCTTCTCCAGCGCCATGAGATCGAGGAGCCTCGTGACGGTCTCTTCGCCCTGAAAGAATCTGCCTTCATCGAGCATGAAACCGCGCCAGGAAAAGCGCGGCGCATCCTCGATTTCGACGCAAGGCGCGCCGCACAGCTCCCCTTCGCCGCGCAGCAGTTGCCGGAACGTCTGGATGGCGTAGAAAATGCCGGCGGGCTCGGCGGCCCGCATCTCTACACGGTCGGGACGCACGGAGAGCCTGTATCCCTCGTTACCGAGGGCGCTGCGGAGTAAAGGATCAAGCTTCAGGGAAATCGGGGAGACTTCCGCCTTCAGTGCTTCACCGCTCAGGGCCGGGCGTCCCGTGGCAGTTTTCACAATGTGCTCGAGATGCCGGGCAACGCCGGCGAGCCGCGCCTCCCGAAGGATGAATGCGCCTCCCGCGGGCGCACTTCCCATGGATCCGCTTCCCATGGATCCGCTTCCGTGGAGGACAAAGAAGCCGGGCGTGAGCTCCAGCGCGCGCGGCTGGGGGATGATGGAATGACTGACGGCGGAGCCGATGCGCTTTGCAAAAACGATGGCGATGTGGCCCTCCAATCCGCGCCAGGATGTGCCAGGCCTTTGCTCGAGCATGGTGTAGCCGATTTTCCGGTAGAAAGGGAGAGCCTTGAGGTTGCGGTTCGATGTCACGAGATGGATTCCAGCGACGCCAATGCCGGACATGCGCTGTTCGAAAAGCCCCATGAGGCTTTCTCCAATGCCCATGCGCTGATACCCGGGCAGGATGTTGATGTGGAGGTGGGCCGGGTAGTCATCATAATACTTTTCCCCAATCCCTCCGCGGGCTCCCGACCACGCGAGCGCCTGGCGGAAAGACTCCGGGTGCCTCCACCAGCTCACGAGGAACATCCTGAGCGTGATACGCCAGCGCATGCGGCGCGCGAAAAGCTTGTCATGAATCCGGGAATCCGCCGCGCCGATGATGTACCCGATCACGCGCCCGTCCGATGCGTCGAAAGCTACGAACGCGTTCTCGGCATGGTACCTGAGATAGCATTCCGTGTTGAAAAGCGCGAAAAGCCGGCGGTAATTGAACAGCCCCCTGCCGTGGAGGTCTTCCCCGAGGAAGCCGGTCCGATGGAGAATATTGGTGACCTCGGGGCGGTCCTCTCTGCGGTACGGGCGGTATCCGATTTTTTCCTTGGGCGCGGTTATTGCTGGTTCCGGGCTCATGCGTGCGAAAATCGTACACCCGCCCGAGTTTTGCTGCAATCGAGAGCCTGGCGGGACTGACCTGGCCGTTTTACCAGACTATGCTCCGTAGATTTGAGGACTGGGATTTTGTATACTGTCAGTGACAAATGAAATGCGAGATTTGCGGGCTGAAAGATGCCGTCATCCACATACGACAGATCCAGAAGGACCTGGTGCATGAGCTGCACATCTGCGAGGAGTGCGCGCAGGAGAAGGGGCTGATCCGTGAGGAGGAGTCCGAGCTTCCCATCGCCAACCTGCTCTCAGGGCTGCTGGAAGGCAAGGACATGACCGGAGCCGGGGACGTGAAAGAGGCCTGCCCACGCTGCGGCATGAAGGCATCCGAGTTCCGCAAGCAGGGCAAGCTCGGGTGCGCCGAGTGTTTTTCCGCGTTCCAGAAGGACGTAAAAGCCATCGTGTCCCAGATGGCGGCCCGTCCTCATCACGCGGGGAGGCTGCCCAGGTCCTTTGCCGAGCAGTCGGGCGTGGCGCTGGAGAATGACACGCTTCGCGAGGCGCTGCGGGAGGCCGTGGAGAAGGAGGACTACGAAGAGGCCGCGCGCCTGCGGGACAGGATCCGGGAGGTGGACAGCAGTGTTTGACTTCACCGGTCTCTCCGACATGAAAGGCTGGATGCGCGTTCCGGGAGAAGCGGTGAGCACGGAGGTGTCAGGGGACTCCCCGGGAAGCGTGGTCATTTCCAGCCGTGTCCGCCTGGCGCGGAACCTGAAAGCCTATCCTTTTCCCGGACGCTGCCCGGCGGAGCTTGAGAAAGAGTACCGTGACAGGATCATTGCGGCGTTTCAGCGATTGCCGAACGCGCAGGATTTTGCGATAATCTATCTCGACGATCTCTCCGCGCTGGAGAGAAGGATCCTCTTCGAGAGGAACCTCATCTCCCAGGGCTTTTCGCTTGAAAAGCAGAAAGCTGTAGTCCTCAGCGCGGATGAAACCGTTGCAGGGATCATCGGGGAAGACGACCATCTTCGCCTGGTGGGCATCAGATCGGGAGCATGCCTTGAGTCGCTTCTGGGAAGGCTCGAGGTAATTGACTCGGACCTGGAGGAGTCGCTCGCTTTCGCGGTGTCGGCCGAGTGGGGATACCTCAATACGGCTATTACCAACCTCGGGACCGGCCTGAAGGCTTCCATGATGCTGCATCTGCCCGCCCTATCCATGAGCGGTCTCATCAAGAGAGCGGTCAAGGCATCCGCGCAGCTCGGTCTCTCCATACGGGGATTCTTCAGCGAGAGCATGGAATCCCTGGGAGACATGTATATCATTGCAAATGAGATCACAATCGGGCTGGCGGAGAGGGAGATCATCGGGAATCTGGGCCGTATTGCGGTCCAGCTTGCCGGCTACGAGAACAGGACGAGAGAGGAGCTGATGGACAAGAGGCGCATCGACATCGAAGACAGGGTCTTCCGGGCGTGGGGGCTTCTGTCCTCCTGCCGTTACATAACGCACCGGGAGGCCATCGAATCCCTGTCCGCGCTCCGCCTGGGGATAGCCCTGGGCCTCATCGCGGCAATGGACGCGCCAACCATCACGGCGCTCCTCTTTCTCTCGCAGAAATCTCATATTCAGCGGGTGCTCCAGACCCAGGCGGAGCCCGTGGACACGAAGCTCATTGACTACACGCGGGCCAAGATCATCCGAGAGGCGTTGACGCAGGGAAGGGGAGGCTGACGTCATGTTCAAGGGACTTACGCAGCGGGCACAGAAGGTTCTCACCATCCTGGCGCAGGAGGAAGCCAAGCGCTTCCATTCGGACCAGCTCCTGCCGGAGCATATCATCCTTGCACTCCTGAAGGACGGAGAGGGCGTTGCGGTCAAGGCTCTCCAGCGGATCAAGGTGAATATCGCGGAGATGCAGTCCGAGATCGAGAAGAGCCTTCCGAAGGGGAAAGGCGGGCTCATCCTGGGGGATGTTCCGCCGTCCAAGCGCGGGCAGAAAATCCTCGAGGATTCCGCGGAAGAGGCCCGCAACATGGGCCATGAATACATCGGAACCGAGCACCTTCTCCTGGCTTCCGTGAAGGAGCAGGGCAGCATTGTGGCGCGCTATCTGGCGCGCTATAACATCACTCCGAACGGTCTGCGGGAGGCAATCCTCCAGATCAGCGGAACCGGTGACTACAAGGCCGGGCAATCGCTCACCGGCAAGAAAAAGGCGCAGGCTCCCACGAAGAAACCCACTCCCACCCTGGACGAGTTCGGCAGGGATCTCACGGCCTTCGCGCGTGAGAACAAGCTGGACCCGGTGATCGGCAGGGAGAAAGAGATCCAGAGGGTCATTCAAATCCTCGCCCGGCGCACGAAGAACAACCCCGTGCTCATTGGAGAGCCAGGGGTCGGGAAGACCGCCATCGTCGAAGGGCTTGCGCAGAAGATCGTGGACGGCACCGTGCCGGAGGTGCTCATTGGCAAGAGGGTGCTCACGCTGGACCTCGCGTCGCTCGTTGCCGGCACGAAGTACCGCGGTGAGTTCGAGGAGCGCCTCAAGAGGGTCATGAAAGAGATCCTCACCGCGGGCAATGTGGTGCTCTTTATTGACGAGCTGCACACCATCATCGGGGCAGGCGGGGCCGAAGGCGCAATCGACGCCTCCAACATGCTGAAGCCGGCACTCTCACGCGGAGAGCTTCAGTGCATTGGCGCAACGACCCTCAACGAATACAAGAAGCACATAGAGAAAGACGCCGCGCTGGAGAGGCGTTTCCAGCCCATCTACGTGAGTGAACCCTCGGTGGATGAAACCGTTGAAATCCTGAAAGGGATCAAGAAGAACTATGAGGAGCACCACCACGTCACCTATACTCCCGCGGCAATCGAGGCAGCCTCCACGCTCTCCCGCCGCTACATAACGGAGCGCTACCTTCCTGACAAGGCCATCGACCTCATTGACGAATCGGGGTCCCGCAGGCGCATCAGGAACTCCATCCGTCCGCGGGAGCTCGCGGACCTGGAAAAGGAGATCGAACGGCTCAACGCGGAGAAGACGAACCTCGTCAACACGCAGAACTACGAGAAGGCCGCCGCGGTGCGCGACATGGTGCGCCAGCTCAAGGTCAAGGTGGACGACATCAAGAAGACGTGGGAAAGCACCATCGCGGTGGAAGAGAACGTCGTGGACGTGGAGGACATCCAGCAGGTGATCTCCGACATGACGGGGATCCCGCTTTCGCGCATCGTGCAGAGCGAATCGGAGAAGCTGCTCCATATCGAGGAAGAGCTGCACAAGAAGGTGATCGGACAGGAAGAGGCCATCTCCGTCATTGCCTCCGCCATCCGCCGGTCCCGCACGGGCCTCTCCTCGGCGCGCAGGCCGCTGGGCTCGTTCGTTTTCCTGGGACCCACGGGGGTGGGGAAGACACTCGTGGCCAAGACGCTGGCGGAGTTCCTTTTCGGAGACCCTGACGCGCTGGTCCGCATCGACATGTCGGACTTCATGGAGAAGCACAACGTGTCGCGGCTCGTCGGAGCGCCTCCGGGGTACGTGGGATATGAAGAGGGCGGGCTGCTGACGGAGAAGATCCGCAGGAGGCCGTTCAGCGTCATCCTTCTGGATGAGATCGAGAAGGCGCACCCGGACGTGTTCAACATCCTTCTGCAAGTCCTTGAAGAGGGACAGCTTTCCGACAACCTCGGGCACTCGGTGTCCTTCCGCAATTCTGTCATGATCATGACCTCCAACCTCGGAGCCCGGGAGATCAACAAGGATTCCACGCTCGGGTTCCAGTCCGAAGAGGGCGGGATGAACTTCAAGGACATCCGCAACTTCGTAATGGCGGAAGTGAAGCGGGCGTTCAACCCAGAGTTCATCAACAGGATCGATGAGATCGTCGTTTTCCATAACCTCGACAGGACGCACCTGGGCCAGAT
This sequence comes from uncultured Spirochaetota bacterium, assembly GCA_963845535.1. Classification (GTDB taxonomy): domain Bacteria; phylum Spirochaetota; class Spirochaetia; order SZUA-6; family Fen-1364; genus Fen-1364. Next base: position 87,892 of record CAWJSK010000023.1, read on the forward strand.
ATTCGACCTCATGGTGAAAGAGATTTCGGAACGCCTGGTCGAGCAGAAGATCACGATCTCCGTGAAGAAAAAGGCGCGCGAATATCTGATCGAGAAGGGCTTTGATGAGAAGTTCGGCGCCCGCCCGCTGCGCCGCCTGTTGCAGAAAGAGGTGGAGGATCCGCTCTCTCTGGAGATCCTCCGAGGGAAGTTCCAGGCGGGAGACGCCATTGACATCGACATTCGTGCGGAGAAGGTCACCTTCAAGAAGCAGGAGCCGCGCAATGTGCTGCCGCTCACGCCTCAGCCCGCCGGCCTCCTGCCGGGAGAAAAGGAGCCTGAAAAGGTCACCACGTGAGCCCCGGCACGCAGTCGGGGCCTCGTGGCTGAGGCCCGGCAACTACGAGAAAGCGTTGACGCGATGACGCAATGTCTGCGGATCGCATAGCTGTTCCCTGCCCATACCGATCTCGGAGCCGAATTGCCCCCCCTCGCTGAAAGCCGCGCGCCAGGTGTTGGCGGTATATTTCTCCGTATGGAGGGGATCGCGCTCGGGGCGGCTTCTTTCTGCGTCATCTTCTGGGTGGACGTGCTTTCGTTGAAAGGGATGCGCGCCGTGCAGCCCATCGTGTGGATTTCCAGTACCGCCCTGTTTGCCGCCGGGCTCGTACTGTGCCTTGAGCATCCCGGCAGCCTCTCTCTGCCCGTGCCGGTGCGCGCCCTCGGGTGGGCACTGACCATCGCGTTCGGCTTGCTGCTTATCTACTCCTTGTTTGTCGAAATCCCGCTGTTTCAGGCGCCTTCGAAAGTGGTATCCCGCGGCACGTATGCCTTGTGCCGTCATCCCGGGGTGCTCTGGTTCTCCGCAATGCTGGCGGCGCTTTTCCTGGCCCGCGGTTCAACGTGGCTGCTCCTGGCGGCGCCGGTCTGGATTTCACTCGATGTCCTGTATGCCGTGCTGCAGGAGAGACTTTTCTTCGTCCGCCTGTTCGGCGCGGGGTACCGTTCGTATCAGCGGGAAGTCCCAATGTTCCTCCCGACCTCCCGAAGCGCGCGCGAATGCGCTCGGACGATCTTTCGCGGCGAAAGCGGGGGAGAAATGAACGTGAAGAGGTGAACGCGGATGGAAACGTTGCTGGAGATGCATCGCCGCGGAGACAGGGAGGGAATCTGGAAACGCTACTGCGGGTTTCTGGAGCTCACCGTGGAGGAGTTCAACGCCACCCAGGCGCGGCTTCTGGAAGAGCAGCTTGGGAAGTGGAAGACCAGCGCGCTCGTGAAGAGGATCCTGGGTGACCCGCTGCCGAGAACCGAGGAAGAGTTTCGCGCCCGGGCGCCCATAACCACGTACGAGGACTACGCGGGGAGCCTTTTGTCCCGAACGGACAAGGACCTTCCTGGCCCCACGCACACGTGGGTCCACACGTCCGGCAAGAGCGCCGAATACGAGTTCAAGTGGGTGCCGTACACCCAGGCGATGTACGACAATCTTTCCGACTGCACCCTTGCGTCGTTCATCCTCGGACCGTGCCGCGAGCGTGGGCATATCGCCCTGCGGGAAGGGGACCGGTTGATGTTTTCCCTGGCCCCCGCTCCGTACGTCTCAGGCCTGTGCATGCAGGCCCTGCGCGAGCAGTTCAACTTCACGATCTGGCCTGAGTACGAGAAAGCCTTGAAGATGGACTTCTTCGACAGGACCCGTGAAGGGATACGGCTCGCATTCTCCGAGGGCATCGACTACTTCTACGGGATCACCTCGATCATGCTCAATATCAGCGAGCAGCTTGAACAGGCAGGAAAGCGGGGGAAAGGCGGGCAGGCGGACGGCCTTCTGCGCCAGCCGAAGGCCGTCCTGCGCCTCCTGAAAGGAATGCTGAAGGCCAGGCTCCGGGGCGGACCACTGCGGCCTCGGGATCTTTGGAACGTGAAGGGGATCATGTGCTCGGGGATGGATACGGCCATCTACCGTGACAGGATCCGCGCGATGTGGGGGGAGTATCCGTGGGAAGTCTATGGCTGCACGGAGCTCGCGTTCATCGGGTTCCAGCATTACGCCGGCCCGGGGCTCGTCCTCAGGGACCGGAGCTGCTACGTCGAGTTCATGGAGCTGGAGCACTACGCCCGTTGGAAGGAGGACCGCACGCAGCGGCCACCCCTGCGGAGGCTGTCCGAGTTGGAGGCGGGAAAGGAGTACGTGCTCGTGGGGACGAGCTTCCACGGCGGCGTCTTCGTCCGCTATGTCCCCGGAGATTCCCTGAAGGTCGCTTCCCTGGCGGATGAGAGCCTGGACCTCAAGCTCCCGCGGTTCATGTTTTCCTCGCGCATAGACGACGTGATCGACATTGCCGGTTTCACGCGTCTTTCGGAGAAGGTGATCTGGTCCGCCATCGAGAAGTCAGGGATCGACTATGTGGACTGGGTGGTGGCCAAGGAATACCGCAACGAGAACCCTGTGCTGCACCTCTACCTGGAGACGCGCACGGATAGGTATGACCCGCTTCGCGTGCGGGAGCTGATCCATGAGCAGCTCACGCGCATCGACGAGCCGTACCGCGACCTGGAACAGATGGCGGGGATCAAGCCTCTTGTCGTCACCCTTCTGACGCGGAGCACGTTTGCCCGCTACCAGAAGGAGAGGCAGGCGGCCGGATCCGATCTTGCGCATTCCAAGCCGCAGCACATGAACCCGGGTCCCGAGGTGGTGTCCCGGCTTTTGGCAATGAGCGCTTTGGAGATATAGTCTCTCCGGCGCACAGGGGGATTCGGTTCGAATGCAGGGCTCATAAGGATAACCGCGGATGCTTGTGTACGCAGCAACAATCAAGTTTCTCGCGTTGATAGGATACGTGGTTCTTCTCTTCGTCTGCCTGCGCAGCCGGGTGGCTCCGTCGCTGAAGCTGCACTTCGCCCTCTACCTCCTGGGGCTCGGCTTCTGGCAGCTCACGTCGCTCGTCCTGACGGTCACCTCCAGCCCGCGGGCCGCGCTGTTCTGGTACAACATGGAGGTCTCCAGCCTCGGGCTTCAGAGCGTGATCTTCCTTCCGCTGACGCGGACTTTCCTCCAGATCAGGAGCCGCCCGGGGATATCGATTGCGGCATACGTGATGTGCGTGGCCGTCGTGATGGCTGGAGTGCTCGGCATTTCATTTTCCGGCGTGGTGTTGGGCGGGTCCGGATACTTCATTCCCACCCTGGCTCCCGCGGCATATGGAGTGAGCTTCGTTGGATACTTCTTCTGGATATGGGGCGTCTCCGCGCTCGTTGCCGGGCTTCGCAGGGAGCGCCTCCGACTGCAGCGAAACCGGATCCAGTACGTGCTCCTTGGCGCGCTGACCGTCATGGCGGGGATAGCCACGAACTATACGTCACTTCAGGCGTACCCCGTGGATACCGTCTGCGCGCTCATCAACGCGGTGCTTGTGGCGTATTCCGTGACGCGCTACCGGCTTGTCGACACGGGGTTGGTCCTGCGGAGGGCGCTCACCATCATGCTGCTGGCCGTCATCGGCATTGGCGGCTACATCCTCTTCTCCTATGTGGCGGGGCTTGTCGCTCAACCCGCGGGCCGGTGGGAGTTCAGCGTGCCCGGGCTCGTCGGGTTCATCATCCTTTTCTCTCTGTTCATCCTCCTGGGGTGGAAATCCGTCAAGCCGCTCATCGACCGGATTGCCGGCAGGCGCACCCTCAGCTACGACCGCGTGCTGGAGCAGTTCAGCCAGGCCGCGCGCTCGGAGCTGGAGATCGGGAAGCTGAAAAGCCTCGTGGTGCAGACGGCGGTCGACGCCGTGGGAGCCGAACGGGGCTGCCTCCTGTCCGGCCGCGGGCCCTCGGATGACTACACGGCGGACAGCGTCTTCGGTTCATGGCCCGCCGAGCTCAACGGGTTCTCCGTGAAGTCCTCCGACGATTTCGTTCGGGCGTTGAAAGGCCGCAAGTTTCCCCTCTGGGAACAGGAGCTCGCTCTCAACCCCGGCCTGGCCTACCTGAGGCCCCTCTGCGAGCCTTTCTTTCAGGTCACGGGAACCTCCGTGGCCATCCCCGTGATCCAGGAGGAATCGCTCCAGGGCATCCTGTGCCTGGGAAACAGGGTCTCCGACGGCTTGTACGGGACCGAGGATCTCCGCTTCCTGTCCACGCTTGCCAACGTGGCGGCGTCAACGTTCGCCGTTGCGTTGAACTATCGAGAGATCCGTCGACAGCTTTCCATCCAGACTTTCCTTTTCGTTCTCAGCGAATCGCTCGTGCGCTTTGCAGGATCCGAGGAGGCCATCCGTACGGCCCTTGGGGTCCTGCGGGATTTCCTGGGAGTCGAGGACTGCTTCGTGCTCGCGCTGGGCAGGGCTGGGGAGGTGCGCGTGCACTCCATCCGTGAGCCTGCGCCGCGCCTCGAGGAACAGCTCACGTGGGTGGGCGCGTCGTTGGCGGCCGGCAAAGGGAAACGCCGCAGCGACCCTCGCTTCGCGGAGGCGCTGGACGCCTCGGGCATGGAGCTGATGGATCACCATCCCGGGACATCGCTCGTCAGCTCCCTCACGTATCTGCCCCTTTCAAGCGGCGGGGAGTTGATGGGCTTCCTGGCGCTGACGGGGCGCAGAGGTGACGGCGCGGGCCGTGAGGACAGCGCGTTTTCCGGGGCGTTCCGTGCCATTCTTTCCCAGGGCCTTCTTTCCCTTCGGCACGTATCAGAGCTTCGGGCGCTGAAGGAACGGTATCAGTCGCTTTTCGAAAGCGTGCTGGACGCCGTGATAACGTTTTCTGAGGACGGCCGGCTGATCGACACCAACCCGGCGGGAAGGGAGCTTTTCGGGATCAGCACCGGGGAGGGCGGAGACTGGAACCTGTCCCGCAACTGCCGCCTCCAGCCGGAGGAGTTCTCGGCGCTTCAGACGGAGCTGGCAGAGCGCGGGAGCATCCGGGACTTCGAGATGCATCTTCAGGGTCCGCCGGGCGGCGCGCGGACGGTGCTTTTCAGCGGCGGCGTGGACGACAGGTCGCCAAGCAGCCAGCGCGTGGTCCACGGCATCCTGCGGGACGTGACGGAGCAGCGGGAGCTGCAGCGCCAGCTCCTCCAGGCGCAGAAGATGGAAAGCATCGGGACAATGGCCGGTGGGATTGCCCATGATTTCAACAACATCCTGACCGCGGCCATCGGTTACGCAAAGCTCATTCGGGAGGACATCGCGGATCCGGACTCCGTCCTTTCCCACCTCCGGATCGTCGAATCGAGCATGCACAGGGCAACCGACCTGACGCGACGCCTCCTGTCGTTTGCCCGGGAAGGCATCGTGGACCGCAGGCCGGTGAGGATCAACGACATCGTGCTGGAGACCGTCCAGCTCCTGCGCCGAAGCCTGGACCTTTCCATCGACGTCAGGACCGAATGCCAGCCGGAGCTTCCGGCAATCATGGGTGACCACGGCCAGATCCACCAGATGCTCATGAACCTCTGCGTCAACGCCGGGGACGCAATGCCGCACGGAGGCGTCCTCAGCCTGAAAACGCGGCTGAAGGAGAGCTTCGGGTCTCGGGAAGGGCCGGCGGCCGGGGCGCAGGAAAAGCGGCGCGTGCTTCTGGAGGTCAGCGACACCGGGACGGGCATCGAGGCCGGCCATCTTCCGAGGATTTTCGATCCTTTCTTCACCACCAAGGGACCGGGCAAAGGGACAGGGCTGGGACTGTCGATCGTGTATGGAATCGTCCAGAGGCACGGCGGCCGCATTGAGGTGTCCAGCGTTCGCGGCCAGGGAACGGTTTTCGAGATTTCCTTTCCCGTCACGGAGACCGGCCCGGTCACGGCAACCATCTCCGCGGATGCCGCCCCGACTGCCCGGGGCCACGAAACGATCATGATCGTCGACGACGAGGCGGACCTTAGGAGTCTCGTGAGGATCACCCTGGGGGAACGGGGCTACACGGTGATCGAGGCCGCTGACGGGATTGAGGCCGTGGAGCTGTTCCAGGCAAGCTCCACCCCCATCGACCTCGTCCTCATCGACCTCATCATGCCGCGGCTGGGCGGACGGGAGACGTACGTGAAAATGCGGGAGCTCGATCCACGGATCAAGGCGCTTTTTGCGACCGGCTACGGGATTGACGACAAGACGGAAGACCTGCTTGCAACGGGCGCCTTGGGGATCATCAGGAAACCCTACGAGGTGGAGTCAGTGGAAAAGGAGATACGGCGCATCCTCGACGCCCCGGTTCAGTCCCCGCCATAGCGGGCGTCGTACAGGTCGTTCTGCAGCGTCCGGGATATCGTCAGCGCCGTGTCCCGCGCAAGCTGATCGAAGCCGTTCTGAAGGTCTTCCTCCGAAAGGCTTGCAAGCGCGGCGGTGGTCACGAAGCTCCCCAGCGTGGAGTCCAGGCCGAACATGCCGGGAGTGGCTGTCCGATCCACCTCGATGTCCCTTCGCCACACGATTGTCTTTTCCCCGTTGCTGAAGAGGTTGACGGTAAGCTTCATCCGCAGGCTCACCGCGCTCGTCCACGAGCTTGCATGGACGCCCCATTTGTGGATGTCGAAGTCAAGCAGGTATTCCGCGGAATCAGCGTCGTTTTCCTGCTTCGCCTCGAGGACGCTGAGACACGTGGTATACGATTCGTCGCGGACCATCCCCGGCACGTCGACCACCTGGAGGGCCTGCCGCATGAGCGTCTGGACCCGGTCCGCGTTCGCCGCTTTCGCGATGTTCCCGCCCACACTGAGAGCCGCCATGAATGGGCTGGAGAAATCGATGTAGTAATGCACGTCCATGTTCGGCTCCGGAGGCAGGCGCATCTGGACCGCCATCGTGTGGTCTTGCAGGTCGAACTCCCCGAGCCTGTTGATGGTTGTGCAGGAGACAAGGGCGAGCGCGCCGATCACGGCTGAGAGACCTGCCGCGCGCGCGAGTATTGCGTTGGTCTTCCATTTTCTTTCTTTCATGGCTTGCTCCTTAGAACACTTCCCGAACCGTTTTCTGCCACCCTTCGTCCGGCCGGACCCCCGCGTCAGCCAGCGCGCGGGAAAGCGACATCAGCTCCCGCCAGGCGCGTTCATCCGCCGCCCGTCTCACCGTCCCGCCGTTGAGATGCACAGGGAATGCCTGAACGTACCGCACCTTCCCATTATAGACCCCGAGCCTCAGGATCACAGAGTCCTGTCCGCCCGGGGTCCCCTGCATGCCGGGGAAGATGAAGTTGCCCAGCGAATAGGCGATCAGCCGACCATCAAAGGCTTCCATGCCTTCCAGGACGTGCGGGTGTGCTCCAATGACGAGGTCCGCCCCCTGGCGCACGAGCTGCCGGTAGAGCCGCCGCTGCTCCGACGTCGGGGTCGCGCTCCACTCCGTGCCTCCATGGACAAACGCGATGTTGAATGCGCCATCACCGGAGAACGCCCTGCCCGCGGCGGCAAGGCCCTGCCGGTCCAGCCACAGGATCCCCGGTCGTGAATCCTGCGCGCGTTCAACCACCCGGCCGTCAAACCCGGTTCTGTCTACGGGAAATGCGCCGAAGGAGAGGACGCGTACTTCCTGCGCGCCGACCTTTACCACCGCCGGTCGGCCGGCTTCTTCCCGGTTTGCTCCCGCTCCCGAGGTCATGATCTTCCACGTCGAGAGGGCCGCGAGGGTCTGGAGGAATCCCGGGAGGCCGAAATCGAAGGTATGATTGTTGGCGAGCGACAGGTAGGAGAAGCCTGCCTGCTTCAGCGCGCCCACGGCGTCAGGAAGGAAGCGAAACGTGTAGCTCTTGTCCTGCGCCGTCCCTGACGACGCGGCAGAAGATTCCAGGTTCCCGAGAAGGAAGCCGCTTCCCCGCAGAAGCGCCAGTGTGTCACCGAAAACTCTTTCCAGGCCACCCCGTGCAATCAAAGCGCGGTCAACGCCGCGCGCGGGCATAATGTCCCCGACCGCCTCGATCCATGCGATCTGCGTCGCCGCGCCGGGAGGGGGGGAGGGAGCCGCGAATACCACTGGCGCAGCCTTCCGTCCGAGCTTTTCAGCTCGAGGCACACGTTGACGCGCATGGGATACCCGGGCTCATCGGGAAGCGAGCCGTCCAGGGGAAGGGCGACGTCAGGAAGCGAGACCGCGCACAGGGGGAGCGTACGAACCCCACCGCGGGCAACATCCGCCCTGGTTGCCGCGCTTCTCTCATCTCCGAGCCTGGCAACAGGGACAAGCGGCATGAGCCCGACTATCTTCCCGGGACCGCCGAGGCTCACGCTGATGCTGTCCCCCGGAGGGTCGAAGCCCGGAGGCAGGCGCACCTCCTCGGTTGCGGCCGGCAGGGGAAAAGCCTCCACCAGTCTGCGCCACTGCGGCCACAGGTCGTCCGTGGCCTGGACAAACACAGCAGAGCAGGAAGGGCGAAGAGCGGCGGCGCCCAGCGCCAGGGTGAGGAGGATGATACGCGACATGACGGCGCCGGGAGCATAGACCGCGGGATGGCCGGTGACAAGGAGCCTGCGCCGGGCTATCATAAGGCATGGCCCGGCATATAGAAGTCTTCGACACGACGCTTCGTGACGGCAACAAGCTTCCTTTTGTCGTCCTTTCACCGGATGACCGCGTCGTGCTTGCGGCGCAGCTTGCCCGGTTGGGCGTCGATGTCATAGAAGCTGGTTTCCCGGCGGCGTCGCAGGAAGAATCGGACTGCGTGGGTCGCGTGTGCGACTCGGTTGAGGGGCCGTACGTCGCGGCCCTGGCCCGCGCGCTGCCCGGTGACGTGGAGAAGGCGCTCAAGATATTGTCACGAGCACACAAAGCTTACCTGCACATTTTCATGGGCGTTTCTCCGGAGTTCCTCACGCACGTGCTCAAGATCAAGGAAGAGCAGGCGCTTTTGGCCATCACGGACTGCGTGCGCTCCGCAAAATCCGCCGGCATCCGCGTGCAGTTCTCCTTGAGCGAGGCGCCCCATGCCCGGAGTGAGTTCCGCAGGAGCGTGTTCGAAGCGGCGCGGGACGCCGGTGCGGACGTGATCAACCTGGCGGATACCAACGGAGTCCTTACTCCGGAGGACACCTCCGCCATGGTCGCGGAGCTGGAATCCGTTCTGGGACAAAACGCCAGGACAGTAATCGGAATGCACTGCCACAACGACCTTGGCCTGGCCACCGCAAACACCATTGCCGCCGTGGCGGCGGGCGCTTCTCACGTGGAGGTCACCATTGGCGGCTTCGGTGAGCGGGCGGGCAACGCCGCCTTGGAGGAGGTGGCATTCCTCATGACCGTCCTGGCCCGCCGTCACGGGATTTCCCATGGGATCAAGCTGGAGGAGATTGCGCGCACGGCGCGCCTGTTCGACAGCCTCACCGGGGTGCGCACGCATCCGAACAAGGCCATCATCGGCCAATGCGCCTTCATGCCCGCGCCGGGCGGATTTTCCGGGAGGTCGCTCACGCCTGAGCTGCGCAGGCTGATGCGGGAGAGCACCATCGGCAGGCAGCCTGATGACGCCGCGCTCCTGCCGCCCGTGCGGGAGCGTACGGGCCCGTACGAGCTGGAGTCCTTCAACGTGATGAGCGCATCGCACTCTCCGCCGGTGGGAGTGGTGGTCATCAGGAGGGACGGAAAGGCGCTCACCCAGACCTCGCATGGCAACGGCCCCATTGACGCCCTGTTTCATGCCGTGGACAAGGCGCTGGGGTTCGCCACGCGGTTGGTGCAGTACTCCGTGTCGACGATAGGCTCGGGGACCGACGCCATGACGGAAGTCATCGTGACCGTGGAGCTTCGCGGCAGGCGCTTCCACGGGCGTCACCGCAGCACCGACGTCATCGAGGCCAGCCTCAGGGCTTACATGAGCGCCTGTAATGCCATTGGGGAATCAGGGATCCTCGAAGGTCCATCGGACTTCCACGTTACCGGGGAGTACCTCTGGGAGTAGGGCAGCTCGCGTCGCTTTGACAAGCACCGCGTAAAGATGTCTACCTTAACTGTTCACTCGTTCCTGGTATTCGCGGGTTTCCGTGTTCACGAGGATCCGGTCTCCGGTCTTGATAAAGAGAGGCACCTTTACCTTCAGCCCTGTTTCACACGTAATCACCTTGGTTGCGCCGCTCACCGTGTCACCGCGCTCTGCCTTCTCAGCCTCGGAGACGGTGAAGATCATCTTCGTGGGAAGCTTGATGTCGATGGGAGTCTGCTCCCAGAAGACGACCTGGTAGTTCTCCCCGTCCTTGAGGAAGTCCCGCTTCTCCTCTTCCCCCTCGATGGCGATGCTGAACTGCTCGTACGTTTTCGTGTCCATGAACGCGTAATTTTCGGCGTCTGCGTAGAGGAACTGCACTTCCTTGTACTCAACCGACACGTCCTCCAGGTTGTCCTGGACCTTGTTGGTCTGCCGAAGGACCGATCCCGTCTTGATGTTCTTCAGCCGGAGGCGCACGAAGGCAGAGCCCTTGCCGGGGTTGACGTACTCCCGCTCGACGCAGACGTGGGGCTGGTTGTTGATGAGGATGAACGTGCCTTTTGCAATATCGCTCGCCTTGATCATGTGCTTCCTTTCAGGAGGGATTATCGCGGCACTATATCCGAAAACGGGAAATTAATCACCCCCTGAATGGACTTTTCTCCCGAAAAGACCATTTCCAGGCGGTCCACGCCGAGCGCGGTCCCGCTCACGGCCGGAAAGCCGGGAGGAAACACGGAAGCCAGTCCGGTATCCGCGGCGTGCTGGACACGGCACTTCTTTTTCCGTTCCTGTTCTTCGCGCAGCAGCGCCTCCAGCGCGCGCGGATCCGTTTCCTCCGTGTAGCAGTTTGCTATCTCCGCACCGTCGATGAACAGCTCCCACCTCTCCGCCCAGGGCGTGCCCGCGGAGCGCCGCGCGGTTGTCGGGACCAGGGCCGGGTAATCCATGAGCACGAGCGGCCGGCCCCGCGGAAGCGCCGGCTCGACGGAGGTGAGGAAGACGATGTGGAAAGCTTCCTCCCACGTGCATCCCCGCGGTACCGCGATGCCTGCCGCCCGCGCCGCCGTGACAAGGGTTTCCACGTCCTGGCACCGGGAAAGGTCGATGCCGGCATGGCGTCGAAACGCGTCCTCCATGGAAAGGCGTTTGAAAGGCGGTGAGAGCTCCAGCGCTTTGTCCTCCCACCCGGACAGGAGCAGATGCCGGAACAGCCCTTCCAACGCGTCGATCGACCGGCGATATCCGCTGCCCACGGTGTACCACTCCAGCAGCCGAAACTCGGGGTTGTGGAGAGGGCTTCCGAAATCCCCGTTGCGGAAGCTCCGGCTGATCTGAAAGATGTTCCCGCTGCCGGCCCCCAGGAGACGCTTCATCCACAGCTCGGGGGACGGAATGAGCCACAGGTCGCGGCTTTTGCCGCCCGACCCGTTGTACCGGGTCTGAAACACCTCGATTGACGGCTCGGGGATGAGAAACGGAGCCAGGGTCGGCGTCTCCACTTCGATGTATCCGTGCCCGGTGAAGTAGTCCCTGATCTCAGCGATGAACCGGGCGTGCGTTTCCAGGCGTTCCCTCAGGGCAGAATCGATCACACGGGGAGTATAGCACGATGAAGAATAGACACGACGCCGGCCGGTTCGTATATTGGTACAACCATGACTACCCGTCATTCCATCGGCGCGTTCGAGGTGCTGGCCCGCCGTGAGCTGCCCGAATACCGTTCCAGCGCCCTGTACGCGCGCCACGCGGCCACAGGCTGCGAAGTCCTCCATCTGGGGACCGCCGACACGGAAAACCTCTTCGCATTCTGCTTTGCCACTCCGCCCCGTGATGATACCGGCGTTTCCCACATCACCGAGCATTCGGTCCTCAGCGGTTCCAAACGCTACCCGTTGAAGGAGCCCTTCTCCGCCCTCATGAAGGGGAGCATGCACACGTTTCTGAACGCCCTGACCTACCCGGACAGGACCGTGTACCCGGCGGCAAGCTGCAACAGGGCGGACTTCTTCAATCTCCTCGACGTTTACGGGGACGCGGTGTTCCATCCGCTCCTTCGCAAAGAGACGTTCATGCAGGAGGGGTGGAGATTGGAGCCGGTGAGCGGCCATGAGGATGAGCTTCAGTACGCCGGCGTCGTCTACAACGAGATGAAAGGGGCGTATTCCAGCCCTGAATCGATCGTGGGGGAGTGGGCGTTCCGGTCCCTTTTCCCCGACACCCCGTACCGCTTCGACTCGGGCGGGGATCCGAAGTTCCTGCCCTCCCTGACCCTCGAGCAGGCTCGCGAGTTCCACCACCGCTACTATCATCCCTCGAACTGCCGGATCTTCCTCTACGGCAACATCCCCGTGGAGGAGACGCTGTCCGTGCTTCACGAGCGTTTCCTTTCAGGATTCACGGCGCAGACCATCGAGTCGTCAATCCCCATCCAGCTTCGCTGGAAAGAGCCGCGCCGGCTCCAGAAGACGTTCCCGGTCAAGCCGGACACCCCGCTTTCCTCCCGGTCCAGCGTGACGTTGAGCTGGCTGCTTCCCGGGACGGCTGATCCTTTCCTGGTCCTGATGTATGAGATGCTCTCGGAAGTCCTGATCGGCAGCGCGGGCTCGCCGCTTCGCAAGAGCCTCGTGGACTCGGCGCTCGGCCAGGACCTTTCTCCGGTCAGCGGGTTGGAGACCGACCTCAGGGAGCTCGTGTTCGCCGTGGGCCTTCGCGGCACCGAGCCGGACAGGGCGGAGCAGGTGAGCGGGCTCGTGCTGAAGACGCTGGAGACGCTGGTCTCGAAAGGGCTGGACTCCCGGCTCGTCGAGTCCATGATGAACAGGGTGGAGTTCCGCCACCGAGAGATCCGGGGAAACGGATCCCCATACGCCCTGAGGCTCATGGGGAGGGCGTTTCGAGGATGGGTTCACGGAATTGATCCTCTCCAGTCCCTGGAGTTCGACTCCGTCATGGCGCGTGTGAAGTCCAGCCTTGCGCAGGATCCACGGGCATTGTTGAAGCTGATCGAGACAGGGCTCATGGCGAATCCGCACAGGGTCACCCTCACCGTCAGCCCGGATCGGACGCAGGAACAGCAGGAAACCGACTCGGAGAAGGCACGCGTCGCGGAAGCGGTCCGCCGTCTTGCGCCACAGGAGCGCGGCAAGCTGCTGGCGGACGCAAAAGATTTCCGCGCCTATCAGCTTGCCCCTGATCCGCAGGAGGCAATTGCCCTCCTGCCGACTCTTCTGCGCAAGGATCTTCCCGCGGAGATCGAGCGGATCCCCGCACAGGAGATCGCGACCCCGTCCGGCGTCCCGCTGACGCTGCATGACATCTTCACGAACGAAGTGGTCTACGTCGATCTTGCTTTTTCCACGGAGGGCATTTCCGGAGACCGGACGCTCCTCCTTCCTCTCTTCGGGAAGGCGGTCAGCGGATGCGGGCTTGCGGGCAGGAGCTATGACAAAGTGGCACTGGACCTTTTCCGCCTGACGGGCGGGTTCGGCGCCTCCCTGGACGCCGGGGGAATCGTCGGTGAGGAGCGGTCCTTCGGCCAGCACGCGTTCTTCCGGATGCGCTGCCTCCGCAAGAACCTTGCCGAAGCGGCGGCGCTCGTGGCGTCCCTGCTCTCCGGGGCGGATTTCCGCGACTCCGCGCGGCTTCGTGACCTGGTGCTTGAGCTCAGAAACGGAATGAAAGCCGCGCTCGTGCCGGGCGGGCATCAGTTCGCCATGACGCGGGCGGCCAGCATGCTTTCCGCCTCTGTTGCCCGGGAGGAGCAGTGGAAGGGCATCACGCAGCTTCTCTTCCTGGAGGACCTCACTCGGGACCTGGACGCGCGTCTTCCCTGGATCACGCAGACGCTCGAGTCCATACGGGAAGACCTTCTGGCGCGGACGAACATGCTTGCCAACGCCACGGCGGTGAAAGCGGCCTTCGCGGAGACCGCTCAGGCCGTGGAGATCATTGCGCAAGCGCTCCCCAAGACTTCCCCGCGCCGGGCTGACTCGACCTGGCGGGCGGCCGCACAGGAAGGTTCGCCCCGGGCCGAGTCTCTGCTTTCCAGCGCGTCCGTGGGGTATGTTGCCCGGGCAATCCCCGGCTTCCGCTATGAACACCCCAACGATGGTCCCGCCGCGGTCCTGGGGCACCTTCTCTCCACCGGCTACCTCTGGGAAAAAGTGCGCATGGAGGGCGGCGCCTACGGGGCATTCTCCTTCCCCCGCCACATGGAGGGCCTCTTCCTCTTCGGGTCATATCGCGACCCTCACATCGCCGGCACCCTTGCGAGGTTTCGCGAGGCGCTTCAGTTCATGGAAGGCCCCGAGCTGAAAGAGGATGAGGTCGAAAAAGCGGTCATAGGCACGATTGGCAGGGAAGACCGGCCCATGGACCCTGGTGAGAAAGGCTTCGTGAGCCTTCAGCGCAGGCTCCACGGGGTCACTGACGACATACGGCAAAAGCGCCGGGACAGGCTCATTGCGACCCGCCGCGAAGACGTGGTCAGAGCAGCGCGCGAGCTCACCCGGAGCTTCGACCAGGGATTCACCTCTGTCATCGCCAACCGCGCATCCTTGAATGGAGCTCAAGCCGTCATCCCTGAGCTCGGCGACAGGTCGATAGATCTTCCGGAATAAGGTCGTACGATGAACCTCGAAGTATTTGTTCTCGGAACGGGGGGCATGATGCCCCTCCCTGGCAGGGGGCTGACGTCGGTCCTCGTGAGGCGCGAAGGGGAGCTCTTCCTCTTCGACTGCGGAGAGGGGACGCAGATTGGCTTGCGCAGGCTCAACCTGCGCTGGAAGAAGATCACTTCCATCTTCATCTCACACACGCACGCGGACCACGTGACGGGACTTCCCGGGATCCTGATGCTCTCCTCCCAGGTGGACCGGGACGAGCCGCTGTACATCTACGGCCCGCCGAAAATCCGCGAGTTCGTGGACGCCATGCGGCGCACGCTCGAGATGTACATCAACTACGAGATCGTCGTGAAGGAAATCGAGGGGAAGTGCGCCATCCTCGAGACGGAGGAGTACGGGATCCGCTCATTCCCCCTGCAGCACACCAAGCAGTGCCTGGCGTACTGCATCGAGGAAAAGAAGCGCCCGGGAACCTTCTTTCCAGACAAAGCGCTCGCCCTCGGCGTTCCGCGAGGCCCGCTGTGGTCACGCCTGCAAAGCGGGGAGACAGTCGGGTTGCCGGACGGGACCACCGTCGCGCCGGGCCAGGTCATGGGGACCGAGAGGAAAGGCCGGAAGTTCTGCTTCGTCACGGACACAATTGCCGCCGCGGGGCTCGCAGGGTTCGTGAGCAAAGCGGACCTTCTCATCTGCGAGGGGATGTTCGAGGAGGAGCTTGCGGCCACCGCGGCGGAAAAGAAGCATCTCACCGCGGCGCAGGCTGCCCGCATTGCGCGGGAAGCCGACGTCAAGGCAATGGGACTGATCCACTACAGCCCGCGCTACGCCGAGCGGGACTTGAAAAAGCTGCTTCAGGAGGCTCGCGAGATCTTCCCGGCTCCTTCCTCACCAGGGATCTCCAGCACATCGACATGCCATTCGAGGACTGACAAATGAAAATCTCCATTATTGGGTCCGGGGCCATGGGATCCCTGTACGGCGGTCTGCTCTCCCGCGCGGGGCATGAGGTCATGCTTTTCGATGTCTACCGGGAGCACGTGGAGGCGGTCAACAGGGACGGCCTTGCCATCGAAGACGCTGCCACGGGCGCCTCCATCACCACGCATCCCCGCGCAAGCGCGGAAGCGAAGTCCGTCGAAGGCTCGGACGTCTTCATCATATTCGTGAAGTCGACCAACACGGAGCAGGCGGCGGTCCAGTTCGCCGGGCTTGCCGGTCCAAAAACCATCGTCCTGACGCTGCAGAACGGCCTGGGCAATGAAGGGATCATCCGCAAGCATTTCGGCCCGGCGCGCACCGCCGCCGGAGTCACGTCGCAGGGAGCGACGTTTCTCGGGCCGGGCAGAATCCGCCACGCCGGAAAAGGCCCCACGCACATCAGCATGGCGGACGGGGAGAACGCGAAGCTGGCTTCCCTGGCCGCTGCGCTCCGCGCGGCTGGCTTCGAGACACACGTGGAAAAGGACGTGGCCGGCCTGGTGTGGAGCAAGCTCGTGATAAACGTCGGCATCAACGCGCTCACCGCGCTCATTGGACAGACGAACGGCGCGCTCCTGCAGCACGAGGAGATGAAAGCCATGATGGCGGACCTTGTCGGTGAGGCTGTTGCCGTGGCAAAAGCGCGCGGCGTGCCCCTGACGTACGCTGACCCGCTTTCTACCGTCTACGAGGTGGCCGGGAAAACAGGGGCGAACCGTTCGTCCATGCTCCAGGATTTCGACAGGGGACGGGAATCCGAGATAGATTTCATGAACGGCGCCATTGTCCGGGAGGCCGCCGCGCTCGGCATTGGCGCGCCGGTCAACGGGACCATAACGCGCCTCATCAAGACGCTGGACAGGATCCATGCGGGGAGACCCGTCCAATGATCTCCGACGTGGAGAAAAGGCTGCTCGCAGAGATCGACCGTGACGAGCTTGTCGAATTGACTCGGGACCTGGTACGTATTGACTCCGTTATCCGGCCGGAATCCGGCGGGACCGAACGGGAGGTTGTCCGCTTCATTGCCCGGTGGATCCGAGCGGAGCTCGGGGTCGAGCCGCTTGTCCAGGAAGTGGAGCAGGGGAGAGAGAACGTAATCGCCACGCTGGACTCCGGCCGAAGCGGACCGTGCCTCATGCTGGAAGGGCACACCGACGTTGTGAGCGAAGGCAACCGCGACGCCTGGAGCCATGATCCCTTCGGCGCGGACGTGCAGGACGGGAGGATCTACGGCCGGGGATCCTGCGACATGAAGGCCGGGATCGCCGTTGCGCTGGTCACCGCCAAAGCGCTCCGGAAGGCGCCCGGGGCGTGGTCCGGCAAAGTACGGCTGGGCTTTCTCTGCGATGAGGAAGGCATGATGATGGGCGTCAAGCACTTCATACGTTCGGGACATGCCGACGATGTGAATGCGTGCCTGGTGCCCGAACCCGAAGAGAACAACCTCTGCATCACCATGAAAGGGGCCATCCGCGCGGTTGTCCGGGTGCACGGCAGGATGGCGCACGGGGCCATGCCGCTCTCCGGTGTGAATCCGAACACGCGCCTTGCGCGGATCATCCTTGCCTTCGAGCGTTACGAGGCGGAGGAAAAAAAGCGCTGCGGGGCGGACCCGCTGATCGGGCTTCCGTCCGTGACTTTCACCGTGCTGCAGTCTCCGCCCGCGGGCAGTCCGGCGCAGCTCAACGTGATGCCCGGCGAGGCCGCTGGATGGGTGGACATCCGCACCACGCTCGCCCAGTCACATGATACCGTGCGCGAAAGCCTGAGCGGGATCATCCGTGGGCTTGCCGCGGGGGACAAGGACTTCAACGCGGAGATCGAGTTCATCGAGGACAGGCCGGTGGTCGGCATCACGAAAGAGGAGCCGATTGCCCGCGTCTCGGCGGGGGCTGTCCGCGACGTGACGGGCCGTGAGCCCGTATGGAACGGCGTGCCGGGAGCAACGGACGGCACATTCCTGAGCGCGTGGAAGAGCATCCCCTGCCTGGTCAACGGTCCGGGTCCGCGTCACATCCCTCACCAGGCGGATGAGTACGTGGAGATCGACCAGGTGGTGGACTGCGCGCGGGTGTATGCCATTGCATCGTCCCGGTTCTTCGGCGTCGGCGGCGCGCATGACGAGGGAAATCGTTTGACAGAGGGAAATCGTTTGCGTGGAAATCGTTTGCGTTGACAAGGCAGTGCCAATCTCCTACACTGCCACCACCCTATGGATTGCATCCTTCGCGTTTCAGCGCTCAGCAAATCCTTCGGGGCAATAGCCGCCCTGGACAGGGTGGATATCGACGTGGAAAAAGGGCATATCCACGGCATCATCGGTCCCAACGGCTCGGGCAAGACCACTCTTTTCAACTGCGTGACGGGGCTCCTCAAGCCGGATGCCGGTTCGGTGGGCCTTGAATCCGAAGACATCACCTCGAAGCGCCCTGAAATCATTGCCAACCTCGGGATTCGACGCACGTTCCAGGCCGGGAAAATTGTCGCCGGCCTCTCCGTCCTGGAGAACGTCATGGCGGGGATCAATGATCCAATCGGCGCCTCCGCCGCGGATCTCGTGGCGCGTCTGCCGTTTCGCCAATCGCGCCGTGAGGCGGAGATACGGGAGAACGCCCGGCGCGCCCTCGAGCTGACCGGCCTGTCTGCTGCCGCGGACCGGTGGGCCAGTGACCTGGTTTGGACGGAGCGGCAGCTCGTGCAGATTGCCCGCGCAATCGTGGCGGGGCCAAAGCTCCTTCTCCTGGATGAGCCCGCGTCCGGCATGGGCGTGAAGGAAATGGAGAGGGTCGAACAGATTATCAGGAAGGTCAGGGAATCCGGGGTCAGCGTAGTCGTGGTGAGCCATGACGTGAAGATGCTGATGAACCTCTCGGACAGGGTCACCGTTCTCAACTTCGGGGAGAAGATCGCTGAAGGGTCGCCCTCGGAGGTCCAGAAGGACCCCCGCGTGCTGGAGGCATATCTCGGTGCCGACTGAGACGCGCCAACCCCTCCTCAAGGTCGAGCACGTTTCGGTGTCCTATGGGCACGTGAATGCCCTCCGGGACGCAAGCCTGGAGGTCTTTCCCGGGGAGATCGTTGTTCTCATTGGCGCCAACGGGGCCGGCAAGACCACTCTCCTGGAGTCCGTGCTCGGGATCAACGCGTTGAGATCGGGAAGCATTGTCTTCGACGGACGGGAGATCAGGGGTATCCCCGCGGACCGCAACGTGCGGTCCGGGATATGCCTCGTCCCTGAGGGCAGAGGCGTTTTTGCATCCATGACGGTTCTCGACAACCTGCTCCTGGGCGCTCACCACAACATGCGGAACGTTCGCGCCGGCTTGCAGCGCGTCTTCGAATGGTTCCCTATCCTGTCGGACAGGAAAAAACAGACGGCCAGAACGCTGAGCGGCGGGGAACGCCAGATGCTCGCCATTGCGCGGGCGCTCATGTCCGCGCCGAGGCTCATCCTCGTGGATGAGCCTTCCATCGGTCTTGCCCCCATCGTCGTCAATGACATCTTTTCGATCCTGAAGAAGCTGAACGGGGAGGGGTACACCATCCTGCTCTCAGAGCAGAACGCGAACAAGGCGCTGAGGTGCGCGCATCGCGGCTACGTCCTCGAGACGGGGAGCGTGGCGCTCTCGGGAACCGCGGACCGGCTTCTCGCTGATCCCGGCGTCCGGGAAGCGTACCTGGGAGCATAGGGATGCAGGAGCTCATTGCGCAGGTCATCAACGGGTTGTCCCTCGGCAGCATCTACGTCCTGCTCGTCACGGGTTTCAACCTCCTCCTGCTCGTGGCCATGATCATCCACTTCTCCTATCCCCAGGTGGTCGTGTTCTCCATGTACATCACGTGGAGCGTGCTCCAGCTCACCGGGAACAACCTGGCCCTGGGGATTGCCGCGGGGGTTGCTTCCTCCATCGTCCTGAACCTCGCTTCAGCCCCTCTGTTCCAGAAGGTCATGTCCAAGAGAGGGGAGGTCGACATCAACGCCACCATGGTGCTCTCCATGGGGATCGGGATGATCATCACGGACGTGCTCTCCCATTCCTTCAACGAGGGCCTCCCGGTTGCGTTTCCCGACAGCCTTTCGAGCATCACCCCTATCGTGCGGCTGGGGCTGATCAGCGTGCAGGTGGGCCAGGTCTGGTCCCTGGGGGTCGGCATCGTGGCGGTCTCTGCAATCTTCTTCATCCTGTACAAGACGCGCGCCGGCAGGGCGTTCCGCGCCATCGCGGAAGATCCCGACGGGGCTCGCCTGGTAGGGATCCCCATCATGAGGACCGGGCTCTACAGCTACGGGTTGTCCGGCGTGCTGGGCGGAGTCATTGCCGTTCTCCTGGCCATGCTCCTGGGCTCCGCCTCACCGGGGCTGGGAGAGCAGGTGGCCCACAAGGTGCTCGCCGTCTCCATCATCGCGGGCCTCGGGAACCTCGCCGGCGGCCTTGTGGTCGGCCTCCTTCTGGGGATCCTGGAAGCCATCGTCCAAGGGTACATCTCGGGATCCTGGTCGAACGCAATTGCGTTCGTTGTCATGCTTGTTGTCATCCTTGCAAAGCCGAAAGGTCTGTTCGGCAGCCGACTGTAGGAGGGGGGGGCCGTGCCGCTGGAGCTGTATTACTTCCTTTCCATCACTGCTGTGAACATCCTCCTGAGCTGGGCCCTGTACCTGCCCTACCGGGTGGCTCATCTGCACTTCATCACCGTGGCGAACATGGCAATCTCGGGCTATGCCGCCGCGTGGCTCGTCATGGCCCTGCACGTCCCGTTCGGCTGGGCGCTCCTTGTCGGCTTCGCCCTCGGCGGGATCATCGGGTTCATCGTGTCTCTCTTCATCGGGGACGCGCCCACCTTCGCCGTGGTGATCGTCGGCTTTACGTTCATCTTCATCAGCCGCACCGTCATCGAGAACCTCAAGGCTGTCGGCGGGACCATGGGAATGTTCGGCCTGCCGAACATCGGAGGGAGCCCGGACGCTCATCGCTGGATCATCATGGCCATCCTGGCGGCTCTCCTGCTGTTCGTGGGTTTACTCCTTCACCGCTTCGACCATTCACGCCTGGGCCGGGCCGCCTCCGCCGTGTTCGTGGACAAGGACCTCGCGGCATCCCTGGGGGTCGACATCCGCCGCCTGGGCGTGCTCCTGCAGACGGCAAGCTGCACGATTGCGGGAGGCACGGGAGTGCTTTACGGCTTCATCTACAGGAGCCTTCACCTGGATTTTTTCACGTTCGCGCTCGTGGGAATAGCAATGACCGTCATCTTCGTGGGCGGGTATTCCACGCAGTGGGGGACCGTGGTCCTGGCGCCTATCCTCTACGGTGTTCCTCTGCTCCTCCCGCCCGCCGTCCAGGAGTGGAGGATCGTGATCTACGGAGCCGCCCTCGTGCTCGTCCTGGTCCTGAAGCCCGAGGGGTTCATAACGCGGAGATTCGTCGTTTCCATCGAATCCTTTCTTTCGGGAACCCGGAAGAAAAGAAATACTCTATCAAGGGAGGACATATGAAAAAAGCTCTCGGAGCTCTCATTGTCGCGACAGCCATCCTTGCCATTGTCGGATGCCAGAAGCCGGCTCCGAAGGAATGGGACATCCCGTTCCTGAACTCGCTCACCGGCCAGATCGCGAGCATTGGCGCGTACCTGGAGTGGGGCGCTGACGAGGCCGCCACGGAGATCAACGCGGCCGGGGGGATCAACGGCAAGCCCGTGAAGATCATCCCCGTGGACACCGCCATGGACCCGCAGAAGGGCTCCACCGAGATGGCGCGCCTTGTGAAGGACACGCTCGTTGCCCTCGGACCCGTGCCTGAGCCGGTCATCATGGCGGCAATGCCGATTGCCGTCGAGAACGGGATGCCGTCCATCACCGCAACGACCTCGCTTGAGTACGCGCAGAAGTTCTTCCCGTGGACCATC
The DNA here is from genome assembly GCA_963845535.1 of uncultured Spirochaetota bacterium. Classification (GTDB taxonomy): domain Bacteria; phylum Spirochaetota; class Spirochaetia; order SZUA-6; family Fen-1364; genus Fen-1364. The sequence continues at coordinate 109,281 of CAWJSK010000023.1, forward strand.
TCCTGGTTCCCCTCCACGCAGGACAGGCTGGCGCCGCTGGTGACCGCGTGGGCAAAGCAGTTCCCCAACATGAAGAAGGTGGTCCAGTTCGTCGAGAACTACGGGCCGTGGCCCGGCATGGCGGACGCTCATGCCTCGGGGCTCGCGGCGGCCGGCGTCAGGGTCCTGGACCCCGTGGAGGTCCCCAGTGACGCGGTGACGTTCGCGCCGCTCGTTGTGAAGGCGCTCAACGAGAAGCCTGATGGGATTGTGTTCGTGTGCAAGCCCGGGTCCGCCGCAAAGCTGATCAAGGAGCTGAAAAGCCGGGGTTGGAAGAGGATGGACCACCTGTTGCTGTTCAGCAGCGCGGACGCCCCTGATCTCTACGCCACCGGCGGCAAGGACCTGAACGGCGCGGAGATCTACAACTACATCAACCCGGGCATCGAGAACCCGCGCTGGGACGCGTTCAAGAAAGCCTATGGGGATTCTCATAACGGCGAACAGCCCCCGAGCCTTTCCACCAACTACTACGACGCCGTGTACATGATCAAGGACGCCATCGAGAAGACCGGCGTTACGGGTCTTCCGGGCAAGCTCAAGGCCGAACGCAAGCTGATTGCGGACTACCTCCAGAACGTGAAGGGGTTCCACGGCATCATGTTCGACTGGGACATGAAAGACGGCATCCCCACGAACAAGCCCGCGTACATCTTCAAGATCCAGGACGGGCAGAAGGTGCTCGTGCAGGAAGTGCGTCAATAAGCCATTCGGGCTTGCAGCACGCCTTATGACGCGGCCGGACAACCGGCCGCGTTTTTTGTGTGCGCCCGGCAGGGCGCACACACTCGGGACCTGCTTCTGACCTACTTCCGCGCGCCGGCGCTTCGACGGATCTCGGTGTGGCTGGGAAGACCATACGCTGAGACCGCGTTCCGGGCCGCGTTTACTATGGCGCGGGACACCGCGAGCGCGGCCAGGGTGCCAACGACCGTCACGTCCGCTTCGATGCTTCCCGTGGACAGCGCAAAAACGGTGTCTCCGTCGAAAGTCGTGTGCACGGGGACGACGGCCCTGGCAAGGCCGTCCTGCGCCATGATAGCAACCCGTGTTGCCTCAGACTTCGACAAGCGGGCGTTCGTGGCAACCGCGGCGATGGTGGTGCTCGTTCCCTGGTAGGGGCTGAGGCATCTGGGCCCGCGGCAGAGAAGCTGCACCGTATCCGCGAAGCCGTCCCGGGAGCCGTTCAAGGCCCCGGCGAGTATTGATCCCGTCTCCGGGTCACGGATGTCTCCGTAGCAGTTGACCGCTGCCAGGGCCCCCACGCAAAGCTCGCCTGCGCTGACGCTGGCGGTTCCCGTGCCGCCTTTCATCATGAATGACACTCCGGCAGCCCTTCCCACGGCCGCCCCCGTGCCGGCGCCGACGTTCCCTTGAAGGACGGAGATGCCAGCATTCCTGCACGCCTTCTCGCCCATTGCGGCATCAGGCCATCTGTGAGGATCTCCGACGGCAAGATCGAAGAGCACGGCCCCGGGCACGAGCGGGACTTTGCCCACGCCGACGTCGAGCCCGATCCCCTTGGATTCCAGGAAGCGCATGACGCCCGTGGCTCCCTCCAGGCCGAATGCGCTGCCGCCTCCGATGTAGATGGCATGGACCACGGGCACGGCGTTGACGGGGTCCAGGCAGTCCGTCTCCCGCGTCCCGGGGGCGCCTCCGCGCACGTCCACGCCCGCAACGGCGCCCGCCTCGCAGAGGATGACGGTGCAGCCGGTGGCCGCGGAGCGGTCATCCGCGTGGCCAACGAGGATTCCCGGGATGTCTGTAATCGAGTTGTTCATTGTTTTGCAGGTCTCCGGCGGCCACCGTAGATCAGGCACACGGCGTTGTCAATCTTGTTGCGCCGGAGGTTTTCCGCTACTCTGTGAGCACACCTCAGGAGGCACAGAACACAATGAGCGACGCAAAGAAGGTCATGATCCCTGACCTGGGCATCATGAAGAAAGAGGGCCGCAAGATAACGATGATCACCGCCTATTCCTACCCACAGGCCTTGATCGTGGACGAAGCGGGGATCGACATCATCCTTGTCGGCGACAGCCTGGGCATGGTGGAGCTGGGGTACCGGGACACGGTTCCCGTGACCATGGAGGAAATGCTGGGACACACGCGGGCGGTCATGCGGGGTGTAAAACGGGCGCACGTCGTCGGGGACATGCCGTTCATGTCGTACAATATTTCCCGGGAACAGGCCGTCACGAACGCCGGAATCCTGTACAAGGACGGCGGCGCGGACTCCGTGAAGCTGGAGGGCGGGCAGGACATGGCCCCGGCCATCAGCGCCATCGTGAAGGCCGGGATCCCTGTTTTTGGCCATATCGGGCTCACGCCGCAGACCGCCAACATATTGGGCGGGTTCAAGGTGCAGGGGAAGTCGCTGGACCAGGCTCGCAAGGTCGTTGATGACGCCATTGCCGTGCAGGAAGCGGGGGCTTTTGCCATCGTGCTGGAAGCCATCCCCCGGCAGCTTGCCGCCCTCATCACGGAGAAGCTCTCCATCCCGACAATCGGGATCGGCGGAGGGCTCGACTGCGACGGCCAGGTGCTCGTCCTTCATGACATGGTGGGGCTTTTCCGCCGTTTCACGCCCAAGTTCGTGAAGGTGTACGCGGACGTCTATGCGGTCCAGTTGGACGCGGTGAAGAAGTACATCGGGGAAGTGCAGTCGAAGGCGTTTCCCTCTGACGAGAACACGTTTACCATGAAAGAGGATGCGCTGGCTGAGCTGAGGAAAGCTCTCGGAAGCTCGTAAGGGGAGCCGTGAGGACCGCGCCCGTCACGCGTCGTTGTACGGGCGCGCCTATCCCACAGCGCCGAGGTCCGCCGCGGAGCGGGAAGGGTCCGCGCGGAAGCCAATCACCTGGTTGCCGCCTTCCCGCGCGGCTTTTGCAACGGAAATGTCAGCCTCTTCCAGCAGGGTTGAAGGGGACACGAGCCTTCCTCCGCGTGATGATACCCCAACAGAAAGGGCGCGCGCCTTTCCCTCGATCTGCCTGCTGACCACGGCCTTTCGGAACGCTTCCAGGGCCCGCACCGCGGCGTCGATATCAGCCTCCGGAATCACGGCCGTGATGGCGTCATTTCCTGTCTCGAAAAGGCAGTCATGCGCGGGGAACCTCAGGAGCAGGACCCGTGCGATCTCCGTATAAGCTTCGGGAAGATGGGAATCCGCGTAAGGCTCGTCCACACGGATCCGCGCAAGCGCAATATCCCGTCCCGCGGTGACAGCTCTCTCCAACTCCGCTCTGAGCTTGGGCTCGAGGAACTCACAGCGGATGAGACCGCTGCGAGGGGAGGTGACGCTGCGTTGGGGCCCTTGTACCGGCGAGAGCCATTCGCGACTGGGCCGGCAGCCTCCATGGGCGCCTCCTGGACGCTCACGACGATGAGGATTACGACTCCGCTCACGAGGAGGAAAGCGAGGAAGAGATACAGGTCATCACGGACGATCGGGTACAGGTCTTCCCTCCCCATGATGACGAACACGGCATCGAACGCCGCGCCGGAGGAATCCCCCTCCAGCGGCTGGCTGAGGAGGACCTCGTAGCCCCTGCTCACCTGGTATGCAGGGGTGCCGCGCCACGCGGGGTCGGGCACGGCGGGCTCTTTCATGTACGCCTGGTTACGCGCCACGAGATAGAGGATGCCTTGTTGCGGGGAGTGCACGCTCATGAGGAGGAGCCGCGGCTCGGCGTCGAACAAGCCTCGAAGCTCCTTGCGGGCGGAAGGGGAATCCAGGCCGGTGTAGGTGGCGCGAATAGCGGAGACCTTCGTTGCAAGATCGAGGAACCTGTCCCGCGCCGCAAGGGAGTTACGGGTCCGCGCATCCTCGAGCCTGTATCCCGTAAGACCGACGATGAAGAGAAAGAAGGCGACGCTGACGGCCAGAAAAGCCCATGAAACACGTCTATTCATGCTCCCCTCCCCGCGCACGGTGGAGTATAATCGACTTTGAACCGCCGCGGTAGCCTTTCGCGGCGGTCGAGACTTTCCGGCAAAGCGGAGGAGCCCATGATCGTCCGAAAAAGATTGCTTCCGCCGGGTTGGTATCCATCAGGGGCGGACAACACCATTGACGCCATAGAGGCGATGTCCCGGCGCCTCCCTGCGCGGCCGGAAGGACAGGGAGTTGCCGGCGTCGTCCCGCACGCTGGCTGGGAGTTCTCAGGGTGCCTCGCCCTGGAGGTGATGTCATACCTTTCGCGCAGCATCGATACCATCGTTATTATCGGCGGTCATCTGGGCCCTTCTGACGGAATATTGTGCTCCATGGAGGACTCCTTTGAAACTCCCCTGGGCCCCATGCCCGCCGACGGAGAGCTGCGTGAAGCGCTTCGCGCCTCCTTTCCCATGAGGGAGGACCTGTGCGCGGACAACTCGGTGGAAGTGCAGCTTCCTTTTGCGAAGCACCTTTTTCCTGATGCGCGCCTCCTGAGCTTGCGCGCCTCGCCATCGGAGGAAGCCGTACGACTTGGCGCCGCCATCGCCTCCGCGGCCAAGGCCTCGGGACGGAAAGTCGCCGTCATCGGCTCGACCGACCTCACTCACTATGGCCCCAACTACGGGTTTTCTCCCATGGGGAAGGGAGAAAAGGCGCGCGTGTGGGTCAGGGACGTGAACGATCGGCGGATCATTCAGGCACTGGTGGCAATGGACTGCGCTTCGGTGCACGAGCTTGCCGGAAAGGAAAGGTCTGCCTGCTCGGCAGGAGGAGCGCTTTGCGCGGTCAGCTTCGCCAGAGAGATGGGCGTCCGTAAAGGACAGCTTCTGCGGTACATGACAAGCTATGATGTGCATCCTGCGGATTCGTTTGTGGGATACGCCGGAGTGCTCTATGGCCCCCAATAGTCAGTATGCGAACCGCGCGAATCTTCTCCGCGAACCAAGGTGAATCACCGCGCCAACCCGTTTCACGCGCGCGCGCCGAAGGACGTCATCCTGTCCACCCGGTCCAAGGCCCACTGACGTGATTCTTGAAGGCAGGCCGCGCCGTTTTCCGTGCCCTTGGCGTCGCGCTGGATACGGGCGGCAATTGGCAGGATAGTAGCCCAAAGCTTTTTCCGCTCTGCCGAAAGCCCGTAGAAGTAGCGTCCCAGCGGGGCGGCCGGATCAGGGAGCGCGCGCAGGGCCTCCCCGTAGTCGCTCAGGAACTCACTCCATCCGCGCTGGGCGGGGGCGTCCTCGAAACGATCGGGCTGCGCGGCGTCTGACGGCTGCGCGGCGCCGGGCGGATTTGCGGCGCCTGGCGGCTGCGCGGTCCTCTGGATCAGCTTGGAAAGCCGCGCCCTGTAGTCGCGAAGCACAGGGGTGCTGTAGCGGATACCCGCGGCTTCGCGCTCAGCCGTCAGCCCGGGACACGCGAAGACAAACGACGTCAGGCTGCTTTCAATGGGCGAGCTGCGCTGAGAGCGCTCCAGAAAGTGCTCGAACAGGTACGTGCCTCGGGCGTAGGGCTTTGCCCGCGGGTAGCTGAAATCCGCTCCGTGCAGCCTGACCTCGGGAACGCCAAGGGCGCGGGCCAGTGAAACGGCGGCGTGGGTCACATTTCCGCCCGTTGTGTCCACCACGGGGAGATGGCCCACGCGTTCGCTGGCAAGCCGCGCAAAGGGATGAGCGCTTGCGAAGAATCGACTCTGGGCGCCGGCGCGACGCACCAGGAACGGAGGGGAGGCCAGGTCGAAGAAGAAAGTCGTGGCGGCCGGAAAGCCCGTCAGGAAGTGATGATAGCTGTACGCCTGGCAGTCCAGCGACACGACGATCTCGGGCGGCACGCCTGCTTTCATGAGCGCCGGAAGCGAGGTATCGGTGGCAATGATGATGCTCTCATGGCTTCTCTCCGCAAGCTCCTCGAGGCTGCATTCGAGAGACGGCCCGGCAGCCGTCACATGAGCGACCCTTGCCTGAGGCCAGGCCGACGGTGCGCGCTCACCGCGAGCCAGCGCCACTAATGCGCCCTCACCGGAAGCCCGCGCCATTGATGGCAGGTTGAGGAGCATGTTCGTAAACCATCTTTTTCCGAAAAGCGCCTGCACTCCGTAATCGGCCTGAGCCTCTTCCGCAGCCAGCCGAAGCTCCTCTGCCGCCTTGTCGAAGAACCGGTGTTCTGCCTCGCACCACGGCCGGACGGGGAGCGAGGCGAGGTTCCCGCAGATGGCCGGCACGTAGGAGGAAAGGAGGGCGCTGCGCAGCTCTGCCGCGCCTGCCCTCAGGAGGACCCGGCTGTCTGAGAGAACCGGGGAGAGCGGGAGGTTGGCAAAGAGGGACTTGAGAGTCGAGACATCTTTTTCGACGATCAGGACCGCGCATGCGCTGGGCTGGCGAAGGAACGCTGCCGGCACGTATCCGCCGCCCAGGCCGAGACAAACGAGATATCCTGTTTCCCCAAGGGATTTCGTGAGACGCTCTGCCTCCCTTGCCGGATCAACGAGGGAGTGAAAAGGCTGGTCCCCGGCGTTTTCCCGCAGGACGGGCACGATGGCGCCGCTTTTTGCCGGGCGAAAAGCCAGGGACTGGTTGGGAGCGCTTTTTTCGATCAAGGCAGAGAGCGCGGGATCAATCGTCGAAAGCGCTGCCAGGTTTCGAGCCAGGTGGCTCGGCGCTTCAGGCTGCATTCAGCATTCTTTCTTCGAGGGCTCTCAGGAATTGTCGGCAGTCCTCGAGAAGGCGAATTGCCGACTCCCGTGCCTTCTGCGCGTTCCCGAGCCTGGCCGTTCGTTTCGTTTCAAGTAGCTGACGAGTTGCAAGGTGGAAAGAAAGATCGAAAACGGTCCCGGCTGCAAGGGCGCCAAGGCCGTCGGATCCCTCCGCTTTCGCTCTTCCTTCCGCAAGGCAGTCGCTCCACTCACGGAGGACGCGCGAAGCCGCGGAGATCCGGGCGGCCCGCGAGCCGAGGGGAGAATAGAGGGTGAAGCGGGGGCCCGCCGAAGAGGCGCGCGAGTTGCGGACGAGCTCTCGGAGGGACGCAGCGTCGAGCGGAATCATCTCGGGCAGGGACACCGCCGACGGGAGAAGACGATAGACGCTGCCCCCCATGCCGGACTCTTCTGGCCGTTGTCGGGTGCCAGCACCTCTCTGGCCCTGTCCCAGCCAGCCTGCGTACGTCCTGAGCGACAAGGGGGCGCGCGCGCTTGCGCTCCCTTTCACGCGCATCGAGCCCTGGTCCACGGACCTGCCGTACCAGACGCCCTCACACGGGGAAGTCCTTCCGCTTTGAAGCTGGAAAAGTGTCTCGAACTCGTTCGGCCGCGCGTGGGAGATCACGTCGTTGGTGCACATGTCGAGCCCGGCGAGGATGATCGGGCCCTTTGTGAAAGCGCGCGCAAGGTCGAGCGCGGTTGCGGCCACGGTGCCGTGAGGGGCAATCATGGGCGCGGACACCGGGCGCATGGCATGAAGGAAAGCTCCCTCCAAGGCCCCTGGTTGCGCGAGCAGGAATGGCCGCGGCAACGAAAGCTCCCACAAGCCACGGGCCGCCGAAAGGGGCATCGCAACCGGGCAGGTGGGCGCGGCGTGATGGAAGTGGGAGATCGCCCAATAGCCGGGATCAGTCATGACGAACAGGTCGGGTTTCAGACCCGCCGCTGCCAGGAAGTTCGCGCTGGAGGGGAGGGCCCACACATCGATTGCATCCCGCGCCTCTCGGAGAAGGGGAGCCGCGAGCTCGAGGCTCGGCCCCGAGGCTGCGATGACGACAATCCTGTCTGCGGCGCAGGGAACCCCTTGAAGGATTTCGTCGAAGGAAAGGAAATTTGCCAGGCTGTTTCGAAGCCAGAGCCTCCCCATGGACATCGTGGTCACCAGGCTGCCGTTGAGCTCGCGAAGGACCTGCTGCATGGCTTCGTTCGCCTCGCGAGAGCGATCCGCAAAGAGCCTGGCCGAAGGCGGCCACTCGATCATTCGCAAGCCCTCGGCATCCAGCTCGCTGATTCGCGTTCTCAGGAACTCCGCGGCGCTTGTTCCTGAACCCGGGCTCCACGTGTCCCGGTCAGCCACGGCCCGGCCCTCCGTGGAACCGGCGGTGGGACTGAACGGAGAGCTTCGAAAAACCTCCTCGGAATAGAAAACCCGAATCACGCGCGCTCCAGAATGCGCGGCGTTGATCCAGTGGGAGAGATATCCGAGCCCTTCACCAAGAACGACGACAACGGAGGGCGTCTCGGCGCCGAGCGCGTTCATGACAAACCGTTTCGCCTCCAGAGACGGATCATAGGGAGAGTGAAGCGCAATACCGTCGATTCTGATTGACGGGGACCCGGATCGTGAGGCGAATACCTCTACCATGCGGGATCAGGAGGAAAGGAAGGAAACAAGGTCCCGAACGTCGGCTCCCTCATCCGGCCAGATCCGGGACTTCAGCACCTCGACCAGGGAGCCTTTCTCCTCAGGCGGTGCGCCTGCAAAGCGGCTGCCCAGAAAATAGCGAAGCTGGTGAAGGAAAAGGGGAATGTCGTCACGGCTTGCCTCCTGAAGGCAGACGAGCAGCGCCCCGCCGGACAGCATGATGGCAACGCCCAGGTCAGCCAGGAATGCATCAAGAAGGCTTCGCACGTCTTCCCGCAGGCGAAACAGGTCGAGATCTTCGTGCCCGGCGGCGATCTCCCGAACATAGGAGCCCAGATTGAGGGAGAGGAACAGCATTTTTCTCCCGCGCGCCTGGTTGGATTCGAGAAGGCGCGCAACCTGTTCTTCCGGCGTGGCGGGTGGGCGCGCCGCCCGCGCCTGGCTCAGCTTCATCAGGAACCCGCGGGCCCTCTGGAGAAGGGGCGCGACATCCGCGGCGACGTCTTTGAGGCAGGAGAGAAACGCCGCGGCGCCCGAAAAAGGAGGATGGGCTTCCGTGATGAGGAGAACGCCCACGAGAGTGTCCTCGAAGATGTAGGGGCAGAGGATGATCCGCTCGAGCACGGAGAACTCACGCGAGGAAAAAAACCGTTGGAACGCAGCCCGCTGCGCGGGATTGGTGACTTCCAGCGGGTCTCCGTTTGCCAGAGCGTTGAATGTCTCATTTGCCCCGAGCGGGATGCGCATCCGGTGAAGAGTCGTCTGGTCGAACCCATGGCTTGCCCAGGGCGCGTATTCGAGTCGCATGGGATCATAGAGAAGAAGGGCGCTCTTGGTAAGGGACAGCCGCTTGCGCAAGGTCGTAAAAAGGCGGGAAGGCAGCTCGACGCCGTCAGAAAGCGCCTTCGACTCCGCAACGAGGTCACGCGTGAGGTGGTTGTCGGAAAGCGGGACGGCGGTTTGAGCATCCGAGGAGCGTTCCGCGCTGGAGGCCGCGAGCGCCCGGATGCTGCGCTTCAGCAGCCCAAGGCTCTTGGAGGCACTCGAGACCGGGCGCTCCCGCGCCGCGAGCGGAGAAACGTTCGTGTCACCGACAGATACGGCGCCGGCCGCCTTCCGCAGAAGGCCCATCTATTCACCCAGACCGAGATCCTCGAAAAGCTTCTTGTACATCACGAAGTAGTCCGATTTGGCGAACTCCTGGATTTTTTCATCCGGCAGCGCCTCGAGAAGGTGGTCCATATATTTGAGGACCGTGCGGATCTCATCCTTGAGGTCATCCGGGATTGCCGCGGCGCCTTCTTTTGCGGCGGGCGCGTGGCGGGAAGCCCCTTCATCTGCCGGGACTTCCTCCACCTCCAGCACCTCGTCCGCGAGCGCCATGGGCTCCGCGTCCCTGCCGGTTGATTCGCTCTCGAAGGGGATCTCGATTTCCGCCTGAGAAGGCGCGTTCCGGGCGGGCTCATCCGCCACCGGCTCGAGCTCACCAAGGTCGAGGTCTTCCACGGGAGCGGCCGTGTCATCGGATTCCAGCTCCTGTGCCTCCGCCGCGAGGGCTTCCAGGTCAACGTCTCCGCTTGGCTCGTCAGCGCGCTCCGAGGAGCCCTTTGGCAGCTCAGCGGCCTCCAGGGGTTCCAGCTCTCCCACTTCCTCTTCCAGGTCGAGCGTTTCCAGGTCCCCCGGCTCCGAAGATGCTTCCACGCCCTTGTCTTCGATGGTCTCGATTTCGGGAATCCCTTCCAAGTCGAGCTCGGGAAGACCTTCAGAAAGCGCGGCAGGCGCAGGCGTTGCAGTCTCAGCGGAGAGGTCTTCCAGCTCCAGCTCCGCAGGAAGGCCTTCCGTAAGCGCCTCGATATCGGTCTGTGAAGCTTCCCGGTTCCCGTTTGTCTCCAGGCTTCCCTCGGTTTCAAGCGGTATGTCCGCGGACTCCAGGCCGAGGATGTCATCCTGCGGCGATGACTCGGGAGTCCCCTCTCCGATCTCGGTCAGGTCAAGGGGCTCATCCACGGGAGCAGTCTCAGCCGACTCTTCGGTTATCTCCGCCGTGTTCAGGATATTGTCGAGCTCATCCCCGGTCAGGGCAATGGTCTCATCCTCGTCCTCATCAAAGAAGCCGCTCTGGGATTCGGTGCCGGCAGCGGGGGCGGCTACGGCAGGCTCGGCGCCGGGCTTGCGCATTCCCGACAGCTCGCCGCGGAGCTGCGTAAGGTCCGCCCGGATGGACCGAAGCTCGTCCTCGATGCGTGAGAGGATCTCGGATGATGCGGCTTGCGGCTTGGAGGCTGACGCGGAGACTGAGGCAAGCTCGCTCTCCAGCGCGTCAAGGTCCTCGAATCGTTCCTGTCCAGCCCCGGTGTCAGAGAGAGTCACCTCGACCTCGTTGGCTTCAGCGGCGCCGCGCCTGCCCTTCTGCGTGCCGGAGGGCTGGGACGGTTCTTCCTCCAACTCCAGCTCAGGAAGCTCCTCTTCAGAGACAGGTTCCAGCTCCGTGGCGTCAGAAGGCTCGGCTTCCGTCACTTCCGAGATGTCAGGCAGTTCCTCATCTTCCGTGAGAAGCGGTTCTTCCTCCGGGATTGAGGGCTCCTTGGAGCTTTCGGAAGGGCCGAGCTCCGTGTCCAGCTCATCGAGAAGCTCCTCTTCCTCCAGAGTCAGGGTGCTTTCCGCGGAAGACTGGCGCGAAGCGGCTCCTGAGGTCTCCAGGTCCGTGAGCTCGAACGACCCTTCCGCTGCCTGGGACTCCGCAACCGTGCGCGGCTCGACCTTCACCCAGACGCCATACCGCTCGAGTTTCTGCTCTCCTGCCGGGTTGTCCTGTGTTTCCCTTCCCATTCCCATCTCCTGAGGATGCGTTACGCTCTCCTCATTATCGGCAAGATCTGCCGCTCACTTTCACGTATTTCTCCCAGCGCAAGAGTAATCTGTACGTTTTGCGGTTGTCAACGGCGGATTTCAACCTGAATTGCCGTTTTCTTCTCATCTTTATCCCGGAGCGCGCCGTTATCAGGAGTGAAGAGTATGCGCCGCCTCCTGCCGATCTTCTTTGCCGGATTTGCCATCGCTTCTATCTGCATTTATTTTTTCGGTGACTCGGGGTTGCTCGCCTATGGACGGCTCGACGGCTACCGGCAGGCTCTCGCCGCGAACGTCGAAAGCCTTCAGGCACGGAACGCAAGCTTCACCGGAGAGCTCGCCGCGCTCCGCGACGACCCGCAGAGAAGTCTCGTCATGGCACGGGACATCGGGCTTTATCAGGCAGGGGATGAGGTCGTGAAAATCGAGGGTTTTGTCCCGGCGGCAATTTCAAACGAAGTGGGCGCGCTGCTCAAGCTTCGAAAGAGCACCACGTCGCGGAACACGATATTCAAGGCGACAGGAATAGGCATTTCCGGCCTTCTTGCCGCGTTTGCCGCAGCCGCGGCCCGCGCCTCACGGAGGAAGGGCAGGGGAGCCTGACGTCCATGGTGGCGCGCGCCGCTGACCCCGGCTCTGAAGCGCTTCTTGCGCGGACGCTCTCCGAAGGTGGAGTTGCCGTCATTCCCTGCGACACAATGTACGGCATCGCGGGAGCGGCTCCGGACACGGAAAAGAGGATCCGCGCCATCAAAGGCCGGGGAGAAACCAAGCCGTTCCTCCAGTTGATTGCCCATGCATCATGGGTTGCCCGGCTGTCAGACTTCGTGCTGCCGCAGAAGCTTGCACAATACTGGCCGGGGCCGCTGACAATCATCTTTCCGGCGCGGGATGGGGGGACAGTGGCGCTTCGGCTGCCGGATTCCCCCTTTCTGCGGCAACTAATGGAAGCCGTTGGGCGGCCGCTCTACTCCACCAGCGTGAACCGGGCGGGCAAGGAGCCGATGTTCGACATCGAGCTCATAAAAGAGGAGTTCGAGCGGGATGTCGATCTCATCTTCGACGCGGGGAATCTTCCTCCCCGACCCCCGTCCACTCTGCTCGACGTCTCGACGCGTCCTTACCGCATCCTTCGAAACGGCGCGCTGCGGATACCGCCCGAAGAACTGGGCTGAGCCAGGCTGAGCCGCGGGCGGCGGCGCGGCGCGGCGTGGCACAGTTCCTAGAAAATCTTTTCTATGACCTCTTCCATCGTCGAGACCGGGTGGAATGTAATGCCCTCCCTGACGTTCTCAGGAATCTCATCCAGATCCCTCTGGTTCTGTGAGGGGTAGAGCACCTGCTTGATCCTGTTGCGCCGGGCCGCAATCACCTTCTCCTTGAGGCCGCCAATGGGCAGCACCCGGCCGACGAGGGACAATTCCCCCGTCATGGCGAGCGACTTCTTGATCTTCTTCCCCGTGGCCAGGGAAAGCAGCGCCGAGGCAAGCGTTATGCCCGCAGACGGGCCGTCCTTCGGGGTTGCTCCCGCGGGCACATGGAGGTGGATAAGGTTCTTTTCCCAGAAGTCCGGGCTCACCCCGTGATCACAGGAGACGTGGCGGACAAAGGAGTAGGCAATGCTGGCTGACTCCTGCATCACTTCTCCGAGCTTCCCCGTCAGCTTGAAACCTTCCTTGCCGGCATTCGCCACCGCTTCGATTGCAAGGACGGCGCCGCCCAACGGCGTCCACGCCAGGCCTATTGCCATGCCCGGCTTCGTGATCTGCGCCATCTCCTCATCCTCGAACACGGGCTTGCCCAGGTATTCGGTGAGGGATTCCTTCTTGATGGCCATGGGCAGCTTTGCCTCACCCGTCAGGATCTTGCGCGCGATCTTCCGGTGGATCTTGTCCAGCGCTTTCTCGAAGTTTCGCAGGCCCGCCTCACGCGCATAGCCGTCGGCAATGGCCGCCAGTGAGCCGTTATCGTATTTCACCCCGTTTTTCGCCAAGCCGGAAGCTTCCAGCGACTTGGGGATGAGGTACGCGCGCGCAATGGCCACCTTCTCGCTGTCGATGTAGCCCGAGAGACGGATCACCTCCATGCGGTCCAGGAGCGGCGCGGGGATGGTGTCCAGCGTGTTGGCCGTCGTGATGAAGAGAATATGGGAGGCATCGAAGGGCAAGTCCAGGTAATGGTCCCGGAACGCCACGTTCTGCTCTGGATCAAGGACCTCCAGGAGCGCGGAGGACGGATCACCCTGGTACGACGCGCCGAGCTTGTCGATCTCATCGATCATGTAAACGGGATTGCGCGTTTTCACGATCTTGAGCCCCTGGATGATCTTGCCGGGCATTGCCCCGATATACGTGCGCCGGTGACCTTTGATTTCCGCCTCGTCGCGCATGCCCCCCACGGAAAAGCGGAAGAACTTGCGCCCCAGGGCCCGTGCAATCGACTTCCCGACAGACGTTTTTCCTACGCCCGGAGGTCCCACCAGGCAGACGATGGAGCCCTTGGAATCCTTTTTCAGCTTGCGCACGGAGAGATACTCGATGATCCTTTCCTTCACGTCGTTCAGGCCGTAGTGGTCCTCATCCAGGATTTTCCGGGCGTCATCGATGTCCAGCGTCTCTTTCGAGTCATCATTCCAGGGAAGGCTGATGATCGTTTCCAGGTAATTTCGCGTCACAGTGAACTCGGGGGAGTTGGCGTCCATCAGCGAGAACTTTTCCAGCTCCTGCTCCACCTGTTCCTTCACCTCGCCCTGAAGGCCGAGCTTGTCCACCGCGTCCTTGAAGCGCTGGTATTCGCTGGTCTTTGCGTCCACTGCCATGCCAAGCTCGCTCTTGATGGCCTTGAGCTCTTCCTTCAGGAAGTATTCCCTCTGGCTCTTCGAAATTTTTTCGTTGAGCTGCTCCGTGATTTTTTTCTGGATCTTCATCAGCTCCTGTTCCTTCTTGATGAAGATCAGCACGTGCTCCATGCGCGCCTGCACGTTGGTCATCTCCAGGATTTTCTGCTGCTCGGCACGGTCGATGTTGAGGATCGACGTGATGAAGTCAGCGATTTTTCCGGGATGGTCGATGTTCACCATGGACAGCCGCATCTCCTCCGAGAAAAGCGGGTTGTTCTCCGAGACCTGCTTCATCTCGCTGATGAGCGCGCGCGTGAGGGCTTTCACCTCCGCGGAATCGAAGTTCTCATCCTCCAGGTACTGGGCCACGACGCTGATGGGCGCCGCCTGCTGCAGGACGCGTTTCACCTGGAAGCGCTTCTGAGTCGAGATGAAGATGTTGACGCCGCCGTCCGGGAGGTTGATGCGCCGTGCGATCTTGGCAACGGTCCCGACGGTGAAAAGATCATCCGCGGCAGGGTTTTCGACGTCATCCGACTTCGCGAGAATGAGCCCCAGGAAGCTGTCCGCGGCAATGGCCTTCTCCACGGTGTCCGCGTCTCCCGTGGAAGGGAGCATCAGCGGCGTAAGGATGCCGGGGAAGATGGGCTTTCCCCGGATTGGGATGACAAACAGGCGCGCGGGCAGAATCTGGTCAGCTGGGACGATGTGATGGTCACTCATTTGAGATGTCTCCGTTATTGGACTATTGGCCTAAGGAACTATTGCACAAACTTATGTATTGGACCCCGCCGGGTCAAGTCTGGACAGGGAAGGCGCGGTCTCACGCGCGTGAGAGACGCCGGGGGCGGTGGGCCCCCGGCAGAAGATCACTGCGGTGTCGGGTTTGTCCTGCGGCCTCGGATTGAAGTCTATGGGAACGGGGTTCGGCAGGCTCCGGGCCTTGTCGACGGGTGTCACACCAATGTCCTTCAGGCCGTACCCGCTCTGTTGTGGCAGCACGTTCACGACATCATCAGGAATGATGGCGTACTCCGCGGGGAGCGGCTGCGCTGCGCCAGAGAGGCGAGCCGGGTCGAACGCTGAGACGAGGTCGGTCACGCCGGCCGTGATGGCGTCGTCCGGTCCCCAATCGCTTCCCATGTCCTGCTCCCGCCCGGAAAGTTCATCAGGCAGCTTGGCAAGCGGCGTGAGCCCGAACAGGAGGTCCACGAGCTTGACCACTGAGCCATGGTCCCCGACGTCGCGCGCAATGTGGTGAACGCGCGCGTACGGTGAAATCACCATGAGCGGAACCCGCGGGCCGTCCGTGACCACGCTCTTGTCAGGCCCGTAGGAGCGGATGGGGGGCGGGACATGATCGTAGTCACCTTCCGAATCGTCCCACGTGATGATGATGGCGCACTGGCCCCAGTACTTGCTCCGCGCAATTGCGTTGACCGACTTGGCCACCAGCGCTTCGCTGATCTGCGCGTCTGAGTACGCGGGATGATCGTCATCTCCAAGGAAGTTTCTCTGGACCGCTGGGTCAGGGTCCGCGGGTTTCATCCCAAAGATGTTCAAGTAGCCGCCCTTGACGAAAAACACGCCGCCGTCGGCCGGCAGCGAACCCTTGGTCACCGCCGTAAAAAAATCCTCCAGTCCGCGAAGGTTCGCGCTCATGTCCGGATTGTTGGCGATGTAGCCGAAATACTGCGGCCCGTTGTGGTGCGTAATGTACGACGCGTGCGTGCCGTTGGCATCTGTGGGACCCTGGTCCGGGTCGGTCGGCTCCTTGTCGTAGCCCTCCTCGTACCAGGCCCACGGTATGGCTTTCTGCCCGTTCGATGCCAGGAAGGCGATATCGTCTCGAATATCCCCAAGGTCTCCCGGGCCGTCGCGATCCGCCGCTGTCTGGCCTTGAGCGTCTTTTCCCGCCAGGGAAAGAGGCAGCGTGGCGTAGGTCTGGTTGAGCTGGACCCCGTAGCCGGGGAAATCCTTCGGGTTGGCGGGCTGCTTCCCGTCAACGGTCTTGTCGTCAGGTGATCCCCAGTACGGGTAATTGTCGTTCAGGACCGGCTCTCCCTTTCCCTGGTTCCCGTTGCCCGTGTACTTCTGGTCGGGATGAAGAGCTTCCTGGGTCTGGCCGCTTTGGGCTGCGATTATTGCCAGGTTTCCCGGCGTGGAGGGTCCCACCATCGACTGGAAGATGTGGTCGAACAGCACGAACCGATTCGCATATCGCCAAAGGAAGGGGACCGTGTCGCCGTCCATGTACGCCATGGTCAGCTCACCGAACTGCTTGGCCATGAGGGACGGCTTGTCTCCCTTGGTGTACTTCGCCTCTTCCGCCGTGGCGAACTTGTCCATCCCCGCGGCGCCGTTTACGACATCCATTTTCGCGGCCAAAAGGGCGTGAGAGTGATCTACGTCGTCCGTGTCTGCCGCGAACTCCCTGGGGCCAATGCGGAAAGGCTGGATGCGGGAGAGCGACCCATCGACGTTGATAATGGCCTGGGAGAAACCAGGCGTCTGGTCCGCTGGATGGGAGTACAAACCCTCGGCACCGGGGAATGTCCCGAAGTACGAATCGAAGGAGCGGTTCTCCTGGTACAGCACGAACACGTACTTGACGTGCTGACGGAGCAACGAAACCAGTTGGTCCGTGGAGAGGGTCGGTTCCTGGTTTTCGGCAACGGCGTATTTCTGGACCGCCGGATCTCCGCCAGCGGCCACGGGCGCCGAGGTCGTGCACGCCGCCAGGGAGAGCGCAAGCGTAAGAGAGAAGGGAATGAGCAGGACGGGTTTTCTCATGATTTGCCTCCTTGCTCCGCGCAAAATAACGAAGGAAGGTTAATTGTCTGTTAAGGCTTGCGGAAGAATGCGCCTTGCCACGTCCATTCATCTCAATTAGTATTGTGCGGAGCTTCGCCGAGATGTACAGGAATGTCACTACCCGGGCAATCGTGATACGCCGCGAAAGGCTTGGCGAGTTCCATAAAAGCCTCGTCCTGCTGACCGCGGACATGGGGCTCGTTCGCGCGGTTGCCTACGGCGCCTACAGGATGAAAAGCCCACTGCGCATGGGAAGCGAACCGTTCACGGTTTCCGTGGCGCGATTGTACAACAACCCCGTCAAGCAGAGTTACAAAGTCACGGAGCTGGAGGTCCGGCACACTTTTGATTCCCTGCTGAAGGATTTCTCACGCGTGGCCGCCGCTTCGCTCTGGGCGGAGGTCATCCTCAAATCATATGCCGCGGGAGAGACATCGGATGAGCTTTTTCAGCTTTTCCTCGGCGCCCTCCACCTCTTGGACACGGCGGAGACCCGTGCGGAGCCGTACGTGATGATCCAGTTCCTCTGGAGGTTTCTCTCCCTCGCCGGCTACCAGCCCGTTACCGACGCCTGCTGCCAGTGCGGCGCGCCGTTTCACGAAAAATCCGCGTCCTTCTCACCCGCCATTCACGGCTTCCTCTGCTCCAACTGCGTTCCGTCAAACGGCAGGTCCGTTCCGGCGGGCGCGTTGCGTTACCTCGCCGCAAGCGGGCAGCTTCCGCTCCCCAGCGCCGCGGGGATCACCCTCGACGCGGCGGCCCTCTCCGCCCTGCGCCACGCAATGCCGCTCATGGTGCAGGCCGTGCTGGAAGGGGAGCTTGTAACGCTTCGGTGCGCAGGGGCCGCCCTGTGAGGGTCTTCGCGGCGCTGCCTCTTCCCGCGGAGGCAGTGGATGCAGTTGCCCTCGTCCTCGGCCCCATCCGAAAAGAGTATCCTCAGTTGCGCTGGGTCTCCCAGTCCGCGTATCACCTGACGCTGCACTTTTTTGGCGAAGTGGAGGGAGAACCACTCGAAGCGCTTCGCCGCGTCTTCAGGGATCCGGGATTGAAAAGATCCCCGCTGGTTGCGAAACTGGGACCGCTGGGCCAGTTCCCCAACGGGGGGAGCCCGCGCGTGATCTGGGTGGGATTGCGGGAGGACAACGGAGCGCTTCAATCGTACTGGCAGCGTTTCGAGTCGGCGGTCTCTCCCTTGGGATGGGAGCCCGACAAGCGCGGATTCACGCCGCACGTCACTCTGGCGCGCAATCCGGGATCACGCGTCGCGCCGGGCTGGGATTCCGCCGCCCGCCTGCCGGAGGTTCCGTTTTCCGTCCGCGAATGCGTGCTGTTCCAATCCATACTCGGGCACGGCGGCGCCGAGTATGTTCCGCTTGAGAGAATAGGCTTCGACGGAGGCGCCGCGTGAGAGTTGTGGACCTGATCATGAAGAAGCGGGACGGACGCGGCCTGGAGGAGGAGGAGATAGATTTCCTTGTCCAGGGATTCTCCCGCGGGGACATCCCTGACTACCAGATGTCAGCCCTGCTCATGGCAATCGTGCTGAAAGGCATGAGCCCCGCTGAGACCGCCCATCTCACCGAGGCCATGATTCGGTCCGGCGACGTGCTGGACCTTTCCGGCGTGCCCGGTCCGCTCGTGGACAAGCACTCCACCGGCGGAGTCGGAGACAAGATATCGCTCATCCTTGCCCCTGTGGTGGCGGCGTGCGGCGTTCGCGTTCCCATGATGAGCGGAAGGTCCCTCGGCCACACGGGAGGGACGCTGGACAAGCTCGAGTCCATAGCGGGCTACCGGACCGACCTTTCCCCTGAACGCTTTCGCCAGGGTCTTTCACAGGTCGGCTTTGCGATGATCGGCCAGAGTGAGAAGGTTGTTCCGGCCGACCGGCGGATGTATGCGCTGCGCGACGTGACCGGCACCGTGGAGTCCGTTCCCCTGATCACAGCCAGCATCATGTCGAAAAAGTTCGCGGAGGGCGCGGAAGCCCTGGTTTTCGACGTGAAGTGCGGATCAGGGGCGTTCATGAAAAACATCGAGGAAGCGCGCACGCTGGCCAGGTCTCTCGTCAGCACGGGCAAGGGCCTTGGCAGGAAGGTAGTGGCAGTAATCACGGACATGGACCAGCCGTTGGGCCGGGCCGTGGGTAATTTCCTGGAGGTCGAGGAATCCATCGATTGCCTCCGAGGGAAAGGGCCGTCCGACGTGATTGACCTTACCTGCCGGCTGGCGGGGTGGATGCTGGTGCTCGGGGGAAAAGCGGCAAGCCCCGCGGCAGGGGAAGCGCTTGCCCGCGCCAAGCTTGCTGACGGCTCGGCGTGGGAGCTTTTCCTCAAGAACGTGGAGCTCCAGGGGGGACGGACGGACGTGCTCCTCCATCCTGAAAAGGGACCTCACGCGCGGATCGTGCAGCCGCTTCTGGCCCAATCCTCCAGCCGGGTGGCCAGGATAGATGCCTTCAAGGTTGGCCTGGCGTCAGTGGTTCTTGGCGTGGGCCGTTCCCGCAAGGAAGACGTCGTGCTGCCGGGGGTCGGCATCGTGATCCGCAAGTCCGCCGGGGAAGAGGTTGCCGCCGGGGAGGAGCTCTGCCTGGTCAGAGGGGAAAAGGAGGAGCAGGTGCAGGAAGCGCTTCGCATTCTCTCACCAGCGTGGGAGCTGAACGGCGGCATCCGGCTGAAGCCGCGGCCCATTGTCCTCGAGGAGATCACCCAGGAATGATCTGGAACAAGACCGCCATCGACTCAGGGGTCGTCAGGGAGCTTGCCCGCAGGTTCGAGGTGGACCTGCTGGCGGCAAGCATCCTTTCGCGGCGCGGGATCACTTCTCCCGAATCGCTTCTGTACTTCCTCGAAACGGACCTGAACCTCATGCACAATCCGTTCCTCATGGGCTCTATGTCTGAGGCGGTGGAAAGAATCAACGCTGCAATCGAAAGCGGAGAGAAAATCCTGATCTTCGGGGATGGCGACGTTGACGGGATCACGGCCACAGTCCTCCTGTATGAGGTGCTGATCGAGCTTGGCGCGGACGTCCAGTGGATGCTGCCGGAGGGAGACGAATCGTACGGGCTGACTCCCCGGGTGATCGACAAGGCAGTCGGGATGGGAGTCAGCCTCCTGGTCACCGTGGACTGCGGCGTGTCGAACGCCAGCGAAGTTGCGCTCGCGGCGGAGAAGGGCATTGAGACGGTCGTCGTTGATCATCACAATCCGCCCGCGGGTCTCCCGCAGGCGGTTGCCGTGGTCAATCCCAAGCTGCCGGGGTATCCCTTTCGGGACCTCTGCGGCTGCGCCGTTGCCTCCAAGCTGGAATGGGCGCTTCGTTTCTCCCGGTCCCCTTTTTTTGGCGCCGAGGTCTGCCTTCTCTCCGCCCGGCCTGCCAACGAGACAGTCGTCGTCGAAGCGCTCAAGATGACAAACCTCGTGGAGACCGGCCGGATTCAGGAAAGCTTCGTTCCCGGGATCGTGCCTTTCGAGCGGACGCGGCTCGCGGGATTCACTGCCGGTGACGAGGTGCTCGTGGTGGATGCGCCCGGCCAGGCCAGGCTCCTCGAACGGGCGTTCCCGGGCGGAGTCTCGATGGCCCTTTCCGACATCGCTTCTCTCGTCCTGCAGTTCCAACCCGCCCTGGCGGGAAAGAGCCTGCTCAGGATCTCGCAAGGATCACGGACGGCTCGGTATGGCGCCCGTCCCGTGTCGGAGATCGACACCCTGGCGGGCGTGTTCCGTTCCATCGTGCTCGCTCGGGAAGAAGCGCGGCTTGCACCGTGTCGGAGCCGGCTCGACCTCGTCACCCTGGGAACGCTTGCGGACCTGATGCCGCTTGTGGATGAGAACCGCATCCTCGTTCGCGAAGGGCTGGCCGCTTTGCGCGCGCCGGAGCGAAACGGCCTGCGCCAGATCTTCAAGCGCAGGGAGCTGCTGGGCAAACGGATCAGCGCATCCGACATCGCCTGGCAAATATCGCCTCTTCTGAACTCCGCGGGGCGCATGGGAGAGCCGTCCACGGCCACCCGGGTCTTTCTCTCGGAGACCGCTGAGGAGGCGGAGACGCTGGTTGACCAGCTCGTCTCCCTGGATTCCCGCCGAAGGAACATGGGGGAGACGACCTGGAACCTCATGCTGGACCAGGCCAAGGATTCTCTTTCGCGCACCGGCGGACGGTGCATCCTCGTGCATGACGCGCGGATCCAGCGCGGCATCACGGGCATCATGGCCTCACGGCTGCAGGGCTTCTTCAAGACCCCCGCAATCGTCATTGCGGAAGCGGGAGATACCGTCATCGGGTCCATCCGCTGCAACCGTGATAAGGTGATCGCGGACTTCTTCTCTCGCCACGGGGAGCATTTCCTCACCTACGGCGGCCATGATTTTGCCGGCGGGTTCAGCCTGGAGAGGCAGAAGCTCGCTTCCTTCCTGGAATCATTCTTTTCCCGCGTGGAAGAGCTTCCGCCCGTTCAAGGCGAGGAGTCGCTTGCAATCGACGCGGAGATACCTCTTACCTACCTCTCGCCTGACCTTATTCGCGTTGTGGACCTTTTCGAGCCGTTCGGAGAAGGAAACCCGCCCCTTTCATTCCTTTCTCGCGGCCTCAAAGTGGCTCACTGCGAGCTCATTGGACGCCGCGAGCTGAACCATTTGAAGCTTCTCTTCGATGCCGGAAAGACGAAATGGCCGGCGGTCTACTGGAACGCCGCCTCGAAGTTCCCCGGCGAGTTCACCGTTGGAGACACTGTCGACATCGTTTATCGCCTGTCGCGCAACTCCTACGGCGGGGGAGAGAACCTCCAGCTCATTGTCCTGGATCTGAAGAAATGACTTCCCGAAGATTTGTTTCCTGCCTTTTTCTCCTGGCAATGCTCGCTTCTGCCCAACGCGCGCTGCCCGCGACCCTCCTCGTCACCTCGCCTCAGGTCGGCATCTGCGTTACAAGCCAGGACGCGAAATACCAGTACCACTGGGGGGCCATGCAGCCCGAGACCGGGCTGTTCTCTTTTTCACCTCTCGGGCAGGCTCCGCTTGAGCCGCACGTCGTTGTGCCGTCGGACACGGCCCCCGGAGAGCTTTTGCGCATTGCCGTGAGCGAATCTGAAGACGTGGACTCTGTGACTGCGCAGGTCCTTGGGCCGAAGCAGCAAGTGCTTTCCCGCGGATTTGGATTTCGCCCGCAAGCGCAGCAAAAGGACGCTTGGATGATCCTTGTTGGGATTCCGGACGTGACAACCCCGGGCAGCTACACCCTCTCCCTGGAAATCAAGTCAGGGGCCAGGAACGCCGTGGATCTTTCCGTCCTTTCCATCCATGAACGCACTTTCCGGTTCGAACGGATCGCGGTGACGCAGGGGATGGAAGAGATTCGGACCTCCGAAGACCCGCGCAAGCTTGCACAGGCCCGCGAGCTTATTCGCACCATCACCACGCCTCACGCGGATGCTGTTTTCGAGACGGGTATCATCCATGATCCGCTTCCTGATGCGCGGCGGACCTCCGGGTACGGCGACAGGAGAAAATACGTCTACCCCGACAACACTGCTGACTACTCCGTGCACGAAGGATTAGACCTGGCGATGCCTGAGGGCACGCCGGTCCCAGCTTGCGGACGGGGGAGGGTCGTGCTTGCCGCGGAGAGGATCGTCACCGGCAACACCGTGGTGGTCGAAATGCTGCCGGGACTGTTCTCCCTCTACTTCCATCTCTCTGAGATAGATGTGAAGCCCGGGGATATCGTGGAACAAGGCCAGGTGATCGGCAAAGTCGGCATGACCGGTTTTGCCACCGGCCCGCACTTGCACTGGGAGATTGAGGCGCTTGGCGTGCCCGTGGACCCTGATGCGCTCGTGGCCGGTCCGATTCTTGACAAAATCACGGAATCAGGCGAAATTGAGACTGGAAAAGCTCCGAAGGGAGGTGAGTGACATAGCCTATATCGAAGTGAGCGATGATGAGCCCCTTGAGAAGGCAATAAAGCGCTTCAAGCGCCAGGTCGAAAAAGAGGGGATCATCCGAGAGTGGAAGAAGAGGGAGTTCTTCGAAAAACCTTCCGCCATTCTCAACCGCAAGAAGAAGGCTCTCGAGCGAAAGCGGATGAAGAGAGCGCGCAAAGTCTCAGCAATGAAGAGCTATTGACAGTATAAGGGCCCCGCAGCGGGGCCCTTCCCATTTCTGGCATCATGCTTCGCAGCCTTCCGCGCGGTTTGCCGTTTACAGTATATGTCTCAGGAATCGCTGGGTCCGCTCTTCCTTGGGCGCGGCGAATACGGCGTCCGGCGTCCCGCGTTCGATGATCTCCCCGTTGTCCATGAAGACCACCGTGTGCGCCGCGGCCCGCGCAAACCCCATCTCGTGGGATACGACGAGCATCGTCATTCCTTCCCGGGCAAGCTCCACCATGACGTCAAGGACTTCCTTGATCATCTCAGGGTCCAGGGCAGACGTGGGCTCATCGAAAAGCATCACTTTAGGGCTCATTGCGAGCGCTCGTGCAATTGCCACACGCTGCTGCTGCCCGCCAGAGAGCTGCTCAGGGTAGGAGCCTTCCTTGTCCGAAAGTCCCACGCGGGCAAGGAGGTTCTTCCCGAGCTCGCGGGTCTCTTTCTCCGGGACCTTCTTCACGACGCGCGGAGCAAGCGTTATGTTCTCCAGCGCCGTCAGGTGGGGAAAAAGGTTGAAGGACTGGAACACCATTCCCACCTCTTCACGGATCTTTCTGATGTCGGACCCGTGATCCGTCACCTGGTCCTCATCTATCCAGATCTGTCCCGAGGTGAGATGCTCAAGCCTGTTGATGCAGCGCAGCATGGTGCTCTTGCCGCTGCCCGACGGCCCGATGATGAGGACCACCTCGCCGGGCTTCACCGAAAGGGTGGCGTTTTTCAGGGCCACGACCTTCCCGAAGTTCTTGCATGCGTCGATGATGCGGACTCTATCTGCCACGCCTGTTCATCCTTTCTTCCATGAGCGCCACCAGACGGGAGAAGAACAGCGTCATGACGAGGTAGACCAGCGCCACCACGGTAAGAGCTTCGAAGTAGTAGAACGTCTTCGAGGCGTACTCCCGCCCGCGGCGCAGCAGGTCGGACACAGCCAGGATGGACACCAGGGATGAGTCCTTGAGGAGCGCTATGAACTCATTGCCCAGCGGCGGAAGGACCACGCGCACGGTCTGCGGCAGGATGACGCGCCGGAGCGCCTGGGTGCGGGTCAGTCCAAGGGCAATTGCGGCTTCCATTTGTCCCCTGGGGATTGACTGGATGCCCGCCCGGAATATCTCACCGAGATACGCGCCGTAGCACACCGTCATGGCGATGACGGCGGCCATGATGTCAGGGACCTGCACGATCTTCCCCAGCGCGTAGTAGATATAGAATATCTGCACGAGCAAGGGAATGCCGCGGATGATCTCCACGTAGATCGTGGCTATCCTGTTGATGACGCGAATGCGTGAGATTCGGCCAATCCCCGTGAACAGGCCGACAATCACGGCGAAAACAATTGAGAGAAGAGTGACCTCGAACGTTTTGACAATTCCGTCGGGAATGAAGAGGAGTATCTCCGTGTACGGGTTCGGGTGGAGGATGGGAAGAATGATCAGCAGGGCAAGGGCCCCGAAAAAGGAGATCCGCCAGGCTGAGAAAGCCGACTTCTCCCCTTTTCCGGGGATCAATGCCCCGTCAGAAACCTCGATCCTCGTCTCGCGACGAGGTTCCTTTACTTGAGCCACTTTTGTTCGAGCGCCTTGTATTCGTCCGTGTCAATGACCTTCTTGAGTCCGGCGTTGATAACGTCCAGGACCTTCGCGTTGCCCTTCTTCACCGCAACGCCGTAGAACTCCTGGGTGAACGGTTCCCCGACGATCTTCAGCTTGCCCTTGTAGTTGGGGTTCTGGAGAGCGTAGTTGGCGGCGACGGGGCTGTCGATCACGACACCCGCGATGCGGCCGTTGACGAGGTCCTCGAACGCAAGGCCGATCTCGTCATAGGTCTTTTCCGTGATCTTGTCCGCGTCCTTTTCTTTGTCGATGGCGAAAGCGCCGGTGGTGCCGATCTGGCATCCCACGGTCTTGCCCTTCAGATCCGCGAGCACGGTGACGTTGTTGACTTCGCTCTTCACCACGACAACCTGTCCAGCGTTGATGTAAGGGACAGAGAAATCCATGGTCTTCTTGCGATCATCAGTGATCGTAACCGAAGACATGACCGCGTCATACTTGCCGGCGTCCAGACCCGCGAAGATCCCGTCCCACGCGGTGTTCTTGAACTCCACGGCGAACCCGCCTGCCTTGGCGGCGGCGTTCATCAGGTCGACATCGAACCCGACGATGGCCTTGTTCTCATCCACCATCTCCATGGGGGGGAAGGTGGCGTCCGACGCAATGATGATCTTCGAAGGCTGCTTGGGTCCGCATGCAACTACC
Organism: uncultured Spirochaetota bacterium; assembly: GCA_963845535.1. Taxonomy (GTDB): domain Bacteria; phylum Spirochaetota; class Spirochaetia; order SZUA-6; family Fen-1364; genus Fen-1364. Next base: position 134,518 of record CAWJSK010000023.1, read on the forward strand.
CCCAACAGGGCGAGCATAAGGACTGCGCCTGCCAAACCTCTCTTGAGCATAAATACCTCCTTCGCAGTATTTTTATACGTTATTCACGGAACGGGATGCCCTGTCAAGAGATTGGAGAAAAGCGGGTGCCGAAGGAGAACGAAGCCGATCATTGCTCCCGATCATTGCTCCCTTGACGTAGCAGCTTCATTCCCCTATATTGTTGTCAACGACGCAGGGTAGAGCAGTTGGAAGCTCGTCGGGCTCATAACCCGGAGGTCGCAGGTTCAAATCCTGCCCCTGCTATATAAGCCCTTACGGTGTAAGGACTTACAGACCGCTACCGGAAAACCGGCGCGATCAGCAATTCATTGTAGACAGCATTGTAGATGGCTGTCGGGAGGAGCAAGATGCGCCGTTTTTCATTGAATCGCCGAGGGCAATCTGGTGTACGAAAGAAACCTCAAGGAACAGCGCTCTTCTGAGGGTGGCAGAATGGGACAAATGGGGCATTCCCGAACTGGACGGGCGTCGAGCCGTCAGCGACACGCTCAATCTTGTCCGACGGAATCAAAGTATTGAACGCCAAGATGAGCGCGCGTAACCTGCACCGCTTGCGGCAATTGGCGGTCGAGTATCGCCGGCGATACTTCTTGAGCCTGCGTGTGTCCTGCTCATAGGGCAGGCAACGATGCTTGGCCATGATCCGACATCGAGTGTCCTTTTCTCGTTCGCAATTCACACCAACGGACATCTTGGCTTTCCCACGAGACGCAGCCGCTAATCATGCCAAGCGGTGGTCCGAATCGGCTAAGCGTAGAGCAGTTGTGGCTCTTATTGTTAGCCGAGCCGAAAAACCGGGTTCCGCGGGCAAAAAAAAAGACTTGACGGTAGCAACGAGTGACTATTACGTTTCTTGTTGCGCTGAGTCGCATCAAGCAGGTTGGAATGGAGCAAAGGAAGGCAGCCTTTCACCTTGAGCAACTAGAATCCCGGCTTCTGCTGTCTGCCTCGCCGTTGCTGCCTTCGAGCGCGGCTGTTGCCGGCTTCCAACTTGAGAGCCCCGTGGCGGTTCAGGGTCTGCAGGCTGGGGAGCATGTATCTATCGACTCCTCCGCTTCCTTCTCCTACAACCCCGCGGCAAACCTCAGCGGCCTGTTTTCCGCAAGCGCCTCGGAGGCAGGCCCGGTTACGGCGCCCGTCACCGGGCCTGCCCGGCTCCTCATCCACGCAGGCTGCCCAGCCGGCCCAAAACGTCGCTTCCGAAACCACCACCGGATCGTCGAACACCGGCTTGACGGTAAATCCGGGAGCTGCAGCGTCGCCTTCCAATTCGCAATCGAGCACAACGGATCAACTCACCGAGACATTGAACGCTGCTCAGCCTCCGCCTGCTTCGGCGCAGCAAACATTGAGCTACTCTGCCGGGCCAGGCGGAAGCGACCTGACACTCCAGCTCAGCACGAGCAACCCGAGCGTTCTGGAGCTCGTTGACGCGCGGTCTGACGCGGTTGTCGCGAGCGGACCGCTCAGCTCGCTATCCGGCGTCCACGTGACGGGGGCGGACAACGCGAACAATACGTTGACCGTCGACCTGAGTATCCCGTTCTGGCTCAAGAGCGGAATCGTCTTCGACGGAGGGACCGGGGGTTACAACACGCTGGCCGTGATCGGACCCAAAGGCGGCAGCGTCAACTACACCGCCATGGGGACGGGCTCGGGCGTGATGAGCGTATCTTTGGGTCCCAACAGCACGAGCATCGCGTTCACTGGTCTTGCACCGGTGGATATAAGCGGAGGCGTTGCATACACCTTTACGCCGGCCTCCGCCACGCCGACCTCTGGCGGTCCGGCGCTGGATCCAACCGCTGCAGTGGATATCACCGTTGGGAGCTCTGCTCCGCAGACCAACGTGCTTACCGGCACCATTGGTGGAGTGCCGTTCGAGCAGGTGAACCTGCTGGATATTTCAAGCCTCACTATTGACCTTTCCGGCGGTACCACGCCGTATTCGAATCCCGACATCGTTACGATCGGCTCGGGCGGCTTCCAGGCAAGCGGCCTGCAGAGCGTCGACATCATCACCGGCGGCGGGACCAATTCGATCACGATCCAGGGCGCCAGCCTTGCGCTTCCCGTGCCAGGCGGAGCATTTACCGTTGACGGGGGAAGCGGCATCACGACGCTGGTAGTTGCGGGCACCTACGGTTCGGCTTCCGTGAGCGCCACGAGCGCCTCCTCGGGATCACTGGCTTTGGACAGCGGCTCGCTCTCGTTCTCCAATATCGCGGAGCTTCAGCTTCCCGCGGCCATCGGCTCGTTCACCTATCAGGGCGGCGGCGCGGAGACCATCCAGGGCGTGGCCGGCAACACGTCCCAGGCGCAGATCTCAGGGTCCGGGCCTACGGTCCAGCTCGATGATCCCTCCACCGGTCTGACCGTGGACGCGGACTCGGTTGACCTGGCCGGAAGCTTCGGCCTCGGTGGAGCCAACCTTTCAGTCAACGCGCGGACCATCACCGTGGATTCCGGCGCAGCAATCGGTTCCACCGCCGATGCGGTGGGGTCCGTCACCCTGACCGCCACCGCCTCTGATGGCTCTCCGATCACTGATCCTTCGCTTCTCCAGGCACAGTCAGCCACCATCACCATTGACGGCTCGATCGACGCAACAGGCAGCGTCGACGCGACCTCAACGGTGAACCGCTCAGTCGACGTGAGCGAGCCCGGCGTCTTCGACCTCACCCTGACCTCCGCCTCCAGCGCCAGCCTCACGGTGGGAAGCGGAGCAACGCTCACCGGGTCCTCCATTCTACTGGGCGCTGTCACTCAAGGGAGCGTTATGGCGGTCGACGCCGGCGCGATCACCGTGGATTTCACGGAAACCTCCGCCGCTGACCTCACGGGCGCCACTCTCACGGCCAGCTCCATCCAGGTGTCCGCGGGAAGCTCGACAGTCTATTCGGCCGTCGGCCTGTCCGCCGTGAACGCCGTGCCCGGGAGCAGCACCGTCTCCGTCACCGGCTCAACGCTGACGGCGAACGCGGGCGGGGTGAGCATGACCGCGCTCGATAGCGTGAGCGTCAGCGCGCAGGCGGAGCCGCAATCCCTCGACCTTGGCACGCTGTCAACCTCGAAATCCCTTTCGGTGTCATTGGCTCGGAACGACCTTGACCGCGGCGTCTCCGCCACGGTGAGCGGGTCCACGGTGAGCGCAACGGGCGGGGACGTCGAGTTGACGGCCACGAAGGCCGACGTCGCAAGCGCCACCACGCACGCGGTAACGCTGATCGACTCCACTTCCACGCCTCCGCCCAACTCGGACACCGTCAGCCTTGGAGGCACTTTCTCCGCCAACCTCCTGCTCGGCGACGTGACTTCTTCCATTGATACGAGCACTATCACCACCAAAGGCAGCGGCTCCATCCTGATCGATGCAAAAGACACTTCCGCCGTTGACGCCCACTCCGAGCTCAGCGCCACGGATGCGCCCGGGACGCTGACCGCAGACACTACAGGCGTCGCCGCGGGTCCCTCCATCGCCTTCAACGCGCTGGGGTGGACGTTCGGCCAGTCGTTCACGGGCTTTGCCCTTGAAACAATCAACACGCTGCTGGGCACCCAGGCCGGGGACTCTCCGCAGCCGGTGACGAGCCAGGCGTCCATCAGCGACTCCTCGGTCAGCGCGGGCGGGAGCCTCTCGGTGACAGCGGAAAGCCAGCCGCAGCTGAACGCCACGGTGAGCAACGCGGCAAGCTCCACCTCCTCCGCCCTGTACGGGGCAAGCGGGTCGAGCGCCAGCGGCATCCTGGCAAGCAACAGGGTGGCGAGCCAGGCAACGGCGTTTATCGACAATACAGGCGCCGCGACCGGGGTGAGCGTGAGCGCAGGCGGGGGGGTCACGGTCAGCGCCAGCGACACCTCGGGCATCTATTCCAACAGCAAGGTGGTTTCTTCCTCGATAACGACAAGCGACGGCGGGGCCGCCGTTCTCGGCCAGACAGTGAATGAGCTGACTCCTGCAACGTACGACACCACCCCTGATACCGGACTCACCACGGAAATCCGGTCCCTCCAGTTCGGTGACACAGTGCGCCTGGACCAGGGCTACACGGGCGGCGGCACACCGGGTGTCGTGTACGAGTACATGGGAACAGAGGCAAGCGGGGCCGGCCTGGACCTCGCCTCGACCAACTATGCGGACCTGGGCTACTGGAAGCCCCTGCCGCAGACGCAGCTCATCCCGCAGGGCAACAGCATCAGCCCCTCCAATTCGTTGGCGGTAGGCGGGCTGGTGGTGCTGAACGAGGTGAGCGGCGGTTCAACCGCGTACATCAACAACGCAACAGCGACCGCCGCCAGCGGCGACATCGACGTCACGGCCACGCAAAACGCCGTCATCACGGCAACCGCGGACAGCTCGGCAAGCTCCTCGGGAGGCAGCGCCTTTGGAAGCGGCAGCTCCCTTGCCGTGGACGGCACAATCGCCACCAATGTCATGCTCTCTTCCTCGCAGGCGTACATCACGGGCAGCAGCGTCACGGCCACGGCGGGAAACATCGAGGTGGAGGCTACGGACAGCGCTGACATCACCGCCACCACGAAGCAGGCCACCACCACCAACGCCACGGGCGTGAGCGTGATCCTTGCGTTCAACACCGTGGGATGGGACGCTCAAAACGTTCTCTACGACGCGCTGGATGCCCTGCTCGGGACCCAGATCGGCACAAAGGACCCTGATCTCACCACGGCCTCCATCTCAGACTCCTCCGTGACAGCCGGCGGGACGCTCACGGTGCAGGCCCTTTCGGAGGCGCAAATCTCCTCCTCAATAGGAAACGATGCGACAGCCGCCACAACGGCGTTGTTCGTGGCATCGGCAGCAAGCTACGCCGGGATCCTCTCCAGCAACATGGTGGCAACGAGCGCGGACGCGTACATCGACAACACCGGCGCCGCGCCGGGCACGGCCGTGCAAGCCGGCGGGAATGTGACGGTGAGCGCCAAAGACACCCCGACCATCAGCGCGAAGTCCAACCTCCAGGACCCCGCCTCGGCCGCCAACGACGGCGGAGCCGGGATCCTCAACTCCCTTGCCCAGTCCCTCATCGAGGACTACCAGTACACGAGCAACTCAGGGACACAACTTCTTGCCTTCGGGGACATGGTGCGGGTGGCGGATGGCTACTCCGGCGGAGGCTCAGGAGGGACCGTCTACGAGTACATGGGAACACCAGGCGCTGTCGATCTTGGGACCCAGAACTACGGTGATGCAGGGCTGTGGAAGCAGCTCAACACCACCAACATCGTTCCCACCTCCATAGCCAAGACGGCGCTCAAGGCAGCCGGGCTGGGCGGCGGCAGCGCCACGGCCATGGGCGGGCTGGTGGACCGAAACGACGTCAGCGGCGACGTATCGGCGAACATTACCGCGGCCATGGTGACGACCTCCGCGGGCAACATCATGGTGCAGGCAATCGAGGCCGCCATGATCAGCGCCGTGGACTCCAGCGTGGTCTCCGCCAGCCAGAGCACCGCCGGGGTGGTCGTGACGAACATCGTGTTGAGCTCCGCCGCGGCTTTCATCACCGGCAGCTCCGTCACGAACAATGCTGATGCCGCGAAGGACCCGGGCACCGGCGGCGTCTCGGTTGACGCGGAGGATGACTCCTCCATCAACGCCACGGCCACAACCTCGGTGAAGGGCAGCAAGCAGGTCATCGGGTTCGTGGTCGCGTTCAACACGGTTGGCTGGCAGGCGCAGGACCTGCTGTCCAGCACCGTGGATGCCCTGATTGGAGATCCCGCGCTTGCGAGCGTCTTCGGCGGCGAGCAGCCGGCCTCCGTGACCGCGTACGTGGAGGATTCAACGATCACGGCCTCAGGAGCCGCCTCTGTCGCCGCGCAAAGCGCCGCCGGCATCAACGCCACGGTGAGTGACGCCGCCACCTCGAAGGCCACGAACAACTTCGCAATCGGCGCGAAGTACGGCACGAACGGGATGTCGGCGGGCGCGCTCCTGGCAAGCAACAAGGTGGCCAGCAGCGCGAATGCATACATCGATACAGCCACCGGAACAACCACCGTTACCGCATCCGCCGGGGTCACGGTTTCCGCCGCGGACAAAAACAGCATTACCTCCAACGCTACGGTGCTTGTGTTCTCCGCCACCACCAACGACCTGAGCGCCCTGCAGCAGCTTGCCGGCACCCTGGCCCCGACGAGCTATAATTACACAACCGCGTCCGGAACGCAGGCGCTTTCCCCCGGCGACATTGTCCTGTACTCCGGCGCCCACGCGACGGGCGGAAGCGGGACAGAGGGAAGCCTCTACCAGTACGTGGGGCCGGGTGGATCGCTCGACCTGGGGTCCCAGAGCTACGACACCGACACGGCGGACTGGGCAAAGCTTTCCTCTTCCGATCTTTCAAGCCTCCTGTTCCCCAACATCGGGAATCTCACGGATTCCAACTCCCGCGCCTACGGCGGCCTTGTTGTCTACAACGACGCCCGCGGCCAGGTGAGCGCGTACATCGACAACGCGCGGGTCACCGCCTCCACGGGGAACGTGAACGTATCCGCCCTCGAGCAGGCAATGATCCAGGCCACGGCTACCAGCAATGTCTCCTCCAACGGGGGAAGCGCTTTTGGCTCGGGGGACTCCCTTGCGGACAACGGCCAGATCGTCACCAACGTCGTTCTGGCAAGCGCGGACGCGTATGTCACCAGCGCCACGGTGACGGCCACCGACGGCAGCGTCCTGGTGAGCGGAGAGAACGCCTCGGGCGTGGATGCCACCATTGACAGCTCCAGCGATGCCGGAGGCTCCAGCCTGGACGTCACCATCGCCTTCAACTCCATTGGGTGGAAGGCGCAGAACATTCTCTTCAATGCTATAGACGCTCTCCTCGGCGACCCCGCCATCTCCAGCGCCTTCGGCGGCTCGCAGCCCGCTGACGTCCAGGCATACGTCACGGACTCCACGGTGAGCGCCGGCACGGACGTGAAGGTGACCGCGCTGGACAACACCCAGGTCAACGCCACCGTGAGCAACGCCGCTGACACAACGGCGTCCGGCCTCTATGGCAACTCGGGCAAGGGGCTGGGCGCGGTGCTCGCCAGCAACAAGGTGAACGGCTACGCGAAGGCCTACATCGCGGACCTCAGCACCACGGACGGGACTATCACCAGCGTCACCGCCGGGGGCAGCGTCACCGTGGACGCGGAGGACAACACCGGGATCTACGCCAACTCCAAGATCGTCTCCTCCACCATCACCACGGATGATGGCGGTGCTTCGGTGATCCAGGGGGAGATCAACGGCCTGATCCTCGCGGACTACACGACCTCCGCGGGCATGGCCCCCGTGTCCCTCTCCTTCGGCAACACGGTTCGGCTGGGAAGCGACTTCTCCGGCAGCGGCACGCCGGGGACTGTCTACGAGTACATGGGCACCGCGACAACGGGAGCCAGCCTCGACCTGAACGCCCAGGACTACACGAACCTGGCGTTCTGGAAGCCGGTTCCCCAGACTGAGCTGATTCCCCAAGGGCTGAATGTTGACTCCTCCAATGCCACGGCCGTTGGAGGCATCGTTGTCCTGAATGACGCCCGCGGGAGCGCAACGGCGTACGTGGACCAGGCCACGGTGAAGGCGGGCCAGTCTCTTACCGTCAAGGCGCTGGAAAACGCGACCATCACCGCGATGGTGGATTCCACCGCCAACGCCTCCGGCGGCAGCGCTTTCGGCGAGGGCAAATCCATTGCGGTGAACGCAACCATCGCGACGAACCTCGTGCTCTCCAGCGCCGAGGCCAGCGCCACCAGCAGCACCCTCACAACGACATCCGGCGCCGTTGAGGTGGAGAGCCAGGACACCTCCGTCATCACCGCCACCACTGACAGCGCCACGACGAGCAGCGGCACCGGAGTCGGTATCACGCTCGCTTTCAATACGGTGGGCTGGAAGTCGGAAAACTTCCTCTTCAATACGGTGGACGCTCTCCTGGGGGACCCCGTCATTTCGGAGGCTTTCGACGGATCGAGCCCCGCGAACGTGCAAGCGCTCATTCAGGATTCCTCGGTGACTGCGGGCGGCGCGCTGACGGTGAGCGCCCTTTCGAACGCGATAATCAACGCCACGGTCAGCAACAATTCAACCTCGGCGCCGTCAGCCTTTGTGGGCGCCAAGAGTGTTTCCATTGGCGGGGTGATAGCGGAAAACATGGTCAACGGTTCCGCCAGCGCTTCCATCACGTTCACCGGCAGCACCCAGGGGACGGTCAGCGCGGGAGGAGCCCTGACTGTCGACTCGGAAGACAATTCCGTCATCGACGCCACCAGCACGCTGGATGCCGTCTCCTCCACCTCGCAGAACAGCGGCTTCACGATCCTCGAGAACCTGGCCAACACTCTGGCTACCGAATACCAGTACACCACGGAGTCGGGAACACAGGATGTGGCCCCCGGCGCCATGGTGCGGCTGCAGGACCAGTACGCAGGGGGTGGGACGCCGGACACGATCTACCTGTTCGTCGGGACCGTGGCCCAAAGCCTGGACCTGGGAAGCCAGGATTACGCTGACACTTCCTTGTGGCAGCCGGTCAGCACCAGCAAAATAGTGAGCGATCTCGCGGGCCTGGGGATCAACTTCTCCGACTCCAGCTCCACGGCCATCGGCGGCCTCGTGGTTCACAACGACGCCCGCGGCGGCGCGGCAAGCCTGGTCAGCAACACGGACGTAAACACCGCTGGTGACTTCACCGTCAAGGCGGTCGAGAACGCCGCAATAGACGCCGCGGACACCAGCACGGTGAGCTCTGATGGGGGAAGCGTGTTCGGGGGTTCTTCGCTCGCGGTGAACGGCATCATCGCCACGAACAACGTCCTGAGCGGCGCCACCGCGACGGTGAGCGGCAGCACCATCACCACCACGAGCGGCGGCAACGCGGATGTCACGGCGCGGGACACCTCGGTGATCGACGCCTCCGTCACCAACAGCACCACGGCGGACGGCTCGGCGGTGGGCGTGACCCTGGCATTCAACACCATCGGCATCACGCCGCAGAACTTCCTCTTCAACACCGTGGATGCGCTGTTCGGCACGAACATCGCCAACGAGGAGCCGGATGACGTGGAGGCCATCATCCAGTCCTCCAGCGTGACCGCGGCCGGCGGCGTGGATGTCAGCGCCGCCTCCGGCGCTTCAATCGACTCCACGGCAAGCTCTTCGGTGAGCGCCTCGGACGTGAGCTTCAAGGGCTCCACTGCGGTCACCGTGGGCGCGGTGGTCTCGCTGAACAAGGTAAGCACCTACGTGCGCGCGGAGATCGACAGCTCCACCGGCATCACCGCTCAGGCGGGGAACGTCCAGGTCCAGTCCACGGACAGCTCCACCATCACGAGCACCGTATCCGCGCCTACGCTGTCCGTTGCCGTGTCCACGGGCAAGTCCCTCTCCGTGGCCGTGGGCTTGAGCGTTGCCAGGAACGAGATCCACAACGACATGCAGTCGTTCATCCAGAGCGCAAGCGCCGTGACCGCCACTGACGGCAGCGTCAGCGTCACCGCTTCCGAGTCCGCCTCCATCACGGCAAGCTCCGCCGCCTCCGCGGTGGGGGTCTCCGTGAGCGCTTCCGACAGCCCGACGCCGGCCGTCGGCGGCGGCGGGGCCACGGCTCTGAATACCATCATTGGCGCGGCGAATGCCTACGTTTCCGACAGCTCTCTTACCGCCACGGGAACCGCTGCCAACCAGGGCGCCATAACGGTCTCCGCGACGGATTCCTCCGTCATTGACGCCGTCGTGGAGGCGACGGCAGTCACGGTGGGAGTTGGCGCGGGAACAACGCCGGCCTTTGCTTTGGGGGCCGCGCTCGCGCTGAACCTCGTGGGCTGGAGTAGCCTCACGACCCAGGACGACATCCAGGTGGAGGCGTACCTCACGGGAAGCAGCGTGAATGCCGCCACGACGTTCACGGTTTCCGCCACCTCCACGCAGACCATCACGGCGACCATCACGGCAACATCCGTTGCAGTCGGAGTGTCGGCGGACCCGGCGTACGCGTTCTCCGTGGGAGCCTCTATCAGTGAGAACCAGGTGGCCGCCGACGTGTTTGCCTATGACGACACCACCAGCTCCATCCAGGCCGGGGCCGGCGGGATCAGCATCACCGCGGGGGACACCTCCTCCATCAGTACCGACACCCAGGCGGTGGCCGTGGCCGCCAACTTGAGCGGCGGAAGCGGCGGATCCCTTTCCATCGGCCTCTCCCTGGCGCAGAACACCATCTCCAACAGCGTGCAGGCGTACCTGAGCAACGCCGCGCAGGTCCTCACCCCGGGAAGCCTCACGGTCTCAGCAACCGAGTCATCCACCATCGACTCCACGGCCACGGCAGTAGCCGTCTCCGCGGGCATCTCACCGGCAGCTTCAGCTTTGCCGCAAGCGGCGCCGGCGTCGGGGCAACGAACGTGATCCTCACCTCCACCGAAGCCTACCTCAGCGCGAGCGCCGTAGGCAGCTCCGCCAAGCCGGTTGCCTCTGTTGCCATAACCTCGACGAACAGCTCCTCTATCACGGCGGACATCCTGGCCGTGGCGGCGTCCGTGACCTTCGGCGGAGACTCTGGCGTCGGAGTGGCCGTGGGCGTGGCGGTTTCCGAGAACCTGATCGGGTTCGACCTTTCCGGTGATTCACTTCCGTTGGTGGTGGAAGCGCTGAGCCAGGACACGAGCATCGACTCGGTTGGCGCTCTGTTCATTTCCGCAACAGCCAGCCAGACCATCACGGCGAGCGCCATCGTGGGGGCCGCCGCCGTGGCGGTCACGGGAAGCGGCTCTGCCGCGCTGAGCGGAGCCGGAGAGAGCGCTCTGAACGCGGTGCAGGTGGACACCACGGCGTCAATCGACGGCGCCGGAACAAACGGAATTACGGCGGCAAGCGTTTCCGTGATGGCCACCGACACCTCCACGATTTCCCTCGACGCGGAGGGCGCCTCCGTTGCCGCTTCCGTCTCGGGAGACGGGTCCCTTGCGGCTTCCATCGGCCTGACCCTGGCCCAGAATGCCATCTATAACCAGGTGATTGCCTCGATTGCAAACGCAACAAGCGGAGTCACGTCGACCTCGGGAGACATCACGGTGGAGGCCAGTGAGAAGGCAACCATCACGGCCACGGCGGCGGCCGCTTCGGCGGGTGTCGGAGTCTCCGCCGGCGCAGGGGCCGCGCTGAGCGGGGCTGGCGCGGCGGCGATCAACGTCATCCTCACAAAGACGGACGCTTTCATCGATTCGAGCGTCGTGACGAGCGCGGGCGCCGTGACCATTCAGTCCACTGACACCTCTTCGATCACGGCGACCATCGCTGCCGTTTCGATCTCCGCGGCCGTCGGTGCGGGAGCGGGGGTTGGGGTTTCCATCGGCGTGTCGGTGGCAAGCAACCTGATCGGCTGGAGCCCTGAGGCTTCCTGGTACCCGGGTGACGCCGGGGACATGACGCACACTCCGGCCGAAGTGCAGGCCTACATTTCGGGCTCCAGCGTGAGCGCAACCGGCGCGCTGGGACTTACTGCGCAGGCAAGCGAGTCTGTCACCGCGCAGGTGGTGGCCGGCTCCGCGGCGGTTGCCGCCGGCGGCGGTGCGGCGTTGGCGGGCGCAGGTGCCGGGGTGAGCGCCACGAACCTCATCTCAACCAATGTCAAGGCGTACATCGACGGAGACGGCACCGCGGGGATAGCGGCGGGAAGCGTCAGCCTCATGGCGGAGGACACCTCCACCATCAACGCGCTGGCAGGCGCGGCCGCGTTGTCGCTGTCCTTCTCCCCGAGCGCGGGCCTGTCCGTTTCCGTTGCCGCCACCATTGCCCTGAACAGCATTGAGAACACGGTGGATGCGTACATCCAGAACGCGGCACAGGAAGTGCAGGCAACCGCGGGCAACATCATGGTCCAGGCCACCGAGCAGGCTTCCATCGCCTCGCTGTCGGTGGCTGCCGCGGCTTCCTTCAGCGTGA